>JBLXDM010000008.1:0-256984 GCA_048264125.1 Natronincolaceae bacterium
ATGTTAATGAAATATTATTATGGAAATTGCAGATTACCATAATAATATTTCATTAACATAATAATGTTAATGAAATATTATTATGGAAATTGCAGATTACCATGGTGGCACATGTATACTTACTGCATAATAAAGATGATGCAGTAAGTATACATGTGCCACCATGGTAATCTGCAATTTCCATAATAATATTTCATTAACATAATAATGTTAATATAAAATGCCAATAAAAGAAACAAAAACGCACTTTATAAGAAAATTAAAATTAATTAATAAAATAAATTTATATATAGCATTATCGTTTAGATAAGGTGTATAATGGAAATAATAAATTACAAATGCAAATGACTTGCATTTAAATGGAGGTGCATATATGTTTTTATCAAAAATTAAGCTAAGCATAATAATAGCTCTAACGAGTGCCCTATTACTTACAGGCTGCAGTGGCCAGCTGGCGGAAAGCGATGTAGTCGAAAATCCGCCGGAGCCTCAGGTGGAAAAGATTAAAGTCTTTACCAGCTTCTATCCCCTTTACGATTTTGCCTACAAGGTTGGGGGAGAGCTGGTGGAGGTGACGTCAATTGTACCACCTGCAACAGAGCCCCATAGCTTTGAGCCCACACCAAGAATTTTGGCAGAGCTGGAGAAGGCAGATATCTTCATATACAATGGTCTGGAATTTGAACCGTGGGTAGACGGTGTGCTGGAGCTACTGGCAGGAAAAGATATCAGAATAATCAATGCCAGTGAAGGCTTGGATTTAATAAAGATGGACGATGACCATGACCATGAGGATGATGACCATGACCATGAGGATGATGACCATGAACACGAGGATGATCATGAGGACGAGGAGGATCACGATCATGCCCATGGTGAATATGATCCTCATATATGGCTGGACCCAATGAATGCTGCCAAAATAGCAGAGAGAATTAAGAATGAGCTATCTGCTGCTTCAGTGGATCATAGCACTGTTTTTGAAGAGAACTATTCAAGCTTTAAAGCGCAGCTGGATGAGCTGGATGTAGAATTTACTAAAGAACTGGAGGGGATTCCTTCGGAGGATAGAAAAATCATAGTATCTCACTCAGCCTTTGGATATTTAGCAAGACGCTATGGTATAGAGGAAATATCAGTGGCGGGCACATCGCCACATGCAGAGCCTACTCCTGCCAAGCTGGCGGAGCTAAGCAAGCTGGCAACGGAATATAACATAAAGCATATATTCTTTGAGGTGCTGGCAAACCCTAAAACCGCAGAGGTGCTTTCTGAGGAGGCCAATCTGGAGCCTTTAGTGCTCTATAACATGGAGGGGCTTACAGATGAACAGCAAGGTGCGGGAGAGGATTATATGTCCCTTATGTATAAAAATATTGAGAGCTTGAAGAAGGCATTGGTGAAATAATGGAGAAGGTAATAGATATAAATAATGTCACCTTTAGCTATGATACAAAAACAGTTTTAAAGGAGGTCTCCCTAGAGGTGTTTAAGGGGGATTTCATAGGAATTGTGGGACCAAACGGCTCTGCCAAGACCACATTAATTAAGCTGCTGCTGGGGATTTTAGAGCCCCAGCAGGGCTCAATACAATTGCTGGGACAGGATGTTAAGAGCTTTAGCCAATGGCATCGTTTGGGGTATATAGCTCAAAAGGCAAGAGATATTAACGGAGGCTTTCCGGCAACAGTAGAGGAAATTGTCGCTGCCAATCTCTATATGCAAACAAAGCCCTTTAGGCTGTTGAATAAAGGGCAAAGAGAGAAAATTGATGAGGTATTGAACATTGTAGATATTGGGGACTATAAAAAAAGGCTAATTGGAAGTCTCTCAGGGGGGCAACAGCAAAGGGTTTTTATAGCGAGAGCCCTGGTAAATAATCCGGAGCTTATCATAATGGATGAGCCTTTGGTGGGGGTGGACGTAGCCTCACAGGAAAGGTTTTATGGACTTATGGAGCTATTGAACAAGAGCCTTGGAATAACTCTGGCTATGGTATCCCATGACATAGGGGTTATTACCGATAAGACCAACAAGGTGGCATGCCTCGGTAATCAAAGCCTCTTTGTTCACGATTCAAAATGCTTTAATCAGACGGATTATATAAAGCAGGTCTATGGAGAGGGTATTAGCCTCCTCCATCATCAGCATTAGTTAGGAGAATTGACATGCCAGAAATTTTTACCTATGGTTTTATGCAGAGGGCCTTTATTGCAGGGGCCATAATTGGTGTTATATGCCCTGCCATTGGGGTTTTTATAGTATTAAGACGTCTTTCCATGATTGGAGACACCCTATCACATGTGGCATTGGCAGGGGTTGCAGCAGGGATGCTGGGCAACATTTACCCGATATACACGGCGCTGGTTTTTTCCATAGCCGCAGCCTTGGGAATAGAGAAGCTTCGGCAGGAATTCAAGGATTATGCGGAATTGTCAATAGCCATCATGCTGTCGGCAGGCATTGGACTGGCATCTATTTTCATAAGCATGGGGAGGTCAAATTCATCAATCTTCAGCTATTTATTTGGAAGTATAACCTTGGTGAATCTACAGGATATAAGAACTGTTGCGATTCTGGGGCTGGTAATAATGGTATCATTAATTTTTTTATACAGGAGTCTCTTTTATATCACCTTTGATGAGGAGGCCGCCAGACTGGCGGGGGTGCCGATAAAAAGGGTTAGTCTATATTTCAACATATTGGTGGCTATGACAATTGCTGTATCCATGCGGATTGTAGGAATACTTTTGGTGTCCTCCATGATGGTTGTGCCGGTTGCCGCCAGTATGCAAATTGCAAAGAGCTTTAAGCAGACCATGATATATGGTGTTTTATTTGGTCTTGTGGCTGTGCTGTTGGGCTTGTTTATATCCTTCTATTGGGATTTAGCCCCAGGTGGAACGATAGTGCTAAGTGGTATTTTAATTTTAATGACTACTATAGCTATGAAAAATATCAGTGCTAGAGCCTCTACAAATATTACAAAAACCACTGCATAAGTTTTAAAGGCCTATAATTTTCCGTGATTTTATAATCTAAGGAATATTATAGGCCTTTAATCTATATCAATATTGTAAATAGCACTTTATGGGGAGGGTTTGTTTTGTTGAATAACAGCCTGATTGAAGCCTTAAAGGAATCCATAGAAGAATATTTACTATATCTAGAGCAAAGCTCTCGTATGCTGGAGATCCTTAGAGACTTAGATTTGATAACAGAAGAGGTAGAGGAGAGCAATAAGGAATTAATTATTCATTTAAAGAAACGTTCTGCAAAGGAGGAGCAAAAACTCGGCAATGAGATACTGGACCAGCAGCTAATCTGCCAGGAGTATAAGATAATGAGTATTTTACTGGAAATAAAGGATTACGAGGAACGGTTGCTGGAGCTTTTAGAAAATAAAATGATGCTGCCGCAAAGCCTTACAAAGAGAAAGCTGGTTCAATATTTTATATGCGATATTGGAATAAGACTTTTGCTGAATTCAAAGCTTAGATACAAAATCCATTGTAGTATCTATGAAATGCTAAAGGATACTAAGGAGGAAAACTAAAAGGCTAGTGCCTTGACCACAATAGGGCGGTCAAGGCACCAGGGGTTATAGCTCTGTATTCTAATTGTTAACCGTTTAGCTTTGCCAGAATTGCCTCAACATCTATACCATGAACCGCTGCGGCATCTCCCAGGGACTCCATTTGTGAAGATGGACAGCCTAGGCACCCCATACCGAAGGACATTAATATATTTGCAGCATCCGGTCTTTTACGTAATATGTCTCCGATTAAAGTTTCTCTAGTAATTACCATTTTAAAAACCTCCTATAATATGTGTTTTTTCTCTATATTTATTATAGCTCTGCAAAGCTATAATAAATATGCTTTAAATCACAGTAAAATGTGATTAATATCACATCGACAAAACCCATGAAAAAGCCATATAAAAAAAGGCAAAAAAAAAAGAAACCTCGAGGGTTTCCTTCTGATAGATTAAAAACTCTAAATTACACAGTTGTTACACAGTTTTAGTGGTTAGCAGTTTTCTTTACAAATTGAAAGCCTTTTTTGCCTTCAGCATCTTTTGCCATTTTGATATCATGGAATTCATTGCAATGCTTAGTGTCAGCAGTAATTTCCCAGTGGATAACAAAGGTTAAAATTACTCTTAAGGCTACAACTGCAGCCAATACATAGATCTCATCAAGGGTTCTTACAGTAACGGTTTTTAAAATTTCTCCGCCAAGCTTAAATTCAAGTCCTAAAGCTAAAGCCTTTGCTAATTCGATCTTGATAGTATCATCTGTGAAATTGAAAGTTTTTAATGCGTATTGTGCAAAAGCCTTTAATGCAGTGAAAGCTATAACGAATACCCCCATTGCTTCTAGTAAATGAATAACATAAGGTATAATTTCTTCCATAAGATGTTCCAGAATCATTTTTTATTAGCGCCTCCTATTTAATTTGTAGTATTTTATTTATAATTGCAAACTCTACATACACATTATGTGCCTATTTAAAGTAAAAGTCAATAAAAAAATATCAATATTAATACATAAATATTCAGAATATTCAACCGTAAGAATAACCATAGGACAAATTATTCACAAAAAAATATAAAGTAAATTCAAAGCATTGCCCTATATCAATTGGATTAAGTATTTATTTAAATGAAAACGTTATATTCTCAAGAAGGAATAAATATTCCTATCAAACGGTTATTTTTATAACAAACACTGAATAAATGATATTTGGTTTATTCATATTTTTGATTATACTTTTTTTTATTATTTATGCTATATAAAAAGAAAATTCCACTTATCTCTTTAATCAAAGGCTTTTTTACAATATAATTGAAGTAGTGGTTTATTAAATTATTAAGAGGCTTTACGACAAAGGAGAAAACTATGATCGCAAAAACCGTAGATATACTTAAAAAGGTACCTGCTTTTTCTAATTTAGATGAGGCGGATATTGAAAAAATAAACGATATTACCTTGCAAAGGAGCTTCCGAAAGGGCAGCATTATATTTATGGAGGGGGATTCAGGAGAAGCCTTTTATTTTATCAAGTCAGGCAAAGTAAAGATATATAAAACCTCTCCCGATGGCAGGGAGCTGATCTTCGCCATCCTAAGCGTAGGAGATGTGTTTGCTGAGGTTACCCTATTTAACGATATCACTTATCCTGCTTCAGCTGAGGTGTTGGAGGATGCCGCATTGGGCATGATAAAAAATCAGGAGCTGGAGGCTTTGATTAGAAAAAATGCAGGCTTAGCCCTTTCAATAATTAAGGTTTTAAGCCGAAAGCTGTTTAATTCTCAGCAGAAGGTTAAGGAGCTGGCGTTGGGGGACACCTATATGAGAACTGCTCAAACAATAATCAAGCTGGCAGAGCAGCATGGTAAAAAGACTGAGGAGGGGCTGGAGGTAAAGCTGGATATATCTCGACAGGAGCTGGCTAATATGATAGGAACCGCCAGAGAGACCGTCAGTAGAGCATTAAGTCAATTCAAAAAAGAGGGCTCCGTTGATATAAGTGGAAAAAATATAATTGTCAAGGATATGAGGAAGCTGAAGAGCTGGATTCAATAGTGCTTCAACAAAAAAGAAGGAAGAAACCTTCTTTTTTTTGTTGACATTTTTCATGCAGCTGTATATATTAGTAATATACCCCACCCCATAGGGGGTAGGGTAAAGTGAATTTGGGAGGCTATTATATGAAAAAGTCAATTATGTCCTGGTCATGGATATTTATGGTGTTGTTTTTTACCCTTTCAATTGTGGATATGCGTTTTGGCATACTGGGGCTGCTGTGTATGCTAACTCCTATATATCTAGCCATGAGAGGCGGTGGGAGAGTACATTGTGCAAGGTATTGTCCAAGGGGCTCTATGTTTGGTATCTTTCTTGATAAAATAAGCTTTAAAAACAATTTGCCTAAGCAATTAAATAATAAGCTGGTAAAGAATTTGATGCTGGCTTGGATGGTAGGCATGTTCTCTATTTCTCTGATCTTGGCGGGTGGAGATCTGACCAAATCTGCGTATGCAATAGTAAGAATGATGGCGATTTCAACACTGGTTGGTATAATGATGGGAATTATATTCAAGCCCAGAAGCTGGTGTGCGATCTGTCCTATGGGTTATTCAACAGGCATGATAGAGGCTCACCAAAAGAGAAAAAAAACAGCTGTATAAATCAGTTCATGCTTTATTATTAAAGCCATTTATGAGAAAATATAATAAAAATCCTCATAAATACTGAGATGCAAAGGAAGTGAAGGAATGGAAAGCGTTGAGGCAAGAAGAGATGTGATAAACCGTTTAAAAACCATTAAAGGCCACATACAGGGAATTGAAAATATGGTGGAGGAGGGTAAGTCCTGTCAGGAGGTATTACTACAGATAGCTGCTATAAAATCCTCCATCGAAAAGGTGGGAATGAAGCTTATAGAGGACCATGCCAGAGACTGTCTGATAAAGGAGGACATTACCTCCGATGAGGTTGACGAGGTAGTACGGAATATTATTAAGTTCCTAAAATAATGGCAGAGGGCCTTTACAAAAATCTCCTCCTTTCCCGTATAGTTTTTTTGCTTAAGTATAAAATAACTGTAGAATGAAGGGAGGAGCTTTTATGAATAAAGATCAAAGGAAGAATGATATCCTTGCATTTCTTTCGGATTTAGAAAACAAAAGAAATTTTTTTGATAATGTCACTGAAATAAACAAATACAATATTGATGCCATTATTGAGCTTATTCAGTACACAAATGTCAAGGAGCATGGGGAGCCCATCTTCACTAGACGAGAAATTAGGAACGGAATAAAAAAGTATTTTCAGGATGGCCTAAGCGGTTAGCAATAGATTACTAAATATAATAGATAAGCTGAGGTAGAGGAAATGAAGCACAAGGGGATATTTTTTGATAGAGACGGTGTTATAAACGACAATAAAAGGCCCGTAAATAAGCCGAGGGACTTAATCCTCTATGATGGGGTAAAGGAGGCCTTAAAAAGGGCTTCAGAGGCAGGCTATGATGTTTTTATAGTCACTAATCAAGGCGGCATAGAATTAGGACATATTTCCCATGAGGACTTAAAAAATATACATGAGAGTTTAAATCAAAAGCTAGAGGGGTATTGTAATATAAGAGAGATTGCCTATTGTCCCGATTTCAAAAAGCAAAGCCAACGCCGGAAGCCTGAGCCCGGCATGCTGCTGGAGCTGGCGGAAAAGCATGGCATCGACCTAAAGCACAGCTGGATGGTGGGGGATATGGAAACCGACATTACAGCAGGCATTAGAGCCGGCTGTCGTACTGCAAAGGTTGGTAAATCAGATGATAGGGCAGATATCAATGAGATGCATATAAAAAGAAGCACCTCCAGAAAAGTGGACCTAGAGGCAATAGTGGAGGAAATTATTAAAAATGATTCTCAAGGCTTTCTGAACTGAAGTAAAATATGGTAGAATAGTGTAAAGTTATATTATTGTGATTAATTGAGGAGGAATTAAAATGTCTAAGGAAGTAGTTGTATATACCAGCAATACATGCCCCCATTGTGTTACTGCAAAGGAATACTTTACTGAAAAGGGGATCAGCTTTACTGAAAAAAATGTTCAGCAGGATCCTGCTGCAAGAAAAGAGCTTATGAAAAAAGGTATAATGGCAGTACCGGTTATCCAAATAGATGGAGAAATGGTTGTAGGCTTTGACAAGGGTAAAATAGAAAGCCTATTATAAAATAATATAAGAAAGCGACGGCTAATATCAAATGTCCTTAACACAGGGGGCCATTTGATACAAGCTGTCGCTTTTTTTGTGCGTTTTGTTATATTTGGTATTTTTTCAATTCCTTCTTGAAGTTGGCTGTTAAGGCCTCCAATAAGGTTATATGCTCTGTCAGGTCCTTTACCTTATCTGAGTACTGAGTTACATTGGCACTCATTTCCTGAGATGCAGCTGAGTTTTCCTCTGCTATAGCCGCCAGAGAGTGGATATTTTCCACTACATCAGTAAGTCTATCGGTTTCGGAGGAAAGCTCCTCTATAAGCTTAACAATAACATCGGAAACCTGTATGATTTGTGTAGTTGATGCTTCATTTTCAATTGTAACCTTGTCCAGGGTAGCGTTGCTGTTGGAAAGCTGTGAGTACTGCTCCTGAATCTCATTTACAAAGCCCTCAATCTGTCTAATGAAGAATTCCAGATTGTCGTTTATGCTATGAACGGCCTCCTTTGAGTTTTCAGCAAGCTTCCTTATCTCCTCTGCTACTACAGTAAAGCCCCTGCCGGCTTCTCCTGCTCTAGCAGCCTCAATTGCAGCATTTAAAGCCAGCAGATTGGTTTGATCAGCTATTGCTTCCACTGTTGAGCTGATATCCATAATTTTGGCTGCCTGATGTCTTAGCTCCTGCCCTTGCGTGTTAACATTGGAGAAATTACTTTTAACGCTATTGATCATTCCGTTTACGTGCTTTATGTCCTTGAAGGAGGCTCTTAGGCTGAGGATGGAGTCCTCGAGCTGGTCCTTGCCCTTTGTCTCCTCATCGACAATTTTATTAAGGGTGGTAATGTATCCGTCCAATATGGAAACCGCATTCTCCGTTTCCTCTGCCTGATTGGTGGCACTTAATGCAACCTCATGTACAACGGAGGAAATGGAGTCGGATAATACCTTCATATTGTCGGCAATTAAGGCAAATTCCCGGAGATAATTATCCATATCGTCGGTGCCCCCCTTTAGGAATAGGAAGTCCTTCTTTACGATCTCCTTTGCCTCATTGAGGCTATTGAAAACGCCATCGGTATTGTCGCTGGAGCGATGGGAGGTTTTGCTGGCAAAGTCATATTCCTTTAGCTTGCCAATCTCTTTATCCAATAGCTTAATGGGCTTCAATACGATAGATGCTGCTATAAGGACTGAGATAAACACCCCAAGGCTACTGCCTATCAATAGGGGAAGATTAACTGTCTTGTCTAATAGAAAAATAATAATTGCTGCGGCTATTGTTGGGAGAAGACTGAGCTTCAAAGGGAGGCTTTTAATGAAACCTAACCCCAAAAGCTTAGAAAAGGGAGAATTAATTACGACATCAGGTGATTTTTCCAGCTTTAGTCTTACCTTCATGGTATGCTTATCATCAGCTGTCTTTCCGGATTCTAATATTGTATAATCCAGCTTTTCATTAAAATATTCTGAGCTTCCCTCCAGAAGCCCGAGGAAATAATCCGAAAGACCCCGCTTTGATATGTATGTAATCTCAATTTCTCTTTCGTTTAACTCCTCTGCAATCAAGCGTGGGGGATTGGCCCCCTTGATGATCTTGGTAAGCTGCTCATGAACATCGTCCATCATCATTAAGAAGCCCTTCAGGCTGTATCTCTCAAAATAGGATGGGAACCATTTTTGGAAGGTTGTTATGTTTTGTTTTCCAACTTTTCTCCAGATGGCGTTTACAGGCTCCTTTGTTTCCTCTGCCATCTGTTTAAATACTGCAAAAATATCCTGATCCTGAATATCATCCAATGGACTGATTATTCTTTCCTTATCCCAGCTTTGCTTTTTTAGCGCCTTGTCCACCACATCATCGCCATATAGTGATCGAAGGCTGTTTAGCCAGGTTAAGACCACTGTTCCCTTCATTATTACACTCCCCCTAACCTATGTATAGTATAGTATGTATGCTTCTTCTAATTATATCATTTTAAATGTAGCTTAAACAGGAAATTTGTTAAAATATAGTAAAATACGTCGAAAATACTATTTTAGGGGGAAGTAAGGTATCGGATGTACATAGCATATTAATTCTGATAAAATTAAAACGTAGGACTGGTGCATCGATGGTTTGAGATAACCCGCCAACGCACTAAGCCCTACGTTATTCTTAATAGGTGGTGAAGCTATGCTTTCTATATTTCTACAGTTGACTAATGTATTGTTGATATGCTTGCTGCTGGGGGTTCCGGTGGTTATAACAGTGCTCTTATTGAGGCACTTTGGAAAGGGAAGAGGCAAGGAGGATTATCTTGTGGAAAAAATCCGAGAGCTGGAGGAACGTATACGGGACTTAGAGGAGAGGGATTAGTTTTACTTAAAGCCCTCAAAAAGTCTGTTGAATTCCTCCTCAGGAAGCTCAATGTCTAATTTTGTCAAGGGTAAGGAGGCTTTTTCCTGCACCAAATCAATATATGAAGCGCCTTCCTCTTTATAAATTACCCCTGTACATAGACAATCCGTCTCTATTAGGGTATTCATTGCCCCTTGATAGTCACTGGCTATATAGCCTTCCTGCTTGTCCAGATCAACCAGTCTTTCCCTGAACCATTGATAGGTGTTTATTTTGTTATAGGTTACACAGGGGCTGTATACATTCACTAAAGAAAAGCCTCTATGCTGTATTGCCTTAATAATGATATCGATTAGCTGCTCCTGATATGCTGAATAGCCCTGTGCAATAAAGCCTGCACCATTGGCCAAGGCCAGTATGCCGGGCTTTATAGGTGCCTCTACCGATCCGTAGGGGCTGCTTTTTGTCTTGAAGCTTTTGGGGCTTAAGGGAGAGGTATGCCCCTTAGTTAATCCATAAACCTGATTATTTAATACAATATAGGTAATATCGATATTTCTTCTGATGGCATGCATGGTGTGGCTTAAGCCTATGGCAAAGCCGTCACCGTCTCCTCCGGCTGCAATTACCGTTAAGTCCTTGTTTGCCAGCTTTATACCCTGCGCTATAGGCAATGAGCGACCATGGATGCCATGAAAGCCATAGGAGCTCATATATCCGGATAAACGACCGGAGCAGCCTATACCGGTGGTTACCACAAGACTTTCCTTTGGGATGTTCAGCTTCGCAGCCGCCACCTGAAGGGCCCTCAGAACGGAAAAGTGACCGCAGCCAGGACACCAATTCGGCGTTACCTCATTGCTATAATCCTTCATTGTTGCCATTGCAAACACCTCCTATTTCCTTGACAATCTCCTCTATCGTAAAGGGATTTCCATCGTATTTTACAAGGCTAATCAGCTTGTTATGGAAGCCCAGCTCAGCCTTTATGATCTTGGATAACTGACCGTAATAATTGTTTTCTACAATGACTATTTTTTCATAGCTATTAAAATGCGCCTCCAGCTCCTTTAGGGGGAGGGGCTTGATTCTATTTATTTTTCCATAATCCACAGCATTGCCTGTAGCCTCCGCTGCTGCCTTTAAAACCCCAAAGCAGGAGCCAAAGGTTAAAAATAAGGTGCTATTTCTTTTTGAACATATTTCTACCTCCTTAACCTTATCTAAGGCCGAGGTCTTCCGCATACGCTTATCCATCATGCTACGTCTGTTTTCTGGGGCATCCATAGGTCTTCCCAGCTCATTATGCTCCAGTCCGGTTACATGATGTACGCCCCCTATAACACCGGGTATGACTCTGGGGGATATGCCATCGGAGGTCAGGAGATAGCGCTTGAAGTCCTCCGACATATCCTCCTGAGGCAGCGTGATAAGCTTACCTCTGTCGATGCCAAGCCTATTGGGATCAAGTCGATCTACTGTTTGGGGTGAAAGGGATAGTGTCAAATCCGACAGCAGTATGACAGGGCATTGGTATACATCCGCTAGATTAAAGGCTCTTTGTGTCTCGTAAAAGCAATCCTCTATGGTGGAGGGACTCAGTATTATAGAGGGGAATTCTCCATGACCGCCATAATACAGGGTGAATAAATCGCTTTGCTCATGCTTTGTAGGTAGGCCTGTGCTTGGTCCTGCCCTTTGAGCATCCACAATAACTACGGGTATTTCCGTCATGCCCGCCAGTCCAATCCCCTCCAGCATTAGCGATATACCGGGTCCGGAGGTGGCAGTCAAGCTTCTGACTCCGCTATAGGAGGCTCCGATTATTGCATTAACGGCAGCAATTTCGTCCTCCACCTGTAGCATAATACCACCATAATTTGGTAGCCGCTGACCTAGATACTCCATTATTTCTGAGGCTGGGGTTATTGGATAGGAGGCAATAAATCGGCAGCCTGCGGATAGGGCACCGAGGGCTATAGCATCATTTCCCATCATAACACCTCTGGAGAAAAGCACCGGTGGCTGTAGTAGCTGAAGCTGAAGCTCCTCCCAGCTGAGGTCTTGATTCTCATATACGGCAGCAAGGATTTGCAAATTTTTATCTACAATTTCATCGCCCTTTTTGCCATATCTGTCCCTTATTGAGGAGGATAGGACCGCCTGAGGCAGATTCAGCAGCCTTCCGATAGAGGCTATTGCTGCGGTACTCTTCATTGTAGGTGCTCCGAGGCTCTTGCATAGGGCCGCTATAGGAAAAGGCAGACTTTTTGACTTTTTTGTAATGCTGGCATCGGGCTTCAATTCTGAATCATATAGGAGAATACCCTCTTCGCTGAGTAAATTGATGTAGCTGTCTATGGTATCCAAATCCATGGCCAGCAGGATATCGATGGAATCCCTTACGGCAGCTGTTTTTTCAATGTCGATATGGATTGTAATTGTAGTATTTCCTCCCTTTATCCTGGAGGAAAAGTTCCTGTTTCCATAGGTATAATAGCCCAAGGATGAAAAGGTTTTCATTAGATTAATGCCTGTACTCACAACACCCTCCCCCTGAACTCCGCCTATCATAATAGAAATATTTCTTTTCAAGAGCATCACTCCCTGTAGGTTGATTATAATAAGGTAATAATATTAGTACCTTTTATTTAGTTTTGTAATCACATATTAATTGAGGAAATTGCATAATTAAGATCAAAAATATATTTACACAAGGTCAAAAGTTTCCTGCTTAGTGCCCCACGGGCTAATTTGTATAATGTAGACTTTTACTTTGTATAAACTAAAGATTATACGCACTCCTATGGGTAATATACAATTTCCTTAATTAATACTATGGACAAAGACTAAAAGCTATATGAAAAATTGATAATTGACATGTATAAAAATCAGCTGTATAATCAAATATTAATAGTAGCGCATATATTAATTATATATCAAAGCAATGACTAAGAGTAGTAAAAGTAGAGGAATGCTTTAGCGAGTCGATGAGGGTGGGAGATCGACGCAGGACTGCTTTGAATGGACTTAGGAGTGCCGGCTGAAATAATAGTAGGCCTGGACGGCTGATCCCCGTTATAGGAGTTAAGTGGGTGCATAAGCACTAACTAGAGTGGTACCGCGGAGAATAGCTCTTCGTCTCTAATACATTAGAGATGAGGGGCTTTTTTATTTGAGAAAATTGCATAATATAGCTGAGTAGTATGTGTATGCAAATCTAAAAGTTTACTGATTAGTGCCCCACGGGCTAATTCATTAAAATTTAAAAAAGTGTTATTAGCCCTAAACAATGCGCGATAAACTTTTAGCTTTGCATAAATTAAGTTGTATATGCAGTCTATAGTAAAATGCAATTTCCTCATGTATGTTCTTAATTAATAAATAATAATAACGAAGGAGGTTATATCATGGAGGCTAATCAAAAAATCATCTTCAGTGGAGCGCAGCCAACGGGGAGCTTAACAATAGGGAATTATATAGGGGCTGTTAAGAACTGGAAGGCTCTGGAGGAGGAATATCAGTGTCTGTACTCAATTGTAGATCTGCATTCCTTAACCATTAGGCATAATACGGAGGAGTTTCGCAAGAGCTGCCTATCTTTCTTGGTTCAATATTTGGCCTGCGGTCTTAATCCTGAAAAAAACATTTTATTCTTCCAATCCCACGTGCGTCAGCATACGGAGCTGGCATGGATTTTAAACTGCTACAGCTATATTGGTGAGCTTAATAGAATGACACAATTTAAGGAAAAATCTGAAAGGCATAAGGATAATATTAATACCGGTCTCTTTACCTATCCTGTGCTACAGGCGGCAGATATACTATTATATCAAACGGATATTGTTCCAGTGGGAGAGGACCAGAAGCAGCATTTAGAGCTTTCCAGAGATATTGCAATTCGCTTTAACAATATATA
Source organism: Natronincolaceae bacterium (assembly GCA_048264125.1). GTDB lineage: Bacteria > Bacillota > Clostridia > Peptostreptococcales > Natronincolaceae > M1-B18. The sequence goes on from JBLXDM010000008.1 coordinate 13,992, forward strand.
TGGGGATACCTTTACGGTGCCTGAGCATTATATTCCTAAGATGGGGGCTAAGATTATGAGCCTTCAGGAGCCCGACAAAAAAATGTCTAAATCAGATGAAAATCCATTAGCCACTATTTATTTGATGGATTCCGAGGAATTAATTCTATCTAAATTAAAGAAGGCTGTAACCGATGCAGAAAACAAGGTTGCCTATTCGGACAATCAGCCGGGAATCAAAAATCTGATAACGATATATGCCACTATTTCAGGCATGCTGCCCTCTGAAATTGAAGGAAAATACGAGGGCAAGGGCTACGGTGCCTTTAAAAAGGACTTAGCAGAGCTATTAATAGAAACTATAAGGCCCTTCAAAACCAAGTATTCAGAGTATATGGACAATATGGACTATGTGACGCAAATATATAAAAGCGGTGCAGAAAGAGCTACTGCCATGGCAGAAAAGACCATGAAGGCAGTAAAGGAAACACTAGGCTTAATCAGTTTGTAGATTTTAAAAAAAGTGACCACTTAGTGATCACTTTTTTTAAATCCTTATAGAAAAGCCCGCAGCCTCTATTGCGTCCTTGATCCTCTGTATGCTTGCAGCCTCAAGCCGCACTATTATCTTAACTACATTGGTGGAGACATTAGGATTATCTATAACAAGACTCAGTATATTTCCACCTTCTTTAGAAATAATATCCGTTAGCATGGCCAGTCGACCTTTTATATCATAGGTGGTTATAACCAGCTTATGACCTTTGTTTATACCAAGGATATGGGCATAATGCTTAAAAATAGTCTTATGAGTGATAATGCCAATAAAGGAGCCGTTGATATCATTTATTGCAACAAAGGGTGTATTAGTTTCCGCCAACAGCAATGCTGCCTCCTCCATATCGTCCTCGATGGTTAATGAAGGTATATCACTGCGGACTATTTTATAAACATACTTTATAGAATCTCGGCCATCTATTGTAGCCTGTAAAATTTTGTCCTTGGAAACAATACCAATAAAGCTATTGTCCTCGATCACTGGCAGAGACAAGAAATTACCCTTTTCTATAATTTGCAAGGCAGTTTGCAGGTCGGTTTTGCTGTCTATCAATGTAAGGTTTTCCTTTGTAAGAATAAAACTCAATGAGATCATACATAGCCCCCCTTTTCAAATTGTTATTACCATACCCAAAATTTACATATATAAACAATATTATCATATATGTAAAAAGTTTCAAGACGGCAAAACCTAAGGTTTATCTGCTATATTTATAATTTTATTGCTTAATTTATGCTATATATGTAAAAAAATTATGAACATATAAAGGCTTGTTTATAGCAAGAATAATATTGAGGTGATAAATATGCCAAACAGAAAAAATATAGCAGTACCAGAGGCCAGGCAGGCGCTTCAGTCCTTTAAGGCAGAGATAGCAAAGGAGCTGGGGCTGGAAAATGAGACAGCCGCAGGCTATGTCGGTGGTCATATGGTGAAAAGAATGATCGAGGAAGCAGAAAAAAGCTTAACTAATCTGGGAAGGTCTTAATGCCTTCCTTTTTTATTTATCCCTCCTGGAGGGAAGCATAAGGGATTAATGCCATTGACTAATTAAAAGATAAAGGGTATTATTTTTGATATACTTGATTTTTGTAAAGCCCTTTATAAAGGATGTGGAAGCTTGAAAAATAACAACATACTTATTATATGCTTATTTATACTATTTACCCTCTTTGGTATAATCGTCGGTATCCAATTAAATACAGATATACCTACAGAGGGAGATGATTTCAACCTTTCAAATAATAGAGAGGCTGAGTCACAGGAGATTGCCAATTTGAAAAAAGCAAACGAAAATACAAAGAATAAAATACTTGAGCTGGAGACGATCATCGATCAATTCGAGCAGGAAAAAATAAATGATAGCATCCCTTTAAGTAAATTAAGGAATGAAATACAGCATTATAGATTCATTGCAGGACATAATGCTGCAGTAGGTCCCGGCATGGTTATTACAATTGAGGGGATGATGGGGAACAACATAGCTCCTTTGATGGAGGAAAAAGGATATTTAATGAATCTTGTTAATGAACTGAAGATTTTTGGTGGAGAGGTTATATCTATTAATAATGTTCGTCTGACTGCCAGAAGCGAGATTACTTTGGCAGGTAGTCATATTAATGTAAATACTATGCCTGTAGCGCCTCCCTATGTCATTAAAGTGATTGGTAGTGTAAGCAGCCTCAAAAGATATCTAGAGCACCAAACCTTTATATTTGAGTTTATGAAGGTGGATGGACTTCAGGTTAGTGTAGAATATCTAGATGAAATCATTATTCCATCCATAACCAGAGAGAAGCCGATACAGTTTTTAAGGACTATTGATGAAGCGCTTTAAAATACAAAAACAAAAAACAACAGGAAGATCCTGTTGTTTTTTGTTTTGTTTTACCTTGTAAAGCGATGCCTTCCAATTACTATCGCTGTCTCCCGCTTAAAGCTCCACCCGGCTGTTGCAATATCCGGGTTATAGAAAAACACACATCCGTTGGTTGGGTCCTCGCCTAAAATGCAGTAATAAGCTGCATTATAACAGCTTTCATCCGGCTCAAGGGAAAATTGCCCATCTGCGACAGAGCTGAATTGCTTAGGCTGTAAAATTACATCCTCTATAGTATTGGGGAAGCCTTCATCCTCAACCCTATTTAATACAACGGCACCTACTGCTATCTTACCCTCAAACTCTTCACCCCTGGCTTCGGCATGAATGATTTTTGCCAACAGATAAATGTCCTGCGCTTTATACCCCAGAAGACTTCCATTAGCCTCTACAAAGTTGCCTGAGAGAGGCATCCTTGCTGAAGGTATCCACAGAATCCTCTAATACCAAAAGCTGCGATCCATGATACCTATAGGCATCAATTGCACTTGCTGCGGGTACAGAAATAGATAAAATTAGAAGTATTGTGCATAATAATTTTTTCATCTGCTTTTCCTCCCTTTAGCCTACGAGGTTAGCTGACGGGTTCGGCTTGGGAATAGCCTACGAATTATCGATTCACCCCTGAGGATCGGTTCCCCCGCAGTTTAATTTTTAAACTTTCGGCTTAATTGTATTTTTTGCAGAATTTCTAAAATTATATAGTTAATTATTGGTGAGTTATACAAGATTTCTTTATTGCAGCTTAAAAAGTACCCTTGAAATGGTTCTTATTAAAACATAAATAATTAATAATAATAAGGACCATATTATAAATAAACCAATGGTGAGGCTTTGCTCTCTAATTAGTATTAAAAAGGCCGCCACCACCAGCGAAGAGATATAGGTATCATGGCTTTTCAAGATTTCACTTATTTTTTTTCTTATAATAATTTTATCGATCAGGGCAAATATAATCAGGGTTTTGAGCCATTCATAAAGCAGGAATCCCCCTGTGGTTAAATAATTCATTTCTAAAACCTCCTAATTTTATTAATACTATTAATTGTATACCAAAATTGTACTTATAAATATAAAATTTGTAAAATTTTATATAGCTGAGGAAATTGCATATTACCATGAGGGCGCATATATATTCTAGTTTATACAAAGTTAAAAGTTTATCGCGCATTGCCTAGTACCTTGCGTCATTTGAAGGTTGAGATAAATCCTGAGGAGAATTTTCCTGTAGCAAGACGGAGGAAGAAGGAATATCCAGCTATATTGCGACTGACGACAACGCAGCTACAGGGAAATTATACCGGGAGTTATCCAATATTTAAGTGATGCAAGGTACTAAGGCTAATAACATTTAAAATTAATTATCCAAATTAGCCCGTGGGGCACTAAGCAGGAAACTTTTGACTTTGTATAAACCTACTACTCATCTTTGTATGCAATTTCCTCCGCTAAAAACTAATAAAGGATATGGTGTGATTATATGCTGGAGCAGTATGAAATTATTATACGCTTAATTTTATCAACAATACTTGGGGGCTTGATTGGCATAGAAAGGGAAAGTGTGAGGCGTGCAGCAGGACTGAGAACGCATATACTTGTATGCTCAGGCTCAACTTTGGTGATGCTTTTGTCAGTATTTATCTTCCATAGCTATAGAGGCTACACAAATCTCGATCCTGCCCGCCTGGGGGCCCAAGTCATAAGCGGTATAGGATTTCTGGGAGCCGGCACCATTATGAGGGATGGCAACACTATAAAGGGGCTGACGACCGCCGCCAGCCTATGGGCAGTAGCAACCATCGGTCTTGCGCTAGGAGTGGGCTTTTATACAGGTGCAATAGCAACTACTATTATTGTGCTGGTGGTGCTGAAAATTTTTTCGAGGCTGGAGATCTTTGTGCCCGATAGACGAAACACCATAAGTCTAAAGCTGTTAATAAACAATGTTCCGGGGCAGCTGGCAAGGGTTGCGGAGGAGCTAGGCCTTGAAAGAATATCAATAATAAATATTACCCTGGATATGGAGGATATGGAGGATTGTAGAGCAACGCTTTTCTTAAAATTAAAGGTAAGTGATAGTCAAACAAAGAGTGATATTATTACAATGCTCAGCAGAATAGAGGGCGTATTTCAGGTAACTCAACTATAAGGCTTTCGTTTTATAGTGTTAAGTGTTATATTAGATATTATATTATGATACCAGAGGTGAAGGCATGAGGGTAAGGAATATTGCAGGAGTTGACCAGCTTCTGCTTCAATTTGATTATTTCATTAAAGATGCAGCAGGAAACAAGGGTAGCTGGAGGAAGGTTTTTGGTAATAGCAATCCCCTTCATATAGAATTAGGAATGGGTAAGGGGCAGTTTATAACAAGCCATGCAGAGAAATATCCCGATATCAATTTTATAGGAATAGAAAAATCTGAGGAGCTGGTATATAAGGCTCTGCAAGGAATTAAGGACAAGGGGCTATCCAACATATATATGATATGTGAAAATGCTGAAAATCTAAAGGAGATATTTGAAGAGGGAGAGCTGGAACGTATATATTTAAATTTCAGTGATCCATGGGTAAAGGCCAGACATGCAAAAAGGAGGCTGCCCCATAGAAGATTCTTGGCTATTTATTCACACATACTTAAGGATGGTGGAGAGCTACGCTTCAGAACCGATAGCCTAATGCTATTTGAGTTCGCTATAGAGGAAATTAATGCCACGAAAATGCAGCTTAGAGATGTGGGCTATGATATACATAGCAAGCCTTTAGTAGGACATATTATGACGGAATATGAAGAAAAGTTTACCCGTATGGGTAAACCTATTTATCAGTGCATTGCGGTTGTTGGAAAGGGCTAGGAACGAATTTTTGACTCAACCTCGGTGATTAGCTGCTTTACATTATCGAAGGCAAAGTTTGAGCTTAATATTGTTATCTTTAGGCTGTCAAATTCTTCAGTTAGAGTCTGGCGGTTACTATAGCGTACTGCATCTGTCTCCATTTCGTTTTTAATCTCATAAAGTCTGTTAATCGATTTTAATATGTTCATAAATTTATCTGCTCCTCGGAATAGGTTCTAAATATACTATATTTAATAATACATAAATTATTAACAAAAATGGTTAAAAAAACACGGTTTTTTATTTAAAATATAGACGATATGTAATTAAATAAATTTAACAAATAAGCAGAGGGCCTCTATAGGTATCCTCTGCTTTTTTAGCCTATGACATATTGTATGAGTATCTCTATTGCTCCAACCAAAAGTATATTGCTAATTCCCCAGATTATGCTTTCCATGGAGCCCTCCAGCTTTCTTTCCTTTTCTTCTCTAATATAATCCATATAGTTAGAATGATCCACTAGACGATTTTTCTTAAAAACTCTTATTGGCATAAAGTAAACCCCAAGCCCATAGAGAAGCACGATCACTGCCAGAATATAATTAAAATCAAATACTGATTTCATCATATCCCTACCGCTTAAGGCAGCAAAAATTAGACCGATTACACTGGCGGTGGCTATACTGAATAAGGAATATCTTAGAACTCTCATATATTTACTCAATAATTTTTTCAAGTATGATCACCCCTATTTAATAATAATTAGGTTTTATTAATTCATTTAATTATATACTCATAATACAGCTTTTAGTATATTACATAACAAGGCATAAAACAATCCCCTCAGGTGCTGAGGGGATTGTAAAAAAAATTAATATTTTGTTAAAACTCCTAAAGCCTTCGGGCCAAGATGAGCACCAATTACCGGTCCCAGTACCTGTATACTGATTTTTACATGGGGATATTTCTTAGAAAGCTCTTCCTTTAATTCAGTTGCTTCATCTAGGGCATATATATGGGCGATGTTTATTTCTGTAATTCCCGCCGGTATATCCTCACTGATTTTTTCGAGGGCTTTTTTTCTCCCCCTCACCTTATCGACAGGCTCCAGTTTACCCTCCTTGAGGGCTATAATCGGCTTGATATTTAAAAGAGAACCGATAAAGGCACTGGTATTTGAAAGTCTGCCGCCCTTTTTTAAATAGTCCAGGGTGCCAACGGTAAGTCGTATACCCGTACGCTTTTTTTGTGCATCAATGGCCTTGACAATGTCTGCTCTTGAATGTCCCTCTTTTGCCATACTAAGGGCCATCTCAGTCAGAACCTTCAGATTAGCCGCAACGGTTTCAGAATCAATGACGGATATTTTATCAGCATCCACAAGATTAGCTGCAGCGCAGGCGCTATTGTAGGTGCCGCTTAGCTTAGAGGAAATTGTTAGAACAATGACTTCATTACCCTCTTCAATTGCCTTCGTATACACCTCTGCAAAGGAGCCTACAGCAGGCTGAGAGGTGGTGGGAAAGTCCTTGGAGGTAGACAGACGCTCGAAAAAATCATCAAATTCTCCTGGAAAGCCTTCATTTTCAACTGTTCCCTCAAAGTTAACTGACAGGGGAACTATAGTTATGTCGTTAGCTATGGCATATTCCTTTTCTATGTAAGCGGTACTATCGGTAACAATTTTAATCATAGCCATTCTATCACTCCTTTAATCTGTATATAAATATAATACCAGGTACTAATACCTGTTGTAAAGTTTTTAAGTAATATTTAATAATTATTTTTCTTTAATAATAATGTTGACCGCGGTAGCTTATTGAAATCAAGATTTATGTATGTTAAACTGAGGTTAGGGTAGTATCCTTTGGGAGCTATACCTTTGAATAGTGAAGAGTAACTAATTTAATAGTGAATTTCTGCTCTGAGCCTGTGGGGACCGAGACGGACGGAAAATATTGAAAGATTATTCAATGCCCTTTTTGTCATGCTCAGAGGGCATTTTTTGTTTTTTTGTATTGAAATATATATATGGAGGCTGAGCAATGTGAGGATAGGCTTCATAGGTGCTGGTAGGGTAGGAACAAGCTTCGGCAGGTATCTTGCAGCCAATAATTTTGATGTTGTGGGTTATTTCAGTAGAAGTCGGAGCTCTGCAGAAAAGGCGGCTTTTTTCGTTGAGGGCTGCTGCTTTGAAAGCCTTCAGCTGCTTTTGGAGGCTGCAGATATAGTAATCGTCACAACCCCTGATGATGCAATAGGGGATATTTCTAAGGAAATTTCAAGTCTTCAGCTGAAAAAGGGACAAATATACCTCCATATGAGCGGAGCCTTAAGCTCTGATGTATTTTCAGGGCTTAGGCACAAAGGATGCTATGCAGCCTCCCTTCACCCTTTGCAGGCCTTTGCAGATATAGAAAGGTCACTGGAGGACCTTAAGAATACTGTATTTACACTGGAGGGAGATTCATCAGCCGTAGACATCTTGGAGGACATTTTAAATATATGCGGAAATAGGGTAATGCTTATTACTGCCGATGGAAAGGCCCTATACCACAGTGCTGCCTGTGCTGCCTCAAACTATCTGGTTACATTGCTAACCATCAGCAGAAGACTGATGGAGGCGGCAGGATTAGAGGGCGGGATGGCCACAGAGGCACTAATGCCATTGATACATGGAAGTATAGCCAATTTTAAAGCCCTTGGCGGTGAGGAGGCCATTACTGGGCCTATTGCCAGAGGCGATGTCAATACAATTGCCAAGCAGCTGGCGGCAATTCATAAATATTGTCCGGAGCTGGAGGATATATATTCGGCTTTGGGAAAAGAAACCCTTAAGCTGGCGGCTTCTAAAAAGCTTAAGGATGCAGTGGCAATTAAGACAATTAATAGCTTATGGAGGGATTCTGATGAGTAAATTTACTACAGCCTCTTTTTTAGAGAGCAAGAGGGCGGGTAAAAAAATTTCAATGCTGACGGCCTATGATTATACAACAGCTAAGCTGCTGGATGAAGCTGGTGTTGACAGCATTTTGGTGGGAGACTCTTTGGGGATGGTGGTTCTTGGATATGAAAACACCCTACAGGTCACTATGGAGGATATGCTGCATCACACCAAAGCTGCAGCCAGAGGTGTTAAAAACGCTTTGGTTATTGCCGATATGCCCTTTCTTTCCTATCATGTCAGTGTAGAAAGGACTATTGAGAATGCCGGAAGATTGATACAGGAGGCCAATGCTCAGGCTGTAAAGCTGGAGGGGGGAGAGGAGATTATCGACAGAGTGAAGGCGTTAGTAAGGGCTCAGATTCCTGTGGTGGGCCATCTTGGACTAACCCCTCAATCCGTCAATATGCTGGGGGGCTTTAAGGTGCAGGGAAAAAGCCATCTACAGGCTAAAAAAATTATTGATGATGCCAGGCTGCTGCAGGAGGCAGGAGTTTTTGCCATCGTTTTGGAATGTATACCGGAGGCCTTGGCTAAAAGGATTTCTGAGGAGCTGGAGATACCCACCATTGGGATAGGAGCAGGTCGCTATTGTGATGGTCAGGTGCTGGTGATACAGGATATGCTGGGGCAGTACAGTGATTTTACACCAAAATTCGTAAAAAAATATGCGGATATTGGCCCTCAGATTAAAAGAGCGGTTGAGGCGTATAAGGATGAAATACAAAGTGGGCTCTTTCCAGAGGAAAGGCACGGCTTTTCAATAGATGAGGAAGTACTTAAAAAACTATATTAGAGAAGGAAGGTTTAAAATGTTAAGGCTGATAACCAATATAGATGATATGAAGAAAATAGCACAGGATATGAGGCAGGCAGGAAAAACCATCGGCTTTGTCCCCACTATGGGGTATTTGCATGAGGGACATCTTTCCTTGATTAAAAGGGCGAGGTCGGAGAATGATTTGGTAATAGTAAGTATATTTGTGAATCCAATGCAGTTTGGGGTCAATGAGGATTATGATGTATATCCAAGGGATATAAACAGAGATATGGCTTTATGTGACGGTGAGGAGGTAGATTATGTATTTCATCCATCCGTCAAGGAGATGTATCCCCATGGCTATCAAAGCTATGTAGAGGTAACGGAGATAACAAATAAGCTGTGTGGAGCCTCAAGACCCGGGCATTTTAGAGGAGTTACTACTGTCGTTAGCAAGCTTTTTAACATAACTATTGCCCACAGGGCATACTTCGGCTGGAAGGATGCTCAGCAGGTGATGGTGCTTCAAAGGATGGTTAAGGATTTAAACATGAATATTGAAATCATACCATGTCCCATTCTCAGGGAGGCCGACGGCCTTGCCATGAGCTCAAGAAATGTAAATCTAACGGCTGAGGACAGAAGGACGGCGCTTATCTTGTCTAAAAGCCTTTTTGAGGCAAGGGAAATGGCTGAAAAGGGCATTAGTAGTCCACAGGAGCTAATAGCCTTTATTAAATCAATGATTGCTAAGGAGCCTTCAGCAACAATAGATTATGTAGAAGCAGTGGATTTAAACACGCTGCAGGCTGCAACGGACCTAAAGGCTAAGGTTCTGATCGCCTTGGCTGTCAAGGTAGGCAAGGTCAGATTAATAGACAATATAATTGTGGGGGAGATATAAAAATGATGCTAAATTTCTTTAAATCCAAGCTTCATAGAGCTACGGTAACCGAGGCAAATTTAAATTATATTGGAAGCATCACCATAGATGAGGCACTGATGGAGGCAGCCAATATATATCCTAATGAAAAGGTGCAAATCGTAAACAATAATAATGGCGCTAGGTTTGAGACCTATGTAATAAAGGGAGAGCGAGGCAGTGGTACTATATGCCTGAACGGAGCAGCAGCTAGACTGGTTCAGCCGGGTGATCAGGTAATAATTATTGCCTACTGCTGGATTTCAGAGGAGGAGGCCCGAAGCTTTAAACCAAAGGCAGTATTCTTAAATGAAAAAAACCAGGTCGTTGAGGTAATGCAGCAGGAGGAAGCCGGGGTTGTTAGATAGCCACAAGTCATTATTCTTCACATGCATCGGATAAATATGGTGATTGTGTAAATAATAAGCCGTATAAAGCGTATGGAGGGATACTTATGAAGAAAAGGGTTGTTATCGAGAACAGGCTTACGGATGTGAAGGATTATTTTGCCGACATGGGCTATGATGTACGGTCAATGCACCACAATGAAACCTTGAACGAAATTAATACGGAGGAATATGATGCTATAATCGTCTCTAATATTAGCAATAAAAGCCTCTCACAGGAATTAAAGTCCTCGGACAAAATAGTAGAGGCCTTCGGCCTTGTGCCCCATCAGGTTTATGAAAAGATGCAGATTAGGATAACGAGACATTAGTCTTAGATAATGTATATAAAGAGCTTGGTAAAATACCAAGTTTTTTATATGCCTAAATATCATCCTAATCCTTATAATCTGAATAATTATGGTGTAAAAATAATACATATACGGTTTTGTGTTTGGATAAAGTTATGGTATTATTTGATTATGTATGAATTAGCTTTGAAGGGGGTATTAAAATGCTGAATACTATTATTTTTGACCTGGATGGCACCTTGCTGCCTATGGATATGGAGGATTTTTTAAAGCAATATTTTAAAGAGCTGGGTATCAAGTTTAAGGACTATTTCGGACCTGAGGAATTAATGTCTCATATATGGGCCTCCACCAGTGTAATGATAAAAAACAGAGATCCGTTAATAACTAATGAGGAAGCTTTTTTTTCGGATTTTTTTCAGAGGGTTTCCCATGCGCCCGAGATAATAAATCCATTATTTGACGATTTCTATATCAACGATTTTAAAAGAATAATTCCGGCCGCCAGAAGAGAGGCAGCAATACAGGAGGCAGTAGGTGTTTTGCAGAAAAAGGGCTACGGCTTAGTGGTTGCAACCAATCCCATTTTCCCACAGCTGGCAATTAACCAAAGAATAGAGTGGGCAGGTTTTTCAATAGAGGATTTCCAATTTATCACCTCCTTTGAAAAAATGCACTTCTGTAAACCCAATATTGAGTTTTATCAGGAGGTATTGGATACCATAGGCAAAAGGCCTGAAGAGTGCATGATGGTGGGAAATGATGTTGAGGAGGATATGGTGGCAGGACTGTTGGGGATTAAAACCTATTTAATAGAGGACTGCATTATTTCAAGAGGAGAGGCAAGGGAGAACGTTGATGCTGCCGGCAGCTATGGGGAATTTCTAAGCTTTGTTCACGCTCTTCCTTATTTGAATAAATAACCGAGCTGTCATGTTGAGCATAATCCTTAAGGATGGGCACAATAGTATATAAGGATTTTAATACCTATAATAGGGATATATTGCTCAAAAAGGAGGGTATACAGATGTCATGCTGCAATAGAAAAGAAGCCAAGGAGTCCCCGGAAAAGACTTGCCCATTTTGCAAGGGTAATGGGGAATATATACATTATCAAGCCCTTCAGAGGGTGGTGAAGGAGGATTTAATCCCCTTTGTAGAGGAAAAGGATTATTTTACCTGCACCAATTCCCAATGCGAAATTGTATTTTACAGTGGTGATGAGGAGCAGTATTTTTTAATACAGGATATAAATCTAGCATCAGATTTTAATGAAGTAACCAAGCTTAAAAGAAAAAATTGCAGTAGCTGTGGCGGCTGCAATAGACAATAAGAATTTGGAATGGGGTGTGCTATGGGGGGGATTGAAGCGACGGCTGTAGTATTGGCCGGAGGAGGAAGTACCAGAATGGGCTTTAATAAGGCTCTATTGAGACTTGGTGAGGACACTATTATTGAAAGAACGGTAATGCCGCTTAAGGATATATTTGAGGAGGTTATAATAATTACAGATACTCCGGAGCAATATAGCTTTATAAATGGAGTAGCCTTTTACCCTGATGCCCTTAGGATTAAGGAGAAAAATTCAATGATAGGTATTTATTCGGGCCTTTTGAGGGCAAGGTATTCAAAGGCATTTGTAGTGGCCTGTGATATGCCCTTCCTCAATAGACAGCTGTTGAATTATATGAAACAGCAGCTGGCGGATGAGGATATTTTGATACCTAAGGTTGGTGGACATTACGAGCCGCTGCATGCCTTTTATTCTAAAAACTGTCTGGAGCTCTTTGAAGAAAGGATAAGGGTGGGAAAATACAAGGTTACTGGCACCTTTGACAGCTTTAAAATAAAGCTGGTGGAGGAGGATACCATAAGGGCCTTTGACGATGAGCTCCTTAGCTTTATCAATATAAATACCTATGAAGAGTTCCTAAAGACCCGTAGGCTGATTGAGGAATGATCCGATTGTGATAAAATATACAAATAGATATTAATTCGTGTAAAATATTTACAATTTAGTTAAATTTAGCGAATAGCAATAGATAAAATTGGAAATATATTATATAATGAATCTAGAACTATTTGTTATTAGATTTTTTCCCTCCTTATCTACTGGGGATTCTAAAAACATAGTTTATTCCCCTTGGAAAGGAGGTCGTCTCATGTATCAAGATAAGAGTATCATATGCAAGGACTGTGGCTCTGAATTTACCTTTACATCCAGCGAGCAGGCATTTTATGCCGAAAAGGGTTTTGATAACGAACCTAAAAGGTGTAAGACATGCAGAGATGCCAAGAAGAAGCAGAGCAACCAACAGACAAACAGAGAAAACAGATCCTTACGCTAATTAAACCCAACTTGAAGATATGCTTCAAAGAGCAGAGATAGACGGCTATTACTGCTCTTTTTATTGTATAAATGATTTATTGTTTAAAATAAATGCGAACAATAGTAAAATAGAAAAAAAGAGGAGGGGAAAAAATGGCAAAGAATTCCATGGAATTAACAGGCTTACAAGGAAAAATCAAAATAGCCAATGAGGTGGTCTTGGTGATTGCTCAAAAGGCTGTTGGTGATATAAAGGGAATAGTATCCTTTAGCGGCGGACTTTCAAAGGGTATTGCGGATGTATTAGGCAATAAAAGCAATTCAAAAAAGGGCGTTAAGCTGGAGACTGAAGAGAATGACATAACCATAAATTTATCAATCGTAGTGGAATATGGTGTAATCATACCGGAGCTTGTTAAGACTGTTCAGGAGAAGGTGAAAACCTCTATTGAGGTTATGACGGACATAAAGGTTTCTAAGGTTAACGTATATATACAGGACATAAAAATTGTATAGCCTACAAACGAGCAGCAGCTCAATCCTTATTAGGGACTGAGCTGCTGTGTGCTTTCGTAGGAAAGTATTTCCTATGAAATGTGGGGTGTGGCGAAGCCACTTTGTTCTTTCGTAGGAAAGTTCGTTTATTTCCTATGAAATGGGGGGTTGTTAAGGGGGGCGCCCCCCCTTATTAAAATAAGGAGAGTACAGCGAAGCGTCCTAGAGAACGCATGGGTTCTCTGGAAAACAAACGTGGCGGAGCCACTTTGTTCTGTTAGGTAGCTATTAGCAGTGATCCTTATCATGCTCACAATGAGAATAATACATCATTTTATGTCTGTAGGCCTCTGCCTTATACATTGCTGATAAATACATGTTGCTGTAATATATTTGCTTCATATGGCACTCTGAATGATGGGGCTCCTCAATTATAGGCATTGTTGGATATGGCATTGGCATTGGTGATGGCATAGGTAACGGAACAGGCATTGAAGGACATGTAATAGGTAAAGCAGGGTAACAGCCCGGCATTGATGGCATGTAGCCCATATCCGGCATAGCAGGCATATGGCCCATGTCAGGCATAGGCGGCATTGCGGGCATATAACCCATATCAGGGTATAATGGCATAGGCATAGCAGGCATATGACCCATATCAGGATAAGCCGGCATTGGTCTGCAGCCACAATCTGGATAAATATTTGTATCTAAGTTTTCCACAAAAAGACCTCCCCTATTTAAATTCGATATGTGTATTTTTATCTCACTTCTAAAATATGAAAAACACCTATATTTGGAACTTGTACCTGTGAAATTTATTAATTAAATAGGAGAGTAAATAAAAAAAACAGCTGCCGAAAGCAGCTGTAAAAAGATAAAATGCTGAGGCATATACCTCAGCATTGGGTTTTCAATTTTTATTTTTTTTGTGCTTCTACATAATCAACAATATCACCGATGTTTTTAAAGCCTTCAGCCATTTCGTCCGGTATTTCCACACCAAACTCGTCCTCAATAGCCATGATTATTTCAACAGCATCCAGAGAATCAGCCTCCAGATCTCCCATTAATGATGTAGTTCTAAGAATCCCTTCTACATCCTCTACGCCCAATTGCTCTGCAATAATTTCCTTTACTTTTTGAAATACCATATGTAATCCTCCTCAATTAATCATAAAATGCTTGGCAAAAATATCATTTTTAGAATACCACAAATTATTAAAAATGTGTATCCCCTTTTATTATAATCTGGCTATATAATTTTTAGGCGTGAAATTTACTGTAATGGCGCAAAAAGCCTCAATCCTTATAGCATAGCAAATTACAGGAGAAGGGGATATGTATATAATCTGGAATAATATTGTAAAGGTTCTGTTAATTCTATGTTAAAAGATTTAACATAGAATTAACATTGACATAACAAACAATTAACGTAAGAGCTCTTAATAAATTATAGTATAGTATTTGGACATAATAGCAGAATCATATTTTGGATCTAGGGAGGATTTATATGGAGATAGCTTTTGGGTTAGTAGGCGGTTTGGGCTTATTCCTATATGGAATGAATGTAATGAGTGATGGATTACAAAAAGCTGCTGGTGATAAACTTAAGTCTATTATAGGGATGCTTACCAACAATAGATTTATGGGCGTAGCAGTCGGGGCCTTAGTAACAATGATAGTGCAGAGCAGCAGTGCTACAACTGTTATGGTGGTAGGCTTTGTAAATGCAGGAATGATGAAGCTCACACAGGCAGTTGGGGTTATTATGGGGGCCAATATAGGGACAACCATAACTGCACAGATTATTACCTTCAAAATTGAAAAATATGCTCCTATAATCGTAGGCTTGGCGGTTGGAGTCTGGCTATTTACCGAAAATCGTAAAATAAAGCAGTATGCAGAGGCCTGTATTGGCTTTGGTATTTTATTTATTGGCATGAAGTATATGGGGGATGCCCTTAAGCCACTTCGCGACTATGAGCCCTTTAGACAGCTGTTGGTCAGCTTTGGTGAGCATCAATTACTTGGTATTTTTGCAGGCTTTGTAATCACTGTGGCAGTTCAGAGCAGCTCTGCCTCTACAGGCATTTTGTTAGCTCTGGCAATGGAGGGACTTGTCCCTATAAATTCAGGACTGCCTATTTTATTTGGTATAAATATAGGAACAACTACTACAGCACTACTTTCCAGTATTGGGGCCAATCGCACTGCCAAAAGAGCGGCTGCCGTACATTTTTTCTTTAACGTTTTTGGCACATTAATATTTATGCTGATATTGAGGAAGCCGGTTTATAATATAATTACCTATCTTGATCCTGATAATGTTGCAAGACAGATCGCCAATGCACATACTATCTTTAACATATCTAATACACTCATACAGCTACCATTTGCAGGAGCGTTAGTATATTTAGCTAAGAAGGTTATTCCAGGAGAGGATGACCAGTCCATCGGAATAAAATATCTAGATGATCGTATATTAGAGACACCTTCAATTGCTCTAGGAAGTGCTGTGAAGGAAACACTGCATATGGGTAATGTGGCTAGGGAATCCTTGGAGTCTTCAATGGATGGTGTATTTCATCGATCCCAGAAAAAAATTGATGAGACCTTTAGGCTGGAGAAGGTAGTAAATGAGCTGGAACGGGAGCTGGCAAAATACTTGGTTAAGCTTTCAAATACAAGCATATCGGCTAGAAATCGGGAGACCGTGGACGGCCTATTTAATACAATAAATGACATAGAGCGGGTTGGAGACCATGCTGATAACTTGGCTGAGCTAGCTCAATATATTCTGGATAATAATCTGCATTTTTCAGACATTGCAATTGAGGAATTAAGAATGATGTATGGACTGGTATTTAAGGCCTACACAGATTCTCTTACAGCAATGAGGAATCTGGACAGCAGTCTTGCAATGAAGGTGGTTGAAATAGAAGGCAAGGTAGACCACGTTGAAAAGACCCTAAGGGCAAATCATATAGGAAGATTAAATGCACATCAATGTGTACCTAGCTCGGGGGTTATATTCCTGGATATTATTAGCAACATGGAAAGAATTTCAGACCATGCGTCAAATATTGCAATGGCAGTGATGGATGAAATAAAAGCAAATAAATAAAATTATTACCAATAAAATCTCTCTTAATTAAGGGAGATTTTTTTATTTATAATTTTTCTTGTATCTTCAAATAATATAGAAAAAGCATGAAGGGAGAACAAGCATATGAAAAAGCTATCATTTATTATATTGGCTGTAGTTTTGATAACAGCCTTAAATGGCTGTAAAAGTCCACAACAGAGGATTTCACCTCCGGTAGATGACCAAGGCTATCTGGGATATAAGCATTCTGAGGAGGTTGAAAGTGCAGATAAGCTGCAGGAACTGGTTAATGATATTACAGGTGTTGAGGATGCAGTAGTTGTAATTAAGGGAGAAGAGGTATATGTCGGGATCTCCGATAAAAATCACACCAGTTTAACACTGCTTAAGGAGAAGATAAATTCTGAAATAAAGCAGCAGTCTCAATACACAAAGATCTATATAACGGATGAGGAGGACTCTGTTGCCACACTGAGACGCATTAAGAATGAGCTTCTGGGGGGTGCAAATGTAGAAACATTTAGGCAGGAGCTCAATGATATTAGGGATATAATTGTTCTCTAAAGCGAACTAAGATCTTAAAAATTAATTGAACTGTATATTTCAAAGCCTAGGGGTAAAAATAAAAATAGTTTTAGTGGAAGGAGCTTTGTATGCAGAATTCAGATTCACCAAAATTAATAGTAATTGGCGGTGGTGAGGATAAAAAGACCGATAAAGAAATACTGAAGGAGGTTGTCAGGCTTTCGGGAGGCAATGACTCTAGAATTTCAGTAATAACAACCGCCACCAATTTTCCTTTAGAGGTTGGGGATGAGTATAAGAGACTCTTTTATGATTTGGGAGTAGACAAGGTAGATACGATAAATATTGTAGATAGAAGGGAAGCAAATAGAAGGCAGATTGCCAAGGGTCTGGAGGACAAGGATTGTATATTCTTTGTAGGTGGAGATCAACTAAGAATATCCAGTATTTTAGGTGGTACAGATTTTCATCATAGCCTGATGAAGCAGATGGAAAGAGGGGCCATAATCGCTGGCACCAGTGCAGGAGCATCTATGATGAGCGAAATAATGGTGGTTGAAGGTGAGGAGGAGGATGCACCGAGGAAAAGCACCATGAATATGGCCTCGGGGATGGGACTATTAAAGGGAACCATTATAGATCAGCATTTTAACCAAAGAGGAAGAATAGGTAGGCTTCTGGGGGCTGTAGCTCAAAATCCATATGTATTAGGCATAGGAATAGATGAGGATACTGCCATAGTAGTTAACCGACAGGATGAGCTCAGGGTTGTTGGCTCTGGGGTAGTTACTATTGTAGATGGAAGGGAAATAGATTACACCAATATATCTGAGCAATATCCCGATGAGCCCCTGGCTATAACCAATGTTAAGGTGCATATTTTGCCTGAGGGCTATGGCTTTAACATCAATAATAGGAAGGCGTTAATTAAGGAAGAAAGTAAATAAAAATTTTACTTGAGAGTTTTAAGGAGGATTAATAAATGAAACTTAATAATATCAGGGTATATCAAGGCAGGAATATATATAGCCATTATCCTGTGATTAGGGTTGATGTAGACCTTGAGGAATTTGTAGATATACCCACCTGTGATATTGAAGGATTTAACGAAGGACTATTGGAGCTGCTGCCTGGATTAAAACAGCATAAATGCTGCACGGATAGGCCAGGGGGCTTTTGTGAAAGGCTGCAAAGGGGAACCTATCTGGCACATGTTCTAGAGCATATTTCTATCGAGCTTCAGGGGCTTTTGGGCTATAGGGTTAGATATGGTAAGGCAAGATATTTGGAAGCGGAAACAGTCTACTGTGTAGTTTATACATATATTAATGAAACCGCCGGTGCAGAGGCCGGCAGCTTGGCCTATGACATAATCAGGAGCCTAATAGATAAGAGGCCTATTGATTTGCAGGAAAGATTAAAGGGCATAGAGGACAAGATTAGATTACACAGCCTTGGACCAAGTACACAGGCAATTGTCGACGAGGCAGAAAAACGAAGGATACCTGTAATGCGGCTAGGGGAAAACAGCCTTGTACAGCTGGGCTACGGCCGGTATGGTAGAAAAATTCAAGCAACCCTTACTGATGCCACCAGCTGTATTGCTGCAGACATAGCCAGCGATAAGCAACAGACTAAGGAAATACTTTCGAGTCTGGGAATACCCGTGCCTAAGGGAAAGGTGGTCACCGACAGTCAAGAGGCCATAGCTGTGGCGGAGAAGCTGGGATATCCTGTGGTTGTGAAGCCCTATAATGGAAACCAGGGAAAGGGAGTATCTATTGAGCTGAGAAGTGCCCGTGAGGTGGAGGATGCCTTCGGATTGGCAAGATGCTTCTCTGAACGGGTAATTGTTGAAGAATTTATAGAGGGAAAAAACTATCGGATTACGGTGGTTGGTGATAAGTTGGTGGCAGCTGCCTTGAGAATTGCAGCCCATGTTATAGGGGATGGCTTTAGCACTATAAAGGAGCTCATAGAAATAGAAAACAGCAATCCTCAAAGGGGTTTCGGACATGAAAGACCCTTAACAAGAATCAAAATAGATGATGTAATGAAATTGAATCTAAGCAAAATGAATAAAAGGCTTGAAGATGTGCCTCTATTAGGGGAGGTGGTGTTCCTCAGAGAAAATGCAAATTTAAGCACAGGAGGAATTGCCATAGACGTAACTGAGGAAATTCATCCTGACAATGCCAAGCTGGCTGTCTCAGCAGTAAGGGCAGTGGGACTTGATGTTGCCGGTGTGGATTTTACTATTGGGGACATTTCTAGGTCAATTTATGAGACCGGGGGTGCAATTATAGAAGTAAACGCTTGTCCTGGAATACGAATGCATCATTATCCGTCAAGGGGAAAAAGCAGAAATGTGGCTAAGGCCATAGTGGAACAGCTTTTCCCTGTAGAGGGCTCCTATGAGCTGCCTATTTTTTCTATAACAGGGACTAATGGAAAAACCACCACCACCAGAATGATTGCTAAGATATTGAGAAAGCAGGGGATGGTGGTGGGGATGACCAGCACTGGAGGCGTATTTATTCAGGATGAGGAAATAGTGAGGGGAGATACCACAGGACCCAAAAGCGCAAGGGCGATTTTGATGGACAAGAGAACAGAGGTTGCAGTGCTGGAGACCGCCAGAGGCGGCATTGTAAACCGGGGCTTGGGCTACGATTTGGCAGATGTAGCGGTTATAACCAATATAGGAGATGACCACCTAGGTCTGGATGGGATCAATACTTTGGAGGAAATGGCGGAC
The DNA here is from genome assembly GCA_048264125.1 of Natronincolaceae bacterium. Lineage (GTDB taxonomy): Bacteria > Bacillota > Clostridia > Peptostreptococcales > Natronincolaceae > M1-B18. Next base: position 33,788 of record JBLXDM010000008.1, read on the forward strand.
GTTAAGGCTCTTGTGGCGGAGGCTGTGAAAGAAGGCGGTTATGCCATTATAAATGCGGATGATGCCTTTGCAGAGAGGATTGCCGCAAGAGTTAAATGCAATATCGTTTATTTCTCCCAGAGTCACGAAAACCCTATTGTGGTGAAGCATATTGCTGCAGGCGGCAGGGCGATATATTTAAAAAGCAAGACCATATACGCCTATGACGGTGCGCAGGAGCTTCCGATAATTAATATTAAGAATATACCCGCCACCCTTGGAGGCTGTTTGAGGCATAATATTGAAAACAGTCTGGCGGCGGTTTCTGCAACCTTCTCATATGGGATAGACATAAGCATCATAAGGGAAACGTTGTCGGAGTTTCAAACAGATGCCTCTACTAACCCTGGAAGATTCAATATTTTTGAGCTTAAGGGCTTTAAGGTGATTATCGATTATGGTCACAATATTGATGGATATATTACTGTTTTAGAGGGGTTAAGGGCTCTTAAGCAGGGTAGGCTGATAGGTGTTATTGGAGTCCCGGGAGATCGACCCGACATCAATATATTAAAGATAGGAGAAATATCCGGCAAGCACTTCGACTATGTCTATATAAAAGAAGACAAGGATAGAAGAGGTCGAGCACCGGAGGAGGTGGCTAAACTTCTGAAGAAGGGCTGCAGCCTTGGGGGATTGACGGAGGAAAAAATGGAGATCCGTCTATGTGAGGCGGCCTGCCTGGAGAAGGCAATGAGTGAGGCCATAGAGGGAGATACTGTTATTGTATTTTATGAGGAATACAAGCCGTTGCTGCAGCTAATCGAGGCCTACAGGCAAGGCCTGCAGGACAATACTATAAAGGATATTCCCCTTCAGATACCTATGGTTGCCGGTAAGGAGCTATAATAGAGGAGAAGTCCAGACAATCTGAAAGATAAGCTCTAGGGCTTATCTTTCAGATTTTAAAATAAAGCTGATTCTCTATATATCTTTTGGTGTATATATAATATTATATACTTGAGGAAATTGCATAATAAAGATGAGTGGTATGTTTATACAATTTTCTTACTTAAAATAAATACGTAAATAGGGGTGAAGGTATATGAAGAAAATAGGGGTTTTTATAGATATAGATGGTACCTTGTATAGAAATTCACTTATGGTGGAGCATTTTAAAAAGCTTTTAAAATATGAAATCATAGATCCTTCTGTATGGCACAATATTGCTAAGAAGGCCTATTACAACTGGGATAAGCGTAGAGGTAACTATATTGATTATCTGGAGGAGGTAGCAACTATATATTTAAGCTCAATGACGGGCTTAAATAAAAAGGATATGGAGTTCATATCAAATCAGGTTATTAACTTGAAGGGTGATAGAGTCTACAGGTTTACCAGGGACAGGATAAGATGGCACCAGCAGCAGGAGCATATGGTATTCTTTATTTCTGGAAGCCCTGATTATTTGGTATCAAAAATGGCAGAAAAATATAAGGCAACCGATTTTAGGGGAACTATTTTTCATGTGGATGACAAGGATTGCTTTACAGGAGAAATAGCAAAGATGTGGGACTCTGAAAATAAGCATGAGGCGATACTGGAGTTCGTGGAGGCATACGACATAGATTTACCCAATAGCTATGCCTACGGAGACACCACCGGAGATCTTGCAATGCTTAAGCTTGTGGGAAATCCTATAGCTATCAATCCTGCCAGAGAGCTTTTGGAGAGCATTAAATCCGACCAAGAGCTGGTGGAAAAGACCACCATAATTGTAGAACGTAAGGATGTTATATATAAGATTAATGCCAATGTTGAAACTATTTGATTTCAATCACAGTTTTTTGGAATTATTCTCCTTATAATTAAACCATAGATATAATTATGAGGAGGAACTAAAATGAATAAGAAGATTGAAATCGCGGATAAAAGCTTTTGGATTGGTTATGTGGACGACAGAAGGGTCCCCTTTCACAGATTGATTTTAGAAAAGGGCACCACCTATAATAGCTACTTGCTTATGACGGAGAAGCCGACGATTATTGATACAGTAGACATCGAGTTTGGCAGACAATATGTAGAAAATCTAAGCGGGATAATTGATCTCAAGAAAATACAATATATCGTTATTAACCATGTAGAGCCGGATCATGCCGGGGCTCTGCCGGCATTGGCAGCAAAGGCACCCAATGCTGTTATTGTAGCAACAGAGCTGGGAGCGCAGGAGCTGAAGCAGATGTTTAAGCTCCACAATAGGCAATTCTTAATCATTGAGGATGGAGACACCCTTGATATAGGTGGAAAAACACTAAAGTTCTTTGAGACACCCTATCTCCATACAGAGGAGACAATGATTACCTATTGTGTCGAGGATAAAATTCTCTATCCCTGCGATCAATTCAGCACTCATATTGCAGTAAAGGAAATATTTAATGATTTAGCAATAGAGGATTATTTAGAGGACTTCAAGGTATACTATCAGCTGATCATGCATCCCCATAGACCATATGTTCAGGATATGCTGGCAAAAATCAAAAATCTTGATATCAATATGATTGCACCATCCCATGGCTATATATTGAGAAGCAATGCTGCCTCCTTTATTGAGGCCTATGATGAGATGAGTCTACCTAAGGGAGATGAAAAGAAAGCTCTGATTCTGTTTAGTACAATGACGGGTAATACTACAAAAATTGCTAAGCTCATTGGTGAGGCATTGGAGGAAAAGGTAATTGAGCATAGGATTATTAACACCAAAAATGCAGATGTAGAGGATATTAAAGAGGCCATAATGGACGCAGACGTTATCTTCTTTGGCACATCGACAAGATATGGCGATATGGTGGGAAATATGGAGGAGATACTAAAGGAGCTCGTGGCAATGAATACTGAAGGCAAGCTGGCGGTTCCCTTCGGCTCATACGGATGGAGCGGAGAGGGTATAGAGGTAGTCTATGACTATCTGAAGGCGGCAGGCATGACGGTAGTGGACAGCTCCTTTATGATAAAATCCACAGGTATGAATCAATTCCAAATACCTATTAGAGTCAAATTTGCCCCTGAAGGGGAGGAGACCACAAGGATAATCCAGACTGTAGCTGCAATTGGAGAGCTTTTATTGGCGTAGTATGTATAAATGAACCCTCTTTATTGTAATATGGGTAACCCCCCCTTAAAAGCCCTCGTGTATAGTAAATTTAAACGCATTAATACATTAAAAAAAGGAAGCCAGTTGGCTTCCTTTATCTATTTTTGTAACTGAAACTCAGGGTTCAGAACTTCTACTCTATCAATTGCTCCTGAGGTTGCGTACATTTTTTTATCCTTGGTTATAAGAACTGCTTCAATATCCTCCAGCCCTTCGATAAAGCTCAAGCCCTCCTCAAGGCCCATAACAAAGACCGCTGTTGAAAGAACATCGCCATCTACGGATTTTTGGGATAATATAGTGACGCTTACCAGTTCATTTCTGGTGGGGGATCCAGTTTCGGGGTCTATAATATGGTGGTAGTGAACACCATCTTCTATAAAATATCTTTCGTAATCTCCAGAGGTTACGATGGATTCGTCAATTAAGCCGACCTTGGCAATGACATCTCCAGAACCTATTTCTGGATCCTGAATGCCAACATTCCAAGGGGTACCGTCGGGCTTGCTGCCGAGGGCATATACGTCGCCACCCATGTTTACAAAGCCGCTGGTTATTCCGTTTTCCCTAAGAACTCTAGCAGCCTCGTCAACTGCATAGCCCTTAGCAATGCCGCCAAGATCAATCAGCATATCGGGGTCCTTAAGCATTACATTATTACCGCTTAATTCAACCTGAGTAATATCTATATGATTCTTTGCATCCTGTATTTCCTCTTCGTTAGGAACCTTTTGCCAATCCTTGCCTATGCCCCAAAGTTCAATAAGTCTTCCAATGGCGATATTAAACACATCATTAGTCAGTTCCTTGTAGTCAATAGCCTTTTTAATAACGGACATTGTCTCTTCCTTAACCTCTACAGCGGCATTGCCTGCATTTTTATTTATATTATAAACATCGCTGCCTTCTATGGAGGTGCTCATAGTATTCTCTATAGCTACTATCCTAGCATAAGCCTTTTCGATGGCCGAATTTCCCGCTTTTTCATCATCGGCATATATTCTGATCTTACCAACAGTGCCTAAAACAAAATCATCCTGTTCAACTATCATCTGCTCAGTGCTCTTAGGGGTGCAGGCAGTTAAAATTATCACTAATGAAATTATGACTGTCAGCAGTTTGCAGGTTTTTTTATCCTTATATGTCATGTTAAACACTCCTTTTATCAATTCCAATATATTATACCAATTGCCCTTAAAATTGTAAAGGAAGGTGAGTGATAAAAAATTATTACCAAATAATACGTATTAATTCAAAAATAAAAATATTGAAATGTATACAATATATATGTAAAATAGAAAGTGTTAAAGAAATAGTACAAGAAATATCCATGGCTACATATTTATACAAGAAGGTGCCAGGACAAAAGAAATTTTTTCTGTAGCTTGTATTTTCCTGAAAAATCCGAATGTGCTTAAATAGTAAAATATAGTAATGGAAAATTATTATTTATCTTAATACTTTTTTAATATTTAAGCAGGAAAATATAAAACTACGTTGAATTATTTCTTTAAGTGTTAAATAATTTACAATGAAAACGGTTGTAAATTTAACCCCAAATAACGTTAAATTAACAACAAAACTATTTGTTGTTTATTTTAAAAAAAGGTAAGAGGAGGAAAGGCAAATTATGAAAAAATTAATGGCATTATTATTAGTTGTTGCTTTAGCACTTCCAATGTCACTTGGTTTATTTGCAGCAGCGGCTGAAGAAGTGGCACTGCCAGTACATCCAAATGGAAGAGTTGTAATTGACGGTGCTGCTGCAGAGGTATTAGATCCTACACCGTTATCAATCAAGGGTGTAACTTATCTTCCAGTGAAAGCGATTGCTGAGAAGGTAAGTGCAGCAGAAGTAAAATTAGCAAGCGAAGTAGTTTATGGTGAGGTGGCTTATGCACCTGCAAAGGATGTAGCTGCTGCACTAGGTCTTTACTACTACGAAAACAAAATGAATGATATTGTTTATCTGTTTACTGCTGCTGCTGTTGCTAAGGATGGCGCATACACAGTTTGGTCATCTGCAGATTCAAGAGGCTATGCTGCAGTTATGACAGTGACTGTTGCTGATGGAAAGGTTACAGCTGCTAAATTTGATGAGCAAAACATCAATACAGGCGAATTAAAGTTTGCTGATGGAAAATACACAGCTAACTGGAAATCAAGATACCCAGATGTAGATCCAGATGCGCTTAGAGACAAAGCTTTAGCTGAATTAGTTGAAAAGCAAGCACCAAGTGCAGTTGATGTTACAACAGGTGCTACTTCAACACATTCTAAAATCGTTGAATTATCAACAAAGGCTTTAGCAAAGGCTAAGTTTGACCAATTAAATCCTGCTGGCACCAATGGTTACAGAGATGGTAAATACGAGGTTGTTGGTTTAACTGATGAAAGAGGATATACGCCTGTATTAAATATGACTGTTGCTGCAGGAGTAATTACATCTGTTGCATATGATGAAATTAATGCAGAAGGCGTAGGAAAAGTAGGTACTGCCTACACTACTAGATGGGCTTCTACTTATGACGTAGTACCAGAGGCTATCTTAGAGCAATTAAAAGCTAACTTAATTAAGATGCAAGATCCTAGCTTAGTTGATGTTGTTACAGGCGCAACTGGCTGGTATGAAAACTTTGTTGATTTAGCTGCTGGTGCATTAGATCATGCTTCAAGAACTGAAGAAGCTGAGTATACTGCAGTTGATGGTTTATACTATGTTAAGGGTACAACTGATTCAAGAGGATATACACCTTTATTAATGGCTGTTATCGAAGATGGCGCTATTACTAAGGTTAAGTACCACGAAATAGATAAGAATTTCTTAAGCAAGAGAAACAACCCTGACTATATCGGAAGATGGACTACTTCTTATCCAGAAGCAAAGCCATTAGAAGCTTTAGCGGCTATGGAAGCTGCTGTAATTGAGAACAACAGCTTTGACGCTGTAGATGCAATCTCTGGCGCAACTAGCTGGAAAACCAATATCCAAGAATTAGGTAAGGACATCGTAGTTAAATCTGCTGCTGAAACTACCTATTTCTTCAGAGCTAAGAGTACAGCTGCTAGCTGCTACAAGGCTCAAATGATCGTTGAAGCTGATGCTGATGGTGAAATCGTAGCTATGGGCTACAAGGAATACCAAAACAGTACAGCTCTTCCAAAGATTGATAACCCAGCTTACATCACAAGATGGGCTGAGAGAGTTGCAGAAACTTTCCCAAATCTTGATCAAATAGCTGTATACAACGAAATGATGACTACTCTTTTCGAAACAAAAGATACAACTAAGCTTGATACTATCTCCGGTGCTACTAACTGGAAAAAAGGTATCGTAGAAGCTGGAAACAAAGCTTTCGAGTGGATTAAGTAATTAATATTATTATTAGGCCTCCTGATTAACCTCAGGAGGTTTTTTTGTCCTATTTTTCAATAGGATGGATAACTGAGGGATAAAGAATAAATAAAGCTGCAATTTCCCGGAAATAGAGCTTGAATTTTATCCATGCTAAGGGATAAAATATTTAAGTGAGGAAATTGCATAATTAACATGAATAGTATGTTTATACAAAGTCAAAGGTTTCCTGCTTAGTGCCCCATAGGCTAATTTGTATAATTTTTAAATGCTATTAGCCCTAGGCATACACGATCAACCTTTAACTTTGTTAAACTAGAATATGTGTGGGCTTTTATGGTACTAGCAATTTCCTCAAGTAAGTAAAAGGATAGCTGAATATAAGGAAGTGTATATATGAGACTGAATAAATATATAAGCGAAACCGGGATTTGCTCCAGACGGGAGGCTGATGGCATGATAACCGCTAAGCGGGTAACTATCAATGGTATTATTGCTGAGCTGGGGAGTAATGTTGCAGATGGGGATATTGTTAGGTTAGACGGTGGGGAAATAGGTGTAAGGCCTGAGCTGGTATATATAGCTCTCAATAAGCCGGTAGGCATCACCAGCACCACAGAAGGCCATATTAAGGATAACATTATTGATTTTGTAAAGCACCCAAAGCGGATATTTCCCATAGGAAGGCTGGATAAGGACTCCGAGGGCTTGATACTGCTAACCAATGACGGAGATATTGTAAACAAGATATTAAGAGCAGAAAACAATCATGAAAAGGAATACATAGTAACGGTGAACAAGCCTATAACACCTGAGTTTTTAAAGGGTATGGCTGCAGGCGTGCATATATTAGAAACAAAAACCAAGCCCTGCAAAATAACTAAGCTAAATGACAGGAGCTTCAATATTATATTGACACAGGGGCTAAACCGTCAGATCAGAAGAATGTGTCAGGCCTTCGATTACAGGGTGGTTACACTTAAAAGAATAAGGATTATGAATATTCGGCTGGGGGGACTAAGGCTTGGGCAGTGGAGAAATCTGACTGCAGAAGAGCTGATGCAGCTGAGGGATCTTCTTCAGCCCTAAAAAGTATTAAAAAACTATAAAATATTCAACTGATGAGTGCAATTATATTATAATGGAAGAGAAACATAATGAAAATGGATTATCCATTATATTCGGGGGAATTTTATGAGTAAAGGGATATATTATTTCAGCGGCACAGGCAATTCTCTTAAGGTAGCAAAGGATTTAGCGGCTACAATAGGTGATGTTGTGGTTAAACGAATTGAGGTAAATAGCCTGGCTGAAGGGGCATCAGCCAACCATGATACTATAGGTATCGTCTTTCCTGTATATTACTATGGTCTGCCTAAAATGGTAAAGGAATTTGTAGAGGGCTTGGATATCGGTCTTGGCTGTTATGTATTTGCTGTAGCCACCTGTGGAGGCTCCGTTGGAGCGGCATTAAAGCAGCTGCAGGATATTTTAGAGGCTAAGGGAATTGTTCTTTCCAGTAGCTATAAGATTAAGATGCCTGACAATTATCAGCTGCTGTATTCGCCACCGTCACTGGAAAAGCAGCAGCAATATTTTAAGCTTCAGGAGGAAAAAATCAGAGAAATTGCTGAGAATGTAAACAATCAAACACCAAGCGCTCTAGCGGATGAAGGGCCTATAAAGAGATTTTTCGGCGGCAGCTTGTATAAGGCCTTTAAGCCATATGAGAAGGCTTCTGGCTTTTGGACCGACGCTAGGTGCAACAACTGTGGCATATGTGAGAGAGTCTGTCCGTCGGATAATATAAATATGAAGGAAAAGAAGCCTAGCTGGAGCAATAAATGCGAACTCTGCTTGGCCTGTATGCAATGGTGTCCTCAAAAGTCCATACAGTACAAGAAGGGGACTAAGGGGCGGACACGATACCATCACCCCCTTATAGAAGCCAAGGAACTGTTTAATAGTAAAATATAGCAAAGCATTAAAAAGATACCTTAAGGGTATATTTTTGCAATTATATACAAAATTTCCTTCTTTATAGTGTATTGGCAATGAATAAAAATACAGAAAAAGTCACTTCGTTAGTGTGCAGGATATAGCTTCTCTGAAAACGTTTTCTTGAAAAACACTTAATTTATCGAGGTTTCTCTTAGGAATATCCAATAAAAACTATTGCATACATTGAATAAATATGATAAAATTTATTTCACAGAATTTTCAAAAAAATGAAAATTCAAATAAATTTATTGCACAACTGGGGGAGTGAAATATGGAAAGACTTGACTTGCCTTACCAGCAGGGGCTGTATAATCCAGAGATGGAAAAGGATAGCTGTGGTGTGGGGTTTATAGCCAATATCAATGGAAGTAAATGCAACAGCATATTAACACAGGGGCTGCAGATATTAAAAAGTCTAAAGCATCGTGGCGCAGTGGGGGCAGATGCCAGCACAGGTGACGGCTCGGGTGTTTTGTTGCAAATACCACACGCGTTTTTAAGGGATGAGGCCCTTAAGCTGGGAATTAGATTACCTGAGGCTGGGGATTATGCCGTGGGAATGATTTTTTTACCGAGACAGCCAAATGCCAGAAATTACTGCGAGGGACTTGTAGAAAGAGTCTTGAGGGAAGAAAATCAAACGCTACTGGGATGGCGTGAGGTTCCGGTCAATCCCTATGCCTGCGGAGAGTCTGCAAGAGCTACTCGTCCAGTGGTCATTCAAATTTTTATTGAAAGAGGAGAGCAATCGGAGGCGGACTTTAATCGCAAGCTATTGGTGGTAAGGAAAAGGGTACAAGGTATAATTAATGAAGGCAAAAAGCCATATACGGAAAGCTTTTATTTTTGCTCCTTATCCAACAAGACCATCATATATAAGGGGCAAATTTTTGGCTATATGCTGGAGGAGTTCTATCTGGATCTGCAGGATAAAAGGGTTGAAACTGCCATAGCTTTGGTGCATGAGAGATACAGCACCAACACCTTTCCCTCCTGGAAGCTGGCCCAGCCCTTCAGATATGTAGCCCATAACGGTGAAATAAACACAATAAGGGGAAATATCAACTGGATGAGGGCGAGAGAAGGGGTTATGCGTTCGGCGGTATTCGGGGAGGATTTCGAAAAGATATTGCCGATCATTGAGGCTGGAGGCAGTGATTCAGCTTCCTTTGACAATGCTTTCGAGCTATTTACAGTAAACAACCATTCCGTGGAAAACGTGATGATGATGCTTATTCCTGAGGCATGGCAACGGGATACGGAGATGGATGAAGAAAAAAGAGGCTTTTATGAATATCATGCAAGGGTTATGGAGCCCTGGGACGGTCCTGCTACTATAGCCTTTACCGATGGAGAAAAAATTGGTGTAACCGTAGACAGAAACGGTCTGAGACCGGCGAGATACGTTATTACCAAGGATGGACTTATTATTATGGCATCGGAAATCGGTGTAGTAGACATTGCACCGGAGGATATCGCAGAAAAGGGTAATCTCAAGCCGGGAAAGCTTCTGATGGTAGATACTAAAGAGGGGAGAATCATTTCTGATACAGAACTGAAGGATAGGGCAATAAAAAGGAAGCCCTTTGCTCAGTGGGTGGAAAGAAATAGAATTACTCTTGCGGACATTGAAACAGCCAGAGAGCAAAGACGGATAAACCCCGAAGGACTTTATCAAAAGCAGCTGATCTTCGGCTATACTGAAGAGGAGCTGGAAAGGGTAATTGCCTACATGGCAGACAACGCTAAGGAGCCTATCGGTTCTATGGGGATAGATATTCCTTTGGCTGTGCTGTCACGGAGGCCACAGCTATTATTTAATTATTTTAAGCAGAAATTTGCACAGGTTACAAACCCGCCCATCGACCCTATAAGAGAGGAGTCGATAATGTCTCTAATACAATTTATCGGAAGCCATGGAAGACTTCTGGATGAGATTGAAATAGAGAGGGAAAATAAATATATCATGCTGGAGCATCCAATATTATACAATCATCAGCTGGAGGATATGAAAAATCTATATAATGATGATTTTAAGGCTATATCCATTCCAATGGTATTTCAATCGGATCATTCGGAAAATGGCGTAAAGGAGGCCCTTGGCTATTTATGCAAGCGGGCCGAGGAAAGTATAAAGCTGGGCTATAACATCATCATATTAAGCGATAGAAGCGTAGATATGTACAATGCGCCAATTCCTAGTTTGTTGGCCTTAAGCGCCGTTCACCAGCATCTGGTTAAAAACCGGCTAAGAACTGCTGTTGACCTGGTTGTTGAGGCAGGGGATGCTAGAGATGTTATGCATTTAGCGCTACTGGTGGGCTATGGTGCAAAGGCTGTTAATCCCTACATGGCCTTTGAATCAATAGCAGGCATGTACGACAGGAAAAAGCATGTAACAAAGGTCTCCAGCCTGAAGGAAGCCTATCAGAATTATGTAGAAACAATTGCCTCAGGTCTTTTAAAGATAATTTCCAGAATGGGTATATCGACCCTTCAGAGCTACTGTGGCGCTCAAATTTTTGAGGCAATCGGGATGGATTCTGATGTTATCGATGAATACTTTACCGGTACCCCTAATGTGTTATCCGGCATAGGACTTGAGGAAATCGCCAGTGAGGTACTGATAAGGCACATTGCTGCTTACCATCAATTCCTGAAGCTGGAGGTTGGCGGAGAGATTAGCTGGAACAGTGGTGGCGAATATCATATATTCAATCCGGCGGCGGTGCAGAAGCTGCAGAAGGCCAGCAAAGATGGTGACTTAGAAAAGTACACTGCCTTTGCACAGGAGATTAATCAACAAAATGAGACCAGAGCCACCATTAGAGGCATGCTGAGGCTGAGGAAAGGTAACCCCATACCCCTAGAAGAGGTGGAGGCTGCAGAGGATATCATCAAACGTTTCAGGATATCCGCTATGTCCTTTGGTTCAATAAGTGCCGAGGCCCATGAGGCACTGGCAATTGCAATGAACAGAATCGGTGGGGCAAGTAATTGTGGTGAGGGAGGCGAAGACCCCAACAGATTTATCAAAACGACAGGAGATAGCCCAAGGAGTGCTGTAAAGCAGGTGGCATCCGGCAGGTTCGGCGTTACCGCCAACTATTTAGTCAATTGTGATGAGATAGAGATAAAAATTGCACAGGGGGCTAAGCCCGGAGAGGGAGGACACTTGCCGGGGAACAAGGTAACCCCTGAGATTGCCAGAGTAAGACACTCGGCTCCGGAAATAGATTTAATCTCGCCACCGCCACATCATGATATTTATTCTATTGAGGACCTTTCGCAGCTGGTTTTTGACCTTAAAAATGTAAATCCCAAGGCGAAAATAGGTGTAAAGCTAGTGGCACAGCTGGGGGTAGGCACTGTTGCAGCGGGAGTTGTTAAGGCCCATGCCGACACCATCCTAATAAGCGGCCACGATGGTGGTACAGGTGCATCCCCAATTAGCTCTATGAAATACGTTGGTCTTCCCTGGGAGATTGGCTTGGCGGAGGCTCAGCAGACCCTTCTCTTAAACGATCTTAGGAGCAGGGTAACCCTACAGGTGGATGGCAAGCTACTAACTGGTCGAGATATAGTTATCGCAGCTCTTTTAGGGGCAGAGATCTATGGCTTTGCCTCTGCAGCCCTTATAGCCATAGGCTGTAAGATGTGCAGACAATGTCATTTGAACAGATGCCCCGTTGGAATAGCAACGCAGGATCAGGGATTAAGGAAAAGATTTAATGGCAGCCCTGAGGCCCTTATAAACTATTTGAACTTTGTTGCAGAAGAGGCGAGAATAATAATGTCGGAGCTGGGCTTCAGAAAAATTGATGAAATGATTGGCAAAGTGGAGCTTTTAGAGGGGGGAGAGGTTGATAACAGCAAGCTGAAGAATTGTGATTTTGCCTCAATATTGTATAAGCCTGAGCTGCCCTCTAGGGTTATCGGTAAATACAGCTATCCTCAGGATCATATGATAGAGGATGTATTGGACAGGAGACTAATCAGAGAATCTTCACACGCACTGGAAAAGGGTGAAGCTGTTCAGCATTATTTAAATATTAAAAATACAGACCGTTCCTTTGGCGCCATGCTTAGCGGTGAGATTGCCCTGCGTTATGGAGAACAAGGCTTGCCGGAGGATACCATAGAGGTATATCTCCAGGGCTCAGCAGGTCAAAGCTTTGGTGCCTTTGCGGCAGGAGGCCTCTCCATGTACCTTGAGGGAGACTCAAATGATTACTTGGGTAAGGGGCTTTCAGGCGGTAAAATTGTATTGGTGCCACCTAAGGCAGCAGTCTTTAACCCCAGTGAAAATATTATAGCAGGGAACACGATACTCTATGGTGCCACCGCCGGTGAGGTATATATTCAAGGCAGAGTAGGTCAGCGGTTTTGCGTCAGAAACAGCGGCGCTTCGGCTGTAGTAGAGGGTGTAGGCGACCATGGCTGCGAGTACATGACGGGAGGTACTGTTGTGATTCTGGGAGCCATAGGTAAAAACTTTGGTGCAGGTATGAGCGGAGGCATCGCTTATGTACTGGAGGAGACGAGAGAGCTTGAGGGAAAATTAAATAAAGAGCTTGTCAATGTAGAGGTCCTTAGTAAGGCAAGGGATATCGCAGAGGTGAAGGAATTGCTTACAAAGCACTATAATTATACAAGAAGTCCTAAGGCAGCTGTCATATTGGAGAATTGGAGCCTTTACCAAAATAAGTTCTTCAAAATCTGTTCTCCGGCCTATGAAAGACTATTGGATAAGATCGTGTAATTAAACAAATACGAATATTTATTCAGAAAATTTGAAAAAATAGCTTGCGGATATTTCAATTTTGTAATATACTATTATTTATTAATAAAAAGATGTAGGCAATGGCGTCTACAAGTAGAAGGAAAATTCCTTTTATTTGTTGGCGCTTTTTTATTGTTCAAAATTAGGCTGAACTAATGGCCTTAGCATGGAACAACAAAAAAGAACCAGCAAAATATACTTTTGGATATCTGCAATTATTTAATTTATCCGGCTGGTTTCTACATCAATTTTAAGCATAAAAAAATGAGGAGGAGAGTAATATGAATAATTCAGTAGCATTGGACACGGTATGGGTATTGGTTGCAACCGCTTTTGTATTCTTTATGCAGGCGGGGTTTGCAATGGTGGAAACAGGATTTACAAGAGCGAAAAATGCGGGAAATATTATAATGAAAAACCTTATGGACTTCGCAGTTGGCTCTTTGATTTATTGGGTGGTGGGCTTTACCATTATGTTTGGTCCCAGTATAGGAGGCTTTATAGGCTCTGTGGAGCTATTTTCTACAGGGACAATGGAGCATTTAGGCTTAAACATACCACTAGCAGCCTTCTTGATTTTTCAAACGGTATTCTGTGCTACTGCCGCCACAATAGTTTCAGGTGCCATGGCAGAGAGGACAAAATTTATATCCTATTTGATTTATAGCTTTGTGATATCAGCAGTGATTTATCCTATTGCAGGCCACTGGGTATGGGGCGGAGGCTTTTTATCAGAGCTAGGCTTCCACGATTTTGCTGGTTCAACTGTAGTTCATTCCTTGGGAGGCTGGGCTGCTTTGATGGGGGCCTGGATAATAGGACCTAGGATAGGAAAATATACTAAGGATGGCAAGGCGAAGGTAATAAAGGGCCACAGCTTAACACTGGGAGCCTTAGGCGTATTTATATTATGGTTCGGCTGGTTTGGCTTTAACCCTGGATCAACATTGGGAGCTGGAGACCCTGCAGCAATTTCTCATATATTTGTTACCACCAACCTTTCTGCAGCGATGGGGGCTGTAGCATCTATGACGGTTTCTTGGTTTAGATATGGCAAGCCGGATGTAAGTATAACCTTAAATGGTGCTTTAGGTGGCCTAGTGGCTGTTACGGCAGGCACAGATGTGGTATCTCCAGCAGGCTCTGTATTGATTGGATTAATAGCAGGTATTGTAATCGTATTTGCAATCGAAATAATTGATACCATTATTAAAATTGACGATCCTGTTGGTGCAATCAGCGTTCATGGTGTCTGTGGTGCATTAGGTACCATTTTAGTAGGTATATTTTCTGTTGATGGTGGACTATTATATGGTGGAGGAGTAGATTTATTATTGGTACAGTTGGTGGGGGTTGGTGCTATAGCCCTATGGACCCTTGGAACCACCTTCTGTCTATTTAAAGTATTGAAAGGAACTGTAGGACTAAGGGTAAGTAAGGAAGAGGAAGAGGAAGGCTTAGACAAGTGGGAGCATGGAACTGAAAGCTATGCCGACTTCGAGCCTAAAATTAACTATATGACCTCGGAGCAAATCCAGTAGTATATAAATCGATCGAGAGGAGGAATATTATGGAAAAAATAACTAAGGTTGAAATAATAACTAGACCTAAAAAGTTTGAGGAGCTGAAGGCAGCATTAAATGAGATCGGCGTGTTGGGGATGACGGTTACCCACGTTGTGGGCTGTGGTGTTCAGAAGGGCAGCACAAACAATTATAGAGGTATATCCTATACGCCTGAGCTGGTGCCAAAGGTCAAGGTAGAAACCGTGATATCAGAGGTGCCTGTGGAGGCAGTAATAGAGGCCGCTAAAAGGGTGCTATATACTGGAGAAATAGGAGACGGAAAAATATTTGTATATGATATCGCCAACGTTATAAGAATAAGAACAGGTGATGAAGGAAAGAAGGCTCTGGATAATACGCTTTAGATAATGTTTAGAAAAAGTAGATAAAGTTAATAAAGTTGAGATAAAATTTTTGGTGGACTATTGACAAGGGAGCAAAAATTGTATAGAATTTTCAGAATAAGAAAAGTATACAAAATACAGATATCGCATTATGCCCTCGACAAAGCATTAAATAAGGAGGAAATGGCATGAATAGCAAGGAGTTATTATTTGAGAAGGCCAGGGAGCTGGAGGTTGAATTTATTCACCTGCAGTTTACAGATATACTAGGGGTTATGAAGAATGTCTCGATAACAATTGAGCAATTGCCAAAGGCCTTAGATAACGAAATAATGTTTGATGGCTCTTCTGTTGATGGTTTTGTTAGGATTGAAGAATCTGATATGTATTTAGCTCCCGATTTGTCCACCTTTGCAGTATTGCCTTGGACTAGTAATCCGAAGGAGGCAAGAATAATATGTGATGTTTATGATTCCAGTGGTACAGCCTTTATAGGCTGCCCGAGGAATGCACTAAAAATGGTGCTTAAGGAGGCTCGTGAATTAGGCTATATACTGAATGTCGGACCGGAATGCGAATTTTTCCTATTCCATACCGATGAGGCCGGGGAGCCCTCCTTAAAGACCCATGACAATGCTGGATATTTCGATCTTGCACCTGCCGATTTGGGAGGAAATGCAAGAAAGGACATGACACTGGTTCTGAAGCAAATGGGCTTTGAAATTGAAGCATCCCACCATGAGGTGGCTCCGGGACAGCATGAAATTGACTTTAAATATGCAGATGCCTTAGCAACGGCGGACAATATTATGACCTTTAAAACTGTGGTTCGGACAATAGCACAGCGGCATGGTCTACACGCTACATTTATGCCTAAGCCCAAAATTGGCATAAACGGCTCTGGTATGCATATCAATATGTCCTTACAAACTCTGGAGGGAGTCAATGCCTTCTATGATGAGTCAGATGAACTAAAGCTTTCCAAGGTAGCCTATCACTTTCTAGCTGGAGTATTGAAGCACGCAAAGGGTTTTACAGCCATTACAAATCCGACTGTTAACTCCTATAAGCGTCTGGTTCCCGGCTATGAGGCTCCGGTGCTTATTGCCTGGTCCGCCAGCAACCGTAGTCCGTTGATTAGGGTACCTGCAAAACGGGGGAATTCAACGAGAATAGAACTTAGAAATCCGGACCCAACTGCAAATCCATACCTTGCCCTAGCCACTATACTGAAGGCAGGTCTAGTGGGGATTAAGAATGCCATAGAGCCCCCACCTCAGGTCTCCAGTAATCTATACCATATGGATAAGGAGGAAATGACGGAAAGAGGTATAGAGGGTCTTCCCGTCAACCTTCATGAGGCGGTTCAATGCTTCTTACAGGACGAGGTAGTTAAAGAGGCCCTAGGGCAGCACATATATGAAAAATTTGCTGATGCAGCACTATATGAGTGGAATGAATACTCAAGATATGTATCCCAATGGGAAATAGACAGATATCTAAAGAAGTTTTAATAATTGTATAGCCTTCCTATTGGAGTGATGTTATGAATAATTATAGTGTTTTAGTTGCTGACAGCGGTGAAACCTCTAGAAAGCACATATATAGTTTGCTGATGAAGCGGGGCTACAAGCTATATCAAGCTACTGATGGTGCGGGGACCATCAGGATTGCCCGGAGTATAAATCCTGACTTAATAATAATGGATATTGATCTTTGGGGCTGCAATGCCCACGAGGTTGCCAGAATAATTGAGGAGGATAGGCTCTCTACGGTACTATTCATAACAAATAGTGTAAATAAGATAAATAATGAAATGCTGAAGCAGATGAATATATATGCTTATTTGCTAAAGCCCATAAATCAGGAGCAGCTTTATCAAATGGTGGAGTTTTCAATATTTAATTCAAAAAAGATAAGCTCCCTATCTAAAAAGATTGAGAAGCTGGAGAGCTCCCTTGAGGGCAGAAAAAAGGTAGATAAGGCCAAGGGTATTTTAATGGATAAGCTTAAAGTAACAGAAAATGAGGCCTACATGATTTTGCGACGTCGAAGCATGGATAAATGCAAATCTATGGAGGAGGTCGCAGACGAAATAATAAAGGGATAATAATTACGGGACATCAGCCTACTGGGCTGATGTTTTTACGTTATAAAGCATGTCATTACTTTCTCAGTTCTGAAGGCCTAAGCGATGAGGATAACTATTCCCCATCTGATATAAAAATAGAATGGGTGAGGGGCTACAAAACGTTTATTGCAAGGCTCTCAACAATTGCCCCTATTAACATCAGTGAAAAACCTGTCATAAGCACAAGCTTTTCTGCTGTTGACAGATTTATTTCTCTGATTTTTCGTGTTACAGTTGTTTTACCGTTGGTCAATATTGTGGCGATGTGGGCGACTGCACAGGTGATAAGCAATTGTCCCAGCATCTCCCAAAGCCCTGCCCTACGGGTAAGATCGAAGGTGTGTACAATTCGGTCAAGCAAAGGAACAGCTTCCCCTGCCATTGAAAAGGACCAGGTTCCCAATACGACTCCGTTGATGCAAAACTGAGTAAAAAGGGCCAGATATCCAATAGAAATATAGTTGGTCTCCGATTCCTTCTTTTGGCCGAAAAGACTGCCTAAAAAGATAACTAATACAGAAAGCATATTATAAAAGAAAATTTGCAGTGTGAGAAAGAAAGAATTGCTTGAGGTTTCCCAATTTTGCAATGGGTTTTTGCTTTTCAGTAACCCCTCTGGAAGAAAAAAATAGCTTATAACCACTACGCCAAAAAACAATGTAAAATATAACAGAATTGAAAAAAGAACACGTTGCTTCAAACGATTACTACTTAGGTTTTCACGAAAAAAATTCAACATTTATCTGCCTCCCTACAGTAATGGAGTAAACCATCACATTTCTTTTTGATATTTGCTTATAAGATAAAGACCTATGAAATTGTAGATTAGGAAAACTACCACAACAGCCAATGTAGCCCATAAAGGAGCTGATATAAAAATAGTAATATAAACGATGGCCATAATCAGCCATTGTGTAATGTCTCCAGCTTTGGCCTTTGCTCGATTACGTATTATGGTATTCCGTTCATCGTAATAATCAATTTGAGCATGGATTGCAAGCTGTGGATCCTTACGTTCTATATGCTTCATCACCAAATTTGATATGCTTAACCCAATAAAACCCGAGCCCAGACCAATTAAGATACCTGCTATAGGCTTTACTTCCTCATTGTTAAAAAAGAAGCTTGCAACGATACAACAAATGCCAAAGATTAGCATAACAACATAATAAGCAGCCTTTTTTTTCATTTCTTTTCCTCCTCATAGATATATATTTTCTGCAATGAACATGTTATAGTACCTGATATTGCTGTTATGTATTGATGTCAAACTGTTTGCTACTTAGCCGTTCAATATCAAACTACGGAAAGCTTGCTTTCCGTAAATAATATCATAGAAAAGAGTCGGTGTCAAGCTAACTTTCCATGGGAGTCTAGCTGCGATAAAATGATTAAGCATTATATAGCAAAGGGCCTGTCATATTTGTTTAGTATATGGATTTATATTATAATAGGCTATATGAGCTCTGCAGTGGCTTTGGGCAAATGGGAGGATTTTGAATGAATCGTGTTTATTTTAAGGCAATTGATTCTTACGATAATAGAGAAGAAATAAATAGCGCAGCTGAGGAGCTGTTTAAGCAGCTGGTTAAGGGGGAGGGACTTCAGCTGGAGGCCTTTATTCCGCTCAAGGTACATTTTGGGGAGAAGGGAAATAAGACCTTTATTCAACCTCAGAATTTTGTAGGCCTGATACAGCATCTGAAGGATAGTAACATAGAAAGTGAATATATCGAAACTAATGTCCTATACAGAGGTCAAAGAACCACAGAGGAAAGCCATAGGGCCTTGGCAATAGAGCATGGCTTTACACAGCTGCCCATCCATATAGCAGATGGTGAAATAGGCAGTGATTATGCGCTTGTAGATATCGATAAAAAGCACTTTAAAAGCTGTATGATAGCCAAGGGAATGGCAAAGCAGAAGCAAATTATAGTTTTAAGTCATTTTAAGGGTCATATCCTGGCAGGCTTTGGGGGAGCTGTAAAGCAACTGGCTATGGGCTGTGCCTCCAGAGGGGGAAAGCTGGCTCAGCATGCCAACTCGGTACCGGATATTAGCTTTCTGAAATGCAAGGGCTGCAGGGTCTGTGGCTCCCGTTGTCCTGAAAATGCAATAACCGTGAATAAGCGAGCTAAGATAAACAAGGATAAATGTGTGGGCTGTGCAGCTTGTATGGCGGTCTGTCCCTATGGAGCCATAAGCAATAGCTGGCTGGCCTCCATGACCAAAGCCTTTTACGAAAGGCTAGCGGAATATGCCTATGCAGCCGCCAAGGGCAAAAATAACATATATATCACCTATGCATTGAATATTACAAAGCACTGTGACTGTGAAGGACATCTGATGGAGCCTATAACAAAGGATTTAGGGATCTTTGCATCAACAGATCCCATAGCCATAGATCAGGCCTGTTTGGATATGCTGGATAAACGAGAGGGTAAAAAAGTATTTAAAAAGGGTAGAGAGGTCCTAGTATATGGAGAAGAAATCGGGCTGGGTAGTAGAAGCTATCAGCTAATTGAGCTATAGAAAGGGGACGGTCCTGATTTGCATTTTGTCGAATGCAAATCAGGACCGTCCCTGTTTGCGCTGAGGACCATCCCCTTTTGGGTATGAATTAGTAGCCGGAGCTTTTTAGCTCCTCTAAAAACAGTGGTATTGCAGGATTTGTGTTGGATTTCTTCCAGGCCAGCACCAGCTCGTCCTCTGATTGATCTCCCTCTATGCTGACAAAGCGTAGACTGGGACTGGCATTTTGCTCAAGGCTCTTGGGGAGTATTGCAATCCCCATGCCTGCGTCCACCAGCAACAGGACAGTAGACAGCATTCTGGGCTGGGTGATGATATTAGGGGTGAAGCCGTTAGTTGCACACATTAACAGAGTTTTGTTAAAGCCCTGTGGGGATTCATGCCTGCTGATGGTAATAAAGCGTTCCTTAGCCAATTCGGAAATATTTATGGATTCCCTGCCAGCCAGCGGGTGCTCGCAATGCATCACAATAGATATGGATTCACTGGAAATTTTCTTTTTTTCAAGCCCGCCTATGTTTTCAAGCCCAAAGGATAGTGTGAAAACAACGTCCAGCTCATCGTTATTCAGAGCATCTATCAGCATTCCATGATTAAATTGATTTAACTGAAGGTCGATCTTAGGATAATTCTTCTTGAACTGTCGTATAAGACCAGGAAGAAAAGTCCTTTCGGTATAGCCCAGAAAACCGATGCTCAAGCCCCCAATGATTCCCAGCTCTGCCTGGCGGGTTTTTTCTATAACCTCTGCAGATTTATTTATAAGATTGATTGCTTCCTTCAATAGTACCTTTCCTGAATTGGTTAATCTAACTGAGCGCTTATTTCTTATAAACAATTGGACCCCCAGCTTGCCTTCCAAATCTGATATCTGTTGACTGACGGCAGATTGGGCAACGAAAAGGCTTTTGGCGGCCTCGGTAAAGTTCAGGTGCTCAGCCACCGCAATAAAATACTTCAGCTGTCGAATATCCAATTAACTCACCTCCGATAATATTTCCTTATCTAAATAATAACATTTATCATTTATTTTATCAAGAATAATCAGTTTTACTTATTACTGATATAGCATACAAGTATTTTACAATAGCTTAAATTTTCTGTATTCTTATATTAGGAGCATTATTAAATTTATTGAAGCACTCAAATTAATTTAGAAGATATTTACTGGAGGTTTTCACATGTCATTATCAAAAAACAGAATTTTGGCCATAAATCCCGGTGCCACATCCACCAAAATAGCAGTATACCAGGAGGAAAGCCTTTTATTTAAGAGAACTGTGGAGCATTCTGTGCAGGATTTAGAAAGGTTTTTTAGGGTCTTTGACCAGTATCAGTATCGATTAGACCTAGTACTGGAGGCTCTGAAGGAAGAAAACGTTAGCCTAGATACTTTGGCGGCGGTGGTAGGCCGTGGCGGTTTGCTAAAGCCTCTGGCAGGGGGAACCTACAGGGTAAATGAAAAAATGCTGGAGGACCTGAAAAAGGCTGAAAGAGGCGAGCATGCATCTAATTTGGGTGCTGTAATGGCTGCGAATCTTGCTGACAAACTGAATATCCCTGCTTTTATAGTAGATCCTGTTTCTGTTGATGAAATGGAGCCTGTGGCACGTATCTCCGGCTTAGCCGATATACAGAGAATTAGCCTATCCCATGCCTTAAACATGAAGGCTGTTGCTAGAAAGGTTGCAGCGGCAATGGATAAAAGATATGAGGATGTAAATTTGGTTGTGGTGCATTTAGGCACTGGAGTTTCCGTAACACCACATAAGAAGGGGAAGATGATAGATGTCAATAACGCCAAGGCAGAGGGTCCCTTCTCTCCTGATAGATGCGGCGGGCTGCCGGCGGATCAGCTGGTGAAGCTATGCTTCTCTGGAAAGTATACCTATGATGAGCTGAAGGAAATGCTAAGCAGCAAGGGCGGCTTCTATTCCTACTTCGGAACAAAGGATGCCCGAGAGGTGGAAGCAATGGCTGCTGAGGGAAATCAGCAGGCCAATGTAGTGCTGGAGGCGCTTGCATATCAGGTCTCAAAGGAAATCGGTGCTATGGCGGCGGTTTTAGAGGGTGAAGTGGACAGAATAGTTCTTACCGGTGGCATTGCCTACTCTAAAAGAATCGTTGAGGATATCACCAGAAGAGTTAAATTTATTGCTCCTATCGAGATTTTACCCGGTGAAGAGGAGCTGGAATCACTGGCTCTTGGCGCCCTCAGGGTTATAAAGGGAGAAGAGGAAGCCACGTTATATAGTTAGTCAAAATTTTATATAAATGAATGCTTTAGTTGGATAATCAAGTATGAAGGGGAGAGATTCAGATGGCAAAGGTAAATGTGTTAAGCGAGTACTGTAAGAGCTGTGGTCTTTGTATTGATATTTGTCCTAAGAAGATACTAGAAATAGGCGACAAATCGAATCAAAAGGGATATTTTACTGTAATTTGTAGCGATCAGGACAAATGTATCGGATGTGCCCTATGTGCTACCGTATGTCCAGATGTAGCAATCGAGGTTTATAAATAATAGCGTGGAAGGGAGCTGAAAGACTGATGGAAAAGGTACTATTAAAGGGTAATGAAATAATTGGTGAAGCCGCCATCCGTTCAGGATGTAAGGTGTTCTTTGGATATCCAATAACGCCATCGACGGAGGTCATAGAATATTTATCAAGGCATTTTCCTAAGGTTGGTGGAACTGTAGTTCAGGCGGAGGACGAGATAGGTGCAATTAATATGTGCTATGGTGCAGCCTGTACAGGTACAAGGGTTATGACGGCCTCCTCAAGTCCGGGGGTAAGCTTAAAGCAGGAGGGAATTTCCTACAGTGCTGCCGTGGGTCTTCCAATGGTTATTGTAAACGTTAACCGTTGCGGTCCAGGTCTGGGGGGCTTAGGTCCTGCTCAATCCGACTATTTTCAATCCACAAGAGGCGGAGGACATGGAGATTATAGAACCATTGTTCTAGCTCCATCAAAGGCTCAAGAGCTATATGACTATACCATGCTGGCCTTTGACTTAGCAGATAAATATAGAAATCCCGTAATACTTCATACAGATGGCTTTTTAGGTCAAACCATGGAGCCTGTGATGGTGAAGGAAAGACCAGAGGTACCTACAGTAGACAGAGATTGGGTTGTAGATGGTGCAAGGGGCAGGAAAAAGAGGGTATTAGCAAGCTACTCCTTAACTAACGAGGTTGGTGAAGCAAACAACCTTAAATGGGAGGCTAAATATAAGGATATTCAAGAGAAGGAGCAAATGTGGGAGGAGTTCCACACTGAGGACGCTGAATATCTGCTGGTAAGCTACGGTACAACTGGAAGAATATGCAAAAGCACGGTTTTAAATGCTCGTAAAAAGGGGATTAAGCTTGGTTTAATTAGACCAATCACCCTATGGCCCTTCCCGGAAAAGGCATTTATTCCGTATAAGGATAAGGTTAAAGGCATTGTTACTGTTGAGTTAAATACAGGCCAGATGATTGAGGACGTTAAGCTGGCAGTGGAATGCAAAACGCCTGTTCATTTATATAGGAGACAAGGCGGCATGCTGCCAACTGAGCATGAGATATTGGAATACTTCGAAAATACATTTAGAGCAACAGCTGAGGAGGTGTAGTCATGGAAAAGGTTTTTGGTAGAAGTAAAGGGTTAACTGACGTTCCATTCTCTTTTTGCCCTGGCTGTACGCATGGTACCATCATGAGATTAATCGCCGAGGTTTTAGAGGAATTAGATATTATAGAAGATACAATTGGTGTTTCTCCCGTAGGCTGTGCAGGCTTTAGTCAGGACTTCTTCAGCTGTGACTTCGTAGGGGCTGCCCATGGTAGAGCCCAGGCTGTAGGTGTTGGTATTAAAAGATCCCTGCCGGATAGAATGGTATTTACCTACCAGGGAGACGGAGATATTGCTGCCATAGGTACGCAGCATGCAATTCATACGGCTGCAAGAGGTGAAAAGATTACATCAATAATGGTTAATAATGCCATCTTTGGTATGACGGGAGGCCAAATGGCACCGACTACCCTAGAGGGAATGAAGACCTCTACAAGCCCATATGGTAGAGATGTTTCGGTAAACGGCTATCCGATAGATTTACCGAGATTAATTTCAAATCTTGAAGGCGCAGTATATGTAGCCTCTGTTTCTGTGGATTCACCTAAGAATATACAGCAGGCTAAGAAGGCTATTAAAAAGGCCTTCATGGTTCAACAGGCAGGTCTTGGCTTTTCCTTTGTAAGCGTATTGTCCACCTGTCCTACAAACTGGGGCTTATCTCCTGTAGATAGCTTGAAATGGCTTCGTGAAAACATGATGCCTGTTTATCAAATGGGTGAGTTAAAGGCGACAGAGGAGGTAAAAAGCTTATGATGGATAAGGTAATTTTAGCCGGCTTTGGTGGTCAAGGGGTTATGTTCCTTGGAAAGGTTCTGGCTTATGCTGGAATGGGTTCAGATTTAGAGCTATGCTGGATTCCCTCCTATGGGCCTGAAATGCGTGGAGGTACTGCCAACTGCTCAGTTATACTTTCAGACGAGGAGATTAATTCCCCCGTTATTGACCTTGCGGATGCGGCAATAGTACTGAATAAGCCTGCATACGATAAATTCGCAACCAAAGTAAAGCCCGGTGGCGTGTTGGTTGTCAACTCCTCCCTTGCTAAGCTGGATAAGGTGAGAGCGGATATAACAGTGATAGAGATTCCTGCCACAGAAATGGCCAACGAGCTGGGAAACAACAGTATAGCCAACATGGTATGCCTGGGAGCTCTAGTTCCAAGCCTTAGACTGGTGGATTTATCAAAGATAGAAAAGGCCATGATAAAGCTGGCTGGTAAAAAACCGGAGCTTATGAAGGTCAATATAGCAGCAATAAATAAGGGAATTGAATTTACAAAATAGTACTGCAATTGAAAAGCCTTCTCCAAGAGCTAAGCTCAAGAGAAGGCTTTTTTAGATGATTAAATTCATTAATAGCCATAGCCTATGAACATATTAGAAACCAAGCGACTAAGCTGCGGGTCGGTGGTTCTGTAGCTCCTCTGCCAATCCTCCAGCAGCTCATAGGAATAGCGCTTAAGGGTGGGCTCTACTAGCTCTAAGCTAAGCTTTAAGAGGGCCTGATGAGGGGTTAGGTCCTTGTTGTCAAATAGCTTTAAGGCTTCCAGTGGTGGCAGCTCTGCTATGGTATTTTTAAGTGCCTCATCCAAATGCGAATACTCCTCTTGATATTGCTTAATGGACTTCATCCACACCTGCTCCCCTTGAGAGATTGCTTCGTCAGCGGTATAATTATCGGTTAAAAGCATCAAAGCTGCCTTCATATCAAAATTGGCATCGGCTGTTCCTTTCCACAGCTCCTCCAAGGCTTTACTGTAATCGCCTAAATGACTGAGGCCCTTGGCACTTAAATAATGATGATAAGGGTTTGGTCTGTTAAGCTGAGAAAACGCATCAACCAGCTCCAATGCCCCCTGATAATTTTCCATTTCATTATTAATATTCATCATATGGTTTAAGAAAACAGGGTCTTTCGTATTAGTATACAGCTGGGTGTAATAGGCCAGAGCCTTTTTAAAATCTGTATGCCTATAGCCTCTAGTGTCTGATATGCTATAGATTTTGGCCAGCATAGCCTTTGAGTAATTGTCGGAGGGGTTTTCTGCTATTGCAGCCTCATAGGCAGCGATAGCCTCCTCCAGCCTTCTATCCATTAGAAGCTGGTCTCCCTCTGTCAGCTCTCTATAGGGAAAATGAAAGTCGGTATTTTCGCTACCATAGCCCCAGGAGGAGGTGATGATATTGCCATTTTCGTCATGGGCATTTACACTCCAATAGTATTTGATACCAGGAAGACCGAAGCCCATTATGGTCTCCGGCAACGGGCCTTCATCATCCATACCCAAGGCACCATTGGCATAGCTAAGCTCCTTGCCGGTAAGTATAGCCTCGTTGGTGTAAAAGAGCTTATCTAGATAATTGGAAAAGGTACCACCGAGTGCACCGCCATAGCTCCCCAGCGTAAGGGTATAATAGGCAGCATCCTCAACCTCAGACCATTGAAAATGGACTGCATCTCCTGTCACCTCTGTATCAATGTTGGGGGATATTACCTCCATGGTGTCGACGAATTCGAAATCCCAGCTGTAGGACTCTCCCTCTGCAACATAGAGGGTGGATTTAGGGAAAAAGCCGCCCTTAAGGACAACCTCCCCTATAGCCTGAGGGCTTACTAGCAAACCGAGGCTGTAGCGCCCCGGAGGGACATAGCTGAAGCTAAACTCCCCTTGATTATTGCTTATGGCCCACAGGGCATCGCCAGTGGAGCTTCCTATTCTATATTGATTATTTTTTTCTTGTGGCTGTAAAAATACATCTATTGCAGGTAAGGCCTCCCCCTTAAGGCTAATACTACCGGAAACCCTTCCAGTGGATGTCGGCTCATTTCCAAGTACAGATATTTTTTCCTCGATATATTGCTTTCTTTCAGTATAATATGAGTTTGAAGGGGCGTCAGTCTGCTGGCTATGTTCCTTATCTCTATCAATATCCTCCTGGTATTTTTCCAGGAGAATATGATAAAGCGCCTCAGCTTCAGCTTTATTACCCATCAGGGCATTTATGTCAGCGGAAAGCTCCAGGATATCCAAATTATCATAATCGATTATGCCGCTATAATAATCTAAAACATATAGCGCCTCTTTTAATTGCCCCTTGCTCCTTAAGGCATTGACTGCTGAAGTAACTACAGAGTAGTCATAAAATTTGTTGCTAAAGCCTTCATTTATTTCACTGTAATAGGTTTTCATCAGATTCAGGGCTTCCGCTGTTTCATCTTCAGCTATCAGCCTTTTCATTTTGCTGGCTGCAAGCAAGGTATAGGCGTTTCTGCCCTCGTTTGTCTTTGGAAACCTCTCGACTATTTTAGTATAGTAGGCCTCAGCCCCCTCAGCTACGAAGCCAAAGTAGGATTGAGAGCCTACGCTGTTGGCGGATATGGCAATAGTGCTTCCGTTAACTATTTCAGCAGCCCTCATTAGTGCCGTGGCATTGATGCTGCTATTGGGGAAATACGCCTCAATTCTTTCATAATAGCCCTTTGCAATATTAAGCTCCCCATTATCAGCATACCTTGTACCTATGGAGAACATGATATTTGGTAAAAACAAATAAATAAAGGCTGATAGAAGCAATAATATACCAGAGAGCTTTAAAAGGTCCTTGACCTTGAATCTTATATATTTTTTCATATTTCCCTCCTATCCAGACTATCGCCTGTCGGTTATATATATACCTTGGTTGTATTGTACCTCAATAACGCTGTAATTCCCCTCCTGCCGTCTATCAGGAGCCAGCAGAGTATTGAAGGATACCCCCACCAGCAGCATAAGGCTTAGGGCCAGAGCCGGCAGGGTTATTACAGGAATACAAATTTCCTTTTCTAAAAGGGCCTGAAGTGCTGTGGGGGGCTTCTTGATATCCGGGAGCATCAAAAGCTCATTTTTAATACTGTCCTTCATTTTTATAGTCTTAACTTCACATGCAAAGGCATTCTTAATTTCCTGGTCCAGGATGGTATCATCTATATTATAGCTTTGCTTCATAGTCAATGCTCCTTTCCATAAGCCGATTTTTCATATGCTCTCTTCCCCGCTGCAATCTGGTCTTTATTCCGGCCTCACTCATATCCATTATTTCTGCTATGGCTTTGATTCTTAATTCTTCAAAATAATAGAGATACAGTATCTCCTTATACTTTAGGGGAAGTGTGGCCAGAACCTCGCGAATTTCGCTTTTGTCCTCCGATGCCAGTAGGACCTCCTCGGGAGATTCTGAATGATCACGGTGCTGTATATCATCAATTAATAGTATTTTTTTAAGCTTTTTGCGCCTAAGAATATTTTTTGACTTATTTATGGTAACCCTCACCAGCCAGGTATAATAGGAGCTATCACCCCGTAGGCTTCTCATACTCCTGTGTAGGGCAAGAAAGCTCTCCTGAACGACATCCTCCGACAGCTGGAGGTCACCTAATAAAATAAAGGCCAGACGAAGAAGCTTATTACCATACTGCTCCAGCAGCTCTGCATATAGCTCTGCTTCATTTTTGCTATTCTCACTGTCGTATGGCTGCTTCACCTCATCACTTCCCCTCTACCTATATTAGACACCTCAATTATATAATGGTTTCAAAAAAATAACAAAATTTTGTATCAGATTAAGATAGAGAAAAAATGGAAAAACTCCTTAATATCAAAATTTAGGAGGTAATATGATGACGGTTAAGAATGATATGACGGCTGATTTTCTACGCTCAGCCTATGGTGGAGAGAGCATGGCTCATATGAGATACCTGCTGTGGGGAAATACAGCTGAAAAGGAAAACTTTCCTAATATCGCAAGGCTCTTTAGGGCTATAGCCTATGCAGAGCAGGCCCATGCCGATAATCATTTCAGGGAACTGGGGGAGGAAAAGAGGGATTTTACTGTTTCTGCAGGTGCAGTTTTCGGAGCAGGTAAAACTGTACAAAATCTTCAGGGGGGCATAGATGGAGAGCTGCATGAAATAGAGCAGATGTATCCCGTATATTTAAATGCTGCCCGATTTCAGGAGGAGAAGGGGGCTGAAAGAGCCTTCCATTATGCCCTTGAGGCAGAAAAGGTACATGCGGTGCTATTTCAGGAGGCACAGGCTGCAGCTAAGGAGGGAAAGGATATCGAGGTAGAGGGAATCTATGTCTGTCCCGTCTGCGGACATACTACAACCGATGAGCTGCCGGATAAATGTCCGGTTTGTGGGGTAAAGAAGGAAATGTATAAGAGCTTTTAACTTTAAGCCTTGATCTCTGAGTTTATGCTTTTATACTGGGTAATATAGTAAACAACAATAAAATAAGCTTTTAATATCCGGTATAAGGAGGTAGTGAAGGATGTCTGAGTTAAAAACAAAGGCAACAACTCAGGATGTAAAAGAATATCTCGATGCAATAGAAGACATAAAAAAAAGAGAGGATAGCTATAGACTACTTGAAATATTGCAAGCTGCAACTGGAGAGGCTGCTGTAATATGGGGAACAAGTATCATAGGCTTCGGCAAATATCATTATAGCTATGCCAGCGGTCACGATGGAGAGTGGCCAATAATAAGCTTTTCTCCAAGAAAGCAAAATCTGACACTTTATATCATGGATGGCTTCGAGAGGCATAGTGCCCTACTGGAGATACTAGGTAAATTTAAAACAGGTAAGGGCTGTCTCTATATAAAACGGCTGGAGGACGTTGATATAGAAGTGTTGAAGAAGATTATAGGAAATTCTGTAGAATTTATGAAGAAATAATTGCTACCTTTTTCAAAAAAAACAACGGGTTGCTATTGACAAATGACTCAACAAGTTATAAAATACTATTCAACACAAATATTCATAATATTAAATACATTATACAATATACAAATGCTTTGAAGGGAAATAGTAGGTATATCCGAAGTGATAGAGAGCCAATGGCTGGTGGAAATTGGTACTGAGGAATGTTGAATCCGTCCCGGAGCAGTTGGGGATACAACCCAAACCCGATGGCAATCGGTTAACTATGTAGAGATTATCCTATGGATAATAAATTAAGGTGGCACCACGTGAGATTGCTCTCGTCCTTGACAATTAAGTCAGGGCGGGGGCTTTTAATATTTTTAAGGGCTTTATATTTGATTAATGACAGCTGCCAAGCAATTAAGGCATAGCTTTACGAATGGCGATTTAACGCTATAAAGCTTTAAACAATTAAAGGAATAAAGCAAAAGCTAAGGGGGTGGTTTCCGTCGGTTGTAGCTCTGGGTCAAAAAACAATGAAGAAAAGGGAGGAATAATAATGAAGGTGCTGGTAACGGAAAAAATAGCGGAGAAGGGTATTGAGGAAATAAAGAAGGTCGGAATCCATCTGGATATTAAGCTTGGAATAGCCAGGGAGGAGCTTCTGGAAATCATTAAGAATTATGATGCCATAATAGTTCGGAGCGTAACTAAAATCAATGAGGAGCTTTATCAGGCAGCCACAAATCTGAAGGTAGTAGGCAGGGCAGGAAATGGCGTGGATAATATAGATATGGAGGGGGCCACCAAAAGGGGAATTATTGTTGTAAATACTCCGGAGGCCAATACGATATCTGCAGCAGAGCATACAATAGGACTGCTGATATCCTCCATCAGAAACATACCACAGGCCAATGCAGAAATTAAGAACAAAAGATGGGATAGGAGCGGCTTTAGTGGCGTTGAGCTGAATGGAAAGACCTTGGGGGTTGTGGGGCTAGGAAGGATCGGTGCTTTAGTTGCTACAAGAATGCAGTCCTTTAATATGAAGGTAATAGCCTATGATCCATACATTACTGATGAAAGATTTAAAAAGTATGGTGTCGAAAAGAAGGAAGACCTGATGGAGCTAATGAAGGAGGCGGACTTTATAACCGTCCACACCCCGAAGACAGAGGAAACCACGGGAATGATAGGTGTTGAGGAGTTTAAGTCTGCTAAAAAGGGAGTTCGTTTAGTTAACTGTGCAAGGGGCGGTATTATTGAGGAGGAGGCTTTGGCTCAAGCCCTTAAGGAGGGTATTGTTGCATCAGCTGCTTTGGATGTTTTGGTAAACGAGCCAAATACCACCTCACCCCTTCTGGATTTTAAAAATACGGTAATCACCCCCCACCTAGGTGCTGATACGGTGGAGGCACAGGAAAATGTAGGCCTTACCATTGCCCATGAGGTAATAAGTGCCCTAAGGGGTGAAATGGTGCCTAATGCAGTTAACCTTCCTACAATACAAAAATACGAGCTGGATACCCTTAAGCCGTATCTATCTTTAGGGGAAACTTTGGGTAAGCTGTACCATCAGCTGCAAAAAAGCGCTGTAAAGGGTGTTGAAATCATATACAGCGGAGAGGTGGCAAAGGCCGAGACCTCAGTAATAACATTGGCTGTTCTTAAGGGATTGTTTGAACCAGTGCTTAAGGAGAGAGTAAACTATGTAAATGCCGGACTGATTGCAGAAAACAGGGGAATTTCAGTAGTAGAGGGAAAAAAGAGTGAGGTAGAGAATTATCTAAATCAAATTCAGGTGAACATCATCACTAAGGAGGGCAGCTTTACACTGGCAGGCACTGTATTTGGCAAGGGTGAGTCTAGAATAGTAGAGGTTAATGGCTACCAATTTGATCTTATTCCCACACCCTTTATGCTGGTGGCAGAGAATATTGATAAGCCTGGAATGATAGGACAGATGGGTACGATACTTGGAGTGTCAAAGGTAAACATAGCAACGATGCAGGTCAGCAGAAACCAAATGGGCGGCAGGGCCATGATGATATTGGCAGTGGACTCAGAGGTGGCAGCGGACAGCATAAAAATGCTCTGCAATGTTGAGGGCATACTGAATGTAATGATGGTGAAGCTTTAAATATTTTAAAGGCTTGAGGAGCTCTTAGGTTAGTGCTCCTCGGGCCTTTATTTATGTATAAAAACCCTAACAGCCTTCCCTATGTATTAGAAATCAAGAAGAAAATTTCCTTGAATAAATTGTGTTTGCTAACATCACTTTTATGGTAGAAAAATAGAAGGGATATGTCGCATTATGAAGAATTATAGATTATAAAACAAAAGCATGGAGGTAAGCACTATGAAATTAGTATCATGGAACGTAAATGGCCTAAGGGCATGTGTAAATAAGGGCTTTTTAGAGTATTTTAATGAGGTGGATGCAGATATCTTCTGCCTACAGGAGACAAAGCTTCAGGAGGGACAAATACAGCTGGATTTGGCTGGTTATCAGCAGTTCTGGTGCTGTGCAGTAAAGAAGGGCTATTCTGGGACAGCGATATTTACCAAGCATAAGCCTCTAACGGTCTCCTATGGCATAGGTACTGAGGTGCATGACCAGGAGGGCAGGGTTATAACCATGGAATTTGAAGACTTTTATTTAGTAAATGTCTATACACCCAATGCTCAAAGAGGACTTGCCCGACTGGACTACAGAATGGAATGGGAGCTGGCCTTCAGGAATTATTTAAAGCAGCTGGAGACAACTAAGCCTGTAATTTTCTGCGGAGACCTGAATGTGGCCCACAAGGAGATTGACCTTAAAAATCCTAAAAGCAATAGAAAAAATGCAGGCTTCACCGATGAGGAAAGGGGTAAAATGACAGAGCTATTAGGGACGGGCTTTGTAGACACCTTTAGACATTTTTATCCCGACAAGGAGGATGCCTATACCTGGTGGTCCTATATGGGCGGGGCAAGGGATAGGAATGTTGGTTGGAGAATCGATTACTTCGTCGTATCTGAGGCCCTCAAGCCGTCACTGAAAAATGCAGAAATTCATTGTCATGTTATGGGTAGTGATCATTGCCCAGTGGTTTTAGAGATATTTTAGAATTGTTCTTGACCTGTCTATTACTTCATACTTTATAATCCCTATTAAGAGAGGAGTGATACTGTGGTTAAGGATAGAAAACTCATTCGTAAGTATCAACAGACTATTAATGGAAATATTAGGGAAGTATTTAAGCTATTGTGTCCCGTAAGAGAAAAGGAATGGCTACAGGGCTGGGATTATAAAATGATTTTCTCAGAGGGTGGTTATGCCGAAAAGGGCTGTGTATTTGAAACCAGTAATGAATATGGGAGCTACAATTGGATTATTACAAGACATGATGAGGAAAACTATGTAATACAATTTGTAAAAACCATGAAGGATATAGTTGTGCTGATAGATATAGAGCTCAATGAGGTAGATTTCAAGATTACCCATTGCAATATTCAATATAGCTTTATTGCTTTGAAGGAAGCTATAGTTGACAATATGCATAGCGAAAACTCTGAAGCTATATTTAACAGTCACATGAAAAAATGGGAGGATTCCTTAAATTATTATTTGAAATACAATAGTATGCAGTTATTTTAGGGAGAAGGTAAAAGTATGTACACTATAGGGGACCTGGTGAAGCGGTTTAAAATAGCGAGAAGTACAATTTTATACTATGATAAGCTGGGTTTGCTGATGCCTTCTGTAAGGGGAGCAAACAACTATCGCCTTTATACCGAAGAGGAAGCTGAAGCACTTGAAAGAATAATAATGTATAGAGATCTTGGTATACCCCTTTCAAGGATAAAGGAAATTGTTGAAACCCAGGATTCACCTATATCGGAAGCATTAATAGCACGACTGAATAAAATTCAAAGGGAGCTTGTACAGTTAAAGCAGCAGGAGGAGCTTATACTGCGGGTTTTAACACAAGAGGTTCTGGTTGGTAAAGGGCCAAGCTTCACTAAGGAGAGTTGGTCTGATATGCTGAGTCAGCTAGGCTATAAGGAAGAGCAAATGCTAGAATGGCATCGTCAGTTTGAAGTAGATAGCCCTCCTGAGCATAATCGATTTTTAAAGACCTTAGGGATGTCAGAAGACGAAATACAGGCTCTAATATATAGCATACTGAATAGGTGACGAGGGGACGGTTCTCTTGTCGCCTTTTTCCGCCGCGGTGACAGAGAACTTGTCTAATTTAGTATTAATGAAAGGCTTTATATTAGGCTCTATGAAATAGGAGGTTGTAGGTGACAATGCTATTACAAATTTAAAAATGCTTTTCTATGGACTTTTTATTTATTTATTTTAAATTAAAGTGCTATAATATCCTTATTATAAAAAATGAGGAGGCAAAACATGACCGACAGTATATACAGCTTTAAAAATGATTATAGTGAGGGAGCTCACCCCAATATCCTGAGGGCATTGATGGAAACTAATCTTCATCAGCAGGTGGGCTATGGGGAAGACGACTTTTCAAAGAGGGCCATAGAGCTTCTAAAGGAGAAAATGGATAACAATAATGTAGACATACATCTAGTATCAGGTGGTACTCAGGCTAATCTGATAGTAATTTCATCGATACTACGTCCCTTTGAATCCGTAATTGCCGCCGATACAGGCCATATTAACGTGCACGAAACGGGAGCCATAGAGGCCACTGGACATAAGGTCAATATTATAGAAGGGAAAAATGGGAAGCTTACACCGGATTTAGTTGAAGCGGTTCTTCTGCAGCATACCGACGAGCATATGGTTAAGCCTAGACTGGTATACATATCTAATACTACAGAGGTGGGAACCGTCTACAAAAGGGCTGAGCTGGAGGCTCTATACGACTACTGTAAATCGAAGGGTTTGCTGCTGTATATGGATGGTGCAAGGCTGGGGTCGGCATTAGCTTCCCATGCAGGAGATCTCTCACTGTCACAGCTTTCTAGGCTGGTGGATGCCTTCTATATTGGAGGGACTAAAAATGGTGCACTGCTGGGGGAAGCAATTATTCTTTGCAATGAAAGGCTTAAGGACAGCTTTAGATATCATTTAAAGCAGCGAGGTGCTTTACTGGCAAAGGGTAGGCTTCTTGGGATACAGTTCTTAGAGCTTTTTAAGGAGAATTTATTTCTTCAGCTGGCTGAAAGGGCAAATTCATTGGCATTAAGGCTTAGTAAGGGAATAGAGGCTTTGGGCTATAGCTTTTTAACGGAGTCAGAATCCAATCAGATATTTCCTATTTTCCCAAATAAGGTAATTGAGGAGCTATATATGGGCTATGCCTTTTACCCCTGGAGTAAAATTGATGATAATACCACCTCAGTAAGGCTGGTAACCTCTTGGGCCACGTCAGAGGAGGCGGTAGAGGCATTTATAAAGGATTTAGAGGAGATAACGGGGAGAAGATAGGTTATTGTCAGCATCATGTCTAGAAGGTGACAAGAGAACCGTCCCCTCGTCACCTATAATCAACTCTTATATATTATAAGACTTTATTTGATTATAATTCCACAGCTTATATTCAAGGGTCAAGTATGGTATAATTTTATCAAAGTCATATGAAGCTAAGGAGGGTTAATATGTTTGGTAGACTAGGAACCGGGGAATTGATGTTGATATTAGGTATTGCTTTGGTTGTTTTTGGTCCAAGTAAGCTGCCGGAGCTGGGGAAGGCCTTGGGCAAGGGAATAAGGGAGTTTAAGCAGCATACAGAGGGAGTTACAAAGGAAATAACAGGAGAAGCAGAGAAAAAAGAGAGCTAATAATAATTTAAATGATTATAAAGCAAAAAGTACCACTAATCAGTTGGTGCTTTTTTGTGATATAATTAACTATTATAGAGTTGTTCCCTTTGAGGACAGGAGGTGGCATATGACATCCAGTAGAATAGAAGAGCTGAAAAAACAAAGGCAGATGGAGCTAAGGAAAAGAGGTAATCAGCTTCCTTATGCGGTTACAGCAACATTTGTAGCACTGATAATCTATTTTGCCCTTATCAAATACAATATGTCCTTTAGCCATTATTGGATAATAGGAATTTTGCTGGGAATCACTATGCAGAGGTCCAGATTTTGCTTCTCTGCCAGCTTTAGAGATCCAATAATGGTGGGCAGCACCTCCTTGCTGAAGGCTATAATAATAGCACTTTTTATTTCATCCATTGGCTTTTTTATCATACAATATAGGACAGTACTGGCTAATCCTGACTATCTCTTAAAGCAAATACCGGGACAGCTGCACCCTGTTGGAATACATACCGCCCTTGGAGCAATTCTCTTTGGTGTAGGGATGGTGGTAGCAGGGGGCTGTGCCTCTGGAGTGCTGGTGAGAATTGGTGAGGGCTACATGATGCAATGGGTGGTGCTGGTGGGTTTTTTAATCGGTACAACAATCGGAGCTAGACATTTTGAATTTTGGGATAAAATTCTGATATCTAAGGCTCCAATTGTATATCTGCCCCACCATGTAGGCTTTTTTCCTGCACTTATTCTGCAGCTGGGTTTACTTGTGGTTTTATATTATATAGCGGACTGGTACGATAAAAGAAATAATATCATGTCGACAATGTAGGAGGTATTGCAATGGCAGAGTATAAGCTGGATTGCCTGTTTGAGGCATGTCCTATTCCATTGCTTAAGGCTTTAAAGCAACTGGAAAAAATGGCAATTGGAGAGGTATTAATATTGCATACGGATCATAATTGCTCTATAAAAAATGTGGTGGAATGGACAAAAAAGCAGGGACATTATATTGACTACGTAGAGATTGCAGAGGGTGAATGGGAGATTTATATAGAAAAAGCCAAATAATCTTTAAAAGGGTGGTCGTATGCGTGTTTATGAAAAGGTATTTAAAAGGCCTTGGCCCTATTGGGTAGGGGGTATCCTATTGGCAATACTCAATATTTCTCTGCTGGTGGTCACCGGCTCAGCGTGGAGTATCACCACCGGGCTATTGTATTGGGCAGCTGCAATCATGGAAAGACTTGGCCTTAGACCAGGAGACTGGTATTATTTCAACAATTCCTATGAATATGGTTTGAAGGCGGGGCAGGGCTTTCTATTTAATACCTATACGGTTTTAAATATAGCTGTAATAGCAGGTGCTCTGGTTGCGGTTCTATGGGCCAAGGAATTTAAGTGGAAGCGTGTGAAGAATGCAAAGCAGTTTCTATTTGCATTAGGTGGTGGGATAATAATGGGCTATGGTACGAGATTGAGCTTCGGCTGCAATATCGGCGCATATTTCAGTGCAATTCCTTCCTTTTCTCTTCAGGGCTGGGTATTTGCTGCATTTATGTTTGTAGGGGCATGGATTGGAAGTAAGATCTTATTTAAATACATTTTATAACAAGAAAGCAGCACTATACCTTGAAGGACCTACTAAGGTCATCAAAGCATGGCTGCTTTATTATATCCCCCCCAAAAATATTAACAGAAGCCCCTTTTGGAGGATTTTATGAAATCGATAAACCTGCTTTCAAAGCCAGTGAATTGATGGTCCTCTCGATAAGCAATATAGAAGTCGCTTTGTATTTTAAGGTCCTCGATCTCTATCTCCCTTAAAATGCCGTCCTTAAGCTCCCTTTTTATTGTTAGCTCAGGTATAAAGGATATACACTTGCCGGAAATAACTGAGGATTTTATAGCCTCCATCGAGTTAAGCTCATAGAGGATGTTGAGGTCCTTTGGCTTGACATTTTTTATAAGCAAATGCTGCTTGATGGTCTCCCTAGTGCCGGAGCCCTCCTCTCTAAATATTAAGGGCAGGGTTTTTAACTCATCTAGAGTAACCTTGTTTTTTATTATTGGTAAAGAGGTGACAAGCAATAATCTGTCGGAGGTTATTCTATCAAGATGAATGTTCTTTTCAGATATATAACCATGAACTATGCCGATATTAATAGTTCTGTCCACCAGATTATTCATTACCTCAACAGAGTTTGAAATCGTATAATTTATATCCACGTTCTGATTGTCATGCTTAAAAACATATATGCTACAGGGTAGGGCATATTCACCAACAGCCTTACAGGAGCCTATAATCAAATCCTTTTTATTGCTTTTCAGATTTTGCAAATCCCTTTCTACATTATCCTGCATAGATAAAATGGTGCCTGCATAGTCAAATACGACATTGCCGGCCTCAGTAAGCTCCACACCCCTATTGCTTCTTGTCAATAGAGTAACACCCAGGTCCTTCTCCAGGGACTGGATTTGCATGCTCAAGCCCGGCTGGGTAAGATGGAGCTCCTTTGCGGCTTTTGATATGCTATTCAGCTTTACAGTTGCATAAAAGGCTCTAAGATATTGGAGGTTCATAAGCTTCTCCCCTTAAGTT
Organism: Natronincolaceae bacterium; assembly: GCA_048264125.1. Lineage (GTDB taxonomy): Bacteria > Bacillota > Clostridia > Peptostreptococcales > Natronincolaceae > M1-B18. Next base: position 71,315 of record JBLXDM010000008.1, read on the forward strand.
TTTATTCAAGCGCTATATTCAAAAACCAAATAGATTGGCGATGTGCCATAGATTTTTTCAATGCACTATTATAAATAATTATACCATGAATGGGATTTATATTAAAACCTCAAATTGTTAAATAAAAAACTAACATAAATAACTATTATCCATGATAAATAACTCTTATAGGCGATTACCCCCTAAGGTGTGTTAGGATATTAACAAGAGCAACTTGTTGTAAATAAACAAGCTAATTGAAATGAAATTATTTATAAGGGGGGAACTTAATCAATGACAATCGAAAAAAATGACAAACAGATATCAAGAAAGGATTTCCTGAAGGGAGTAGGAAAAACCGTAGCTGGTGTAACTATTCTTGGAGGAATGGGAGGAATACTTACCGCCTGTAATAGTCCTGCTGCAGTTACACCTGATGCATCTGCTGTAGGTGAAGCAGGCAAGCCGGAATGGCCCTTTCCATATGTAAAGCTTGACCCTGCAAAGGCAGAGCAAAGAGCATATGACGCATATAAGACAGGCGCTGGCTGAGGCTTCGGCGTAGCCGAAGGGTTCTTCGGTACATTAGCGGATGAAGTAGGATATCCTTTCAATCAAATTCCTACAGAAGCCTTTACAAACGCGGCAGGTGGATATGCAGGACTAGGAACTCTATGTGGTTCTCTTGGTGTTGCTGCAGCTTGTATAGGCTCAGTATGTGACACGGATACAGCTAAAAAAATGGTATCAGATCTATGGGCTTGGTACAAAAAAGAGCCATTCCCAGCTTTTCAACCAGCGGGATTAGACCTTACTACTACAGTAGCTGAGTCAGTGCTATGTGTAGATTCTGTAGGCAAGTTTATGGAGGCACAGGGCTGTGCCTATGGTGACCCAGAGCGTAAGGAAAGATGTGCAGGGGTTACTGCAGAAGTTGTTAGAAAAGTTGTTGAGTTGCTAAACGAGACTGTCTAAAAATACCTACCTCTATTACCTTTAAATAAGCAGTTGCTATTGGCAGCTGCTTATTTACGTATAGATAATGTGGTCATGAAGGATAGCTAATAAGGTGACAATAGAACCGTCCCTTTGACACCAGTATTATTATGCATGAAAAGCAACGTCTTAATATATAATTAATATTAATGCTGTAGAATTTTGATATTAACTATAAAGGAGTAGGTTCTGATGAAAAGATATGTAGCCTTAAAAATATCAGGCATGACCTGTAAAAGCTGCAGCGATAGAATAAGAAAAGAGACAGGCAAATTGCGGCTTGAGGAGCTTAGGGTATCCTTTGAGGATGGAAGCCTCACCTGTATAACGGATAATGCAGAGGCGTTGATTAGTACAATTGACGCAATGGGATATAAAGCAGAGCTAAAGGAGGCCGGCAAGGAAAGTAAATCCCATCAAAGGGTATTACTTGGAGTGACGATCCTGCTTGCCTTTTACCTGATCATAAAAAACACCATAGGCTTTAATAGTATACCTACGCTAGAGGAAGGAGCAGGCTACGGGCTATTGCTGGTGCTGGGGCTGCTGACCTCCCTGCACTGTATCTCCATGTGCGGGGGCATAGTCCTTTCCCAGAGCTTGACCTTTAATAATCCTATCAAGACTTCTATTCTATATAATGCCGGCAGAGTCATAGCCTATACAATTGTAGGGGGTATTGTCGGAGGGCTGGGGGCTGTTATGAGTCCTACACCTCAGCTAAAGGGCTATATCAGCATATTTGCAGGTGGCTTTATGCTGCTGCTGGGCTTAAGCATGCTGGAAACCTTTAGCTTTTTAAGAAAATATGTGAAGCTACCTAGGCTGCTGGATCTATCAAAGTATAAGGAAAAAGGCAATACGCCCTTTGTAATTGGTTTAGCAACAGGCTTTATGCCCTGTGGTCCCCTTCAGACAATGCAGCTATATGCATTGGGGACAGGAAGTGCCTTAAAGGGAGCCCTAGCGATGCTGGTATTCAGTATAGGAACCGTTCCTTTAATGCTGGGGCTAGGTACCCTAAGCGGATATATGGGTAATGGTCTTAATCGACAGCTTAAAAGGGTGAGTGGCATCATAGTGGTGCTTTTGGGATTAATTGTAATCAACAGAGGCTTGATTTTACAGGGGAGGCCGGCCTTCGGAGGCTTAGCAGATAAAGGCATAGGCGTTAGTGAGGCTGTTCTGCCGGAAATGATAAATGGCTTTCAATCCATAACCACCTATGCCAATGATAAGGGCTATGAACCGAATTATTTTATTGTAGAAAAGGGAAAAACCGTTAAATGGGTAGTACGAGGTGATGCGGTGAATACCTGCAATAATGAAATCATCATACCAAAGCTGGAGATTAGTCAAAAAATTGAGCCCGGCTTTAATCTGATAGAGTTCACCCCCCAGGAGGCTGGAGAGCTTAGCTTTAGCTGCTGGATGGGGATGCTAGATGGTAAATTTGTGATAGTTGATGATATAAATAATATTCCTGATAATATAAAGGCTATTCCCACCACCAGGGCCGACTGCTGCTCTGGTAGCTAAGGCGAATTCCGTGATAGACCCTTTAGATATTCTATACCCTACAATGGTAAGAATGAATGTCTTAGGGGTCTATTTTAGTTAAGATTCGCATTTCTATTGTTATTTTGTGGCAAGATAGATATAATAACTAGTGAAATATCAACCGAAAATTACAGTCTAGAAAGGATTGCTTATATGGATAAGGATAAAACGTTAGAGGGTGTCAATTTTCCCTCAAGCCTTGATTTTAAGGAATATATTCAGCAGGCATGGCAGAAGGCGGGCTTTAAAGCCCCTTCATTGGTACAGGAGAGGACGATACCCATAATTATGGAGGGAAGGGATTTAATCGTAGAGTCCCCCACCGGAACCGGTAAGACCCTTGCTTACTTAATGCCGCTGCTGCAAAGGCTGGAGGAGGAAAAAAAGGGAACTCAGGTGGTGATACTTGCTCCTTCCCATGAGCTGGTAATGCAAATCCATAGAGCTATTGAGGAGTGGACCAAGGGCAGCAATATTATTAGTGGTGCCTTTATTGGTAATGCCAACATAAATAGGCAGCTGGATGCCTTAAAGAAGCATCCCCAAATAGTTGTGGGAACCACCGGAAGAATTCTAGAGCTGATCACCATGAAAAAGCTAAAAATGCATCAGGTAAAGACAATTGTAGTGGATGAATTTGATTTAATGATTGCTCAAGAGCATCTTGAGAATTTGAAGAGCATTATAAAAACAACCTTGAGGGATCGACAGCTTTTATTCTTCTCCGCCACCCTTTCAGATTCGACAGAGGAAATCGGCAAGGAGCTGATGCGGGAGCCTCAGGTGATAGCTATTAAGAAGGAGGAATATGAACCTGCCAAGACAGAGCATCTCTACATTATATGTGAGGAAAGAGAGAAAATAGATATACTAAGGAAGCTGGTAAGGTCCTTTGAAGAAATCAAAGCTCTTGCTTTTATCAATGATTTAAATAGAATATCTGAGCTAAGGGATAGACTAGAGTATCATGGCCTTGAATTGGGGATGCTGGCAGGAGAAGCCTCTAAGCTCCAACGTCAGGAGGCGATTAATGGCTTTAGAAGGGGTAAATTTCAATTACTGATGGCTACCGACATAGCAGCAAGAGGACTGGATATAGAAGGGCTAAGCCATGTGATAAATATCGATCTCCCTAGAGATAGCAGGCAATACATCCATCGCTCGGGACGAACCGGCAGAATGGGGGCTGAGGGCACGGTTATATCCATTGTTACCAATCGAGAGGTGGATATATTAAAGAGGATGACCAGTAGGCTTGGATTTAACCTCCTGAAGAAGGAGCTTTATATGGGTGACCTCGTTGATTCAAGAGCCAGTGAAAGGCAGCAGCACAGGTCATCTGATATATCCAGCAAATCCATCAAGCCTGGTAAAACCAGCAAAGGCTTAAGGCCGACAACTAAAAATACTAAGAAAAAATCAAAAAAATAACGGAGGTTTAAAATGATAACAGTTTATTTAGCAGGATTACCAAATTTTTATGAGGGTGAGGATATTGAGATAAGATATCGTGTGTTTGAGGAGGGCAATGAAATAATAAAAAAATCCCTATTTAAGGATTATAAAAAGCCTGCCTTGGTTAGTCTGTTTGCTCTAATCACCTTTTTGAAGGATATGGAGGAATATAAGGAGACCCCAATGGCCATTATGGTTAATGATGCTGCACTAATGGAGCTGATTAGAGGCACCTCAACCGTTAAGGATAGAGAGGTAATTAAGTGGGCTGCCTCCGCAAGGGAAAGACTAAAGGAATTTAAAAATACTACACTAAGGAATGCCGGCGTCAATGCTGTGGAACTGGCTAAATGGGATGAATTGCTGACATTTTAAATTATAAAATAAAGACACCTTGACGGTGTCTTTAATCATTTCTTAGCTCTTTTTACCAGCATATATATTGGAAGCCCTGCTGCTGTAATAGCTAGACCAAATAGGGCATACTGCGTATCGGTAATCAGCGTGCTGGCTATGATATAGATTCCTCCAGCTATTCCAACCAGAGGAACTATAGGATATAGTGGAACCCTGTAGCTTCTGGGCAGATGCTGAAATTTACTTCTTAAAATAAATATTCCTGCTACAGTCATTATAAAGAAAAGCCATACCACAAACATTGCTAAATTAGTCAACACCTCGAAGGAGCCGCTGAGGACGTAAATGGCTGATAGTGCTCCCGTAAATATAAAGGCATTAATGGGTGTTTCAGTTCGTTTATTTATCTTCCCTAGTGTGGCAGAGGCAGGGAAAAGCCTATCCTGAGCCATGGCAAAGGGAATTCTGACCCCCATCATTAAATAGCCGTTTAAGGCGCCAAATATAGATATCATAATACCTGCTGCAATTAAGGCAGCACCTCCATTTCCGAAGAGTACTACCGCTGCATCTGAGGCAGGGGTAGCAGAGGCTATTACGGTTTCAACTGGAATAATGTTTATAATTGCAATATTAATCAATAAATACACAGCTATAATCACAGTTAGACCCATGATGATGGCTTTGGGCAGATCCTTTCCTGGATTTTTCATCTCTCCCGACATATTGCTGATGCCTACCCAGCCGTCATAGGCCCATAGGGTGCCCAGAATCGCAGCACCAAAGCCCGCCACTCCAGTGGTGCTTTTAGCAGTTGAGGCTACGGCAGTAAAGCCCCCTGATCGTCCCTGCAATAGGCCAAAGATGATGATGATAATTATTGGTATTAGCTTTGCGATTGTAGATACAAATTGAACCTTGCTGCCAAGTTTCGTGGACAAAATATTAATAAATATAATAAAGAAAATTATGGCTATTGCCGCTGCCTTTTGCTGAAGACCAGACATAGGAATAAAAAAAGTAGCTTGAGTGACAAAGACAATAGATAGTGCAGCTGTTACCCCAGGCACATAAATAATAGACTGAACCCAGCCGAATAGAAAGGCCCATTTCTCACCATACAGCTCCTTGAGATACACAAAGATACCGCCGGTCTTAGGAATTGCTGTGGCGATTTCTGTGATCGTAAGGGCAGAGGCTATAGTAATCACACCACCCAAAATCCATGCAATTATGCCCAATAGGGGAGTACCTGCATTGGCAAAAACTGAGGAGGATTTAAAAAATATCCCTGAGCCGATGACAACCCCCACCACCATTGTTATGGCATCCCCAAGGCCGATGTTTCTTCTTAAGGCCTTAGGCCCTTTATTTACAACATTTCTTTTTATCACTGTACTCATTGCTGTTCATCCTTCCTAGCGCTCTTTGTATGAGTATATTAGCTTGAGCTACAAATATGCACCAAAAAAGGACAGTGCAGACAGCACAAATAATGCTGTCCCTCCCTGTCCTTATATAAGGAAGTCTCCTCACCGGAATTTAGTGAAACAAGCTGCTTCCTTGGTGCTGCATTTTAAGTAGTCTCTTTTATTAAATTCTTCTATATTTTATGTGGCTGTTAAGTAAATGTCAATACCCATGGAAAAAGTTGAAATACTAAGAATTGCTGCAATTATTGGTCAACAGTGAGCAGCATCATAAAACCCATTCAATACAAACCTTCAGGCCTCAGCAGCGGGAGGCTCCAGCTGTATCTCTGATATAGCTTTGGCATAGATTTTGTGCTCATTTACTACCGCTTCTGCCAGAACCTGTCAAGTCGTGCCGATACCCATAAGCTCATTTTATTGCAATTTATATTATCAATAATTATAATATAATACAAGCAGACATAACATAACAAAACAACACATTACAAAATCCAACTAAAACCTTATAATAAGCTGTTTAGTTATGTGTGAATATGGGGCATCTAAAATGATTGATGAGATTATGGGAGGCTTTTTATGTTAAAATTAAAAAGGATAACAGTATTTATTTTTGCACTTTCACTTATTGGCTTAAGCATTGGTTGTAGTCAGTCAAATCCATCTCAGGGGGAAGAGCCCAGCAGAAGTATAGAATTGACCGTATCCGCCGCCGCCAGCCTTACAGATGCTTTGGAGGAGATCAAAGGCCTCTATCAGCAGGAGGCGGAGAATGTAAAGGTTACATTTAACTTCGCCAGCTCAGGAACCCTTCAGCAGCAAATAGAGCAGGGAGCTCCGGTGGATGTATTCCTTTCAGCGGCTACAAAGCAGATGGATGCATTGCAGGATAAGGGCCTAATAATAGAGGAGACCTATGAAGGGCTACTGGAGAACAAGCTTGTGCTGGTTGTGCCCCAAGACGCTTCTACAGAGCTGAAATTTGAGGAGCTAGGGGCAGCTGAGGTGGAGAGGGTGGCTATAGGAGAACCCGGTAGTGTTCCGGCAGGACAATATGCTCAGGAGGTTTTAACAAATATAGCGCTTTGGGAAGCCGTTGAAGCTAAGACAGTATTTGCTAAGGATGTTCGTGAGGTTTTAACCTGGGTAGAGCAAAGTGAGGTAGATGCAGGAATTGTTTATAGTACCGATGCCCAAATATCCTCAAAGGTAAAAATTGCTGCAAGCGCTCCTTTAGGGAGCCATGAGGCAATACTGTATCCTGTTGCGGTTATTAGGGATACTAAAGAGGTGGAGGCAGCTAAGGCCTTTATAGCGTTTCTGAAGACTGAAAAGGCTCAGGAAATATTTAAGAAATATGGCTTTGCCATTAATCAATAGCGTTAATTTACTAAGGGTGGAGGAGCTAAATAATTATGATTGATATGTCGCCCCTATGGATTTCACTAAAAACAGCTGGCGTAGCTACTGTCATAACATTTTTTGCTGGTATAGCCATAGCCAGAGGAATGGCTCAGTACAAGGGGCGCCTAAAGGGACTGGTGGATGGCATACTAACCCTTCCGCTGGTTTTGCCTCCAACGGTGATCGGCTTTTTCCTCCTTTTACTGTTTGGAAGGAATGGTCCTTTGGGGAAGCTGCTATTAAGGCTGGGAACCAGCATTATATTTAGCTGGAGCGCAACGGTTATAACCGCCACAATTGTTTCTCTCCCTTTGATGTATAAGACCTCAAGGGGGGCCTTTGAGCAAATAGACCAAAATCTAGTGAATGCCGCAAGGACACTGGGAAGCTCCGAGTGGAGAATATTCTGGCGGCTGCAGGTGCCCTTGGCCTGGCCCGGGATTGCAGCAGGCGGAATCCTAGCCTTTACAAGGGCCCTGGGTGAGTTTGGGGCAACCCTGATGCTGGCGGGAAATATCCCTGGTAAAACCCAGACGATACCACTGGCTATATATTTTGCTGCCCAGAGTGGCAATATGGCTAAGGTAATGCTATGGGTGGTGCTGGTATCTGCTTTGTCATTATCAGTGATTTTAGCTATGAACCTGTGGCTGGACAAGCAGCAGAAATACTATAGAGGATAAAGAGGAAGAGCTATGGAACTGATTGTTGATATTGAGAAGAGCTTTGGCAGCTTTGATTTAAAGGTGAATTTCAAAGCTCAGCAAAATATATTAGGCCTGTTGGGGGCTTCTGGCTCTGGGAAAAGCATGACCCTTCGTTGTATTGCAGGGCTGGAAACGCCGGACGGAGGCAGGATCGTGTTAAACGACCGTATACTCTTTGATTCCCAAAGGGGCATAAATATCCCCAGCCGTCAGCGGAGGGTAGGCTTTTTATTCCAAAATTATGCCCTATTTCCCCATATGACAGTTGAGGAAAACATCGGCTTTGCCCTATCGAAGCTGTCGAAGCAGGAAAAGGCAGCAGTGGTTGCAGAAAAAATAGCAATGATGCAGCTTACGGGTCTTGAAGGCCGTTATCCCCAGCAGCTTTCTGGGGGGCAGCAGCAAAGAGTTGCGCTGGCCAGGGCTTTAGCTGTGGACCCAGAGGTGCTGCTGCTGGATGAGCCATTTTCGGCGCTGGATAATCACCTCCGGAGTCAAATGGAAAGACAATTAATGGATACCCTTACTGAGTATAATGGGGTGGCTTTATTTGTCTCGCATAACATGGATGAGGTATACCACGTTTGTGAGGATATCATTATACTGGATCAGGGAGCTATCGCTGCCAATGGTTCAAAGCAGCAAATATTTTCAGCACCACCTTCTCTCGCTGCGGCTCAATTGATGGGATGCAGAAATATATCGAGGGTACAGCATGATGAGAATGGAAATCTTAAATCACTGGATTGGGGAATAATTATTAAAACAGAAGAAGAAAAACAGGAAAAAGCTTCTTATATTGGAATTAGGTCCTATGACATCCAGGTCAATAATGGCTTTGATTTTAATGCTCTGCAGTGTACCATTGCTTCCTACATCGAAAATCCCAGAGGGGTAATTGCTTATTTAAGGCCTTTGGGCTCCCCGCCAGAAGCTAAATTGATAGAGTGGGAGCTGTCAAAGGAGCAATGGATAGTAATATGTGAAGCTGGTCAGGAAATAATTGATATTTTCTTGCCGCCTAAGTACATTTTTACAATTTAATTATTTGATAGTTTATTAATACTAAATGCCTTTTTCGGTTAAATTATGGCTGATTAATTAAATACACTGTGTAGTGTGATATGCTCTCCTCAAAATATGGCAGTTAGTTAAATGCATTTAACTGATCATGTAAGGGGAGTTTTTTATTGGGTAAAATTAGCAAATTTTATGTAATATTAAGGGATAGCAGAGGTATTTTGTATTTTTGAGATATCTGAACTTTACATAAAAATTTGCCATATAATAGTATATTTACATATATATCAATGTACTGTAATATTGATACAAATATCGACATAATACGACAACAAACACAAGGTGTTTAAATAAAATCGGTAAGGGTATTCCATTTGAGACATACATAAATCATAGCGACAAGGGGGCTTTTTATGAAGAGCATTAAGTACAAAATTATTATCAGCATAACTGTAATTATTCTATTAGTATCATGCACTATAGGAATATTTTCTATAATGGACATACAGGAATCCATAACAAGTGCAGTGGAGGAGAAGGCCAGAGGTGATTTAAATACAGCAATGGAGATAATTGATTTGAAATATCCCGGAGAATGGAATCTAGATGGAGACATACTGTATAAAGGCGCCTTCAAAATCAATGATAACACTGAGATTGTTGATTTATTAGGTAGCCTCACAAATAATACTGTGACTATATTTTTGAAGGATACCAGAGTTACAACAAATGTAATGCTGGAGGGAAAGCGAGCAGTAGGAACGCAAGCTTCGGAATTAGTCATTGAAACTGTTTTGGAAAAGGGTAATATCTACATAGGGGAGGCTATGGTGGCAGGAGAAATGACACAAACAGCCTATACGCCAATAAAGGATAAAGACAACACAATTATAGGTATGTTTTATGTAGGAGTTTCAAAGGCCTTTGTTGATACCTTGATTATGAATGCCATATTAAAGCTGGCTGTTGTAATTTTTAGCACTATTGTAGTGGCAGGGGGTATAGCTGTTTTATTAGGAAATACAATTGCCAAACCGGTGACTGCGATATCAGAATATGCGAAGCTCGTAGGCGGTTTAGATATAAGTAAAAATGTTCAGAAAAGACATCTAGAGCGTAAAGATGAGATAGGTGCTCTGGCAAATGCATTTCAGAGTCTTATCGACAACCTCCGCAGTTTTCTTCAAAATGTAATGGAGTCAGCTGAGCAGGTGGCGGCATCCTCACAGGAGCTGACAGCCATCTCACAGCAATCAGCGATGGCTTCAGAGCATATTGCAGCATCTTCAATAACGCTTGCTGAGGGTTCGATGCAGCAGCTGGAGGAGGCAGCAAAAACAAGTGCCAATATAGGACAAATATCAGAAATGATAGAGGGAGTTTCTAAAAGTACAGTAGAAATCAATAATTTAAGTCGCAAGGTTTCAACCCAGACTGTTACAGGCAAAGAAGCTGTTGATAAGGTATTAAGTCAAATGAGCCATATCAGTGATAGTACGAAAAAGGTTCGATCATCCTTAGAAGCTATTACCAATAGCTCTAACAAAATGAATGAGGTAACTAAGGTAATCAGGGATATTGCAGAACAAACGAACCTGCTGGCTTTAAATGCAGCCATTGAAGCTGCCAGAGCAGGAGAACAGGGAAAGGGCTTTGCAGTAGTGGCTGAGGAGGTGCGGAAGCTGGCGGAGGCTTCGCAAAAAGCAACTCAGGAAATCAATCAACTGATAGACGTAAATAATGGCAACATCGTTACTACTAATAAGGCAATGTCTGAGAATATCGAAAGAGTTGATGAGGGCATAGAAGTTGCAAACAGCTCTAAAAGGATTTTTGAAGACATATCTTCTCTAATACATCAGGTTAGCGGGCAAATAACTGAAATAGCGGAAACAAGTCATCGGGTTACGGACAATAGCGCGACAGTAGCAAAATCAACAGAAAGCCTGGAGTTTATGAGCAGGAACATTAATGTTGAGATTCAAAGCGTCTCTGCAGCAACACAGCAGCAGACAGCCTCTATGCAAGAAATAGCATCTGCAAGTGAGGATCTTGCTCAGCTGGCTCAGGACTTAAATCATTTCATCGAAAAATTTAAGCTGGCGGACTAAATTATGAGTATTAATGATAGAAAAATCATAACACAGTCCAAATTAACCTGATGGCTGTTGATACTATGATATAAATTGAATAGTTTAATATATAATAGATAATATAAGACAATGGTCGTGATTGAGATGCCATTGTCTCTTTTATTGTATTTTTATTAACTTTATTGTAATATTTCTTAATTAAATGCGACTAATCTTATGAAGGGAGGAAGATATGTGAGGGAAATAGAAAAGCTATACCATTTATATAAGCAGGATATTTATAATTATTTGTTGAGCATCAGCCATGATCCTACGCTTTCGGAGGACCTACTATCTGAGACCTTTATAAGGGCCATTTATTCTATAGGAGGCTTTAGGGGAGAGGCATCGATAAAAACATGGTTCTTCAGCATTGCTCGGCATCTATGGCTTCAGCATTTAAGAAGGGAAAGAAAGTCTGTGGCGTACAATGACCTGATGGATATTTATGTAACCGACAGTATCCTTGACCAATGTATTACCAAGGAAATCTCCGACAGGATAAAGGCGCTGCTAAGCATAAAGGATACAAGGACTCAAGCAATAGTAGATATGAGGATTAACGGAATTAGCTACCATGAAATATCTGAAATAATTGGCATAACTGAAAACTCTGCAAGGGTCATAGACTTTAGAGCAAAAAAGTGGCTAAAGGCTGTTTTAAAGGAGGAGGGCTTGATATGAAGGAAAACTGTAATGTGGTTTTAGATTTAATCCCCTTAGTAAAGGACAATGTAGCCAGTGTAGAAAGCATAGAATTGGTTATGGCCCACGTAAGGGACTGTAAAGAATGCAGCAAAGAGCTAGAGGGCTATTCGACAGGAAAAGGTAGACCGAGCAATGACAATAAAGTGATATATAAGATAAAAAAGCATCTTTTCATAATTAGTACTGTAATATTATCGATAGGAGCACTACTCGGTATGTCTTTGAATAAAAACTCCTCCTCTAATTTATTGCCAGTGCTTATAGCGCTTGGAAGTATATTAGTAGTAGGCGTAATGTTATTTAAGAAGGACAATAGAGGGGATGATGGGTTGAGGAAATTTTTTATGGGTAGAGCTATAGGGACAATTGTACTTTTTTCAATTTTGGGTCTATACTTGTTATTTAAATATATTTTCTTTTAAATGAGGAAATTGCATAATAAGTATATGGTACTTCTTAATTGAATTTTATCAAATCTATGATTTAAGATGTATTTAAGAGGTAAAAATAAAGTACAAGCAGCCACTGCTTATATCAAGAAGAGGAGTGAAATATATGGCAATTCAACCCTATGTTAATTTTGGTGGAAATTGTAAGGAGGCAGTAGAATTTTATTCAGAGGTTTTTAAGGCAGAGCTACAGCCTATAATGCTCTTTGGCGATGTGCACGATGACGAGTTTCCTTTAAGCGAAGAGGCAAAACAGATGGTAATGCACACCTTCTTAAATATCAACGGTACTAAGGTAATGTTCTCAGATACACCTCCGGGAATGCCCTTTGTTGTAGGAAATAACATAAACCTTGCCGTTATAAGCGACAGCATAGAGGAAATAAAAGCAATTTATGATAGGCTAAAGGTGGGGGGAGAAATTATCATGGAGCTGCAGGAGACCTTTTGGAGTAAATGCTATGGTAACTTAACAGATAAATTCGGAGTAGGCTGGCAGCTAAGTGTGACGGAGGAATAAACCTTCCAATATAAGGAAAAGTATAAATTTGTAAAATATATAAGAATTGGAGAGAGCAAGTCGGAATTGAACCGACACCTGTTGTTCTAGAACAGGCCAACGGGTTTGCAGCCCGTGAGGATACCTTATCCTTTGCCCCCATAATAAAGTATTATACAATACTTCTGTATGGGATAAAAATTGTATATATTGATAGATCCATGCTTCGGTATAGGTTTAACAAATATAAGCTATCAATAAAGAGATATTATCCATGATAAATATGGCACAAACTACATACACTACCCAACAGTATGAGAGGACGTGGTTTTCCACGTCCTCACTATATTAAAGGAGATGCTTTTTATTTAGGCTTATTACCTTAAGCTATTGCTGCTTTTCAGTAGAATCTTTGTGGAATAGCTCCTTCTTCTGCTTCATAAACTCTTCCTTATCCAGTTCTCCATTATCGAGCTTTGTCTTTAGCTCCTGTAGCTTTGCCTTATCCTCATCAGAAAGATTTTTGTGAGGGCCTTTACCCTTGTGGGGCTTATAGCCGTCAGGAAAAAGCTTTTTCATTTCCTGATGGAACTGCTCCTTGGTTATTTCTCCCTTTTTAAACTTTTCCTTGAGCTCCTTCATCTGTGCCTTAATCTCAGGAGCCAATTCTGTATCCGGATTTGAGTACAATTCTGTAGCAGCTGCCCTTGCGGCCGTTGTTACCAATTGGCTATTGGGGAAGGCTTCTCTCTGATGATTGTTCAATTGACCATTAGCAGCAGCTGGCATCAGTAATGCCAGCGAAAGTGCAGCAGATAAAGCATATTTTCGAAAACTCATCTGATCTACCCCTTTCATAGTTTAATAATAGCATCTCCTTTATTTAGTATGGACAGCTGCGAAAAATAAAGTAGCTATAAAATTTGCCAACAGAGTCAATTTAAATATCAAAACAGTCCCTTTCTCTACGGGTGCTTGTAAAGGAGAATTCATTAGTCTATAATAGAATTATACAAAAATTCAAGAGAATGGGTGAAGTAATGACGAACAAAAAAGCCAAAGAGCTTTTAAAAAAATACTATGGCTATGATGATTTTCGTAGGGGCCAGGAGGAAATAATAAAGCACATCCTAAATGGTAGGGACGTTATAGCAATAATGCCTACCGGAGCAGGAAAGTCCATTTGCTATCAGCTACCGGCTTTGATGCTGGAGGGTGTAACAATAGTTGTTTCTCCCTTGATATCCTTGATGAAGGATCAGGTGGACACCCTATGTGAGATGGGGGTAAAGGCTGCCTTCATTAACAGCTCTCTGGGGGCATCAGAATTTAAGCAGGTGTTGATGGATGCCCGTAACAATAAATACAAGCTAATATATGTGGCGCCAGAGCGTTTGGAAACGGAGAGCTTCATGGAGCTAATCAAAGGACTGAATATATCCATGCTGGCAATCGATGAGGCTCATTGTGTATCCCAGTGGGGTCATGACTTCCGACCCAGCTATAGGAAAATTTCCAATTTAATAAAGGCCTTGGATAGTAGACCTGTGGTGGCTGCCTTTACAGCAACAGCCACACCAGAGGTTAAGGAGGATATCATTAAGCTTTTAAAGCTAAAGGGGCCATATATACTTACCACCGGCTTTGATAGAGAAAATTTGTATTTTGAGGTATTAAAGCCTGCTGAGAAGCTGACACAGCTGCTGCAATATCTAAGCAAAAACAAAGATAAATCCGGCATAATTTATGCCTCCACCAGAAAAACAGTGGATTCGATACAGGAAAGGCTTATGAAGAAGGGTTATTCCGTTGGGAAGTATCATGCAGGCCTTACAGAAGAAAGCCGAACCAAGGCCCAGGAGGATTTCCTATGCGACAGACTACAGATAATGGTTGCTACAAATGCCTTCGGAATGGGAATAGACAAATCTAACATTTCATATGTGCTCCACTATAATATGCCTAAGAATATAGAAGGCTATTATCAGGAGGCCGGAAGAGCAGGACGGGACGGAGAAAGGGCGGAATGCATACTGTTTTTTTCACCAGCAGACATAGTGACCAACAGACTATTAATAGAGAATGGCAGTGATGCAGAAAAGACCGGTGACTATCAGAGGCTAAATGATATGGTGGACTACTGCAATACCGATAAATGCCTGAGGGAGTACATATTGGAATACTTTGGAGAAGCAGGTAATAGGCATAAATGCGATAATTGTGGAAATTGCAATAATGAGATAGAGGCTAAGGATATAACAATAGAGGCACAGAAAATAATTTCCTGCATACATAGAATGGGGGAACGCTTCGGCAGTGTCATGGTGGCTGATGTCCTTAGAGGCAGTAAAAACCAGAGAATCAAGGAGTTTAACTTTGACAGGCTTAGTACCTATGGCATCATGAAGGAATATTCAAAGGAAACAGTAAAGGAGCTAATAGCTTTTTTAATTGCCGAGGGCTATATTCTAATGACAGAGGATCAGTACCCCGTTTTAAGACTGACTCCTAAGGTTGTAGATATTTTGAAGGGAAATAAGAGGGTATATATAAAGAGGGCGATAGGAACCCAGAAACCTACGGCGCAGGATGCAGCCCTTGACAAAGACCTGTTTAATAAGCTTAAGGAGCTTAGAAGAGGGTTGGCGGAAAGGCACAGGGTGCCGCCCTTCGTTATCTTCTCAGATGCCACCCTTAAGGCAATGGCGGCAGGACTTCCAGCAACGGAGGAGGAAATGCTGAAAATGCCGGGGGTAGGCAGCTTTAAGCTGGAGAAATATGGTGAATTTTTTATTCAGGTAATACAGGAATACATGAGGGAAAACAATATTTCCTTAAGGGCAGAGAGCTATCAAGCTACGGAAAGACCACAAAAGGAAAGAGAACCCAAGGTAGATACCCGAATAGCTACCTATGAGCTTTTTAATAATGGCCTTAGCATAGCTGAAATAGCGGATGAAAGGGAGCTGACGGTAAGGACCATAGAGGGACATCTGCTGGAATGCCTTGATAGAGGAATGGCGCTTCAGATGGAGAGGCTATTACCTAAGGAGCAGGAGCAGCTGATATCAGAAGTATTTAAACAGAAGCCCAGCAGCAGTTTAAGGGACATTAAAGAGGCGCTACCGGAGGAAATAGGCTATGGGACTATTAGGTTTGCCCTGTATAAGCTTAATCATATGAAGGCTATGGATAATTAAGGCCTCTGAAAAGAAGGAGATAATAGCTGCAGAAGGATGCATTTACAGCAATAAGATCATTAGTTATGGAGGTTGAATGGATGAAGGGCTTAAATAGTAATGCTAAGTTAATTATATTCCTTGTTCCGTATCTGTTTATAATAAGAATGCTGCTGAAGCTCCCGGCTGTAAGTAATTTTATTAATAATGTTGAAGCCTATAGTATTCTATTTAGTATATTGCTGGGAGCACTATTAGTTGTCTTCATTATTATGGGCATAAATGAAATTATCAAAAGAGTATATAGTGCTGAGGAGCTTGAGAAAAGAACGCTAAAAAAGGAAGAAAAGAAACGATTTATTGTAGGTGTGGTGATTTTTGCAATAGCAGTAATGTTTATTACCGGAATACCGCCCATTTCCTATATATTTCAATATTCCTATGGTACACCCCTCCAACACATCGCCAACTTTTTTAAATATCTTGCTGTGGCTGCCTTTGGTACATGGTATACAAGTATAATAATAAGGGAAAGGGAGCTCAATTAATGACATAATCTTTAAGGTTCGTGTAACTATGGGGGGCCTTTTGCTGAGGCCATGTAAATTGCAGTTAGAAACTAAGTCTGCTTCAGCAGCAACTGGAAATGGCTCTAGGGGTAGAAAAAGGGATTTTGAAGCTGGATGTTGAGAGCGTGGCAGCTCAGAAAATCATGGTTGAAGGAGGTGTTGGTATGGAGTTAGGGGCATTGATCGGCAGTGGAATGACGGCAGAGGTATATAAATGGCAGCAGGATAAGGTATTAAAGCTGTTTTTTAATAATGTTCCCGAAGGCTGGATTGAATACGAGGCATTAGTAGGAGATACAATATATCAAGCTGGACTTCCTTCGCCTGCTGTTTACGGTATAATAGAACATCAAAATCGC
Source organism: Natronincolaceae bacterium (assembly GCA_048264125.1). Classification (GTDB taxonomy): domain Bacteria; phylum Bacillota; class Clostridia; order Peptostreptococcales; family Natronincolaceae; genus M1-B18. Next base: position 88,118 of record JBLXDM010000008.1, read on the forward strand.
AGTGGAATAATATATCAGCAAATAGAGGGCGTATCCATGCTGGAGGGTTTGATAAGGAGGCCTTGGAGAACATTTAAATATGCGAGGGATATGGCAAGGCTTCAATATAGGATTCATAGTACCAGTCAGAATGATTTACCCTTGAATAATGGAAGTATGATAACTGCGATAAACGCTGGCGGTAATCTGGATGAAGCTGCTAGGAAAAAGATATTAAAATACACAGAGACCCTTCCAACGGGTAATAGTATCTGTCATGGGGATTTCCATCCTGATAATATTCTTAACTTGGCTAATGATGAAAATATCGTTATTGATTGGTCCAATGCCTACTATGGGCATAGTCACGGTGACGTAGCAAGAACACTTTTAATGATTACAACACCATATATGCCACCGGGGGTATCCCCATTTCTAATAATTATTTCACGGTATTTAAAACGTCTATTTGCTTTAGTTTACAAATGGGAATATTTAAGGCTATCGAGCTCCAAGATAGAGGATATAAATATTTGGCTGCTACCAACAGCCGCCGCCAGACTTAATGAGAGAATCCCCGGTGAGGAAAAATGGCTTACTGAAATTATAAATAGAGAATTGAAGGCAAGAACTTAGTCCCTGTAGTATGCCCATGGATATCACCATGGGCTTTTTATTTTTCAGGTCTAAATTGCCAGTATGCTTATCTGGGGAATTGGTTGACATAAAACATTATTATTGTTAACATTGTAAGGTGGTACAGCATGTTCAAAAACCTTATGAGGAAATCAATTAAAGGAGAAGCACAATGCAGAAGATAACTTTTAATAGAAAGGAAATGCTGGCATTAGGTCTTGTAATTATACTGTTTGTAGCAGTATTTTTAAGCACTAGAGCTCTAGCCGATAGGCCTAAGGACGAGAATTCAACTCCGCCAATGGGGCAGGGACCTATAGCTGAAGCAAAGGTAATCGGATACTATGCTGCATGGGCTGCCTATTCAGGCTTTACGCCGGATAAGCTAGAAGTCAGCGATTTAACTCATATTAACTATGCCTTTGCAAATATTGACGAGGATTTAAAGATTACACTGGGTTATCCGGATATAGATTTAAAAAACATACAACAGCTTATAAAGCTAAGGGAAAAAAATCCTCAATTAAAGCTTATTATTTCAGTCGGAGGCTGGTCCTGGTCCGGTAGGTTTTCAGATGTAGCCCTGACTGATAGCTCTAGAGCTGCGTTTGCAGACAGTGCAGTGGACTTTATAGTTGAGTATGGCTTTGATGGAATAGATATGGACTGGGAATACCCTGTCAGCGGTGGTATGGCCTCAAATGTAAAGCGTTCTCAGGATAAGAAGAACTTCACTTTTCTGATGAAGACCCTAAGAGAGAAGCTGGAGGCCCAGGGAGCTGTAGATGGTAAGGATTATGTCCTATCCTTTGCTGGAGCAGCAGGAGAAGGCTATCTAGATAAGATTGAAGTAAAGAGCCTTGAGCAATATGTGGATTACATTAATATAATGACCTATGATATGATGGGAGCTTGGAATAAGCATACAGGCTTTAACGCCCCGCTTTATACTGTCGACAATACACAGCAAGGAAGCCTGAGTGTTGATTCCAGCATAGATCAGTGGCTTGAAGCAGGAGTGCCAGCAGAAAAAATAGTATTGGGAGTCCCCTTTTATGGCTACAGGTATCAATCAGTCTCCAAGACCAATAAGGGCTTGTACCAGCAGCATTCGGGAGGCTCCTCTATAGCCTACAGCAGCATTGTGGAAAATTATCTGGAGGCTGAGGGCTATATTAGATATTATGACCATCAGGCAATGGTGCCTTGGCTTTATAATGGCTCAACCTTTATAAGCTATGAGGACGAGGAATCCATGGAAGCCAAGGGTCAATATATCAGGACAAAGGGCCTAGGTGGTGCAATGATATGGGAGCTAAGTCAAGATCCCGATAAAATACTGTTGAATTCCCTATATAAGGGGATACGAAAATAGAGGTGTTATAGAAGGGTTGATGGGCATATTGTCTATCAGCTTTTTTATTATGGTCTATCTACGTTTATTTTGCAGAGTATACACATTGTCTATAAAGTAGAAAATATGCTACTATATTGACATATAACAAAATATGGGTATAAGGAAGAGATTGAAAATGAGGGATTATGTATTAGATGAAATAAAGGCGATTGCTATTAAATATGGTATTGATAAGCTGGTGCTTTTTGGCTCCAGAGCAAGAGGTGATAATTCGCCGCGAAGTGATTATGATATAGCTATATTCGTTAAGCAGCTTACAGTTAAAGAAAGAGCTTTATTTAGCTCTGAAATTGAAGAAATAAATACTTTAAAGAAAATAGATATTATATTCATCGATGATGACATTGAAGAGGCTTTATTAGAAAGCATAATTAAGGAGGAGGTTGTGATATATGACAAGGCTGGAAAATAAATTATCAAATTTTAGTAAGGCACTTCAGCGATTGAAGGAAGCTGCTGAAGTTTTCAAGCAAAAGGATGCTTGTGATGTCATAAGAGATGGTCTCATACAAAGATTTGAATTTACATATGAGCTTTCTTGGAAGACTACAAAGGAATTTCTTGAAGATATAGGCATAGTGGATAAAAATTCGCCTAAGGCTATTATTCGGGAGGCATATTCACAAAAGCTAATAGAAAATGAAGAAAATTGGCTACTAATGCTAAATGACAGAAATCAAACCTCTCTTGTTTATAAAGAGAAGATGGCAGAAGAAATTGCGGGCAGAATTGTAGATATATACATAAAAGAGTTTGAACTTCTATTACAAAAGCTCCAATAGCTTTTTGTTCACTTTTACCCTTGATAACCTATAATGGAGAGAATATACTGAAAATACAATGGCATTAGTGTTACAAATAACTGATTACTTTACCATACTCTGAAATCCAAACAATGGTATGTATTTCGAACATATATAGGAGGGTTAAAAGTGGATAAGATAAAATTTAATGCTTTAGAGGCTACGATTGCAGATGTTCATAGTGCAATGTCAAAGGGAGAGCTGACAGCCAAGGCCCTTGTTGAATACTACATAAATAGAATCAACGCCTATGATAAAACGGGGCCAGCCATAAATTCAGTAATAAAGCTTAATCCAAAAGCAATAGAAGTCGCAGATGCCTTGGATAATAAATTTAAAGAAAAGGGCTTTGTTGGCCCACTACATGGAATACCCATCCTATTAAAGGATAATGTAAATACTGAAGACTTAGAAACAACCGCTGGCTCCTTAAGCTTGGAGGGTGTAATTCCTGATACGGATGCCTTTATAACTAAAAAATTATTGGAGGCAGGGGCTATAATACTGGCAAAGGTTAATCTCCACGAATTTGCCGTATGGGGAGAAACCGCCAGCTCCATTTTAGGCCAAACCCTCAACCCCTATGATTTAACCAGAACCCCCGGAGGCTCCAGTGGAGGAACAGGAGCGGGTATTGCAGCCAATTTTGGAATGGTGGGGATAGGCACCGACACAATAAATTCCCTCCGATCACCAGGCTCAGCCAATTGTGTTATCGGCTTTAGACCAACATTAGGCTTGGTTAGCAGAGATGGTATAGTACCCTATTCCTTAACTCAGGATACAGCAGGCCCCATAACCAGAACCATAGAGGATGCAGTAAAGGTGCTGGAGGTTATAAGCGGCTACGACCCTACAGACAGTTCTACTGCTTGGTCAATAGGCCGAAGGCCAGAGTCATTTATTAAGCATCTAAAGAAGGATGGTTTAGTGGGGAAACGTATTGGGGTGCTAAGAAGCTTCTTTGGTAAGGAGGAAATCCATAAGGAAGTAAACGAGGCAGTCGATAATAGTCTTAAGGCACTAGAAAATAACGGAGCTATACTAGTAGATATTTCCGAGGACATAAATTCAGATAAGCTGGTTAAGGAGGTAAGCCTTCACCTTTACGAGCTTAAGAGGGACTTAGATTCATATCTACAAAAGCTTGAAGACCGTTCCCAGGTCCATTCTCTTGAGGAGATAATTACGTCTGGTAAGTATCACGAGGGAATCGAAGAAAACATTAAAACCGCCAGCGGCTTGAGTACAACTACGCCCGAATATTATCAACGGCTGGCAAAGAGAAATGATTTAAGGAATGAGATAGTTGAGTTATTTGCAAGATATAACATAGATGCTATGGTGTATCCGCATCAGAAAAGACCCGTAGTAAAGGTTGGAGAAGCACAAGTAGAAAGGAATGGAGTCATCGGGTCTGTAACCGGCTTTCCGGCTGCCTCAGTACCGGCAGGCTTCACAAGCCCAACTGAAGCAGCACCCATAGGTGTGCCGGTGGGAATTGAGTTTTTAGCTAGAGAATGGGATGAGGCAACACTGATAGAAATACTCTATGGCTTTGAGCAGGCAACAAAATTCCGAAAGCCACCGGTGAGTGTACCAGAGCTAGAGTAAGTACTTGCTGAATGATAATAAGACCTTGGGGTAATTAAGTCCTCAAGGTCTTTAATAATTCCATCTACTTTGTTTCATACCCCAGCAGAGCATGGAGAAGAAGCTTGAAATTCCTAGCTTATATCCGAGGCTTGTATTGATAAAATTTGGTTGTATATGATAGAAAGGTTTTAAGGGACTTATATGGAATAGTATTACTGTAAGTGTATGGAGTACTCTCTGCATTTCCCCGTTTAGAAGAATTAAGCTTGAGCTGTTTGTGATTTCGTAAATTATTGACGTATTAGCTATTACAGAAGGAGTGAGTAAAATTGAGTAGAAAAATCATTTTAATTGTTGGTGGTGTATTGGCTGTACTAATTGTATCGTTCCTGATGTTTTTCAATTCCTCATTAGATTATATAAAGACACCAGATCAACTAGCAGTTATGAAAAAGGCAGACATAGATAATATAAATGCCATATCCGCTGAAATATTGGAGTTAAATAGGTTATTTGAAGAAGCAAAGGATGAAAAAACCAGAGTGGAGCTGGAGCAGAAGCTGATGGATGCAATCCAAGAACAGTCTTCAATTCAGGATAATAAAGAAATCATCGCTGACAAGCAATTAATTGAGAGGATTTTTAAGGAGCTTAGGGATAATAAGTTAAGGTTTAGGGGTATTCAAAGCAGTGATTTAGAAAAGGATTATTATTCAATTGAATTGATTTATCATGGTAAGGTCAGTAGTCCGGAAACCTTAGCCGAAGGCTATCTGGATAAAATCACTATATTTCATGATGGCACAGTCATGATTCCTAATTATTCACAAGGTAGCCATCAAATAAGCATGGTTTACTCAAGGCTTAGTGATGAGCTATTGGCAGAGTTTATTGATGTTTTGAATAAGTTATAAAAACATACCCAAATGGAAGTTGGAAAGCCTGTTACTTCTACGCTGGCAGGGGATTAGCAGATTATTCTAAAGATAAGAAATCCAGGGGGTGCTTTTGGAGCTAGGTGGATGCGGCTCAATATTCCCTGGGGTGGTTTCCAATAGGGATACAATAAAAAGTGTGGTAATTACTTACATAGGTAAAATGGATAAGAAGAAAAACATATACTTTCATTTCTACAAGAACACATTCCCCAATGCACCCGTAAACTATATTGAGGAGGAATGTGTATGCGAAATGCCAGTAGATATTTAAGATTATTAGACCCCTACATGGATGGGCCTGATGTTTCATTTGCTCAACAAAGACTAACTGACTTGGGCTACTATCAGGGGCCTATTGATGGTATATACGACGAGGAGATATTTGAGGCAGTAAGGAACTATCAAGCAGAATTTGGCCTTAGTCCCGATGGTATAGTAGGCCCAGATACATGGAATTCCATAGGACTTGATCCTAATGAGAGATATCCCCTGCCACCAGAGGGATACTCAATAACAGTGGACTTGGATCAAAAAATACTGCAGCTGAAGCAATTTACAGAAATCATTAAAACATACCCAGTGGCAGTAGGAAAACCTGCTACCCCCACACCAGCAGGGGATTGGCAGATTATTCAAAAGACAAGAAATCCCGGGGGAGCCTTTGGAGCTAGATGGATGCGGATCAATATTCCCTGGGGTGGCTACGGAATCCATGGTACAAACGCACCGGAATCAATTGGCACTGCAGCTAGCCATGGCTGTATAAGAATGTACAATGAGGATGTAATTGAGCTGTATGATATAGTTCCTCTAGGGACTCCTGTAAAAATAATTGGCGAGGTATTCACAGGAAGAGTTTTAAGAGTAGGAGTAGACCCCGGACCTGATGTATTTTCGGTAAAAACCATACTTATGGAGCTTGGATATTACGATGGCGAGCTGGATGGCATATATGATGAAGCCACAAGAGATGCTGTAATACAATTTCAAAATGATTTTAATATAGTGGCAGATGGGGTAGTTGGAGTCGATACTTACAATGAGCTCCAACTGGCACAGGATCAGTTTTTGGAGGATAGAGAGCCATAAAAAGAATAAAACAAACCCGGGGCTTCACTAAAAAGTTAGCCTCCGGGTTTGTCCTATTTAAGCTATTATTGATTTAATTTTAGCAATATCAGAAAGGTTTTTGCCGGTCAACTGCTCCAACTGATATACATTCTGTTTTACTTCCTTGATTTCATCCTGCGTGTTGTTTAACTTTAATTCTATTTCAGTCTTAAATTCTGTAAGGAAGGCGGTCTGTTCTTTAATTGCTGCAATTTCCTTTTTTATTTCTGCCTGCCCCTCTTCTAATTTAAACTGCCCTGCTTCTAATTTAGCCTGCCCCTCTTCTAATTTAAACTGCCCTGCTTCTAATTTAGCCTGCCCCTCTTCTAATTTTAACTGCCCTACCTCTAATTTAGACTGGCCCTCTTCTAATTTAGATTGCCCTACCTCTAATTTAGACTGGCCTTGCTTTAAGTCAGAAATATCGGCCTTAATGTCCTTGAGTTCATTAAGTATTTGCTGAAGAATTTGGTTATCCATCCGATCACGCTCCTTAAATCTATTATACATGAAGCTTCTTTGTTTTTAAATATAAAAACTATAAAAAATGTAAAAAAATTTACGCATACATTTGTTAATTATTAAAGACGTTGGAAAACAATTCGTTTACAATCTATTATAGCATATAATAAATAATTAAGAGGTTACATTAAAATTTTGAACTTGCCAGATAAAACAAATAAGATTTATCATTACAATACCGAATATGTCGAAGCAAAGCACAATTTGACGAACAGTTTTAACAGGTGAGTTATATTGTTAGATCGAATAGTAGAATATTGTAGGATGTTGAGACTATGTAATTATATGAGGGGGTATTAAGCATGAAAAAGAGGCTAGTATTGCTATTACTTCTAATTTGCTTGCTTATATTTTATAGCTACAGTTCTACTAAAACCCTAAATGACACTGCACCAGAGAAGGAAATACAATTGACAACGGATGAGAAGTTAGCGGACTTTGAGTATATGTATAAGGTCTTGAGCGAGAACTATCCTTTCTTTGAAGTCAATAAAAGAATGCACGGCGTTGATTGGATGGGAAATAGGGAAAAGTACTTGGAAGTGGTCAACCTAACAACGACTGATGATGAATTCTTCGACACCCTCAAAAACATACTGGCAGACTTAAATAACGGTCATACGAGCCTTCTCGACCAGCAAAGCTTTCATATGTTTAGGGATATGATAGAGATTAACAGAGCTGATATGCAGCCATGGACTGATCAACTTAACAATCCTAAGGCTCTTCAAAGATACCAGGAAAAAAACCAGCAAGAAGAAACTGCAGTGGCTTTACCCCATTCGCAGCTATTATTTTCAACTCAGGAAAATGTAAAAACAGAAATTATAAAGGAAAACAAGCTGGCCTATATACACATAAGTGTTTTTAACTATAATACTAAGGATAAAGAAAGAGAAATAATAAATCCCTTCCTGAAGGAGATTAAGGATTATCCTGTTTTAATAATTGACATAAGGGGTAATGGCGGGGGAAGTGAAGTATATTGGATAGAGAATATTGTGGAACCCCTGATCAATAAGCCGTTGGAAAATACCATATATCAACTGTATAGGGGTGGAAATTTCAGTAGGCCCTTTGTTGAAGCTCGCATAGCAGACGGATTTAAAGCTTTAAAGCCAATTCATAGAATTTCCGAGGAAAATCTATTAAACATGCCACCAGAAGCAATAAATAGCTTTATGTACTTTGACAAGGGAAAATATAGTATTGAACCTAAAGAGACAATCGACTTTAAGGGAAAAATATATCTTTTGGTTGATGAAAAGGTATATTCGTCCTCAGAGGCCTTTGCGGTATTTGCTAAAGCAACGGGCTTTGCAACCCTAGCGGGTGAAAGGACAGGCGGGGACGGAATAGGGACAGACCCATTGTTTGTAGCATTACCCAACAGTGGCTTTGTGTTCAGATTTCCCTTCATAATGGGATTAACCTCTGATGGCACCTGCAATGAGGAATTTAAGACGGAGCCGGATATAATTGTGGAGGCAGAAAGAGCGTCTGAGTTATCAGAGGATTTATTGATAAGAAAGATTATGGAAATAGAAAGCATTCTTGATTAATAAGGCTTGTCAATAGCCTTGAAGGTTTGGAGACAGCGAAGCTACATAATTAGGAGGTATTCCATGAAAAAAATAATCATAATACAGCATTGTCAATCGGAGCATCATGTTAATGAACTGTCTGGGGGCTGGACGGATACGCCTTTAACCCAGTATGGCAGGAGGCAGGCTTATGCTATAGCCCAGAGGTTAGAAGGAGAAATTGAATCTGAAAAATATCTAATCTTTTCCTCGGATCTATTGAGGGCCAAGGAAACAGCAGAAATTATAGGTGGGTACTTAAGGCTGAAGGTAAAGGAGAATCAAGGGCTGCGGGAAATAAACACTGGAATAGCCGCAGGTAAAACAAAGGAATGGGTAAGGAACAATGAAAGCCCTAGAATAAAAGAAGGCTATGATATAGATCATTTGCCTTTTCCTATGGCTGAAACTGATCGTCAGTTTTATAAAAGGGTCTGCGAATGTATGGAGGATTTTAACTCAACTGAGGACTCAAATCTAATGATAGTTACCCACGGGGGTACCTTATCAAAAATAATAGCATGGTGGCTTAAGTTCACTCCAGAAATGATAAATGAAGCCTGTTTCCTTGGAACAGCAGGTGGGATTACAATTTTGAATAAGAGTAGGTATGGACAGAATGCTTTAACACTTTTTAATGATACCTCGCACCTTCAGGGGTTAACATAATGGCGGTTTGATTATAATTAAAATTTTAAATACCCTCGGTCCACAAAGCAACTGAGGGTATTTAACTAGATTCAGTAAGCACTTATTCCTTTTCAATATCAAAAACAGCCTTTATAGCAGCCAGCATTTCCTCAAGCCCCTGCTGCTGGCTGCTATCCTTATCCTTAGGCTCTATGCCCAGCAGATTATCAACCTGCTTTTGCATCTCTCCTATTTGCTTGTATAGCTCCTGTATTTCTTCCATAATCAACGACTTTGCGCCATTTAGGAGTCCTATGGCTTTAATATGATCCTTTGAAAAATCAATACCTCTAAGGTCCTGTGCCAGCGAGTCATCTTCAATATATTCAGTGCCCTCTCTCTGTGCCTTATTTTTTTCAACTGCCTCCAGCATATCTGCAAGGTCGTTGATAAGGCCCTCAATATGCTTGATTTCCTCGGTAGGCTCCTCCAGTAAGGCTTCATTCACAATGGGGTCAACTGTTCCATCAAGCTCAGTCATTGCTTCGGGATCAACTGCATCATCATCTGTAGCCTCTTGAATCTCCTCTCCAAGGTTCTCTATATAATTACTGATTTCCTTAAGAATTTCCTCTATGGATTTATCCACCTCAGTTAGAAAGTCCAGCTTCTGCCTTGCAGCTTCAAGGCCTTCATCAATTTTTGTCTGGATTGCTTCAGCCTTAAATAAATTTCGGATCTTTAACCGCTGCATGCCCTCCTTGCTGAGCTCTAAAGCAACGGCTTGGTTTTCTGTCTTATTGTTAATGAGCTCAGCAGCCTTGTTTACTGTCCTTGTGTTTGCTGAAAATAACTGCGTATTGCTTAGATTGAAGCTGTTAATTTTCATTGGCTTATCCCCCCCGATATTTTTATCTATATATTCACTATCGGGTAGTTTGTTAAAAAAAGTTATATGTAAAAACCAATTTATGAATTTCTGTGGAAGAATAATCTCTTGGTCTATAAAAATTTTCCGAATAACAGACTGTCATAATAATTGCCCTCTACAAAATGGTAATCCCTTATGCGACCCTCAGGCTGATATGCTGTTTTTTCTAGAATTTTGACGGAGGAGACATTTGCAGCCACCACTCGTGCATGGAGCTTCCGGAGCTTTAGGATATCTAAGGCATAAGCATTCATCAGCCTTAGGGCCTCGGTGCCATAGCCCTTACCCCAGTAGCTTTTGTGGAGAACATAACCTACCTCGGCGTGTCTGGCCTCTTTATCAATGCTGAAGATCATAGCGGTGCCAATAATATCCCCAGTAGCCTTTAACACAATAGAGGCATACAAATGGGTAGCGGCAGCTTCTCTTTTTATCATTTCCTTTATAAAATCCTCGGTTTCTTCACTTGATCCCATTAGTCTCCAGCCGATAAATTTAGAAACGAGGGGATCAGAGGCAAAGCTATGTATTGCTGCTGTGTCATCTGTGCTGAGGGGCTTGAAATAGATGCCTTCTCCTATTAGGGTATGGAATGCTCCATTACTCATGTGTAACCTCCTTAAATATAATTGTTTTCGACTGCTTCCTGTATCTGAATTATACCATGAATAGCATTTAAAAGTATTTAGCATGGCGTAAGAAATAAGTAGATCCTGTTTTTCCGCAGAGGCAAGATAATGGCACCAAAGATATTTTTCAGTTACATTTTTGAAGCATACACAGCAAATTTTGTTGTCTTTCCAATTATTAAGCTTTTAACTGTAGACCTTTTGCCCCCAAACATCGTATATTGTTAATATATTTGAATACAGTGATGGACTGTCTAAAGGGGAAGTGGGATATGAAGGGCGTTACCTATGATTTAAGGAGGGATGGGGCTAATTCTGACAGGTATTATGAGGATGCGGCTTTATTTACTGATACGGTTCAATTAGAAGGAAACAAAAGGCTAAATTATTTATTGGATCAATATAGCGCCTTCAATGCAAGCAAAGGCATTAAGCCTCATAGCTCCAGGGAAGAGCTGCTGCTGGAGCTGCTGTTGCTGGGTACTCTGGGAATACTATATGGTGCTGAAGCTGAGGGCTTAAGCGCTTCAAAATATAGGCTGATGCTACAGATAACGAAGCAAAGGAATAAAAGTAAGAGGTTTAGGCCATTAATGAATTCGCTAAAGGGAGTAGGGGCTACCTTAATGCTTTCCGGAAAAGGGCATAGTGACACATCTGCTAAATCCTCTGACCTAAGCAAGGCTGAGGGGTTAGTAAGATGGCTTGAGGCCTCGGGAGAGTTTATTTATGAGGTGAGAAGACTTAAGGGCTGGCTGCAGTATTTTAAGCTTACTACTGAAGAAATAAGAGTAAAGGGTCTAGCGGATATATTCAAATTTGCAAAATGGTTTGAGGCCAAAAGTCATCAAGCTTTAGGTGAATATACTGTGAGGATAGATACGTATTTAAAGGACATCAATAATAAAAGGAAGTGGAGAGAGGATATTATATTTTGTCAACGGAGAAGGGTAGAATATCATCTCAATATGGTTGGAGCAGAGCTTATGAACAGAGCCTTTAAAGCAGATTTTCAGGCGACCTCCAATAAGGTGCTGGCATTACCTATATGCATAACATCTCCATCCGGCGGCAATTGTAGGTCCCAATCCTTTGGTAAGGACTTCGCCTGCAGAGGCTGCTCAGCTTCATGCATGGTCAATCAATTGACATCTATGGGGAATGAAAATAGTTTCAGTGTGATGGTTGTTCCTCATCAATCCTCTATCGCCTCCAGCGCCAGTCAAAATGAAATGTTTGAGGCCAATACAGGGGTGATAGGTGTAGCCTGTGTTATCAATTTGATATCAGGAGGATGGATGCTTAAGGATATGGGAGTGGCGGCTCAATGTGTTCTACTGGAATACAGCGGCTGTAGGGCTCATTGGCATGATAAGGGTATACCTAGCTGCATAAATATCAATCAGCTTCTTTATATACTGGGTCTTGAATCCAGAGCAGCAGAAAAATCATAGCCAAAAATCATAGCCTTGTAGCTTTGTCACAATATTCTGATTGTGAATTTATGGAAAATATGCTACGATATCAGCATATAAAAACTTTTATACAAAAAAGGCCATGCGTCCTTTTTTTACCCTGAGGGATAACATATAATATTAGTATATGATTTATTTGCAGGCTTCAAGATATACAACATTAGCTTTGTGTTAAATTGTATAGCAAGTTTTCTATTGTGTAGTTATGCAATAGGGTTAAGGGGTTTTGCTTTAGAAAAAATATTATAAAAGGGAGACGATGGATAATGGTAAAAAAATTAGTTTCATTGGCACTTGTGGTAATGATGCTGGGTCTAGCGCTTGTTGGCTGTTCTACACCTTCAACAGGTCCTGATGAAGAAAATGGAGGCAATGAACCAGAAGCAGTTGAACTAAAGGTTGGTATGGTAACAGATGCCGGTACAATAGATGACAAGTCCTTCAACCAAGGAACCTGGGAAGGAGTAGAGAAGGCAGGCAGTGAGCTGAAGCTTGCTACACAATACCTTAAGCCAGCCGGAACTACTGAGGCTGACTATCTAAAGGAAATTGCCAATTTATATGATGCAGGCTTCAAGTTTATCGTAACACCTGGATATAAGTTTGAAACCGCTATCTTTCAGGCACAAGATAAATACACAGATGCTAAGTTCGTACTTATTGACGGCAGCCCACATCCTGGAGACTACAATGTAGTGGTTAAGGAAAATACCGTATCAATATTCTTCGCTGAGCATGAATCAGGCTTCCTGGCAGGTGTTGCAACAGCACTGCAGCTTAAGGAAGGCGAAGTCGGCTTTATCGGTGGTATGGAAATCCCTGCTGTTCAAAAATTCAACTGGGGCTTCCAACAGGGTATAAAATATGCTAATGAAAATCATTCTACTAATATTGTAATGGATAAGCAAAACTTCATATATCAGGGTACCTTTGATAATATCGCAGCCGGTCAACAGCTGGCGGCTAAAATGTATGACAATGGTGTCGATGTAATCTTTGCTGCTGCAGGTGGCGTTGGCGTTGGTGTAATCAACGAAGCTAAGACCCGTGTAGCCGCTGGTGAAGAGGTATGGGTAGTAGGCGTTGACGTTGACCAATATAGCGAAGGTATATATGAAGGAAACAAGTCAGTAATCCTTACTTCTGCAATGAAGGAAATAGGAACAGCTGCATTCGATATGATCAAGGCTGAAAAGGACGGAAGCTTCCCAGGTGGAGAAATTCTAACCTTCGATGCTAAGAACAATGGTGTAGGTATTCCAGCAGAAAATCCAAACCTAAGCGCAGATGTAACAAGTACAGTTGCTGAAGTCTTCAAAAAGCTTCAATCAGGAGAAGTTAAAGTATCAGCTGAACAAGGTGACCTTATTAAATAGTACTATAACGAAAAAAGACGGATTTCACGTCTTTTTTCTTTGAATATCTTGAATATCCTAGAGAGGAGGGACGGTAAATGGAATATGTTGTAGAGCTGCTGAATATTCGTAAGGAGTTTCCGGGAATAGTTGCAAATGATGATATCAGTCTGAATTTGAAAAAGGGCGAAATTTTAGCTTTGCTGGGAGAAAACGGAGCAGGTAAGTCTACCCTAATGGGGATTCTCTTCGGTATGAACCAGCCGGATAGCGGAAGGATTCGCATAAATGGAAGTGAAGTACAAATATCAAATCCGAATGTCGCCAATGCCTTAGGTATAGGTATGGTTCATCAACACTTCAAGCTTGTCCATAATTTTACCATAACTGAAAATATTATTCTTGGAATAGAGCCAAAGGCTTGGTTCACAATTGATATTAAAGCCGCCTCAAAACGTATACGAGAGCTTTCGGAGCTCTATGGCCTTAATGTCGACCCCGATGCGAAGATTGAGGATGTTTCTGTTGGTATGCAGCAAAGGGTTGAGATATTAAAGATGCTCTATCGAAATGCTGAAATTCTGATTATGGATGAGCCAACTGCTGTCCTTACACCTCAGGAAATAAACGAGCTTGTAAATATAATGAAGCGCTTGGTATCAGAGGGTAAATCCATAATTCTAATTACCCATAAGCTTAAGGAAATCAAGGCTGTAGCCGATAGGTGCACAGTTATTAGAAGAGGTAAGCTTATAGGTACAGTAGATGTAGCCTCCACCAGTAAGGAGGAAATGGCGGAAATGATGGTAGGCCGTCAGGTTTCCTTTAAGGTAGACAAGGAGGAGCAGGAGACTGGCGAGGTAATTCTGGAGCTGAAGGACCTGTCGGTTCTAAACAGTCGTAGGGTTATGGGGCTAAAAAACTTCTCCCTTGAGGTGCGGGCTGGTGAAATAGTCGGAATTGCGGGCGTAGAAGGAAATGGCCAGACGGAGCTGGTTGAGGCTATTACAGGATTGAGAAAAGCAGAGTCTGGAAGGATATTCTTAAAGGGATCAGATATAACCGAAATACCTATACGTTCCCGTATACGAAATGGTATGTCCCATATTCCTGAGGACCGTCAAAAGAGAGGTCTGGTGCTGGATTATACGATAGAGGAAAATATGGTGCTGGAGCTGTATGATAGCCCACCCTTCTCTAAAAAAGGCCTCTTGAATAAAAGCAGCATAAGAAGCTATGCTGAGAAAATAATGGCCCATTTTGATGTGCGTTCAGGGCAGGGAGCTGTAGCTGTTGCAAGGTCGCTTTCAGGAGGAAATCAACAGAAGGCCATCGTAGGAAGGGAGCTGGAACAAAATCCTGATTTGCTAATAGCTGTACAGCCGACGAGGGGCCTCGATGTAGGGTCGATTGAATATATTCATAAGCGTTTAGTGGAGCAGCGGGATAATGGAAAAGCAATACTTTTAGTCTCTCTTGAGCTTAGCGAAATACTGAATTTATCCGATCGTATTGCAATAGTCAGCCATGGAGAGCTGGTTGGTATTGTCGATGCGAAGAATACCAACGAGAATGAAGTGGGACTAATGATGACAGGGATAAAAAGGGGGGAGAAGCTTGAAGCTAAACAAGATAAGGGGCATAAATAAAAGTACGATTGTTTCCCTACTGTCAATTTTACTGGGACTGCTGGCGGGTGCTGTTTTAATGCTGATTACAGGAAGCAATCCTATTGATGGCTATAACTATCTCTTCCGGGGTGGCTTTATGAATATTGAGCGCTTCGGCAACACTCTGGCGACTGCTACTCCCCTTATATTTACAGGCCTGTCGGTGGCCTTTGCCTTCAAAACCGGACTATTTAACATAGGGGCAGCAGGACAGATGCTCTTTGGGGGCTTTTGCGCAACTGCTGTAGGCTTGACCCTGGCCTGGCCTAAACCGCTTTTGCTGACAGCAATGATCATTAGTGCAATGCTGGGAGGAGCCCTATGGGCGCTAGTACCGGGGTTATTAAAGGCAAAATTCAATGTTCATGAGGTGGTTTCAACCATAATGATGAACTGGATAAGCTATTGGGTTATTTATTATGCTGTTCCAGCCTATTTAAAGGGAAGCTTTCTGGAGACGGAGTCCCGCAGATTACCTGAGAGTGCATCCTTAAGGGTTGGCTGGCTTACAGAATTATTTAATGGCTCCTATATAAATTTAGGTATATTTCTTGCAATTGCTGCTGCCATCGTTATTGCCTTTATATTGAACAGGACGGTATTGGGTTATGAGCTGAAGGCCGTTGGCTTCAACCGACATGCAGCAGAATATGCGGGGATTAATGTTAATAAAAGTACAATATTATCTATGATGATTGCAGGTGCACTTGCAGGACTGGGTGGAGCTGCCCTGTTTACAGGTAATGCCTCCAATATTCAGATAGGCGTCCTGCCTACTCAGGGCTTCGACGGTATCGCAGTTTCACTACTGGCATCAAACTCTCCCATAGGGGTTATGGGTGCGGCAGTATTCTTTGGTCTTCTCTATTCTGGTAGGGGCTTTATGAATGCCATGACTAAAATACCTCCGGAGATAGCAGATACCATAATAGCAACCATCATATACTTTGCAGCAACAAGCGTATTGATTGAAGGCTTTGTTGATAAGCTTAAAAGAAGGAAGAGGGGGGTGTAGTGGTATGTGGTCTACAATCGTACAAATATTTCCCTATGCTATAACATTTACAATACCTTTGCTCATCGTTGCCCTTGGAGGCCTTTATTCAGAACGCAGCGGGATTGTCAACATAGGGCTGGACGGACTGATGGTTTTCGGCTCCTTTGCAGGGGCTTTGACAATTTTCAAGCTGCAGGCTACAATGCCCTCTTCGACAGCTGTCTGGATAGGTCTTTTAGCAGCCATGGCTGCAGGTGCAGTATTTTCTTTATTGCATGCCTTCGCTTGTATCAATTTAAATGCCAATCAAGTTATTAGTGGTACTGCCATCAACATGATAGCCTATGCCCTTACGGTGTTTTTGGCCAGAAATGTTACAGGCAGCGGGAACATCCTTATAACCACTGGCTTGGCAAGACGCAATATACCTGGACTATCCTCAATTCCGATTATTGGTAAGCTATTTTTCTCTCAAACCTATGCATCAACCTGGGTAGTTCTGTTGATATTGCTAATTAGCTGGTTTGTATTATATAAGACCGCCTTCGGACTAAGGCTAAGGGCCTGCGGAGAGCATCCCCATGCAGCTGATGCAGCTGGAATCAACGTATACCGTGTAAGATATGTGGCTGTTATGATTTCGGGGGCCTTTGCAGCATTGGGTGGTGCAGTTATACTGGTAACCTATTCCGGTGAATTTACGGGAAATGTGGCTGGTCTAGGCTTTCTGGCATTGGCATCCCTTATATTTGGGCAATGGAAGCCTCTCGGAATTCTGGGGGCAACCTTCTTCTTTGGCTTTGCCAGCACCATAGCCAATGTATCCCAGGTGGTACCGGCGTTGGCAGCAATTCCAGGAGTAATTTTAAAGGTTTTCCCTTATGTAGTAACCCTTATAGCTTTAGTCATTTTCTCAAAATCCTCTCAGGCACCTAAGGCAGCAGGAGAACCCTTTGATCATGGGAAGCGATAGATTGAGGAAGCTGTTGTAAGAGATAGGATATTTTAGGAAGGGGTGGAGGCTGTGATTATAGATGAATTAATTGAAGGTTCTCCTCTTTTTCAAAAATTGTCTTCAAAGCTGCCTCCCGACATTAAAGCTAGGTGCAGCATTAAAAGGCTTGGGCCCGGCGGAATAGTAGTCAAGAAAAAGGATAGCTCGAAGTATGTCTATCTGCTGGTGGAGGGAGAGCTGAAGGTAGTTAATGAATCGGAAAATGGGAATATATTCGCCTATGACAGTATCCTCCCCCTCAGCTTTGTCGGTGAGCTGGAGGTCTTTGCGGATGAGGTTGAATATGCTGTAACAATAGAGTCAATAGCAGAATGTACTTTAATTCAAATTAGCGTGAATGACTTTATAAGGTGGCTGGAGCATGATCCTGCTTTATTAATGCTGGTGGCTAAGGGACTTGCAAAAAAGATGTATCCCACCTCCTCGGAGGTTGTGAATATTATGTTTCAGCCCAGCATAAACAAGGTGGAGTATTATATCGCCAAATATTGCAATGATAAAATAAAAAATGCTGATTTAGTTAAGCTTGAGAAAAAGCGTCAGCAAATGGCTGATGAAATAGGAAGTAGCATCAAATCCGTCAACAGAAGCATCAAAAAGCTGAAGGAAGAGGGGCTTGTTACTATTAAAAAGGGCAAGATATATGTAAATCGCAGTCAGCATGAAGGCTTATTGGAGGCTGTAAAAAAGCAAGGAAATAAAAGCAGCCAATAACGGAAAGGTGGTGCAATAATGACTGATGGAAAAAGGATTGCCGCAATGATAGATCACACCTTATTAAAGGCAACTGCCACCGGTGAGGAGATTAAGACCTATTGCCGCGAGGCAATAATGTATGGCTTTGCATCGGTTTGTGTAAATCCCTGCTATGTAGGTCTGGTGGCTGAAGAGCTAAAGGGCACAGCGGTGAAGGTGTGTACGGTCATAGGCTTCCCCTTGGGGGCAAATCAGCCGGTGGTAAAGGCCTTTGAGGCAACTAAGGCGGTTGAAGCAGGTGCACAGGAAGTGGATATGGTTATTAATATAGGGGCCCTTAAGGAGGGCAAGCTGGACTATATTGAAAAGGAAATAAAAATGGTTGTGGAGGCCTCTAAGCCAGCCTTGGTAAAGGTAATAATAGAGACCTGCTATCTGACGGATACAGAAAAGCAGCAGGCATGCGAGGCAGCAAAAAGAGCAGGAGCCCATTTTGTAAAAACCTCTACTGGCTTCGGAACCGGTGGGGCAAAGCTGGAGGATGTAAAGCTAATGAGACAGACAGTAGGTGAAGGCATAGGTGTTAAGGCCTCCGGCGGGGTAAAAAGCTTGAAGGATGCAGAGGCCTTTATAGAGGCCGGAGCCAGTAGAATAGGCACCAGCTCAGGTATAGCTATAGTTGAGGATGGTACTGCTTCAGACAAAGAGTATTAGCTTATTAGTCAGCTATTAGCGGTAGCTTAAAAGTGAGTTTATTAAAAATGAGATGAATGGAGAATGGATACTTTGCTATGAGCAATATGTTCATTCTTTTTTTGTATAGATAAGATCAATAATGCGCTGATATCATTAAATCAAATAATTCTCCTACATGGCCTTAAATCCTCGTACATAGGAAATATAAGCAGTGAGAGGGTTTACGCTGAGGGAAACTTTATTTAAGATAATTGCAGCTAAAGCTTATATTTACACAAAATAAAAGGTAAAATAAAAGGATATAAAATAAGGTGTGGTGATGAGGTTGATTGCTGTTAGTGCTGCAATAATTACTAATAATAATAAAATTCTATTGGCTCAAAGAGGCAGAAATAAATCTGAGGCCTATAAATGGGAGTTTCCCGGCGGCAAGCTGGAGGCCAATGAAACCGTTGAGGAGAGCTTGAAAAGGGAGATACAGGAGGAGCTGGGGATACAAATAGAGGTTGGGGAGCTGCTGGGGGAGAGCATTTATCATTATCCAGCAGCAAGTGTAAGGCTCATAGCCCATTATGCAGAATGGATCTCGGGAGATATTGAGCCAACGGAGCATGAGGCAATAATATGGGTTGCAAAAAATGAGCTTAAGAATTATGATTTTGCCCCCGCAGATATACCCTTGGTTGAGAAACTAATACAGAAAAATACTATATAGCAGAGAACTAACAACATTTATAATATAAGCAACAAAAAAGGAAAATCGACAAAAATCAAGAAATGACCGTCTCTTCTTGATTTTGGCGATTTTTTTTATTTTTGATAAAAATTGAACTAGATGTTGACAGTAGAGTTAAATGGTTGTATAGTTAATTACATAAGTAACTAACCAATGAAGTGAAGGGAGGTTAATCATGTTTTTAGACTTTAGCAGTGATAAGCCAATATATATTCAGCTGGCAGAGGCTATAGAGGATAATATATTAAAGGGAGTTTTTGAAGAGGAGAGTCAGATTGTATCCACAACTGAGATTTCTGTAAGCTTTAAAATTAACCCAGCAACAGCGGGAAAGGGCATCAACCTTCTGGTTGATGAAGGGATATTATATAAAAAGCGAGGTGTAGGTATGTTTGTAAGTACCGGTGCTAAGGTAAAAATTCTTCAAAAGAGAAGGGCGGGCTTCTACGAGAGCTTTATATTGGCTTTACTGGAGGAGGCCTCTAAGCTCAATATATCCAAGGAGGAAATTATTAAAATGATTGAAGGAGGGAAGGCATAATGAGCTTAATAGAATTTAAAGGTATTACTAAGTATTATAAGGATACATTGGCATTGGATAATATATGCATGAACCTAGAACCAGATAAGATCTATGGTCTTTTAGGGAGGAATGGAGCTGGAAAAACTACGCTTCTCAATCTTCTGACAAATAAAATATTTCCAACAGCAGGGGATATCACCCTTGATGGAATGACAGTATTTGGGAATGATAGGGCTTTAAAGAATATATTCTATATGATGGAAAAGAGCTTATATCCGGAGAATCTAGAGCTTAGGGAAATATTTAAGTGGACGAAGGAGTTTTATCCTGAATTTGATAAGAATTATGCAAACCTTCTTTGTGAGAAATTCAAGCTAAATACCAAGAAAAGTGTCAAGGAGCTATCTACAGGCTATGGCTCAATTTTTAAAGCAATTGTTGCTATGGCCACAAATGCCAGAATATTAGTATTTGATGAGCCGGTCCTGGGGCTGGACGCCAACCATAGAGATTTATTCTATAGGGAGCTGCTGGCAAATTATAATGATAATCCAAAGACAATCATCATATCTACCCATTTAATTGAGGAGATAGAGGATGTATTGGAGGAAGTCCTTATAATAAAGGAAGGAAAATTGATACTAAAAAAGCCTATAGCAGAGCTATTGGCCTCAGCTCATACTGTTTCAGGTGAAGCCTCAAGGGTGGATGCCTACCTGAAGGGCAGGAGTGCTGCAGGGGAGGAAATGCTGGGGAAATTTAAGTCTGCGACTGTTCTAGAGGAAATAAATTATATGAATCAGATAATGGCTAAGGAGCTAGATCTTGAGCTTTCAAAGATCGAGCTTCAGAAGCTCTTCATAAGTCTGACAAATAATTAAGGGAGGGGATTACATGCTTAAGTCTCAAAATATTAAGGTTTCAAAGTATATATTCAAGGATATATTAAATGCTATGAAATATTATTATGCTATAATAGCGATAATTTCCTTGTTTTTCATGTGGATATTCACCTATAGCAATGCAAGCGGTGGCAAAGTCAACGGCTTTGGTGTTTCGGCCCTCATATTTCTATTTTTCACCGGCAGAGGCTTTTTTAGATCCAGCTTTGGTTTTACACAAGCCAATAATGTATCAAGGAGGAGCTTTTATCATGGAGGAATCCTAGGGCTTTTAGCTGCCGCTGGGGTTATGGCTGCATTGGAGGTTATCTTAAACAATGCTTTAAAGCTTCTAATGCCCTATGAGGGCCTTGTGGAAATGATGTACATCAGAAACGATATTATAGCTGATTATGTATGGTCCTTTGCCAGCTTTTCTTTGTTCTTAAGCATAGGGTGGTTTGTTGGGATGGTTCTGTACAGAGTTAAAGGCAAGCAGAGGACACTTGTGATGGTGGCGCCCTTTTTGACAATAGTTGTATTAGGCTTTATAGATCAGACCTTTGGTCTAAATATATTCGGCAGCCTATTTTCGTTTTTATTAAAGGCACTTGGCTTAACCAATCTAAATCCTTTTATTGCGGCTATGAATTTGATGCTTGCTTGCATTATAGTTCTTGCTCTTTGCTTCCCGATAATAAGAAAAATACCCCTTAGGGGTTAGTAGGTGAAAATACAAAAAACACAGGGATGCACTCCTACTACTTTGTGATAATACCGCATAAACATCCCATGCGATTAATTATAAAACAAAATTTTAACACAGTAAAAAAAGACCCAATGAAATGTCAATTCACTGGGTCTTTCGATTATTGAATGGACCGTTAAATCTGCTCAAAATAAGAAGTATTAGAGGAATGACAATTTGAAAGGGGATTGAGTAAAAGGGCCAGATATCCTTAGACCAGGCCAGCATTTCTGGGGCACTTTCATAAACCCATATGGATAGCCCAACTAAAATTACCCCTATGGGTATAACAAAGGGCCTGTGATCCTTGCTGCCTGTCAATTGTGCAATACCAATGGAGGCTGCCAAATAGCAGCAGCAGATTTTAGTGCCTCCGCTCATAAAGAAAAATACACCAATTAGGGGGTCTAGGTTTAAGCCCGTCAGGTGCTGTATCGTATAATGTGGAGGGAACATGGTTTTTGTGATCTCAGTAGCACCAATCACCGACAAATCCCGTATTATTCCCAGAAGTAGTATAAGGCCCGCCACCAAAAACGAAAATATGAAGACTCTTTTTACATTGCTGCTCTTGTTGGCATATGGCAGCAGCATCAGCATCACCACCGTTTCACCGAAGGGGAAGGCTAGGACAGAGAAGGCTGCACTCATAATAGGCCTAACGCCATGGAAAAGTACAGGCCTGAGATTTGTTAAGTCGAAGTGGGGGGTTAGGATAAAGAATAATACAATCTGAAATACATAAATAAGGGGAACTATCATTTCGGATATTCTAGCGGTTGTTTCAATACCGCTTCTCGTTGCGTAACAGGTTACAAGGACACAGCATAAGATGATAAACCACAGAGGGGTTTCCGGTAGAGAAACGGTTATAATGTAGTCTCCGAAATTCCGCAGCACAAGGGCCGCCAGGTGAATAAAGTACCATATATATAATATACTTATCAAATTACCTATCCATTTACCCAACAGTATTCTATGAATCTCTACAAGGGTTTTGTCCTTAAATTTTTTAAAAAGTGTATAATAGCAGCTAAACAGCAGTATTCCACCTGCCCAAGCTAATATATATGCTATCCAGGCATCTTCTAGGGCTCCGCTTCCAGGTACTATTATTATTGTGCTGCCAAGTATCATACCCATAATCAGTATTGACAGCTGGGTGGAAGATATCTGTGCTTGCTTAAGCATACTCATTACCTCGCTATGATTAATTTAACTATTCTTTCAATAAATATTGTCGGTGCTGCCACTGGCAGATCCATTGCAACGATAACCAGCACGATAAAGCCTAGAAGCATCAATAGGCTATAGGTGACCACTACAGCATGGCTTTTGGCTTTATATAATAGTCTTAAGTCTATGAAAAAAAGCAAGATGAGGCTTGTAATTATTAAGATAACTCTCATAGTCGTCTCCTATTTAGGTAGTGAGGGCTGAAGCAGCTGACCGCTTTTTCTGATTTTAGCCTCAATCTCTATGCTAACAGGGAGATTGCCGAAAACTGAATCCCAGTCCTCTGCCACCTCAACCCATTGCCTTGGATAATTCTTTTTCATAAGATCACCAAAGCCATAGATGTCTGTATTCAGCTCTCTCTGTGCCTTTCTAAAGCTGCTCAAAATCTCTGTCTCTATTTGTCTGTGGCTTTCATTTATTAAATAATCAATCATCTCCACAGTAGTAAAATTGGTAGGAATCTGCTGCTCTCCTATATTGCAGTCCACTGCAACCTCCACCCTTAAAAGAAACCCGTCATTTATCCTTTCGATACTCATTTTACTCTGACTTTTCAATATCTCCAAGGATATCAGCTCCTCCTTAGTATTTGGAGCTGGTAAAACCAGAATCCCACCCTCAAGCTCATTTGTTACCCATAAATAGCCCCTAGTTTCAAATTCATCCATATAGGAAACCATCCTTTCGTTCTTAAATACTGCAGAGCCTGTCACTCTTAGGTCCTTTGCAAGCTCTGGGCTCTTTTCAAAGCGTAGATGTATTGTGGGAATTACCAGATGGTGCCCTACTTTATTTATTTCCTTGAATAGCTCGATAAGTGTGACCCTTCTTGTAGTTCCTGAATATTGGGCATTATCTATAGCATTAGTTAAATGCATGGCAGGTATAAGCTCTATTGTGCTGCCGGCTTCTACCACCTCCTTGGCTGTAACGCCATTGGTCACTATTATGTAGGCCTGACGCCTAAATTCATGATCTCGCTCAAAAAAATCAATGGCGTCCATTATACCCTTTCTAGCAAAGCTCTCACCGATGACCAAAAGCTGCATATGGCCTATATAGATTTTGCGGCTGGCGATAGAGGTGAGCTTTCTAATGGCTTCAAAAACCGTCCTGCCGGTGGTGGTGTAGGTCATAACAGCATTTCCTTCATAGCCCTCCTTTGACAGCCTTCTGGGAACAATAATCTGAACAGTTAGCTCCAGCAAATCATCCTCAGTTATGTCGATACCTGCTGCCACTGCCACCCCTAGATCATTCAGCTCCCTCATATTCCAACAACCGGACATAGAGAAGGATAATGAAATTAACAAAAGCAATATTAAAAGCCTTTTCATATAAATACCTCACTTAGGTTAGTCGTTTGTCGGGTTTTCATCACTGGAGGAATCAATACGTGTATTGTCAAAGAATAAGGACCATAGTGGCGCTCTGATATACGAGTCCTTAAGTCCACTCTGGGGAATAGGTAGCATAGCTGACAAATAATTAACACCAAAGGACTTAATATTGCACATATGTATTAACGTGACTACAATCGCAAGTGTAATTCCATAAAAGCCCATAATGCTACCTGCTAAAAGGTAGACAATTCTTAGTAGGAATATTGTTCCGTCCAGTGCAGGTATTATAAAGCTAGAGATGGCAGTTAAGGCTATGACGATGACCATAAGGGGGCTCGCAATACCTGCCTCCACCGTTGCCTGACCCAGTACGATAGCGCCCACGACACTGATGGCCTGTCCCACCGGCTTTGGCATTCTAAGCCCTGCCTCCTTGATCAGCTCAAATATGCAGACCATTACTAGGGCCTCCACCACAGAGGCAAAGGGTATTCCCTCCCGCGCAGCCGTCAGGGCTATAAAGAGCTTAAAGGGTACTATTTCGTGATGGAAGGTCTGTACAGACACATAAAGAGCCGGAAGGGTCGTTGATATAAATAGTGCAAATAACCTCAGTAATCTCAAGGTTGTAGCATATATAGTTCTGGTGTAATAATCCTCGCTTACCTGTATATTTTCGACAAATAGCCTAGGTACCAATAATGCAAAGGGAGTGCCATCGCATAGTACGGCTATTCTTCCCTCCATGAGCTTTCCTATCACGACATCGGGCTTTTCGGTGTTTCCAACTGAGGGAAAGGGAGATAGCGGATAATCCTCTATAAACTGCTCTATATAGCCGGACTCCAATACAGTATCAATTTTAATAGAGGCCAGCCTTTTTTTCAGTTCCTTTATAATTTCCACATCGGCGACACCATCAATGTAGCAAATGCTCACGCTGGTTCGGGAATAGGTGCCAAGGCTGGTGCTTTCAAATGTAAGCTTGGGAGATTTTATCTTTCTTCTTAGCATGGTAATATTGGTTAATAAATCCTCGGTGAAGCCCTCTCTAGGTCCACGTATTACAGCCTCAGTCTCCGGTTCGGAGACACTGCGACCATTCCATTCAATTGAATTTATAATAATTGCACTGGCCTCACCCTCTAGGAGAAGAATGGTGGCACCCTCCAAAAGCTTCTCTATCATAGCATTTAATGAGGCTTCGCTAATACAGTCCACCGATTGTATATGTTCCTTTATAATGCTATCAATTACTTCCTTATTGGTGATATACGAAAAATCCTGCTGGGGTTCAATGGTCATCAGTGGTTGTAGCACATTAAGCTCAATTGCTCTTTTATCCGTTAAGCCATTGATATAAACAATCAGGGCATTATGATTAAAGGCCTTAATCCTCAAAGGCCTAAAAATAACAGCTTCATCATTATGCAGTATTTCCTTTAGCCTTGCCTCTGCCTCCTCCAGTAAAACGGGTATATTGTCGCCGTACTGCAAAACAGAGAGGTCTGTATGCAGATGCTTTGCGGTATTATATTTTAGGTACTGTAAGACCCCCATTAGCCTTCTCAGCATTAAATCACCTCCTGTTTTATAGCCTTAATATTCCCGAATAGCAGTGTTTATATTATGGCGCTAAATATTTCTAAAATCTCAAGAGATTATTAACTTTTCATAAAGTGTATTGATTTAAATAAATGTATGCTTTATAATCACATTGGGCATCGTTATAAATATAGCGAGCTTTGTCCGCAGAGTTTTGCATAATCTGCAAAAAATTAGATACTATAACAAATATATTATTTTAATGGGAGGTAATTTTATGAAACTATCAAAAAAAGTATTAGTAGGAGCAGTTGCTTTAAGTATGCTGGCTTTAACAGCCTGCGGTTCTAAAGAGGCAGCGTTAAAGGATGGTACATATACCGGAGCAGGTGAGGGCTACAAAGGAGAGATTAAAATCGAGCTAGTGGTTAACGGCGGAAAAATTACAGATTTAAAGGCCATTGAGCATAGCGAAACTGAAGGTATTTCTGATGCAGCCTTTGAGGGAATCAAGGAGCAGTTGATAGAGAAGCAGTCAGCAGATGAGTTGGATGCTGTTTCTGGTGCTACAGGAACCAGCAATGGCCTTATCGAGGCTGTTAAGGAAGCATTGCCAAAAGCTGAATAATAAAATTTAAACGTGGCTAATGTGGCCACGTTTTTTAATTTTGCATAATACCTGGCCCGATAGAATATTCCTATTTTAAAGGTATTAATATACATTTTGTAGAATAATTATAGATATGATACTTATGGTTAGGGGATGATATTATTATGACAAAAAAGGATAACAAGACTATAGCAAAGGGAGATAAAAGGATAATTGAGGTTTTTGAAAGGGCATATAGTATTTTGAAGGATAATCGAAATAAGCGTAGGCTAATGTATAAAAAATAGTAGGCCTGTGCCAGCCTACTATTTTATCATCTATTTACTTACTTAATAGCATAGATACTTCAATTAGCTCCCTCTGAAGATCCAGCAGCTTGTTCTTCAGCTGGTCATAGTTTTTCTCCAACACCTTATCATCGATAAACCTATCGGATTTATTCACAACGCTTTCAAACTGGTTGTAGACCTCCTGAAGCTCCTTCTTGATGTTTTCCTTTCTTTGAATCGGCTCGACAATTTCACCAGAGTAGGCCTTTAAAACATCCTCCTCAAATTTAAAGGAATAGCCTATACCGGGGATGATGGCGGAAATACCCTCCCTTTCCTGTATAAGCTCAGAAAGGGCTTGTGTAGATTCCTCCTCACCGTGAACCAGAAATATCCTTTTTGGTTTTTTCTTAAAGCCACTGAGCCAATTGATTAGGCCTGTTTGGTCCGCATGTCCAGAAAAACCTTCAACACTGTGAATTTTAGCCATTACTGCGATTTCCTCACCTAAAAGCTTAACCTTCTTTGCCCCATCCTTTAGGATTCTTCCAAGGGTTCCATTAGCTTGATATCCAACAAATATAACACTATTCCTCTTCTTCCAAAGATTATGCTTCAAATGATGACGTACTCTTCCTGCCGTACACATCCCGCTGGCAGATATTATGACCTTCGGGTAATCCACCTGATTCAAGCGTATGGATTCCTCGTGGCCTCTGATGAATATCAAATTTTCAAAATCAAGAGGATTGCCGCCCCCTAAAATAATATCCTTGGCTTCCTTGTCAAAGGAATCGGTATTTCGCTTGAATATCTCAGTGGCTGATATCGCCATAGGGCTGTCGATATAAAAGGGCACCTTGAGATGCGCCTCTACTTCATTTTTTTCATAATAGCTTCGGATTTCATATATAAGCTCCTGTGTTCTGCCTACTGCAAAGGAGGGAATAATGACGGTGCCGCCATTGCCTACGGTGTCGTGTATGATATTCATCAGGTCTTCTGTACGCTGCTGTATATTTTCATGTATTCTGTCGCCATAGGTGGACTCCATAATTAAATAGTCTGCTTCCTCTATGAATTCAGGGTCCCTTAGAAGGGGCTTATTTTTAGTCCCAAGGTCTCCCGAAAATACAATTTTTACAGTGTCTTGATTTTCGTGTATCCACAGCTCCACTATTGAGGAGCCGAGGATATGACCGGCATCATTAAAACGAAGCGTTATTCCATCATTGATTACGATTTTTTGATTGTACAAAGCCCCTTCAAAAAATCTTAGGCTCTTAATGGCATCATCGACGGTATACAAGGGAACAATCGCGGCTTTACCAGCTCTAGCTCGTTTTTTATTCTCCCATTCCGCATCGGATTCATGAATATGACCGCTGTCCATAAGCATAATTTCTGATAGGTCCTTTGTAGCCTTAGTACATATAATCCTTCCCCTAAAGCCATCCTTAACTAGCTTCGGTATTCTTCCGGAGTGGTCGATATGAGCATGGCTCAGGATAAGTATATCTATATCCTTAGGATTGTAAGGAAAGGGCTCCTCATTCAGTTTTTCTAAATCCTCACTGCCCTGAAACAATCCACAATCAATTAAAATCTTGTATTTATCTGTAGTTATAAGATAGTTTGAACCCGTTACAACCTTTGCTGCACCATAAAAATGGATATGCATGTTTAGCTCCTCCCAAAACGTTATTTGATTATAGCTATTATACCACAATCACAACATATACATATATCTATACACATCAAATTACTAGCTTAAACCGACAATATTAATTGAGGAGATTGCATAATAAAGATGAGTAGTATGTTTATACAAAGTCAAAAGTTTCCTGCTTAGTGCCCCACGGGCTAATTTGTATAATTAATTTTTAAATGTTATTAGCCCTAGGCAATGCGCGATAAACTTTTAACTTTGTATAAACTAGAATATATATGTACTTTTATGATATTATGCAGTTTTCTCAATGAATCGCTTGGCGTAAAATGGAAAATTGTTAGAAAATAAAAATAATTCTTTATTAGTAATGATTTAAATGCTATAATACAAAAAAAGAATGTATATTCTATTCAAAAGCTATAGGTAAATCGACTTCATTTCATATAAATACGCATCTTTAAAAGACTATATCCGATTGGAGGTAGCCATGCATCTGAGCTATATATTCTATTTCGAAATTGCGGTAGGAATCCTTACGGCGATCAAGGCAAAGCAGAAGAATCGAAACGTTTTACTTTGGTGGATATTGGGAACCGCCTTCTCCTTAATTGCATTTTTTGTAGTTCTGGAGATGCCACCTAGAATAATTGAAGATTAGAAGCTAAGGTATTGGGCACTGATAATTCAGTGCCTTTGTTATTGTATAACAGCCCACATAGGGGCTTTTTTTGTTTGTAGAAATATATAGCCATAGCTGACATATACTAAAGGGTATGGCTTTAAGCAGGATATTTTTTTAACTTGAGCAAATATTGGTTAATTGTAGCGATGTAAGGATATATAAATAACATGAAAATAATAATTATTATGAAATGGAGGGATTAATTTGATATTTAAAGACTACAATCCACTGGAGAAAAAAATGCTTCAAATAATGGATGAGGAAGGTACAATTGTTAAGCCTGAATTAATGCCTGAGCTCACCGACGAAGAGATTAAGCAAATTTATAGATTGATGCTGAAAACAAGAGAAGCAGATAAAAAGGCCCTTATGTACCAAAGGCAGGGCCGAATGCTGACCTATGCACCTAACCTGGGGCAGGAGGCTGCTCAGGTTGCTAGCGCCTTTGCTCTGGAAAAAAAGGATTGGATGGTGCCGGCCTTTAGAGAGCTGGGGGCATGGTTAACAAGAGGTGCAGAGCTGGAAATGATATATCTCTACTGGTATGGTAATGAATTTGGAAGCTACGTGCCTGAGGATTTGAGAATACTGCCCATATCAGTGCCGATCGCCAGTCATCTGCAGCATGCTGTAGGCATTGCATGGGCTGCAAAGCTTCAAGGGAAGGATGAGGTTGCCATAGCCTATTTCGGCGACGGAGCCACCTCGCAGGGTGACTTCAGCGAGTCTATGAACTGGGCGGGGGTTTACAAGGCACCAACCGTATTCTTCTGCCAGAACAATCAATTTGCTATATCGGTACCACGGGGTATTCAGACAGCAGCCGAAACTCTAGCACAAAAAGCGATTGCCTTTGGCATGCCGGGAATACAGGTGGACGGAAATGATATATTTGCCGTTTATGCCGCTACTAAGGAGGCGGTAGATAGGGCAAGAAGGGGTGAGGGACCAACTCTGATAGAGGCCTATACCTATAGATTGGGTGCCCATACCACCAGTGACGATCCTACCCGCTACAGAAACGAGGCTGAGGTGGAGGAATGGAGAAAAAAGGACCCCGTAGACAGATTGAAAAAGTATCTTTTAAGCAAAGGTCTTCTTACTGAGGAGGAGGAGGCTCAGATTATAGCGGAGTGTGGAAAATTAGCTGAGGAGGCCTTCAAATATGTGGAGGCAAATGGAGAGACTCAGCTGGAGGACATATTCAAGTATCACTATAAGGAAATGACACCACAGCTTATTGAGCAGATGGAGGAATATAAGCAATTCTTAAGGGAAAGAGGTGAAATCTAATGACGGCTATAAATTTATTGCAGGCGGTAAATGATGCGCTTAGACAGGAAATGAAAAGAGATCCAAGAGTAATCGTCTTCGGAGAGGACGTAGGCTACGAGGGCGGAGTTTTCAGAGCAACGGTGGATTTACAGAAGGAATTCGGAGAGGACCGTTGCATGGATTCACCCCTTGCAGAATCAGCAATAGTGGGTGTAGGAATAGGGATGGCTATAAATGGTATGATTCCAGTGGTGGAAATGCAATTTTCCGGCTTTTTCTACCCTGCCTTTAACCAAATAATCAGTCATGTCGCAAGAATGAGAAATCGTTCAAGGGGTAGGTATACAGTTCCAATGGTAATACGTATGCCATACGGTGGCGGCATAAGGGCGCTGGAGCATCACTCAGAGAGTCCGGAGGCCTTTTTTGCCCATATACCGGGGCTTAAGGTGGTTATTCCATCGACACCCTATGATACCAAGGGCTTGCTGGCAGCAGCTATAAGGGATGAGGATCCGGTGATTTTCCTGGAGCCCAAGAGGATATATAGAGCCTTTAAGCAGGAGGTGCCGGATGAGGATTATATTATTCCTATAGGAAAGGCCAAGATAGTCCGAGAAGGAAAGGATGTTACACTGATCGCATGGGGAGCCATGATGAGGGAGACCCTGAAGGCGGCAGAGCTGGCGGCAGAGAAGGGGATTCATGCAGAGGTTATAGACCTCAGAACAATAGCGCCTATAGACAGAGATACGGTGATAGAATCGGTGAAGAAAACAGGCAGGGCCATTATAGTACATGAGGCTCCGAAGACAGGCGGTATTGGTGGAGAGCTGATGGCCATAATTAATGAAAAGGCATTTCTACACCTGCAGGCACCTCCCGCAAGGGTTACAGGCTTTGATACACCCTTCCCGTTGCCTAGAGGAGAGCAGCATTATTTACCAAGCCCTGACAGAATACTGGTTAAAATTCAAGAAGTAGTAAACTACTTGACTTAGGGGGGATAAAATATGTTAGAGTTCAGATTTCCCGATATAGGAGAAGGCATACACGAGGGTGTTTTATTAAGATGGTTTGTCAAGCCTGGCGATAAGGTAAAAGAAGGGGATTCCCTATGCGAAATGGAGACCGACAAGGTAAATGCAGAGCTGCCCTCACCCGCTGAAGGTATTGTAAAGGAAATAAAGGGCAAGGTTGGAGATAATATCAATGTCGGTGATGTTCTAGTGGTTATTCAGACAGAGGAGGAAATAGCAATTTCTGATGCAGCTCCCAAAGCAGCCTTGGAGGAAATCAAAAAGAAGCCTCTAGAAGAAGGCAATGCAGGAGTTGTCGGTGAGTTGGAGGTGTCGGATGAGCTGATGTCCTCCAGCGATGAGGGATTGCCAGAGATTAGGGAGAAATCCGCAGCTGCTAAGGTTCTGGCAACGCCGGTGGCGAGAAAAATGGCCTATGATCTTGGGATTAAAATAGATGAGCTACAGGGAACAGGTCCATCAGGAAGAGTTATGAAGGCTGATATACAGAAGGCCTATGACATAAGAAGAGGTAAAGAGGAGAGCTATCCTTCACCTGTGGCTGATGTGGCGCCTGTGGCAGCTGTAGAAAATAAATTGGAGGAAAGAGTAAAGCTCTCAACCCTGAGAAGGACAATCGCAAGAAGGATGACGGAATCAATGTTTACCATACCCCATACGGTATGCTATCAGGATATAGATGTTACAGAGCTGGTGGAATACAGAGAAGGAATAAAGCATTTATTCCTAGAGGAAAAGGGCTTCAGCATAACCTATTTGCCCTTTATTATTAAGGCCTTGATACTAACGCTAAAGAAATATCCGAATTTCAATAGCCAGCTATCGGCAGAGGGTGATTACCTTATTGTTAAGCGGTACTACGATATAGGTATTGCGGTTGATACCAATGAAGGTTTAATGGTGCCGGTAATAAAATCAGCCGACAAAAGGAGCATACTTGAGCTTATGGAGGAAACAGTGAGACTAAGCTCTGGCGCAAGAAGCAAGGCTTTAAAGCTGGAGGAGCTAAAGGGCAGCACCTTTAGCATTACGAACTTTGGAGCCGTAGGTGCAAGCTCCGGAGCGCCAATCATCAATTATCCTGAGGTGGCCATATTAGGAATAGGAAAAATACAGCAGAAGCCGGTTGTCATTGATAATGAAATCACTATAAGATGGATGTTGCCAATATCACTGGCCTTTGACCACCGAGTAGTGGATGGCGGAGATGCCGGTAGATTCCTGCAGGCCTTTGAGGCTTATATCAAAGAGCCGGATGCACTTCTGCTTCAATAGCAAATTGGTAATATGTCAAGGAGGTAAGGCTATGAAATATGACGTAATCGTATTGGGGGGAGGTCCTGGAGGCTATGTAGCTGCCATAAAGGCGGCACAGCTGGGGGGCAAGGTTGCACTGATAGAAAAGGAAAGCCTTGGTGGCGTTTGCCTTAACTGGGGCTGCATACCCACAAAGGCCCTTCTAAAAAATGCTAAGGTATACAATGATATTCTTGAAAGTGCTCATTTTGGAATAGAGGGCATTGAAATAGATAAAATAACTATAAATTGGCAGAAAATGCTGGAGCGTAAAAATCAGGTGGTCAGCAGGCTGGTGATGGGGGTTCAGAGCTTGATGCAGAAGAATAAGGTAGACATATACAATGGCTTCGGCAGCTTCAAGGATGAGACCTCCATAGAGGTAAACGGACAGCTTCTACAGGGGGAACGGTTTATTATAGCCACCGGAGCAGGCCCTATGCTTCCAGACCTTCCGGGGATTTTGGAGGGCCAAAAAGCAGGATATGTGCTGACCAGCAAGGAAATATTAGAAATGGATAGTCTTCCTAAATCATTATTGATATTGGGGGGAGGGGTAATAGCAGTGGAGTTTGCGACCCTCTTCAACGCCCTTGGAGTTGAGGTAACCATGCTGCAGCGCTCCGACAGAATATTGAGCAATGTGGAAAAGGAAATGGCCCAAAGCCTCAGCCGACACCTAAAAAAGCAGGGGGTTAAGATTATTACAAATGTTAGCATAAAGGCATTTAATAATAACGAAGTTCTTGCAGCTAAGGATGGCAAGGAGGTTAGCTTTAGGGCCGATAAGATATTAGCTTCCTTGGGAAATAGGCCAAATGTAGCAGGTCTGGAGAGGCTACCACTGGAGCTGGATGCCAGGGGGATAAAAACATCAGAGAATATGTCCACAAATATCAAGAATATATATGCAATAGGTGATGTAAACGGTAAATACACCCTGGCCCATGTCGCCAGTGCCGAGGGTATAGTAGCTGCAATAAATTGCATGGGGGGCGACGAGGTGTTGAATTACCAAATAGTACCCTCTTGCATTTACAGCTTTCCAGAGATAGCCTCCGTTGGTTTGACGGAGGAGGAAGCAAAGGCCCAGGGCTACAGCGTGGTGGTAAGCAGATTCCCCCTTAGTGCAAACGGAAAAGCCTTGGCAGAGGGAGAAAGCGTGGGCTTCATCAAAATAATAGCCGATGAGAAATACGGTGAAATACTGGGAACCCACATTATGGCTGCCCATGCCACCGATATGATCTCGGAGGCCATCATCAGCATGCAGCTGGAGGGCACTGCCCATGATGTTGCAAAGGCCATACATCCCCATCCTACCCTTTCGGAAATAGTAATGGAGGCGGCTCACGGGTTGGTGGGTGCGCCGATACACTTTTAAATATGCTAAAAGCACATTGTAAACGATCTAAGCCGACGGTAGAAATATATCGTCGGTTTTTTGCGCCTAATTCCTATTGTATGTATATACAGCAGTCTATTGCATTACTTGTCGACAAGTAGCATATTTACTGTAGGAAGATAGATAAAAAAATGCTACAATGTATTTAGAGGCTTGTATACTATTTGGCAGATTTAATGCATGCTTGAAGGGAGGTAAGACCGATGATTTCAAGTAAAATACTGATTTTACAACCAAGGGACAATCCTTTGTGCTCTATAAAAAATTTACTGCGCAGATATGGCTATCAGGTTGTGCAGTCTACCATCACCGACAATATAGCTTCGGAGGTATTACATATACAGCCCCATATAATTTTGATTAATTGCTTTGAGGGAGAGGAAAAGAGCCTTAAGGCCTGTATAGAATTGAAAAGCAATGAAAGTATTAATAGCATTCCAATAATTACACAATTCCACGGTGCATCAGAAAAGAAAAAGCTAGATTATATTAATGCAGAAATAAGTGATTTCATTGCACAGCCCTATCACGAAGCAGAATTGATGATCAAAATAAAAAATCAGCTGAAAATAGTGGGTCTGGAGGAAAAGCTTAAAGGCTCGAAAAAGGCTTTAGAGGAAAGCATGACCACTATTGAGAAGCAAAAATTTGAGCTGGAAAACAACCTTACGCTGGCGGCAAAAATACAAGAGGCGCTAATACCTAAGTCCCTTGGAAATATACCTAATTGCTCATTTTTGACACATTTTCAGCCTTCGGGAAAGGTAGGGGGCGACATATTTGATGTATTTATGCTGGACGAGGAGCATGTCGGGCTCTATATGATAGATGTTATGGGACATGGAGTGGCATCCTCGATGCTGGCGGTTGCTCTATCTGAGTTTCTCATTTTAGATGTTGATAGAGGTACTCCCCTAAAGAGAAAGACAAGTGAGTTTCCCTATTATGAAATAGTTTCACCGTTGGAGGTCATAAGGCATCTCAATGAGCGCTTTCACTTTACAAAATACAATCACTATTTCACCATATTCTATATGACGATGAATGTAAAAACCGGTGAGCTGAAATATGTACGGGCCGGACACCCTGCTCCAATACTGATAAAAAACAGCGGTGAGATACTGGAGCTTAATGGCTATGGAACCCCTATAGGCTTTGAGTTTTATGAGGATTACGAGGAAAAAACCCTTCTGTTGGACTCAGGAGATACCCTAGTCATTTATACCGACGGTTTGAATGAGATAATGGATGAGGCGGGCAATAAGCTGGACTATGATAATCTTATAGGCTATTTTCATAAGGAGATGAATTTTGAAAATCATCATTACACCCTTAACCTGAAAAAGCTGGCTAGAAGTCATCATACCTTAAAGGATGACCTTTCTATTTTAGAAATGAAATGGATTAAATTTTTATAGCTTGACCAAAGAGGCCTGAAAGTAATTCAGAGCTTCTTTTTTGTTGCTTCATTGATGAAATACGGTGTTTGCAAATCTTGATGGCATTTGTCGTAAAATAATATAATGATAAGAAAATACTTCGTAAAATAAAATACAGTATTAAAGAAGGAATTTTTGTCGATTAATCGAAATTTTAAAAAAACAGTATTTAAACACTGGATAATCGGCTAGAGGAAAAATCGAATAATGCCGATGATATTAAGACTGTTATTGGATATGACATAAGGGGGAAGGTTATGAAGCTAAAGCATAAATTACCGTTAATGAATATTGGGCTTCTGATAATAGGCTTTGTAATATTATGGATGGGGAGCATCAATGCCTTCCGGGAATTTGTAGTAGACAATCAAGAGGAAATAGCCTTTGACAAAATAGAGCTACAGACAAGAGAGATAGAAAACACAATTCAATGGGGCATAAATCAATTAACCATAATGAGCAAGAATCCTACTGTAAAGGGCTTGAATTGGGATGCAATAAAGCCCTATGCATTGGAAAGGCTTGAGGATAGCCCCTTTGACAAAATAGGTATCGTGTATACCGACAAATCCTATTACATAACCTCAAGCACAGGTATCAGCAATCTCTCCGATAGAGATTATGTAGAGGAGGCCTTGAAGGGAAGAATGGTAGTATCAGAGCCCTTGTATTCCAAATCCACGGGCTCCTATCAGATTGTTATAGCACAGCCAATAATGGAGGACAATCAGGTTCAAGGCATAATCATAGGCGGGATATTAATGGAGGATATTGAGTCTCTGATAAAGGGACTGAGTATAAATCAAGCAGGATACGGTTTCTTAAGCGATTATAGGGGGGATATCATAATACACCCTACTTTGGATAATTTACTGAATCGAAATATGTATAATTATTTGCAGATGACAAATAGCAGCTTCGGCAGCACGAAGGGCTATATTTTATATGATGACATTGAATGGGGACAGAGCTACGCCTTTTATAATTATCTGGAGCTTCCCGGCTGGTATGTGGTTATTTCTGTGCCTTTGATGGAGATATATAAGCCTATCTCAGGCCTCTTAATAAGAACTACTTTAACATTCCTGCTGGTTTTATTTTTATTGGGCGTGGGCACCTTTTTTATTATAAAGGGCTTTTTAAAGCCAGTGGACAGGCTTATAGCAGATATGAAGAGGGTCGAGGGAGGAGAATACGCCCTGCAGGTTCCTATACACAAGGCGGATGAAGTAGGGGAAATTACCAGACAGTTTAATATGACCATTGAAGGAATTTCCTTGAGGGATGAGGAGCTGCAGGCCTTGAATGAGGAATTAGCTGCCAGCTTTGAGGAAATTAACGAGGCAAATGAAAAGCTCACATATGCCCATGAGGCCATCACAAATAATCTGTCTAAGCAAAAAATGATAAATCAGCTGGGTGAAAACCTGTATCTCATAACGGATTATGATGAATTACTGGAAACCATACTGCTGCATACAGGCGAAATGATAAATGCCAGTAGGTCCTCTATTTATATATTGGATGAAAATAAATACTTTAGAATCAAGACCTCCCTGAACTATACGCCGGAGGAGCTAGAGAAGCTTGTTTTCCGGGAAAATGAAGGGACCTTCAGCTGGATTATGGAGAACAAAACAGAGCTATTTATCGAGGATGTCAATAACGACGCCAGATATAAAAAGCTAGCATTAACGGAGGAAAATCAAATGCTGCTGCAGCTGCCTATATTTGATGAAAATAGTGAGGTAATAGGCACCATCAGCTATATGTCTGATAACTTGAACCTAGATTTTATTCCCTTTGTAAAGCAGCTTTCAAAGATAATATCCGTAAGCATTTCAAATTCCAGTCTAATCTCCCATATCAAGAGCACTTATTTTGACATCATAGTAGCTCTGGTTAAGGCTATGGAGCTAAAGGATACTTATACAAAGGGCCACAGTGAAAGAGTTATGAATTATAGCCTCAGCTTAGGTAAAAGACTGGATTTATCAAAGGGAGAAATGGACATACTAAGGCATGGTAGCATACTCCACGATATAGGAAAGCTGGGTATACCCGAAAGCCTGTTGAGCAAGTGCACAAGGCTGGATTGTTCTGAATATGACATGATAAAAAATCATCCCATAATAGGAGAGGCCTTTGTAAGCAATTTAAAATTCTTGAATAGTGCAAAGCCAATAATAAGAAATCATCACGAGAGGATAGATGGCAGGGGATATCCCGACGGTCTAAAGGGAGAGGAAATACCTTTGCTGGCAAGGATTGTAGCCATAGCAGATTCCTATGATGCCATGACCTCAGAACGCTCCTACAAGCCCACTATGTCCTTGGAAAGTGCAATTATTGAGCTGAGGGAGCATGCAGGTACACAATTTGATGCAGAGCTGGTGGAATTATTTATTGACACTTTGTCTCAGAAGGAGTAAAATGTATACTAATAAAATTTTTGAATATTTCAACAAAACCCATCTATATTGTTAAATCTAAAATTTTTCATTTGTTATAAATTGAAAAAAATAATAAATGTGATATGATATAAGGAATAATAAAGAGACTAATAATATAAATATATTATACTGTATTACAAAATCGACTCTAGGGGGGATTCAAATGGTAGAAAAGAAGGTAGTTATTAATAATGAAATCGGTCTGCATGCAAGGCCAGCCAGCCTTTTAGTTAAGGAAGCCAGTAAATTTAGAGCAGACAGCATTATTATAAAGGATGGAAATAAGTATAATTGCAAAAGTATAATGAATATATTAAGTATGGGGGCAAAGAGGGGGGATGAAATCGTTATCACCTGCGAAGGCCCGGATGAAGCAAAGGCTCTGGAGTCAATAGCTTATCTAATAGAAGAGGGCTTAAACGAAAATGAATAATTAAATTATTGAGAAGCTTAGTCTTCTCTTTTTATTTTTTTAAAATAAATTTCCAGAGCTTAAGGAAGAATAACACAGAGGACACAGATAGATAAGAACAAAAATACACCAATAGCATAACATAATAGGATATTATGCGCCTATTTTGATAATGGGGGATTTTAAGGAAATTTAATATAATTACATTCCTCTAGTTTACAATTATATCAAATTAATGTATAATCAATATAAAATTTTTAGAATAGATATACCAATTCGTATGTATACGAACAATATAGCCAAACACTAAAAAAATAGTTCATATTAGGAGGGGTTTTATGAAAAAAAGTCTTGAAGAGCTTCTGTCCCAGCCAATGATTTATTCTTTACCGGCATGGACCCATAAGGCAGATATACTTAAGCAGCTGTTAGAGTCACATACCAATATTAAATTTGTTTCCCTAGTAGGAGTAGACCTTGGTGGCAACAGCACAGATGAAAAAATACCAGTATCTTTGGTTCTTGAGGACCTAGAGGAATTTCTTAGAGTTGGAGCACAAACCGACGGCTCCAGCGTAGTGCTTCATGGTATTGCAACCCTAAATGATGCAAAGGTTGATTTAATTCCTGACCTAGCGGTCAACTGGTTTGTAGATTATAATCACGAGTTAGAAGATGAGGATACAGGTTTGCCTGTTGGAAGCCTTAGAATTCCCTCCTTCCTAGAGTACAAGGGAGGCTATGTGGATTCTAGAGCTGTCTTAAAGAGATCTGTCGACTATTATGAAGAGCAGACTTTAAAGCTGTTTAAGGAGGCCCCGCATTTACTGGAGGAGTTTGGTCTTGCATCAGCCGATGAAATAGAGGCTGTAACCCTTACCACTGCCACAGAGCTGGAGTTTTGGGTAAGGACACCTGAGGATTTAGCAGACGAGCAAAAGCTTTCAACCTCACAAATGCTTAAGGAGCAATACTGGAAGCGCACCAAGGGCTCAGTGAGAACAGCCCTTGAGGAAACCATGATGCTACTGGACAAATATGGATTTGTACCGGAGATGGGGCATAAGGAGGTTGGCGGTGTTACAGCTAAAATCGGTGTAACAGGAAAGCTGAACCATGTTATGGAGCAGCTGGAAATTGATTGGAAATACAGTACAGCTTTACAAAGCGCCGATAATGATTTGTTTATAAGAGAATTTGTTGAGGAGACCTTTGAGCGACATGGTCTTGAGGTTACCTTCCTTGCAAAGCCGATAGAGGGAGTTGCAGGCAGCGGAAAGCATACCCATATGGGGGCCAGCATGAAGCTGAAAAACGGAAAAATTATTAACCTGTTTACGGCAAAGGATTTAAAAAATGATTTTATGAGTCCTATCGGCTGGGGATCATTAATGGGTCTGCTAAAGCATTATGAGGTAATCAATCCCTTTGTAACCTCTAGCAATGATGCCTTTAATAGATTAAAGCCAGGCTTTGAGGCGCCGATATGTATAGTTGCCTCCGTAGGCCACAATGCGGAAGTACCATCAAGAAACCGTACAATACTTGTGGGCCTTGTAAGAGACACCAATAGCCCGCTGGCTACCAGATTTGAATTAAGGGCACCAAACCCCACCTCAAATACTTATCTTTATGTCAGTGCAGCCTATCTATCCATGTTTGATGGCGTAAGCTACGCTGTTAAAAACAAGCTGACCAGTAAGCAGCTGGAGGAGGAATTCAGTAAGGAGGCCGGTAAAGAAACGCCATACCTTGAAAAGGACAGAGCCTACCGCAGTGAGCATGACGTTTTCGAGGATTATACCGATCAAGAAAGAAATGAGATGTTCGCTAAGCCACCGGCAACAGTATGGGAAAACCTTAGTGCCTTCGATAAATATACAGATAAAAAGGGAGTACTCTTCACCGGAGATGTATTCAGCGAGGGCATAGTAAGCTCCTATCAGATTGCTACACTTGAGCAGTGGACTACAGAGCTTTTAGGCAGAATCATCCCTAATAATATGGAAATTGTAAGAAATTGCAAAAAGCTTCATAACTCAGATAATGCTACTGACATAGATGTGGTGAATTGGGAGAAAATAAATTCTCTAAGAAACAGCCTTATGAAGGATAGTCTTGATAAGAAGGCCCTATTTACACAAATTAAGGAAGCCCTGGAGGCAAAGGATTATCAGCTGGCATCAGAGCTTCAATTGAAAATGGGTGAGGGTATCACTTATCTGAAAAACCTATATATAAACTACAGAAAAAACCTTCTAGAAGAGGTTAATGGATACAATCATTAAAAAAAACAGGACTTCGGTCCTGTTTTTTTGTTCACATCTCCTTGTTAAATCTCCAATGATAATACACCCCATAGCCTATAATAAACAAATTGGCTATAACCAGCAGTAGTACAGCAGGTAATTCAATTCCCAGTAGTGTAAATACCAGCAGCAATGCACCATGCACATATATCATCATATCATAGGCCTTTGCCTTTGCTCTGCTGCTGATAATGATATTTCGTTCATCCATTTTCTCGATCTCGATTTGTTGTGCAAGCACGGGGTTCTTCTTTGCAGCCCTTTTGCTTAGTATTTCCCCCATACTAAGGCCCAATAAGCCGGAGCCCACTCCGATGCTAACATAGGGCAAAGTCAG
The DNA here is from genome assembly GCA_048264125.1 of Natronincolaceae bacterium. Lineage (GTDB taxonomy): Bacteria > Bacillota > Clostridia > Peptostreptococcales > Natronincolaceae > M1-B18. The sequence continues at coordinate 129,010 of JBLXDM010000008.1, forward strand.
CATAATGCCTTCTGCTGCAGAATTGGTAAATACTAGAATTAGACCTATACCAAAGAGAGTAGCCCCCAGCAAAGCGGTTAAGACAGATAAAGCTTTTCCCTTCATTCCACATCCTCCTCCTCATAAATAAATATTTCCTCAATACTCATATCGAAATAGCGGGCTATCTTAAAGGCCAGTATGATAGAGGGATTATAGCGCCCGTTTTCCAAAGAGCCTATGGTTTGTCTGGACACCCTTAAGGCCAATGCCAGCTCCTCCTGCTTAATGCCCCGCTGTTTTCGAATCTCCTCCAGCCTATTTTTCACATGCCTCCTCCTTTCTAATGTAAAGTATACTTTCCATATTTAAATTATAGCATAACCCACATTTATGTCAAGTATACTTTACATAAAAATATAAAAATAAATTTATCCTTAAAATAAAAGGAAATTATTTCCCCAGAGAGAATAATTAACCATAGGAGATATAGAGGATGCTAAAAAAACCATGTCACTGGTTAATATTTCTTGAGATGGGTATTAATTATTTAATGACTAAGTAAATATAGGTAAAGGAGAGGATCATATGAATTTAAAAGACCTTAATGAAAAATTAGAAAAAGTAAGAGATCGTGTAGACCCTAAAAGAATCGAAAAAGAAAAGAAGAGAGAGAAAAAGAGAGGGATTGCAAAGGGCCTAGCACTAGGAACCTTTATCGGAGGCATAGCAGGCGTGTTTTTTGCACCTGACAAGGGTGAGAATACCCGTAAGAAGACAAAGGAAGAGCTTGACCGGGTTAAGAATATCCTGGAGGCTAACATAGTTGAAGGTAAGGTTAAGCTTGAGGATTTTGTAGAGGAAAAAAAGGAAGTTATTACAGAAAAAATCACTGAGCTAAGGGATAAGATAAATACCGATAAGGACGAAGCTCCCTTCATAGTGCAGGAGGAAGAAGAAGAAGAGGGAGAGCTGGCAAAATAGCATAAAATCAACAAATGAAGGGTGGGGGACCTATGATAATAGAAATAACCGGAAAGGGCTTATTGATGGCACTGTTCTCAATTTTAGGAGTGGCTCTGATTGGATTTTTATTCATAACACTTTCCAGAATTAACGAGATTCTTAAGCAGTTTAAGATGACCCTAGAAAAGAATGATAAAAATATAAATGATTCAATTGAGGCTCTACCTAAGCTATTGAATAATCTGGAGGAGATAACCGCCGGAGTTAACGAGGAAATGAAGCACATACAGGGAACTGTTAGGAGCATAGAGGAGACCGTAGGCTATGCAGCGTCTACAGCACAGCTTCTAACGGAGGATATCGTCGAGCCCGTGAGGGATCTACTGGAAATCCTGAGTGTTATAAAGGGCATATTCTTCAAAGAAAAGAAAAAGGGCTGGCTACAAAGATAGTAAAAGCTACATAAAACATTCAACCGACCGCAGAAATCTGCGGTCTTTTTAGGTATTGTCAGGGGGACGGTTCTCCTGACAACTTTTGTTGGTGACAAGTGGTGACAAGGGGACGGTTCTCTTGTCACCAACGGAGAAAATGGAGACGGTTAATGTGAAAGTTAAATAATTTCATCTATCCTACTGTGTCTAGCTTTGTCATGGTTGTTCTCCTGACAATTTTTCTCTTGTACCAAGCGGATGCTTTTTTACATCCAAAGGTGTCAAACGAAGCGTCCCCTTGGCATATGAAATTTTTCAAAAAGTCTCAATTTTTAATAAAAAAAGCATTGTATTTATATAAAAAATAATGTATTATAATTAGAACGAATAAATATACATTAATATTAAATAAATATACACAAAATCTACTTGCAAGAGGTGAAGGCAATGATAAAGATAGGTATTTTAGGCTCAACTGGCTATGTTGGACTTGAGCTGGCAAGGCTGCTGTCGAATCATCCAGATGCGGAGATCGTATTTTTAGATTCCAGGAGCTATGAAAATAAGGCGTATTCTTCAATTTTCCCCAATATGAAAAAAATAATAGATATCCCTTGTGTTTCAATCAATCTTGATGATGATGAGAGCCTAAAGGGTATTGACCTGCTTTTTTGTGCCCTGCCCCATGGCTTAAGCCAGAAAGCAGTACAGACTGCCTATAGGCTAGGTATAAAGGTTATAGATATGTCAGCGGATTTTAGAATAAAGAATGCATCTGTATACGAGGAATGGTATAACGTTAAGCATGAGGCACTGCCGGAGCTGAATGAGGCTGTCTATGGACTATGCGAGCTTTATAGGGAAGACGTTAAAAAGGCTGAAATTGTTGCAAATCCCGGTTGTTACCCTACAAGCATAATTCTCGCCCTATATCCATTGCTAAAGGAAAGGGCGGTTGCCCTCGATTCCCTGATAGTTGATTCAAAATCTGGGGTTTCGGGAGCCGGAAGAAACCTGAATGATGCCATCATCTACGGACAATGCAACGAAAGCGTTAAGGCCTACAGTATAGGAAGCCATAGGCATACACCCGAAATCGAACAGGAGCTTTCTCAGGCGGCTGGAGAGAGTACCATGCTTCAATTTACACCGCATCTAATTCCTATGACCAGAGGAATACTAAGCACTATTTATTTCAATAATAAAAAGAGTCTCACAGACAAGGACATAGAGGAAATATATAAGCAATACTACAAGGATGAATTTTTCATCAGGCTGCTACAAATAGGCGAGCTGCCTCAGACCAAGGCTGTATACGGCACCAACTATTGCGATATAGGCTTTAAAGCAGACAAGCGGACAAATAGGATAGTCCTTGTCAGCGCAATAGACAATCTGGTTAAGGGAGCAGCCGGACAGGCGGTTCAAAACATGAATTTACTATTTAACTTAAAGGAAACTACAGGGCTGAAGCTAACACCTGTTTGGCCATAAGAAAGCGGAGGGATAAGTATGACTATAAATTTTAAAGTGTTTGATGGAGATGTTACTTCACCAAAGGGCTTTAAGGCCAGTGGAGTTCATGCAGGTATAAAAAAGGCGAAAAAGGACATGACACTGATCGTAAGTGATGTAATGGCTGAGGGAGCTGCCGTTTTCACTACAAATAAAGCCTGCGCTGCTCCGGTAATTGTATCTAAGGAAAGCATTAATCAGGGAAAAATTAAAGCAATAGTTGTAAACAGTGGAAATGCCAACGCCTGCACCGGAAATAAGGGCATGGAGGATGCCTGGACTATGGCGGAGACTACAGCAAAGGCTCTGGGAGTAGAAAAGGAAAATGTGATGGTTTCTTCAACTGGTATAATCGGAGTGCCAATGCCAATGGAGCTGGTTGTTCCCGGAATTGAAAAGGCTGCGGCCGAGCTTAGCTACGATGGTGGTCTAGCTGCTGCAGAGGCTATAATGACTACGGACCTAGCCATGAAAAAGATAGCTGTAGAGGTTGAAATAGACGGAAAGACAGTGACTCTAGGGGGAATAGCAAAGGGCTCCGGGATGATTCATCCCAATATGGCGACGATGCTGTCCTTTATTACAACTGATATAAAAATAGACGGAGGATTTTTGCAGGATAGCCTAAAGCAAATTACAAAAAAAACCTATAACATGATTACAGTAGATGGTGACACCAGTACAAACGACATGGTTGCAGTAATGGCAAATGGTGTGGCAGGAAACGATACTATGAATCCTCAGCATCCTGAAAAGGAAAAATTTCTTGAGGCCTTCTATTTCATAAATGAATATCTAGCAAAGGCCATTGTCAGGGATGGTGAAGGTGCTACTAAATTCTTAGAGGCTGAAATATTAAATGCACCTACAGAGGAGGATGCACAGCTGGCAATAAAAAGTATCCTAGGCTCCAGCTTGGTCAAGACTGCCTTCTTTGGCGAGGATGGCAATTGGGGAAGAATTATTTGCAGCATAGGCTATTCAGGTGCAGATTATGATATGGATAAAATAGAGATATTCTTATCCAGTGCCGCGGGTGAAATTCAAATAGTTAAGGCTGGCCAAGGGGTAGGTGCCTCCGAGGAAAAAATGCTGGAAATTTTGAAATGCACAGACATTAAGATAACGGCAGATTTCCACAAGGGTACGGCTTCTGCAAAGGGCTGGGGCTGTGATCTGTCCTATGACTATGTAAAAATAAATGGAGCATATCGTTCTTAGGGGGAGAAGCATAATGGTATTGACACCACAGCAAAAGGCACGAGTAATGGTTGAAAGTCTTTCGTATATCAAGAAGTTTCACAATCAATTGGTGGTTATAAAATACGGCGGAAACGCTATGATAAATGAAGAATTAAAGCAAGCCGTTATTAAGGACATAGTCCTAATGAAATACGTAGGAATGAATCCCATCATAGTACATGGCGGCGGACCTGAAATCACCGACATGATGGAGAAATTCGGCAAGAAGGCTGAGTTTATAGATGGGCTAAGGGTTACGGACCAGCTTACAATGGAATTGACAGAGATGGTGCTTTGCGGTAAGATTTCAAATCAGATCGTAACCATGCTGAATCAAAATGATGTATTGTCAGTGGGAATGAGCGGTAAGGACGGAAAAATGATAGAGGCAGTGCAAAGGGATGAAAGGCTGGGCTATGTTGGTGAAATTACAAATATCAACACCGACCTGATTAAAACAGTGGTGGAAAAGGGATATATTCCTGTAATTGCACCAGTTGGAGTAGGCGGAAATGGTGAAAGCTACAATATTAATGCCGATGATGTAGCCTGCAAGCTGGCGGTGGCATTGGATGCAAAAAAATTGGTGCTGATAACGGATGTTGAGGGTGTACTGATGGACGCGAAGGATTCCTCCACCCTAATATCTCAAATAAGAACCCATGAGGTCGAAGGCTACATTAAGGATGGCATAATCAAAGGCGGTATGATCCCGAAAATACAGGGCTGCACAGAGGCGGTTACAAATGGAGTTGAACGCTGCCATATAATAGACGGCAGAGAACAACACTCTATACTTCTGGAAATCTTCACCGATGATGGCATCGGAACTATGATAACAAATTAAGGGGGGAGCTATAATGGCTTTAGAGCAGATTATCCAAGATGGTGAGAAATATTTAATGTATAATTATAAAAGGCTACCGGTTGTCTTCACCACCGGAAAAGGCTGTTATCTTACGGATTCAGAAGGAAATCAATATCTAGATTTTCTGGCTGGTGTAGCGGTAAACAGTTTAGGGCATTGCCCCGATGCTGTAGTTGAAGCCCTTAAGGAACAGCTTTCAAAGGTAATGCACGTATCAAACTATTTTTGGATTGATAGTCAGGTGGAGCTGGCGAAGCTGCTGGTGGAAAATTCCTTTGGAGACAAGGCCTTCTTCTGTAACTCCGGTGCAGAAGCAAATGAGGCTGCCATAAAGCTTGCTAGAAAGTATAGCTATAAAAAATATGGTGAATCTAAAAACGAAATCATAGCGATGAAGGGCTCCTTTCATGGTAGAACCCTTGCAACTCTCGCAGTAACCGACAACAAAAAGTATCAGGAGGGCTATGGTCCAATTCCTGAGAGCTTCAAATTTGTACCCTTTAATGATATAGATGCCTTGAAGGGGGCAATTACAGAAAACACCTGTGCCATACTACTGGAGCCTATTCAGGGAGAGGGCGGCGTAACAGCTGCAGAGCTGCAATATCTAAAGGCAGTTAAGCAGCTGGCGATAGAAAACAATATAGTACTGATTTTTGATGAGATACAATGTGGCTTTGCAAGAACCGGCAAGCTATTTGCCTATGAACACTACGGTATTACCCCTGATATAATGTCACTGGCAAAGGCCCTGGGGAACGGTTTTCCAATAGGAGCTTTGATAGCCACCGACGAAATTGCAGCCTCATGGCAGCCCGGAGATCATGGTACCACCTTTGGAGGGAATCCATTGGCATGTACAGCAGGCGTAGCCACTCTGAAGGAAATACTGGCCGAAAAGCTTTGGGAAAAGGCGGAGACTATCGGAAAGTACTTTGAGACAAAGCTTCAAGTACTGGTGGATAAGTATGAGTGGGTTAAGCAGATTAAGGGAATGGGTCTGATGCTGGGACTGGAGCTGACTATAGATGGAGGGCCTATTGTTGAAAAGGCCTTTGCTAAGAAAGTAATTATTAACTGTACTGCTGGCAAGGTATTAAGATTTGTGCCTCCCCTTATCGTCAGTGAAAAGGAAATCGACCTTCTGATGGATACCCTAGAGGGAATATTTGAAGAGATAAACATAAATTTATAAAGCATACTAAGACGGGTTAGCTGAAAATGTTGACCTGTTCTTTTGTTTTTTGACAGAGATATGAAGAAAAATTAACATTGAAATTAAGCAATAATACGAATAAATAAGTACATGTCCTAATACAATTTTCTAAGCAGTGGAAATTAATAGATAAAATATGTAAATTTTGTAATAAACACTATTTACCTCATGCAAATTAATGATATTATATATTTATAATAATTGTATAGGGTGGTTAAATAGAATGATTTTGTCGGATGTAATCTTACCAAGCGGGGATAAAGTTAAAAGATTAAGGAAGCTGATGGGTCTGAAGCAGGAGGACCTGACAAATGGTAAAATAACCAGAAATCTAATCAGCTATGTGGAAAACAACAAGACGAGACTGACACCGGATACGGCGGAGATAATCGCTGAGGCCATGAACAACAGCGGAAGAAGCAAAGGAATAGTCGTAAAGGCGGAATTCCTTTTAGAGGATGAGGTATCTCAAGCCGAAAGAATACTGGGGGGTATTATAGAGGCTATGGAAAACAGCATCACAAAGGGAGACATACTATTTTCCGAGGAGCTGCAAAGAGCTGAGGCAATACTGGATGAATGGGATATACCACATAGAAAGGCTAAAATATTTGAGTTAGCCAGCGACTGGTACTATAATAGAGGGCAGTTTAACGAAAGCTATTTCTACAATATGAAGATTTTCGAGAGCATACCCTATGAAAATGACTCATGCAGCAGAGGGGAAGTTCTAACAAGATTGGCTAGATGTGCCTATTGGATGGAAAACTATTACGAATCCATAATGCTGAACAATTATGCATTGGGTATTATAAAGAACAAAGAAGAAGATAACAGGTATTTTATTCTATATAAAAGAGCCTGCTTCAATAAGGCATTGGCCTATAAAAGACTGAATGAACAGGATATGTGTTTGGCTGAGTTGGGAAAGCTGGAGTTTAAGGCTAATCTTCTTACTGAAAACGAAAGAGTAGACATAGGCATTTTGAAGGCTAATTGCTACTTGTCTAAAAAGGAGTACAAGATTGCTTTAGAGATCTACAATAGTTTATTATCTGGTTCAATAGAGAATTATCATATTGATAAAGTTCTCAATATCTATAATAATACGGCTGTTCTATACAAAGAAATACAGGAGCATGAAAAGGCACTGGAGTGTTTGTATAAATGCTATAAGATATTTGAGGAATTGGAAAGCGTAAAAATAAACCTAAGCAATAAAGATATACTTTTTTCTATTGCCAGAACATATATAGAAATGAATAAATACGATGCAGCAGAAAAGCATCTTCTATTGCTTAAAAAGATTAATACAAAGGAGCAAAACCTGCCATTTCTTATTGAGACCTATAGAATTCTATGCAAGGTATATGGCAAAATGGCAAAAGACGAGGCCCTCACTGTTGTTGTAAATGAGGTTGTAGAGTTATTTAATAGGCATAGTATATCGGAAAAGGAAAAACCGATAATCGAAAGACTACTATCAGAGACAGCATACTATTTTATAGAAAAAGATGTTGCCTATAGCAAAAAGCTGTTAAAGCTTGGATTAAGTATCCAGGATAATATATAAAGGGAGGATAAAGGAATGAGATTAAAAAGAATGATAGCTGCAATAATTATTATAAGTACATTATTGGCATGTACGGGGATGGTATTTGCAGGCCCTGCTGAGCCAGGAGTTTGGTCTCATAGAATTATAATAAAGGAATAGCTTTTATTAGACACCAATCCTTTGATTGGTGTCTTTTCATATCTTTTACTATTAAAAAGGTATTCTATCAGAAATTCTAAAAAACAAATAGCATAAAAACTATACCTCATAACTACTAGTCCTTAAGTCCCAAAGTAAACAAAAATCAAAACCCTATTTACATATTCAGAATATTGTGATATTCTATATACAAGAAATGGAAAAAATCACAATTTATACAAATAAAGCCAAAGGAATTCAGCAAAAATCAAATTTAAACCAACGCAATCAAAAAAGACAAAGTAAATGCAAGTAAACATATCGTTTACAAAAACACATATCGTGGCATTGATCATATTCTATTATTAGTAACCTTGGAGCTCTTTCATGAAGACTAAGGTTACTTTTGTTCTCTAGACCTTTATATTGAAGGGAGGTGAAAAAAATGAAGCAGACTAGGGGACCAAATAAAATAAGCTTCGTAGACATTTAGAATCGCCGACCAGGGCAACATCCTCCTGTAAACAAAGCTTACAAGATCATGATAACAGATGCTGTAGGCATTGTACAGGATAAGCTAACAAAAAAATAAAATGTAAGGGAGAGAAACAAATGAAAAAGAAGGCTTTGTTATTAAGTTTACTTTTAGTGTTAAGCTTATTCATAGGTTCAATATCCTTTGCTTCTCCGGATGACTTTACAGTATTAGAGCTGGAATTTAATGGAGTAATAAGCGGAGAAGCCTCCGGTAGAACTGTTACAGAGACAGGCGGCAAGCTTTTAATCGATACTGAAAAATCCAGTATCCCCAGCGATTTAGAAACGCGGCTCATGCAGCATACAGGAGACCTGTATATCATAGAATTTACAGGGCCTATAAAGGAAGAACAAAAGGAGCTTTTGCAAGAGGAAGCAGCTGTAGTGCTGGGAGATTATATTCCTGATTATGCCTTTATGGCACAAATCGGGGAAAAGGCCCTAGAGGCTGTCAAGGGCTATGAGTTTGTGGCAGACATAAAGCCATATCTGCCGGTGTACAAGCTGGACCCAAGATTATTTGAGCAGGGTATGTCAAAGCTGATAAGGGCAACAGTTGTGACCTTTAATAACGAAGCTGCAGAATTTAATCGTTATAGCAGTAAAGAAGAAAGCCTAGATTCCCTTATAGAGCTGGCATTGTCTCAGGATGTAGTATATATAGGCGCACCTGAGGAGTTTGTACCCTTTAATGACGTAGCAGACGGTATAATTAAGGCCGGAACCGTCAGAACAAACTATAATCTTTCTGGAGATGGACAGATTGTAGCTGTAGCCGATACAGGATTAGATAGAGGAAAAAATGACAGCACCATGCACTTGGATTTTCAGGGCAGAATCAAGTCGATATTTGCATTGGGAAGAACAAATAATGCAAGTGATCCCCATGGACATGGAACACATGTGGCAGGCTCTATACTTGGAACCGGTGCAAGGTCCAATGGCAGCTTCAAGGGGATGGCACCAGGGGCACAGCTGGTATTCCAATCCATAATGGACTCCGGCGGAGGCTTGGGTGGACTGCCCACTAACCTTAACACACTATTTACTCAGGCATGGAATGAGGGTGCCAGAATTCACAACAACTCATGGGGTGCAGATGTAAATGGTGCCTATACCACCAGCTCCCAGCAGGTGGACCAATTTATATGGAACAATGATATGACAATATTATTTGCTTCAGGCAACGCTGGTCCCGGCACAAGAACGGTAGGAAGCCCGGCAACAGCCAAAAACGCAATTACTGTAGGTGCTTCTGAAAACCTAAGGCCTAGCTTTGGCTCCTATGCCGACAATATTAATCATGTCGCTCAGTTTTCCTCTAGGGGAAATACGGCGGATGGAAGGATTAAGCCTGATATAGTAGCGCCGGGCACCTATATTCTTTCAACCCGTTCAGCCCTTGCACCAAACGGAAACTTCTGGGCAAATTATGATAGCTATTATGCCTATATGGGTGGAACCTCCATGGCAACACCTATAACCACCGGCGGTGTAGCTTTGTTAAGAGAGCATTTTGTAAAAAATAAAGGAATAACCCCTAAACCATCTCTATTAAAGGCGGCAGTAATAGCAGGAGCAACTGATATGGGCTTAGGCTATCCAAGCGGCAGCCAGGGCTGGGGTAGGTTGGATTTGGCAAAGGCCGTTAATGTAGGTTATGTAAACGAGGCAGTAGCCTTAAGTACCAGTGAAAGCGCCAATTACACCTTTAATGCCACCAGTGGAAAACCGTTGCGTATAACCTTGGTATGGACAGACTATCCCGGAAATCCATCGGCATCAAAACAGCTAGTTAATGATTTAGATTTAATCATTACTGCGCCTGATGGAACCCAGTATGTAGGAAATGATTTTACAGCTCCCTACAATAATAACTGGGATGAAAGGAATAATGTAGAGAATGTAATAATCAACTCGCCTCAATCCGGCACCTATTCAATAGAGGTTAATGCATGGAACGTACCATCAGGAACTCAAAGCTTTTCATTGGCGGTAATAAACCAATAGGCTTTAAGCGGTCTGTATATAAGAAAGGCAGCATAGAATAATAGCTTCACTATCCGGGACATACTTAGGTATGTCCCAATTTCAATTTATTTGATTTTTTGGTAGAAAAATGGCTTTTAATGAAGGAAAATAAAATAATATGTAGAATAATCTTTGTGATATAAGAAAATTAAAATAATAGAGCTATTTATAAGTAAATCGCAAACCTTTCGAAAGCTAGGGACGCAAAGCTATGGGTCTAAGGATATAAGTCTATGATTGCCAGGCTGCCGATTATAAAGTTGTTGTTTATATGAGGAGGACTGCTTAGTTTTCCTTTTTTTTGTTGGATTCATTGAGGTTAGCTGTTCCATCAACGTATTGCTGATAATTAAATTAATCATAATAACAACGGAGAAAGGGATGATTCTTATGAAATTTTGGGGCATCAAGGGCAAGCTTTTAACTGGATTTATAATTATTGTTATGATACTAATGGCAGTAAGCGGCTTCACCCTGTATCAGACCAGCACAATGCAAAAACAGGTAGAGAACATGGTTAAGGAGGATTTGGCCTTCTATACCCTATCTAGTGATATAGCCTATAATATAGCTGAACTAAGCGGAAATATGAAGGGCTTTATTCTGACTGGCAAGGATGAATATTTCGAGAGGATCAATGAGCTGTCAGGAGAAACGGCAACAATCCAGCAGCAGCTGACGGAGATGTCGGATGATCCTAGAGTTACGGAAATAGCGAATAGAAGTAATAGATGGAGAAGTCTGGTATCTGATACGATAATACCACTCTACAAAAAAGGTGATGTCGTTTCAGCCACTTTATTGACTAATTCAACCTTGGCCAGAGAAGAGGAAACTATTATTGAGCTGGCAAAGGGGTTGGCGGATGAAAAACAGGCGGAGCTAATTAATTCCAGCGATGCCATAATTCAAATGCAGGAAAACGTAAAGCAGCTGATTATAATAACCGGTATTCTAGCCGTTTTATTTTCATTGGTTCTAAGTCTAGTTTTATCAAATGGCATAACAAAGCCTATAGTTAACCTATTAAAAACCGTTGAACGGGTTGCAGCTGGAGACCTGACAGAGGAGCTAATCTCCAGCTCCAAGGACGAAACTGGAGAATTGGTGAAGGCTATAAATAAAATGATTGGCAGCCTTAAGGACTTGATTTCAGATGCTGGTGTTGTTTCTGAAAACGTTGTAGGTTCCTCCCAAGCCTTGATTTCGATTTCTCAGCAGTCCGCAGCTGTGTCGGAGGAAATAGCCAGAACTATTGAGGAAATAGCCTCCAGCTCTAATGAACAGGCTAAGGATACAGAGGCAGGAGCGATAAAAGTAAATCAGTTCAGCCAAATCATAGAGAAGGACCTTGAAAATATGCATAAAATCAGTGACATAGTAGCGAATATAGTGGCACTAAAGGATGATGGGGTACAGATCATTGATCAGCTGACGGTTATAACAAAGGAAAACAGCGATGCAGCAAATGAGGTGTATCGGGGTATATTGGAGACAAATGACAGCTCTGGTAAAATAGAGACCGCCAGCAAGGTTATTCAAGAAATCTCAGAGCAAACCAATCTATTGGCCTTAAACGCAGCAATCGAGGCGGCAAGGGCAGGGGAAGCCGGCAGAGGCTTTGCAGTAGTGGCTGAGGAAATTAGAAAGCTGGCAGAGCAGTCAAATAACTCCACCAGAGAAATTGATTCAGTGGTTAAGGAGCTTCAGCTGAAATCCACAAATACCGTTGAAATTATCCAAAATGTAGCCAGAGTAGTGGCACAGCAGGAAAAAAGCGTGGAGGAAACCAGAGAGAAATTCAGAATATTGGCAGAGGCTATTGAAGAGGTAAAGGCTATAGCCAGCGACTCAGAGGGCTTTGTAAAGCAAATGGATATCCAGAAGAATGAGATTGTCGATGTCCTTCAAAACCTGTCGGCAATAGCAGAGGAAAATGCCGCCGGTACAGAGGAGGCCTCTGCCTCCATAGAGGAGCAAACAGCTGGCATAGTGGAGATAAGCACTGCAAGCCAAACCCTTTCGGAGCTGGCAGAGGAGCTGAAGCAAAAGCTGTCGATATTCAAAATATAATTCATACGTTTTAATTTTCTGATATCGGGTAATATACAAATATCCTATTATCAATAGAAGGAGGTTAAAATCGTGAATATATTAGTAGTGTTTTATTCAACCTACGGCCATGTTTTCAAGATGGCTGAAGCAGTAGTAGAAGGAGCAAAGCAGGTGGAGGGTGCCAATGTTCAGCTAAGAAGAGTTCAGGAAACCCTATCGCCGGAAATACTGGAAAAGATGGGGGCCTTGGAGGCACAAAAGGCCTTTGAGAATATCCCTGTAGCCACAACTCAAGATTTGGAATGGGCAGATGCCATAGTATTCGGTACACCTACCAGATTCGGAAACATGGCGGCACAGATGAAGCAATACCTAGATTCCACTGGTTCGCTATGGGCTAAGGGAGCATTGATAGGGAAATTAGGCAGTGTCTTCACCAGCACAGCTACACAGCATGGTGGACAGGAGTCAACAATATTGAACTTCCATACAACCCTATTACATCATGGGATGGTAGTTGCAGGGCTTCCATATAGCTTTGTAGGTCAAACCAGAATAGACGAGGTCACAGGAGCTTCACCCTACGGAGCCTCCACCATTGCAGGAGGTCAGGGAGAAAGAATGCCAAGTGAAAACGAGCTGGATGGAGCAAGATTCCAAGGTAAATATGTTGCTGAGCTGGCAGCTAAGCTGGCGAAATAATAATAGCGAGACAAAGGGTTTGGACCTTTTGTCTCTCTTTTATTATATACTTAATTTATAGTTGTTAGAAAAAAGTCTATTATGTATAATAAAGCTATAGCTATGGCAATTTTTACAAAATGAAAAAAAGATAGAGGTATTTTTTACGGAATAAAGAATATTACGGTTATAGAAATATTTTTATCAATAATAAAAGGTAATAACCAGGGGGATATGCTAATGAATTTGCTCTCAGAGAATCAACCAAAGGCAGACATAAGCCTTTTTAAGGACTTGTTTGAAAGCCACAATAAAAAGGTATATAGAGTCGCCTTTTATATAATTAAGCATGAGCAGGATGCAAAGGACATTGTTCAAGAGGCCTTTACGATTGCTTTTAGGAAGCTGCATACCTTGAAGGATCAAAGTAAATTTGAACAATGGATATGCAAGATTGCTTGTAATCTGGCAAAGGAAAAATACAAAAAAAATAAACGTGAGGTCCTAACGGAGGACTATGAAAATGTAGTTTCCTACATAGAAGCGAAAAAGGAATTATTCTGTCAAGAGGACGAGATAGAAAAAAAAGAGCTCAAGGAATATTTATTGAAACAAATTGATAGTTTAAAAACTCATTATAGAGAGGTTATTTTACTATACTATTATTTTGATATGAGTTATGAGGAAATCAGTGTATTTCTGAATGTTAATATAGGCACCATTAAGTCGAGGCTTGCAAGAGCAAAGCAAATATTAAAGGGGAATATTGTTGAGGATAACGAAAATAAAGATAATCTATTATTAAGAGAAAGAGGGAGCTTAAATGGTTAATCATCAAGATCTATATGATCCATATATAAAAGAAGCTGTAAAGCATGAGCTTGAAAGCGTCCCTGTTCCTAACATGGAGGATGTATGGCTCAATATTGAGGAAAGCCTGGCTAAGAAACATAAAAAAAATAATTCGTTTTTATACAAAAAATTAGCGATTGGTTTTGCTGCATTATTGGTTTTAAGCATTGGTTTTATTCAAAATGATGACTATGCCTATTACAAACGAGCGTTTAATTATCTGGTGGAGGTTTTGGAGAACACGGTGGCCATGCAGATAGATATTAGGAAGGAAGGCAATAATCAGGATATAATTAAGGTAATCAGTCTGTCTCTGGAGGATGCAATCAGCAGGTCGGACTTTGATATTAAAACACCAGAGCTGCTGCCGGAGGGCTATAGCTTGGCAGAAGTTCAGCTGGAGGAGCTTAATGATAGGACCCTTAGAGTCGTATTAGAATACAATGCTGAAGGGGCGGAGGACAGCATCACAATAATACAGGAGCCGCTACAAGGGGAGGTAGAAAAGCCCCAGGGAATTATATCAGAGGAGACTTTAGACGGCGATGCCAAATATACCATCTACGGCTTTAACGATAAATATTTTAGCATACATTGGGAGAAGGCTGACTTAAGATTCATTGCCAAGGGCATGGACAAAGAAGAATTGATAGGTTTGGTTATGTCAATAAAATAGTTCAACAAAAATCTGCGGGTAGTACTCGTGGATTTTTTTTGCCATGCACAACTATTAAAGCATGTAAAGAGGAATTTATAACGCGATGCAGAATACTTCTAAGAGTTAATAAAAACTCCTTATAAATGTGATAAATGTAAATGCATCCAGAACCGAAAATTTACTCAAATACTCGGATTTTTGTATAAAAAACGACATGAAATAATCTGAGCGATAGATTATTCCAACAAAAATGACGTAAAAAGAGGGAAAAAGTAGATATTTGTCGAATTATAAGGAGACTTTACTTATTGGAGGTTAAAGTTCGTGAAACTTACAATCGCTTTATGTGATGATGATGTAACTCATGTAATGCTGATAAGAGAATATATTAATCGCTACATACAGGGGCTTGCTATAAAAGAGGATATCAGTATTATTGAAGCCTATAGCGGAGAAGAGCTGCTGAACATTACGGCGGGAAAAAATATTGATATATTATTTATTGATATTGGGATGAAGGGCTTAAATGGCATAGAAGCAGGAAGAAGATTCAGGGAATATAATCGGGATACCATTATTGTATTCATCACAGGATATAAGGGCTATGCATTAGAGGCCTTTGAGCTGGAGTCCCTTCAGTATATTGTTAAGCCCATAAATATTGAAGCCTTTAACAAGCTTATAGAGAAAATCCTATGTCGCCTACGGGAAAGGGATGCATATGCGGAACAGGAAAAGAGTTTAACTATAAAAACTAGATTTCAGCTTCATCAGATAAGATATCAGGACATTTATTATCTTGAAAAAAAGAGAAAAAAGGTGCAGGCTGACACAAAGTGTGGCACGTATGAGTTTACCGATACTCTTCAGGAAATAACACAAAGATTACAGGGGAGTACCTTTGTCAGATGTCATCATGGCTTTGTAGTGAATATAAACAAGATATTGCATGTAATTGATGACGAAATAATTTTAAGGGATATAAAAAAGACAATACCCATAAGTAGAAAATATAAGGGGGATGTTATTGATGCATTGTCTAAAAGATTATTTGATGAGGGGTAAAAGCGTATGATGGATAATATAGTTAATTTTTCAACTAATTTGATTGATGTATCGTTGCTGTGTTTTTTCATGTCACGTATATTTTCAGATGTTAAGTTCAAAAAATATAGCAATATTGCCATTATACTATGCATGGTTATTATTAATACTGCCATAAATAGCATTACAGGAATTGTAAATTTTGCAGGCTTTATAGCAATAATGATAGTCTTAACCAGTGGGTTTACATTTATTATCAAGAAGGATGTATTCAGTATTTTCTTGGGATTATTATTTGGCGTTGTATGTATGTTTATTTTAGAGCTTATTGTTGTTTATTCTATGATTTATGGATTGCATCTATCAGCAACTCAGATAATTCAATTCACAATATATAAGCTTATGGCAATAATTATTGCTAAGGGAAGTTTTTTATTGCTTGCGTGGAAATTGCTACACAAGCTACCAATTTTGGTGCAGTTTAAGAGTAAACGGCAAACCCCCTTTGCATTTATTCTCTTTTTTAATGTAATAATTATTTATATGACCTTTATTCTCTATAAGTACATGGAATTAAATGCTTCTACCGATTATTTTGTATTATTCTCTATGACGGCTGGTTCATTAGTTTTTAGCTGGCTAATATATCTATTTACTAAAAAAATGATACATCAGGAGCAGCAAGAAATGCTTATGAAGATAAAGCTAAGAGAGTATGAAAATCAAATGTTTTACGTAAAAAATATGGAGGATTTAATGGAGAATATTAGAGCGCAAAGGCATGATTTAAATAATTACGTTAGCACTCTATATGGGCTGATTCATCTAGGAAAGGGTGAAGAAGCTAAAAAGTATATAATGAATTTAGAAAAAAATCTAACCTATTTTAATGAGGTAATTGATACGAACCATCCAGTTATAACAGCACTAATAAATGTAAAGTATCAAAAAGCGGTTCGCGAAAAAATAAAAATGCTCTTAAAAATAGATTTACCTGACGATATCCCACTTGAATATATAGATTTATCAATTATTCTGGGTAATGTACTGGATAATGCAATAGAAGCAAGTAGTAAATCAAAGGCAGAAGCACCTTTTGTGGAGTTCATTATGATGGTTAAATCGGATCATTTAATCATTAAAGAGAGTAATTCCAAAAGCCCTACCATCACTGTTGATACAAAGCTCAGCTCCGCAAGATTTACTACAAAGGAGGATAAGGGAAGTCACGGCTATGGGCTTCGGAATATCCAGAGGGTTGTGGAGCAATATAATGGGATACTGCAGCTGGAGGATAATGGAGATGTATTCAAAGTATATATAGCACTGCCTATGAAGGGTGATACCAAATAATGTATCGCCCTTTTATTTGCTGATGGGGTAGCTGATTTTTATATCCACTATGCAGCACATTATCAAAAAAGAACCTATGAATTCGGTTAAGTACGCCCGTTAAACAACCAGTTATGCCCGAATGGTTGAATGGTCAGAATATTTGAGATATTCTTAAGATAACTATACGAGGGGAGGATTGCAATGATAAATCAATTTTCTTCTTATTTGGTAAATGTCATGATGGAAAATCATGTGGTGGAGGACAAGGACCTCGACTGGTATATATATGGAACAGAGCTCCTTATTATAACTATAATTAAATATCTTGGACTATTCGTCATCGCAGCCTTTCTCGGACTGGTAAAGGAGGCATTGGTTTATACATTGGCCTTCAGTATTTTAAGAAATCAAGCAGGGGGAGTACACTCAGAATCCTTTCTCAGGTGCTTTGTTATAACCAATCTAATTACGATCGCCAGTATCTATCTAGTCAAATATATTTTTATAGATATTCTTTACATAATACTACCTCTAATAATAATTTTATCCGTTGTTTTCGTATTTAGGTACGCGCCCGTTGATACACCTAACAGGACACTTGATGATACGGAAATTCTTAAATATAAAAAGAGAAGTAGAAGGGTAATAATAATAGGCTCAATAATAATAATAGTGCCGACTTTAACTATTAGCAGCAGCATACTTTATACGACTATAGCTGCAATAGGCTTTTTCAGTGAGGCAGTAACCTTGACACCACCAGTGGCAAGGAGAAAAATATAAAACAAATGAGGAGGTATATTTATGAAATTTAAAAATCTATTACTTAACTCTTTTGCTGCAACTGTTTCAGCAGTAGCTAATTTTGGAGCTGGAACTAACTGTATCGGACTACTGTATCAACCTAAGTTCCCCGGCAAAAAATAATAGTGTTTGTAGTAAAATATACCTGTTCCAAAAACTTTAAGCCTTATATTACATTACCGGTATCCTGAGGATGCCGTTCTTTTTTGGCCTATTTTACGTTTTTCCTGGGAAATAATTGACGAATTTTGCGGTAAGAAATCATGCGCTGGGGAAATAAAAAATTCTATAAAAAATATGAAGGATTCTATCTGTAGGTGGTTGAATATAGTGTTAAAGTTAATTTTAGGGGGCGAATAGATGAGTAATGCACAAAATGTAATAGTAACAACAGGGGATTTAAAGAGGGATTATGAAGTGATTGGACCTATATACTTCCAGGTTTCAAACAAGGGCATATTTTCCAGTGCACTGAGTAAGCTGGTAAAGAAATACAGCGAGCAAATTGCCAGAATGAAAAAAGAGGGTGCAATGTCTCAGCATAAGGCAGACTGGGGCTTTCTTTATGGGGAGTGGAGTGTTGGACAAAGTGATTTTGAAAAGGCCTTCTTTGTTGCTGCGGAGGAGCTAAAGGAAAGGGCGGCAATGATGAATGCAGATGCTGTAATAGGAATGAGGCAGGATATTGATTTAGATACCAGCGGATTTCAATACTTTTATCTGCAAATGTATGGTACTGCTGTAAGGTATAAATAGTTGATAATAGTGTCATAAGCTCTGAATATAGTAGGTAAGCTTATATAAATAAACAGGACAATTGTAAAATAATAGTTGTCTTGTTTTTTTATATCAAAAAAATTTTCAGTTAATTATTGACAAACTAAGTATATTTGGTAAATTATAATTAGCACTCCTTTATATAGAGTGCTAACGAATGCAAATATTAATTTCATATATGAAGGGAGAAGAGCATATGGTGAAAAAGGAATTTAAGGCAGAATCCAAGCGTTTGTTGGATTTAATGATTAACTCAATCTATACCCACAAGGAAATATTTCTAAGAGAGCTTATTTCAAATGCAAGCGATGCCATCGATAAAATGTACTACCGGGCATTGACGGACGAGAGCATCACCTTTAATAAGGAGGATTATTACATAAGGCTAGTACCAAACAAGGAGGACAGAACCTTAACCATACAGGACACAGGTATCGGTATGACTAAGGAGGAGCTGGAGGAAAATCTGGGGGTAATAGCTAAAAGCGGCTCCTATGCCTTTAAAAAGGAAAATGAGCTTAAGGATGGATTTGATATCATCGGCCAATTTGGTGTTGGCTTCTATTCTGCTTTTATGGTGGCGGATACAGTAACCGTTATAAGCAAAGCCTTTGGAAGCGACGAGGCATATAGGTGGGAGTCAGTGGATGCCGAGGGCTATACCATTGAGCCCTATGACAAGGCTGAGGTAGGCACCGAGATAATATTAAAAATCAAGGAAAACACAGAGGACGAGAAATATGAGGACTTCCTGAGCGAATATAGGCTAAAGGCTATAATTAAGAGATACTCAGACTTTATAAGGTACCCAATTAAAATGGAGACCACCTCCAGCAAGCTGAAGGAAGGCACAACCGATGAGTATGAGGAAATAGCTGAGGACAAGATCATCAATAGCATGGTTCCTATGTGGCGAAAAAATAAAAATGAGCTGACTAAGGAGGACTATGAGAACTTCTACTCAGAAAAGCATTATGGCTTTGACAAGCCGTTGAAATATATCCATATGAGCGCTGATGGAACGGTACGCTTCAACACATTATTATTTATCCCGGAAAAAATGCCCTACGACTTCTATACAAAGGAATATGAAAGGGGTCTGGAGCTATACTCAAGCGGTGTGCTTATAATGGAAAAATGCCCTGACCTTATACCTGATTATTTCAGCTTTGTGAAGGGTATGGTGGATTCAGAGGATCTTTCCCTGAATATTTCCAGAGAAATGCTACAGCATGACAGACAGCTGAAGATAATAGCAAAGAGAATTAAGGATAAAATAAAGAGTGAGCTGTTGGCTTTATTAGCGGACGAAAGAGAAAAATATGAGGAGTTCTTTAAGAGCTTCGGAAGGCAGCTAAAATATGGTGTCTACAGCGACTTTGGTCAAAATAAGGAGCTGCTGCAGGAGCTTTTAATGTTCTATTCCTCCAAAGAAAAGAAGCTGGTTACCCTTGATGAATATGTCAGCAGAATAAAGGAGGATCAGAAGTATATTTATTATGCCTCCGGAGATTCCGTTGAAAGAATCGACAAAATGCCTCAGACGGAGCTCTTAACCGAAGAGGGCTATGAAATACTATATTTTACTGATGATATCGACGAATTTGCCATCAGAATGCTGTTTAACTATAAAGAAAAGGAATTTAAGTCCGTTTCCAGCGGTGATTTAGGCATTGAGGAAAAGGATAAGCAGGAGGAAGAAGCAGCAGAGGACGAGAACAAGGCTATCTTTGAATTCATCAAGGAGGCACTGGCAGGCAAGGTTAAGGATGTGAGACCATCCAAAAGGCTGAAGCACCACCCAGTGTGTCTGGCAGCTGATGGAGAGCTTTCAATAGAAATGGAAAAAATCCTGAACACAATGCCCAATAGCCAGGAGGTTAAGGCTGAAAAGGTTCTGGAGATCAATATTCACCACGAGGTCTACAATGCATTAAAGGCTGCCTATGAAGGCAATAAGGATAAGCTGGGGATATATGCAAGCGTGCTTTATAATCAGGCCTTGCTTATTGAAGGCTTACCAATCAGTGATCCTGTTGAGTACACAAACAATATCTGCAAGCTAATGTCCTAGCTGTAAGAGTCGGCTTCATTTAGCCCACTTATACAGAAAAGCTGTCTTGAGGAAGGATTCTATATATTGTGTATAGAATTAGTGCTAAGCTGAATTAATAATTCTTTAGTACAGTCTATCTGTATAGGGAACAATAGGAGAGTGGTAAAATGAAGGAGATATTTGATCGAAGAAGCATACGAAGGTATCTGGATAAGCCTGTGGCAGACGAGGATATTCAGAAGCTGTTGAGGGCCGCCATGTATGCGCCTTCTGCTGGCAATGAGAAGCCTTGGCATTTTATCGTAATAAAGGATAGAAGAACGCTTGAGGAAATAACAAGCATTCATCCCCATACACAAATGCTGAGGGAGGCCCCGATGGCGATATTGGTATGTGCGGATATGACCGATATTAAATACGATGGCATGTTTTGGATTCAGGACATAGCTGCATGCACGCAAAACATTTTATTGCAGGCAACAGAGCTGGGACTTGGCACCTGCTGGTGCGGAGTATATCCCAGTGAAAGGCTAGTTGAGCCGATGGCTAAATTGGCTAAGCTGCCTCAGCATATAGTTCCAGCAGCTATAGTGGCTGTAGGACATCCCGGTGAGGAACGAGTGGTAAGGGAACGGTATAATCCTGAACGGGTGCATTACGAAGTTTGGTAAATTCAATATTATATAAAAAGCTTCTACCTGAAGATTACTGGGTAGAAGCTTTTTAATGCCAAGAAAATTATGATATTTAATTGTCTGGAGATGGAGTTGTTCAAAGGACTTGCCCCCTTATTAATATAAGAGGTTATAGCGGGAAAAAGTTGCTATTGATATATTTAAGGAATATAATTAGGGTAATGAAAGAATTAGGAAAATACTGTTAATAAAACCAGCAGCAGGAGGCTATTATGGATAGAGCTACAAGTGTCATTAATATAACAAAATGGATAAAGCTATTCACTTATATTTCAGCTTCAATATTAATAATAAGCAATAATCTTAATAGGCTTACATTTTTGATTCCACTATTATTGCTTATAGTTTTGATAAATTATGCTAGAGAGTATATTGAAGCGCTTAGAAAAAATAAGCCACAGTACATTTTGCTGAGCCTTGTTATAGAAATGCTACTCATTATAGCGATTGGACTTATTGATAAAAATGATTATAATTTACTTTTGTTTTTTGTATGTGTCTCATCAACGATTATAGTATACCACCACGGTTATGCGATCTTCTTAGTTGTTTCGTACTTTTCATCTGTATTATTGATAAATCTTATAAGAAATAATTTTTCGGATATAACAAAGCTAATGATACAAGTATTTTTTAATCATGGCGTTGCAGTAGTATTTGTTGTTGGTATGAGTTATCTGGTAAAGAAACAGATTCGTGAAAAGGAAAAACTTGCCTATTTGAATAAGGAGCTAGAGCAGGCTTATAAAAAACTAATAGAAAATAGTACAGTCGCACAAAAGCTAACAGCTGAGCAGGAAAGAACCAGAATGGCTAGGGAAATCCATGATACCTTAGCCCATACCTTGACAACCTTAATCGTTCAATTGGAGGCTTGTAAAAAGCTAGCCTCATTAGATCCCACTAGATTACCCATTGAAATAGAGAAGGCCCAAGAGCTGTCACGAAGCGGGTTTAACGATATAAAGCATAGCCTAAGAGCTCTAAGACCTCAGGCTATGGAGGATAAAACCTTCTTAGCATCCATACAGTATCTCATTAATGAAACTATAAAAAATACCAATGTGTGCATTACATTACGAAACCTATTATCAGAGGATATGGTAGTGTCATCAAATATTGAGGTTGCATTATTCCGGATTATACAAGAAAGCATTACAAATTCCATCAGACATGGGGGGGCAAGTTCTATTTTAGTCACAATCGAAAATATGAATGGAATGCTTCAATTGTACATTACTGATAACGGAAAAGGATGCTCTAATATAAAAAAAGGCTACGGTATACTTGGAATACAGGAGCGTATTGAAGATTTAAAGGGAAGCGTTGAATTTACCAGTCTCCAGGGCGAGGGCTTTAAAACGAAGGTATTAATTCCTTGTGAGGTGATGCAATAATGAAGATTAAAGTATTGATTACAGATGATCAGAGGTTAATGAGGGAAGGGCTTAAGACCATTCTTGAATTGGAAGAGGATATCACAGTGGTACAGCTAGCTGAAAATGGCATTGATGCCTTAGATAAAATACCCGTGAGTAAGCCAGATATCGTATTAATGGACATAAGAATGCCTCTTATGGATGGGGTGGAATGTACCAGAATCATTAAGAGGGATTATCCTGGTATTAAGGTATTAATATTAACTACCTTTGATGATGATGAGTTTATTATAGATGCATTGAAGAATGGTGCCATCGGCTACATACTAAAGGATCTTTCATCAGAAAAGCTAGTGGGTGCAATTCGAGACGCCTATAGTGGAAATTCAATTATGCAGCCTGAAATTGCTGCTAAGGTTATAGCCCATATTACCAGTTCAAATAAGATAAAGGATGCTTCACCGGATAATATAAAAATGACCCCAAATCTAAGTGAGGAGCTTACAGAAAGAGAAAAGGAAGTTCTTAGTCTAGTAGGAAAAGGGTTATCAAATAATGAAATTTCAAAGACCCTATATATTTCAGAGGGTACAGTTAAAAATTATATTAGCAATTTATATGGCAAGCTAGCGGTAGAGGATCGAAGTAAGCTGACCTTATACGCTATTAAAAATGAAATCATATGACTGTAGTCATACCGTGTATGACTTAAGATATTACTTCAGACAGATGTGTATTTACCTCCTAATATTTATAATGTGTATATAGCACATTGAAAATATTAGGAGGTTTTATTATGTTATCAGCTTTAGAGTTATTGATCGTAGTGGCAAACGTACTGGCGCTTGTATGGGCGTTATTGCCTGTCAAGCGTGTACCAAGGATTTTGGATTTTGTTCCCTCAATTGCAATTGTATTATTGGTGGCGCACTTATTTCTTGATACAAATCTAGTGAAGGTGCGTATCATACCAATTTATATCTTTACGATAGTTATGTTTATTCTTACCATTGGGAAAATCTTCAGACATAACCCGCAACAGCCAAAACCTAGAAGGCTGGCAGTAGTAGCACGAGTATTTGGTTTTATAATTTTGGCTATATGTGTAATGATCCCTACAATAGTATTGCCCTTTCATGCCCTACCAGAACCGACAGGAAGATATAACGTAGGTACTGTTACAAGTGACTTTACAGACATAAATCGAGTTGAGACCTTGGCAAAGGAGGTAGGCGTAAACCGTAAGATAGCAGTACAATTTTGGTATCCTACCGACAAAGCGTCAGAGGGTGTATTGCATGAAATTAGTGGTGCACCGATTGCTTCAGAACATCAGCAGTATCCGGTATTAATATTTTCTCATGGTGCCTTTGGGATGCGTAGGGGTAATGCATCGACCTTTAGGGAGCTTGCAAGCCATGGCTACATCGTCGCCAGTGTTGATCACACCTATCATTCCTTCTATACATCATTTGAAAATGGGGATACAGCCCCTGTAAATGTTGACTTTTTAAAGAGTGCAATGCAGATTCAGACGGATAGTGTAACATTAAAAGAAAGCTTTGACATAAGCCATGAGTGGTTGGAGTTAAGGGTTTCTGATATTGAGCTATTAATCGATAGTCTTTATACAGGAGAAATTGGAAAATCAGCAAAATTTTTAGAGGATCACATGGATCTTACAAAAATCGGTCTATTTGGCCATTCTCTAGGAGGGGCGACTGCAGCACAGGTATCCAGACAAAGAGATGATATAGGGGCTGTTATAGTCTTAGATGGAACCTTAATCGGTGACATAATAGGAATTAATGATAATAAAGAAGTCATTACTGAGGAGCCCTTTAATAAACCCCTTATGCAAATGTATGGCTCCCTATTTCTAAGTAATGAGGGCAAGGAAAGCGGTTATCTGCCTAATATAATGGCCTTTAATAATGCATCTAAGGACGCATATAATTTAGTCTTAAAGGAATCAGGCCATCTAAATTTCACGGATTTACCAAGAATATCCCCCTTCTTAGCAGGAATGCTGGGGGTGGGTACAATAGATGCCTATGAGGGCATCAAGCTAGTAAATGCTTATTCATTAGCCTTTTTCAATCAATACCTAAAGGGGAAGCCTTCTATACTCTTAGATGGTAATGCAGAAATAGAAGAAATTGAATTTGATAAGCGGTCACCAGAGACTATCCATAATTAGAATTAGTTAATTAATATATAAAGTTTTTCATGAAAAGGAGTGTTAGAAATGAAATTAATAATCCATGACATAGCTGCATTCGAAAATTCATTTACAAACGTGCCGGAGGCCTCTTTAGTAGTATCGGAGGACAATACCTTCAATAACTGCATAGGATGCTTTGGGTGTTGGTTAAAAACCCCTGGTACCTGTGTGATACGTGATAAATATGGCGATATCGGAGAGGCCTTAGCTAGGTGTGAGGAGGTTATTATAATCAGTAAATGTTTTTATGGTGGTTATAGCCCATTTGTAAAGAAGGTATTAGATAGAGGTATTTCTTATAGTCATCCTTATTTTGAAACTAGAAATGGTGAGATGCATCATAAATGTAGATACTATAATAATTTAAAATTGAATGTATGGTTTTACGGTGAAGGCATGACAGAAGAGGAAAAGGCTACTGCAGAAAAATTAGTAAAGGCAAATGCAATTAATTTAAATTGCAGTGGACATAAGGTAGCTTTTGTTCAGGAAATTGCTGCAATAGATATTAGCTTGTAAATTAAGCAAGCAATTTATTTTGATTTATAGGTCTATAAAAGAAGCTAAGGGAGTGTTGGTATGAAAATCGCTTTAATAAATGGTAGCCCAAAAGCAAAAAACAGTGCATCAAATTATCTAGTACAGACATTAAAAGGTTTATTGGCTAATAATCATGAGATTGCAGAATTTCATTTAAGGGGTGCAAAGCCAAATCAGCAGGATTTTGAAGGTATTGCTGGTGCCAATGTACTTGTATTTGCCTTTCCGTTATATATTGATGGAATACCCTCGCATCTCATAAATTGCCTTTATGAGCTGGAGAGGTTTTTAATTAAAGAGGAAAGAGGAGATATCACTGTTTATTCCCTAGTAAACGGTGGATTTTATGAAGGACATCAAAATGCTATAGCATTGGATATGATGAAAAATTGGTGCGTAAAGGCAAAGCTTAAATGGGGGCAGGGGGTTGGTATTGGTGGTGGAGGGATGATCCCGATGCTATCTGGATTTCCAGATGACAAGGGCCCTAAAAAGAATTCATCTATAGCCATAAAGACAATTGTAGGAAACATCTCAACATCAGCAGCAGCAGATAACATCTATATATCACCAAGCTTACCTAGAATCGCCTACAAGCTGGCAGCAGAGATGAACTGGCGTCAGCAAATTAAGGCAAATGGTTTAAAGACAAGGGATTTATCTATGAGAAAAATATGATGAAAATAATCACCTCCTGATGCAGATGAGATCTGATGTTGGAGGTGATTTTGTTTTAGTACTATTTATTCTCTTTACTTGCTACTCTGTAAAAAACCGAGCTACAGACTATACTTTTCAGTCCTCACAATAAGGTATTATTTGGAAAGGCTATTTGATATAATACAGTTAAGAGTCACGATAATAAGCATTATGAGAGGGAGGTTGAAGGATGAAGGATAGCAATTATCGAGAAGAAAGGAAAAACCAATTTTTAATTTCAAAATTTAATATGCTGGCCACCATTCTATTTCTAGCGAACTACTTCGTTGAATCACAGCTGCTATGGATAGCCTTTATAGCCAGCTGTGAGTTAATAATAATAAGGCTGTTTATTCAGGAGAGAAAAAGAGGCGGGGGCTGGTTTCAATATTTGTATGTTTTGATATTTATAGGGATATTGTTTTTGCGTAAGGGTAGGGCGTAAACATTTGATTTTTTTCTTAGTATAAAAGAATAGGAGCTGTCTTAAAATGATTGGTGAATCATTTTGAGACAGCTCTAAAAGAAAATGAATATTTTAGATTACCAGTCTACAGGTTTAGGGTCGCCTAGTGTGGTGTATATTTGTTTTATTAAATAAGTTCAATAACCTCATATACGATTTTTTCAGCTATTTCAGACTCTGCAATTTCTTTATGAATTCTGGCAAGTTGTAGCAATATATGTTTTTTTTCTACGATATGCATACTATTATTTTGCAGATATTCATTTATAAATTTAATTGCCTCTTGTGATCTGCCTAGTTTGTGATAACTAAGAGCGGTGGTAGCTATAATATTGGGTGTGTATTTTCTATCAACTTCATTCTTTAATTCTAGAGAACGCATTGCATAATCAAAAGCAATATCGTATTGTTCTTTATTAATATACAGCGTTGTGAGGCTGTCAAAGATTAGCATTTTAAGCCTATTGTCTGGTCCCTTTTTTAGAAGCTTATTATAGAGTTTTTCAGCCTTATCGTATAGTTCCAAATCCAAGTAATTATTTGCTTCTATTAAAACAATATCGTCAAATATAAATTGAGAAAGCTCGTACTTCCTAATATTTTCAATAGCTTCAAAAACTAGGTTGTAATTTTTTAATTTGCGATAGCAAAGAATGATATTGTATAAAGCATAAATTTGACTTTTTTCATTTTCAGGATTCTTTTCGATAGTTAAAAAATAAGATTTTTGATAATGAACCAGAGCTTCTTGAATATGCTCTAACATAAAAGAGTTATTTCCTAATTTTAAATACAAGGCTGCTATCTTTTCATAATCCTTGACCTCTATATAATATTCTAAAGCACTAAAGTAATCGTTAGCTGATTTGTAGTATTCGCAAAGATGATAATGATATTGACCTTTTAAGAAATTTATCTTAGCAACTTCTCTCCTTAAGCTCCATTCCTTTGCTAAGTTAAGCAAGGGCTCAAAGATTAGTACTATTTCATCAACGGTTAGGTGTTTGTTTTGAGAAATGGATTCATACTTAGCTAATGCCTCATTTATATATGTTTGAGCTTGCTCTGATTCGCCTTTTAGCAAATCCTCAGCAGTAAACTCTTGTCCTATTTTTTCATAGTATCTATTTAATTTATCAGCAATAATCGCAGCAACATTATAGGTCAGATTACGTTTTCCGTTTTCAATCATGGAAACAAGGCTTCTGGTTATTTTATCATCTGTTAAGTCATCCTGCTTTAATCCCATGCTTTCTCTTAATCTTCTAATCTTTTCCCCTGGGGCTAATATCTCTAAAGTCAAAGTCACTCCCCCTTTTAGCAATTAGTTATATATTCTAAATGATATCAGATAACAAAAACATATACAACCATTTATGTAAAAAAATAACATGGCGTAAATTATACTTAAACCATATTAAAAATAAATTAGAGGTTATTCATTTTAGTTAAATAAAGAGCTCCTGCCGACTAAAGTCTACAGGAGCCCCATTTATTTACTGCTTCCACCTCAAAAATCTATTCTCAACCCAGGCCACAAACTGATACATCACAAAGGTGGCCACCGCCAGCACAATCACCCCAGCCATGACAATATCCAGCCGGAAAACCTGGCCGCCGTATACGATTAAGTAGCCTAAACCAGCCTTAGAGACCAGAAATTCACCTACGATAACCCCAACCCAAGACATGCCTATGTTTATTTTCATGGTATTGATCATGGTGGGAACGCTGGCGGGAAGCACAACCTTTTGAAGGATTTGAAGCTTGGTGGCACCAAAGGTTTTAAGCATTTTAATCTTCTCAGTGTCAACCTCCTTAAAGCCGTTGAAGGTTGAAAGTATTGTTACAACTATAGAAATCAAAAGGGCAGTAACAATAATACCACTGGTTCCGGCACCGGCCCAGATAATTATAATGGGGCCTAAGGCGATTTTAGGTAGAGCATTCAGAACAACCAAGTAGGGGTCCACAACCTTAGCTATAAAGTCCGACCACCACAGCATTATAGCTATAACAGTGCCTAAAACAGTACCTATCACAAAGCCCATGAGGGTTTCATAGACAGAAACAGCGGTATGCAAAATCAAGGAACCGTCAGCCGACAATCTTATAAGAAGCTTGGTAATATCCGAAGGCTTACTGAAGAAGAAGGGGTCAATCCATTTTAGATTAGCCGCCACCTCCCAAAAAACAATGAAAAGCACAAGAAAACCCACCTGCGAAGCCTTAATCTGAAATCTGTTTCTCTTAACGCTTTTCAAAAACTCCTGATGCTGAGGCGAGTATTTTGCAGCTTCATTATCCTTATTTAACATAGACATCGAGCTCCTTCCATATCAAATTAAAATAATGCCTGAACTCAGGAGCCTCTCTGCATTGAATAGGTGAGGGATTATCACTCTGGCAGGTTAGCTTTATCGTGTGGATATTCTTAATAGTAGCAGGGCGGTTGGAGAGGACTAAAACCCTATCTGACATGGATATTGCTTCCCCAACATCATGTGTTACCATTAAGGCAGTCTTGCCCTCCTTTTTAATAATTCGAGCTATTTCATCCCCTACTGCCAATCGGTTCTGATAGTCAAGGGCAGAAAAGGGCTCATCTAACAGAAGCAGCTCAGGCTCTACAGCCAGAGTACGGATAAGGGCTACCCTTTGCCGCATACCACCTGAAAGCTGATCGGGATAATGGTTTTTGAATTCCCCCAGGCCATAGGTATCCAGAAGCTTACTCACTCTTGCTATGCTTTCATCATTTACCTTCCTTTGAATTTCAAGGCCTATCAGCACATTTTGCAATATGGTTCTCCAGGGAAAAAGATTATCCCGTTGAAACATATAGCCACTGGCCTTGTTGGGGCCATCTATCCTTTGACCGTCAATAAAGACCTCTCCGGTGCTGGGCTTTAGAAGTCCGGCGATTATGGAGAGAATGGTAGACTTTCCGCAGCCGCTGGGGCCCACTAAGGAAACTATTTCTCCCTTGTCTACATGAAAGGAAAGCTCCTTCAGGGCAGTGGTCTCATTGTCTAAGGTATGATAGGTCATGGAGATATTTTTTATATCAACAAATTTGTCGTTACTCATAGCTAACCTCCTCGCAGCCAGATTAATGCATAAATACGTATATGGTTATTTTATGTGGGGATTTTTAATCTGTTACTAATAGGAGAGCCAAAGACTATGGTTTATTTAATGCCTACGTATTCTATACCTAGCTAAACGGTTCTGTAGCTTCTGATAAACGAAATAGTTGTATTACCCCTCCACTAATGCTAAGATGTATATTAAAAGCAGAGCTGTAGATTATATAACAATGAATTGCATTTGAAAAGGGTGAGAAAATGAAAATCGGTAAATTTGCAGAAAAGCATGGAGTTACACAGGACACAGTCAGATTTTATTTGGAGAAGGGGCTGCTGGTCACAAAGAAAAAGGGCGGACAGTATAGCTTTACTGAGGCCGACAGCAGAGATCTTGAAAAAATCATCGAGCTAAAGCAGCTGGACTTTTCTATAGCAGAAATCGAGAGAATTTTGGTTATTCAAAGGATAAGCGGTTCTAGTACAGACGTTTTCCGCAATCTATATTTGCCCTTTCTTGAAGCAAAGAATAAAGAGGTAATGAGTGAACTGAATAAATATAATAATATGAAGGGTTATCTGGATGACAGGATACAGGAGATAAGGGCACAGGAGCTTAAAAAGGGCCAAAGCCTTGGATTTCCCATGTCTTCATTGACCTTATTGGTGTGTCCATTATGTAAAAGGGCATTGAATATTTCTGCGGGTATAATCGAAAAAAGCAGTATTATGGATGCTATAATAGATTGTGAATGCGGGTATAAAGCCAAAATAGAAAACGGAATTTACATAGATGAAAAAGCTGTGAGGACTAAGCTTTTAAATAATAAAAAAATGCCTACCAAGGAGGAATATCTGGAGGAATGCTCCCACTCCTACGTAAATTTTCTGTACCAGGGCATGGCTGCAATGATTGAATATATAAATCAAAATAGCAAATTACCTAAATATATCATGGAGCTGGATAATTGTGTAGGTTTTTTCCTGCTGCAATACATCAAGTATTTGCCCCGTAATTCTACCTATATCCTAATAGATTACGATAAAGAACGGATGGATAAGCTTAAGCGGAATCTTGAAATGTACTACGAGCATTCCAGCTTTATATTCCTATGCTGCGATTATCATAGGCTGCCAATAGCAGATGCATCTATTGATATCATAGTTGATCATGGGATGACCAAGGTTTATATGGAGGAAAGGGGAGAATTTTTGCCGGAGGGGCTAAGGTGTCTCTTGCAGGAGGAGGGTGGCTATATTGCTGCTCATCAATATTTTGAAGATGGTGCCAATAGGGAAATTAAGCTGAATCGGAAGGCAAAGGATATGCTAAAAAGAGAGTATATTCTAAATAGATCTACCGAGGCTGGCTTCAGGATATTGGAGGCTGTTGATATAGGACCTGTTATTGAAGCGGAGGCGAAGGACCGAGAGGTAAAAAAACTGGAGCAGTATAAGCTAGTATTTAAAGCTGCTAAAGTGAAAATTTAAATTTAAGATAAGACAAGCCGAAAACCTTGGGTGAACACGAGGTTTTCGTTTATTTTTTGTCAAATTCATATAAATATCAGCTTGACATGGTGAAGGGACGAGGAAATAGAATAATAATAGGATATGTTAGTGAATTAACTAACATAACTATATAAGTTCTTATAGTGGAGATCACTATAAAATCACAAGACGGAAGGGGAACAATATGAAGAAATTTAAATTAGTAAGTTTATTATTATGTATTGTTATGGTATTCGGGTTGGTAGCCTGCTCACAGGATGCTTCTAACAACACAGATATTTACAAGGCAGGGACCTATACAGCAGTAGCTAAGGGACATAATGGTGATATCAAGGTGGAGGTTGTATTTGACAGCGCTTCTATCGTATCGGTTAAGGTACTGGAGCATCAGGAATCAGCAGGAATCAGCGATGTTCCTATCCAACGTATACCTGAAGAGGTGGTTGAAGGGCAAACGTTAGCAGTAGATGCAGTATCAGGTGCTACTGTTACCTCAAACGCAATCCTTGCTGCAATTGAAGATTGTGTTAAGCAGGCTGGTGGAGATGTGGAGGCATTGAAAGCTAATATCAATAACGATTCAGCTCAAAAGGATATCGAACTAACTACTGATGTCGTGGTAGTTGGTGCTGGTGGAGCTGGTCTGGCTGCTGCAGCTTCAGCACACCAAAATGGCGCAAAGGTTATTGTGCTTGAGAAGCTTGCAAGTGTAGGTGGTTCTACTGCCTTATCTGGTGGCGGTATTTCAGCTACAGGAACAAAATTCCAAGAGGCTGAAGGCATTACTGATACAAAGGAATCATGGATGCAGCTTTGGAAGGAGCGCCAAGCGACTAGTAATCCAAATGGTAAATATCCTGATTATACTGTTGTAGACAAATTTATGGATGCAGCGGTTGTCACTACAGAGTGGCTGGTGGACTATGTTGGACATTCCTATTCAGCAATCATGGGCTTTGGCCTTGACCCTGTCAGGAGACTTCATTTTGCTTATAGTGATTCAACTACAAAGGGTGGAACCTCATTAACGCAAAATATTGAAAAATTCATAACAGCTCAAGGGGTTGAAATTCTTAAGGAAACTAAGGCAACTGAGCTTATCACAGACAAGGACGGAAATGTAGTTGGCGTTATTGCTGAAGGCAAAGAGGGCAAGGTAACAATTAATGCGAAGAAGGTAATTCTTGCGGCAGGTGGATTTGCTAAGAGTGAGGAGCTATTGGAAAGATTCGTTCCTGAGGCAGCAGGGTCAGCTGAAATAAGCTGGGCTGCAGCAGGAAGCACAGGTGACGGTATTTTAATGGCTGAAGAAATAGGAGCAGCATTATATGAGGAGCCATGGGTAATGGGTGTTGGTATCAGCAGTAAAATAAATGGAACCAGCAGCTTAAACATGGATTGGACCAGGGTATATGTCAATGGCAAGGGTGAAAGATTCACTAATGAAGAGGTTCATTATGCCATTGCTACTAATGAATTAATAGGTCAAGATACTACTTGGTTAATCGTAGATTCAACAGATGCAAATGCAGATATTATAAAGGCTCTTGAGGCTGCTATGCCTTCAGATGAGGTTGTAAAGGCAGAGGATCTTAATGCATTGGCGGATGCTATGGGTGTGCCTGCTGATACCTTTGTAAAAACTATGGAAACCTTCAACGACGGAGTTAAAACAGGTAAGGATGCAATGGGTAAAGACCCTCAATACCTGGTGTCAGTTGAAAAAGCACCATATTATGCCATCAAATTCTACCCTCTAACAATGGGAACCTTTGCCGGCGTTAAAACCGATGATAGCTTCCAGGTTTTACGTGAGGATGGTTCAGTTATAAATAACCTGTATGCTACAGGAGAGAATGCAAATAAGGTATTATACAATCAAGTCTATATGTCTGGTAGTGCGGTGCAATTTGCATTAACAAGTGGACGTATCGCTGGTGAGCATGCAGCCCAAAATTTAGAGTAGACATTTTACTATAGTTAAACCCCCTTATAACGACCGAGGTCTTTGAATAGACTGAGGTCGTTATTTTTTGTCTTATTTGAGTAAATTCATCAGCCTACAGATTAATATGGAGCTTTCAGATATAGATACCTTGTAAAGGATAGGAGGGCTGAAAAAGGACAAGCCTCATGGGAATATATGTAATGTTTAATTACAATAAAACCTACAATGTCACCAGCCTATATGCTATACTGGTTATATCAATAAACAGTAAGGGAGGCGTATTTTTGGAAAACTACGCTAAGCTGAAAACAGAAGAGGTTGAGACCATATCTGATATTCAGCATTATCTTTATAAAACCTACTACAAAGATGTTTTCAGAACAATTTATTACATATTAAATGATAAAGATATTTCGCAGGATTTAGTCAACGAGAGCTTTATTAAAGCCTTCAATAAGCTACATACATTAAGGGAAACAGATAAGTTTAAGCCATGGATATGTGCCATAGGCACAAATGTAGCCAAAAATCACATAAGAAAAGAAAGAAGAATTGTTTCTTATGACAGCCTTGAGACTGTTATAGAAAACTATGAAAATTTAGAGGATGCAGTTTTAGATGCAATCAATGAAAAGGAATTGAAGGATAGAATAAAGATTGCATTAGACAGCTTGGATGAGGACTCAAAGCAGGTTGTTGTCTTAAGGTACTTTCATGATTTTTCCTACGAGAGTGTGTCGAAGCACTTAAATATAAAAGAGGGCACCGTTAAATCAAGGCTAAGCAGAGCCAAGCGAAAGCTTTATCAATTATTAAAGATAGAAGGTGAAGATAATGCCTGATAGGTTTGAAGGACTAATAAATGATGCCATAACGGAAAAAATGAATGAAATTCCTGTTACTGAAGAGGATATTGAATTAGGGTGGAGTAAGCTCCAAAGCCTGAGGAAAAGAAATAAAATGAGCTCATTTACTGCCCACAAGCGTGCAGCTATAATCGTAATTGGGGTTATTTCCAGTATGTTAATGATCAATGCCTTTACCAATATAGAAAGCGGAGCATGGCAAAAGCTCAATTTTATAAACATTTTTAGGAAAGAGGAAGCCATAACCATAAATACCAGCTCTACATTGTCTAATACCCCTAATATTGAGAATAATACTATTCTTACAAATATTGAGGAGGCAAAGAGCCTAGTTCCTTATAAGATCAAGGAGCTGCCCTTTGAGGTCGATGAGGTGCTAATTCATGTTACGGGACCTGTGCATATAGTGGAGATAACCTATGATGATGAAAGGATTAGATTCAGACAACAGCAAGCAGGCATTGAAAATAAGCAAAGCATTAATCTTCATCCTGATAGTGAGGTTGAAGAAATAACAATAAATGGGCAGAACTATATTTTGGCTACTGTTACTGGAAGAAAGGGCTTAGCAGTATGGTCAAATGAGCGTATGAATTATACGATTAATTTTAATTATGGTATAACAATTGAAGAAATTGTAGAATTAATAAAAGCAATGGAGTAAACTCCATTGCTTTTTAAAAGGCTAGAATAGATTGTGAGTATGAGAATTCTGTTTCTGTTGTTGCTCCTTTTTTGACTGTATGTATAGCATATACACGATAGCTTTGACCTTTTTCTACTGTGTAGCTGTTTGAGGCGGATGAATAGTAGGTGTTATTTTGGATATTCGAAAAGCTATTTATATTTGTCCATGTCTTTGTTAAGGTATTATAGCGTTGTAAATATACAATAGTGGAGATTGAATCGACATTAAAAAATGCCTCCGTATAGCCACTAAGAGAAAACCTCCCATTGCCAAAATAACTGATTGATGAATCCCAATTATATAGCATACTATAGTTTACTGAAGATTGATTAATAGAAATTTTTGAAGCATATTCGGTTATAATTGCTGTTCTAAAATCAGCTTCGTGGAAATTCTCATATAAATATTCCTTGGGCGTACTCTCTGCTGATGCAAAGGCGTTAATACTTGAAGTAAGCACCATTAATAGCACTGTAATAATGATATGTTGTTTTTTCATTTGTAATCCTCCACTTAAATTATTCAAAGTATAGAAACAAAGAAATGAAAAAAGTTCCCTAAATAATTTTTAGATTTATGGAACTTTGTAGCATTTTATGGGTCGTTGTTATTAAAAAACTTGAAAATCAAACTGGAGTGAGAATATGAAAAAACAAAGCTTATCATAATTCAATATCTTCAGTTATTGTATTTAAATATTATGTTATCCTTCAATGCACAATCGATGAAGGGATTAAGTGAAGACGAAAACTGGAAGGCAGTATATAGAAAAGATACCTTCGATCCAAAACAAACGTGGGAAGGCATGCTTTATTGGAGAGGCAAGGGAAAAATAGCCGCAACCTTGATTGAATTTAGAGTAAATGTTGAAATATGGACTTTAATAGATGGGAATTTCGATATTGAGGATGAATTTACATTTATTACCTTTGGAGAAAAACCTGAAAATGGAGATTTATTGGAGCTAAGAATTAATTGGAAGGAAGGAAACTCAGAAAAAACAGAATACATCAGGTTGAAATGAAAACAGTAGTTTTTACGCCTGTTCGCATATTAAAATATTGTCAGTTAGAACCGTCCCTCTGACAGTTACCAATGGTCATATAATCAAGTGGGGTGATTTCATGAATAAGAGGATATTTTTAATCATTATTATATTGTTGATAGTATTAGGTTCATATAATTTTAGAACATATAACTCTAAAGAAATAATAGGAACAGATGAAAATGATATAGAATTGGAAGAGCCCGTAGGACTCCCAGATAATTTTACCAATGAAAATATTAAAGCCGCATTTTTAGAGCAGATAAATTATCGCCTGTGGTTTTATCCATACGAATATTATTATATAGGTAGTCCTGAAAATAATCGGCAGTTAGAAAATTATATCAATAAGCCTGTTGATGCAGAAATTCGTGTGTATACCAATACGGAGAATGCCGTATATATACATACGGATATAGGAGAATGGTTGGCTATTTTTAAATATAAGGAGGGATTTGTGTATTGCGACGGTCTTATACAGAAGGATGGATATTCATGGCCCAGTGATATAGAAAACTACGAAGTAATTGAAAAATTTTCATTTATAATCCCAGAACCCCATAAGCCAAACTATGGCACATCCGAGAGAAAGGATGACATAATTGCTAAAATAGATGCGTTTATAGAAGTAAGTTTAGAGGACTTGTATGAAGCTAGTAATAATTGGGCCAATACAGAAGTCTATATAGCAGATTTTTATGAATATCAAGTTAGCACCCAGATTTTTCTCTTTCCTACAGATGGCGATATATTATATTTTCCTGTTGCTTTTGAGGAAATAAAGGGAGAACTTCAGATTTGGGGCGTTAAAGGATTTTCTATAGAGGCATCTCGTATCCACGAATATGAGAAATTTATGAGTGATGCAGTAAGATACTATATATGGAGTCCTGAAAAATAAAAATTGTCAGTCGAAACCTTCCCCTTGACAATCACTATCTCGTCGACAAGCAAAAATCTCCCCTATACTGTGATAAGGGAGATTATTTATTAAGTATTGCTAATGGTCATGCTCCTCCTCTGCATCCTTCTTTGTGGGGTGGATGGTACCGAAGGGATGTGCAGGTGGTGCATATATGGAGTATAGCTTTAGGGGTTTGCAGCCGGTATTGATTAGATTATGCCATTTTCCAGCCGGTATGATTATGGCACAATTGGCATGGACATTCCATTGCAAATCAAGCTTATCTTCGCAATCTCCCATTTTTACAATGCCCTGACCCTCTTCAATGCATATAAATTGATCGTAATAGGGGTGAACCTCCTGGCCGATATCCTCTCCTACTTTGATATTCATCAAAGTTAGCTGTAGATGGCATCCTGTCCATAGTGCAGTTCGAAAATTCTGGTTTTGTAGTGTAGCCTCCCGTATGTTAAAAACAAAAGGCTGCGGTCCGTAATCCTTTAATTCCATATGAGGTGCACCATATCCAGGATTATATGCAGGATTGCTATACCAGTTGGCATATTGGTACATAGGATAGCTGGAGCCATAACCAGGCATGTTATTATAATAGGTAGACGGGTATTGATTATATGGATTATACACAATTTTCACTCCTCTACTGATTTTATATCATTTTATGCCGCATACAAAGGAATGTGATTCATAATTCACAATGCTATCAATTATTGTCACCAGAACCGTCCCCCTGACAGACCGTCCCCCTGACAGACCGTCCCCCTGACAATTCGAGTTTTATTATCAATTGATACTATATTTTGTTTTCGAAAAACTGTATCAAAACAAGAGATATTATAATATAATAGGAGTATTCAATGTTATCAATTGGGAGTGTGGCGGATGGATAATTATAAAATGGGGGAAAGAGTATCTTTAATTACGATTGCTATAAACATCATCTTATCGGTATTTAAGCTGATAGCTGGCTTTTGGGGACGAAGCTCTGCAATGATTGCAGATTCAATACATTCAGTGTCAGATGTGTTTACAACCGTAATAGTGATCATAGGCCTAAGGATTTCCTCTAAGGGGGAGGATGGTAAGCATCCCTATGGGCACGAGAGATTGGAGTCTGTTTGTGCAAAGATTATAAGTGTAATACTTATTTTGGTGGGCTTTACGATAGGCTATAAGAGTATTTTGAGCCTATATAGCGGCAATATAGCCACACCTGGAAGCATTGCTCTTTGGGCAGCGCTTGTCTCTGTATTCGTAAAGGAAGGGATGTATTGGTACACTATAATTACCGCTAGAAAAATCAAAAGCATTTCTATGGAGGGGGATGCTTGGCACCATCGATCAGATGCCCTTTCATCCATCGGAGCCTTTCTGGGAATTTTAGGCGCAAGACATGGCTATAAATTTCTGGACCCGCTGGCGGGAATAATTGTAAGTGGGCTCATTATCAAGGTTGGCGTAGAGCTGTATATTCGAGCAATAAAGGAGCTGGTGGATTCCTCAGCTGATAATGACGTGCTGGAGCATATAACCAGCTCAGTAATAGCTATAGAAGGCGTTGAAGCCATAAGGAATCTCAAGACTAGAATTTTCGGAAACAAAATATATGTAGATATCGAAATATATGTTTATGAGGGTCTATCCGTCAAGGAGGGCCATGATATAGCAGAATCGGTCCATAGAATAGTAGAGGATGAAATTGACACAGTTAAGCATTGTATGGTACATGTTGAGCCAATTTCAAGCTACAGTATTTTACCGGATGCCGAAAAATAATGTATAGCAGACGATAAAGGCATCGACTTGTATTTCCTAAGTCCTTATGCTATTATAATAATGATTAATAAAGATTAAAAATGGAGGGTTGCTTAAAATGTTTGGTATATTCAGATCACGAATCAAAACCTTATACTGCTAATAATTTAATAGTGCGTAAAGGTGCTACCTTGTGTAGTGTTTCGGGATTGGTCTGCCATTTTTTAAATAAACCCTATTAACTTAAATATTTATTCAGCCAAGTTAAAGAGGAAGGACAATCTATCCTCTTTTTTTGTGCTTAGCTATACTGACATTCATATATCCGTATGTACATCCTTTTCAATGTCTAGGAAATGATACGCTTCAATTCCTTAACATGGGGGATGTTATGGGGGTTTCCCTTATTTAATAAGCAGTCTACAGCGGATAATATGATTAGAGTATTTATACGTCTCAGCCCTTTAAAATGGGCTTAGGCTAATTTATCTTGCTTCCCCTTACACTTACACAGGTAGTCTGCCTGTGTTTTTTTATGCGATTTAGACGGGAGGAAGAAAAATGGAATTATTAATAAAGGCAAGGGACATATCTGTGGAATACACAGGGCGTGATATATTGAATATTGAAGAGCTGGACATATATAGCTATGACCGTATCGGATTGGTGGGGGGGAATGGAGCAGGGAAAAGCACTTTGCTGAAGGTGTTGCTGGGGGAGATAAATCCAGTTGGTAGCAAAATCAGTCGCTTTGGAAGCCTTGCATATATTCCTCAGCTTGAAGAGGCAGTTGCCGTGGAGGCAGAAGACCAATCCCTTTTAGGTAAATTGGGGGTTAAGGAGCTGCAGCTACAGGCCATGAGCGGTGGAGAGGAAACAAGGCTAAAGATAGCACAGGCACTTTCAATGCAGGTCCATGGCATATTTGCAGATGAACCTACAAGTCATCTGGATAGTGAGGGCATTGACTTTTTAATAGGACAGCTTAAGTATTTTTCAGGCGCACTGCTGGTCATAAGCCATGACAGATATTTTCTTGATGAGGTGGTGGATAAGATATGGGAGCTGAAGGATGGCAGAATAACAGAATATTGGGGCAGCTACTCTGACTATCTACAGCAGAAGGAGGAGGAACGCAAAAGCCATGCCGCAAAATACCAGCAATTCGTTGCTGAACGGGATAGATTGGAGAAGGCAGCTGATGAAAAGAGAAGGCAGGCCCAGGGCTTAGACCAGAAGGCAAAGGGGGCCGCCAGAAAAAATAATAATGATGGCGGCGGTCGTTTGGCTCACCAAAAAACCATTGGAACCAAGCAGAAAAAATTACACAATGCTGCTAAGTCAATGGAGCATAGGATGGAGTCAATGGAGCGTATTGAGGCGCCTGTGGGACCTGCCATAATCAAATTCAGACAAAGTAAAGCCCTTGCCCTTCATAATCCCTATCCGATAATTGGAGAGGAAATAAACAAAGCCTTTGGAGATAGGATCCTGTTGGATAAGGCATCCTTCAGCATACCCCTTGGAAGTAAGGTGGCATTTGTTGGCGGCAATGGTACAGGTAAAACCACATTGCTGAGGATGATATTAGACCGACAGGAGGGTATTGCCATCTCTCCCAAGGCTGAGATAGGGTATTTTTCACAAACAGGCTACAAATATAATGCAAACCAGAGGATGCTGGCGTTTATGCAGGAGGAATGCGATTATAATATATCGGAAATCCGGTCGGTGCTGGCATCAATGGGCTTTGGCAGCAATGATATAACTAAATGGTTATCGGTATTAAGCGGGGGTGAGATTATTAAGCTGCTGCTGGCTAAGCTGCTTTTGGGGAGATACAATATTCTACTGATGGATGAGCCCAGCAATTTTCTCGACATTCCCAGTGTAGAAGCCCTAGAGGCCATGATGAAGGGCTATGCAGGAACAATAGTCTTTATAAGCCACGACAAGCAGCTGGTGGAGAATGTAGCGGACTATATTTATGAGATAAAGGATCATAAACTCAATCTAATTAGCAAATAAGCTATTGCAGAGCTAAGACAGGTATTATGGTAACCCCTATAAATCTTAACACAATATTAACATCGTATAACAAATATTAATACAAACTTTATAGCTATAGCATTAAAATACTATAGAAGGGAGGAGTGCCTTTGTTTCTATTAGTACTTTTATCTGCTATAGCTTTTATATTATTAGGGTATTTTTTAATGAATAAGGTAGACCGGTTTATAGAAAGTGAAGATTTTAGGATAAATGATATTTATGATGAATATAGAGATTGCAATGGGGCATATGAAAATGTTATATTAATCTACGGGAAAAATGATTTAAGCAATTTGGTGACAGCGCTTTGTAACTCTAAGGGCTATAGATATATAGCAATGGCAGAATCAAACAATATCAACAGAGAATTAAAGTACAGCTGCCTGCTGGTGCTTTCCCATAGCGATGCCGATAATTTAATGTTGAGCTCAATAGGCTTGAAGGTTTATTCAATTCCAAAGGTGGTTGCCTTGTGCAACGATCAGAATTACTGGAAAATGTATAAGGAATTTAAGCTGCATAGGATTTTACTTCAGGAAGAGGGAAATCATAAGCTATTGAAGGATATCGAGGAATTGCTGGAGGAGGCAGCCGAGGTCTTTGACTAGGTTATTAATATGCAGTATGCTGGTGGTGGGGGTGGTTTTATTAAATACGATAGCAGGATTCATATAGGCAATATGTTTAAGCTTATGGCATTAATAATGTTTTCAACTATTTTGTCGCTTTTTTTAGGCAAATTCGGAATAGGAAAAGAGAGCATAATCATGGTATTTCTTGTGGGGGTACTTATGGTTACGGTAGCTACAAAGGGCTATTCCTATGGTATTCTAGCCTCCGTATTGAGTGTATTTATTTTTAATTACTTTTTCACAATACCGACCCATACCCTTATCACCTATCATACCAACGATGTAATTTTGATGGTGTCCTTTTTAGGAGCATCCTTGATATCAGGTACTCTCACTAAAATGCTTCAGAAGCAGCTGCTTATAGCTAAGCAAAATGAGCATACAGCAAGGCTTTTATATAGAGTAACCGAAGGGTTTTTAAGCGTCACAGGGGATAAGAACATTATCTATCAGGGCATTTACTATATATATTCCAACACAGGCTATAACAGCAGAGTTAAGCTGGCGGTAACCGATGAAATATATGCTGA
Organism: Natronincolaceae bacterium; assembly: GCA_048264125.1. GTDB lineage: Bacteria > Bacillota > Clostridia > Peptostreptococcales > Natronincolaceae > M1-B18. The sequence continues at coordinate 170,792 of JBLXDM010000008.1, forward strand.
CGATGACATGGGATTTACCATTGATAGGCTGGAGATTATGGAAATACCAATCAGAGGCTTAACCAAGCAGCTGGGTGTCATGGAGATAGCATATTCAAGGGAAGGCTTCACGTTAGAGCATGAGCTTCTTATTAAAACCGTTGCCACCCAGATGGGCCTTTCTTTGGACAGAGAGTTTATTTATAACGAGCGAGAAAACATAAGGATCGCAATGGAGCGGGAGAAAATGCACAGCAATCTATTAAGGGCTATTTCCCACGACCTCAGAACTCCCTTAACGGGGATAGTAGGGGCAAGTGGTGTAATAATTGAAAATATAGACCAGTTGGATAAGGCCAATATAGAAAAGCTGGTACATGACATCAATGAGGAGGCCATTTGGCTAAACAGCTTTGTTGAAAACATCCTCAATATGACCAGAATCAGTGAAGGTAAGCTGGTTATAGAAAAGCATCACGAGGTCGTGGATGATATCGTCTATGAGGCAGTGAATCGTGTCAGCAGCCTTTCGAAAGGAAGAAGCATAGCTTTATCGATGCCGGAGGAGGTTGTAACGGTTTTAGTTGACGGCAAGCTGATTGTTCAGGTCTTAATCAATTTGTTGGACAATGCCATAAAGCATACACAGGAGGGCTGCAGTATCTTTGTCAGGGTATTCACTGAGAATGACATGGCAGTCTTTGAAGTAGCCGACAACGGCAAGGGTATCGATAAAGAGATTGAAGGGACACTTTTTGATAGCTTTGTAACCATATCCAGAAAGGCCATTGACGGTAAAAGAGGCGTGGGCTTAGGTCTGTCCATCTGCAAAGCAATAGTGGAGGCCCATGGAGGCAGTATATGCTCAGGTAGGGCACCAGAGGGAGGAGCAATGATAACCTTTAAGCTACCGATGGCAGGAGGAGAATAAGTGGAGAATAATCTAAGAATTTTAATCATTGAGGATGACAAATACATACTGAACTTTATTTCCCTTGCATTGAAGACCGGCGGCTTTACCTTTGACACAGCAAAAAATGGTATAGAGGGAATGTCCTTATTCTACAGCAATAATCCAGATATTATATTGCTGGATTTGGGGCTGCCGGATATAGACGGCATTGAGGTCATTAAGTCTATACGCTTGATATCCGACGTGCCTATTCTAGTGGTTTCAGCCAGAGGACAGGAGAATGAAAAAATTTCTGCCCTTGACCATGGGGCAGACGATTATATTACAAAGCCTTTTCATATGGGGGAGCTAATGGCAAGAATTCGTGTTGTCCAACGAAAGCTGAAAAAGGCCCTACAGCCGGATAACATAGAGGTATTTAAGCTGGATTACCTCACAATTGACTTCGAGAAGCGCATGGTTTACCTGGATGAAAGTGAGGTGCATTTAACCCCCATAGAGTATAAGCTGCTGCTTTTGCTGGTGGCAAATAAGGGAAAGGTACTGACCCACAACTATATTTTGAAGGAAGTATGGGGTTATGGTGAGACAGGGGATTCTAAATCTATTCGTGTTTTCATGGCCAATCTCAGAAGAAAGATAGAGAAGGAGGCCTCGCCACGCTTTATTTTAACTGAGGTTGGTGTTGGATACAGATTTGCTAATGAATAATCAATCAGAAAGGATACTACTATGAAGAATTTCCTTGTAATAGGCTGCGGTCGCTTTGGCAGAAGTGTTGCAGTTACTTTGGTTAATATGGGCAGCAGGGTAACAATTATGGATTCCGATGAAGCAACAGTACAGCAATTATCCGATAAGGTCTCATATGCAGTGCAGGGGAATGCTACGGATATCAATACACTAAAGATGCTGAAGCTGAAAAGCTTTGATGGTGTCGTTGTCGGAATTGGCACAGATACAAAAACCTCTGTTTTGGTTATTATAAATCTTCAGGAATTAGGGGTAAAAAATGTAATAGTTAAGGCAATAAATAAAACCCATGCAAAAATGCTGGAGCTGATGAATGTGGGAAGGGTGGTATACCCGGAAATTGACAAGGGTATTAGATTGGCCCATAGCTTAAGCACCCGTAATTTATTGGATTATCTGGAGATTTCACCGGAGCATAGCATCGTGGAAATAATTGCATTACCAAGCTGGATAGGCAGTAATCTGATGGAATTGGACTTTAGAACTCAGTACAGTGTCAATGTTATGGCGATTAAACGGGGGGATAGGGTGATGCTTTCTCTTGACCCTGAGGATGTTATAACGAAAAATGATATTTTGGTTGTGCTGGGGCATAATAAGGATCTTGAGTGTCTTGAGGCAGAGGCAATAAAGGGTGAAAATAATATATAAAAAGCACACAGTATTTGACACAGCTTTAAAGTAGTGCTAATATTATAAAAAAAGTAAGGGGTGGATGAGGATGTATAATAAAAAATTAATAGCACAGCTTCATCACCATCACAGGAAGCACTTGTAGCTCGATTCTAACCCGGGTACAGGTGCTATTGGTGCTTGTACCTGTGGTGGCAAATATTGAAGGCCCAGCAGGTATGTTTTATATCTGTTGGGTCTTCTTGTTTTTTGAAAAAAATTTGAGGAGGAATAAAAATGGCGACTGAATTAAGAAATCTAAAGGGAACCTATGACTTTTTACCCGAGGAGCAAAGGGTGAGAAACGAGATTATCCAGAAGCTAAGGGGTGTGTTTGAGGTCTATGGCTATCAGCCACTGGAGACCCCCACCATCTGCTATTTTGACATACTGTCTTCCAAGTATGCTGGTGGTGCAGAAATATTGAAGGAGGTATATAGGCTGCAGGATCAGGGTCAAAGGGATATTGGGCTAAGATACGATCTGACGGTGCCCTTTGCCAAGGTTATAGGTATGAATCCTCAAATACGTCTGCCCTTTAAAAGATACGAAATAGGAAAGGTCTTTAGGGATGGGCCCGTCAAGCCGGGAAGAAACAGAGAATTTATACAATGTGATGTTGATGTAGTTGGTGTGAGCTCAATAATGGCAGAGGTTGAATTGATGTTGATGGTCAGTGATATATTTAAAAATCTAGGGCTTGAGGTGGAAATACGATATAACAACAGAAAATTGCTGTCGGGAATAATTAGAGCAATAGGCATAGAGGAGAGTCTGGAATCTACCGTCATGCTGAGCCTAGATAAGGCTGAGAAGATAGGAGAAGCAGGGGTAAGAGAGGAGCTAAAGGAAAAGGGGATTGAGGATTCCCTTATCAATAGTCTGTTTGAGCTACTGAATTTAAAAGAAGAAGCACTACTGAAATTTATAAAGGAAAATACATTAAATTCACTAGTGCAGCAGGGAGCAAAGGAGCTGGAAGCGCTGAGAAATTATTTAGCTGCTTCGGAAATAGAGAGTACATATGACTTTTCTCCCTGGCTCTCCAGAGGGCTAGAAATCTATACAGGCACTGTCTTTGAGGTGTTTTTAAAGGATAGAAGCTTAAGCTGCAGTATAGGAGCAGGAGGCAGATATGATAAAATCATTGGCGCTTTTGTTGATAAGGGGGTAGAGTATCCGGCAGTGGGATTAACCTTTGGACTGGATGTCATATATAGTGCCCTTGTTAATAAGGGAATGACTTCAGCAAAGCCACCGGTTCAGGTGTATATCATACCGATAGGCAAGCAGCCAGAGGCCCTTAAGCTGGTAACTGAATTGAGAAGAAAAGGCATTGCTGCCGATATGGAAATGCAGGAAAGAAAGGTAGGGAAAAGCATGGCATATGCAGGTAGCTTGGGGATACCCTATGTGATAGTCCTTGGTGATAATGAAATCAGTGAGGGCAGAGTTAATATTAGAGATATGAATAATGGAAGTGAAACGAATGCTAGTATGGCGGGAGTTTATAAATATTTTATTTAATATCTAGAGGCCCCCACCATAAAGCAAGCCACTACAACTGATAGGGGAATGGTTAGAACAAGCCCAATACTTCCACAAAGGGAACGTATTATTTCCCCTACTATGATGTCGGTGCTTAAGATATCGAGGGTTATTTTAGAGTTAAAGAAAATCAAAAACAGAGGCATAGAGGCTCCGGCATAGGCCAATATTAAGGTATTTGTCATGGTAGACATAATATCCTTGCCCACATTAAAGCCTGAAGCCACCAGCTTCATGAGGCTTATCCGTGGAGAATGCTGATATATTTCAAAAATGCAGGAGGATATGGACATGCTTACATCCATTATCGCCCCAAGAGTACCGATTATAATGCCACACATAAATAAGCCTCTGAAGTCAATGGCTAACCCCAGCTCTGTCATAAGATAAATTACCTCTTCTTCAGCAGTTCCTGTTAAGGCAGCCAGATGGGTATAATAGTTGGCCAGAAGACCAGCAATAATAGTGCCACCGCTGGTACTAATGATTGCAGAAAGGCTTTTTTTAGTAAAGCCCCCAATGAGGATGAAGCTAATAAAAATTATAAATACACAGGAAATAACCGTTACCCATATAGGATTATGTCCCTGGATAATAAGGGGTATTATAATTTTAATGATTATTAAACCCGACACACCTAAGGATATAAGAGAAGAGATTCCCTTCAGCCTTCCGAATATAATTACCACAACAACAAAGATAATCAGTAATTGAATAATGTAATCGGATCTATCAATGCTATGTATATATCCATTTAATTCGGCATTTTCCTCGTATAGGCTGATGTTCAGTTTTTGCCCTACCCTGAGATTTATAATTCTGCTGGCATATATAGGGGCATATTGAATCTGAAGCTGTTTGTCTTTATACTGCCCCTCCAAAAGCCTAACTGTAACTATTTTTTCCACTGCAGTAGATGATGAAGCATCCTCAAGCCTAATTACTTGGCCCTTAACCATTTGGTTTTCACTGGCGGCGGCATAGCTGCTTGAGGCCAGCAGTAGCAGTAGTATTAACAGCACTATTCTCTTTAGCATTCTAAGCTCCCCTTGTTTTTTATTTATATAAACCTTATGAAAAGGGTGGGACAAGTAGAACAAAAATTATAATACAATTGCTGCTCCGCAGGCGTAGATAGAAAAAGTAAAATGTATACATTTAAGAAAAAATAAACTGGTGCTATAAGAACACCAGTTTTTGATTGTATCAGAAAGCTTTTTTTATGATTTTAATCCACTCTAATAATGGTTAAGGTTGCGCCAGCTCCAGGTTGAAGTGCGGCAGCGCCCAATAAACCAAATAATTCTAGTGAAATGGTATCACCTGCAGCAAGAGTCGTAATTAAATCAGAACTAAAGCTAGACATTGCTAGGACCGGGCTAATGGTAGATTCTGTCAGAGGTGCTCCATTTACTAATATTCTAGTGCCTAATAATAATGCTGTTGTCAGGTTGACATTATATGAAATATAATATCGCCCAGCCTCCGGCACTGTGAATACAGTGTTTGCACCATTAACCGCAATAGAATCCAATGTCTGAGCATCTGGAAGAGGTACTAATGTTCCCCCTAATACAACAGCAATAATAGGGCCTGCGGTACTGGCTGCAAAAGCAGAGGTTTCCGTAACGCTAACTCCGGTAGCCCCAGCAGCGCCAGTGGGTCCAGCAGGTCCAGTAGCGCCAGCAGGTCCAGTAGCGCCAGCAGGTCCAGTAGCGCCAGCAGGTCCAGTAGCGCCAGCAGGTCCGTTATCACCGGCAGGTCCAGTAGCCCCGATATCACCAGTAGCACCAGCAGGTCCGGCAGGTCCGGTAGCACCGGCAGGTCCGGTAGCACCAGCAGGTCCGGCAGGTCCGGTAGCACCAGCAGGTCCGGCAGGTCCGGTAGTTCCGGCAGGTCCGGCAGGTCCGGTAGTTCCGGCAGGTCCAGCAGGTCCGGTAGTTCCGGCAGGTCCGGCAGGTCCGGCAGGTCCGGTAGTTCCGGCAGGTCCAGCAGGTCCGGTAGTTCCGGCAGGTCCGGCAGGTCCAGCAGGTCCGGTAGCACCAGCAGGTCCGGCAGGTCCGGTAGTTCCGGCAGGTCCAGCAGGTCCGGTAGCACCAGCAGGTCCCGCAGGTCCGGTAGTTCCGGCAGGTCCAGCAGGTCCGACAGGCCCAGTAGTTCCGGCAGGTCCAGCAGGTCCAGCAGGTCCAGTAGTTCCGGCAGGTCCAGCAGGTCCGGCAGGTCCAGCAGGTCCAGTAGGCCCGATTTGACCTCCCCCTCCTTCTGCTTCTAACAATGTCACATCGTCTACAATTATATCAGCAGTGCCTGCAAAGGGTAGCTTGTTAACAAGCACAAGGGCCTGTGTAGCTCCGACGGGTGCCGGTCCGGTTGTAGCATATACCTCCAGCCAGTCGTCAGTTTCAACGTTGCCTATACGTTCAAAATCAATTACCTCGATAAGCTCATATCCGACAAAATTAAAGTTAACGTCGTAGTAAGGAATTGATATAGATACTTGTGGATTGGGCAATATGCCTACTTTAGCTAATGAAACAAAAATTTGATATTTTTGCCCGGCAGTGACGGGAACAATCTGATATACATATGAGTTGGGGATTCCGCCAATCAGCCTTGCAGCAAAGTAGCCAGAATGACTATAATCTCTTGTTATGGTTGCATTTAATTCAACCCAAGGTGGGAAGGATGCGGTTTCAAAGCTATCGTTAATTATAAGGTTATCCAAAGACATGCATTTTCACTCCTCGCGACCCAAAATATTGGTTTACATATAGCAATAACTTGCTATACTACATGTTATTTTAGAAAGTCAATAAGGTTCTAAAAGATTAGAATATCGAAGTAAATTTAAACAATGGCGTAAAAAAGGTCAGATATCCCGAGGAGTATCTGACCAAACGATCGAAAATATGCTCTATTCTCTTACAACCAGTTCATCTACCTTTACACCTAGGGCGTCCGCTAATAAAACCACCTTACTAAAGGATGGATTATGCTTTGTTCCCCTTTCCAGCTCTTCGATATAGCTCTTGGATATTTGTGTAAAATTAGAGACATCCAAGGTAGTATAGCCCTTTGTATTGCGAAGCTCCCTAATTTTTAGACCATTTAACATGATATCCCTCCTTAAAGCAACTAGAATTAAAAATCGCAGTATACTTCATATGAGTGATGCTTCAATAAATCAGTAATAATGAAGGAGTAGGTTTATGTGTTCTCTAATTTGATTATACACTAAATGTTTAAAATTTTATGTATTTCAATGTTAAACTTGTGTTATTTATGGCATCCTGCTTCGATGATGGATTATAATAGAGCTATAGAAATCAAAACAAGGAGGGAGTAGTATGGTGGCTGCAAAAAACGCAGTAGGTAGAGGGCTTGCAAAGCATGTTATCGTGATATCAATGGATGCATTGTCACAGGACAACTGGCCGGTAGTACAGGAATTACCCAATTTATCCAGGTTGATTAGGGGAGGCGCCTATTCCGCAGAACTGCAGAGTGTCTATCCCACATTGACCTATGTAGCCCACACCACTATGGTGACAGGCATGTATCCCGACAAGCATGGTGTTATTCATAATAATCCCCTTCAGCCCTTTGTTCCTGAAGCAGAGCAGGATTGGTACTGGTATCAAAGAGATATAAAGGTGCCTACAATATACCAGCTGGCATCAGAAAGAGGACTGAAAACCGCTGGACTTCTATGGCCGGTAACGGGTAAGGCCAGTATCAGCTACAATTTACCGGAGATCAAGGCGGTTAGAAGTGAAAATCAGGCTTTAAAGGTTTTGAGAAACGGAAACCCACTGTTCTGTGCAGGCCTGGAATTGAAGCTTGGCAAGTACAGAAGAGGAACACAGCAGCCCTACTTAGATGATTTTACGACTAAGGCTGCCATAGATACAATCAAGAGAAAAAAGCCGAATTTGCTATTAATTCATCTTATAGATCTAGATGATGCAAAGCACAGCTTCAGGACCGACAGTCGGGAGGTGCAGGAGGCTATAGCCCGGATGGATAAACGACTAGGTGCTATTATGAAGGCGGTTGAGGAGGCAGGTATTTTACAGGAAACAGCCTTCATAGTCATAGGTGATCATGGACAATTTAATGTTGATCATAAGATACATTTGAATAACCTGCTGGTGGAAAAGGGGCTTATTTACAGAGATGGGGAGAAATGGGGCTGGCGTGCATATCTTCAGAGCTGTGGCGGCAGCGCATACCTACATGTAAAGGAAAGTGACCGAGAGGCGGAAAGGATGGCTTTAGAGGTCTTGGAAGCTGCTATGGATGCCGATGCATACGGAATTGAGGCGATATATAATAGAGAGCAGCTGGACCTGCTGCATGCTGGACGTGATATCCAATATGCAGTTGAGGCGAAGGTAGGCTTCAGCTTTGATGAGGCAATAGCAGCGGAAACGGTGATAAAATGCAGAGAAAGGGGCATAAGATATGCGACACATGGCTATTCCCCTGAAAAGCCTGAATATAAATGTGTGCTTATAGCCTTTGGTGCTGGTATTAGACAGAATAGCAGCCTAGGCTCTGTGGAAATGGTGGATATTGCCCCCACTATAGCTCAGTTGCTGGGACTGGAGCTTGAAGCTACAGATGGAAGAAGAATCGATGCCATGATAGTATAGGCAGAGATAGCTAAGGTTATATATAAAAATATTACATATTGAGCTGAGAGTAAATTAATTCATGGGAATTGCTAAACGTGGATTAATTTGCTCTTTTTTGTTGTTATTTGTCATAATTTGGTCATAGGAAAAAAGTAAAATATAACTAAAGGTCTGATACAACATAGTTTTATCTGAGGCATTCCATGATAGTAATTTTGTTATTGCTTTTATTTATACTGGGTATTCTTTAACATTTAGTAGTGTTTGTGTAACAGCTGATATTGGGCAATTGTAAGCAATGCATGTTAATTGAGGTGGTCTAGAATGGTTAATTTTAAGAGCTTAACGGTCTACTATTTTCTGCTTAGCATTTTGCTTTCGGTTTACATTTATAGGATGGCCAAAGCTAAAGCAATTGGCAGCTTCTCATCATCAGGGATAATTATTGGAATAATCATCCCTGTAGTGCTGGAGCTAATAAGGGCCATCAGACCTTTAGGGTTGCCGCCTACTTCAACGGCCTTAGTATTGTCTGGGATAATAGTGCTTTGGAATATTGGACAGGGGTCCTTGTCAATGCTTTTTTTTGCTCGGAACAAGGCTTTAGATAGCATAAGGGAAGGTATTTTAATTGTAGATAGAAGGGGGCGGGTGGTTGACAATAATGCTGCTATGGAGGTCTACTTAAGGGATATTGTCGGTGAAGAAATAAGTGTTGGAGGTAAAGCAATAGAGGATTTCCTTAGACCCTGGCCCCATTGGTATACCTATTGCAAAAATATGCAGGAGGGTGAGTTGGTAATAGCTTCACAGTCCCATAGCGACAGACGTTATAATGTAAAGATCAAGCCAATAAAGGAGGGCAGACAAAGAGGGACAATATCTATTATTTATATAACAGACAACACTGAGCTTTTTATGAAGGAAAAACTAATAATAACAAAAAATAAAAAGCTTGAGACTATAATAAATACTGTATCAGACATGGCGATTCTACTGGTCACAGATATGGAGGGGGGGATTGTTTACAAGAGTAAGGCTGTAGGCGATTTTTTTCCATTAAAGCACTCAGAGGAGCAAAACAGCTCCTGTGAAAAAGAATGGGTTTGCTTTAATAAGGATGGAGCCAGCATAGATATGGAGGAAATGCCTACAACCAGAGTTCTAAAGGGTGAGAAGGTATCAAATTTCCATTACATTTATAAAGGAGATAGGGAAGAAAGACATTTTTTGTTTAATGGGACCCCTATATTTGATGAAGATGGCTGTCTGATATATGGCGTGTTTTTCAACATAGACATAACGGAGCAGGTGCTTCACAGAAGACTTCTTTTGGAGAAGGAGCAGCTGGAGGTGCTGAATAGATTAAAGGACAAGCTCTTCACCGTCATAACCCATGATATCAGAGATCCATTGACGGCTGTCATAAGCCTGACCGAGCTGTTGGAGGAGGAGAAGGAGCAATACAGCACTGATATTATAGAGATAATTGATGCTGTTAAGGAATACATAATCGATACCTATGAGCTTATTGAGCATCTATTTGATTGGGTGAAAAGTCAGAGCTCTGGCCTTATTCACTCACCAACACAGCTTAAGCTCTCCGCTACTATTAGGGGTGTCCTTAAGCTGTATAGAATACATGCAGATTCAAAGGGGATAAGCATAATAAACAATATAAAAGAGGACCTTTCAGTATTTGCTGATAGGGAGATGCTGGAAATAGTTCTTAGAAATCTCCTTTCAAATGCAATAAAATTTACAAAAATGGGGGGAAGGGTTACGCTTAGCAGTAAGGTGATAGGCAAGGATGTCATTATTTCCATCAGCGACACAGGTATAGGCATACACAGAGAAAAGGTGGAGCAGCTCTTCAGTGAAGCGTATACAAGCTCAACTACAGGCACCACGGGGGAAAAGGGTACTGGTATTGGATTATTAATTTGCAGGGAATTTGTAAGGTTAAACGGTGGAGAAATATGGGTGGAAACCCATGCAGGAGAAGGGAGCACCTTCTATTTTTCAGTACCGACCTTATAGGGGGCAGAAATATAGCTTAACCACAACTTAATAAATGAAATAGGCGGTGAAATATTTGAAATCAATAGGAAAAGCTATTTTAGTCTTTAAGCTATTAGCCCTCTTTGTCTGCACCGTCAATGCCGAAGCAGATGCCTTTAGCATAAATAATCCCTTTGACAAGCATGGTACTGAAGCAAATCTATTAGGTAGTGCTGTATATCCGATTATCATAAGCCTTGCAATACTCCAGCCTGTGGTGATAATTCTCCTTATCAAAGCATTGAAGAAAAATAAAAAAATACTTATGGAGCTTCAGGAAGGAAAGATAAAGTATCAGACATTATTTGAAAGCATGAAGGAGGGTCTGGTTATAGGAAAAATCGCACCTAATGCAGAAAATTCCCAAAGAGATTACCTTATACTGGACGTCAATAGGGCGTATGAAAATATTACAGGCTTAAGACGAGAGGATGTTATAAACAAAAGCGCAATGGAGGTTTTCCCACTGTCGGAGGAGTATTGGGTCGATGGCTGCAGGAAAGCTGTCTATATGGAAAGCACATACAGCTGTATGGGGTACTCAAGGGATTTGAAAAAATACCTGTCAGTTAATATTTTTGTACCTGATAAGGGAAAGCTTGCAATGGTCATTTCTGATGTTACCGAGGACAGGCTGCAGAAGGAGAAGTTAGTTTCGCTTAACAAGGAGCTTATGGCAACCTATACCCTTCGGGATAGAATATTTATGGTGCTTGCAAGAGACATTCGGGAGCCTCTGGCAACCTTGGTTAATCTGACGGAGCTTTTAGTGGAGGACAAGAGCCTCTGCAAAAGTGAAAACCTAGAGATATCAAATGAGATACAGGAATATGTAAGCAATGTCTTTGCCAACGTAGAGATACTTCTTAGGTGGTTTGAAAGCAAAAAGTCTGGAGATATCTATACTCCCTTAAGCTGGGGGTTGTCAGAGCTTTTGCAGGAGGCCTTAGAAATGGTGAAGATCATGCTGGAGGCAAAAAATATAAGTGTAGTTTCCGAAATACAATATGAAACGAAGGTTTATGCCGATAAGGAAATGCTGGGCCTGGTTTTTAGAAACCTGCTTTCAAATGCTGTCAAATTTATGGGGAGAAATGAGAGAATTTTAATTGCCTCTGAGCTGGAGAAGGAGATGGTGGTGGTATCCTTCAAGGATTCAGGTATTGGTATTGCTGCTGAAAAGGTGCAGCTGCTTTTTCAGGATGTAAACGGTAAGGCTACAGCGGGTACAGAGGGAGAAACTGGACTAGGGCTGGGACTATTTTTATGTAGGCAGCTTATACAGCGAAATGGCGGAGATATATGGCTGGAAAGCACTGTGGGGGAGGGCAGCACCTTCTACATTTCAATCCCGTCGTCATGTCCCAAAAAATAATCAAAATTAATAATAAGGTGATGATAAATGAAGGTTATTATATTAGATGACGAAAGGTCCATGCTTCTAATTCTAAAGAAAATGCTGGCTAAAATACAGGATGTGGAAATTGTAGGTAGCTTTCAAAGCACATACGAGGCCACAAAATTTTTAAAGGAAAACAAGGTAGACCTTGCCTTTGTTGATATAAGTATGCCGGAGGAAAATGGTATTGACTTTGCTCGAAGGACTATAAGGGAGGCGCCTGAGCTTGCGATTATTTTTCTAACGGCCCATAAGGAATATGCATTGGAGGCCTTTGAGGTACATGCCTATGACTATATCGTAAAGCCCATTTCCCAATCCAGATTGGAAAATTCAGTGCAAAGGGTGAAGCAGAGGCTTTTTCCGCCAAATGCTTTCAATAGAACGGATACGCCCAAGCTAAATGTCTTTTGCTTTGGAGGCTTGGAAATCAGATACGGTGATAATCGAACTGTGAGATTTACCTCATCCAAGAGTATCGAGCTGTTTGCATATCTTCTTATGAAGGATGGCAGATTTGTGTCTAAATGGAGCGTAGTGGATGATGTTTTTAGAGGCATGCCTTTGAAAAATGCGGAGACATATCTCAACACGACGGTATATAAGCTCCGCAAGGCACTGGAGCCCCACGGCATGAAGAGTGCGATTATTTCATCGGATGAAAGCTACAAGCTGGATAAGGAGGATATTTATGTGGATTTCAAGGAGTTTGAGCAGCGGGTATATTCTTTTTCGGAGATAAACAGCTCCAATTATGAAAAGGCAATAATTGCAGAACGACTCTACATCGGTGAGCTATTTGGTCTGAAGGATTATTGCTGGTCCTCCTATCATAAGGAAAGGCTTTCGGAAATGTATTGGAGCTTTGCTAAGAAGCTGGTTTATTATCTAATAGAAAATAAGCAGCTGACGGCAACCCATCAAATACTTAAAAAGCTGTTGTATATCAACGAATTAGATGAGGAGATAAACTGTCTTCTGATGCAGGTGTATGCATCACAAAAGGACAGACAGTCACTGGAAAAGCAATTCAAAAGGTACAAAAGGGTACTGCAACGGGAGCTGGGGGTTTATCCTGAGAAATATGCCAGCAATCTTTATAATACGCTTGTGAAATCCCTAAAGTAAAAAGGTGTTTTTACATAAAAATGTAAAACAATGTATCTATTTGTCAGAAATTAGTCATTGATAATTTGTATAATACACATAAGATTGTTATCTAAAATTAATTATTATGAAAATGCCATTGTTACATGCTATATATTGCTGATTGGGAGGACGTATCATGCAGGGCTTGTTATATAAATTGGGGAAGGGGGGTATCGTTGTTAAAGCTAAAGAAAGCAGTAAATTATTAAACAGAATGGACAATACAGAAGGGGAGTTTTTGGATAAAGCCCATATAGAGGAAATGATTAGAGGGGAAATAGAGATAAGCAAGGAAAACCACTATTCGATTTTGCTATTTGATATAAAGGATATCATGTCGGGTGATTATGATGGCATAAAGGCAGGGGAGGTCCTGCATATAGTCGAGGCAACGGTTTTATCATGTATTAGAAGGGAGGATTTAGCTGCTTGGACTGATGAAAATCAGTTTCTGATATTAACCGCCGTTACAGATAAGGTGCAATTGAGGGGTATACTGAAAAGACTTTATTGCAGCCTGATACAAAGGTTCTTCAATATTAATGAAAACCCTCAGATACATATAGGCTTAGCCGTTAGAGACGATAATTTGAGCCTTCAGCAGCTTCTCAGCAGTGCTAGGGAAAGCATGGAGGAGGCTAGGCTAAAGAAAAAAAGCAGAGGCTTTGAGCAGGAGCTTCAATTGGCAGTGAAAATTGATAAGGTGAGAAAAGAATTGCATAGGATGATTATTAATCAGAAGGCTAAGGGCTTTGACGAAACGATTGTAAGGATGAGCCAATATCTTGATGAACTGCTGGTAGAATATATAAGAAATAGCAGGAGTGAAAATTATGAATAATATGAATCTGGCCGACGCAAATGAAATAGACAATTTTCAGCAAAGATTAAAGGAGACAGACCATAATTATCGGATGCTGTTTGATAACCATGACAGTGTTATGGTGCTTATAGATGCCTACAACGGTAATATTGTTGAGGCTAATAAGGCTGCTATTAAATACTATGGCTACACTAAGGAAGCACTTCTTTCAATGAGAATACAGGATATAAATGCCCTCAGTGAGGAAGAGGTTAATATTGAGATTGACCGTGCAAAAACTGAACAAAGAAACTATTTTCAATTTATTCATAAGCTGGCAGATAACCAGCTGAGGGAGGTTGAGGTCCACAGCTTCCCAGTTGAGGTTGGCAAACGAAAGCTGCTGTTTTCAACGATTTACGATATTACTGACAGGTACAAACAAAAATTGATGTTTGAAACCTTATTTTTTGATACCCCCTATGCAGTAGCTATTCTAGATCAAAACCAGAGAATCGTCAATATAAATAATAACTTTACAGACCTCTTCTATTATAAGCAAAATGAAGCAGCTGGCATGCCCATTGGTAGCTTAGTGGCAACGGAGGAGGCCTCAACTGAGATAGAAAATAATCTTCAGCTGGTCTTCAGTGGTGAGGTGGTAAAACAGGAGGGGGTCAGAAGTAGAAGCGACGGAGGGCTGATTGATGTAGAAATTCTCGGCTATCCGATAATCAATCATAATACAATAATAGGTGCTTATGTAATATACATAGATATCTCGGTAAAGAAGAAATCTGAGAAGCAGCTGCTGTTATTTAAAAATATACTAGAAAACAATAGTGAGGGTGTAGTAATCACTGATGAAGGTGGCTTTATTCAATGGATCAATAATGCCTTTACTGAAATAACCGGATATAGCAGCGATGAAATACTGAACAGGAATATAAGCATATTGAAGTCAGGGATCCAATCTAGAGAGTTTTATATGGAAATGTGGGACAGGCTTCTGGCTGAGGGAAAATGGATAGGTGAGATTACAAACCTTAGCAAAGCGGGAAAGCATTGCTCTGAATGGCTGACGATAAATAGCATAAAAGATGATTCAAATAAAACAACAAATTATGTCGGAATATTTAAGGACCTATCAGAGAAGCAAAAGCTGGATAAAAGAATGGATGAGCTTAAGCAGAAGGATTCTCTGACCCGACTGTATAACAGAAGCTATTTTTTAAAGTCTGTTGATGCGTATATACGTGACACCGGCGGTAGATTTTCTATTATATTTTTGGATATTGAAGGCTTTAAGGACATAAATGATTCTTTGGGACATCAAATTGGAGACAAGCTATTGATAGGCTTCTCGGAAATACTATTATCGCTGGTGGACGAAAGAAAGCTCTTGTGCAGGTTCAGCAGTGATGAATTTGCAATTTTATGTAAGGACTCCCTTCAGGAGCAGGCCTACGGCTTTTCCAGAGCTCTGCTGAATAGGCTGAAGCAGCCCTTTATAATTGAGGGTACTGTGCTTCATGTAAACGCAAATATTGGAATAAGTAGGTTTCCGGAGGACGGTACAGATGCGGAAAATTTAGTGCGATATGCAGATATCGCTGTATATAGGGCAAAGGAGAAGCTTGAGGACAGAATATGCTTCTATGTCAGTGAAATGTCTGATTCCATAGAGGAGAAATTCCTGATAGCAAATCATCTGGCGTTGGCGGTGGACAACAATGAGCTATCCATCCACTATCAGCCTATATTTGATATAAATGCAAGGAACAAGATAGTTGGTGCTGAAGCGCTAATGAGGTGGAAAAATCCAATATTGGGCACCGTTTCTCCGGTGAAGTTTATACCGATAGCTGAGAAAACAGGACTCATCATTGATATGGGTAAATGGATATTTCAGGAGGTATGTAAACAGATTAACAGCTGGCAAATGAGAAAAAGGAATATTGTACCCATATCAGTGAATATCTCGGTAAAACAGCTGGAGCAAATGGATTTTGCCGAATACCTTATAGATATAATGGAGATCTATAGTATAACAGCAAATAATATCGAGCTTGAGATTACAGAAAGCGTTTCTTCGGGTGAGCTAATAGTTATAGTTAATAATATTCACAAAATTAAGAAGCATGGCATACGTATATCCATGGATGATTTCGGGACAGGCTTCTCTTCTCTGGGACAGCTGGATATCTTTGAGTTGGATAAGCTGAAAATAGATAAGATTTTTATTGATGATCTGGTGATGACCTTTAGAAGGCAAAATCTTGTTAAGACTATAATTGCAATGGCCAAGAGCTTAGGCTTAACCGTTGTGGCAGAGGGGATTGAAACAATGGAGCAGCTGAACTATCTGAGGGAGCTGGGCTGTCAGCTTGGACAGGGATATTTGCTAAGTGAGCCCCTGACTACAGAAAGGATAGAGGCATTGTTGAATTCAAGCATACAAGAAGCATAAAATCGACGCCGCCGGTGAAATAAAATAGAGGAGATGGATAAAGAAGGAGCTACAGGCAAGCTTCTTCTTTTGATATAAGGCTGGTGGTTATGACTATTGATTGTCACCTCTGATGTTAAAGCTAAAGCTGGTGAGAATACACCTGTCCTTCTCCACCAAATGCTTCTCATGAAATTCAACCCTTCCTTCTCGGGTTATTAAAATCACTGTTTTAAATTGGGTACCATAATCTGGAGTATCGATATGTATAGAGGACAACATTCGCTCTATTTCAAGAGGTACACCTGTTTCTGGCAGCTTATCATCGGCAGGAGTCTCTGTGTCATCTAGTATGTCAAACAAACCTTCTACAGAAGGCTCCTCCTTTAATAGCTGTGCAAACCTATTCTTAGCCTTTGTCAGCTTATACCAAGGGGTGTCCAGTAGTGCATTGCTGAGGCCATATATACCTTTAGCTAAAGGTATTATCTTGTTTTCAACATTGGAATAAAACCACAGCTCCCGTGGATTACCCACCACCAAATTAAAGGGACTATAGTCAGCGTGCTGTAGCTGCACACTTTTCAGATATTCCTCCGGAGGCATTCTGTCTGCCAGATAGTTCAGAGTCAGCATACCTCTTGAAAGTCCTACCTCTTTTTTTAGCGTAGGATCTCTGTAGTTGGTTAAAAAGGCGATTCTCCCTTTTTTTGTAATTCCGGTCCAGGTCCCACCCTTCTCGCAATCCATCCCTGCCAACAGGTCAGGGTGACTTTTCCAAAAATGAGCCTCCAACGAAGGACGATTTTTAAACTCATCCCTGTTGCCAATAAATATAAAGTCATATTTTGGATGGGTCTTATATGCAAAGAGTAATGTACACATCCGTTTCACCTCTTTTGTCGAGTCGTAATTTATTCATATGCTTGCCATGCCTTATTATTATATACCATTCTGCAATCTTATGCTCAAAATAGTATTGTGATGAAATAAAACAGCCGAAAGAATATAATGAGGAGGAAGAAGGGTTTATTGTATTGGTGTCGAATTTTGTAATTTATAGAATACTATGAAAATAGACTTTGTAGGGTGATGTTATGAGGGTAGTTATTATCGATGACATTAAGTCTACGGGGGAAACGCTTTCAAAAATGCTGAGTGAAATGCCTGCAGTGCAGGTGGAGGGGGTTTTTAATAATACCGCCATAGCCTATAATTTTTTAAAGACTGAGCCTGTAGATGTAATTATTATTGATATCAATATACCGGAGGAAAATGGAATAGCTTTTGCAAAACGAGTTAGAGAATTAACGCCTTCATTAATGATAATTATAATATCTGCAACCAATGATTATGCCTTAGAGGCCTTTGATATCTATGCTCTGGACTATATTGTTAAGCCTGTGTCGAGGGAAAGACTGGAAAGGACCATCAATCGCATTAGGGAAATATTAAATGTAATATCGGGATGTAGACATTGTGGTATAAAATACCGGCTCTATGCATATTGCTTAGGAGATTTTACACTAAGAAGCGCAGATGGGGAGGCAATACGGCTACAGTCCTCAAAAAGTGAGGAGCTATTGGCCTTTCTGCTCTTTAACAGGGGTAAGGCAGTGGACAAGTGGCGGATAATAGAAGAGTTGTTTGCGGAGATGCCCATATATAATGCAGAAACCTATTTAAATACCACCACCTATAAGCTTAGAAAAGCGTTGGAGCCCTACGGCATGAAGGATGCAGTTATATGTAGAAATGGCAGCTATAAAATAGATATAGAAAAAATCTATGTGGATTTTATAGATTTTCAGAATAGAATAAGAGTCTCTACACCTATTGATATGAGTAGCCTGAAGGAGGCGCTTGAGCTAGAGAGCCTATATGCCGGTGAGCTGTTTGGGGATAAGGATTATTTCTGGCTTAGGACAGATAGGGAGAGATTATTTCTGGCCTATTGGAGCTTTGCGAAGCAGCTGAGTAAAAAGCTGGTGGAGTCTGGTAAACATACATTAGCATTGGAGCTTTTAAAGAGAATAGAGGACCATGATCCCTATGATGAGGAGGTTAATACACTTTTGATGAAGGTTTATGCCGCGCTAAGAGACAGAATTTCAATGAAACGGCAATACGAAAGGTATGTGGGGCTGGTCTATAAGGAATTGGGCATTGTACCGGAGGATTCCTTTAAGCGGTTTTATGACGGACTTAAAGAATCCTTATGATTTGAAATGCTTTTGAGGGGTATAATATTTCAGAAAATAGCATATAGTTGGAGGCTTTGAGGAATTCTTGTTATCTGGGCACCTGAAGAATTCTGAGCTAGTGGTGCAACCGGCCAACAATTAGTTTAAAAACTAATTGTTGTTTTTTTGCCCTAAAGCATAAACAGCAATTTGTGACATGATAAAATATATAGGGGGTAGGGTATTTTGAACGATCAAACTTATAACTATGAGCTGGAAAAGCTGAGACTTTACTTGAGTGAGCAAATTGCATTGTTAAGTAAGCCCTGTACAAGCAATAAACTGTCGGAGACCACCAATATACTCATAAAGCATTACGAGGAAATAATTGAGAGCATAAATCATTGGAAAACTCAAGAGGGTTAAAATACATACATATGAAAAAAGCTGCACCTATGTAGGGTGAAGCTTTTCTTTTGCTAAGTTTTAACATTAAAGGATTGATTTAAGCCCCTAAGAGTACTATCATTTTAATTAAGATTAAATTATAAGAATATTAATACCGTAAAAGGAGGTGCTGAGGTGAAGGTACTAATAATATATGGCAATGAAAGAAAAGGCATTACCTATAATGCTGTCAAGATTGTGAAGGACGCAATGCAGTCAGAGGGTGATGTCAGTTTTCAGGAGCTTTGGCTTCCAAGAGCCTTACCAAATTTTTGTATAGGCTGCTTCAGCTGCTTTTTAAAAGGGGAGGATAAATGTCCGCACTACCAATATGTCGGCCCAATAGTTGAAATGCTAGAGGAGGCTGATGGAATAGTAATGGCAAGTCCCGTATATGGACTGAATGCTTCTGCTGCTATGAAGAATTTGCTAGACCATTTATGCTATATGTGGGTAGTCCATCGACCCAATAAGGCCATGTTTTCAAAGGTGGGCTTTGCAATATCCACAACCGCAGGAGCCGGAACAAAGCATGCAAATAAAACCATGCTAAGGGCATTGAATTATATGGGAGTTAAAAGAGTCTTCAGCCATGGCGCTGCTCTTCAGGCTGCTGCCTTACATGAGATTAAGGAGGAAAAAATGGCTAAGCTAAAGAGGGATTTAACCAAAAAAGCTAAGCGCTTCAGACGGGCAATATTAAAACGACATTCCTCCTCCAACAGATTATTTACTACGGCTTTGTTCTATGCCATGAGGGGAATGATAGGAAAATATGATGACGGAAACAGGGATAAGGAATACTGGAGAACCAATGGCTGGCTGGAAAAGGAAAAACCCTTTTAAGCAGAAAGGAGGTCGACGATGCGGTATTATTTAAGGCATCTGTTTTCCCTGATACTGCCCTTTACAGCTGTAGTGCTAATTCCTTATGTATTGCTGGAGGAGAGGGGCGCTAGAGCCGTGGATGAAAGTGTAGTGGCTTCAGCATTATTTTTTATGGGTGCTGCCTCCATATGCCTTGGCATCTACCTATTGGCGTTAACCATAAGAGCATTTGCGGTTAAGGGAAGAGGAACCTTGGCTCCCTGGAGCCCAACCAGCAGGCTGGTGGTGGAGGGGGTATATGCTTATGTGAGAAATCCCATGATATCAGCAGTATTATTTATTTTGCTGGGGGAAGCAATGGTCTTTTTATCCCTGCGCCTATTTGCTTGGTTTGTTGCTTTCTTTATTATTAACAATATATATTTTACAATATCAGAGGAGCCGGCTTTAATCAGGCGCTTCGGCACTGATTATGAAGAGTACAAAGCCAATGTTCCCAAATGGCTTCCACGGATGAAGCCCTGGAGGAGAGAAAAATTTTAGGAGTGCGTTTTAAGGTTTCCTAAATAGGCAGCGTTATTAATGCTTAGAAGGGAGAATCTTATAAAGCTTACACCCTTGGCAGAGGGAAAATAATTAAAGAGGAGGTAATATTATGCTGGTGGATTTAAGCGTAAAGGTTACAAGGCAAATCAATAAGGATGCTCTGGATAATGAAAAAATGGTCTCCTTTGGACATCTAGGCACCCACTTTGATGTTATGAATAAGGAGTTTCCTCTGCAATTTACCAGAAGAAGGGGTATTGCCTTTGATGTAAGGGACATTCAAATAAGAGATGTAGAGCTGGAGGATATAGAAATAAGTCTTGTAGAAGAGGGAATGTTCGTCGCTTTTCACACCGGCTTTATAGATACGGTGGCATACGGCAGCAAGGACTATTTTACTGGTCATCCTCAGCTGTCGGATCAGCTGATTGATGGTCTTTTAGAGCGGAAGGTATCCATCATCGGCATCGACTGTGCAGGAATAAGAAGGGGAGCAGAGCATACTCCGAAGGACCAGTACTGTGCTGATAGAGGAGCCTTCATTGTAGAAAATCTATGCAGGCTGGGGGATGTGCTTCAGGGCAAAAAATCCGCTGCCTTTACAGCCAATACCTATCCCATCAGCTTTGCAGATATGACAGGGCTACCCTGTAGAGTAGTGGCAGAGATATAATTATTTACTAAGTTTTAAAAAATTGGGTTTGTAGATTGTATATACTACCCTGTCTTCGTTTTGAGACCAGCAGAATTAATGCTGGTTTTTGTATGCAAAAAAATAAATAAAAAATTTTATTTCGAAGCAGGAATAATAGAAAAATCATAGAATACTATTTACTAGATTTTAAATTTTAAATCTAAAACTTTAGTTAACTAAAGTAAATTTATATATATTTGGGAGGCAGAAAAGCATGGAAATATTAAATTATCATACTCAGACCCTTGTTGATGTAGCGTATATAGCCATAAAAAAGGACATAGCCGAAAGAAGCCTGGTTCCGGGACAAAAAGTAATCATCAGAGAGCTGAGTGAAAAGTACGGCATAAGTGAAACCCCCATCAAGCAGGCCTTAAACAGACTTATAACGGAAGGGCTTGTAGAGGGAATCCCAAGAAAGGGCGTAAAGGTCAGGGCGATCAAATGGAAGGATATTGAGGAGCTGCTGGATATCAGGCTAATGATCGAGACCTATAGTATAAGTCATATCATTGATACCTTTCACAGCAGTGGTGACATGAAGCAAAAGCTTAGAAACAATATAACAAAGCATATGGGATTGATAGAAAACGGAACTACCATAAATGACTACTTCGACAATTATAATCTGGATCAGGAGTTTCATAAGTTATTTGTAAAATGTATGAAAAATACGAAGATGCTGGAAATCTATAATAGCCTAGGAACCCATACCTATGCCTACCATGTTTATGGAAAGCAGGAGAAGCAGGAGATGATAGCAGGGGTTAAGGAGCATGAGGTCATGTATAATGCGCTGCTGTCAAAAAATGAAGAGGAGCTGAAGAATGCCATAGAGCTTCATATATTCAACGCTAAGGCTAAGCTTGAAAAATACGTTAACAACAAGCTTTAACAGCTTAAGCCAAAGCTTTAGCTTTATACCCCAAGAACAAAGGAGGACTTGAAATGGATGTTAGAGTTGATGTAAGGAATAAAGTGGCTGTAATAACCGGTGGAACAGGCGTTTTATGCTCTAGTATGGCTAAGGCCTTGGCCAGAGAGGGAGCAAAGGTAGCGGTATTGGGCAGGCGCCTGGAGGAGGCTGAAAGGATTGTCGATGAGATCATCTCTGAAGGCGGCATAGCAATAGGTGTAGAGGTAGATGTCCTACAAAAGGATATGGTAATAGCTGCAAGAAATCAAATTCTAAAGGTATTCGGTACCATTGATATATTGATAAATGGAGCAGGTGGCAACAGTCCTCAGGCCTCCACCGGCAATGATAAATCCTTTTTCGACCTGACGGTTGAAGGCATTCAACAGGTCTTAAACTTAAATTTCATGGGCACCGTAATACCGACTCAGGTTTTTGGTGAGGTTATCGCAGAAAATAAAAAGGGAGTCATCATCAATATTTCATCTATGGCAGCCCACATCCCCTTAACGAAAACGATTGCCTACAGTGCTGCAAAGGCGGCTATATCTAATTTTACCCAATGGATGGCAGTGCATTTCAATCAGGAGTATTCAAAGGATATAAGGGTAAATGCCATTGCTCCTGGATTTCTGCTTACAAATCAGAACAAATACCTTCTTACTGATGAAGCAACCGGGGGACTGACGGAAAGAGGCAAAGCAATAATCGACGGAACGCCTATGGGAAAATTCGGCGCACCCGAGGACTTAATCGGAATTGTATTATTCCTGTGCTCAGACGCTGCATCCTTTATAAATGGCGCTATAATACCGGTGGATGGGGCCTTCTCAGCCTTCTCCGGTGTGTAAATGAGGGATTAAGATGAAAAACAAGTACCTGAGGGCAAAGAATAATAACGGAATAGCTAAAGGGGATATAGAGCAGGCAATAATTAAATATCTGGATGAGGTGGGGCCGGTTAAAAATATTTTAATACTGCCTCCCGATATCAGTCGCTTGAATTCCTATGCAGGGCCCATAGTTCAGCTGCTTTACAAGCATTTAAAGGACAGTAAGGTAGATATCATGCCGGCATTGGGAACCCATACCCCAATGACTAAGGCTGAAATAGAAAAAATGTATGGGGATATACCAGAGATGTGCTTTATCCACCACAATTGGAGAGAGGACACCATAAAGGTAGGTGAGGTTCCGGCTGAATATGTAGCCGAAATATCAAAGGGCTATATGAATACAAAAATAGATGTAGAGGTAAATAAAAGGCTTCTGGACCCCAAATACGATTTAATAATCTCCGTAGGACAGGTAGTACCCCATGAGATAGCCGGCTTTGCCAATTACACTAAAAATATTTTGGTGGGCTGCGGAGGCAGAAACATGATTAGCAAGAGCCATTATCTTGGTGCCTTGTATGGCATGGAGGCAATTATGGGCAGAGGGGATACCCCCGTCAGAAGACTGTATAACTATGGAGCCAACCAGTTTCTAAGTCATATTCCCTTAATATACATATTGACGGTAACAACAGTAGAGGCTTCTAAATTAAAGGTGGAGGCACTATCCATGGGTAATGGGGATGAGCTATTTGATGTAACCGCGTGGGTCAGTCAGGAAAAGAATCTCAGCTTTTTAGATCGGCCTATCAAGAAGGCAGTTGTATATTTGGACCCTGAGGAGTTTAAAACCACATGGATATGCAATAAAGCCATCTATAGAACAAGAATGGCCATAGCTGATGGAGGTGAGCTACTAATAA
Source organism: Natronincolaceae bacterium (assembly GCA_048264125.1). Lineage (GTDB taxonomy): Bacteria > Bacillota > Clostridia > Peptostreptococcales > Natronincolaceae > M1-B18. Next base: position 194,527 of record JBLXDM010000008.1, read on the forward strand.
TTGCTCCAGCCCTACATGGCTGTGGTGAGGATTTGGAGAATGATAGGCTTATAAGAAAGTACGGGTATATAGGTCGAGATAGGGTTTTAAAGGCAACAGAGGAGCATGAGGATTTAAAAGGCAATCTCTCAGTGGCAGCGCATCTGATCCATGGCTCCAGTGAGGGGAGATTTAAGATTACCTATGCTCCGGGGATTATGACAAAGGAAGAAGTGCTTTCCTTAGGCTATGACTACATGCCGCTGGAGGAGGCCCTGAATGCATACGATATAGGCGGCTTAAAGGACGGCTTCAATGAGGTAATGGGTGAGGAAATTTTTTATATAAGTAATCCTGCTCTTGGACTTTGGACTACAAGAGACAGATTCGATAGGAAGAGTGAGGGGAGTTAAACAATGCTTATTCTAGTGTTAGAAGCATCAACGGCTTCAGCTAAGGCAATGCTGTATAAAAGCGGAGAAGGAATTATTGATACATTTATAACCAATTACTCTTCGGATGCCGGAGACACCATTACCTATGATGCAGACAAGATAATGATGGAGACTCTGAAGGCCGGTAAAAGATTATTAAATAAAAGTGGTATAGAGAAAGTAGATATAGTTGCAACCTGCAGTATTTGGAGCCACAGCCTGTTGCTCTTAGATAAGGAAAAACGGCCAATATCTCGATTAAGCACCTGGGCCGATACCACCGCAGCTATAACTGCTGAAAAATATAGAAAGGACCCGGTCCTTTTTACCTCCCTCTATAAGAGGACCGGCTGTCCGATACACAGCACCTATACACTTTGGAAGTACATGCATGAGAAGGAGCTTCAAGTATATCCAAGTGCCGCCTTTATAGCTTCAATGCCAGATTATTTGTTTTTAAAGCTCACAGGTGAGCTGGCGGTTTCCAAGAGCACAGCCTCGGCGGGTGGCTTTTTAAATCTACATACACTGGACTGGGATGAGGAGGCCCTAAGGCTGGCTGATATCAAGAGAGAAATGCTTCCAAGGCTGGTGGATTCAGAGTATATGGCCCCGCTGTCACAGGAGTCTGCTGAAATATTAGGTCTGAGGCCAGATATACCAGTTCTTATAACAGGAGCCGATGGATGTATGAATCAGCTGGCGGCCGGAGCCTTCAGCGACAATATAATGACTCTTTCAGTAGGCACCAGTGCCGCAATGAGAATATCAACCGACAAGCCTATACTGGCTGAGCATCCCTCCACCTGGTGCTATGTGGGAGTGGAGAATATGTGGATAGCAGGAAGTGCAACAGCCGGAGCAGGTAATTGTGTAGATTGGATAGGCAAGAGAATATTAGGCTTCAATGGTGGCATATCCCTGGATGATCTTGACAAGGGGGCTTCATTGGCTATGTACAAGGAAATTGCCCCAATATTTCTGCCATTTCTTGCAGGAGAACGTTGTCCCGGTTGGGATGATACCAAAACCGGAAACCTCTACGAGCTGAAGCTCAGCAATGATATTTATGACTTATATTATTCTGTATTGGAGGGCGTGCTGTTTAATCTAAAGCAATGCTATGAAATTACGGTTCCTATAGTAGGAAATCCACCGAAATTTATAAGCCTCTCTGGCGGGATAAAAAAGTCACCCTTTTGGTTGTCGATGGTGGCAACAGTCTTCGGCCTTCCCGTTTATGTAGATGAGCTGATGCATGCATCTATGCTGGGTACAGCCTACATGGCACAAAAATCCCTGGGGGAGCTGAAGTCAATTAAGGACATAAAGCCAATGCTGAACAGTAGTTCAAAACCCAAATTAGAAAAAAGCGAGTACTTTCAAAATAGGTTCGATAAATATCTAAGATACTATCATCTGGCCTCTCTATAGGTCCGGAAATAGTGAAAGGAGGTTTTACTGATGAAAATATTGATAACACCTAAATCCTTTAAAAATTACAAGGAAAAAACGTATCCGATTATAGAAGGCCTAGGCTATGAAATCATTGAAAATCAGGCAGGAAGAACCCTAACAGAGGAGGAGATCATAGAGATCGCTAAAGAAGGGGTTTGCGGCATCATCGTAGGGGTGGACCCTTTAACGGAAAAAGTACTTTCAAGCCTTAAGGACCTAAGGGCTATATCTAAATATGGCGTAGGTATGGACAATATCGATCTGGCAGCTGCGGAGAGATTGGGAATCAAGGTAAAAAATGCAGTGGGCAGCAATAATGTATCTGTGGCTGAGCTGGCGATTGCGCTAATGTTTGAGTCTGCCAGAAGGGTATCCCTTTTAAACAGCAATGTAAAGCAGGGCAGATGGGATAGGGTAAGTGGTATTGAGCTTACCAGCAAGGTGCTGGGGGTAGTCGGTGGAGGTCAGATTGGCAAAGAGGTTATGATAAGAGGCAGAGGACTAGGAATGCAGGTTCTGCTCTATAATCCAAGCTATCGAGATAACGAATTTCTTGAAAAGCATAATATAGGCCTATGTCAGGACCTGGAGGAGCTTTTATGTAAGGCAGATATCGTGTCCTTGCATTGTCCACTGAAGCCAGAGACAAGGCATATGATAAATTCAGAGACCATCGCTAAAATGAAGCCTACTACTATACTAATCAATACCTCCAGAGGAGAATTAATCGATGAGGAGGCGCTTTATTCAGCCTTAAAGGAAAGAAAAATTGCCTTTGCAGCAGAGGATGTTTTTTCAAAGGAGCCGCCTGAAGGTGACGAAAAGCTTTTGACCTTAGACAATTTTATACTTACGCCGCATGCAGGGGCCTTTACTAAAGAGGCAGGAGAAAGAATGGCGCTGTACTCAACAAACAATCTTATAGAAATGCTGCAGTACTTTGTGGTACAGGACAAACAATTGGAGGAGATAGGATGAAGAAATGGGAGACAATCAATAAAATTGCAGCAACAGGCTTAGTGGCGGTAGTCAGAGCAGACAATGGTGATATGGCAGCAAAAATAGCCGAGGCATGTCTGGAGGGCGGTTTGACCGCCATTGAAATAACCTACACTGTTCCCGGAGCAACAGAAATAATTAGGGAGCTAAATGAAAAATACTACGGAAGAATGATAGTGGGGGCAGGAACTGTCCTTGACCCTGAAACAGCCAGACTGGCCATATTGGCAGGGGCTCAGTATGTAGTTAGCCCTGCTCTGAACCCTGAAACCGTCCGCCTATGCAATCGTTATCAAGTGCCCTGCATGGCTGGAATCATGACCATCAGGGAGGCAATAGAGGCAATGGAGCTGGGGGTTGATGTACTGAAGGTATTCCCTGGTGAAATATATGGACCAAAGATTATTAAGTCAATTAAGGGACCTCTGCCTCAGGCAAATATGATGCCGACAGGAGGAGTTTCTCTGGAGAATGTTGGTGAATGGATAAAGGCTGGCGCCGTGGCGGTTGGTGCAGGCAGTCAGCTGATAGCCGGAGCAAAAACCGGGGATTATGCAGCTATAACAGCCTATGCCAGAGAAATGATTGAAAATATACGACTGGCAAGGGGTTCTAGGGCTTAAAATATTTAATTTTAAAGCTGAATGATAAAGCTTTTAGGGGGTGAGGGCAGGACTATTGGTTTTTAAATAAATAAAACAAAAAAATATAAGGGGGAAGTTGATAATGAAAAATTTAAAAAAATTGCTTATCCTGCTATTGACAATTGCATTGGTTATAACTACAGCTGTAGGCTGCTCACAGCCGGCAAGTGAAGAGGGTACTCCAGAGGAGACGCCACAAGAAACCTATGTTTTAAAGTTTAATCACGTATTGGCTGAATCTGAGCCCTTCAATGATGGCTTCCTAAAATGGGCAGATAATGTTAAGGCCAGAACAAATGGTGGCTTAGTTATCGAGGTATTCCATAGTGCTCAGCTGGGTGTTGAAGAGGATATAATCGAGCAATTAAAGAACGGTGCTAATGTAGGACAAAACACAGACTCTGCACGTTTAGGAATGTATGTGCCTGAGATCGCAGTAATGAATGCACCATATTTTGTTGAGACAATAGACGATGTTGTTAAGCTAAATGAGCTGCCATCTATTCAACAGTGGAAGCAGGAGCTGGAGGAGGAGCATGGTATCAAAATATTATCCTTTAACTGGGTTCAGGGCTTAAGGCATATGGTTACAAATAAACCAATTAGAACTCCTGAGGACCTTAAAGGGCTTAGGGTTAGAACTCCCGGGGCACCTATCTGGCAGGAATCCATAAAAGCTATTGGTGCGACACCGGTTGCTTTACCCTTTGGTGAGGTTTATGTAGGTCTGCAGCAGGGTGCTATAGACGGTGCCGACCTGGTTTATCGTAATGTAACAGGTGCAAAGCTTTATGAATCTGCTAAGTATATGAGCGAAACAGGTCATATCCTACTGATCAATTTCCAAATAATCAGTAAGGAGTTTTTTGACAGCCTTCCAAAGGAATATCAGGACATATTGGTGGAGGAATGTGATTTGGCAGGTATTGAAACCTCTAAGCTGATGGAGGTAGAAACTGAAATGCTTAAAGAGGAGCTAGAGGCTAAGGGAATGACTATCGTGAAGGATGTAGACATGGAGGCCTTTAGAGCAGCCGGAGAAGCGGCATATGAGAGCTTAAACCTTACTGAGGTTAGGGATCAGGTATATAAAGAATTAGGAAGATAACGATAGTGTAGCAAGGCAGGGTAAAGGGGGGCGGTACCTGTTTTAGAAGTACTGGAGCCGTCCCCACTTTCTTAAGTGAGGTGAAGGTATGAAAAGGATATATGATTTTATAGGAAGGCTTGAATTGATAATTACAAAGGTTTCTTTGGGAACCTTAACTCTTTTGGTCTTTGCATCAGCAATTGCCAGAACCATTAAGCATCCCATAGCTTGGGCAGTTGATGCAGCTACCTTCCTGTTTGCATGGTGTGTATTTCTCAGCGGTGACATTGCGCTACGCAATGACAAGCTGGTTTCTATCGACTTATTTACTAAAAGATTGCCTAAAAAAGCACAGTTTTGCTTGCGGATTTTCAATGATTTACTGATAATTGTATTTTTAGCATTGCTGATAGGATATGGCTTTAAGCTTTCCTATACTACTAGGCTGAGGACCTTTCAAGGCATACCGGGCTTTAGCTATACCTGGGTTACCCTCAGTGTGCCTGTAGGAAGTATGCTTATGCTTATGACAACTGTTAAGAAAATCATAGGTAATTTAAAATCCGGACCTAAGGGCTTAAAAAGTACCTCCGGCAGCAGTGAGGTAATGTAATATAGTCAATGTCTATTGACAGTAAGGAGGCGTAATATGTTAGTGGTCTTTATCCTATTTTTTGTTTTAATGCTGATTGGGATGCCTGTTGCCTTTGCAATTGGGATATCTGGAGCTATATTTTTTCTGCAGCAGCCAACTCTTGCATTCACCATCCCGGTTCAGCTGGTACTAACCCAGACCCAGAGCTTTGTGCTACTGGCCATACCCCTCTTCGTTTTTGCGGGAAATTTGTTGAATGAAACAGGGATTACATCCAGGTTAATGAAGCTGGCCTCAGTTTTAGCCGGGCATATGAGCGGAGGCTTGGCACAGGTAAATGTCGTGTTAAGCGCCCTGATGGGAGGCGTTTCAGGCTCAGCTATTGCAGATGCCTCGATGCAGGCCAGAGTATTGGGCCCAACCATGAATGAAAAGGGCTACGCAAGGGGATTTTCTGCTGGTATTACTGGCTTTTCCTCATTAATCGTAACGGCAATACCTCCGGGAATCGGACTTGTACTATATGGCAGTATAGGCGAGGTTTCGATAGGAAGGCTTTTTGCTGCAGGTATAATGCCGGGCGTATTAATGACCATTTTGTTGATGTCAGGAGTAACGATTGTATCCAAAAAAAAGGGCTACACTCCGGAACGGGAACAGGCAACCCTAAATGAGATTTTCAATTCACTGATTGAGTGCATATGGTCCTTCCTATTCCCTATTCTACTGATAGTGGGCTTGAGATTCGGATTTTTCACCCCTTCGGAGGCAGGTGCCTTCGCTGTAGTCTATGCAATTGTTGTAGGTGTTTTGGCATATAGAGAGTTTACATGGGAAAAGCTGGTCAAGACATTGGAATGCACTGTTATGGATATAGGGATGATTATGATGCTGATAGCCATGTCGGCGATATTCAGCTACGGGATAACCTGGGAGCGAATACCTCAGCAGATAGCGACCTTTATGCTGGGCATATCCAGTGTTCCGTTGGTTTCTCTCTTGATAATCATGTTCTTTCTTATAATAGCAGGCATGTTTATGGATTCAACCGTATTGATATTGCTGCTGACATCCATCCTAATACCTATTGCCAAACAGGTGGGGCTTGATTTGGTTCACTTTGGAATAATTCTTGTAATGACCCTAACCATAGGGCTGCTAACACCACCCGTCGGAATGGTTATGTATGTGGTCTGCTCGATATTTGACTGCTCCATAGAGGAGTATATGAAGGAAAGCAAGCTGTTTTTCATGGCGGTATTGGTATTGATAGTATTGATTATACTGCTTCCTGACTTAGTATTATTTATTCCTAATATGATTTATGGCAAAGCATAAGCAAAGTAGAGCTTTATAAGGAGGAGAAGAACATGAACTTTACAAGCAAAGTGGTGCTTATAACAGGTGCAGGTGCTGGCATAGGCAGGGCTACAGCCTTGAAATTTACTGAAGCAGGAGCTATCGTTGTGGTGAATTCAAGAACAGAGGGGTCTGGAAGGGAAACCCTGGCAATGATTCAAGCAAAGGGCGGAAAGGGTGCTTTTGTTCAAGGGGATGTTTCTGTAGCCCAGGATGCCGAGAGATTGGTTCAAGAGACGGTAAAGCTCTTTGGCAGGGTGGATGTATTGGTTAATAATGCAGGTATAGTACTGCCCGGCAGAGTAGACAACATGTCGGAGGAGGATTTTGAAAAAACCATGAGTGTGAATGTAAAGGGCACATTTCTAGTTTCTAAATATGCTATTTTGGAAATGAGAAAAAATGGCGGTGGCGTAATTGTAAATATCGGATCTGTTGCTGCCCTTAAGGGGATAGTGGACAGAAGTGCCTATAGTGCCTCAAAAGGTGCAGTAGTATCCCTGACAAGAGCCATGGCGGCGGATTATTTAAAGGAAAACATTAGGGTAAATTGTGTTTGTCCGGGAACCACAGAAACGCCCGCCCTTGTTGAAAAAATAATGTCATCAGAGGACCCTGAGGCCACAAGAAGGCTATTTACAGAGCGACAGCCAATGGGGCGTTTAGGTAAGGATGAGGAAATTGCACAGGCTATATTATTTGCCTGCTGTGATGAAGCAGGCTTTATGAATGGTAGCTTTGTTACCATAGACGGAGGTATGACTATTTAGGATGGAATAAAAGGCATGATAGCCAGAAATAGAGGAAGTGATAATATGGAATATAAGCTGCTGCATACCTGTATTCGAGTTCGTGATTTAGAAAAATCTCTGGAATTCTATGAAAGAGTACTGGGCTTAAGGGAAACCAGAAGGAAGGAATTTCCGTTGGAGGATTTTTCTCTTGTCTTTTTAAGCGACGAAAGAAGACAGTATGAAATTGAGCTTACCTACAATTATGACAGAAGTGAGGCGTATGCTATAGGAAATGGCTTTGGGCATATCGCCCTTTCTGCCGAGGATCTTGAGGAATCCCACAAAAGACATACTGAAATGGGCTATAGGGTTTCCAAGCTAATGGGCTTGCCGGGAAGTCCGCCAAGATTTTACTTTATTACAGATCCCGATGGATACGAAATAGAGATAGTAAGGGCGTAAAAAGTCTAATTAAAAAAACCTACTTTTAGCAGGTTTTTTTTGTTTTTCCGATTACTATGGATTTTGTACGCAGGAATCGGAGGACATATAACGAATTCAATATTTTATAAAATTTGCAGATGTAGGCGATTAGATGTGATAGAATGATATAAGAATCCAGCAAAGGACGATATTTAGGAGGAATGAGTAAAATGGACAAAATGGGCGTTTTCGTTAACTTAATGTTAACCTTGATTTTATTTGCAATAATCAATTATAAGCTGCTGAACCTTATAAAATACGAGAATCGTATATCAAACCTAAGTGACGGAGCTAGGGCAGTGCTATCTATCTTATTTCTCGGGGTGGGCTATTATTTAATTATGACCAGGTTTAATATTAGTGAAATTGGAATTCCTGTAAGCATTACCCTCTTCTTCAGCATGCTGTTTATTGCCCTTGGCACTAAAACCTATAAAAAGAAGCCTAAAAAGCAATAGAAAGCTACAGAATAAAAGGACTCCCTCAGAATGGGGAGTCTTTTTTGTGGAATTTATAGCTGTAAGGTATTACAGGTAATCTATTCTATACGCATAATCCGCTTTAAATCCTCAGGTACTTCCTCAATACCCTCCTTCAGAGCCTCTGAGCAATAGGGGCAATATCTGATTTCTATTGACTCATAGGTTACGTAATCCTCATCATCTGAAACCTCTAGATTTAACTCCCACACAGCTCCATCCAGCTCCTTGGCTATAAAAACCTTCTCATAGTCCTCATCCTCAATACCATTGTCAGCCCGAAGGGACCCATTATAATTTTTAATTTGATCACATTCATGCACCTTTAACCAATCAGTATCGTGCTTTTTGTAGGTATTACTGTTCTCCATTTAATCATTCTCCTAGCTATTTATATTTTATATGTGTTGTTTTGTTCGTATTTCCCTGTATCAATTAGCTGGTAGCTCTACTATAAAGGTAGCGCTTTTATTAATGATGCTCTTAATAGTAATCCTGCCCCTATGACTGTCAACTATTGCCTTTGCGATGGAGAGTCCCAGGCCATAGCCGCCGCTTTCCCTAGCTCTTGCCTGATCTGCCCTATAGAATCTATCAAATAGCTTATCCATATGCTCCTTAGGTATACCGCTGCCGGTATTTGTAACTGAAAGGCTGATGACATTCAGCTGCTTTTTAAGTGATATAGTAATTAGGCCCTTAGGGGTGGTATATTTTATGGCATTGTCTAGAAGTATCATAAGCACCTGCTTCATTTGCTCACTACTTCCCTTTAAAATAATATTGGGCTCAATCTCGTAGTCCAGAGAAATATTATTTTCAAAAATAACGGCCTCCATCGTCAGAATAAGATTTTCTACACATTCACTGAGATTGAAGTCTGTGAAAACCAGCTTGTTTTCTGAGTAGTCCACATGGGCAAGGTATAGTAAATCCTTTGTAAGCTTGCTCATTCTTTCTGACTCTGATTTAATATAATGAAGCCATTTTGCTTGGTTGCTTATGGTATCCTCACCATTAGCCAAAAGAACATCTACGTTTGTATTAATTACTGCCAAAGGAGTTTTAAGCTCATGGGAAGCATCTGAAACAAATTGCTTCTGCTTGTCAAAGGCCTCCTTGATAGGCTGTATTGCCTTGTTGGCGAAGAAGCGGCTTATAAAGTATATACATACCAGCATCACTAGGCCCACTATTAAAAAGGTATACACCAAATTAGTTAGGATTGCCTGACGAGAGGTTATGTCCACATATATGATTCGGTAGCCTACCGGGTGGAGCTGTAGGTCAAAGGCCCAATGCTTGTCAGCCAGCTTAAACCTACCGCTGCTTTTTTGAGATGCCAGAGCCGCATCCTTTGCCGCCTCGTAGAATTCATTCTGCATTTGAAACAGTGATATGACCAATGCCTCGTGGCCCTCCGGGTCTGTCAATATGGTAAAGGAGGCTGAGGGCTCAGGCTGGGAGGGATCTACATCATAATCTGAAAACAAAGGATTATCTAGCCCAGCCCATGGGCTTCTAGGTAATTCAGCGGTTCTTCTACCAGGCTCGGAGACCCGCTTCAATTCATTCTCGATGTCCTGCTGAACATTACCATAGGTGATAATATAAATGGTGCCGAAGGCTATAAGCATTAGAACTGATATGATTACTAGGTTCAGGATAAGGAATTTATTCCTTAGCTGCTTGAACATCTATTCCTTCACCTCCAGCATATATCCAACCCCTCGTATCGTATTGATTACAACCCTTGAGGCTAAAAAAGAGAGCTTTTTCCTTAAAAAAGAGATATATACCTCCACATGATTGTGCTCTATCTCTGCATCAAAGCCCCAAAGCTTTTCTATTATTATTTCCTTTGAGGTGGCTATGTTTTTCCTGTTAATTAAAATCTCCAGAATTTCACTTTCCTTCAGGGTCAGCTTTACCTCCCTTTCATCTCTTGAAAGCTTTAAGGTTGAGGTGTTTAGCTGAATATCATCAAATATCAAGGTGCTGTCCTCGATTATCTCGCCCTTTCTTCTGGTCAAGGCTCTAATTCTGGCTAATAGCTCCTCTGTGGCGAAGGGCTTTGCCAGATAATCATCAGCACCGGAATCCAGCCCCACAATCTTGTCGGATATTTCACCCTTTGCCGTCAGCATTATTATAGGAGTCGCTATTTTTTCCTTCCTCAGGTGCTTCAATATAGTGATTCCATCTATCTTAGGCAGCATTATATCCAGTATTATCAGGTCATATATATCACTTAAGGCATTATCCAAGCCTGTCTCCCCATCATTTGCTACATCCACCGTATAATTATTTTTTCTGAGGATTTGCGCCAGGGCCTCTGCTAGCTTTCCCTGATCCTCAACAATTAATATCCTCATAAAACCACTCCCTGCTACTTAGTATTTACCAAAGCTTTTATCTAATGATTATAACATAGCAAACCTTTAAATAACCTTAAAGGGAATCATACAGTGTTAAAAGCATGTTTAATTCTTTAAAAATATGTTAATTATTTTAAGGTTTCTTTAAGGTTGGCTAGATAGAATGAGTTATAAGGAAATTAAAAGCCAATAGTTTAGTACCTTGACAACTTTAAAAATTAGGAATAGCAGCGAGGTAAATTTTTTCAGGACAAGGCGGAGGAGGAAGTAATATCGAGCTATATTGAGACTGACGACAACGTAGTCCTGGAGAAATTTTACCGTTGCTAAACTAAGAATTAAGGTTGTCAAGGTACTAGTATGAAGCTTTGCTAAATTGTTTCAATTAGCACATCCATAATTCCGCCACAGACCATGCCTTCATCCTCAGCAGCATCTCCCGTCATGTCTATATGGTGAAGGGTGTAGCCTGTGGCTTGACTAACGTCTCTGGCAACTGCAATTACATCGGCCTCGCTGCAGCCGCCACCGATACTGCCAAGGGTTTTACCATCCTGCCAGACCAGCATTTTGGCACCGGCCTTTCTTGGGACGGAGCCCTTTGCTGAAATGATGGTTACCAGGCTTTTGGGGACATTGGATTCTGACGAAAGCTGATGTATAACATCTTCATCAAATTCAGGTAAATTAAACTTGACATTAGAGGAAGCGGTCCTAGGCTTTCTTCGATAGCTTATAACTTCAGCTATAATGGATATCGCTATTTCTTCGGGGGTAACAGCACCGATGTCCAAGCCTATAGGAGCGTTTACCCTAGCTAGGGTATCTGGGCTATAGCCTTCCTCCAGCAGCATATCCTTCATGGCCTTGACACGACGCCTTGAGCCGATCATGCCTAAATAGGCGGTGTTGTATTCCAGAGCCAAGCGAAGACATAGCTCATCATATCTGTGACCTCTGGTGACTATTACGACAAAATCCGGTGCCTTTGGCTTTATCCGCTGAAAGGAGGCCTCAAAGCTGTCGCAGATTACATCACTGGCATCGGGAAATCGATGCTTGCTTGCAAAGGAGGGGCGATCATCTATTACAATTACTGAAAGGCCGATTTTGGCACCGAACTCTGCAAGGGGCTTTGCAACATGACCGCCTCCGAAAATGATCAGACGAGGCTTCGGAAAATAGGGCTCTATTATATGCATTTCATTTTCCGTCTTTAAAAGCTGAAGGCCTCCGGTGGACAGAGCTCTTTCGACAGCTTGGCTAATATCGGCAACAGAAGCCCTTGGATCATTGGCGAAAAATTTGTCAATTACCTTACCCTTGTTTCCCTCACAGGGCTTAAGACTGGTAATTAGCACAACCGCTTCACCTGTATCAAGCTTAGCAGTTAATTCATCGTAGACCGAATTAAACATTAAAGTATCAGTCCTTTCTTATGTATTTGCATGTTTTTAGTATAGTAAATTGGGCTGCATTTTACAAGGTCAAGATAATGGCTGATATACAGGAAATATAAAGATTGAAATTTTATTTTAGATAGGAGGTGATGAAGTGGAGGAGCTTAAATTCAGAAATGAGCTTAAATATAATATCAATTATAAGGATTATGAAATGATGAGGCCTATCCTCAGAAGCTTTATGAAGGTGGACAGCAATGCCTTGAATAATGTGGATAGCTACCATATCAGAAGCCTGTATTTCGATGACTTTCGCAATACTGCCTTATTTGAAAAGCTCTCTGGCTTAAATGATCGCTGCAAATACAGGGTTCGGATCTACAACATGTCCGACAGGCTGATAATGCTGGAAAAGAAAATTAAAAAAGGCAACAGGACTGCAAAGATAAGACAGGAGCTTACTAAGGAGGAGTGCGACAAAATATTGAATAATGACTATGACAGCTTTATAGCCTCCGACAAGTCACTGATGAAGGAGCTGTTTATAAAAAATCGTTCAGACCTATTAAAGCCTGTGGTCATAGTAGACTACGAAAGGGAGGCCTATGTCAGTCCGCTGGGGAATGTCAGAATAACCTTTGATAAATGGCTTAAAACAGGGCTTTTTTCAACCAATTTATTCAATTCTCGGCTGCCGATGCTGAAGGCACTTGATGAGGAAGTGATCGTAATGGAGGTTAAATACGATGCGTATTTACCTTTGCATATAAAAAATGCTGTACAGATAAATAATCGTCAACGATTGGCGGTTTCAAAATACGTCATATGCAGAAAGCACACTAAAATAAATTCATGGGAGGATAATTAAAATGACTTTTTCAGACATCTTTAAAAACAGCTTTTTAGAGGCAGCGGCCCCCAGCTTAAATATATACAATATCCTGTTGGGTCTGGGAATAACCTTTGTATTGGGAATGTTTATTTATCTGGTGTATAAGAAGACCTTTAAGGGAGTTTTGTATTCCAAAAGCTTTAACGTTTCTCTGGTAATGATATCTATGATCACATCCTTGATAATCATGGCTATATCTTCAAACGTCATATTGTCGCTGGGTATGGTTGGCGCCCTCAGTATTGTCAGATTCAGAACCGCCATTAAGGACCCCATCGATCTTATATTTATGTTTTGGGCCATATCTATAGGGATAGTCTCAGGTGCAGGATTATATCAGCTGGCTATACTGAGCTCTATAATTATAGGAGTAACAATGACGGTGTTTACTAATCTTTCAACGGTTGAAAGTCCATTTTTATTGGTATTTAATTGTGAGGATGGCAGTGCAGAGGAGGCTATTTTAAGCCATTTATCAAAGGTGGTAAAAAAATATCAGATCAAATCCAAGACTGTCTCTAGGGATAATGTTGAAATTACAATAGAGGTAAGGCTAAAAAATCAGGAAACAGGCTTTATAAATGAGCTCTCACAAAGGGATGGGGTACGTAGTGCCGTGCTGGTTAGCTATGATGGCGATTATGTTTCCTAACCATATAGGTGGTGAAAAAAAGTGAAAAAAATTCTTATAATTACAGTGATACTACTGCTGATTAATTCATCTGTAGGGCTTCTGGGGCTTCAGCTGCCCTCGCAGCTTAAGCTTAAGGAATTGGAGGCGCAATTGGATCAGTCGGTATTTCCTATCGATGAGGTAGTTGAGGTAAGGCTTGATATCCCGGAGGCGGATTTTCAAGCAATACTGGATAATCCCTTGGCGGAGGAATACAAAACCGCCAGCGTCAATTATAATGGCTATAGCCTTGATAATATAGGAGTGCGAACCAAAGGAAACTCCAGCCTAAGCTCCGTCGCCAGAACTGATTCGGAACGCTACAGCTTTAAGCTTACCTTTAATGAATATGTGAGTGATCAGAGTCTATCGGGAGTAACGGAGATAAACTTAAATAATAATTTCAGTGATGCCACCTATATGCGGGAGCTCCTGACCTACGAGCTGCTGGCTGAAATGGGGGTGCCCACGCCAAAGACCAGCTATGTCAACCTGTATATCAATGATCAGCTATGGGGGCTTTATCTGGCAGTGGAGGCAATAGACGAGGCTTATTTGAGAAGAAATTTTGAGGTTTCCACAGGCGATTTATACAGGCCTGCTGGTGACGGAAGTGATCTGATCTGGAAGGGCTCAGATATGGAAAGCTACTCGGGGATGGATTTGAAGACTAATAGAAAATCCCCCGACAATGCTGCGCTGCTGACTATGCTGGAGGAGCTTAACCTGGGCAGTGATTATGAAAAATATATAAATGTAGATGGGTTTTTAAGATACTTGGCCGTCAGTACAGCAGTAGTTAATTTAGACAGCTACCAGGGGCAGCTTAAGCACAATTATTATCTCTACGAGGAAAATGGCTATTTTCATTTCATCCCCTGGGACTTCAATATGTCCTTTGGAGGCTTTGGAGGCGGTGGAATGGGTGGCGGCAGAATGCCTGAAGACGGAATCGTAGAAGGCAGAATGCCTGAAGACAGAATCGCAGAAGATGGAATGCCTGGCGGTGGAATGGCCGGAGGCGGAATGCTTGGTGGCGGAGGTCAATCAACAACCTTGAAAATAGACGAGCCCACCACAGGAAATGTTGAGGAGCGTCCGCTGATAAGCAAGCTGCTGGCAGTAGAAGAATATAAGGAAATGTATCATGGGTATATAGAAGAAATTGTAAATGGATTCCTTTCAACCGAGAGGTTCGAGGCAAGGGTGGAGGAAATAGCAGAATTGATAAGACCTCACGTGGAACAGGACCCAACAAAATTTGTTACCATGGAGGAATTTGAAAATGGAATCTACGATACCACCAGTGGTTTGCTGGCCTTTACGGAGGAAAGGGTAGAAAATGTAAAGCAGCAGCTCTCAGGTGAAATTGCTTCCGTTAAGGATGGGACAGAAATAGCAGAAGGAGCAGGCGGTATAGGTATGTTTGCCGGAGGAGAAAATGCTGGCAGAGGACAGTGGGGAAATATTCCGCAGGGAGTAGAAGCACTAGAAGGAATAGAAGGAATGCCTCAATGGGGCGGCAACCAAGCGGGAGAAGCACCTGCAGGGATGGAGGATGGCGTGCCACCCGTAGGACGGAATCAGCAGGGTGAAGCAGTCGGCAGAAATCGTGGTGAAAATGCGATGCAGCCTGGAGGAGAAATGCAGGGCGGTAGGGCACCTGGAGGAGGTATGGGTGCTATGGCCTCAAGAACAGAAGAAAGTGCCTATACTACAATATCCAATACAACCCTTATCATGCTGCTGCTCTTGATGACCTCAGCCTTTGGCGTATTTATGTTTAAAAGAAAATAGGCAAGAATAGTGAAGAAGCATGAGCCACCAAGGGAATTGACCTAAGGTGGCTTTTTATTTTAAAAACTCAACTAACCGCAATATTTATTTTGTCTAGAATCAGAGCTTTTCAAAGCAGAAGTATTGGGTAGGGCTATAAAGGAATAAGTATGCTATAACTCATGCATAATAGAAGAAACACATCTATTGCATGGGAGGTATAGCTATGGAAGTCGTAATAAGCGATGCAGCCATGAACATTTTGAGGAATAATGATTTAGGAAGGTTTATAAGAATAAAGCCCAAAGGCAAGAGCCGCGGTGGCATCAGCTATGAAATCACTCAGGGGGAGCTAACACTTGATGATGATTATTATGAGGTGGCAGAATTGGTATTCATTATCAGTAAGGAGCAGCAGCTGGAGTGCCTGGAAATAGACTATATCGAGGATTGGTGGGGAAGTCAGCTGGTTATTGTCGCAGAAAATTGAGGTTTAGATAGCCATGATAACTTATAGGTCAAAGGACTCTGCGAGGCGAACTCAATATTTAAGACTAGATAAAAGAGTAGGCTTAAGACGAAATTCTTTAGCCTACTCGCTTTTTATGGTAAATCATCCCTTTGAATTTGGTGATATTTCTCATATTAAAACCCCCTTCAAAGCTTTTAGAAGGCTGAATTATTTATTGGAGGGTAGGCAGAATACGACTGATATATCTGACCATGCTTTCCTTAAGATTATAGCTGCCCTCATGCAGACACCAGTCATAAACAAGACCGCGGGCTGCAATAAAAAGAAACTCAGTTAATTCCTCCGGGCTGCTTTTGGTGGAAAGCTCACCCTTCTGTTGACCATCAGCAATAAGCTCCTGTAGAAGCGTCTGCATATACCGCCCCTTCTTTATAAACATTTTATTATTGGCAGTATATAGCTGCTTGGCAGTATCCAAGCCAGTTGAGGTGTTGAGGTCTGCATAATATCTAAAGTAGTCAAGTATTTTTTCGAAGGAGCTCTGGCCCTGAAGCTTATCCTTAACCTCCTTAAGGAAAAATTCGTCCCCCTCTTTATATATCTCAGCAAAAACATCGTGCTTTGAGTTGAAATAATGGTAAAAGGAGCCGATAGAAACCCCGGCCTTTTTTGCTATCTCCTCAATGGTTATATTATCAAAGCCCTTACGCTCCATAAGGTCAATAGCCACATTATAAATTCTATTCTTGGTATCTATCGCTTGTAGCTGTCTTTTAGTCAACTTTTTCCCCTTCATATATCCACCCTCCCATAGCTTCTGAACCATTAAATGGTATAAGTATATTTAAACAATTGTTTTAAATGTCGACGTTAAAATTACTTCCTAAAATTACTTTATGTGTATTATAGCATACATAATATGGACAATCCACTGGCTTCAGTATCAAGACCCGAGAAATTGATAAAAATTTATTTATGCTATTGACAATAAAATAACGTGATTATATAATGAATGTATTCACCGAATGAATTCAACGAATTAATTCAATTAAATTCTCGGTGCTATTTAATCTAGATCAATGCTGATAATCAGAGATTTCTATCTTTAGCGTTGTTGGGCAATTAAATAACGCATCAGTGCTTTAAGAAAAGTGCATTCAGAAATTATTTTTTTAACAAAAAGAAGAAGGCATAGAGCCTCTAATTTGTTAAATATTTAATATGAAAGGGAGGATAAATATGAAAAAAATGACATCAACAAAAAGATTACTTTGCATGATGCTATGCATTATTTTAGCTGTTATTGCAGTTGGATGCCAAAAGCCAATTGAAACTACAGCTGGAGCCTTTAAAGCAGGTACCTATACTGCGTCAGTGGCTGGTCATAACGGAGATATTAAGGTAGAGGTAGAGGTGGATTCAGAGGCTATATTAAGTGTAGATATACTTGAGCACAAGGAAAGCCCTGGCATAAGTGATCCAGCCATCGAGAGAATTCCTAAAGCTATAGTGGATGGACAATCTCTGGCAGTGGATGCTATATCAGGTGCAACTATTACCAGCAAGGCGATTGTAGCTGCTGTTACTGAAGCCTTAAAGCAAGCAGGTGCTGATATCGAAGCACTGAGTGTTAAAAAGGAAGGCACAAAAACTGCAGGTGAAACTAAAGAATATACGACAGATGTTGTAGTAATCGGTGGCGGCGGAGCAGGCTTAGCAGCTGCAGTCTCAGCCCACCAAAATGGCGCAGAGGTTATTGTACTTGAAAAAATGCCTAGATTAGGCGGAAATACAATACTTTCAGGAGGGGCTTACAATGCAGTTGACCCTAAGCGTCAAGTAGCACAAGGCATTGAGGATTCAACCGACAAGCATTATACTCAAACCTTTGAGGGTGGAGATAAGCTTGGTAACCCTGAACTAATTAGAGTGTTTGTAGATAATGCCTACGGTGCCTTAGAATGGCTAGAAGGCTTAGGAATGAAATTTAACGACGAGGTATTTACAGTACTGGGTGGACTATGGCCAAGAGCACATAAGCCTTCAACGCCACTGGGTACAGGCTTCATAGATACCTATCAAAGCTATATAGATGCAAATCAAGGCATTGAAATTTTGCTGGATACTGAGGTTACTGAGCTACTAATGGAAGATGGAAAAGTAGTTGGTATAAAGGCTACAGGACTTGAGGGAGAGGTTATCGTTAAAGCTAACAATGGTGTTGTAATTGCATCCGGAGGCTTTGGTGCCAATGTAGAAATGAGAGATCAGTACAATAAAAGCTGGCCTACTCTTACTCAAATCAAAACTACAAACCACCCAGGAGCAACTGGTGACGGGTTAGCAATGGCTAAAGAGGTAGGGGCTAACTTAATTGGTCTGGAGAATCTTCAGCTGCTTCCTATGGGAGACCCAGTAACAGGAAGCCTAAGTGGAAATATAGAACAAGGTGTTGAAAATAGAATCTTTGTAAATAAAGACGGAAATCGTTTTGTTGACGAGGGTGCCAGAAGAGACGTTATGACAAAGGCTTTGCTGGATCAAAAAGATGCCTATATGTGGGTAGTTCTTGATAAGCATTCCTATCCAACTGGTGACAAAAAGAATAACTTCAATGAAACAATAGATGAGCTAATTGCTCAAGGAAGAGCCTTCAAGGGTGATACTCTGGAGGACCTTGCAAAGCAAATCGGGGTTGATCCAGCAAACCTTGTAAAGGCAGTTGAGGAATTTAATAAGGCTGTCGATGCTGGTGGGCCAGATGCCTTTGGAAGAACATTATTTGCTGATAAAATCGATACAGCTCCTTACTATGCAGGCGCTCGTGTTCCTACAGTTCATCATACTATGGGAGGAATTGAAATTAATACCAGCGCTCAGGTGCTAGATGTTAATGGCAAAGTTATTCCAGGACTGTATGCAGCAGGAGAGGTTACTGGTGGTATACACGGAAGCAATCGTCTAGGCGGAAATGCATTGGCTGATATAGCAGTATTTGGTAGAATAGCCGGTGAAAGTGCAGCATTAAGTAAATAATAAGCAATAGGGGAGCGGGCCTTGTGGCCCACCCCCTTTATTTTTTTTGAGAATACCTACCTAAGGTAAACCAGTTTTTATTGGTATGAAAAAGTGTGGTGCTGCGGGCTGTAGCCCCCGAAAAATCAGCAGCCTTAAAGGTTATGGCATGGAATTTCTCACCTAGCTGGTGGGGGATATTGAAATATAGCTCACCCTCAGCAGCATCATAAGCAGCGGAGTAAGGAATCCCGTCCAATACAGCTTTTATTGATTCAGGATCAATATTAGCAGCCTCCGACAATTGAACCGCTGCTCTTAATTTGGAAGCACTGCTGTTCAGTGGGCCTGCCTCCCTGAAGGCTATATGTATTCCCGGTAAAGCTTCATTGGATATTGTCAGCTGAGAGCCATGGGCCTCCACATTTTTAAATAATCTAAGGCTATTTTCTCCCAGTATTTTCTTAATATCCACATCAGAATAGCCCCTTTTCACCAGCTCCTCTGTTATTCTATAGAGATAGGAGGCGTCGGGTAAATCCTTAGGCATTTTTGCACCATCGAAGTCGGAGCCGAGACCTACATAATCTACTCCCACAAGCTTTACCACGTAATCTATGTGGTTCACAACATCCGCCACTGAAGCAGCGCCATCTGCCAAAAAACTTTGACAGAATACGATTTGGACAACACCCCCCTTTGCGGCAAGGGCCTTCAGCTGTTTATCCGTAAGATTCCTTGGATGGTTTTTAAGGCTGTATACCCCCGAGTGGCTTGCAATTATCGGAGCCTCGGAGGCCTCAATAGTGTCCCAAAAGGTGGGCTCTGCCATGTGGGATACATCAACCACCATACCCAGCCGATTCATTTCTTTAACCACAGCCCTTCCCAAGGCAGTAAGCCCACCGGAGGAGGACCCTCCTTTTTTATATTTTCTATGGGTGCCTTCCCCAAGGGCATTGGAATAATTCCATTGAAGGGCGATGCACCTTACACCTAAATCATAGTATTGTTCTAGAAGTCCTATGGCATTTTCCTCATTTAAGGAGTAGGCACCTTCAATCGATGGTATTATTGCGATTTTTCCTTTATTGATTATTTCAACAATGTCCCCATGACGTCCCGCCAGCTCTACTCTATTGGCATTATTGGCCACTGTCCAATGAAGGGCATTTATAAGGGCCAACAGCATGCTGTTGCTGCGTTCATAGGGATTGCGCTTAGAACCCTGCGTAAAGGCGGCAAAAAAGGCGACCTTCATTCCACCCCTTTGTAGCTTAGGAATGTCAATATGAAGGCTGGTTTCATCCCCAAGGCTTTTTCTAGGCAACCAGGTAATAGGATTTATTACCTTCATCATTGTATCATTATGGGTATCTACAACTATGGAGCCATAATGAAGCTCCTTCGCCCTTAATTCATAATTATCCTGCATAGCATATCCACCCCTTTATTTAAGCTATAATATATTTATATTCTACTATAAAACAGCTTATATTGGAAAACTATTGTCAATTTGTTAAAATAAGCATAAGAAATAAAAATGAGGAATGATAATCATGGATTTGAAAAAAATAGCCTCAAATGTTCAAAATATTTCTGAAGCCATAGCCAGTGTCATAAGGGTGGATGTAACAGTGGTGGACGATAGCCTTAGAAGAATTGCCGGTACTGGCTCCTACAGAAACAGAATTGGTGAGCTTGTAAGCAGGGACTCTGTCTTTGATATTGCTCTGAAGAAGGGTGAGGGCATTATAATCGAAAATGCGAGGGAGGAGGCCATCTGCCTCCAATGCAAAAAGCTGGAGGATTGTCAGGAATATGCAGAGGTTTGCTGCCCTATTAAGCTGAAGCAGCATGTAGTGGGAGTGATAGGCCTCATTGCCTTTGATGAAGGGCAGAGGCAAGAGCTGGTTAACAATCAAAGGAATCTGATGACGTTTTTGAGCAAAATGGCGGATTTAATTTCATCTAAGCTAATGGAGGAGAATAAAACCGAGGAAATAAAGCTTTTGGCCTCTGAGCTTGAAATTGTGTTGAACTCAGTGGACAAAGGGATTATTGCGGTAAATGAGGAGGGTATAGTCCTCCGCTGCAATGAAAATGCACTACAGCTCTTTAATTGTCGTAGGGAAGAGCTTATAGGAAAAAGCATACAGGATTTAATTGGGGACATGAATATAGCCTCTTTGATTAGTGGGGATAAAAGGGTTAGAAACAGAGAGTTTCTTTATAAGAAACGAGGATATCAACTAAGAGGTGTTTTTGATGCAAATCCCATAAGCATAGACAGCAATAATGTAGGAATGGTATTTATCATCAGTAAGCTGACGGATCTTCTAAATGCCATTAACGCCATTACTACAGCCACCATAGTAACCTCCTTTGAGGATATCATAGGAGAAAGCCAGATTCTGAGGGAGGTGAAGGAAAGGGCCGCCAGAGCCAGTGCCTCAAAATCTACTGTCTTAATCCAGGGGGAGAGCGGTACCGGAAAGGAGCTGTTTGCCCGGGCAATACACCACAATAGTGATAGGGCAAAGGGGCCCTTTATACCGATCAACTGTGCTGCCATTCCGGAGCAGCTTCTGGAAAGTGAGCTCTTTGGCTATGAGGAGGGGGCCTTTACAGGTGCCAGACGTGGTGGAAGGGAAGGGAAATTTCTATTGGCTACAGGAGGAACTATTTTTCTGGATGAAATAGGGGATATGCCTCTGCATCTGCAGGGGAAGCTGTTGAGGGTTTTACAGGAGCATATGATAGAAAAAATAGGGGGCAAGGACCTTATTCCCATCGATATAAGAATCATAGCCGCCACCAACAAGGAGCTGGAGAGAAGCGTGCAGGAGGGGGAGTTCAGAGAGGACCTATTTTATAGATTAAACGTTATACCCCTGAATATACCTCCATTGAGACAGCGAAGGGAGGACATAGCACCGCTGGTGAGGCATATGCTGGAGAAATGCAATAGGAAGCTGCAGAAAAGCATAGGTGAGGTGGACAGGGAGGTAATGGCGCTCTTTATGAAGTATTCTTGGCCCGGTAATGTAAGAGAGCTGGAGAATACGATAGAATATGCAGTAAATATGTCCAATAGCAGCAATATCAATAAGGATTGTCTTCCAAAGCGATTAGTCGGCAGCAGGAGCCAGGGGGAACCATTGATTCTTGAAGCCATCATACCTGTTAAGGAGCTGGAAAGAAAAGAGATACAAAGGGCTCTAGAGTTTTATAAGGAGGATAATATAACAGCTGCTGCCCATGCCCTTGGTCTAAGCAGAGCAACTCTTTATAGGAAAATTAAAGAATACCGGCTATAGCAGTCTCAAATTGATACAGTTTCTCAATTTGAGACTGTTTTTTATACTGTTTTCTCATTTTGAGAATAATTTCTGCCTGCTTTTAATGTAATCTTTCTATAGATGTTGAAATAAGGCTACTCCGATACAATTCGCATATGGCATGCTTCTTGCTTTACTAATAGCTATACTATAAAGGTGCAGGTGAGGGCTATGAATATAGAAAAAGCGATTGTTGAAACCCTAAGGAAAGAGGTGACTCCGGCGATTGGCTGTACAGAGCCGGTGGCGGTCGCACTGGCGGCTGCCAGGGTTAGGGAGCTGATGCCTAGTGGAGATTTGAAATTACTGGAGGTTTTTGTAAGCCCCAATATTTATAAAAATGGATTAGCTGTAGGTGTACCTCCAACAGATGAGGTAGGGCTGGAGATTGCAGCAGTTCTTGGCTATGTCGGCGGAGACAGCAGTCGGGGTCTAAAGGTGCTGGAAGGCATTACACCAGAGGATATAACAGAGGCCAAGGCCCTACTTAAGGCAGGAAGGCTAAGGCTAAGCATCAAGGATACTACGGAAAAGGTATATATTGAGGCAATAGGCCATGGATCAGAGGGCAGCATAGCAAGGGCCATTATAAAAGAAAAGCATAGTAGCTTTGTATTTCTTCAATTAGGAGACAGGGTGCTGTTGGATTCTAAAGGGGAAAAGCAGCAGGAAAATACAGAATATCACCAGCTGTATAGCTTAAGCATAAAGGCAATAGTACAGGCGATAGAGGATATTCCTGCAAAGGAGCTCCGATTTCTGCTGGAGGGATTGGAGATGAATGAAAGGGTTGCCATGGCAGGCTTAAATAGAAGGCTGGGTATGGGGGTAGGCTATACACTGATGGAAAATGTTGCTAGTGGTATATTGTCTGACGACCTTATGACCCATGCAAAAATTTTGACGGCAGCAGCCTCGGATGCCAGAATGTCTGGTATTAGTCTACCGGTTATGAGTAGCAATGGAAGCGGTAACAACGGATTGACAGCCATTTTGCCCATAGCGGCCTACAGGAGCAAATATTCCGTAAATAATGATCGGCTGACAAGGGCCTTGGCAATAAGCCATATTATAAACAGCTATATAAAGCATTACATCGGAAGGCTATCCTGCCTATGCGGCTGCGCGGTTGCAGCTGGCACAGGAGCGTCAGCTGCAATAGCCTGGTTAATGGGGGGCAGCCATCGACAAATAGAGGGGGCAATTAAAAATATACTGGGAGACATCAGTGGAATGGTATGTGATGGTGCAAAGGTGGGCTGCTCCTTAAAGCTGTCAACCTCAGCCTCAGCTGCAATTCAGGCTGCACTATTGGCCATTAGCAATCAGATAATACCGGCTGGGAATGGCATCATAGCAGAAACGGCAGAGGAAACCATCAAAAATTTAAAAATACTTTCCGACGAGGGCATGGCTAGGGCCGATGAGGTTATCATAAGGGTTATGAGAAAGAGAATGGAAATAGCCTAAATAGACTAAGGAATATGTGGAATTGATGGGGATAATGTGGATAAGGGAATTTAAGGATTTAAATAAATGTGAATAATTGCTATAATACAATAGGAAGGCTAAATAGCCTTCCTATTGTATTGCGGGAGCTTAATTGAGAAAATTGTATAATGAGAGCAGTGGTATGTTCATACATAGTCAAAAGTTTCCTGCTAGTGTCAACGGGCTAATTTATTGTATTTTAGAGGAGATTAGACCTAGACAATGCGCGATAAACTTTTAACTATGTATAAACTAGTATATATATGCGCTCTCTTGATAATATGCAATTTCGTTAATTATTAATTAAATTATAAAGGTGTTGTGTATAATGACTAAGGCATTATTTATAGCTGAAAAGCCCAGTGTAGCATTGGAATTTGCGAAGGCACTGGATATTAAGGGCAATAAAAGGGATGGTTACATAGAAGCTGAAGGAGCCATAGTAACCTGGTGTATAGGACATCTGGTCACTATGAGCTATCCTGAGAAATATGATCCGAAATATAAAAAATGGAGGCTGGAGGATCTCCCATTTTTGCCAGAGCGGTATCAATACGAGGTTATATCCAATGTAAAAAAACAGTTTGATATCATTAGGGGACATATGAAAAGGGAGGACATAACTACAATCTATGTATGCACCGACTCTGGAAGAGAGGGAGAGTACATTTACCGTCTTGTGGATGAGATGGTGGGGGTTGAAAATAAAGAAAAAAAGAGGGTATGGATTGACTCCCAAACAATGGAGGAGATTAAAAAGGGCGTAAAAAATGCAAAGCCCCTTTCTGATTATGATAATTTATCGGAGGCCGCGTACCTCAGGGCCAAGGAGGATTATTTAATGGGGATAAACTTTTCTCGTCTGCTGACCCTTAGCTATGGTGGTGCGCTAAGCAAGGAGCTGGGAAAGAAGTATGTTGTAATTGCTGTAGGTAGGGTAATGACCTGTGTATTGGGGATGGTGGTACAGCGGGAGAGGGAAATACTTGATTTTGTAAAAACGCCCTTTTACAAGATAAATGCAAGCCTTCAGCTGGAGGAGTCTATGGGCTACGAGGGCGAATGGAAGGCTGTTGAAGGCTCTGCCTACTATATGTCTGAGCTTCTTTTTAAGGATGTGGGCTTTAAGGAAAGGGAAAGGGCAGAGGAGTTTATAGAGAAGCTGAAGGCTGACAATCAAGAGCCTGTGGCGGTTATAGAGGAGGCCAAAAGAAAAAAGGAGACCAAAAACCCACCCTTACTATACAATCTTGCAGAGCTGCAGAATGAGCTTTCTAAGCGGCTGAAGATAAGCCCCGACGAAACCTTAAAGCTGGTGCAGAATCTTTATGAGAAAAAGCTTGTAACCTATCCCAGAACCGATGCCAGGGTATTATCAACAGCTGTGGCAAAGGAAATTGATAAAAATATTAGGGGGCTTATGTCAATTAAGAATAATTGTCGACTGGAGGATAAGGATGCCGATATAGTGGATTACGTAAAAGCTGTTCATAATGAAGGCTTATATAAGGGTCTAGAGAAGACAAAGTATGTGAATGACAAGGCTATAACGGACCATTATGCTATCATTCCCACCGGTGAGGGGCTGGAGACCTTTAACCGGTTACCTGAAAAGGAGCGGCAAACCTATATATTTATTTTAAGACGTTTTCTTGCCATATTTTTTCCTCCTGCTCTATACAGTCAGCTGTCTATTACTACGAAAATTAAGGAGGAGAGCTTCTTTACCACCTCAAAGGTTTGTATTCAAGAGGGCTACCTGAAGGTACTGGGGGAGGAAAAAAAGGAGGATTCGCTAAAGACCGACAAGGAGGATATTCTTAAGAAGCTGAAGAAGGGTCAGAGGGTTAAGCTTTCTGAGCTTAGTATAAAGGAATCTGAGACCACGCCCCCAAAACGATATAATTCGGGTGCGATCATACTGGCTATGGAAAATGCCGGTAAGCTGATAGAGGACGAGGAGCTGAGGGAGCAGATTAAAGGCAGCGGAATAGGCACCAGTGCCACCAGAGCCGAGATACTGAATAAGCTTCAAAAAATAGATTATATTGCATTAAATAAGAAGACTCAAATACTGACGCCCACCACCTTGGGCGAAAGGATATATGACGTGGTATTTAAATCCATACCCTCTTTGCTGAAGCCGGAGCTTACTGCCAGCTGGGAAAAGGGCCTCAGCTTGATCGCAAGTGGTGAATTGGGCTCAAAGGAATACATGGTTAAGCTTGAGAATTACATATCTAAAAACACCCAAAGGGTATTGCTGATGGGTGGGCCTCAAGGGGGCTACAGACCCAGAATAAGGCAGGCAAAGGATAACGGAGACAATCAAGGTGCAGCCTCTTCATCAGGAAATAGGAAAAGCAACGCCTCCTTAGGAAAATGCATATCCTGCAATGACGGAGACATACTTGAAAACAGCAAAGCATACTTTTGTAGTAACTGGAGAAAAAAGTGCCGGTTTACCACATGGAAAAACAGCCTGGAGCTTTATGGACATGCAGTGACAAGGGATATGATCCAGGTGTTGCTGGAGCAGAAAAAAATAGAGGTTGTAAATATTGTATTGCCTCAAACTAAGGAAAAATGTGTGGCGGAGCTACGTTTTAAGGAGGATAACAGCGGTGCCCTGGAGCTGAGAAATGTTACCAGAATTTAAGGTTTCTGGGGCGGATAAGTGGGTATAATATAACAGCCATTAATTTTGATTTGAGGAGAGGGATGTTTATGAGTAAGGTGGTTTTATACACAAAGGGATATTGTCCATACTGTAGGCGGGCTTTGGCTTTGCTAGAAAGCAAGGGCGTGGAGTTTACCAATATAGATGTGACAAATGATGTTAAAACCTTTTCAGCAATTTCTGCAAGAACAGGCTGGGACTCTGTTCCACAAATATTTATAAATGATGAATTTGTTGGCGGCTGTGATGACATCCATGCGCTGGATAGAAAAGGCGAGCTAGATAAGCTGCTGGGGCTGAAATAGTAGCAAACTTAAAACCAAGGGTCTATCCCTTGGTTTTATTGCAATAAAAGCATTCAGATATTACTAAAGCTACAACAGATGAATTAGGAGGATTTTCATATAATTTGTAGAATTCAACTAATTCGTTGATAAACTAATGAATACAGGGAAGGAAGAATAAGCATGCTTACTCACTATCAAAAATATATCCCCCTTTTGGTCAGGCTTGCTGTACTGACGGGGGTTTTCCTTGTAATTAAATATTTTGGAATCGCTATATTTCTGGCTATGCTGCCCTTTTTATTTGGATGGAGCATTGCTCTAATGCTGGAGCCCTTAATAAAGCTATTAAAATCAAAGCTCAGGATGCCTCATGGTCCTTCGGTCCTTCTAAGCGTATTACTATTTGTATCGTTTGTTACGACAATAGCAATAACAGTAGGCAGTGTCATATTTGTTCAGCTGATGAATTTTTATAATAAAATACCTGAATACTCAAATTTCTTGGTTGGAAACAGTCAATTTATTATTGAAAAGGTGCAGGATATTTATTTTCAGATACCGGAGGACATTTTATATACCATGAAGGAGGCCTTAAGTGGCCTGATCAATATAGCTAGCTCCTCAATAACGGTAGTTCTGGGGGCTGTATTGAATATTATTACCGTAGTTCCTGAGTTTTTTGTATTTATTATTGTTACCATTATAGCAGCATATTTTATGGCTAGAGACAAGGAGCGGATTTTGGCCTTTATAAGGCTGCAGGTTCCGTCGGATTGGATTGAGAAGTATAAAATCATTAAGAATGACCTGAATTATGCGCTATTAGGTTATGTTAAAGCGCAGCTTATATTGATGATATTTACATTTTTTGTGAGCTTAATAGGTCTAACCATAGTAGGGCTGGATTTTGCATTTTTGATAGCCTTAACCTCCAGCGTATTGGATGCTTTGCCGATATTGGGTACAGGTACAGTTTATGTCCCTATGATTATATGGAACATAGCTCAGGGAAATCTATTGACGGCACTATACGTAGGAATTGTTTATGGTGTTGTTATAACCGTAAGACAGCTAATGGAGCCAAAGGTGCTGTCCACACAAATAGGAGTACATCCTTTAGCCACTCTGATTTCAATATATGTCGGCTTTAGATTATTTGGCTTTATTGGCCTTATAATGGGGCCGATATTACTGATAATGGTGCCGTCTCTGCAGAAAATTGATGTATTGCCTAGCTGGAGGGAGTAAAGGCCGCTATAGCTCCTTAAAGGCCTGGATTTTTTCTGCATCAAGCTCAAGGGCCTTGTGGAAGCCCTGCCAGTTAATCCTTAGCTGATTATTCCTTTGATGCCTGTATATTTCCTGATAATCATGGATAAATACCAGATCATTTTTGCTGTAGTTATTTGCAATAAACACAAGCTCACCGGCATCTACATCAGTGCCTGTAATAGAAATCCTGATGGTAATGGCCTTGTCCTCAAATAAGCATTCCTTAATATAGTTCAGCAGCTGGCGGTTCTCTGTCTTATGCAAATCAATATCCCAATATAATATATCCTCCAGATAGTGATATTCCTGGGAAAGCTGAAGGCTTCTATTGCGAAGGCCGTTTTCATAGGTGAAAAGCTCTAGAATCCGATTGACATTAACTATTGCCCTGCCCTTATTTCCCACCCGTACTGACAGATAAAAACGGCCCTTGTGCCTTTTATAGCGAATATATAGCCTATTAGACATCAGAATATTCTGGGGTCTTTTAACTAAATAATATAGGAAGATCCCGGTGAAGACGGAGTTTATTAAAACCCCCGAAAAGCCCTGTAATACAGCCAAAAGCTTTCCAATGCCGTTTACGACCTTAAAATCTCCGTAGCCGATGGTAAGGTAGGTAATTCCGCTG
Source organism: Natronincolaceae bacterium (assembly GCA_048264125.1). Taxonomy (GTDB): domain Bacteria; phylum Bacillota; class Clostridia; order Peptostreptococcales; family Natronincolaceae; genus M1-B18. The sequence continues at coordinate 223,089 of JBLXDM010000008.1, forward strand.
AAGTATAAGGTATCCCGAAATGAGGCCTTGGCGATACTGGTTGTTAGCTCCTCTGCTATATGGCTGTTGACTATAGAATTATTAATGCTATATAAAAGTGCAAATGCGATGATATCAATAATTACAATCAGTATAAAAATTAAGAGCAGCAGGGTGATTCTTTTGATTTTATTCATTTAACCACTCCATTACCTTGGTTTAATCTATATAAGGTAATATGTTTCATATAACCAGTCTTCATACATGACATTAAAAATACAAGCAACAAAATGTAAGGTTTTTCCTTGAAAATTATTTATGGATAACTAAAAAGAATTAAGCAAATGATAATATTGAACTTCATAGAATCTTCAATTAGAGGGAGGAGTAAACCAATGAGAGAAGGTATGATTCCCACTATATTAGGCACAGGTGTTACAGCAACCGGTCTTGCTCTAAAGGGAATGAGCATGAAGCATAAAAGCCTTGATAACAATAGTGTTATGCCGATGGTAGCAGCAGGGATTATTGGATTTGGTTTGGCCCATATTGTATTGGGAGCAATAGATTTAGTTGAAGATAATTGAAGCTTCATATAAGAGCAAGGGTACTTTACCTTGCTCTTATAGTTTGTAGTGAATAGTTCCACAAAAAAGGGTTATGATATAGTTATAGACACATTATCGGCGCTACTAAATATCAATAACGTATTGACAAATATTGTAGGACGTGATAACGTAAACATGTGTTAGAAATTTTTTTTTAGGAGGAAGCAATATGAAAATTGGTACAGTTAAGTGGTTTAATGGAGAAAAGGGCTTTGGTTTTATTTCCGTAGAGGGCGAAGATGATGTATTTGTACATTTCTCAGCTATTCAAACTGATGGGTACAAGACATTAGAAGAAGGACAAAAAGTACAATTCGAGGTTGTTCAAGGTCCAAGAGGATCTCAAGCTGCGAATGTGACTAAGTTATAATCATAGGTTTACATATATAGTTAACGAATGATTATAGATACTATACCACCTTGTTTACAAGGTGGTTTTTCTGTATAGAAAAATAATTATGTTTATCTTAACATAATAAGTAAAGATTTAAAGCTATCTTAATACAATATATAGATAGTTTTTTTATTTTTTGCCTTTATTTACCTAGTCATAAGGGAGTAGATGTCGAAACAAACCTGAAATTTAAAGGGAGAGTGGTTTTATGCGTGTATTTCTACTGACGATTTTCATTTGCCTTGCTTTGGTTTTTCCAACCTTTGGCGAGGGTCTGAATGAAGAAGCCTATCAGGAGGAACAGCAGGTAGAGAGCACGGAGGAGGAAGCGATTGAGGTTAATTACCAGATATCCTTTAAGGAGCTGGGCTTATACCAAGAGGAGTATATCGACGAGGAGCTTAATCTGAGAAATGCGGTGTTGCGCTTTCAAAGCCAGAACAACCTAACTGCAAATGGAGAGCTGGATGAGGACACAAGGCTGGCCTTCAGCTATAGGGTTACATCGGAGGAGGCCATATATGACTATATACAGGAGGCGGCAACTGATAAGTATTGGATAGTCATAAATAAAAGCAAGAGGATTTTGACACTATACGAAGGAACAAACGTTGTTAAGAAATATCCTATAGCACAAGGGAAGCTTCCAGGCTATACCCCCGAGGGAAAATTCACGATAGTCAACAAGCTAGTAGATCCTGCATGGGGCGGGGCAGGGATATATAAGCCTGTAAAGGGAGGAGTTCCTGAAAACCCTCTGGGACCAAGGTGGATGGGTCTTTCCTTAAAGGGTGGAGGCAGCTATGGCATACATGGCAATAATAGTCCTTATTCAATAGGAACAGATGCTTCGCTGGGCTGCATAAGAATGATAAATTCTGATGTTAAGGAGCTTTTTGACATTGTAGGAAAGGATACTATAGTATGGATAGGCACCAATGAAAGGCTTCAGGATTGGGGAGTCTATCAGGATAGCTATTTGTCAAAAATGGAGCTTTAGGTTTATGTCTTAGGAAGCGACAGGACTATGGGTTTCATGTATGTTTAAAGGGGGATAAAAATGAGGGGTCTAAAATTTGAAACCTTGCAAAAATTAGTATTTAGCTATTATGGAAAATGTAAGTACGAAAAGGCATTGGATATAGCAAGAATCGCAGCAGAGGGCTTTCCAGACGAGCTCTCCAGAACCAGCTACTGGAGGGCTTGTCTATATAGCTTGCTGGGTAGGCAGCAGGAGGCCATTGAGGTGCTAAGGTCTGCCCTAGCAAAGGGAATATGGTGGTCCCCGAGGGCTATGCAATTGGATGCGGATTTTGATGGTATAAAGGACACTAAAGCCTTTGAAGAGATATTAGAGGACTGTCGCTTCTATGAGGAAAGGGCAAGAAAAAACAGCATACCGGAGGTATTGGTAATTACCCCAAATAAATACACCAGGGGACATATCTATCCTCTGCTCTTTTCCATCCATTGGCATAACGGAAATCCCCAGGAATTTTCCCGCCTATGGAGATATAATTCCGCCTTCAGCAGCTTTATTTTAGCCTTTCCCCAATCCTCACAGGCGACAGGAGTTAATGAATATTGCTGGGATGATGAAGAAGCCTCCCACAGGGACATACAGGAGCTATACAATAGAGTGCTGAAGGGATATGCGGTGGATACAGGCTGCATAATTGCAGCCGGGGCCTCCCAGGGTGGAAAGCTGGCCTTGGATATGGCATTGAAATATAATAATGATACCGTCAAGGGCTTTATTGTCTTTATCCCGACACTGAAGGAGTTTGAATCCTACATCCCCTATATTAAAGGGGCAGCAGCAAAAAATATAAGGGGCTGCATTATAACGGGAGATCAGGATTATTATTACTCAAATGTCCTGACCCTTAACAACTGCTTCAAGAGATTTGGGTTATCCTGCAAGCTTATAACTCTGCCGGGGATGGGACATTTCTTTCCTGATGATTATGAAAAAAAGATAAAATTAGCTGTAGACTACATAATGAATAAATAAGCTATAGCAAGCCATATTCTCATGTTTATTTATATAAATTAATGGTAAAAATATTAATGGGCCCTTATAAAAGCAGTAGTATTTAATCAATTTTCAATTATTATGTTTACTTAAAGGAATAAAAAGGATATAATTAGTCAGTATGAAACTAAATTGCAGGAGAGATGAAATGAAAATGAATGAATTTGAAAAACTGAATATTAGCAATGAAATACTAAAGGTGATTGCAGAACTAGGCTATGAGGCACCAACACCAATACAAGCTCAAGCGATACCGAAGGTCCAGGAGGGGCATGACATCATAGGTCAAGCACAAACAGGCACAGGAAAGACAGCTGCCTTTTCTATACCCCTTATTGATAGGATAACTCCTTCAGACAAATCGGTTCAAGTACTTATTCTAACACCTACTCGTGAGCTTGCAATGCAGGTAGCCGATGAAATATCCAAGCTTACTAAGTATTTACATGGAGTTAAGGCTGTGGCTATTTATGGTGGACAACCTATAGAACGTCAAATCAAGGCCCTGAAGCAGGGAGTACAGATAGTGGTAGGGACACCGGGAAGGGTGTTAGACCATATTAAGAGAAAAACTCTAAAGCTGGGTAACGTTAAGGGTGCGGTTTTAGATGAGGCGGATCAAATGCTGGACATGGGCTTTATAGAGGATATAGAGGCCATATTGAGTGAAATGCCCGAAGAAAAGCAAACATTGATGTTTTCAGCCACTATCCCTAAGGAAATAGAACAGCTTGCAAAAAAATATATGAAGAAGCCTGTAAAGGTAAAGGTGGTTCATAAGGAGCTGACGGTTCCACAAATAGCACAGTACTATTTTGAAATTAAGCCCCATGAAAAGGTTGAATCCCTATGCAGAATACTGGATATGGAGAAGGCAGAATTAGGCATGATTTTCTGTAACACCAAAAAGGGCGTAGATGATCTTGTGGAAAAGCTTCAGAGCAGAGGCTATTCTGTTGAGGGTATTCATGGCGACATGAGACAGGTACAAAGAGAGAGGGTTATGAAGAAGTTCCGTGACGGCACTACGGACATGCTTATAGCTACAGATGTGGCTGCCCGAGGTATAGATGTAGAAAATGTGGCTTTGGTTGTAAACTATGATCTTCCAGACAACTTTGAATACTATGTGCATAGAATTGGTAGAACAGGCCGTGCAGGAAAGCTTGGACTTGCCTATACCTTAGTTGTTCCTAGACAATTAAGAACACTAAAGGCCCTTGAAGGCTATGCCAAAACTAAGATTATGCGAAAGAATGTTCCAACCATCAATGATATCGTTGAAAAGCAAAGAGAGTTTATTTCTAAGAATATTGTTGCTACTATTGAAAAGGGTGGTCTGCTGGAGCATATAAGCTTTATAGAAAATCTTGCTGAAGAATATAGCTCCGTTGAAATTGGTGCAGCACTGTTGTCCATGCTAATAAAGCAGGATGAAATGAGGACATTGGAGTCAGCAGAGGCGTATTCCCCAGCAAATGCAACTGAGGATGGTATGGTTAGAATGTACCTTAATATTGGAAAAAACCACGGAGCCAGCGCAGGAAATATTCTTGCAGCCATCACTTCAGATTCCGGCATCAGCGGTGATGTTGTCGGGGTAATAGATATGTACGATAAATTTACCTTTGTTGAGCTGCCTCAAAAATATGAGGATAGAGTTCTAAGGTCAATGGGTAAAAATCGTATAAAGGGCAGAAAGATAAATATTGAGCGTGCAAACTCAAAAAAATAATAGGATAAATAATTCTATTAACTCAAAGAGGTCTCTTTAATTAGATGCCTCTTTTTATATTCAAACACAGGGGGACGGTTCTTCTGTGTCGTCTGCGGAGTAATTAAAACTAACACAGGAGAACCGTCCCCCTGTGTTCTTTCTTTGTATAAGTTTCGGCTTCTATGGTGTGATTTCAAGGCATATAATGAAATGAATACTCTTTTAAGGAGGGAAGGGCCTTGGACTTAACCAATTATTCGGAGGCTGCCATATTTGAGCATAAATTTTGGTTGCAGGTATTGGGGGATCATGCAAGATTTATATTAAATGCACTTTCACCAAAGGAAACAATGACAATACAGAAGGCAAGCTATTTTATAAACGTTTTTGACCAGCTGCTATTGGAGGCAAATAAGCAATTAACTGAGGAGCAGCTAAATGCTTTAACTCAGCAGGCCTATCATTATGCACAGGAAATTAGGCTATTTAAGCTGGAGCTTATAAAGCGTCAGCTTACCAAGGATATTGTGATAGAGCTGCCGCCTACCTTTATCAACCATATGGTAAATGAGGTAGAGGAGTATTTGCTGGTGCTTTGCTTCCTATTGTCCAAGCAAATACCCACCACCAGCTCAGTTTATCAGCATCTGGTATGGCTGCTGGATGCAGGCGGTCATGCCGCTGCCATAGATTCAGGATTGGATGCTGTAGAGAAAAAGCTGAAGGAAAAAAGCAGAGAGTTTAATAGTACCTTTGAAGGCTTTTATATTAAAGCCGTAGAGATGGCTGGCTTTATGAGAAGCGGATTAACGCATTTTCCGTCCCTCGCTAGATTTAACCTGGATGTTGCCTGTGTCATAGAAATGTTCAAGGATTTCATCAGAGATCTAGAATGCCTTGACAAGGAAGATAAGGTATTGGGGACGCTAACACCGCTGCTATTGGACCACATGGCCAGAGAGGAATGCTATTATCTGATAAAGCTGGCTCACGTATCAGAGGTTAAGATGCCAGACTGTGATCCGACAAAGCCCAGAAGCGGCCAGTAAAATAAAAATCCTCCATTTTATGGGAGGATTTTTATTATTATTTTTCTGTTATAGGTGGCGTAAAGGTTCTTTTGGCCAACTCAGCATCCAACATATAGATACCATGGCCACCTTCTCCAATACGCTTTATTTTAGTTAAAAGGCCTCCCATGGTAGTAAGCTCCTCCACCTGTTCGTCAACAAACCAGTTTAAAAAGCTGACACAGGCATAATTCTTTTCGTTTACGGCTATATCCATCAGATGATTGATTCTATCGGTTACAAATTCCTCATGCTTTAAAGCGGCGGTAAAAGCCTCCTCAAGGGATTGGAATTCATTTTGGGGCTCATCAAAGGCTGTTATGTAGGCTCTTCCACCCAAATCATTAATAAAATTAAAGAATTTCATAGCATGGAATCTTTCTTCCTCAGCCTGTACTACAAAGAAATTGGCAAAGCCCTCCAGCTCAAGATGCTTGCAGTAGGCCGCCATTGCAAGGTAGTAGTTTGCAGAAAAAAATTCATGCTTTACCTGCTCATTAAATTCTGACAATATTTTTTCTGATATCATATAGAATCCTCCTTTGATAATTATTTTTTTTATATTATTCCCCTTATTGTGTTATATCATCACACATAATCTTTTAATTGAATACCCGCTGTGGCTGCCATCAAACAGATGAGAGTAAATAGCAGGTTAAAATATCCTCTCCAATAGTATATAATTGATATATAAAAATAAAAGGGGAGTTATCAATGACCTATAGGCTAATTGCCACCGACATGGATGGCACTATTTTACTGAAGGATAAAAGGCTGTCACAGTCCACCATAGCTGCCATAAAGGAGGCGAAAGACAAGGGGATAGATATAGTAATATGCACTGGAAGAACCTTCTCCAATGTACTGCCCTATCTGCCGCAGATCGGCATTGCCTGTAACATAATAACCAATAATGGCGCAGTAATTCGAGATAAGGATAGAAGGGTATTATTCACCAATTATATAAAGAGGCAGCAGATGGAGCAGCTGTTGACGGTGCTGGAAGCAGAGGATGACAAGGTTTATTATCATACAGCCGATGAAAACCTCACCTATATAAATAGCTTTATCAAACGGTTTAGGGTAGCCAAAATCTATATAAAGAGAAGAGGATTGCCCTTCTACAGAGAGTGGCAGGAAATTATCAGGAATGTATTCTTCAACAAAGGCCACAGGAGGATTAGCTACAGAGAGTACTTGGCAAAGGGTGGACAGTTTACAAGTGTATTCATCTATTCAGAAGAGCCAGAGCGACTTGCAGCATTGAAAAAAAGACTCATGGAGATAGAGGGAATTGAGATTACCGCCTCAGCAAATGATAACCTAGAGGTGCTGGATATTGCCTCCACTAAGGGCAATGCGTTAAAAAGACTTTCAGAGATGATGGGTATATCACAGGAGGAAATAATTGCTGTAGGAGACCACTTGAATGACATCTCAATGATAAAATTTGCAGGACTAGGAGTTGCAATGGGAAATGGTGACGAGGAGGTACTGCGGGCCGCCGATTGGGTAACCAGGTCAAACGAAGAAGAGGGCTTCAGCCACCTAGTAAAAACAATAACACAAGGGGACGGTTCTTCTGTGTTGCTTGAAGATTAACAGAGAAGAACACAGAGGGACGGTTCTCTTGTGTTCCCCTCTTGTGTTGCCTACGGAACAATTAGTTTATAATTAAGGGTAAAAAAACTTGTAGCTTCAAAGATTTGGAAAATGTGGGAACTTTTCTAAATTTATATCGTCAAAGTAGAAAAGAAATATAGGAGATGATGTAAATGAAGAAATTAACTTTTATAATGTTTCTTATGGCATTAGCTGTATTACCAATAGCAGGCTGCTCTAGGGTGATTAATAATAGTCAAGCCTATAGCTACAATAGAGAGAAGGCAGATCTAAGCTTTGTAGAAGGCAATAAGGCCTTTGCCTTTGATATTTTCAGAGAAATTAATGCTGAGGATAGGGATCAAAGTGTGTTTATTTCCCCTTTGAGTATCTCTACTGCTCTTTCTATGACATATCAAGGGGCTAGGGGAACTACTAAGGATTCTATGGCGGAAGCTCTAGGCTATAAAGAGATAGACATTGAAGGCTTAAACGAAAGCTACAAAAATCTTTTATTATATTTAATGCAAGACGATAGCAAGCTTCAATTAAGCATTAACAACTCAATTTGGATTAGAGAAGGCAATGAGGTAGCAAAGGATTTTTTAGCTGTTAATAGGGATGCATTTAACTCATATATTGCTGAAGTAGATTTCACAAAGGAAAATTCCATAAAAGAAATCAACAAATGGATAGATGATGCCACCAAGGGAAAAATTAGTGAAATGGTGCAATATCCAGTATCTGAAGACACCCTAATGTATTTGATTAATGCTATTTATTTTAAAGGTGATTGGACAAATAAATTTGATATAAAAAATACATTTAGCTCGGAATTTGTGCAAGGCGATGGGAATAAACAGCAAGCTGATATGATGAGTAAAACCGGTAAATTTGATTATAGCGCAGGTAATGATTATGAAGTAGTGAGACTACCCTATGGTGATGGGAATACGGCTATGTATTGCATTTTACCGAATGAAGGCATAGAGATAAATGAGTTTATAGAATTAATGAGCATAGAAAAATGGGATGAAATAAAAAAGGGCATATCTACAAGGAATGATGTATTAGTTCAAATACCTAGATTTAAGCTTCAATATGGAATAAAGGAGCTTGAAAACAGCTTAACCAAATTAGGCATGGGTGAAGCCTTTAGCGACTTTGCTGATTTCACAGGAATAAGAGAAAATGTAGCTATAAGCAGCGTTCTCCATAAGGCTATTATTGAGGTAAATGAGGAAGGCAGTGAGGCAGCAGCAGCAACAGTGGTTGAAGTAGGGGTAACATCAGCAATGCCAAACCCTATAACCTTTATAGCCAATAGACCGTTTATGTTTATTATAGCGAATGATGAAACCGATACAATTCTCTTTATGGGAAAATTATTAAGCATTTAACACAGGGGGACGGTTCTCTTGTGTTCCTCTCAGAGTGATTAATCTATAATTAATGTTTAGTGTTTAGTAAATTCAGTTTAAAAGATCAGATATAATAGATATGACGGATGATGTTGAAAAATAGACATTTTATAGGTGGATCACCTAACACGAGACAAGCAATGCTTACATGCCTCGTGTTTTTTTATAGAATTTACCCGGTCTAACATAGTTAGGCCTAAAGAAAATAAAAAAACAATTATTTTTAGTAATATTATAATCCTTATTTAAGTAATATGATTATGTATCAAAAGCTGCGTCCATAGATGGGTCTATTGTTTTATGTTTATTTAACCTTTTTTTTGGTAGTAATAGAATATATATAAAATCTGCAAAATAACACGTCAGGAGGGATTGAAATGGTAAATTTGGAAACTAGCTACATGGGTATTAAGCTAAAGAATCCGATTGTTGTGGGTGCCAGTGCGCTAACCGGGAATATCGAAAGCATAAAGCGTATGGCGGCGGCGGGGGCTGCTGCTATAGTAATCAAATCCTTATTTCAGGAGGAGATACAGCTTAAGAGCTGGAAATTTGATGAATATGTCAATCGCTATAATGACCTTCATGCAGAAATGACCACCCAATATCCCACATTGGTACATAGAGGAGCAGAGGCTCATATTTACTGGGTTAAAAGGGCCAAAGAGGCAGTATCGATTCCTGTTATAGCCAGTATAAATGCAGTTGACGAGGATGCATGGGTTGAATATGCTAAGAGTCTTGAGAAGTCGGGAGTGGATGGCTTAGAGCTAAATTTTTATAGCCTCCCTAAAGGACCGGAATTTGGCTCGGAGGAGCTGGAGGAAAGGCAGCTGGAGGTACTAGCCAAGGTAAAGGCAGCTGTTAATATCCCTGTAGGCGTTAAGCTAAGCTCAAATTATACTAATATTTTTGCCTTTGTGAAAAGGCTGGAGCAGCAGGGGGCCGATGGCGTGGTTCTATTCAACAGATTATTTCAACCGGATATAGATATCATTAATGAAGAGGAAATTGCAAGCTTTGACCTTTCAACTTCAACGGACAACAGGCTTTCTCAGCGTTGGGCTGGGCTTTTGAGTGATAGCATGGATATGGAAATATGCTGCAATACCGGTATTATGACGGGTGAGGATGCTATCAAAATGATGTTAGCCGGTGGATCTGCGGTTCAGGTGGTCAGCACATTATATAAAAACAATATTGAGTACATCGAGACTATGTTAAGGGATATTGTAAATTGGATGGGGGACAAAGGCTACAAAAACGTAGGTGATTTCAGGGGTAAGCTAAGCAAGGCAAAATCCAACGATCCTTGGGCCTATGAAAGGGTTCATTATATAAAACAGCTATTGTCTAAGGAGGATACTGTTTAGTCATCCATCAGGTTATTCTGCCAATAATAATGAGGGGGAGTAAAATGAAGCTAAGCAAAGGGAAGAAAATCGAAATAGGGTCGATTGAGATACCCTATAAGACACCATCAGTTAAAGGGGCAAAAAAGACGATTAATAAGACATTGAAAAAGCTCAAGAGCAAGAAGCTTATAAAAAAACTGTCTTCAGACGGCAATAAGCTGCTAAAAAGCCTCAGAGGTAGCAAAAAGTAATATCAACACCCAGCCTTTTGGTTGGGCTTTTTTTTTGTTCATTGAAAGCTCGGTATATCAGCTTTACAAAAAACTTATCACTTCATCCAGGCTTAAAGAGCAGCTTTTCTTCATGGGGTAGTATTTTCATTAAACTATGGAAATAATAGCTTTAATCTAATAATAAAGAGGTGTATATTATGCTAGGTGAAGGTGTTATACAAAACATAATAGCAGAGGGCTTGGAAAGAATGAGGGAGGTTGAAAGCATTAAGGGCCCCCATAATGTTTTCGGATATAGTCTGCTAAAAATAGCTGAAATCGGAGAACGGGCAAAGCATGGCGTACCGGTTCAGGAGCTGTATGGTTCTACTAGAAGGCTGCCCACCTTTGAGGAGCTTATGTTTATTCCCGCCATGATAGATAAGCTGCCGGTGGAGCCTAAGACTGTAAACACAAGCATTACAATAGGAAAGGGATGCAATAGGCCGCTGACACTGTCTACCCCTATAATGCTTAGTGCTATGGCCTTTGGGATATCTGTTTCAAAGGAGGTAAAAATATGCTGGGGCAAGGCCTCGGCTATGGTTGATACTGCCTGCAATTCAGGGGATGCTGGGTTTTTCCCAGAGGAGAGGAAGTACGCAAAGCATTACATCGTCCAGTTCAATAGAGGAAGATTCGGTAATTCTGATGAGGAGCTGAAGCAGGCGGATGCAATTGAAATACGCTTTGGACAGGGGGCATTGGGGGCATTGCCGGAAACCTTAGACGGCGCAGACGTGACGGCGGATATTGCAAAGCAGCTTGGGGTAAAGCCTCATCAAAGCGTAACCAGACCACTATATCACCCAGAAATACAACGTGGAGGCAGCTTAAAGGATATCGTTGAGCTGGTAAGGCGTATTAATCCTGATGTGCCGGTAGGGGTAAAAATGGCTTGCGGAAGGATAGAGGCAGACCTACAGCATATAATTGATGCAAAATGCGATTTCGTGACAATAGACGGTGCTGGTGGCGGTACAGCCGGTTCGCCGGAGGTTACCATTAATAATCTAGGGATACCTTTAGTATATGCCATACCAATAGCCCACAATTACCTGGTAAAAAGGGGTGTCAGAGACAGAATCAGCTTAATTGCCACCGGTGGCTTAAGGGACGCAGGGGACTATATGAAGGCGTTGGCTTTGGGAGCGGATGCGATTTATACAGGGGAAACCGCCATAGTTGCAATGGCATATAGCCAGCTCCACAAGGTGCCAGTAGGAACAAGCCCTGCCGAAATGTACCTGTCATGGGGAAAGCATAATGACCTGTTGGATATAGAGGAGGCGTCTAAGGCCTTAGGGAATTATTTAAAGGCCTCCACAACGGAGCTGACTCTTCTGACGGGAATGGTTGGGAAGGATGATGTAAGGAAGGTTAACAAGGATGATATGATAGCCCTGTCGGAGATAATCGCTAGAGGTACAGGGGTAAGATGTGTAGGGGGAGGGGATAGAGAATAGTGAAAGCAAACAAAAATGCCTAGTGCATTTTTGTTTGCTTTATGAATAAAAGCATTGAATATATCTATATTTTCTGAAAAATTAGGGCTATAATAGTTCTACAGGTAATTAATAACAGGAGGGGATAATATGGAGAGAACTTTAGTAATCATTAAGCCGGATGGACTGGTTAGGGGGCTTGTGGGTGATATCATCAGCAGGTTTGAGAAACGGGGCTTTACACTGGTGGAGGGGAAGCTTATGCAGGCAGACAGGGTTACTGTAGAGCAGCATTATGAGGAGCATAGGGGTCGCAGCTATTTTGAAGAGCTGGTTAATTATATAGTAGAAGGACCTGTATTTGTGCTTGTTATAGAAGGCAACAGGGTAATAGATACTGTTAGAACCATGATAGGCAATAAGGACCCTGTTATAGCACAACCGGGAACAATTCGCGGAGATTATGCCAACAATATAACAAAAAATATCATACATGCCTCTGACGGTATTTCATCGGCGGAGCGGGAGATAGGAATCTGGTTTAGCTAATATAAGCCTACAAGGGGGAATATTTATGTTGGTATTAGTTACAGCCTTCGACGCCTTTGGAGGAGAGAAAATCAATGCCTCTTGGGAGGCTCTGAAGCTGCTGTCAGAGGAAATAGGCGGCAGCATAGTTATAAAAAAACAGCTGCCCACAGTCTTTAAAAGGAGCTTTGAGGATTTGAGGGCACATATAGAAGCCAATAAGCCGGATATAGTGCTAAGCCTCGGTCAGGCCGCCGGTCGAAGCGGTATTTCAATCGAAAGAGTGGCTATAAATATTGATGATGCCAGAATACCCGACAATGATGGCAATCAACCAATCGATGAGCCGATAGTTGATAACGGACCGTCAGCATTTTTTTCAACCCTGCCAATAAAGGCCATGGCGGCTGAAATACATAAATTGGGAATTGAGGCCTCTATATCCAATACAGCAGGAACCTTTGTCTGCAATCATATAATGTATTTACTGCTGCATCATACCAATAGCCAAGAGCTTCGATATAGAGGAGGCTTTATTCATATACCCTGCATTAAGGAACAGGTGGAGGAGAAGCCACAGCTGCCCTATATGGAGCTGCAGGATATCGTAAAAGGGCTGGAGGCAGCAATAGAAGCTGCTTGTAGGGAAGCTACGGATATAAAGGAAATTGGAGGAGAGCTTTATTAATCTGCAATCCAACAGAGCTATTTAATGGCTCTGTTTTTCTATTGATTAGTACATGCATATCGGTGGTAACTATTTAATATATTTTGAATCTAAGGGGGTTAAACATATGGTGGATGCAATGGGATGGTTAAATTTAGTATTGGTATTGATTATGGCCTCAATATATCCGATTAAAAGGGCTGCAACAGCTAAGCCTCACGGGCCGGGAAAGGGAAATAACGGTAGAAGCATGGCCTTGTATAAGAGAATGAGGCTTTTGCACCCATTACTTGGTGGTCTTATAATCGTTTTGGGTCTGATACATGGCTATCTTGCTCTGGGGACAATTAGGCCCCACACAGGGCTTTTGGTGGTTATTACCATCATTTTGATGGGAGCCATAGCAATTTTTGGACCGAAAATGAAGGTATTGAGAAAAAAGTGGCGAAATCTACATAGAGGAATGGGATTGATACTACTGATCTTCGTAGTATTACATTTGTTTTGGAGAAATTTGATTTAAAGCTCAAAGGAAAAGAGGTTTTTAAGGTGGCGATGGAAAAGGTAAGGCCCTTAGAAAAATTACCGCTAAAAACAAAGCTTGCATATTGCAAAATACTGTCCTTGATGCTAACGAAGGACAGTGAGCTGGATCAATTGAAGCTGGCAGCCCTATACAGGCTTATGGCCCATATAAAGATAACAACTGCTAAGCGACAGGAGGTCCTTCAATATATTCATTTAAATGATAGCAGCCTGAAGGAGTTGTACCAGCAGCTTAGTGAAGGGCTGAATCAACAGGAAAAGAATATAGTCCGGTTTTCCCTATATAAGGATTTGCTTATAATGATGAAGGCAAATTACCTGGAGCTGCCGGAGGAGGGGCTTCTACTGACGGAGGCTGAGGAAATCCTTGATATAACAGAGGAGCATAAGACCTTCTTCGAGGAGGAGCTGCAGAGGGATCGGAGCTTCTACGATATGGAGGTAGAGGTAAGCTGTCTAGAGGAGGCAGCAGATGAAGCATTGGCAGCAGCTGCTGCAATAGGCATACCCTTGGCAGCGTTATATTATAGCAGCTATACAGGAGGTCTTGGTGTCATAGGAATAATGACAGGCCTTCATGCCATAGGCAGGAGAGTTTCGAAAAAGCATAGCCTGTTGACGGGTATTGGGCTTTCAATAGGCTTGGCTCTACTTACCTATAGGGGCACAAGATGGCTACAGAGCTATAATAAAAAAGGCAATGATTTGATGGTACTGATGGCAGAAAGGCTAGCAGAGATACATAATTTAGCCATATGCTATTTGGAAAAGGATATCATATATCTGCAGGATAGGATAATTGAAGGTAATAAATCAAGCAGCATTGTAGTCCCTCAAAAACAGCTACTGCTGAAGCTGATGAAGGCTAAAGCCTTTTTAAAGGGCACTAGGCCAATGTGTATTTAAACTATACAGTCAACCAAAACCGGGGAGAACTCGGTTTTTTTGTTATTTTTTAATAGTTGCTAAATAAATGAGGAAATTGCATAATAAAGAGGAGCAGTATGTTTATACTAAGCCAAAGGCTCTGCTTAGTACACGTGGGCTAATTTATTGAATTCTAAAGGTTAATAGCCCTAGACAATGCGAATTTCTAGTTAATTTATAGTAAGGGTGATACTGATGAGAAAAATGATATTATTCATATTAATACTAACGCTGCTTGCATTAATTGCTGCTGGCTGTCAGCAGGAGGTCTTTTTAACGAATCAAGAGGTTTTGGAGGATGAAGATTCTAAAGAGGAGGTTCCTGAGCCCCCAAAGCTAAGGGAGCTTAATATAATGGCTGTGGGAGATATTATGGTCCATGGTCCTCAGTTAAAGGCTCAATATGATCCGGCTGCTAGAAAACACGACTTTAGAAATAATTTTAAACATGTAAAGGGCTACTTTGATGCTTCGGATTTGGTTATAGGCAATCTGGAAACCACCTTTGGAGGTGAGGAGCTGGGCTACTCCAGCTTCCCCATGTTCAATACGCCGGATGCTTTGGCGGAGGCCTTAAGAGAAGCTGGAATTGATGTTTTGTCCACCGTCAATAACCATACGATGGATACCGGTAAAAAGGGAATTATTAGGACCCTTGAGGTATTGGAGCAAAATGGGATAACAGCTGTCGGCACCAGAAGGCATCAGGAGGAAAAGGGGTATAGTATAACCGAGATAAACGAGATAAGGGTTGGGATTACAGCCTATACCTATGAGACCCCAAGATGGGGGGAACACAAAACCTTAAATGCCCTTAAAATTCCAAAGGATGTGGAGCCTCTGATAGATACCTTTAGCTATGAATACCTCCAGGAGGATTTATTAAAGCTGCAGGACCGTATACAGAGGATGAGGCAGGAGGGATCGGAGCTTGTAATTGTGTATATACATTGGGGAAATGAGTACCAGCGCAGTGCAAATGCCTATCAAAGGCAAATAGCCCAAGCGCTTGCAGATTTTGGAGCAGATATCATCTTAGGCAGCCATCCCCATGTTTTGCAGGAGATAGAGCTATTGAATTCCTCCAATAAGGATACCCCTACACTTGTTGTTTACTCCTTAGGCAATTTTTTATCTAATCAAAGATACGAAATCCTCAGCAACAGATATACTGAGGATGGTCTTATGATTAATATAAGGCTGCAAAAGGATTTTTCCACCAACAGGATAAGCCTGCAGGAGGTTTCATATATGCCCACATGGGTACATCGCTTCCATAGGCAGGGAAGGGCTGAATACGAGATATTACCCCTATTCGATGCTCTGGCTACACCCGAGGACTACTATCTTATAAATAATGATAGTAAATGGAGGGCTGGGAACTCCTTGAAAAATACAGAGGAAATCATAGGAAAATCCTATGAAGGGCTGATACCCCTCCGTGATATATCAAGCTTTAAGGGAGAGAAGCATTAGTCGATTAAGGAAGTAAGCTGGAGGAGGAAATACGGCAGGAATTGACAGACTGATATAAAGGAGGGCTGAGCCCTCCTTTTAAAATGTCAGTAATTGATATTTAATACATTTACCTGTCTTTACAAAAAAAGTTATACATAAAAAAGGATTTTATAGCATGAATAACGTATAATAGTATATATACATTATACATAAAATGGGAGGTTGAAAGGGTGCTGGATAAAAAATTGGTAGAAGAGCTAATTAGTGTTGCATTATCTACAGGCGGAGATTTTGCAGAGGTATTCGTGGAGGATAAGCTTAGCACTAATATTCGTCTGATAGGCGGTAGTGTTGAAAATAGTATTTCGGGAAGGGATTTTGGCATCGGTATAAGGATATTCAAAAATTTTAGAAGCATCTATGCCTATACAAATCAGCATACAAGGGATGTCTTACTTAAGGTGGCCCTCGAGGCGGCACAGGCCTTAAAGGCTTCAGGAATAAGCAAGGAGATAGACTTGAGAAGGGAAGAGCCAGTAAATCTACACCACATATTAAAAAAACCGCAAAATATAGTATTTACTGAAAAGCTGGAACAAATGCGTAGAGCCTATGAAGCAGCCAAAGGCTACAGCAATGAAATTTCTCAGGTATACGTGAGTTACTTCGATGAGGATCAAAGGGTGCTTGTGGCTAATTCAGAAGGTGTCTTCGTTGAGGATGAGAGAATCCGTACAAGATTTTCTGTGGAATCCATAGCATCAAAGGATAATGAGATGCAGACGGGGCGAGTTAGTCCTGGAAAGGCTGCAGGTTTTGAGTTTTATGATGAAATAGATGTGCGGGAGTATGCAAAGGAGGCCTCCAGAATGGCGGTTACTATGCTGCATGCAGACCTATGCCCCAGTGGAAAAATGCCTGTGGTAATAGACAATCGTTTCGGTGGTGTGATATTCCACGAGGCTTGCGGACATGGATTAGAGGCATCATCAGTTGCAAGGAAGAGCTCGGTTTTTGCCGATAGAATAGGTGAACAGGTGGCCTCAGAGGTAGTTACTGCAATAGATGACGGCACCATACCAAATGCATGGGGCTCTGCCAATATAGATGATGAGGGCACAAGGACCAAAAAAAATGTATTAATTGAAAATGGAATTTTAAAGGGATATATGATTGATCGTTTAAATGCCAGAAGAATGGAGATGGATATCACCGGTTCCAGCAGAAGACAATCCTATAAATTTGCTCCCACCTCCAGAATGACCAATACCTTCATAGCTCCGGGCAAAGCCTCACGGGAGGAAATTATTGCAAACACAGAATACGGACTCTTTGCAAAGGAGATGGGGGGTGGCTCAGTTAACCCTGCAACAGGAGATTTCAACTTTGCTGTTATGGAGGGCTATCTGATCAAGAACGGAAAAATAACCACTCCAGTTAGGGGGGCAACCCTAATTGGCAATGGACCAAGCATCTTGAAAAAAATAGATATGGTGGGCAATAATCTAGGCTATGGGCAGGGCATGTGCGGCTCCTCTAGTGGCTCTATACCAACCGATGTAGGTCAGCCTACCCTTAGGGTGCAGGAAATAACCGTAGGTGGAAGAAGGGAGGAATAGTCATGAATATTCAGGAGCTTAGAGACTTGATTTTTCAAAAGGGTAGTGAAGAGGGCTTTGGAGATATGGAGCTTCATTATGAGAGCAATAAGAAGTTCAGCTGCAGCGTCTTCGAGGGCGAGGTGGATGATTATTCCATAGCCGTAGATGGCGGTATGGGCCTACGAGGCATATACAATGATAAAATGGGGTATTCCTTTACTGAAAAGGTGGATGAAACCTCTATAGATACGCTTATAGAAGGCGCTAAAATGAATGCGCAAATGATAGACAGCAGCGAGGTGGAGGAAATCTTTGGGGGTTCTCCCATATATGAAAGGGTGGACTACTTTTCAGACGATTTGTGCAAGGTGACAGCAGATGAAAAGACAGAGCTTTTGTTGAAGCTGGAAAAGGAAATATTGAGCCTAGACCCAAGGGTAAAGCAGGTAAACTATTGCATGCTGGAGGAATATGAATCTGAAACAATGCTCTTTAATACGAAGGGCCTAGCTAAAGCAGAGAAAACCAATAATATGGTGGTATACGCCTCTATAGTGGTACAGCAGGAGGAGGATATCAAAAGCGCCTCTAAGCTGTTAATCAAGCGGGATTTCAAGAAATTTGATTATGAGGAGTTGGCCCGCCAGCTGGTGGAGGAGGCATTGTCGTATATTGGTGCCAGCTCTATTGAAAGTGGAAGCTACCAGGTGATACTTAAAAATACCGCCGCCGCCGAAATTTTGCAGGCCTTTTCAGGGGTGTTTTCGGCAGAAAACGTACATAAGGGCAGGTCATTGCTAAAGAACAAGCTGGGAGAGGCTATTGCGGCCCCCATAGTTAGAATAGTAGATAATCCCCATTTAAAGGAGGGGGTTAGAAGCTCCTCCTTTGATGGTGAGGGTGTTGCCACCAGAAAAAATGTCATCGTTGAGGACGGTCTCCTAAAAAGTCTGCTGCACAATTTAAAGACCGCCAGGAAGGATGGGGTGGAGCCCACCGGAAATGGATATAAAAGCTCCTACAAGGGAATAATTAGCATCGCCCCCACCAATTTTTACATAAGGTCCGGTGCCAACAGCTATGAGGATATGATTCAATCTATGGAGGAGGGTATCATCATTACTCAGCTCCAAGGGCTGCATTCAGGTACAAATGCTGTATCGGGGGACTTTTCCTTGGCAGCCGACGGATATTGCGTCAAGGGTGGAGTCATAGAAAGGCCCCTGAATCAAATTACTGTTGCAGGCAACTTTTATCAGCTGCTTAAGGATATCATAGTCATTGGCGATGACCTAGAGTTTGCTATTCCCGGCAGCAGCTACACTGGGTCACCATCTTTAAAGATTTCTTCATTGTCAATAGCGGGAGAAAATAAAAAGTAAATAGTAAATATTTTAAAAACCGGCATGGGAGCGTCCTAGGCTGGTTTTTTATCGTTTACAAATAATAAGCAATAATAATGCCTTAGCCAATATTTCCCTAATCCAGCAGGATAATGTACATTCTTTGTTGAAAATATATTAATGCTAAAATAATATTGATATCGCTATTAGGAGGGGCAGAGGATGAAGCCTGTAAGAAAACCAGCAAGTATTTCATTTAACAATATATTAATAATGCTATTAATTCTATGTACAGCCGCTGCCGCTACATTATATTGGCTGCAAAGGGAGGAGGCAGATGTCCTCCAGGCAACGCCCCAATACCACTTCTATTTTATAGGACAAAATTCAGTAGATCCCTTCTGGCGGGAGGTAAGGCTAGGGGTTGAGGGGGCTGCAAAGGATTTCAATGTAGGCGTAGAGTTTAATTCTCCGAGATTCAACAATCCTCAGGAGGAGCTTATGTTTCTTGATATAGCCGTACTGTCGGAGGTTGATGGCATTATTACTCATGTAGCCAACGGTGCTGATTTTAATGAGCAGATAAATAGGGCCTATAGTATAGGGGTACCTGTTGTAACCATAGAAACCGATGCCAATGACAGCGACCGCAGCACCTTTGTCGGAACCAACAGCTTTCTGCTGGGGAAGGAGGCTGCGAGGCTTATGATAAAGGCAACTAGTGGGATGGCCAATATAGCTGTGATCGTCAGCAGTGATCTGGAAAAGGATGCCGTCAGTGAAAATTTGAAGCTCAACGGCTTCTTAAGCACAATAAATGATTATCCCAATATGAGGGTAGTGGAAATCTTTAGCTCTCAGATGGGGATATTGAGCGCAGAAGAAATATCTCAGACGATTATTAAGGATTATCCCGAGGTGGATGCCATACTGACTACCAATTCTGTAGATACTTTGGGGGCGGCCCAGCTAATAGTAGACCAGAATAGAGTAGGAGAGGTGGTTTTGGTGGGTCATGGTGATACCACGAATATACTGAGATATATAAGGAATGGAATTATATATGGTACGGTAATGAGCGATCCCTATAAAATGGGCTATGAAAGCCTGAAGGCATTGGTGGATATAAAGGAGGACAACAACGCCTCCACCTTTATAGATACAGGGGTTAAGGTAATAACAGAGGAAAATCTCTTGGAATTTGAAAATAAAGTCCGATAAAAAGGTGATGACATGAAAAGCATGTATAGGTTTACCGGTATTAGAAAAAAGCTTATAATGTACTATTTGATAATCATACTGCTGCTGGGAATAACCAGCCTTTTTTCCTATTATAATGCCAAGATTGTATTGGTAAAGCTGAACACCATTATCACTGATTATGTATACCTAAACGAGCTAAATAATGATGTCAACAGTTTGATGGTGGGCTTGGAGGAATATCTTTCGACAAAGTCCTCGGAGGCATTGCTTAACTACTATACATCGTATAACCACCTGCAGGCGAAGGGTCTGGAAATACCAAGAGAGGCTGTTTTGGAGCTGGAGGGCATGATGCTGAAGAATATAGGCTTCATGATAGATAATCTGTTATTGGAGACCGACGATGCGGTAAGGGCCAAAAGGGAGAGGATAAGCAGTGAATATATAGAGCATTTCACCCGCTCCAATGAGATTAGTGAGTATATAAAGCTATATATCAATAATTTGTTAAATGATAAGCTTCAGAAGGGCTCCTTTAGATATGAAGCCCTCAATACAAATATGACCTTTATCAGCTATTCAAACCTGGTAATTATCATAGGCTCTGTGATATTCAATATTTTTCTGGTGGTGATTTTCACCTATAAGCTGACAAAACCGATAATACAGCTTTCTCAATCGGCGGAGCGGGTATCTAATGGAATTTATGATATTGAACCCCTTCAGATTGAATCCAATGACGAGATCAACATATTAACCAAGGCCTTTGATAAAATGGTGGTAAATATAAGGAATCATATAGACGAGATAAAATATCAAGCGGAAATAGAAAAGAAGCTGCAGGAGCAGGAGCTGCAAAACCTCAAGATGAAGAGTCTTCTGAAAGATGCGGAGCTGAAGTCCCTACAGTCCCAGATTAACCCCCATTTCCTTTTCAATACCCTTAATGCAGCCTCACAGCTGGCTATGATGGAGGGGGCCGACAGATCATCGGAGCTAATTGAAAAGACCGCAGAGCTATTCAGATACAACCTTAGAAAGCTGGAGGAGCCGGTGACACTTTCTGATGAAATAAAAAACGTGAGAAACTATATGTACATTCTCAAGACCAGATTTGGTAGTAAAATAGACTTCTTTGTTGCGGTAGACGACAGTCTGCTGGAGGTAAAGGTGCCCTGCACTATAATACAGCCCATTGTGGAAAATGCGTATATACATGGGCTTGAGGATTTGGAAAAGCAGGGTGAGATTCATCTGAGCATCAGAAAAACGCCAGAGCAAATAATTATCGAGGTTAGAGACAATGGCATGGGAATGGATGAGGCCCGAGTAAGGTCAATTATAGAGTCGGAGACAGATTCAGCCCTACATAAAAAGCATGTTTCTGGAATAGGAATGCAGAATGTAATAAATCGATTGAAGCTGTTCTACAATATTGCAGCTATAAATGATGTTATAGAAATCGACAGCAGAGTGGGTCTAGGGACTAAGGTAATGCTGAAAATTCCATTTAGTGAGGATGTGAAGGCGCTTGATTAAATTACTGATAGCAGATGATGAGCCTATAGTTATCGAATCGATTCAATTTGTAATTGACAAATTCATAGCTGATGCTGTGGTGGTGGGGACAGCCAGCTCCGGTAGGGAGGCTATAGAAAAGGCCTTATACCTAAAGCCGGATGTCATATTAATGGATATCCGAATGCCCGGTATAAATGGAATAGAAGCAATAAAGCAGATTAAGGAGACCCATCAGGATATTTGCTTTGTTATAATTACAGCCCATGAGTATTTTGAATATGCTAAGGATGCAGTTAACCTTGGGGTGCAGGAGTATCTTGTTAAGCCCTTGAATAAGAATAAGCTTATAGATACCCTAAAGCAGCTGTCACAGCTGATAAACGGCAGACGAGAGGCAATACAACGGGAAATAGCTCTTAAGGAGCGTATAAATATATTAATTCCTCATATGGAGGGGCAGTTTATCTATTCGCAGCTCTTTAACGGCAGAGTGATTAAGGATTTGGCCTTCTATGAGGAGATATTCAATATGAATATAAAATACGGCTATGTATTTATGACTTTGGTGGAGGAGCTGGAAAGCGAAATAAAGGAGGAGCATCTAAAAAACAGCATTCAAAGACATAAATTTTATGAGGTCTTTAGCGAGGAGCTTAAATGTATGGTGCCCTGCTTAATAGGCCCGCCTCTGCTTGATAGGCTGGTGGCCTATATTCCTGCGGATATGAATGCCGATATATATGAAATTAGAAATAATGCTATCGAGATGGCTACAAGGCTGACGGAACGGATTAATAGAAGAATAAGCTTCAGCTATAAAATAGGCGTAGGAAAGTGCTATCCTATTGAGAGCTTTACAAAATCCTGTGATGAGGCCTATATGGCAGCCTCCTTTGGTGAGAAGGAGACAGTCACGCATTTTGAGGATATTCAGCTAAATAGGCGTCCTGTTCCGGCTTATCCCTTAAACAATGAAAGGCTTATGATACAAAGAATACTGGTGGGGGATATCGTAGGTGCCCTTGAGATATTTGAAGAAATCTTCCGATGGCTTTCCATAAACTACATGGAGGACATAGACAATATAAAGACAAAATTAATTGAGATGGTAATTGTTGTAAAGAGAACCATTCCCTATGAGGTGGAAGAAAACGATATCACCGACGATTCATATCTGACCTATTTGTTTAAGGCAAAGGATATAAATGAGCTGAGGATAAGCTTTATTAATTATTTCAAGAGCATGGTATCCGGCTTTCAAAGCTATAGGGAAAGAGAGCTCAGTGGATTGATTTCAGAGGCTCTTGATTATATCAATCATAATTACGATAAGGATATAAGTCTTGATGGTGTGGCTAAGGAAATTAATATGAGCTATCATTACTTCAGCAAGTTCTTTAAGGATGCTGTAGGTAAAAATTTTATAGATTATCTGACGGATTTAAGGGTGGATAAATCAAAGGAGCTGCTGAAGGACCCTACCCTCAGCATAAAGAGCATTTGCTACAGCGTAGGCTATAGCGACCCAAACTATTTCAGCAAGATATTTAAGAAGACTACAGGAATAACCCCTACGGAATACAGGGTAAATCTATCCCAAGAGGTGATATGATGAAGCTGGGAGAAATAATAAAGAGATGTCTTCTGGTTGTATTGATTATTGTTTTTGGATTACTGGTCTATCGGATCATCAGAGGGCCTAAGGAGGTCACTGGCAGTAATAGCAAAGGCGAAGTTGAAATTGTTGAGGATAAGATAAAAATAGGCTTTTCCCTTGGAACATTGAAGGAGGAACGCTGGATAAAGGATAGGGATATCCTGATGGCAAAGCTGAAGGAGCTGGGGGCCGACATAATAGTTCAGAATGCCAACAACGATGACAAGGACCAGCTAAAGCAGGTGAGATATCTATTGGAACGGGATATTGATGTGTTGATTATTGTTCCCAATGACAATAAAAAGGCTGCTACGGCTGTAGAACTGGCTAAGAAACAGGGGGTAAAGGTAATCTCCTATGATAGGCTGGTCTTTGACTCAAATGTGGATGTGTATATTTCCTTTGACAACATAGCCGTTGGAGAGCTGATGGCTCAATGGGCAGTAGAAAATATGGTGGGAGAAAATCTATTGATTATTAATGGCGCAGAAACCGACAATAACACCAAAATGATCAAGGCGGGCTATGATAGGGTATTGCAGGAACGGCTTCAGGAGGGAAGCATCAATCTGATAGCGGAGGAATGGGCCCCCAATTGGATGAAGGAATATGCCTACAAGGTAACCGACGAGCTGCTGCAAAAGCAGGTGAAGATAGATGCCGTTATAGCCGGTAATGACGGACTGGCGGAAGGCGTTATAGAAGCCCTGTCGGAGAGGCGATTGGCCGGGGATACGATAGTGGTGGGTCAGGATGCAGACCTTGTGGCCTGCCAGCGGGTTGTAGAGGGCACACAGCTAATGACGGTCTACAAGCCCATAGAAAAGCTGGCGGATGTAGCCGCAAGGCTGGCAATACAGCTGGCAAAGGGAGAGAGAATTGAAATCCATGATACCATATACGACGGAAGATACTTTGTTCCATACTATGTGCTGGAGCCAATAGCAGTAGATATCAATAATATGGAGACTACAATAATTAAGGACGGCTTTCATATGAGGGATAAGGTATATCGAAATTCCAATGAGTAAAGGAGGGGGCATTTGCCCCTCCTTTTAGGTGTCAGGGGGACGCTTTAGCTGTCAAGGGGACGCTTTGTTTGGCACGTAGCTATTTCTATACAACTGAAATGTTGTAAACTCAATGCTTTTAAGGGAACATGTAGTTATTAAAGTATTGGAGGAAAGATATATCAAGTCAAACAAAGCGACCCCTTGACGTGTTATAGGAAAAAAATAATAAAACTAGAAAAATATTACATAAATTGGTATAATTAAGGCTATATCGCTAATCAGGGGGAGGAATATAGGATGGCAACAAAGGCTGTGGTGGGAAGGGCTAAAAGGGGTATCTTAGATAACTTGATCTTCGTACTAAGGAATATTTGGAATTGGGATAAGGGAGTATTCACCACCATCGGCTTCCATTCAATTTTTATGGCAGCTGCTCCCTTCATATGGGTATTTGCACCCAAATTTTTAATAGACGAGCTGCTGGGGCCAAAGCGAATGGAAATATTGGCTGGAGTCCTTATTGCAGCCTTGGTTGCCTCTGGAACAGCCAATTATTTTACAGCCTATCTCATAGGGGCCTATAGAATGAAGATGAGCAATATTCGATTTCAATTTATTCATATGATGAATGAGAAGGCAATGGCAATGGACTTCAAGCATACTGAAAATCCTGTTATTCTAAATAGCATTCAGCAGGCATGGCGGACGGTGCATAATCCTTACAATGGCATTGGGGGGATACTGCAAAAGCTTTTTAATATCTTTGGTAGCCTAATAGGCTTTTTGGGCTATGTGACTATAATATTTATATTGAATCCCTTTATATTAGCCTATCTTGCAGTAAATGTGCTTATAAATTATTATCTTACCCTCAGAGCCAAGGAGTATGAACGCAGCAGAAAGGATGAGCTTTCACAGTACGAAAGAAAATCCAGATATCTGGGTAGTACGATGTCAGATTTTCAATATGGAAAGGATATTAGGATATACGGACTGAAGCCTATGCTGGTGGAAAAAAAGAAGCACCTTGACGAAAAACGCCTGGAAGTAGCGGAGGCGGTGCAGTCAAAGCTCTTTAAGGCATCGCTGGTGGACTCCCTTATGCTTTTGCTGAGGGAAGGAATTGTATATACCTATTTGGTTTATAACGTAATAAGAGGAGGTATGTCTATTGGTAATTTCACCATGTATGCAGCTGCCATCAGCGGCTTTGCCACATGGATGAATACCTTCCTTATGGATATCGCCTTCATAAAGATCAGCTGCCAGTACACGAATGATTTCAGAGACTTTCTAGACATTGAGGATGACGATATAAAGAAGGGTAAAAGGGCTATTCCCGAGAATAAACCCTATGAGCTGGAGCTGAAGGGGGTCTCATTTAAATATCCCAATAGCGAGGCTTATATCTTTAAAAAGCTCTCCTTAAAAATAAAGGCAGGAGAAAAGCTGGCTATAGTAGGAATAAACGGTGCAGGAAAGACAACCCTTGTAAAGCTACTGACCCGTCTTTATCAGCCTACAGAGGGAGAAATTCTACTGAATGGCATTAATATAACGGAATTTGATGAGGAGCAGTATTTTAAGCTCTTCTCAGTAGTTTTTCAGGAGATAAAAATGTTTGCCTTTACGGTGGCGGAAAACATAACCTTTTCTGATAGGGTTCATGAGATGTCGAGGCTTCTGTCAGCTATTGAAAAGGCAGGAATTAAGGAGAAGATATCAACCTTAGACAAGGGCTTAGATACCAGTGTTCTGAAGGTGCTGGACCAATACGGAACTGAGTTTTCCGGTGGAGAAAACCAGAAGCTTGCTTTAGCTAGAGCCCTGTATAAAAACGGTGAGATAATCATATTGGATGAACCAACTGCAGCTCTGGACCCATTGGCAGAATACAACATGTATAATAGCTTCAACGAAATGATAGGCGGTAGAACTGCAATTTATATATCCCATAGATTGTCCAGCACCCGCTTCTGTGACTCAGTTGCTTTTTTTGAAAAGGGAGAGATTGTAGAATATGGCAGCCATGAGGAGCTATTAAAACTACAGGGGAAATATGCGGATATGTTTAATCTGCAAGCACAATATTATAGAGACCAGCAGTTGGCAAAGGAGGCGTAGGAGGATGAAAAAAGAGGATAATTACGGTATAAAGGATAGCCTGAGGATATTGCATTATTTCCTAAAGCTTACACATAGGGTCTATAAGCAATACATACCAACGCTGCTGCTTTCCTCCTTCTTTAAAGCCATAACACCCTTTATAAATATCATAATACCGAAATATATTATCGATGAGCTTTTGGGTCAGCAAAGAGTGGAAGCCTTTGTCCCCTTGATAGGAGCTTTGATAACAGGGAATTTTTTACTAAACATAATAAATAAATGGTTTGAGAAGAGAGTCCCTATTGTCAATGATGCTTTAATTTATAAGCTGGATTTGGTTATAGGAGAAAAAATAATGGACATGGATTTTGAAAGTGTAGAAAATCCCGAGATACTGGACTTGAAGGAGAGGGCATTGTTTGCGGTATACAATGAAGGGGCCATCTTCAGGCTTGTAGAGAGCTTTGCCATCATGGTTTCACAGGCCATTACCATCCTTGGTTTAGCCGCCATCATACTTACCTTAAATCCGCTTTTGATCATTGTTATTCTGATTATAGTTGCATTGAACACAAAAATATTTGATATCATTCAAAAGCTCAGGTATGTGGCGGGTCAATCCTCCATACCGGGGAATAGGGCCTTTGGATATTTCGGTACACTGACGGCGGATTTTTCGCTGGGGAAGGATATCAGGCTTTATGATATATCACCCCTGATAATGAAAAAATCAAAGGGCTTTACCAGTGAGATTGTCCGGGTATATTCAAAGCATTATGAGCAGGTGGGTAGATATAACGGTATAAGCAATATAAACCTCCAATTTCAAATGACCTTAGTATATGGATATTTGACCTATAGTGTTTTCACAGGCTCCATGGGAATAGGAAATTTCGCTATGTATGCCGGTGCCACCAGCAGCTTTTGCACCTCGATTATCACCTTTGTAAATACCTTTATAGAAATCAATCAGCTTTGCAGGTATCTCGATTTATTTATGCAGTTTGAGGGACTGGAAAATAAAAATTCCATCGGTGACCTTGACATGATTCCGCTGGATAATTATGTGCTTCAATTTAAAAATGTCTCCTTTAAGTACCCCAGAAGTGATAAATATACTTTGAAGAACGTATCTATCATAATCAACAAGGGGGAAAGGCTTTCAGTGGTGGGCTTGAACGGAGCAGGCAAAACTACCTTTATAAAGCTGCTGACCCGATTATATGAACCGACGGAGGGAGAAATACTGCTGAATGGGATCAATATAAACCAATTTAAGTATCAGGAATATATGAAAATTATGGCGGTGGTATTTCAGGACTATAAGCTGCTGGCCTTTACAGTAAAGGAGAATATCACACTGGAGCAGCAGGAGGCAGCTGAGGACTCAAGGGTGCTGGAAATACTGAATAAAGCTGGACTACAGAAGGACATCGAAGCACTGGAGAAGGGAATGGATACCTCTGTTTATAAAAACTTTGATAAGGAGGGTATTGAGTTTTCCGGCGGACAATCCCAAAAGCTGGCTATAGCCCGGGCTCTGTATAAGGATTCTCCGATAGTTATTTTAGATGAGCCCACAGCAGCATTGGACCCTATTGCAGAATATGAAATATATAACCGCTTTAATCAGTTGATTGGAGGAAAGACAGCAATATACATTTCCCATAGATTATCCAGCTGTAAATTCTGTGATAAAATTGCCGTGTTTGACGGGGGAGAAATTATTCAGTATGGCAGCCATGAGGAGCTAATGAAAAACAACCAATCGGAGTATGCAAGGATGTATAATACACAGGCGCAATACTATATTTAAACCTGCCAAGGGTGCCAAGGGGACGCTTTGTTTGACACGTGTGCATTTGCAGGACTGTCAAGGGGGGTATAGAATGAATATTATTTCTAAAACAGGTATCTTTCTGGGTAGCCTAGGTCTGATTATAGCTGTAGCCTTCACGTATTTTTTAAACCAATCATTGCCTGGCTTTACCGGTTATTTAGTATATGGGGGTGTATTCTTAGCCTTTTTTGGCAATTTAGCATACAAAGACAAGAAGCACAAATAATCGAAGTGTAACAGGAGAGGATATATTGCAGGCAATACAGGATTTCAAAAACACTATGCAAAATATAAATAACATTATTGATGCACATTAGGAGTTTAGGGTGTCAAACAAAGCGTCCCGCTGACACGCCAGACCCATTAAAGGGGTCTGTTTTTTTTTGCCCTTAAAAAACTCCCCTTTTATTTCGCCGTATGGGTTTTCAAATCAAAATACAACTGTAGATAGTAAAAAGCTACAGAGGCAATTTGTCATCAGACATTGAATTTATAGATAAAGTTATAATAGGCAAATGGTGTAGAGCTGAGGCTCTAAAAAAATCCTTACTATGAAAACGATGTCAATTTTGGTTATCCTTTATGGATTAATCATATAAATAATTAAGGGGGAATAAAGATGAAGAAGGTATTTGCTTTATTATTAGTTACAATTATGCTGCTTACTGCATTTGTGGGTTGCACGCCTAAAGAGGAGGCTGCAGCGCCTGAAGGAGAAGAAAAGATAACTATAGGTCTTTCTCTACCTACTCAGAGAGAGGAAAGATGGGTAAGGGATAAGGAAAAGATGGAAGCGGTTGCTAAGGAATTAGGCGTAGAATTGATAGTTAAGGTTGCCGATGCCAATATGCAGGAGCAAATCAGCCAGGTAGAGGCATTATTTACTCAAGGCATTGACGTATTGATTTTGGCACCGCATGATGCTTCAGCGGCTGCGTCCTTAGTGGATAAGGCTAAACAAGAGGGAATTCCTGTAATATCCTATGACCGTTTGATTACAAACACAGATGTGCTGGATATTTACCTATCCTTTGACAACGTTAAGGTTGGTGAGCTTCAAGGTAAATACATTACAGAGCAGGTTCCTGAGGGCAAATACATCCTTATGTCAGGAGCTCCTACAGACAACAATGCTAAGCTATTCAAAGAGGGCGCTATGAAATATATTCAACCCCTAATAGATTCAGGCAAAATCACAGTAATAGCTGAGCAAGCAGTAGAGAACTGGGTTCCTGAAAATGCACTTAAGATCGTTGAGGCTGCTTTAGCTGCCAACAACAATGAAGTAGACGCTATATTAGCACCAAATGACGGTACTGCCGGGGCTGCTATTCAGGCTCTTGCTGCTCAAGGTCTTGCAGGTCAGGTGCCTATTACAGGTCAGGATGCTGAAAAGGCTGCTGCAAAGAGAATCGTTGATGGTACACAATCTATGACTATCTTCAAGGATACAAGAGATCTTGGCAAGGCTGCCATAGAAGTAGCGATCCAATTAGCTAAGGGCGAAAGCGTTTCTACAAATGGTGCAGTTGAAAACGGAAAAATTGATGTTCCTTCAGTATTATTAGAGGCAACTGTTGTTACAGCTGACAATATTCAAGAGGTTCTTGTGGACAGTGGTTATATTACTGAGGCTGACTTAAAGTAACATTGTAAAAATTTCATTGGCATGGAGAGGAATGGCTTAGGTTGTTCCTCTCTTTTTAGAAAGGTGGGATTTGCTGATGAGTAATTATATATTGGAAATGAATGATATTATAAAAGAGTTTCCGGGAGTAAGGGCATTGGACAGAGTAAGCCTAAAGGTGAAGGCAGGAGAAATACATGCCTTGGTTGGAGAAAACGGCGCCGGTAAATCTACCTTAATGAAGATTCTAAGCGGAGTATATCCCTCTGGAAGCTATGAGGGTGAAATTATAATTGAGGGTAAGCCACAGAGGTTTTCTAACACAAAGGAGAGTGAAGCAGCTGGTATAGGTATCATTTATCAGGAGCTGGCCTTGGTAAAGCAGATGAACATATGTGAAAATATATATCTGGGAAATGAGTTTAATAAGGGTGGAATTATCGATTGGAATAAGGCTATGAGGGAAACTAAAAGACTATTGGAAATGGTCGGCCTTAGTGACAGCCCAGATACGAAGGTATTAAATCTTGGAATTGGAAAGCAGCAGCTGGTGGAGATAGCTAAGTCTATTTCTAAGAATGTAAGGCTATTAATATTAGACGAGCCCACCGCCGCCTTAAACGAAAATGACAGTGAAAATCTGCTGAATATAATCAGACGCTTTAAACAGGAAGGCATCAGCTGTATATATATCTCCCATAAGCTGAAGGAGGTAAAGGCTATAGCTGATAGAATTACAATAATTAGAGACGGTAAGACGATTGAGACCTTTGACAATGACCTTGAAGTAGGTCAGGACAGGATTATTACCGGAATGGTGGGCAGGGAGATTACGCAATTGTTTCCTAGAAAGCTCCATACTCCCGGTGAAACAGTAATGAAGGTTAAGAATTGGACAGTATATAATCCTGAGGTGCCGGATAAAAAACAGATCGATAACGTTAGCTTTGAGGCTAAAAAGGGTGAGATTTTAGGTATAGCGGGCTTGATGGGGGCAGGAAGAACCGAGCTGATGATGAGCCTCTTTGGGGCATATGGAGAGAAGATATCCGGTGAGGTAGAAATTGAGGATAAGGCTGTAAAAATTAAGGAGCCCAGGGATGCTATAAAAAATGGCCTGTGCTATTTATCTGAGGACAGGAAAAAGAATGGTCTGGTTCTAATGATGGATATTAAAGAGAATATAACCCTTGCCAGCCTTAAGCAGATTGCAGGCCTGAAGGGGATAAATCAAAATGAAGAAATCAAGGTTGCCAATAGCTTTGTTAAGGCTCTAAAGATAAAGACCCCTTCATTGGAGCAGAGGGCCAGAAATCTTAGCGGAGGAAATCAGCAAAAGGTGGTTATTTCTAAATGGCTGATGGCTAGTCCTAAGATTCTGGTTTTGGATGAGCCCACTAGGGGTATAGACGTTGGGGCAAAAAATGAAATTTATAGTATTATGAATGACCTTATAGATGAAGGTGTAAGTATTATTATTATATCCTCAGAGCTGCCTGAAATTATAGGCATAAGTGATAGAATACTGGTGATGCATGAGGGAAAATTCACGGCAGAGCTTGACTGGAGAGAGGCAAATCAGGAGAAAATTATGCATTTTGCCACCGGCGGAGGGCATTAATCGTATTTATTTTAGGAGGTGGAGGTAATATGATAGATAACATAAAGGCAGACAAGGATTTTGAACAAAAGGAAAAGGACAAGAAGGCCCTTGATATCATAAAGCTGTCAATAAAAAATAATATCAGACAATACACCATGTTTATTGCTTTAATTGGCATTATGCTTATATTTTCCATGCTAAGCGACGTATTTTTAACCCCTAGGAATCTGTCCACTCTGTTTCTTCAGACGGCCCATATAGCTGTGCTGGCCTGCGGAGTTGTGCTGGTAATAGTCGCAGGAAGCATAGACTTATCTATAGGTGCTGTTGTCGGCTTAACAGGAGCTATTGCAGCCATCCTACAGGCAAGATATGGTCTAGGCATTGCCCCGGCAATACTAATAACCTTGATGGCCGGAGCCTTGATTGGCCTATGGCAGGGGTATTGGGTGGCCTATAAAAATGTACCGGCCTTCATAGTAACACTGGCGGGAATGATGATATGCAACGGTCTTTTGCTGGGGGTAACAAGGGGTGAAACAACCGCCACCAGCAGCACCTTCAATAAAATTGGCCAATCCTATTTGCCAACCCTATTTGTGGAAAGCTCGCCAAGGGATATGATTCCCCACGATACAACAATAATTATAATGCTTGTAGTTATTGCGGCCTATTTGTTCTTTGAGTTTAGGAATCGAAGGGAACGGGTTAGCTACGGCTTTGATGTATTGCCTAAGACCTTCTTTATTTTAAAGCTGACCTTAGTCATTGCGCTGATTTCAATCGTATTTATAATAATGGCATTGTATTTAGGTCTGCCCTATTCTATACTGATATTAATGGCAATTGGTGGATTATATACCTTTATTACCACAAAGACAACCTTTGGACGGCATGTATATGCTATTGGGGGAAATAGGGAGGCTGCAAAGCTTTCAGGTATAGACATTAAAAACAGGATATTATGGATATTTATTTCTTCAGGAATTTTAGGAGCCATCGGCGGTATTATCTTTACTGCGAGGGTTGGCTCGGCAGCTGCTTCAGCTGGGCAAAGCATGGAGCTGGATGTAATAGCAGCCGCCATTATAGGTGGCACCAGTACCTTGGGCGGAGAAGGAACCATTATTGGTGCTATAATAGGAGCACTGGTTATGGCTACCCTCAACAATGGTATGCTGCTATTGGACGTTGGCACAACTCAGCGTTTAATCGTCAGAGGCCTGGTTTTACTGGCGGCAGTGTGGATCGATATCTCTTCAAGAAAGAAAAATAATTAAATTTGTAGGATAAGGGGGAGTATGCCATGTATGTTGGAGTGGATGTAGGAGGTACAAAAATTGCTGCTGGATTGGTTAGCTATGAGGGCAGCATTCTAAAGCAGAAAAGCATTTTAACCAAGGCAGAAAGACCCTTTGAAATAGTTGTACAGGATATAATTGCTTTAATCAAGGAGGTGGCCTCTGGGCTATCATCTGAAGAGCTATTAGGCATAGGAGTAGGTATACCTGGTATAGCCGACAAGCAGACGGGAAGGGTATTTGAATGTGTTAATCTGGGATGGAGACAGGTTCCACTTAGGCTGGTGCTACAGGAGGAGTTCAAAATACCAGTATATGTGGAAAATGATGCCTCCGTAGCAGGACTAGCGGAATATTCAATTGGCTCCCTTAGGGGAACAACAAATTCAGTTTTAATTACCCTGGGCACCGGTGTCGGTGGAGGCTTTATAATAAACGGAAAAATCTACAGCGGTACCAATGGCTTGGCCTCGGAGGTAGGTCATATGGTGGTGGGTGACAATTTTTATAGATGCAATTGCGGTAAGATAGGCTGCTTGGAGACCTTTGCTTCTGCGCTGGCCTTGATTAACTACACCAAAAAGCTCATTGCTGAGGAGCAGACAGATTCGCCCCTAAAGGCCTATACAGCTAGTAAAGAGGAGGAGCTAAACGCAAAGCTTATATTTGACCTTGCAAAGGAAGGGGATGCATTAGCCCTAATGGCAGTAAACAGACTGGTGAAGTATCTGGCAATTGGTATCAGCAATTTGGTTTATACCCTTGATCCTGAGATAATTTCACTAGGTGGCGGTGTTTCCAAGGCTGGGGATTATCTGCTCAATCTAGTGAAGGGAAAGGTGGAGGAGATAAAGATTTTTAAGGATGTGCCTTCTGCAAGGCTTGTGCTGGCAGAGCTGGGAAATGAAGCTGGGATAGTTGGGGCGGCAATGCTCTGTAGATTTAGTTAAAACGCAAAAAAAGGCTAAGTGATTGAAATGATATGCTCCCCTTATGGTAGACAGTTTAAATAAAAAAAACTGTTTACTGAAGGAGGAGTATATTTTTATGGGAC
>JBLXDM010000009.1:0-196516 GCA_048264125.1 Natronincolaceae bacterium
CTAATCTTAACTATTTTGTTCATTTATAAACCTCCTATAATTTACCTAAGATCAGTTTTTGTGCTTTTAATTATGCCTGTCTGCTCAATAAATTCCTATTTGTCTAAATGTTATGTAAATATTTTACATAACATATAAGCTGGTTATTGGACCTCTTATTATTACTATAATTCATTACTTAGCCCAAATTCTAAATTGTGTACCTAGTAAGGATTTTACGCGATAGCTCACAGAAATAATTACATCTAAATTATAATGGTCAACTTGATAATCTTTTCCGTCAGAAGAAGTGTAGGCAAATTTTGCCCACACTGAACTTTTTTCAAGTTCACCTTCTTTAAAAATATGCTTCAACGCATCTTTTATTGCTTCCACCTTTTCAGGTGTTGGATGTTTTTTGGAATTTTTCAATTCCTCTACAGTATTTGGAGCATCAAACATTGGCAACCCAAAATCCCTTTTTACTTCTGCGATATAAGCTGTATGCGCTTTGAAACCATACTTACTTTCTATATACTCTTGTATCATCTTATAGGTAACTCTTTCGTTTGATCTCTAATCTTCTGCTTTTTCAACAATCTTACCCACAGGAATTTTCCCTTCACCCTCGCCAAACTCCACATTTACGTTGATATGTGTGTCTGCTTTTTTGTGGGAAAGAAGTACTACGCACTCAACATGTGTTGTGATAGAAAGGTGATACTGATACGCGGAATTATTATGATGCGTAAGGTTAGACCCCCCTGAATGAAAGGGGGGTCGTTCAAGAATTTTTCTCCAAATGATAGGGAGTCAGCCCGGTTAGTTGGTCGGCAACCGTATCACTTTATAAAATCAACTAGGACCATGTCTGTGGTTACTTCGGGTTTGCCAATAAACCTTGGTTGTCCAAAATCACCATGGCAATCTGATCCTCCAGTAATCATTAAATCTCTCTTTTTACAGAAATCTATATAATATTCATTGTCTTGTTGGCTTTTTACTGATGGATGAAAGCATTCTATACCCGTTATTCCCAAATCAAACCACTCCTCCAAATCAGAAAGCGACATAGGAATTCCTTTTAGATATTCAGATGGATGTGCTAGAACTGGATATCCATTTGCTTTTTTTACAATTTCAATTACATCTTGCGCTTCAGGCATAAGTGCTTTTGCCTGACTTTCAACAACATATTTAAAAAAACCTTCCCAGTTTTGAATAATACCTAAATCTAGAAAAAAATTCATTGGTTTGCAACCACCACGAGTACAATCATTTTCATAATTTTTATAGTCGTCCATACGAAACTTCTTTGTTACTTTGGAAGCATAATGAACGATAGTATTAAACCATTCTTCATTTAATCTTTGATTTGTTTCAAGAAGTTGAATCAACTCAGAAGAGGAAGAATCAAAATCATATGCGGTTATATGATAATCTCTTTGCTTATAACTGCATGACAATTCAACTCCTAAAATAAATTTTAGCTCTTCATTTAGACATTGATTTTTCATTTTTAATGCATTTTCAATGGAATTATGATCGGTAATAGAAAAAATCTTTATGTTATGTTGCATTAATTTCTGTAACAAAATATCATTCGTCCACGTACCATCAGATGCTGTGGTATGCAAATGAAGATCAACTCTGGTTTTCATCACATTTCTCCTATCGAAATTTAATCGGCTAAATATTTAAAAGCGATCGATGACACAATATTGCTTTCGCGTTGATGTCCGCCAGCTTGTATTACTTTGTACCGATGTACGAGCACTTTAACTTCTACTACAATCATATCAATATTTTACCAAAGCAGCAACATGAAATGTATATATTTTCTGCCATTGCCTATTTTAAGGTATACCTCCCCCTTTCCCCCATTACAACAACACTATTTGGTTGTCTGATTTTCATCCAGTATCAAAAATCAATCTGTTATCATATTTTAATAGATACAAACCTTTTAATATCAGTCTTACAAGTTCTCTTTGTACCGGTACATGGTTTCTTATCCGTCGAACTCTAAATAACTGAAATAGGTTTGATGCAATGTGTTAGCAATTTGGAGACAATCAAGATGAGCAATTCACTGTCAGCTCAAGTACGCGAAAACACCCTGCAAAAATGGCTGTTATCTATCCTGTCAACTCAACCCCTACTACATTCAGCGCAGTTGATATGTTCCCGCGAACATTGAAAATAAAGGGTTTCCATGCATCAGTCACTCCAGCATAGCTACTCGAGAAAAACTCAATGTCTGGAAACCCTTTGTTTATGGACTTTTTGAACAATTCAATTTTTCTGCCCTTGACATCAATGCTATGGTCTCAACATGGGTTTTGATAGAAAGGTGATATTATGTCGCAGAAAAAATAAGGCGCTCCCCCAGGGGGCATTCCCCGTAAAAAGGGAGGGCCTAGCTTTTTAAAAATTGTACACATACTTAATTTTACTCCTTCAGCTGCTTGTCCTGACACTTCACAACACTCATTCTACATAAGGTCATACATTAAAGCGATCAATTTCCCTGTTTTTTTATTCGACTTATCACTAAATTATCTTTTTTCTTTGTCTAGATTGACAATAGCCTTTATTCTCCTTACCCCTGCTGATGAACTTTCCTCCTTTATAACTTTAAAATAACCCAGTTCAGATGTATTAGAAACATGAGGGCCTCCACAAATTTCTAGTGAATATCCTGGAATTTCATATACTTTAATAACATCTTCATATTTTGAATCAAACACTCCCAAAGCTCCTCTTTCCTTAGCATCATCCAGATTCATTTCCATACATTTAACCTCAAGATTATCTTGAATCGCTTTATTAACAATACTTTCTACTTGACTTATTTCTTCTTTCGATAACTTTCTATCAAAAGAAAAATCAAATCTTAACCGCTCAGAATTTATATGGCTCCCTTTTTGATAAACTTGATCACCTAGAACTTGCCGCAATGCACTGTTAAGTAGATGGGTAGCGGTATGTAGCTTAATACTATTGCTGTTATGTTCTGCCAATCCTCCTTTGAATTTTCCAGCAGCTCCACTTCTAGATTGTTTCTGATGCTCTTCAAACTTTGTTTTAAAACCTTCCACATCAACAAGAATTTCTTTTTCTTGTGCTAGCTCAAGGGTAAACTCAATTGGAAATCCATAGGTATCGTATAATTTAAATGCTAGTTCCCCACCTAAACATTCACCAACCTTTAATTCATCAAAATACTTATTTGCCATTTTCAAGCCGCTTTGTAGAGTCTTAGTGAATTTAATATATTCCTTTCTTAGTTCTTCCATTATATGATTTCTACAGGATTTGACTTCTGGATATGCTTCATTATACATTTCAATAACTTTTTCTGCTAATTCAAGCATAATATTTTCTTCAACACTTAATTTATATACCATACGTATTGCTCGTCTAATAAGTCTTCTAAGTATGTATCCTTGTTCTGAATTTGTTGGAACTATCTTTTGGTGATCAGCAAGAATAAATACAGCAGCTCTAATATGCTCACATATGATTCTGAAGCTCTTTTGATTAACTTTGTCATAATTAACTCCACTTAGTTCTTCTAATCTTTTAATCAGTGGCACAAATAAATCTGTTTCATATACGTTTTGAAGATTATTTGCTAGAATCAGTAATCGTTCAAAGCCCAATCCTACATCAATATTCTTTTGCTCTAGTTCAGTCAGGTTTCCTTCTTTGTCCTTGTAGTATGTCATAAAAACATTATTACCTAATTCAACATATTTGCCACAACTACAAGCAGGTCCACAGTTTTCACTACAACCAGGTATATCATTTACATAAAACATTTCTGAATCAGGACCACATGGTCCTGTTTCTCCTGCTGGTCCCCACCAATTCTCATCATCCCCATAATAAAAAATTTGATTATTACTTAAGCCTAATTCAAGCCAAGTGTCTATCGCTTCTGCATCATAAGGTATCCTCTCATTTCCCTTATAAACCGTCACTGCCAATTTTGAAGGAGGTATTCCAATTTGCTCTGTAAGAAATTCATAACTCATAGAGATAGCTTCTTTTTTGAAATAATCCCCTAGGGACCAATTACCTAGCATCTCGAAAACAGTTAAGTGATAATCATCACCTACTTCCTCAATATCTCCTGTTCTTACACATCTTTGCACATTCACAAGCCGTTTGCCTAATGGATGTTCCTGTCCTAAAAAATAAGGAATAAGTGGTTGCATTCCAGCGGTTGTAAACAATACACTAGCATCATTTTCAGGAACTAACGATGCGGCTGCAGCTACTTCATGTCTCCTTTCTTTGTAGTATGATACGTAGAGTTTTCTTAGTTCATTCGCTGTCATAATCCTCTTCCTTTCGTAAAAATAATATAAAAAAGCCCTAAGCTTTGAAAGCTTAGGGCGAATTTTCATAATCCGTGGTACCACCTTAATTCAGAGATTAACTCTGCACTCAATAGTACGGGTAACTCACAATACCGATACTATATCCTATGATAACGGTGGATTTCCGTTGAAGCCTACTAATTATTTCGGTTCAAAGCTCCGAGACTGCTTCAATATATGGATTGTGAAGATTCGCACCAACCATCTTCTCTCTGAACAATACCTATATATTTACTACTTCTCTTCTTCGCTTTTATTATTAATTTTACTAATAATATCACTAAAGTTTATCTTTGTCAATAAACCCATGATATAAACCTATGGTGACTTCGTAATCTCCATATGTTTTGCGAAATTTCTCCCCCCCTTTAAGTAAAAATCCCCCAAACTCTTAGTCTGAGGGAACATATTTACATTATAAATTTTTATCAAAAACCTTCTAAGTCACTGTTTTCAACCTACTTCTTCTCTATCAACACGACAGCCTCCACATGCGCCGTATGCGGAAACATATCCACTGGCTGCACCTCCACAGTCCTATACCCCTTCTCCTCCAAATATGCCAAGTCCCTGGCCAGTGTGGCTGGGTTACAGGATACATACACAATCCTCTCCGGCTGCATATTAGCTATCGTATCTAATACAATTTCCTCACAGCCCTTTCTCGGCGGGTCCACCACTACAACATCTGCCTTTATGCCCTTTTCGTATAGCTTTGGTACTACTACCTCTGCCTCTCCTGCGTAGAATTCTGTGTTGCTAAGGTTATTTAGGGCTGCATTTTCCTTTGCGTCCTTTATGGCCTCCTCCACTATCTCTACCCCATAGACCTTATTGGCTCTTTGGGCTAGGAACAGAGATATGGTGCCTATGCCGCAGTAGATGTCAA
This sequence comes from Natronincolaceae bacterium, assembly GCA_048264125.1. Taxonomy (GTDB): domain Bacteria; phylum Bacillota; class Clostridia; order Peptostreptococcales; family Natronincolaceae; genus M1-B18. The sequence goes on from JBLXDM010000009.1 coordinate 5,257, forward strand.
ATACGGTTTCTTCTCCCTTTAGGCCTGCATACTCTAGGGCCTTTTCATAGAGGACCTTTGTTTGTAGGGGATTCACCTGAAAGAAGGATTGGGCTGATATGTTGAATTTTAAATCTCCTATGTAATCCACTATTTTGTCTGATCCGTATAGGGTTTTGGTTTCCCTTCCGAAGATGATATTTGTATTTTTCTCGTTTACATTTTGTATAACGCTCTTTAGTCCCTGTACCTTTTCCTTCAGGGCTTCTATTAGCTCCTGCTGATGGGGCAGGTCTTTACCGTTGGTGATAAGCACCACCATTACCTCCCCGGTGGTATAGCCCACCTTGGTTACCAAGTGACGTATTAGTCCTTTGCCTGTTTTTTCGTCGTATACACTTACGCCGTACTGGGTCATATACTCCTTCACTGCATTTACTATCTCTACATTTATAGGATGCTGTATATGGCAGTAGGGAGTGTCTACAATTTGATGGCTTCCCTTTTCATAAAAGCCCATGATTGCCTTTCCCTTAATCATTCCTACTGGGAACTGGGCCTTGTTTCTATATTCATAGGGGTTTTCCATACCTAAAGTTGGGTGAATGACGGGCTCCAGCTTGCCTATTCTCTTTATAGTCTCTGCTACCCGCTTTTCCTTTATTTTCAATTGTGCCTGATAGTCCATATGCATGATCTGGCAGCCGCCACAGCGATGGGCTATAAAACAGGGTGCCTCTATTCTACTGGGGGCTGGCGCTATTACTTCTAGAAGCTTACCTATGGCATAATTCTTTTTCACCTGTGTGATCTTTATTTTTAGAACATCCTCCGGCAGGCCCCCCTCTACAAAGACGGTGAAACCCTCGATTTTTCCCACGCCTTCACCGCTATGACCCATATCATCTATCTTAAGCTCGTAGACCCTATTATTCTCCACCATAAAAAAACTTCTCCTCTCAATACGCTATTATGTGACCTTAGAAGGCCTCTATTGCCACTTTGCTATGCCATTCGACTCAATTCGACATTTATTGTTGAGCGATTGTCATTTACCAATGCCTTACAATATTTTATAATAAATATATAAATAGGACAAGCATAGGGAGTTGATTTAATGAAAGCAATACGGAACTTGGTTTTGTTGTTAATTCTTAGTATTACCGCCTCCGGCATTCCGATATATGCCGATTCCTTTGATTTTGATTCCTTAGCCACACCCTCCGCTGCCTCTGTAGCCATTGATGTCAGTACAACCGACAATGCTTCAGACAACATCGGCGTTGAGGTTATTCTTACCACAAACGATAGGCATATTCCAATTAATTTCAATGAAAAACCTTTGCTATTGGATATTTATTCTGGTGGCAGATTGGTAAAGACAATTAACTACGACGATGCTGCTAAAATTACGCCTCCGCTTGAGGCCTTCATAACGCCAAATACTCCGGTTAAATTTTCCCTTGAGCTGAATCAGGAAAAGCTGGATCTTTCCAACGGCAGCTATTCACTTGAGATTAAAACAGTCAGCGATCTTATGTCTCTTGAGGCAATATCCGTCCCAATAATCTTTAACACTGACTTCAGCTATAAAACTGCTCTCCAGAGCATAGACAGAAGAGAAAGCGCCCTAATATTATACTTCCCAGATAATGATTATAATTATCTTATACCCGTGACTAGGGTTGTTCCCTATACCACCACGCCCTTGAGAAAAACTGTAGACGAGCTTTTGAAGGGTCCTGATGCAGGCCTTGGAATACCAACAGGAAGCTTTATTCCTGCTCCACAGCTGGGCTTAAATGGGCGAACTGCAAATGTATATTTACCTGCGGATATCGGTTTATTTCAAACTCAGTCCACCACCTCTCAAATTGCCTATGAAAGCTTTGTTCATTCCTTGACCTCAATAAATGAGGTGGATAATGTTCAATTTTATTTCAATTGGAAAATAGTTGAGACTGGCTTCCATGAATTATATGTGAAGGAGCCGGTTGCCCCATTAGAATGGCCAAGGCTTTACTTCGGCAGCACCACAGATGGCGACAGACTACTTCTCACCTCTAGAGAGGTCAGCTCAAACACTTCTGTAGATGCTCTGTTTGAAATGCTGAAGGTCGGTGGACATGATGTTTACAGCTATAGCAGGCCAGCTGCAGTGCCTCAGGAGGTACAGCTGGTCAGCCACAGGATGGAGGACAACACCCTTGTACTGACCTTAAATGAAGCCTTTGCAAGCATATATCAGGACTTGCCAGCCCAAAGAGATTTTATGCTGGAGGCAATGCTGTATTCCTTTACTTCCCTGGATGGTGTTGAAGCGGTTCAATTTGAGCTGGAGGGGGTTACGAATTATACTGGCTATGGTATACCATTAGGGGCTCCGATAGTTCCTTCTATATATATCAATCCTGAAAAGTAATGCTGAGAGTCCTGCGGGGCTCTCTTTTTTAGTGCAAAGTAGTGATCTCAAATAAAAAAGGACAAAAAAAGCGAGCACCGAAAATGTGCTCTAAAATATTCTAGAATCAGTTTGCCTTCATTGCCTTTTCAAAACTATTTAAGATTATGCTACAATTTATGAAATTATATACATTTTTTTCTATTTATTTTCCTAAATATCCCACTGCCTCATCCAGCATCTCTCTTATAGGCAGATCGTATGGACAGCGTTTTTCACAGACACCGCATTTTACACAGTCTGAGGCCCTTTTAGGAAGTGCCTTATATCTTTCCATTGCCCACTCCTGCAGGTCATATCTTGTGAAATAGCCCACCATTAAAAATTGTGTCGGTATGTCTATTTCCTGAGGACAGGGTAGGCAGTAGCCACAGCGCCTACAGAATCTGGAGCCCAGCTCAGCCTTGATTTTCTTCAGCTCCTGACGCTCCTCATCTGTTAATAGCTTTATTTCTTTACCCAAGGCAGCATTCTCCGCTACCTGCTCCAGCTTATCTATTCCCGGGATCACTACACTGATATTTGGATTATCTAGTACAAAGCGTATTGCCAGATTTCCATTGGTTATGGCTCCTCCAGCCAGCGGCTTCATTACTATTACCCCTATATTTTTTTCCTTTGCCTTTTTAAAGGCCGCCTCCGCCTGCTGCTCCACTGCATTATAGGGGAATTGGACGGTTGCAAAATGTCCCTCCTCTATAGCCAGCTCCAGCATGTCTACGCTATGGGTGGTAAGGCCTATTTCTCGTATCTTACCCTCTGCCCTTGCCTCCAGCAGGGCCTTATAGGCTCCGTCTGGACCCATTATCTGATCGTATTGCTCCTTGGTTTTTACCAGGTGAAACTGATACAGGTCAATGGTGCCGCAGTTTAGATTGCCTAAGCTGATTTCTACATCCTTCTTCATGGCCTCATAGGTCCTTGCCATCGTCTTGGTGGCGATTGTCCAATGCTCTCTATTCCCCTGTATTCCAAGGCCTATCAGCCTTTCACTGTCCCCATAGCCTCTGGCGGTATCTATAAAGTTCATCCCTTCAGCCGCTGCCTGCCTTATGATATCTACTGCCTCTGCCTCCGAAAGCCTTTGAATTGGAATACCTCCAAAGCCAACTACTCCCACCTCAAAATTTGCTCTTCCTAATCTCCTTGTCTCCACAGCTCATCCTCCCTTTATCCTATCTCTTATATATAAATTTAAAGGTTCCCTCCTCCAGCATATATCTAAGCCTTCCCTTGACATATCTCTTTATTATCTCTCTGGTATAGGGAATCACTAATATAAAGCCCATACAGTCTGTTATGAGTCCTGGTGTCAGTAGGCATGCGCCCCCCAGCAGGACACACAGCCCATTGATCAGCTCATCACCGGGCATCCTTCCCTGGCTCATTTCATACCTTATATTCTTAATAATTCCTCTGCCCTCGTTTTTGGCTAAATAGGCACCCACAACCCCTGTAATAAGCACAATCATCAGGGTATAGCCCAAGCCGATATATTCATTTATCTTTAACAACAATGCCAGCTCTAAAATAGGAACTACGGTAAAAAGCATTATGAGCTTAAATAACATAGCTACACCTCACTTATTATTTTTGTTAAGGCCTCATGTAATTCGGGAAGATGCTTTTTTAGATTGGTAGGCTTGAAGCTGCTATCTACAAAGGCATGGGTGGTGGTTCCCTGTGCCAGCAGCCTTTGATCCATCTTTCTAAAAAGCTGGTAACCATATGTAATCCTTACACCCTTCATTTCCTTGACGGTGGTTTTTATCTGTATTTCGTCATCGTATTTTGCCGACTCCTTGTAGTCGCAGGCGACATTAACTACCGGCAGCATTATGCCCTTTTCCTCCATCTCCCTATAGGAATATCCCAGCTGTCGCAGGAAGGAGGTTCTGCCTATTTCAAACCAGGTGAAATAGTTGCCATGATATACTACCCCCATTTGGTCTGTCTCTGCATACCTTACTCTAATTTCACTAATATTTTCTGTCATAACTTCCTCCATACTTAATATATATTTTTTTACAATAATAATTATCCTTTAGCTTTACCCTTTTATTTTACCACATTAATCGGCTTGCCTTCCAAAAATGCCTTTAAATTTTCTACTGCTATATCCATCAATCTTTTTCTTGCCTCTATAGGTGCCCACGCAATATGGGGTGTGATAATGCAGTTCTTTGCCCTCAGCAGTGGATTATCCTCTTTTATGGGCTCGGAGGAAACAACGTCTACTGCCGCTGCCGCCACCTTTCCACTGTTCAGAGCCTCCGCCAGCTCCTCCTCTACTATCAGTGGCCCTCTAGAGGTATTTATTATAATGACCCCATCCTTCATTTTCTTTATGGACTCTCTATTGATCATTCCCTTGGTGCTTTCAAACAAGGGACAGTGAAGGCTAATGACGTCGGATTTTTCGAAAAGCTCCTCCAGCTGGACAAATTTTAAGTATTCATTTTCCAGCTTCAAATCCGGGGTTCTATTGTGGGCTAATACCTTCATTCCCATTGCCTGTGCTATTCGACCCACCGCTGCTCCTATTCTGCCATAGCCTATGATTCCTATGGTTTTGTCCGCCAGCTCTATTAGAGGATAATTCCAGAAGCACCAGTCCTTGTTCACTGTCCAGGCCCCTTTACTAACCTCCTGGCTATGATGTCCGATATGATGGCATATCTCCAGCAGCAAAGCTATGGTCATTTGGGCAACCGCAGCAGTACCATAGGTTGGAATATTGGTTACTACTATGCCCTTGTCATTGGCGGCTGCCACATCCACTACATTGTAGCCGGTAGCCAGCACGCCTATGTATTTAAGCCTTGTGGCTTTTTCCAATGCTGCTGCCGTTATAGGTGTCTTGTTGGTGAAGACGATATCTGCCTCCTGAATCCTTTCCTTTACCCTATGCTGCCCCTCTAGATCATAGGCGGTTCTGTCATAGACCTTTAGGTTGCCAAGGCCCTCAAGCCCCTCCCAGCTTAAGTCCCCGGGGTTTAGAGTATATCCGTCTAAAATTACTATATTCATGTGGAGCCTCCTCTTATCTGTTCTTTATTGAGAAAGTTGCACACTACCATGAGCGGTTATATATATTCTAGTTTATACAAGATTAAAAGCTTATCGGCCAGTCCCTAGGGCTATACCACTCATTCTTATGCCATTTCCTCTATTTTTTATTATTATATCTATTATATAGCTTTTCACTAAAAAAAGAAAAGAACTTACTGGACGTAAGTTCTTCTACTAAGGCTTAAAGCTATATAAAAATCAATATATAAAGGGGGAATATTGATTTCATATTTTTATTATATGAAACACTAGCGCCATATGTGTTAACAGTATATTAAAGTTTTGTAAATTCCGTTAATCGAAGGATATTATAGTACTCTGGTCTTACCGCTATATATCAAGCCTGTAGCGGCATCCACCGTTATGATATCCCCGGTCTTTAATATCTTTGTTGCATCAATAGCTCCTACCACTGTTGGTATGCCATAATGCAGGCCTACTATGGCAGCATGGCTGGTTAAGCCACCCTCTTCGGTTATGATACCACCTGCCTTTTCTATCAATGAAATAAGCTCCTTGTCGGTGGCAAAGGTCACCAAAATATCGCCTTCCGTGAAGCCCTCTGCTGCTCCGTTTTCACCTGCAACATAAACTCTTCCGGTAACTGCTTTTTTACCTACTCCTGAACCAGACACCAGCACATCTCCAACGATATGCACCTTAATCAGGTTTGTTGTTCCTACCACACCAACAGGAACTCCGGCTGTGATTACAACTAGGTCTCCTCGCTTAATCAAATTACTATCTAACGCTCTTTCCACCGACATATCTATCACATCATCTGTGGATTGCAGCTGCTGTGTCAATACGGTTTCAACACCCCAGCTCAGGCACAGCCTTCTTCTTATCCTTTCGCTTACAGTCGCTGCAATGATTGGGGCCTGCGGCTTAAACTTTGACACCATTCTGGCGGTATAGCCTGAGGAGGTAGCGGTTATGATGGCCGAAGCACCTAAATCCAATGCGGTGTTGCAGGTGGCATGGCTAATAGCATCGGTAACTGTTATCTGCTTATCCATAAGCTTTGAGTCCAGTAGCACCCTATAATCTATTGCGGCCTCTGTTCTACCGGCTATCTGGGCCATCATCCTTACGGACTCAACTGGATATTTACCGGCGGCTGTTTCTCCTGAAAGCATGATGGCATCTGTTCCATCAAATATTGCATTGGCTACGTCGGTAACCTCTGCTCTGGTGGGTCTTGGATTTCTCATCATGGAATCCAGCATTTGTGTTGCTGTGATTACCGGCTTGCCTGCTATATTGCAAAGCTTAATCATTCTCTTCTGTACCAGTGGAATTTCCTCCGGCGGTATTTCAACCCCTAGGTCTCCCCTTGCCACCATGATGCCATCGGATATTTCTATGATTTCCTCTAGATTTTCAACACCCTCTTGGTTCTCGATCTTAGAGATTATTTGAATATGCTCTGCATTATTGTCCTCTAGAATTTTCTTTATCTCCAGAACATCGCTAGCCTTTCTTACAAAGGAGGCGGCTATAAAATCTATGTCCATTCTAATTCCAAATTCTATATCACCTTTGTCCTTTTCGGTGATGGCAGGAAGATTAATTTTTACCCCTGGTATATTGATGCCCTTGTTATTTTTTACAACGCCAGCATTCTCCACCTTACAAAGGATGTCGGTATCACTAAGTATTTTGGTTACCCTAAGGCCTATAAGTCCATCATCTATGAGGATTTGATCCCCTATTTTAACATCCTTTGCAATACCGGAATAGCTGACATTACATACGGTGTCGTCCCCCAGAATATCCCTTGTGGTTATTGTAAAATCCTGGCCTTCAACCAAATTCACCTCTGGGTCCTTAAACTTTCCGGTTCTGATTTCTGGTCCTTTAGTATCTAAAAGTATTGCGATGGGAGTCTTTAGCTCCTCCCTTACTGCCTTAATTGTCTCTATTCTCTTTTGATGCTCCTCATGGCTGCCATGGGAAAAATTTAAACGGGCAACATTCAAGCCGTTTTTCACTAGGGCCTTAAATATTTCCTTTTCCTCACAAGCCGGGCCTATAGTACATACTATCTTCGTCTTTCTCATACTAACCTCGCCTCCTTAAATGGATAATATATTGGCTAAATCATATGTAGCCATGTCAAACTCCTTCTCCTTGTTAAATACTTTATCGTATTCAACCTCAATCAGATCAATGCCCCTTGAGCCTAAGGCCACACCGCTCTTATTCTCCAGCAGCAGGTCCACTGCCTTTGCCCCCATTTTGCTGGCCAGCAGCCTATCCTGGAAGGTTGGACTGCCTCCTCTTTGCAGATGTCCGAGTATCGTTACCCTTGTGTCTATGCCGGTCATTTCCTTTATATGATCCCCCAGCTCCATAGCGCCACCCACGCCCTCAGCCAGAATTATGATGCTATGTAGCTTTCCTCTGTTTCTTCCCTTTAACAGCTTATTGCAAACCTGATTGATGTCGAAGTCTACCTCAGGAACTATGATGCTTTCAGCACCGCCCGCCAGACCTGCATAAAGGGCAATATCTCCGCAATGCCTTCCCATAACCTCTATGATGTTGGCTCTGCCATGGGAGGTGGAGGTATCTCTTATCTTTCCTATAGCATCCATAACTGTGTTAACTGCTGTGTCAAACCCAATTGTATAATCGGTATATCTCAAGTCATTATCTATTGTGCCGGGGATTCCTACTGTAGGCACTCCCATCTCCTCAAGCTTTTGCGCCCCCTTGAAGGAGCCGTCGCCTCCGATTACAACAAGCCCATCAACATTAAAAATTTTAAGGGCATATAGGGCCTTTTTTCGACCCTCCTCCGTCATAAACTCCTCGCTTCTGGCGGTTTGGAGAATTGTCCCACCTCTATGTATGATATCAGCAACAGAGGAAAGATTCATTTCCGTCATTTGTCCGTGAATTAAGCCATGATAGCCCTGCTTGATTCCGATTATTCTACAGCCCTTGTATATTCCGTTTCTTACCACTGCTCTAATGGCAGCGTTCATCCCTGGGGCATCACCGCCACTGGTCAGTACTGCTATGGTTTTCATACAACTTCCTCCTTTTTGGCCATGTAGGACAAATATAGTCCCGCTCATTGTATTATTGATTATTACTATCTTTAAACAGGAAAACCCTTCCAAAGGTTTGCCTGTTCTAAGTACTAAACACTAATATCCCTGCTGCATCAAAATATTGTGGGCTTCCTCCACCTCTGATCTTGGTACCAGCACCTCGCTTATTCCCTCTTCATTACTCTTGCTTATAGGTTTTACCTTAACTAAGAAGCCTTCTTCCACCAGTATCTTCTGTATTACTTCCGCATCCTGCTTAGTATTTGCCATATACACGACTGTCCACATATCCATAGGCCTCCTCTATATCAGTTTCTATATTATTTATCGTCAATAATGTAATGTGCTAAGTATACAAAAAATTGTATAAACATTCCACTCATCTTAATTATGCAATTTCCTTATCATTTTATTGTTCCCAATTTAAATCTATTTCATATTATAACATATACCTGCTTTTTTTATCTATATTATATTACAAACGGAGGGATGAAATTTGAAAAATTTTGTTATTCAACTTATGTCCGACAGGGGTGTGGCGCTGCAGGATATTGCTCAGTTGGTCCATACCCTACAGTCCAGCTATGGTGTTCTCAGCCTTGAGGACTGCCTGGACAGCGTTGACAAGGTTCTTGCCAAGCGTGAGGTTCAACATGCAATTCTAACAGGTGTAGTGCTTGACATGTATGCTGAAAACAAGCTATTGCCCGAGCCCCTTCAGAAAATTTTGGAAAATGATGAGTCTTTATATGGAATCGATGAAATTCTAGCCCTCAGCATCACCAATGTATATGGCAGCATAGGCTTAACTAATTTCGGTTATCTCGACAAGGAGAAAATCGGTATTTTAGAGAAGCTGAACAATTCTGAGGATCAGGTACATACCTTTTTAGATGACCTTGTGGCAGGGATTGCTGCCGCCGCCTCCGCCAGAATTGCCCACTCCAAGTTTAATACTGATTAACGCTTACATTTTCCTCACCAAAAACTCCCTTTAAATTATCTATAAGCTCATCATTTAATCTAATCCATAGATCTCTTTCTGCCCTGAGCTTTTTTTTGCGATGCTGCAGCAGAATATACACCGGCACATTGCCTGGATATTGGCGAAGTGTCGGTTTTATTTTCTCCACCAAGGCCAAATCACTATCATTCTTTATGCTTATGCTGATGGCATTTGTCTGTTCCTTCACCAAGGGCCTGATGGAATTTACCAAAAGCTTGGTATTTTCCTCCTCCTTCATGTTAACAGTACCCTCCAGCAATATGGCTGTATCCTTCTCCAAAAGCCCTGAGTGTCTCGTAAAGGTTTGTGGGAATATAATGCATTCCACTGTACCGTATAAATCCTCTATTGTTATGAAGGCCATCATTTGATTATTCTTGGTGGTCTTTGTTATCTTGTCGACTATTATACCACCCACTCGGACTCTATCTCCATCCCTGAGCTTTATTTCCTCAGACTCCTCATTTATCATAAAATCATGGCTATAGGCTGTAACATACCGCTTTAGCTCCCCCTCAAACTCTGAAAGGGGGTGTCCGCTGACGTATAGTCCCAAAACCTCCTTCTCCATGCTTAGCCTCAGCTTCTCACTGAACTCCTTTATATTGGGCAATGTATCCTCCAGCATAAGGCTTGCAGAATCCTCTGCGATATCAAAGAGCCCCAGCTGTCCCTCTATATTCCTTCTTCTATTGTGATTTACACCCTCCATAACCTTATCATATATCGCCAGAAGCTGTGCCCTATAGGCCTTCATGCAATCAAAGGCACCACATTTTATCAGGCTCTCCACAGCCCTCTTATTTAGATCCTTACTATCGGTCTTAGCGCAGAAATCATTGAAGCTGTTAAAGGGCCCCTTTTCCTGCCTTGCCCTTACTATGGATAATATCATATTCCAGCCTACATTTTTAACCGCCGCCAGACCAAAGCGAATCCTTCCGTCATCGACAGTGAATTTTCCGAAGCTCTTATTGATATCCGGCTGCAGTACCTCTATGCCAAGCCTTTTACAATCCTGAATATATTGGGCCACCTTAGAGGTATTCCCCATAATACTGGTCATAAGGGCCGCCATAAACTCCACCGGATAATAGCTTTTTAAGTAGGCCGTCTGATAGGCCAGCACAGCATAGGCCGCCGCATGGGATTTATTGAAGGCATAGTTGGCAAAATCTATCATTTCATCATATATTTCATTGGCGATTTTTACGGGAACGCCATTCCTTACACAGCCCGGTAGCTCTATTTCTCCCTTGTCATCCAGCTTGCCATGTATAAAGTAGCTTCGTTCCTCCTCCATGACATCCATCTTCTTCTTACTCATGGCTCTGCGTACCAAATCGCTTCTGCCATAGCTATAGCCCGCCAGATCCCTTACGACCCTCATTACCTGCTCCTGATACACCATACAGCCATAGGTAACATTTAATATCGGCTCCAGCAGCTGATGCTTGTATTTTATCTTATGGGGATTATTTTTATATTCTATATATTTTGGTATGGAATCCATGGGACCGGGCCTATATAGGGATATTCCTGCTATAATATCCTCAAAGCAGTTGGGCTTAAGCTCCTTCATAAACTGGATCATGCCTGCACTCTCCAGCTGGAATACGCCTAAGGTGTCCCCCTTGCTTATCAGCTCATAGACATTGATGTCCTCATAATCCATTGCAGAGAAATCTATATGCACCCCATGCTCCTGCTGTATTAGCTCCAGAGCATCCCTAATAACCGTAAGGGTTCTTAAGCCAAGGAAGTCCATTTTCAGCAGCCCCAGCTCCTCCAGGGCCCCCATTGTAAATTGTGTTGTCATACTGTTGTCGTGCATGTATAGGGGAACATGGTCATCCAGTGCCTTTTTAGCGATCACAACCCCGGCTGCGTGGGTGGAGGCATGTCTTGGCATCCCCTCCAGCTTTCTTGCCATATCTAATAAGTATTTTGCATCATCGTCGCCGTTGTACATGCCCTTCAGCACTGGATTCATTTCCAGGGCCTTGTTTATGGTCATGCCTATGGCAAAGGGCACCTGCTTGGCAATTTGGTCCACCTCGTTGTAGGGCATATTCACAACCCTTCCAACGTCACGAATTGCTGCTCTGGCGGCCATGGTACCGAAGGTGATAATCTGTGCCACCTTCTCCTCCCCATACTTGGCCTTTACATAATCTATTACCTCTTCTCGTCTTTCATAGCAGAAGTCTATATCAATATCCGGCATAGAAATACGCTCGGGATTTAAAAATCTCTCAAAGATCAAATGATATTTTATAGGGTCTATATCGGTTATCCCCAGCGTATAGGCCACGATGCTGCCGGCGGCGCTTCCCCGACCGGGACCAACGGCTATGCTATTGTCCTTGGCGTATTTTATAAAATCCCATACGATAAGGAAGTATTCCGTGTAGCCCATCTTCTCAATGGTCCCCAGCTCGTACTCCAGTCGTTCCTTTAGCTCCTCAGCTGCCTCGCCGTAGCGGTTAATTAGCCCCTCCATGCATAGTCTTCTGAGATATCCATTGACGTCCTCACCCTCCGGTGCCTTGTACTGGGGAAGATGTATGGTATTAAAGTCAAATTCTACATTGCATCTTTCGGCGATCTTAACTGTATTGGATATGGCCTCCTCCGCATAGGGGAACAGGGCCTCCATCTCCTCCTGAGTTTTCATATAGAACTGGTCATTAGGAAATTTCAGTCTATCCTTGTCCTCCAATATCTTTCCTGTCTGTATACACAGTAATATATCGTGGGCATCGGAGTCCTCCCTGTCCACATAATGGCAGTCATTGGTGGCGACAAGGGGTATTCCCGTCTCTCGGCTGAGCTTCACCAATTGAGGATTCACTTGCCTTTGCTCCATAATGCCGTGATCCTGCAGCTCAATATAAAAATTTCCCTCTCCGAAAATCTCCTGCAGCATAAGGGCTGTCGCCTTGGCCTGCTGATATTGTCCTGCCAGCAGCTGCTGCTGTATATCACCTGCCAAACAGCCGCTTAGGGCTATAATTCCCTTGCTATGCTTTTTAATTTCCTCGTAGTCCACCCTTGGCTTATAATAAAAGCCCTCTATATATCCCTTGGACACCAGCTTTATTAGGTTTTGATAGCCCTCGTTGCTTTCAGCCAGCAGCACCAAATGTCCTTGGCTTTTATCCTTTACGGGGTCCTTGTCCCTAAGGCCTCTGGCTGCAGTATATACCTCACAGCCTATGATGGGCTTTATATTTTTCTTTTTTGCCGCTTTATAAAATTCTATAACTCCAAACATAGAGCCGTGGTCAGTAATGGCGATTGCATCCATTCCCAGTGACTTAACCCGTTCCATTGTCTTTGCGATGGTTGCGAAGCCATCCAATAGGCTATATTCCGTATGTACATGCAAATGAACGAAGCCTGCCATTTTTCTCACCCCTTTTTTCCAGTGCTCTTTATATAACTATATCAACTGCATGTATAATTCTCAAGGGCTTTAAAATTCCTTCAAGTGGTTATTATCGTCAATAGCCTCTACTAGCCTCTGATAGCTCTCCATAGAGTCGATATCCTCCAGTATGGCTATATCATCCATAGCAACAAAGGCAGTCCTCTCCTTCGAGGCTGCGATTATACTTCTGCCGCCCTCATCACCCTCGATCCTTAAAAGCGCTTCTTTGAAGGAGGCATCAAATAAAACAGGGCTTGTATTTTTGCCCTCATAGGTGGGTACCACAATCAGTGATTTCCCTTCACGATGGACCTCAATAAGCCTGTCTATAATCTCCGGCTTGAGAAAGGGCTGATCCCCCACCATAAATAAATATGCCCCCGTTTCCTGCTTAGCTGCCTTTATTCCTGATTTCATGGCCTCGCTTTGGCCCAGGTGGGCATTGGGATTGTATACCGCCTTTATGCCATGCTTGTCCGCCAGTAGCTTTACCTCTGGCCTGCGGTATACCAGTATTACCTCCCCGAGGCCCGATGCCTTTGCTGCCTTTATCACAGCCTCCACCATCGGATCCTCACCTATTTTTATCAGCAGCTTTTCCTGCTGCATACGTCTCGAAAAGCCGGAGGCCATTATGATTCCGCTAATCAATGATATCCCTCCATTTGCTGATGCTGCTTTTATTATAGGAGGTGATTAATATTTCCCTCAGGTGCGCTTCAAGCCCCTCCAGGGCCTTAAGCTCCTTTAGTTGATTTTCTCCAAGCAAATCCAGCTTATTTAAAATCAAATATCTGTCGGCACCGATGGGTGTACCCTTAAAAAGCCCCTGCTGATGTAGTATTAGGGCCTTTAGGGTCTCGCCGTCTATGACAGCATCCAGCTGTGACCCCACTACTTCGGCAAATAGCTGTGGTCTATGGACCAGCTCCTGGGTTATTCTGCCTCCAAGGGCCTCCAGACCTATAAGTCCAATGACGTCGCCGGTCATCTGAGGTATTACAGGCTCATGCTCTGCTGGAGCCTTAAGGGGCCTTTTCTTGGCTCCGTCTGCTTCAATTAGAATCACATCATAGCTTCCTTGGAGATGCAGAAAATTCACCATGGCACTATCTATTCCCAGCAGCTTACCTTCCTCATTGACGCCTCTCCCGACAACAGTAATTCCGAGCCCTCCATTCGGATGATCCTCACTGAGAACTGCCCTGTCCTCTGTTAGTATCAATCTATCATATTGTTGTGTCTCCGGCTTATATATTGCAGTTGTGGTGGTAACCAATACCGATTTTCCAGCCTCTTTGTATTCCGAAGCCAGCTTAAAGAGGGTAGTGGTTTTTCCACCGCCCCCCACCAGAGCAATCAGTCTTCTCTTATTTAGCCTCAACCCCAGAGCATCTTTTAGCAGCATACCCCATTACCTCAATCCCTTTAGATTTAATATGCTTATATTATATAGTTTTTGTCTACAGTATTCAAACCCTTTGAATTTAATAAAAAAGGAGAAGTAGCATCTACTCCTCCGACAATAAACAGTTTGCTATTCATCCAACAGGGTCACACTGCAGGCCTCCATTACGGCCTCGACCTCACCTTCCCAGCTATCGGATGGATAAGTAATCGCCTGCTTGTAGATGCCATCCTCGTCGGGATAATCCTTGCTATACAGCACCTTTAACTCGCCGTTAAGCATCCTTACTTCCTTTATTTTTATCCTATAGCCGGAATTGGGTTTTTCACCCCAAAAGACCGTAACCTTCACCTTATTGCCCGAAAGCTTTGACAACTGGTAGGTTACCTCCGGATTATCATATTCCCTTTTATCTAAATACTTGTACATGCCTCATCCCCCCTTTAATTTTACATGCTTAGCTCTGTCTCAGCAGAAATTATATGATATATGATGTAATATTATATTTTAAGAACTTTACAAACCTCAGCCGGCTAATCGTCAACAGCAGCCTTTCATTTGTGGACATCAACCAATATCAGCAGACCATTTTCCATTTTATCTGTCCCTTCAATTCATTATATGTCAATTAGGCAATATATAACATTAATTTCATAAAAAAATTTTCAAAATTAGGTATTTGTCCGAAGAAAAGTAACAATCCACCATGCCATCTTAACAACCACCCATTTCATAGGAAATAAACGAACTTTCCTATGAAATAAAAAAAGCCCAGGTCTACAGCCTGAGCTAATTCTTATTCCTCTATATCTTCTTCGTCATCATGGTCTTCAAAATCTACGGATTCTAGGAAGATCTTTGAAACTGCATCAAATTCCTCATCATCCTCGATATTTAACAATTGTACTCCGGCTTCATCCTCCTTGTACTGGTACAGGAAGACCTCCTCCTCACCCTCAGGAACGATGGCGATATATTCCTTGTCCCCTACAGCAAACATATCTACAACTAGGCAAGCAACCTCCTTGCCGTCATCCATTGTAACATGTATCACTTTTTGCTCCTCATGGTCGTGGTCATGATGATCATGTCCGCAGCCGCAGCCGTGTTCGTGATTGCTCATATTATCTTCTCCTTTATATGTAAATTTTATTGCAAGCTTAATTGACAGCCCTTTTTTGTAGAAGCTTTAAAATTTCCACCTCATAGCTCTCCTTAACCCTACTTAATAATTCTATACCATTTTTACAATAGACTGCAATGTTTTCCGACAAATAATCCTTAAAGAAATTATTCAAGGCCCTATTATCATTCATTCTTGCCTTAATGTCCGCTTTTATTCTATAAGTCAGGCCTATCTCATAGGGACTTTTCAGCCGCCTGCTGAGCTCCTCCGCTCGTTTCAGACAATTATGGGCCTCTGTATACTCTCCGTCCCCGATCAATAGCAAAGCCATATAGGCCTCTGCTACGGAGCGACCCCACACGATATCATACTGATTATATTGGGTCAAGGCCTTACGGAAATATTGCTTTGCTCCCTCATAGTCTCCCATTTCAAAGGCAGTTCTACCGGCATTGGTGTTAAATATCGTCAGGCCCCGCAGAAAGCCCTTTTGCCTGCATATGCTTATGGCCTCATCATAATAGCTCAAGGCCCTTGAGAACCTCATGCTATATCTTCTGATTTCACCTAAATAATTATAAATGGCTGCTATGTTGGAGGCATATTTGTCCTCCTGCCGGTTTAGCCCCATAAATATATTCAGGGCCTGCTTTAAAAGCTCCTCCGCCTCGCTATATTCCCCCATCATAATCCTGCTGACCCCCTGAAGCCTTAGCAGAAAGCCAAATTCCCTCTGATAGCCCTTCTCTCTTGCTATAGCAAAGCTCTTGTCGACATATTCCTTTATCAGCTCCACGTTGTGGGTTTGAATGCTGTAGTAGATCATCTGTCTATAGGCCTTCAGCAGATAATAGTCCTCCTGTTGAGCTATCGAGGCCTCAATCAGCCTTGTGATAACCTCCACCCCGGAGTCATATTCCCCCTCCTTGATATGGTATCTGCCCTTGATCAGATAGTAGTGCAGCTCCAGGGGCCTTAGCTCCTCCCTTTGGACTTTACTGCTTTTGATCCTTTTAATCAGAACCTCTGCCTCCTGTATATACGCCAATGCCTGCTCCTTTGGCAAGTACAAGCTCTTCTCCTTCAGGCGGGGATTATCCACCAGCACCGGGAAGAGCTCATGGGTGTAATCTAAATAAAGATCGGCATTTCTGATATGGTACTTCAAAGCTGCTATATAATTCCCGCCATTAGAAAAGTGATAGATCAGCCGTGGATATATCCAATAATCACTGGCCTCATGCTTAAGCTGCTGCTCCAGCAATAGCCCCGCCTTATTATGGAGTATTCGCCTCATGGCCGCCGCCTGCTGATGATAAATAAACTCCCGAAGCTTTTGGTGGGTAAAGCTGTAGTAGATCCCCTCCCCCTCAGGCCTTTCCTCGATTATCCTCTTGTTGGTCAGCTCCTCCATATAACGGATTATTTCCAGCTCATCCTTCTGCAGTATTTCCGTAAGGAGGGCTAGGGAGATATTATCAAAAAATATAGATATTATATTCAGCAGCTTCCTTGCCTCCTGTGACAATCCCAGAAATCTGCTTTTTAATACCTCCTGCATGGTGCTGGACATTTCCTTGCGGTTTCTTCTTCCCTTAACTGCATTGACATACTCAGCTAAAAAGAAGCTGTTTCCCTCCGTCTCCCTATAGATATATGCGATTGCTTCATCTGTAAATTTATATTTAGGCAAAGCCCCGGTGACATACTCTCGGACCTCTGCTATATGAAATCTTCTAAGCTCCAGCCTTTCCATCAGATCGTGCTTATGAAGGGCTGCCATTGTATTGTCCAGCCTTTCGTTGTATTCATCCCTACAGGTGGCCACCACGAGACAGCCATTGCTTTCCTGATGAAGGATAATGCAATTCAGCAGAGACAGGCTGGTTTTATCCATCCAATTGATATCCTCGAATACGATGAGCACCTTTTTTATCTCACCCAAACGCTTAAAAAGGCCCAATAAAACCTCCTCCACCAGCTGATACTGTATCGGCTCCATGCGGTCAATAATCCCCCCGGCCTCCACGCCTTCAAAGGCAAAGACAGGAGAAATATAGGCCAAAATGCTGCGCCAGCTGCTGGGGATATGGATTGTCCCATGGTTGATAAGCTCCGCCAGCTTAATAAAAATGCTATTCCAGGGCCTTAGATAAAAGCTCTCCTCCGCCTGATAGCAGCTGGACTGAAATATATAAAGGGGCTGGGTCCCAAGCTCACTCAAAAAATGCTCCTTCAGCAGGGTTTTTCCTATACCAGCCTCACCAAAAATAAATAATGCTTTGTAATCGCCGCCATTTATAAAGCTGTTGTAATGACTTCTAAGTCGCATAAGCTCATCATTTCTTCCAAATAATCGGTCAGGGCTCTGCTGTCCGGATTGCGCCTCCAAAAGGCTTCTTTGCTTCAGCAGCTCTCTATGTAGCGCCTGAGCTTCATTATCCGGCTGTATCCCCAGCTCTCTTTCCAATATTTCAGCCAGTCTTTTATAATACTCTAGGCCCTTGTTAAAGGCACCGACAGCTATACAGCCCTTCAGCAGGATTTTGTGGGCTCTTTCGTCATAGGGGTCCACAGCAATCAAAAGCCTGGATAAGGGCTCAATCTCCTCTATTTTATTTTCCTTTGCAGCCTCCTCCAGCCGTTTATAGAGCATTGAGGTATAGCTGCTTTTATAATCCTCACGGGCTGCCTGTAGCCACTCCTCAAGCTCTTGACAGGCCTTTACATAAAAGCCCTGCAAAAACTCTCCCGTATAGGCTGTAATACTGTCCTTATTGCCCTTTAAGAAATGATACAAATCGCAATCTATATTGATTTCTGGGTTCAGCATAACAATGGATTTACGAGGGGTCAGCAGAATATCTCCATTGAAGGCCCTACGGATATTGTATAGGGCATTTCTCAGATTTTTCTTAGCCGTCTCCTCCTCCTCTTCACTCCATAGCAAATAGACCAGCTGATCCCTGCTGGCCTGCTTCTTCACCAATAGATAATAAAACAGAGCCTCGGCCTTTTTAGTCCTGAAGCTTAGGGTCTTCCCATTGACATTTACCGTGGGAGTGCTGAAGAGTCTTACTGATATGCTATCCATGGCAGCATCACCTCTAAATATTGACATTACTTTCATTATACAGTAATGGAAAGGAAATTTGAAGGATGGATGGGTTTCAACTGACTACCAACTAAAAAAGCCAGGGTAAGCTTTCTGCTCCCTGGCTCTTCATCTTATTTTGCTTTTACCTCTGTCCAAATTCTATCGTAAATGCTTGCAGAGTCGGATAGGTCTTCAAATACTTCACTGTTCTTCAAATCCTCAGCAGAAGGATATGCTGCTTTATCATTTAGCAGCTCTGGCTCCAGCTGATCCTTAGCCTCTGTATGTGGCGTAGAATATCCGATATAGTCAGTATTCTTAAAGGCAATGTCTGTTCTGGTCATAAAGTTGATAAACTCCTCTGCCAATTCCTTATTCTTGCTGGTCTTTGGAATTACCATAGCATCAAACCATAAATTACTTCCCTCGCCTGGTATTGCATAGGCCAGATCAGGATTTTCCCTCATCATATATACAGCATCTCCGGACCAAACCACCGCTAGGGCAGCCTCACCGGAAATCATTTTATCCTTTACCTCATCGCCTACATAGGCTAAAACCAACGGTTTTTGCTGTATTAAGGCCTCCTTGGCCTCCTCCAGCTCCTGAGAATCCTTAGTGTTCAGTGAATATCCCAGCTTCTTTAGGGTTATACCGATTGAATCCCTCTGGCTGTCCAGCATAAGTATTTGCTTGCTGTATTTTTCATTCCACAGAATATCCCAGCTATCTACAGTGTCATCCACCATAGTCTTATTATATAAAATCCCCACCGTTCCCCACATATAAGGGACTGAATACTCATTGTTAGGGTCATATCCAAGGCCTCTAAACTGCTCATCAATATACTCATAATTAGGTATATTATCAAAGCTTATCTTGTGCAGAAGGTCCTCGTCAATCATCCTTTTAATCATATAATCCGATGGAAATGCAACGTCGTAATTTCCGCCTCCGGCGTTAATTTTTACATACATGTCCTCGTTGGTGGCAAATTCGTCATAAACTACTCTTACATCAAATTCCTCTTCAAACTCACTGATAACATCCTCGTCGATATAGTCCCCCCAGTTGTACACAGTAAGTGTCGTTTTGCTGCTGCCACACCCTGACAGTATTGTTACTGCCACCAGAAGAAATAAAACAAGCTTTACTAATTTTTTCAATTATCTCCCTCCTTTGAATTATCCATTCTTTTATTTACTATTATAAGTAAGAAAAGAACGCTTAAAAACATAATTGTTGATAATGCATTTATTTTAGGGTTTATACCCCTTCTTGCCATTGAATAAATGGTGATAGATAAATTTGATACCCCTGAGCCGGTTGTGAAAAAGCTGATTACAAAGTCATCGATTGACAGGGTGAAGGCCAATAGCAGCCCCGTGATAATCCCCGGCTTTATTTCGGGAATTATGATTTTCCTTAAGGCATACATAGGGCTTGCCCCTAAATCCAATGCAGCCTCGTAAAGATGCTTGTTCAGCTGCTTTAGCTTCGGCATGACCGAAAGTATAACATAGGGTATATTAAAGGTAATATGGGCCAGCAGCAGCGACGTAAAGCCCAGCTGCAGCTTCAGAAATATCAGTAGTAGCATAAGGGATATACCTGTAACAATATCTGCATTGAGCACCGGCAAATAGGTCAGATTCATTACAATCCCCTTGTTAAGCCTATTCATATTGAATATCCCTATGGCGGCGGCAGTACCTATTATAGTTGCAATTATTGAGGACAGCACCGCTATAGCCAAGGTGACATACAAGGCCGACATAATTTGCCTGTCCTGAAACATTTCAACATACCAGTTCAGTGTAAAGCCATCCCAGCTGCCTCTGGATTTTGAGCTATTAAAGGAAAATATTATGAGCACTACGATTGGCGCATATAGAAAAAGAAAGATTAAAAAGGTATAGAACCGTTTTATAAATCTTACCATAATCCTCCTCCCTCCTGTTCCTTCTCGTATTTACCCATAACCCCCATACTGATCATTATAAGTATCAGCATGATGACGGAAACAGCGGAGCCAAAGCCCCAATCCCCTACAAATAGAAATTGCTGCTCGATCAGGTTACCTATTAGGGTAAACTGACCCCCTCCCAGCAATCTGGGTATAACGAAGGTGGTGACGGCAGGCATAAATACCATGGTGATTCCGGATAAAACCCCCGGAAGGCTTAAGGGAAATATGACCTTTCTGAATATCGCCGGGGCATTTGCCCCCAAATCTCCTGCAGCCTCTATCAGGCTTTTGTCTATCTTAATTAGCACCGAATATATTGGTAGTACCATGAAGGGCAGGAAATTATATACCATACCCAGCATTACAGCGCCTTCATTGTATAGAAAATCCATATGGGAAAACCCCAGCAGTCCCAGCAGGGAATTTAAAATGCCATTTCTCTCTAAAAGGGTCATCCATGCGTAGGTCCTTAAAAGAAAGTTCATCCACATGGGTATAACAAATAATAGTACCATTACATTTCTCTTCTTTACATCCTTACCGGCAAGTATCATCGCCATAGGGTAACCCATAAGCAGACATATTCCGGTGCTGGTTAGAGCCAGCTTTAAGGAGCGCCACAGTACATTGATATATATCGGCTCGAAAAACCTTTGAAAGTATTGTAATGTAAAGCCGATTCCTTCATTTGTGCTGTAGGTGACGCTATAGAATAATATAAGAAATATCGGCAGCAGGATAAAAATAATCATCCAAATAAAGTAGGGATATGAAATCCATTTAAGCTTCATCAGATCACCCTCTTCATTATATGAATATCATTGGGCTGTATGTTTATACCCACCTTGCTGTCCACCTGCTCCATAGCAGTGCTATGAACCATCCAGTCTATACCCATGCTGCTTATCATCATTTCATAGTGGACACCCTTAAAGATTACAGATTTCACTATGCCCTTAAGCATGCCCGCATTTTCCTCCACAAGCCTAATATCCTCGGGACGAATTACAATATCCACTGCTTCATTATTCCCAAAGCCCTTGTCCACACAGTCAAATACCCTATCGGCAAAGGAAACCTTAAGGTCCTCAATGTATTTACCCTCTACGATGTTGCTTTCACCTATAAAGTCTGCAACAAAGGAGTTTTTCGGTTCATTATAAATATCCTCAGGGCTGCCAATCTGTTGAATAACGCCGTCCTTCATCACAACTATTGTGTCGGACATTGTCAGGGCCTCCTCCTGATCATGGGTAACGTATATAAAGGTAATTCCAAGATGCTGTTGAATCTTCTTCAGCTCCAGCTGCATGTCCTTCCTCAGCTTAAGGTCCAAGGCCCCCAGGGGCTCGTCCAGCAAAAGCACCTCAGGCTCGTTGACAATAGCCCTTGCTATGGCTATTCTCTGCTGCTGGCCTCCACTCAAGGAGTTTACAGAACGCTTTTCATATCCCGCAAGGTTCACCAGCCCAAGAACCCTCTTAACCTTTTCCTTTATTTCACCTTCGGTAATCCCCTTAATTCTAAGGCCAAAGGATATATTTTCTGCAACATTCATATGGGGAAACAAGGCATACTTTTGAAATACAGTGTTTACCCTTCTCTTATATGGGGGCACGTCGGTTATGTCCTGACCCTCAAATAGCACCCTTCCTGTATTTGGCATTTCAAAGCCGCCTATAATCCTTAGAGTGGTGGTCTTTCCACATCCGCTTGGGCCCAATAGAGTCAAAAATTCATTTTTCCGAATATATAAATTCATATTCTTTAAAGCTTCACTTCCCTCGTAGCTCTTGGATATATCCACTAGATTAATAATTTGATCCTCCATTGGCTTCCCCCCATTTTAAGTTTATTTTTATAGCTTGACACCAGTACCCCCATATAGCCAGGTGCTCAGGTCTAACTACATAAAAAAACAGCCCCCATTTTATTCCGTCGATGGCTACATTATAATTAAAAATATTTTTTTAAGTAATTCTAGTAATAACATATTAGCCCGGCAATGTCAATAAGCCGACCAATATTTCAAAGAATTATGTCTTAATTTGCTGTTAAAAAAAGCCATGCTTTTTAGGCGATTATCCAATATTACTATGGCTATATTATACATCAAAAGAGGGCTTAACTTAAAGCCCTCTTATTTGTTATATTTTTGTTTTTTGATTTAGCTCCTGTCGAACCTACCTGTAGGTGTCAATAGAACCGTCCCCTTGTCGCCTAGTGGGTGCCGCCCAAATATGCAGCGCTAATCTCATCACTTTTTGCAAGCACCTTGGCATCTCCTGAAAGAACAATATTGCCTGTTTCCAGTACATAGCCAACATTCGCTATAGAAAGTGCCATGTGTGCATTTTGCTCAACCAGTAGAATGGTGGTTCCTGCCTTGTTTAGGTCCTTGATGATGGAGAATATCTCCTGCACCAGCAATGGCGCCAGACCCATTGAAGGCTCATCCAATAGCAGCAGCTTAGGTCGGGACATCAAAGCTCGGCCCATAGCCAGCATTTGCTGCTCACCACCGCTTAAGGTTCCTGATAGCTGATGCTTTCTCTCCAATAGACGAGGGAAACGTTCAAATACCATATCCATGTCCTTTTTAATGCCATCCTTATCCTTCCTTAGGTAAGCACCCAAGGTAAGGTTATCTAAAACAGATAAATTTGCAAAGACTCTACGTCCTTCAGGAACTTGAGAAACACCCATAGGAACTATGTTTTGAGCCTGCACAGTATGAATATCCTTGCCTAAAAAGGTGATCTTTCCTTCCTTTGCTTTATTTAAACCAGAAATTGTCCTCAAAATGGTGGTTTTTCCTGCTCCGTTTGCACCAATTAAAGTAACAATCTGACCTTCTTCAACCTCCAGAGAAATTCCCTTAATCGCATGGATTGCCCCGTAGTATACATGTAGGTTTTCAATTTTCAGCACTTAGGTCAACCTCCTCTCCCAGGTAAGCTTCGATTACCTTAGGATTTTTTCTTATGTCTTCAGGTGAACCATGGGCAATGATCTTACCATAGTCCAATACATAAATTCTTTCACATACATTCATAACTAAAGACATATCATGCTCAATTAAAAGAACGGTTAATTTAAATTCATCTCGAATCCAGCGGATCATCTCCATCAAATCATGGGTTTCCTGTGGATTCATACCGGCTGCCGGCTCATCCAGTAAAAGCACCTTTGGATTTGTTGCTAGAGCCCTGGCTATTTCCAGACGGCGCTGCTCTCCATAGGGCAGATTTTTCGATAATTCATTTTTTTTACTATCCAGATTGAATATTTTTAATAGCTCTACAGCCTTTTTTTGAATTTCTGCTTCTTCGTCCACATATTGCTTGGTTTGCAAGATACCTGTAGCAACCCCATACTTAACATTTTGATGATATGCAATTTTAACATTATCCACAACAGTTAAATCCTTAAACAAACGAATGTTTTGGAAGGTTCTTGCTATTCCCTTTTGAGTAATCTCATAGGGCTTTTTCCCCACTATGCTTTCGCCCATCAGCTTAATTGAGCCGGAGGATGGTCTGTAAACGCCAGTAAGCATATTAAATGCAGTTGTTTTTCCTGCACCATTTGGGCCAATTAATCCGATTAATTCACCCTCATTCAGGTAAATATCAAAGTGATTGACAGCCGTTAATCCGCCAAAGGTTTTAACTAGTTTACTTGTCTCTAAGATCGCCATACTCCGCCTCACCTCTCTGCCTTTTCTGCTTTTTTAGTAAATTTATTGAACATATCTAAAGAAAACTCTCTAGTGCCCAGTAGACCCTGTGGTCTAAAAAGCATGATGATGATTAACATCAAAGAATAAATGATCATTCTTAGGTCACTGAATTGTCTTAAGGCTTCTGTTAAACCGGTTAAGAAAACAGCAGCAGCTATAGATCCAGTGATACTACCCAGACCACCCAAAACAACCATCAATAAAATTTCCACAGATACCATGAAGGTAAAGGAATTTGGATGCAGAAGACGAATCAGGTGCCCGAATATCCCACCTGCAACCCCGGCAAAGAAAGCACCGATAACAAAGGCCATAACCTTATATTTGGTAGTATTGATTCCCATTGTTTCAGCGGCTATCTCATCCTCACGAATCGAAATACATGCACGTCCATGGGAGGATTTAATAAAGTTTACAATTATTAGAATTGAAAAAACAGCAATAACATAGGTCCAAATAAAATTAGTATGTCCTGGAATTCCTTTTAATCCTGCCGCAGCTCCAACGTATTTCCAGTTTACAAATAAAACACGTATAATTTCTCCTAGACCTAAGGTTGCGATTGCAAGATAGTCACCTCTAAGCCTTAGCGTAGGTAACCCTACCAAGAATCCAGCAGCTGCTGCAACCAAACCGCCAAATAGCAAGCTCACCGGAAAAAGAATAAAATCTGGCAGCGGTAAAGCAAGCTTCGTTGTAAGAATCGCTGAAAAATATCCTCCAAGAGCCATAAATCCTGCATGGCCCAATGAAAACTGTCCTGTAATACCGTTAATTAGGTTTAAGCTGGTTGCCAGAATAGCATACATGCTCATTAAAGTTAGTATTTGTGCATAATAAGGGTTAATCACGCCAGAGGAAATCAAGAGCTGAACCACAACCCCCACTGCAACAGCACCGGTGACAAATATAAGCTTCTTCTTATTCATGACTACACCTTCTCTCTGGTATTTTTACCTAAAAGCCCAGATGGCTTAAAGATTAAAATAATAATTAAAATTGCAAATGCAACTGCATCTCTAAAGGTAGAATACCCGATGGCACTAACTCCTGTTTCAGCAATCCCTAAGAATAAGCCCCCCAGCATAGCCCCAGGAAGAATACCTATTCCACCAAGAACAGCTGCAACGAAGGCCTTCAGGCCATAGAGGACTCCCATTAATGGATTAACCACACCATAGTATTGACCAACCAACACACCGGCAGCACCGGCTAAGGCAGAACCAATAGCAAAGGTAAAGGAAATCGTATTATTCACGTTTATCCCCATAAGCATAGCTGCATCACGATCGAAGGAAACAGCTCGCATAGCCTTACCCATTTTTGTTTTTTGAACAATAAAATGCAATGCAATCATTAATACAACCGCAGTCGCTAAAATGACTACTTGTCGACTACTGATGTTAACACCCCACACATTCCAGTTTACAGGGGCACTACGTGGAAATGCCTTTGGCTGTGCACCAATCCTATATACTGTGAAATTTTGAAAAAATAATGATAGTCCAACAGCAGTCATCAATGATGCTACACGGTGTGAATTTCTTAAAGGCTTATACGCTATTCTTTCCATCACAACTCCTAAAATTGCGCAAAGGATCATTGACACAATCAAAGCTGGGTAGAAGGTAAGTCCGAACATCGTAATCGCATAATATCCAACAACAGCACCAAGCATAAAAACTTCACCATGGGCAAAGTTAATCAGCTTTATGATACCATATACCATGGTATAACCCAGAGCCACAAGTGCATATACGCTACCAAGAGAAATTCCATTGATTAATTGCTGTAAGATCTCAATCGTCTTTGCTGATAATTCCACTGAGTCTCACTCCTTATAATGTTGTATTTTCATCAAGTTGTAATTTAGGCAATCAACAAGCAGCAAAGAGGGGTATGGAGACACCCCTCAATTACCACTTTTACTTTATTTAATAATTAGTTAGGTTCAACTGTACTGTAGTATGTTTGTGCTCCGCCTTCGATTTTGATAACAACAGCACTCTTAACAGGGTCTCTCTTTTCGTTAAGCTTAATGTTACCGCTTACACCTTCAAGCTCTACAGCTGCAATTGCATCTCTTAAAGCTGCTGCATCAGTTGATCCTGCTGATTCAATTGCTGCTGCAATCATGTATGCAGCATCATAAGCAGTAGCAGCTAACGCGTCAGGTACAGCGCCATTGTACATAGCCTTGTATGCTTCAATGAAATCTTTTACGATTGCAGAATCTGCATCTGGTGAATAGTGATTACTGAAGTAGGTTCCATCAGCACTAGCACCGGCTAATTCAAATAATGTTGGTGAATCCCATCCGTCTGTTCCTAAGAATACTATATCTTCAGAGAAACCAACGTTGTTTTTAGCTTGATCAAGAATAAGACCTACTGAGTCATAGTAACCAGGGATAAATACAACCTCTGGACTTGCATTTTTAACACTTGTTAATATAGAGTTAAAATCTGTGTCTCCACTTACGTAAGCAACCTCTGATACGATTGTTCCTCCGGCAGCTGTGAAGGCCTCTTTAAATACTTCAGTTAAGCCAATAGAATAGTCACTATTGTTGTCGGTCATGATTGCTGCAGTTTTTGCTCCTAATGATTCAATCGCAAATTTAGACATTACCTCTCCCTGGAATGGGTCGATGAAGCAGGATCTAAAGATGTAGTCTCCAACTTCAGTTACAGCAGGGTTAGTAGAGCTTGGTGAAATCAAAGGAATTTTAGCATCCTGTGCGATTGGAGCAGCGGCTAATGTATTGGAGCTGGCAACAGCACCAAGAATTGCAGCAACACCATTTTGCTGGATTAGCTTTTGAGCAGCAGTAGCTGACTCAACCTGAATACTCTTATTGTCTTCAAGAACAAATTCGATTTGTTTTCCTAAAACGCCACCAGCAGCATTGATTTCTTCAAATGCTAGTACGATACCGTTTCTTGAAGATTGACCAAAGCTGGCAATATTACCTGTCATTTCAAGAATACCACCGATTTTAATTGTTTCTGCTTCTTCACCTGGTTCTTCTGCACCATTTGTTGGAGCAGGTTCTTTGCTAGTGCAAGCCGACAAAACCAAACTTGCAACCAATAATAAAGCAACAAGCAAGATAAATTTTTTCTTCATTTTCAGTCCCCCCATGTTTTACTAATAATTTTAATAATTATACGTAAACATAAATAAATATTCAACTGGACTTCATATTACTTTTCTTATATGAATAATAATATTACCTGGCCATTTCTGTATTTATCAACATTTACTATAACGCTTATTATAGTCCCAGATTACATGGCTGTCAATACACAGTTTTTGATTTTTAATGCATATATGCACCCTTTAAACCCTCGGAAAACGATGCCAATGTTTAAATTTAAATATTCTGAAAAATTAAAATTTTTTATAATATGACTCACGAAATACTTTGTATTGCTTATTTTTTGACAATCTGTCCTCCATATATTCCCTAAACAGGGGATATGCCCCTTATATAATTAAATAAAAAAAAGCAGTCATCTCTGACTACTCCTTACTCCTAGGTCTCTTTTCCATAATCTAAATTACTTATCTTCATTTTTTTAGAAATCACCAGCGGTAAAATCTTTGGTAAATCTCCTATTAATGCTTTGTGGGTAGTTCATTATTGCTCTAATTATCCTCTGTCAAATTGCCTTACAGCATTGTAATAGCTAGTAATAATGGCTTGCCTTTATTATATCTTCATTTATATACTATAGGTATCCGTTAAAAATATCCTGAGATAATCGCAGAAATACCCCTAATTTATTTGCTATTGTTACAATTTTTTCGTAAATATCAAGTTATTAGAGGTATTTATAAGTATTCAGTTTGTTGGCAGGGGAAATTCGTAATTTATATGTCAAAATAAATTCACTGTTCAACAAAAGCAACTGATTCATCGTCGACCGCCGCGGTAAACACATATAACTCTCATAACTAATAGTATTGAAAGCAAACTATGAAGCTAACCAGAAAACTAAGCCTATTAGCACTGCTAAAGAAAAGGTGATGAGCATATTTCTTGCCAGAGCTTTTTTCATATGCTTAACTTCCTTGGTATCTGTATCGGCGGCTCCCACAAACGAGTCTCTGAAAAGCCAAATCATGTCCTTATTTCTCAAATCATAATTTTTACGACCAAACATAATACCGCTCCTTACATATAGTAGTGCATGACTACTATTCTTATTATATTGCCCTGCAATTGCCACTTATAGACGTGTCAATCAAATCATTCCTCGAAACTTTCGCATTTCGTTTCTTCTTATATTGTTATTATATTCAATTTTTAACTTTTATTGCAACACTACATTAATATGCTTCTTTATTGTTTGTTAACTCTTGTATAGGGTGCTACTCAAGGTATAAGCTATTTTTCGATTTTTTCAAGTATTTTATCTAATAAAAATAGCTTTCTTTCATTTTGCTCTGATAGCTTCTGATGAATCTGCCTAATTTTATGAACCTCCCATAAAATTCCACAAAAACAAGGTATAAAGGCAAGTAGCATGTAGGCAATACCTGTATAAATAATAGACACCACCTTTCTTATAAAATGTGATCTAACACAAAGGCCATTGATTTTGCGCTGGAAGCATTTAGAAAAGATTTAAAGATTTAAAGATTTAAGACCATGTTCGTTCTAAATCATTACTCAATATTATCTATGCTGTAAGTTTGAGGACGTCAGGAGAAATGACTCCTTACCCCCTCTTTGATAAAAGCTTATATATCTTTTGGAAGCCTACGTATACCAATAGTATAAATCCTATTTGTGATGCTAAAGAAAATACACTTCGCAATATATTAAAATAAATTTGAGATGATTTATAGGGTGTTAGATGTACCAAACTACCTACGATACTAAATATAACAAATAGCACACCTGTTGTAATTTGAATTGTATTGCCTTTTTTCATCTTACAAAATCTTGTAATTATACAATAATATAAAAAAGTAGCAAACAATGCAGATAATATTATTACTAAAGCTGTATCATATCTTATTAACATCTCTTTTATCACCTTCATTATTTATTACTTAATTGATCTAATCCAAATTCTTTAATGCAGCCGCACGAAAAAATCCAGATTTGATATAATGTTGCTTTTTTGTCATTATATACCACCTCGAATTTCATTACAAACCGTTTTTACACTTCAAATTATTACACGTTAACTTTTAATGTGCAATTAGCTTGCCGGCCACAACTTTTTTTTCTTGATGTTTTCTCAAAATTTTTTTTTGTGAACTTAGATTTATGAAAGCACCAGTTCAAAAAAATAAAGGGATATCCAAGATGGCTATCTCTTTTATGTAAGCTGGAAGTTTATTAAGGTGTCAAGGGAAACGTCCCCATGCGTCTATAATTTATTTAAAACCCTCATTTTCATCAAAAAAAACATAATACTTTTTATATTTTAATTTTTTTATAAACACATTTACACCTACAGCATAAATAATACATAATAATACAGCCACCCCAAGAAAAAACATTATATTTATGGATAAATATTGCTCATATAATTGTGGATGGTTATAATTCAAAACCAATAAGATTATTAAAATAACACTAACAATATTAATACAACACTGAATATATCCATTCATTTGGTTTTGCTTAAGTAAAGTATCTAGTTGTTCTTTGTTATTAGCCATTGCCAAATTAAATTTGATTTTTTCAATATAGAAACAAGATAAAAGATATAGTATACTTAAAAAAGTTATTATTTTCCAATCAAACTTAAATATAAATCCCATTATTACTAGTGTTGCAGCCCCCCAATTTGTTATTGACGTAAACATAACTTCATAGCATTTCAACTTATCATATCTATTCCTTATTGTTGTACTTTTGAAATCGATATAACTTTTAACAAATTTACTCAAGATATAAACAGTGAAGAATATTTTTAATAGTAAACCATAATTCATTTTTATCTCCCTCCTTATATTTACTTTACATGTCAAGGGAACGCTTTGTTTGACATATTCGCTTTATATCAATATAGACGAGTACAGAATTCCAATGTCACCTCTGTATCCAACGCCTAATAAGGTGACAAGAGAACCGTCCCCTTGTCACCTCTATCGAATGAAATAAATGATATAATATTACTTTTTTGTTATTATATACCACATTAAATTTCGTTGCAACCCACCTATATATGTCGATTTATTATGTGTTAACTTTAAATCTGTAAGTTGCTTGCTCTCCTCAATAATATTTCCTTAAAATGATTTATAAATTTTTTTTGTGAACTTTCATTTACGAGACTTAAGTCCCTAAAACTTAAAAGAGATACCTATCATGGTATCCCTTTTGTGTATGCTCAAACTCTATTTAGGCGACAAGAGCACCGTCCCCTTGTCACCTGAGGAAGGAAACTCTTTGAAGAGTTCAATCCTTGGTAGGTTGTATCTAATTTTAAATATTAAGTTTAATCTCTAGTTCTTCTAAAATATTAAATATGTTTTCATACGATTCTTTGGATATGTCCCCAAACCTTATACTATCTAATGAGCTATTAATACTATTGATCAAATCTAATATCTTATCAAAAAAATACTCTGCGTTTTTTTCCGAAACAATATTACTTGATGCAATTTTTAAAAAGGTCACATCTAATGCTTTAATTGTTTTTATTGAATAGGGCTGTACTAATATACCTCTTATATTTTCTTGATAATTAATAGCTGTATCTAAATGCTTAATTGCTTGCCTTATTTCCATAAAATCATCCTCTTGAGCCTTTTTTTCATTGCGTTTATAATAATTATAACAATTTTGAAATTCCATTTCTATCAATTCTAAATTCTTAATAGCAAATTTTCGCTGTTCCATTAGATTCAACAGTAGGGCAATTATCATTATAATTAATAACGAAAGTATGATGATTTGTATGTTTTTTTTCATTTCATCAATCTCCATTTACTCTATAGATATAGTATTTCCTTTAATCTACAATTTTTATGGGGTAACTGTTATACTAGAGTTTGCTGGATGATAGAACGATAAATACTTAGTTGTATATGTAACACCATTATCTGATGTAGCGCTCGCATAATACGTCCCAGCAAATTTAATATTTCTTTGAATATTAGCTGTTGTACTAGCATGAAAAGAAAAGGTAGCCTAGAACCCATCCCATACTCGTTATTATCATACCATGGGCTTGTAGAGTGTGCATCTGTCGAATGGAAAAATCCAAATAATTTTTCTAAGACCCAGGTTGCTTAGGTGTCAGTAGAACCGTCCCCTTGTCACCTCTTGTCACCTAACCTCAGAGGTTATGGTTTTTGTTTTCTTTCGATTTTTGTATTATAGTAAATTACGGGAATAAGTAATAAAGCCGGAACAAGTCTTAATATAAAATGATCACCTATAATTTTATATGCTAAATATATTAAAAATAAATAAACAAGTACCATAATTATTCTTGTTTTCACTTTCCTTTATCACCCTACCTTACTAAGTTCTAAAGTACTTTTATTATAAACCTTTATCCATATTTTTACAACAGACAACTACTATTTATGATTTACATCAACTTGATATTTAAGCAGAAAATAAGTGTAGATTTTTCAAATAAATACAGTTAAAATTCAAAAATCAAACGCTTTATTGGAACAATCAGTGTTACATCTGATGGTGAAGTGGCTGAAGAAGACCTCTATCGTCTCGCTTTAGATGTGATTGCAAATGAAGAGGCCTATGATAGTTTTTTATGCGGTATGCACCAACTTGGAAGATGAGGCTACTGAAATTATCGAAGTTAATCACAGACGCTGGGAATGCTTTTGAATAATGAAAAGTGAATTTAAGGCAAGACCTGTATATCTAACCAGAGATGATATTCTCTCAAAAAATTTTTTGTGAACTTCCACTCTGAAATCACTAATTCAAAAAACATAAAAGGGATAACCATCATGGCTATCTCTTTTATGTAAGCTCGAATTTTATTTAGGTGTCAAGAGAACCGTCCCCTTGTCACCCTAAATCATTTTCATCTCTTATGGATGTTGTGAACAATAAATCAATTTTCCGCCCATGTGCCTTCCACAACAACATATATAGTCTTGTAATACACAGCCACACCACCCCGTATAGGATTCAACATAGCATATTCTACAAGATGTCCCTCCGTAACCACAAGTGTGATGTTCCTCATATCTAGGCTTAATATCATTATCCTCATTAATCTGCTTTTCAACTAAATCTTCAATAAATCCATCTTTGTTAATTAGCAATTGTCTGAGTTCATAAGCTTCTATCTCTAAATCACTCTCAAGTGTAGATATTTGACTAATAGAGACATCTATATGATGACAATTTTCTGAGCAAATATTGTTCGATTGACTTGCAGCTGAAAAAACTGTAGCAGATAAAAATAATAATAAAGCAAACAGAATGAATCTTATCTTAGGCATACTTACACCTCCTGAATTTGTTTTTTATTTAGCAATTACACAATTTAATTTAAAGAGAACTTATTTTAGTAACTGTGTTGCGAACAATAGATTAATTCCCCACTCATTTTTTTCCCACAGCAACAATAATACGATGTGTAAATACAACCGCAAGATTTGGTTAATGTATCGGCATGGCATTCAGCACAGCTCGTACCGCCCCTTGAACACGTATGATGTTCTATGTAGGTAGGAATCATGTCATTTGCAGAATTAACTTCAACAACCTCTTGATGTTGGCAATTAGCATCACAGTCGTAGGTATCGATCTCCGCATATGAAATAGCAAATGAAAATACAATTAAAAATATAACCAATAATGCTAGAATTTTCTTATTCATTCTTTAATTCACTCCTCGAAATTATTTTTTAAAAAACAAAGAGATGGTTCAATCTCGACACATTAATAACTATAACTGATTATTGAATATCATGATTAGTTAATTATCGCCACTCTAATCGACAGTGATATAAAGGTGACGATGGGAACAGTTCCATTATCATCTTATGTTATTTTTTTAACTATATAAGGCAAAATAGTAAGCAAAGTAAAAAAACAAAATTAAGAAATCTTCACCAGTTTTCCTAGGAATATGTTGAATGCTACATAATAATTATATCCATTGCTAAAAATAACTGCTATAATTTTATTAACCATGATCCTCTCAAGCCAATTCATATATTAGGTTTGTACTGGAATATCTCTCATTTACACCCCTCCACTATTCTTTTACTCAATTGATTTAGAAGTAACTTTCATAGACTTTTTCATACGTTCTACCCCTTTTCATTTAATCTTTCTTTAAAACAAATCATATAACTGCCTTAAACACATTCATATCTACCACTCCTCTCTCCTTATTCAATATTTTGATGTGTGCGCTAAAGGGGCGTTTCTATTGACACTAAATTCAACTTCAAAAAATATTTAGGGATATTTTCTAAGGGTATTATATTATCTTTTCAATTTTTCCCGACTAATACTTACAATTCTACTAGCTGCCGATTACTACTCAATTTTTCATTTGGTGTCGACGGAAACGTCCCCTCAACCCGTCACAATATTTATAGGTATGACTCCTCAATAGGTGACTTATATCTAATGGAGGTATCACTAAAAAACCATTAGAAATGGACTGAATATTCAGATTAAATGTGCGTAACTTTTAAAAGTTCATTTTGTGTCTTGACAGTGGATGGCATTATAAGTGTTGAAGATGTCCAGAAATGACAATAGGTATGATTAGAATTTAAATCTAGTGTATAAACATATAATTTTTTATGAAATTTTAAGCTATCACTGTAAACATTAACTATATATCTAATTAAAACTAATTTATTGCTTGTACTAATTACAGATTCAAAAAAATTTTATAAAATTCTTAAATAAAATCGCCGGGGGTTTTCTTAACATGACAACATTCACATATATTTGTTAAATAATTTGTTTTTTTTACAAAATATATAGCCACTCATTTTTACGTTAAATAAAGAAATAATGTATTTTTTCAAACATATAACTTTTATGTAATTATATACCATGTTAAAAATTACTGCAATACCCCCTTCACATCATTATTTATATATGTTAACTTCCAACGTGTAATTGACTTAAGCTTATAAAGTTTTTTTTATTAAAATTATTTTCAAAAATTTTTTTTGTGAATTTACATCTGTGAACCCACCAGTCCAAAAAAACAAAACAGGGATAACCCCCACGGCTATCCCCAACTAACTCATTTTCATTTTTTATAATTACAACCTAACCTTATCCAAAATCCTCTTCTCTGCCTCTGCCACCTGCTGTCTTAGCTCTGCTACTTCCTTTTTCATTTCTGCTACAAAGGCTTCGTCTTGTAGGGAGCTTAGGTTGATTTCTACATTGTATAGGGCTGACAATACGGCTGTTCTTGCCATCATGGCGGCGACGGCTCCGTCGGAGACGGCATTTCGATTGCCCTTTTCTACGACGATTTCTATGGTTGCCAGCATTTTGTAGGTATCTCTGGCAACCTCCAAAGGCACCAGTGTTGCCTTTTTAGTGGCTTCCTCTATCACTTGATTCCTAGCAGCCTTTTCCTCCTCTGTCTCCTTTGGCAGCTTGAAGGCAGCCATTACCTCGTTGAAGGCATCGGAATCCCTGGCTATGTCTTGAACCAGCTTATTTCTGTAGTCGGTGAAGGTGGCGGCGATTGCCTTCATTTCCTCTTCTACCTCCACATATTTTTTCTTCCCTATAGTAAGGTTTGCCACCATTTCCGTTAGGGCTGCTGCTATGGCGCCGCTAAGGGCCGCCACGCTGCCACCGCCGGGCACTGGTGCATTTGATGCCGTTTTATCTAAAAATTCCTTTAAATACATATCCGCTAGCATAAACTTCCTCCCTTTTCCTTATCAAATACGAATTTACCCCTTTTTATTACCTTCTCTACGGTGCTTACCCCTATATGGTAGGGAATAAAGTTGTAGGAGGGGAACTCAAGGATTATTATATCCCCTTGCTTGCCTACGTCGATGCTGCCCACCTCATGGGCTCTATCCACCGCTGCTGCTGCATTGATGGTGAAGGCGGTAATCGCCTCCTCTGTAGTCAGCTTCATATATAGGGTAGCCAATGCAAATACCAAGGGCACCGACATGGTAAAGCAGCTGCCGGGGTTTAGGTCCGTTGCTAATGCCACAGCGCACCCGTTGTCGATCATGTACCTACCCCTGGCAAATTCCTCCTTCAAGCTGAAGGCGGTGGCTGGCAATAGTGTTGCCACTACACCCTTTTCTGCCATTGCTGCTATCCCTGCATCCGAGGCCTGCAGCAGGTGGTCAGCTGATATTGCTCCTAGCTCTGCCGCCAGCTCTGCTCCCCCCAGCTGTACGATTTCGTCGGCATGGAGCTTTAGCTTCATCCCCAGCTCCTTGGCCTTTGTTAGAAGCCTTCGGGATTGCGTCACTGAAAATACATTCTTCTCACAGAAGATATCACAGAACTCCGCCAGCTCCTTCTCTACCACAGCCGGCAGTACCTCAACTATCATATAATCTATAAATTCATCCTCTTTGCCCTTATAGTCCTGAGGCACCGCATGGGCTCCTAAAAAGGTTGTGACAATATCCATAGGATGAAGGCCAGCTATCTCCTTCATGGCCTCCAGCTGCTTTAGCTCGGTGTCATAATCCAAGCCATAGCCGCTTTTGCCCTCCACTGTGGTTACACCGAAGGACAGCATGGTGTTCAGTCGCTTTAACCCTGCTGCCACCAACTCTGCCTTTGTTGCCTCCTTTGTGGCCTTTACTGAGCTAATAATTCCACCACCACGCTTCATGATCTCCATATAGCCTTCGCCCTTCAGCCTCCAGGAGAACTCCTCCGCCCTATGGCCGCCGAAGACGAAATGGGTGTGGGAATCTATAAAGCCCGGCAGCACCGCCTTGTTGGTGGCATCCACCACAGTATAATCCTCTTCCTTATACTGCTGTAGAAGCTCCTCTGTTGTGCCAACTGCTTTAATCATTCCTTCTTCTATGATCACCGCTCCATTTTTTATTACCTTTAAATCCGACATTTCCGCCCCGGACTTTGCCTTAAAGCCGCTGCAGGTCACCAGCTCCGCAGCATTTTTTATTAACAGTCCCTTTTCCTTCATAGGACTACTCCATTATCCTTGTTTCCAGAACCTGCTCTATAGAGAAGTCCTCTACTCCAAGGTAGTATACCGCTGTGTCTACTAGGGCCTCCATAGGCACAAGTCCTATGATTTCACTGCCTACTACATTGACACCATAGCGTCTTGCCTCTATCTTAATTAGTTCAAAGGCTCTATACAGGGCGGTTTTTGAGTAATCCGTCATATTCATAGATACCTGAACGATGCCTCTGTCCTTTAGCTCTATGCCTATGGCCTTGCAGTATCTCAAGCCTCCGCTTAAGAAGCGTACATTTTTTGCTATGGCATTGGCTATATTTAAATTATTGGTATCTAGGTTGACATTGAAGGCAACCAATGGCATTCTTGCGCCAACTGCTGTAACCCCTGCTGTCGGATGGGGTGCAGAAGGTCCAAAATCCGGCTTCCATTCTGCTTGAGTCAGCTTTTCTGCCATGGCCTCAAATTCACCCTTACGAATATTGGCTAAATTTTCTCTGTTTGGGCTGGAGGCTGTCTTTTCATATAGGAAAATCGGTAGCTGCAAGCTTTCTGAAGCTTCCTTTGCAACCTCCTTCGCCAGCTCTATAGCCTCTGTCATGCTAACATTTTTTATCGGTATGAAGGGTACGACATCGGTAGCTCCCATTCTTGGGTGCTGTCCCTGATGCTGTGTCATGTCTATCTCCTTTACAGCCACCACCATAGCCTCCAGGACTGCTGCCTTTAGGGCCTGAGGCTCTCCAACCACCGTTACCACCACTCGGTTATGGTCCTCATCATTGCTGTAGTCCAGCAGCTTTACCCCCTGCTTTCCTCTAAAGGGGGATACAATTTTTTCTATTTTTTCTAGGTCTCTACCTTCACTGAAATTAGGTACACATTGGACGATTTTATTCATGCTCATTTATTCTTCCACCCTTCGTCTATTATGTTATTTATTAAATGCCTTTTCAACCAAGCCCTTTATTAGCTCCTCCTCGGGAATATAGGGCAAGGTGATATGGTCGGTGCCTTCATTGTCCTTGTTAAATTCTATACTGGTGGTTATGGAGTTTTCATTTCTCGCCCAGGCTCTTCTGGCAACTCCCCCCATGACGTCCCAGGGCATTGCGGATTTCAGGATTTCATCAACCCTTTCGCTGCCGTCCAGCACCATGCCGAAGCCGCCATTTATGGATTTTCCAATGCCTACGCCACCGCCGTTGTGGAGGGCCACCAAGCTCATGCCCCTTGCTGCATTTCCTACAAAGCACTGGGTAGCCATATCCGCCATGACATTGCTGCCGTCCTTAATATTGGAGGTTTCTCTGAAGGGAGAATCCGTCCCGCTGACATCGTGATGATCCCTTCCCAGCATAATTGGGCCAACCTCGCCTTTACGAACCATATCGTTAAACTTAAGGGCGATTTTTGTTCTCCCCATAGCATCCTGATATAGTATTCTGGCTTGAGTGCCTACCACCAGCTGATTCTTTTCTGCATCTCTAATCCATACGTAATTGTCTCTGTCCTGCCCCCTTCTGTTGGGATCAATACAGTCCATAGCAGCCTTGTCGGTCTTTATTAAATCCTCATGCCTGCCGCTTAGGCAGACCCATCGGAAGGGACCATAGCCATAGTCAAAGAGCTCCGGCCCCATAATATCCTCCACATATGATGGAAAGATGAAGCCATCCTTTTCATCTATGCCGTTTTTAGAGATTTCCTGTACTCCTGCATCATAGACCGCCTTCATAAAGGCATTGCCATAGTCAAAGAAGTAGGTTCCCTGTGCAACTAAAGCTTTAATGCTTTCGAAGTGCCTCACAAGGGTTTCATTTACTTTTTCAACAAATAGACCCCTGTTTTCCTTCAGCATTTTAGTTCTTTCCTCAAAGCTTAAGCCCTGAGGACAATAGCCTCCCTCATAAACTGCGTGGCAGGAGGTTTGATCTGATAATAAATCTATCTTTATTTTATTTTCTGCTGCATATTCCAGCAGCTCTACGATATTTCCATGATAAGCTATGGATATAGACTCTTTTCTAGCCATATAATCAGCCGCTGTTGCAAAGACCTCCTTTAAATCACTGGAAACCTTACCCACCCAGCCCTGCTGATGACGGGTTTCGATTCTGGACCGATCCACCTCTGCAATAATTCCTACGCCACCGGCAATTTCTATAGCCTTTGGCTGTGCTCCACTCATGCCCCCCAGTCCGGAGGATACGAATAGAATGCCCTTTAGATCCTCCTCACCCTTCAAGCCCAGCTTAAGTCGTCCTGCATTTAAAAGGGTATTAAAGGTTCCGTGGACAATTCCCTGAGGCCCGATATACATCCAGCCACCGGCTGTCATCTGTCCATAGTTGGCAACCCCCATCTGCTCTGCGATATCCCAATCCTTAGGATTGTCAAACATCCCCACCATCAAAGCATTGGTGATGATCACCCTTGGGGCCTCGGGCTTGGATTTAAATAGGCCTAAGGGATGTCCGGATTCTATTACCAGGGTTTGTTGATTTGTCATGGCCTCCAAATACTTCTTAATCAGCCTGTATTGCATCCAATTCTGGCATACCTTGCCCGTCTCTCCATAGGTCACCAGCTCATAGGGGTATAGGGCAACATCAAAGTCCAGATTATTATCCATCATGACCTGAAAGGCCTTCCCCTCTATGCAATTTCCCTTATATTCCTCTATTGGCTTAGCCTTAAGATTTCCCTCTGGACTATACCTATAGCCATAAATTCTGCCATAGGCTAGCAGCTCCTCCATCAGTTCGGGAGCCACTACCTCGTGGTGCTGCTGCGGTATGTATCTTAGGGCATTTTTTAAGGCTACCTCTGTTTGGGATGGAGTAAGCTTAAAGCCTCTGTCGGGAGCCCTTCTAATGCCCTCTTTAAATTCAGGCATTTCAGGAAGCCCCATATCCAGCTTTATTGTCATGGCATTTGAAATATCAATATTATTAATCATGGTTTTCTCCCCTTCCTAGGCTTTAGAATAGACCTGTGATTACGCCTGCTTCATCTATATCTATCTTTTCTGCTGAAGGCACCTTTGGAAGGCCGGGCATTGTCATTATATCTCCGGTTAAGCAAACGATAAAGCCTGCCCCAGCCGATACTCGTAACTCTTTAACTGTTATTTTAAAGCCTGTAGGTGCTCCTAAAAGGCTTGCATTATCTGATAGTGAATATTGAGTTTTTGCCATGCAAATCGGCAGCTTATCTAAGCCCAGCTCCTCCAGCTTTGCAATTTCCCTCTTGGCCTTAGGTGTGAATATAACGCCATCACCGCCATAGATTTCAGTCACTATAGCATTTACCTTTTCTGGAATTGAAGCCTCTACCGAATATAATGGATGGTAGTTGGATTCCTCCCGCTCTATTAAATCCACCAGCACCTCTGCCATTTCTCTGCCGCCTTCGCCCCCCTTGGACCAAACCTCGTTCAGAGCAACGTCTACGCCGGCAGCCTTGCATTTATCAATTAAAAGCTTTATTTCCGCCTCTGTATCGGCTACAAATCTATTCACCGCCACCATTGCCGGCAGGCCAAATTTCTTAACATTCGCCACCTGCTTAGCAAGGTTGTCAAAGCCCTTATCTAAAGCCTCAAGATTTTCATTGCCTAATTCAGCCTTAGGTACCCCACCATGCATTTTTAATGCCCTTATGGTGGCTACAACCACTACGGCAGCAGGCTTTAAATTACCATATCTGCATTTAATATTAAGGAATTTTTCTGCTCCGAGGTCGGCACCGAAGCCTGCCTCCGTCACAAGGTAATCCCCCAGCTTAAGCCCCAGCTTTGTGGCTGTGATGCTATTGCAGCCATGAGCTATATTGGCGAAGGGCCCCCCATGAATAAAGGCAGGGGTATTTTCCAAGGTTTGCACCAAATTGGGCTTTATTGCCTCCTTCATTAGCAATGCCATTGCACCATCAACCTTTAAATCTGCTGCTGTAATCGGCTTGCCCTCAGTATTATAGGCAACGATCATTCTACCAAGTCTATTTTTCAAGTCCATCAGGTCACTGGCCAAGCAAAGGGCCGCCATTACCTCGGAGGCAACAGTGATCATAAAGCCGTCCTGGCGAGCATAGCCATTGGACTTGTCTCCAAGGCCTACAACAACCTCCCTCAGGGCACGGTCATTCATATCCAGCACACGCTTCCAAACGATTTGTCTTAAATCAATGCTCAAGGCATTACCCTGATGTATATGATTGTCTATGCTGGCAGATAAAAGATTATTAGCTGTTGTTATGGCATGCATATCCCCTGTGAAATGAAGGTTGATATCCTCCATTGGCACCACCTGAGCATAGCCTCCGCCGGCAGCTCCTCCCTTAACTCCAAAAACAGGACCTAAGGAAGGCTCCCTTAGGGCAATTACAGCCCTTTTACCAATCTTGTTCAAGGCCTGACCTAAGCCCACCGTGGTTGTGGATTTTCCTTCTCCCGCCGGTGTTGGGGTTATGGCGGTTACCAATACAAGCTTTCCATCAGGCTTATCCTGCAGCCTGCCATAGGCCTCCGGTGTAATCTTAGCCTTATACTTACCGTAAAGCTCCAGCTCATCCTCCAAAATACCCCACTCCTGAGCCAGCTCCGCAATTGGCCTCATTTTTGCCTGCTGGGCAATTTCAATATCACTTGGCACCTTAATACTCATATTCATCCTTCCCTTCCTTAATAATTTTATTTGAGAAAATTTCATATTACCATGGAAATGCATATCGTTACTAGTTTATACAAAGTTAAAAGTTTATCGCGCATTGCCTAGGGCTAATAACATTTTAAAATTCAATAAATTAGCCCGTGGGGCACTAAGCAGGAAACTTTTAACTTTGTATAAACATACCGCACATATTTATTATGAAATTTCCTAATTTAAATAGAATTTACACACATAATTTTTCATAATATTCCTATTTTACTCTACATTTCAAATTATATAATTTTACCGTCAACATATCGTCTACTTTTTGAATTTTTTTAAGTCTTTACTTAAAATAATTGAAAAAAAACCTAAGGTCCTCCTTAGATTTTTTATAGCGCATGCGATATCCCTATATTTAATTGCTTTGATAAATCCATGCTGACGGACTGCTGAAGCTGTTGTCCCTGTTTATCATATATTATAGCTATAAGAGGTCTTGTTGGCCATTGACGATTTTCCTTTATAACCTCGGCAATTTCTCCCGTCTCCAGCTTAACAAAGGTTCCCTCTGGATAAATGGCCAGCTGGTTTATAAAAAGCTTTACTAAGGCATAGTCAAATTGATGATTGCCCATGGAAATTAGATACTCTATTGCCTGATGAATAGGGATTTTATTTTTATACGCCCTGTCGGAGGTCAATGCATCATACACATCACAAATTGCAACAATTCTTGCAAATTCATGTATCTCCTTGCCTTTTTTTCCTAAAGGATAGCCCTTACCATCGTATCTTTCGTGATGATCCCTGACAATAAGCGCAACCTCTTTATTCATATCCGGAATACCCATAATCATTTCATGTCCATCCAGAACATGCTGCTTTATTACCTGATACTCCTTGTCGTCCAACCTTGTTGGCTTATTGAGTATTTCATCCGGAGTAACAAGCTTGCCTATATCATGCAGCAGTGCTCCAATCCCCAGTGATTCCAGCTTTGGGCTGTCATGCCCTGATGCAATCCCCAGTATCAAGGCATATAAGCACACGTTTAAGCTATGTTCGAAGGTATAGCTGTCTACAGTTCTTATATCCGTCAAGTATAGTATGGTGTCTTTATTGTTAAGAAGGCGGTCTATGATCTGACCCACCAGCAGCTTAATTTCATCTGCATTAACCTCCTTGGCCAACCTAATATTCTCTATGACCTCCCCAGAAACCGCCTTAGCCTTGTTTTTTATCTCGTCAGTTATGGCCTCTATGAATTCCGGTGGATGTTGATTTTTATCCCATTCAACAAAAACCTCGTTAATGCCAAAGTTTAACAGCTTATAAACATAGCTCTCCCTTAGAAAAATACCCTTATCTATCAATAGCTTCCCTTCCATGGTGTATACGGGCTTAGCTAGCTTCATACCATATTTAACTGAGGTTAATTGTATTTTTATCATTGAAAATCCTCCGATGTCGGCTAAGGTAAAATGGTGGTACAATTTACATAATTCAACATTAATTCCAAAATTCCTGTATAATTATCAGTTAAAATATTATTTTTTTGTAAATTAGAAGTAAAAAAAAGTAAAACCCTCATATATGAAGGCTTTACATTTTATTTCTTAGCTTTTCAGCGTATTCTTCTATTTTTCTTAAACGATGGTTTACCCCCGACTTGCCTATAGGTGGATTTAGCATCTGCCCCAGCTCCTTAAGGTTTGCATCCTGATAGTTTATTCTAACCTCAGCAATTTCTCGTAGATTCTCTGGAAGCTTACTGAGGCCCACTGTTTTCTTGATAAACTCTATGTTTTCGATCTGTCGCATGGAGGCAATTACGGTTTTACTCAAATTTGCCGTCTCACAATTTACAATTCTATTGATATCATTTCGCATCTGCTTGATGATTCTAACATTCTCCAGGTCCAGCAAAGCATTATGGGCACCGATAATATTTAAAAGGTCCACCACCTGATCTCCCTCCTTGATGTAGACCACATAGCTGCCCTTCCTTTGAATAATCTTGGCATTTAATTCAAATTCGTTAATAAGGCTTTGGAGAACCTCGCTATGCTCTAAACTGTTAGTTACAAATTCCAGATGGTAGGTTTTTTCAGGGTCACTTACAGAGCCACCGCCTAAAAATGCCCCCCTCAAAAATGCCCTCTTGCAGCAGCGATTTTCAATTATACTCTCAGGAATATCATAGGTAATATCGAAGGAATCCTGCTCCTCCCTTAAAATACCCACTCGCTTTAAAATTTCGCCGCTTCCTGCCTGATATGTTATTACGATCATGTAATGATTGTTCTTTTTCAATCTTGGATTTCTTCTGACCATTACCCCCGTATGAATACCAAATATATCCTTTATGAGCTTAAAGGCCTTTCTTGCAATGGCAGGGTTTTCCGTAACTATATTTAAATTTAATTTTTTTGCACCCACAAGCTGGAGGGTTCCGCTCATCCTCACAAGTGCTGCCAGCTCTGCCAGCTGACAGCATACATCATCGGAATATATCCTTGCCAGCTCACCTTTTGTTATTGAAGAAAATGACATCTGAATCACCCTTACATTAAGAATATATGCTTTATTATGCTTATTTTTTAAAAAACTACCCGGAAGTTCATTATGGTTGAAATTTACTAACATAAAGAAACTGATTCTGCACAAAATATTGATGTAGTGAATCAACTTAAATGGAGGTGTTTTTATGAGTCAACATCAAAGAATGGAAGTAATGTGCCATGTGAAGAACTGTCAGTTTAACGAAAAACAATACTGTGTTGCACCTAAGCTCGAGGTAAATGCTATGCATGGCGAAAGTGCCACAACTTCTAAAGAAGCGCTATGTACAACCTTTATGCCTCATTAGGCTCCTCTCCACTGCAAGAGACCTCACTTACCCGGTGAGGTCTTTTCGTATTCCATTATTGCCTTTTTTATTATTTCCTTTTCATCCGTGTACTTTGCCAGGTCCACTGCCCTATTTATATGAATGAATTTGGCATCAATAAAGCCCTCCTCCTTCAGGGGAATACAGTGGATTGTCCTTGATTGCATCAGAAACCAATGTACAGTCTTATATATTTTTTCATTATCCTCCCAGCTATTTTTATAGGTATAATGAATTTTTCCCAGATATTTTATTATTTCAACCCTAACTGCGGCTTCCTCATAAACCTCTCTGATGGCGGTCTCCTCAAACGCTTCATCCAGCTCCACCTTGCCCTTAGGCAGAACCCAATCACCATTATACTTCTTAAGCATTAGTATTGCATTTCCAAATATGACTACACCACCAGCACTGATTTCCTCCCG
Source organism: Natronincolaceae bacterium (assembly GCA_048264125.1). Classification (GTDB taxonomy): domain Bacteria; phylum Bacillota; class Clostridia; order Peptostreptococcales; family Natronincolaceae; genus M1-B18. Next base: position 49,716 of record JBLXDM010000009.1, read on the forward strand.
CACATTTTTCACTCCCCTGTCCTTTCTTACTTGCCTGCTATTATTATATAGCTTAGTGCTTTGTTTATCTTAAAAAACATATATTTGAGGAAATTATACATTACCATAGAAGATCATATATATTTAGTTTATACAAAGTTAAAAGTTTATCGCGCATTGCTTAGGGCTAATAACACTTAAAAATTAATTATACAAATTAGCCCGTGGGGCACTAAGCAGGAAACTTTTGACTTTGTATAAACCTACTGCTTATCTCTATTATGTAGTTTCCTCATCTAAACAAGGCATTTTAATAATTTCGATTTAAGCTGAAGCATCCTATATATTTATAAATTACCATATTAGAGGGGCCAATGCAATAATTAGTAGCTAAAGCCACTATTACAAAATACATTAGTTCTAGTCTTCGCGTGTAGACTAATAAGGACCGATAATTTAATATCGGTCCTTATTCCTATTATTTTACCGGCTTTAGCTTTGCCGTAAAGTGTCTTAATACCTTTGGCTCATAGGTGAATTCAAAGCCCTTTAGGGTCTCTCTTCTCTTCCATATTTCGATTAATGCATCCGCCACAACATCCATATGCCTATCGGTATAAACCCTTCTTGGGATAGTTAGTCTTAACAGCTCCATTGGCGACTCAAGGGTTTCTCCAGTTTCGGGATCACGGCCCAGTAGGAAGGAGCCAATTTCAACCGCCCTTACACCAGCCTCCTTATATAGCTCTACGCAAACCGCCTGTGCAGGGAACTGATGATATGGGATTTGCGGACAGAATTTTTTACAATCCACGAATACAGCATGACCACCAACTGGTCTTTGGATTGGAATGCCTGCATCGATTAATCTTTGTCCCAAATACTCAATTTGACCAATTCTGCTTTCTAGGTAGTCCTCTTCAACAACCTCTCTAATACCTCTAGCTAGCGCCTCCATGTCACGTCCGGATAAACCACCATAGGTAGGGAAGCCTTCGATAGGTACTACCATAGAACGCACCATTGTGTAAAGCTCTTCATCCTCCTTAATAGCGATCATACCACCCATGTTCACAAGACCATCCTTTTTTGCACTCATGGTTAAGCCTTCACCATAGCTGAACATTTCCTTGATAATTTCTGTAATCGATTTATTTTCGTAGCCTGCTTCTCTTCTCTTGATGAAATAAGCATTCTCTGCATATCTTGCAGCATCAAATAGCATTTTCACTCCATACTTATCAGCTATCTTCTTTACACCCTTAATATTTTCCATAGAAACCGGCTGGCCTCCCGCACTATTACAAGTAACAGTAACAAGAATAAAGGCACAATTTTCTGCCCCCTTTTCTTGAATAAAGCCCTCCAGCTTTTCAAGGTCAAAGTTACCCTTAAACGGATGCTCCGTTTCTGTATCAAAGGCATCTTCTATTATCAGGTTAATTGCTCTGCCGCCCTTTAGCTCTATATGGGCCATAGTCGTATCAAAGTGCATATTACCCAAAACATATTGGCCCTTTTCCTTAATAATCAATGGAAATAATACGTTTTCTGCCCCTCTGCCTTGGTGTGTGGGAACAAAGTATTTATAGCCAATAATATCGTGAACCGTATTTTCTAAATTATAAAAGTTTCTACTTCCGGCATAGGATTCATCCCCCAACATAATACCAGCCCATTGATTATCACTCATGGCTCCGGTACCACTGTCAGTTAATAGGTCAATATAAACGTCTTCTCCCCTTAGTGCAAATTGGTTAAAGCCTACCTCTGCTATTTTCTTCTCTCTTTCTTCACGAGAAATCAATTTTATTGGCTCAACCATTTTAATTTTGTATGGTTCTGCTTTTCTTGAATACATTTTTGTTCCTCCTAATAATTATATTTGATTATAGACGCTTATTATACCTGAAGCAAATAGCCTATAAGTTAGTATTGCATTACTAGAAAATTTTATTGCTTCAACTTTTTTCACATGCGCATCTCCATGATTTCAATAAAGCAAAAGCCTCTTAAGGCTCTTATACCTTAAAAGACTTTTATATGTAGCCTTGCTTTTTATTGAGGTGTATACATACCCTGAGCGATCATATAGGTGGAAATATCCTCACCGTGCTGCTGCTCCTCTTTTTGGATATGATTCAACATCTGTCTGAGATTTGTATCTATGCATTCAAAAATAGTAGTATTGTAGCCTGAGGAAACATACTTTTCAGTGCTTAATAAATCCTCGCATAAATAAGCATCTTCCTGATTAAAGCCTCCGGAATTGTTGGTATTTTGGCTCCCAGGGCTTTGCTGACCTTGACTTTGCTGTTTTTGTTGATTTTGCTGTTGGTTATTAGTGTTGGGCAGCTGCCCCTGCAATACCTGATTTAAGCTATTTAAATGCTCCTGCTCCTGTGCTGCATGAGCCTGAAACATTTGCTTAAGCTGTGGGTCCTGAGCCATGTTTGCATAATCATTGTACTTTTTAATACAGAGCTCCTCATGGGATTTCTGATCCTCCAGAAGCATCCTTTCCTTTTGTGTTAAAGTAATATTCATAAACACACCTCCTGACATTATTTTGCTTATCAGTAGGCATTTTATTCATCTTAGAAGGAAAAAAAGCTAGTGCCTCACTTAGAGGTACTAGCTTCTTTTCCCAGCAGCCTCTCTATTCAAAAGCCTATCCAGAATAGACCTTTTTTCGTTTGCCGCCCTTTGTTGCTGTATCTCATTGACTATAACCTTTGAAAGCTTTGCAGCATCGTGCCTTACATATTGATTTTTTATGTCAATAAAGCTGCCCTCAATTACTCGAATTTTTTGTGCCAACAGACAATCTATATCCTCCTGCTGCGGCTGTATCAGCTCTGCGCCCTCAAGAAGATACTTCTCCCTCACATCATGGGGTATACTGCCTCTGTTTACTGCCACGTAGTCTATCGTAAGCTCTGGTGCATGCTTTTGTATTGCTTCAAGATGTCTGCATATAGAATATCCGTCGGTTTCTCCGGGCTGAGTCATAATATTTGGTATATAGATTTTCATTGCAGGGGTTCCTTCCAAAGCTTCTTGAATCCCTTGTATCAAAAGATTAGGAATGATACTGGTATACAGACTTCCCGGCCCCAGTATTACCGCATCGGCTTGACTTATAGCTGCTATGGCCTCCGCCATCGCCACCGCACCCTCTGGCTCTATATATACCCTTTTAATTCTGCTTTTTTCCTCCATGCTCTTTAGAGGAATATTGGACTCACCCTTTATAAGCCCACCATTCTCAAGCTCAGCAAAAAGGGTTATATCCTCCAGGGTTACAGGAATAACACTTCCGGTCACCGCCAATACATCACTGATTTTCTTTATGGCATCCTCAAAGCTATGGGAAATTCCATTCATCGCAGCTATTAACAGGTTTCCAAAGCTCTGACCCTTAAGGGAGCCCTCCTCAAATCTGTATTGAAATAGCTTTTCCATTGTAGGCTCCATCTCAGCCAGTGCCAATATACAGTTTCTAATATCCCCCGGTGGTAGCATGCCAAGGTCCTCCCTCAGCTTTCCGGAGCCTCCACCGTCATCGGCAACGGTTACTATTGCCGTTATATTTGAGGTGTATAGCTTCAAGCCCCTCAGCAGCACCGAAAGGCCTGTGCCTCCGCCTATAACTGCAATTTTAGGACCTCTAGCCCTAATTCGATTGTCATACAGCGCTTTATTCATCCGACTCCTATCCAACCGCATTCTATCGTCGGAGCATAGGCTAAACAAGGATATAAAGCCGTGCTTTACACTAAAGCCCAGGCAAACGCTGCCCAACAGAAAAAAAATAATACAGGCTATGATATTTAATCCATTAAATATAAATGAAAAAAGGCCGGCTAATGCAATGGAGATAAAAAGCACACCAAGAATTCCCAGCAAAAGCCACCTTTTAATATGCAATCCAGGCCTCAACCATTCTAATAGTCTCATTATTTACCTCTCCCTATTTGCTATTGCAATCCCTATGATTTACAATAACTCTTTCTCCCGACTCCTTCAATCTATGGAATAGGGCATGGGCTATCGTCACTGATCTATGCTTGCCTCCCGTACAGCCTATAGCTATTACCAGCTGGTTTTTTCCCTCCTTTATATAGCAGGGTATAAGGAAATCAATTAAATCGTAGAGCTTCTCTAAAAAAGCAACACTGATAGGGGAATCCATCACATATTCCCTTACGTTTTCCTCCTGACCAGTAAGCTCCTTCAGGTCCTCTACATAAAAGGGGTTTGGTAAAAACCTGACATCAAATACTAAGTCGGCATCCAAAGGAATTCCCCTTTTAAAGCCAAAGGAGACAATATTAATAATTAAATTATTGGTTTCATTACCCTCAAGATAGATATTTCTAAGCTCTTCCTTCAATTGTGAGGGAATCAGGTTTGTAGTATCTATTATATTGGTGGCCTTCTTTTTTAGATACTGTAGCTTCTCTCTTTCCTTCAAAATACCTTCACTAATTGAACCATTGCCAGACAGAGGATGAATTCTTCTGGTTTCCTTATAACGCTTTACAAGAACCTTCTCCCCGGCATCCAAAAACAATATCTCGTAATCAAATAAGCTTTCCTCCAGCTCCTGAAGGCTGGCAAATAGATCGTCAAAAAACAAGCCACCTCGTATATCGATAACCAATGCTATTTTCTCGATCTTTCCCTTAGTTTGATGGCATAGCTCCACAAACTTTGGTATTAGAGCCGGCGGCAAATTATCCACGCAAAAGTATCCAAAGTCCTCTAAATATTTAACCGCCTGACTTTTTCCTGCTCCTGATAAGCCTGTAATTATTACAAACCTCATATTAATAGCTCCTCTTATGTTTATTCTTCTCCCACCAATCTAATCTCTGGTTCCAGCTTAAGGCCAAAGCGTTCCTGCACCTCATTCTGTATATGCTTTATAAGCCCGAGAACATCCTCCGCTGTGGCATTTCCAACATTCACTATAAAGCCGCTATGGAGCTCAGAAACCTGTGCGCCACCTATTCTACAGCCCTTAAGCCCGCTGTCCTGTATGAGCTTCCCTGCAAAATATCCCTCGGGTCGCTTAAACACGCTGCCTGCACTGGGCAATTGAAGGGGCTGCTTAGTTGTTCTCTGAACCGTTAGCTCGTCCATTTTTGCCTTTATATCCTCATAAGGGGCCTTAGGCAGCTCCATGGTTACATCCAAAACGATGAGCTTATTTTTTTGAACGAAGCTGGTTCTATAGCCCATTTCCATTTCGTCAATTGTCAGCTCTCGTACATTCCCCTCTAAGTCCAGAATTCTGCAGGATTTAACAACATCCTTCATCTCTCCGCCATAGGCCCCAGCGTTCATGGTTACGGCTCCACCAAGAGTACCGGGAATGCCGCTGGCAAACTCCAAGCCCCCCAGGGATTCCTGCAGGGCCTTCTTTGAAAGGGTTGATAATAGAATCCCAGCCTGCGCGATTATAGTATTGTCTTTAATATTTATCTCATTAAAATTATCTGCAATTTTTATAACAACATTTCTCATGCCCTTGTCGCTGACCAATAGATTGGAGCCATTGCCCATAGTAAAGAGAGGGGCCGCCTGCTGGCTGCAAACCTTTATAATCCGTTGTATTTCCTCCGTAGCTTTAGGCAGCAATAATATATCGGCAGGGCCGCCTATTTTGAAGGAGGTATGCTTTGACATCGGTTCATCCACCAGCACAGCATTTTCCTCCATAAATTTCAAAAATTCCTGTTTAAGTAAGCTCTTATTCATCTGATTCACTCCTATGATTAACAGATATTTATCCTGTAATAGTCATTATTTCCAATATAATTCATTTCAAGTATAACGCTTTTTATAATTATGGTCAATTGATTATGCTTATCTATATTTATCCTTAATCTTAATATAGGTCTCTACCTTCGACTCCGCCTCCGTCAATATGCCACCAGCATCTGTATTGTTTATTATACCCTGCTGCAGCTGTCTTTGCAGGACCTCATCTATCTCTCTCCAATCAGGATGGGGCGGAAGCACCTCTGTATATTGGAGGCTCTCATATATAAAGCTCATATGCTTATTCTCCTGATATATATTCCCCACTGCCTTTTTTACCGGAAAGACCCCTAAGCGCTTAAGCTCCATCTGGTACTGGTCCTGCACTAAAAATTTAAGGAATTTCATTATTGTCTCTAGCTTCTTAGGGTCCTCCTGCTTAGAAACACCATAGGAGCCTACGGAATTGCTTAGGACTACAGGCCTCCCTAGCTCACCAACCGGGTAATTGGCCACAGCAAATTCAAAGCCTGTGCCTTGATTTTGCAGACCCTCCAAAACATTTAAGGCCCATGTACCTGTGGGAAATACAGCTATATTCTGATCCTTATAAAAGGTGGTCCATGCCTCATTTGCAGAATTGTCCCCCAGCTTCGGGTGAGTAACCTTCAGATTATGCTTTAAATCCATTAGCTTTTCAATTCCAGATTTCGCCTTATCATCGTTAAAGCTATAATTTCCCTGCGCATCCACTAGACTTGCACCATCACTTAAAATAATCCCCCAAAGATTATAATACCCCGGCTGTATAAAGCCATTCAACCCATAATGGTCAATCTTACCTCTGCCTTTACTGTCATAGGTCAGCTGCTGCAGCTTATCAGCAAATTCCTGATAGGTCCAATTACCGTCAACGGGAGGCTCCACACCTCTTTCTCTGAAAATATCTAAATTCAATATCATGGTGTATGTTGTCATCATCCAGGGCATAGCCCATAGCCTTCCTTCATATGCTACAGCCTTTAGCGCATTTTCCTGAAAGGCCTCCAGCTCACCGTTAGTAAAGAATTGATCCAAGGGCTCCAATATATCCTTACTTAGAAAGCTATAGTCACTTCCCACCGGTAAAATATCCGGTAGGCTACCGGTTTTAATGGCGGAATCCAGCTTTATGGTACCCCTTTCCCAGGTGAGGGGCTCAAATTCAATAAATACGCCGGGATTCTCCTTTTCAAATTGACGAATTTTTCCGTTTATCCAGCTGGTGCCGGAGCCAGTGACTTGATCCAGCCTTGTATAATCCCACATGGTTATAACACCGGTCCATTCACTCTGTGGCCGGGTCTTTATATAGTCTATCCCCCCGGGCCTGTAAAAAATCAGATAGTAAGGCCCCAAGGCAATAAAAAAGGTTAAAAGCAGCACAAAAATAGAGTTCCTCTTGATTTTTTTCATATGACCCCTCCCTATTTAAATGTATTCTGGCTTCCAAGCCTTTATTCATCTCAAGAGGGTTTCATTTAGAACATACAACTTATAGGCTAAAGTAGTATTATTACGCTATGTTTCGACATTTTTTTCATGCAAACTGTTTTATAATAAGTTTATTGCTACGGAAATTTACTGTTTGTCCCAAGTGCTCCAAATTGGTAATTATTGTTGTTATCAATTAATAAATAATCATTTAGGAATAACTTCTTATATATAATAAATTAAGAAGTTATTCCTTCTTACTTATAATTCCATATTAAGTTAAAGGAGGTAACACAATGAAATTTTTGAACAAAATTTCAAAAGCTGAGATAATATTTATTTTATTTTATATGTTGCTGATAGCCATCGCTCTTTTTTGTGTACTTTTCATTCCCAATAGCTCCTATAAGAAGCATGATTTTTCCTTTATCATCAGTTCTTTTATCATTTCAGTAATTATATATGTATCATGTAAATATTTAATCTTTGCTTTCATCAAAACTTGTATTGCTATATGGTATAAATCCGACATATGGGAATACAGAAAAAAATTCCTATTATATGTAGTGCATTCACTAATGTATGTTTTCACCTTGTTAAGCTTGATATATGTTCTAATGGGCTTAAGGACACTAGACCTTCAGTTGGCCTTTTATTCTTATGGGCTTATGGGTGTACTAATAGGTGGAGTTACCGGCAAGGAACACATTCCAGAATAGCAAAAAGAACAAAGTGTAATCACCTTGTCCTCTAGTGGCATCTATTTGTTTTCTAAGCATAGTTAACTATATCACCTAATTTCATAGTACCTGGCTGCTTAATAGCCGCAAAATATATATCACTAGAAATTCTGCATTTTCCATTAGAATTGTGCAAGGGACATTTAGGATGACATTCCTTGCCGGCTATAGTTACCTCTATGACAGCATTACCAAATGATAAGCATTGATTCCTTTGTATATTTAAAGCCGCCAGACCCTCTATAATCAGATTCCCCTTAAATCTCATATGGCAAAAGCCCTTATCGGTATCTTCCTTAAGTCTTCTATCGGTTTCAGCAGATAAAAAGCTTATCTGTCTCTCAGGGTCCTTACCGTTAAAAAGCTCTGCCTTCAGGTCCAGCTCACTACAGGCAATATCCTTTCCTTCACTGTCCTTATAATAAATTCCTACCATCGAGGCCATATACTAGCCCCCTATCTCAGACATATTTCTATGGCCGATTTCATGCTGGGTTGTATATAGATAGTGCTTTTCCGGCTTCAGGAGGATTGCCCTTTCCAAAACCTGCTGCAGCTCAGAGGGATTTTTTCTGACAATTTCCATAATGTCCACCTCTTGATTACTGTGAAGACAGGGCTTCAGCTTACCGTCGCTGGTCAATCTAATCCTATTGCAGCTTTCACAGAAATGACTGCTGATGGGATTAATAAAGCCAACCCTTCCCTTTGCCCTCGGCAGCCTGTAATATTTCGCCGGACTTGAAGGGTCCCCCTCCAGTGGCATCATATCTCCGATTCTATTTTTAATTTCCTCATTGGAAATAAATCGCTCCTTGGCCCAATTGCTGGCCTCACCTATTGGCATAAGCTCAATAAACCGCACATCAATGTCATCCGCCATCGTCAGCCTAACAAGGTCCTGAATTTCATCCTCATTAAAGCCTCCTATTACAACGGCATTAAGCTTAATTGGCTTCATTTGAAGCCTGAGGGCCTCCTGAATGCCATCTAGAACACGGTTTAGGTCTCCTCCTCTGGTTATTTCCTTGAATCTATCGGCTTTAAGGGTATCTATGCTGATATTAAGCCTCTTAAGGCCCGCCTCCTTCAGATCCTTAGCCATTTCCTTCAGCAGCAAACCATTGGTGGTTATGGCGATATCATTTATACCGTCAATTTGGGATATCGTGCTGATGAAATTCACAATCCCCTTTCTAACAAGAGGCTCACCGCCTGTGATTCTTATTTTATTAACTCCGATCTTAGCAGCCGCACCTACGATTTCTGTCATTTCCTCAAAGCTCAGAATCTCCTTATGATGCTTTTTATCAGCAATACCTGCCTCCGGCATACAGTACTGACAGCGAAGGTTACAAAGATCAGTTACTGAAATTCTCATGTAATTTATTTTTCTTTGATATAAATCCTTCATTTTATCACCCTATCCCCTTTTGTTTTGATGATACATGCACAGCGAGACAATGGGAACGTTTCCTATTATCTCAGGTTGGAGGAGACAATAGGAAACGTCCCCTTTATCATTCGAACCTTCCTATAAAATAAAAAAACCAGTCCACGAAAGGACTGGTAGTATTTAGATGCACATACCAAGTTATTTCCTTTCCTAAAAGGGGAGGCATAAAAATTTCTCTTTATACCCAACGGCTGCTTACTCATAGACATCAATCTTTAGAGTATACAGCTCGGAAATAAAAGCTATTTATTTGAAAATTCTACTAACATTATATCATTATTCATTAGAAAATAAAACTCTATTTTTTCCATTGTATATATTCATCCGTCGTCCCCTAGCAAAGCCGATAAGGGTGATATTCAGCTCCTTGGCTATTTTTATCGACAGCTCCGTTGCCGCTGACCTGGATATTATTATAGGAATATTTTGCTTGCTGGCCTTGATAATCATCTCCGATGAAATCCGGCCACTGGTGAGAAGCAGCTTATCATCCAGGGCTATACCCTTATGAATTGCCTCACCAATAATCTTATCCAAAGCATTATGCCGACCGATGTCCTCGTGAAAAATCAAAATCCCCTCAGAATCACATAAGCAGCAGCTATGAACTCCTCCAGTATCCTTAAAGGTCTCGGAGCTTTGATTAAACTCCCTTGTAAGCCTAAATATGTCCTCCTGAGTAACCGTCAGTCCACCCTCACTGACATTTGCAGTCAAGGAGTCCAGCACATTATAAAATACAGTGCCCTTGCCACAGCCGGTGGTCACCGTACGCTTGCCAAACAGCTTATCAGAAAAGCTTGAAAAACCCGAAAGCTCAACAAAGGCATGGCCCTTTTCTTCATCCACCGAAAGCTTCTTAATCTGCTTAAAGCTCTTAATAATCCCCTCAGAGGCAAGAAAGCCCACCACCAAATATTCCAAGGCCTCGGGAGAGCATAACAGGGTAATGAACTCCTGATCATTTATAAAAATGGTTAGGGGGTACTCCACAACAACAGAATCCTCCAGCTCCTCCAGCCTGTCCTCCCAAACCTTCGTTATCATAATATCCTTAGAAACCGCCATACAATCACCCCACAGGTTATATTATAGTACTACTTCAATATTACCCTTAAGTTTTCCTTTTAATTAGGTATACTTACATTAACATTTTATTGTCTGTTTTGAAACCCGTCAGAAAAGCTTCGGGGACTTTCAGCCTCAGCCACCACGTTGCTTAGAACTACATCTAAGAAGCATTCCCTTAGCAAAAAGGCTGGTTGTCCCCGAGGATTTGGCGACCTTTGAAAAAACAGCAGCAATTCACAGTGAAGGAGAAGCCTAAGGACGTTAAGAAAGCTGCATGTCTGAGGGTACCGAGTTTGCAGCTTTTAGGCCTTGGGCTTCGTATGAGCATAGAATTGCCTGTTTTTGAAACCGGTCAGAAAAGCCTCGGGGACTTCCAGCCTAAGCCACTACATAATTTAGAATAGTCTTTTAGATTTTCCTTCAGGGCTTACGCCCATTATAAAATTAGTTATAAAAATTGAATGAGTCAGCAGGCTGACTCATTCACATTTTAGCTTATCTTTTCAATTCTTACACCTGTAACCTTAAGCCCAGGAATCTTACTTAACTTATCCAGCACCTCGCCATTGGTTAGAACATTGGCACCATCAGCCCAGTGGAAGGGCATGAACACAACATTGTCCTCAACAATATCTGTAATACGGGCAGCAACCTCAACATGGCCTCTTCTGGAGTGAACCCTTACAACCTCACCATCAGCAATGCTTAAAGACTCCGCCAAACTGCTGCTAATCTCCAGGTAGTTGTCCGGAGCAATTTTATTTATGCCATCTGTCTTATTGGTCATACTTCTGGTGTGGTAGTGATATAGAATACGACCGGTGGTCATGATCACAGGGAATTCCTCGCTTGCAAGCTCCTCTGACATCAGATACTCAACAGGCTTTAATAGACCCAGTCCCCTTGCAGGCTTACCAACATGCAAGGTAGGAGTTCCCGGATGCTCCTCGTTAGGACAAGGCCACTGAATACCATTGGACTCAATACGCTTGTAGCTGATACCGGCATATTGAGGCGTAACATGACGAATTTCCTCATGGATTTCCTCAACATTGTTGTAAACCTTGTTGTAGCCAAGACGATTCATAAGCTCCATTAAAATTACCCAGTCAGCCTTAGCAACACCAGGAGCATCCACAGCCTTGCGAACTCTCTGGACCCTTCTTTCTGTGTTAGAGAAGGTACCGTCCTTTTCTGCATAGGAGGCAGCCGGCAGAACAACATCCGCCAATTCAGCAGTTTCAGTTAAGAAGATATCCTGAACCACAAGGAAGGCCTTCTTTAATGCGATTTCTACATGATGCTGATCCGGGTCGGAAACCATTGGATTTTCACCAAAGACGTAAAGCATCTTGACCTCGTCGGTTTCAACACCATGAATTGCCTCAGGAATTGTTTTACCCGGTTTATTGGAAAGCTCAACCTCCCATGCAGCTTCAAATTTCTTGATTACTGCCTCATTGTTTACAGCCTGATATCCCGTAAACACGTTTGGAAGCGCACCCATATCGCAGGCACCCTGAACATTATTTTGACCCCTTAGAGGATTAACACCTGACCCCTCCTTGCCAAGATTACCGGTTACTAAAGCAAGGTTAGATAAGCTCATTACGTTCTCTGTACCATTGTGATGCTGAGTGATACCCATACAATATAGGATGCTGGCTACACCCGCACCGCCGTAAAGCCTTGCAGCCTTACGTATATCCTCGGCGGAAACACCGCATATTTCAGCTGCAACCTCTGGAGTGTATTTTGCAACAACCTCCTTAAGCTGGTCAAAGCCTTCAGTATTCTTTTCAATATATTCTTTGTCCTCTAACCCCTCTTCAAGGATTACTTGAATCATTGCATTTGATAGGGCAACACTGGTTCCCGGCTTAATTTGCAGGAATAGCTCAGCATCTCTGACAAGAGGAATTTCTCTTGGTTCAGCAACAATCAGCTTAGTACCATTCTTCACTGCCTGTCGGATTTGTGCACCTATTACAGGGTGATTCTCAGTTGTATTAGAGCCGGTTAAGAAGATAACATCAGCCTTTTTTACATCCCCTATGCTATTTGTCATAGCACCACTGCCTAATGTGATTGCAAGACCTGCAACCGTAGAGCTGTGTCAGAGGCGGGCACAGTGATCGACGTTATTGGTGCCGATAACTCCCCTCATAAGCTTTTGCATCAAATAGTTTTCCTCATTCAGACCCCTTGCAGATGAGAAGCCTGCAATGGCATCGGGACCGAATTCACCCTTAATTTCATTGACCTTGCTCACGATTAAATCGTAGGCTTCATCCCAGGTAGCCTCCACCAGCTCACCATCTTTTCTAATCAATGGCGTTTTTAATCTATCGGGATGACTTACAAAGTTATATGCAAATCTACCCTTTACACAAAGCAACCCATGATTTGAGGGCCCATCTGCCGGCAATACCTCAACAATTTTATTATCCTTTACTAAAAGATCCATTTGACAGCCTACGCCGCAATAGGAGCAGGTGGTTCTTACTGGCTTGGTTTCCCAATACCTAAACTTAGTCTTGCTCTTTGGAACCAAGGCCCCAACAGGACAGACAGCTACACAGTTTCCACAGGAAACACAGGTGGAATGCTCCAGACCCTTGTCAAAGGGAGTGGCTATATGGGTTGTAAAGCCTCTTTCAGCAAAGCCTATTGCTTCAGTGCCCTGTAGCTGGGAGCATACGTAAACACACTTACCGCATAGGATACACTTGTTCTGATCGCTGTAGTAAAAGGGGTTGGAATCATCTATCTCGTATTCCTTTCTCTCACCCTCAAAGGAGCTATCCTTAATATCATATTTATAGCATAAATCCTGCAGGGTACATCGTCCAGCCTTTTGGCAGGTCAAGCAATCCAGCGGATGGTTGGCTAGAATTAAGTCAAGTACTCCCTTTCTTGATTCAACTACAACATCACTTTCAGTAGTTACCTTCATGCCTTCTGTTGCCGGAGTAGTACAGGAAGCCTGCAGGTTACGTGCTCCCTCCACCTCAACAACACATATTCTACAGGACCCATGGGGAACAATCCTAGGATCATGGCAGAAGGTCGGTATATCAATTCCGATTTTCTTAGCAGCCTGGAGTACTGTAGTTCCTTCTTCTACCTGTACCTCGAGGCCATTTATAGTTAAGGTAATCATCCTTCATCCTCCTTTTCGATATAGTAGGCCTAATGCCTTCTCTATCCCTTCTTTATTGCTTTGAATGGACAAGCTCCCATACAAGCCCCACATTTAATACATCTGTCTTGGTTGATAAAGTATACTTCCTTACCTTTAACACCGTCTATACAGCCAACAGGGCATTTAGTAGCACAGATACCACATTTTTTACATATATCAGCAATAACTACATATTCCAGCAATGCCTGACAGGCACCAGCAGGACATTTTTTATGGAGTACATGGGCCTCATATTCATGTCTGAAATACTTTAAGGTAGAAAGCACTGGATTAGGCGCCGTTTGCCCTAGGCCGCATAAGGAAGCGGATTTAATGGTTTTAGCTAGAGTCTCCAGCTTGTCTAAATCCTCCATAGTACCTCGTCCATTTGTTATATCCTCAAGTATTTCAAGCATTCTCTTTGTGCCCTCACGACAGGGAGTACATTTACCACAGGATTCGTCAACAGTAAAGTCCAGGAAGAATCTTGCGATATCCACCATACAGTTATCCTCGTCCATAACGATCATACCGCCGGAGCCCATCATTGAGCCTAATGATATCAGATTATCGTAATCGATTTCAGTATCTAAATAATCAGTAGGAATACAGCCGCCGGAGGGTCCACCTGTTTGCACTGCCTTAAAGGCCTTACCCTTAGGTATTCCTCCTCCAATTTCATATATAACATCTCGGAGCGTGGTACCCATTGGGATTTCCACCAATCCGGTATTATTAATTTTTCCGCCTAAAGCAAACACCTTGGTTCCCTTTGATCTTTCAGTTCCTATGCTGGAATACCATTCAGATCCCTTTAATATAATCTGAGGTATATTGGCATAGGTCTCAACGTTGTTAAGAACCGTAGGCTTGTTCCAGATACCCTTATGTGCAGGGAATGGCGGTCTTGGTCTAGGCATACCACGTTTTCCTTCTATTGAATTAATAAGAGCAGTCTCTTCACCGCATACGAAGGCACCGGCACCTAGTCTAATCTCTAAATCAAAATTAAAATCCGTTCCAAAGATCCCTTTACCCAACAATCCGCTCTCCTTGGCGTCATTGATAGCAATTTGCAGTCGGCTAACGGCTATTGGATACTCAGCTCTAATGTAAACGTATCCCATATCTGCACCAATGGCATAGCCGGCAATAGCCATGGCCTCAACAATGGCATGGGGGTCTCCCTCTAGAACTGAACGGTCCATAAATGCACCGGGGTCACCCTCATCGGCATTACAGGCTACATATTTTTGATCCCCTTGAGCCTTTGCAGTAAACTCCCATTTCATCCCGGTTGGAAAGCCTCCGCCGCCACGGCCCCTAAGTCCGGAGCGCTTTAAGACGTCAATAACCTCCTCGGGCTTCATTTCAGTAAGTACCTTAGCTAGAGCTCTGTATCCATCAAAGGCAATATACTCCTCAATGGATTCAGGATTTATAATACCACAATTTCTTAAAGCGATTCTTTGCTGCTTCTTATAGAAGGTAACTTGCTCAATTGACTTAATCTTATCAGCCTCAACTGCATCCTTGTATAATAGATCGGTAACGATACGTCCCTTCAGCAAATGCTCCTCCGCTATTCTTTCAACATCCTCGGCCTTTACATGGCTATAAAAAGCGCCTTCAGGATAAACGATTACAATAGGTCCTGCCTCACACAGACCAAAGCAGCCGGTTTTGACAACCTTTACCTCTTTGTCCAGCTGATGCTTTTTTAGCTCTTCGCCTAGCTTTTCAACTATCTTTAAGCAGCCGGATGAGGTACAGCCGGTTCCTCCGCATACTAATACATGCGATCTGTATAACTCCATTATTAACCCCCCTTAACATCAATAGGTTTATTTGGTCTTATTTTTCATAGGCTCCAATCGTATACTCATATACAACCTTGCCGTTAACTATGTGCTCCAGCATTATTTTTCTGGCCTTTTCAGCAGTCAGCTCAACATAGGTGGTTTTTTCTTCTCCCGATTTGTATACCTCTATCATAGGCTCTAAACGACATACACCTATACATCCGGTTTGGGTTACGGTTACATCCTCGAGGCCTCTCTTTTGGACCTCCTCCAGCAATGCCATCAATACAGGCCTTGCGCCTGCCGATATGCCACAGGTTGCCATACCAACAACTATTCTTGTGCCTTTTCTGTCCCTTCTTAGGTTAACCTTTTCCAGGGCCTCCTGACGTATTTTCTCCAGCTCTTGAATGGATTTCATTACGATACCCCCTTAAATTAATATTTACTTACAATTGCCGGTATATCGCCAACCACCAATCTGCCATAAACATCTTCATTTACCGTCAGCACTGGTGCAAGTCCACAGGCACCTATACATCTGGTGGCCTCCAGGGTATATTTACCATCCTCAGAGGTTTTTCCCACCTTAGTTCCGGTAAGCTCACTTACCTTGTCTATAATCACCTGTGCTCCTTTTACATAGCATGCAGTTCCTAGACATACTCCTACGACGTATTCGCCTCTAGACTCCAGTGTAAACTGTGAATAAAAGGTAACTACCCCATATATTTCACTCATGGGAACCCTCAGTTCTTCTGATATCCTTTTTTGCACCTCCAGCGGAACACATCCAAAAATTTTCTGAGCCTCGTGCAGTATGGGCATCAGTGCACCCTTAACATTACGATTTTCGTCAATTGCAATTTGCAATTTTTCAAAATTTTCGTCTGTTAAAATGTTCTTAGCCATGTTTTCCCTCCTTTATGAAATAAGTTAATTTATAATTGATAGCCAAAGCATATCAATATATTTCAAATTGCATAGTGAAACAGGTTGCTTATATTATATAATATTTATCAAATTATTGTATGTTAACTTTTTATCCTATCGGGATCTGATTTAATGACAAGTCCCGCACTTTGAACACATCCATAATAATCAACATTTAATTAATCGCTTGATTCTAAGGTATAAGCCTGCATAATTATATATTTATCAAATCGTCCTTTTGATTTTTTAGATATTTTTTTAACCATTACATGAAACATAGTTATTATTTTCTATTTTTTCTGAATATTTTTAGAGTGTCACCGTAAGTGACACTCCAGAATTTTTGCATAATTATTAATATTTCTTTCTAGCCGTATAATGGGTGTGAAGAAGCTCATGGGCTTTATGGCTGTTGGGCTTATCTAAGAAGCCTGCATACAGCTCCTTAATAAGTGGGTTATCGTGGGATTTTCTGTACTGCATTTTTGTATCCTCTTCATACAGGGCCTTTGCTCTCTCTATTCGGATGTCACAATCCATTTTTTTCTTCGCAGATACATGGGGCTGTCCTCCACCTGTTACACAGCCTCCGCTGCAGCCCATTATCTCTACAAAGTGGTACTCCTTTTCCCCGCTCTTTATCATATCCAGAAGCTTTGCTGCCATAGCTGTACCATGGGCCACCGCCAGCTTGATGGTCTGGCCTCCTACGGTAACCTCCGCCTCCTTAATGCCTTCAATTCCTCTAACCATATGATAGTCAATTGCGTCTATTTCTCTGCCCTCAAGGACCTCCGCCACCGTCCTCAGGGCCGCCTCCATAACACCACCTGTAGCACCGAATATTACGCCTGCTCCTGTGTAGTGACCTAGGGCCGGATCAAAATCAGCATCCTCAAGTCTGTTAAAATCAATTCTTGCCTGTTTTATCATCTTCGCCAGCTCTCTGGTGGTTAAAACCGCATCCACATCTCTTAAGCCGTCAACCTCCATTTCTGGTCTTGCGGACTCTGACTTTTTGGAGGTGCAGGGCATAATAGAGACAACAAATATCCTCTTAGGGTCTATATTGTGCTTTTCAGCATAATAGCTCTTAATTACGGCTCCCATCATTTGATGAGGAGATTTGCAGCTGGATAGATTCGGCAGGAATTCAGGATAATTAAACTCACAGTATCTCACCCATCCCGGTGAGCAGGAGGTAATTAGCGGTAAAGCCCCGCCCTCCTGAATTCTGTGCAATAGCTCATGTCCTTCCTCCATAATCGTAAGGTCTGCTGCATAATTGGTATCAAATACCTTGTCAAAGCCCAATCGTTTTAGTGCTGCCACCATTTTTCCGGTTACTCTGGTTCCGATGGGAAGCCCAAACTCCTCTCCCAACGCCGCTCTGACCGCCGGTGCAGTTTGTACCACTACATGTATATCCTGGTTCTCAATAGCATCCCATACCCGCTCTATATCCTCCTTCTCTCTGAGGGCCGCAACAGGACATGCTACAATACATTGCCCACAGTATATACAGGGGGTATCCTTCATACTCTTGCCAAAGGCAGGACCAACCTCAGTTTCAAAGCCCCTGTTGGTAAAGTCTAGAATTCCGATGCCCTGTACATTTTTACATACGTTGACACAGCGACCACATAGGATGCATTTACTAGAATCCCTTACAATTGAAGGAGACTCCTTGTCTATTGTGGCTTCTGTTCTTTCTCCAATAAAAGGAATTGAGGTTATATTCAGCTCCTCTGATATGCTTTGAAGCTCGCAATTTCTGTTTCTGGCGCAGGTAAGGCATTCTCTGTTATGATTTGAGAGTATTAGCTCCACCGTAGCTTTTCTTGCCTCTCTTACCTTCTTAGTATTGGTTTTAATCACCATGCCATCGGCAGCGGGAAACACACAGGAGGCCTGTAGATTTCTATTCCCCTCCACCTCAACTACACATACTCTGCAGGCACCGATTTCATTTACCTTTTTCATAAAGCACAGTGTCGGTATATCTACACCCGCAGACTTAGCCGCTTCAAGCACTGTATAGTTTCCAGGTACTTCTACTTTTATATTGTCTATGGTTAAGGTTATTTTATCCAAGTCAAACTCTCCTTTCATAAGTGAGGGAAATGCTGCTACTTTTTAACAATCGCTTTAAATGGACATTTACTCAAGCAGGCACCGCATTTTATACATTTTTCGGTATCTATTGAGTGTACTGCCTTTCTTTCTCCAGCTATTGCATCGACAGGGCATTCCTTCACACATAGGGTGCAGCCTTTGCAGCCATCAGTGATTACATAGTTAAGCAGTGCTTGACAGGCTCCTGCAGGACATCTTTTCTCGTTAATATGCGCCTCATATTCATGCCTAAAATAATGCAATGTTGACAAAACTGGATTTGGTGCCGTTTGACCAAGACCGCATAATGAGGAGGCCTTAATGCTTTCTGCCAGCCTTTGAAGGTTGTCAATATCCTCTGGGATTCCCTTGCCCTCTGTAATCCTGTTCAATATCTCCAGCATTCTTTTAGTGCCTATTCTACAAGGGGGACACTTTCCACAGGATTCCTC
The DNA here is from genome assembly GCA_048264125.1 of Natronincolaceae bacterium. Classification (GTDB taxonomy): domain Bacteria; phylum Bacillota; class Clostridia; order Peptostreptococcales; family Natronincolaceae; genus M1-B18. The sequence continues at coordinate 68,690 of JBLXDM010000009.1, forward strand.
AACGGTAAAGTCCAGGAAGAATCTTGCTATATCCACCATGCAGTTGTCCTCATCCATTACTATCATACCGCCGGAGCCCATCATAGAGCCCAGAGCAATTAAATTGTCATAATCTATCTCGGTATCCAAATGCGCCTTGGGGATACAGCCCCCGGAGGGTCCTCCCGTTTGAACAGCCTTGAATTCCTTATTCTTAGGGATACCGCCTCCGATTTCATAAATAACCTCTCTTAAGGTAGTTCCCATAGGAATTTCAACGAGACCTGTATTATTTATTTTTCCACCCAATGCAAAAACCTTTGTACCCTTTGATTTTTCAGTTCCGATATTTGAATACCAATAGGGACCATTCAATATGATTTGTGGTATATTGGCATAGGTCTCAACATTGTTCAGTAGAGTGGGCATATTCCAGATTCCCTTATGGGCCGGGAAAGGTGGCCTCGGTCTAGGCATACCCCTTTTTCCCTCAATGGAGTTTATCAAGGCAGTCTCTTCACCACAAACAAAGGCACCAGCCCCAAGCCTGATTTCAAGATCAAAATTAAAGTCTGTCCCGAAGATTTTCTCTCCCAGCAGGCCCGCTTCCTTTGCCTGATCTATGGCTATCTGCAATCTACCTACCGCTATCGGATATTCCGCTCTGATATATACATAGCCCTTGTCTGATCCTATAGCATAGCCCGCGATAGCCATTGCCTCAACGACAGCATGGGGGTCACCCTCCAAAATAGATCTGTCCATGAAGGCACCTGGGTCTCCTTCATCTGCATTACAGGCAACATATTTTTGCTCGCCTTGGGCCTTGGCAGTAAATTCCCACTTCATGCCGGTGGTGAAGCCTCCGCCGCCTCTGCCCCTCAGACCTGATTTTTTCAGTAGCTCTATTACCTCCATCGGGGTCATTTCAGTTAATACCCTTGCCAATGCCCTGTATCCGTCAAAGGCAATATACTCTTCTATAGCCTCGGGGTTAATAACACCACAGTTTCTAAGGGCAATACGCTGCTGCTTTTTATAGAAGGTAACCTGATCTATTGATTTGATTTGCCCTTCCTTAACTGCATCCTTATATAAAAGGTCCTTTACGATTCTTCCCTTTAAAATGTGCTCTTCAGTAATTCTTTCAACATCCTCTGGCTTAATATGACTGTAGAAGGCCCCCTCTGGGTAAACAATGATGATGGGTCCCGCCTCACAAAGACCGAAGCATCCGGTTTTTACTACCTTAACCTCTTTATCCAACTGGTGCTTTGCCAGCTCCTCATTTAATTTATCCACTATTTTCAAGCAGCCGGAAGAGGTACATCCTGTCCCTCCACATACCAATACATGGGATCTATATAATTCCATATTTTAACCTCCTTATGTTTGACTGAATGTAAATACTATTTCTCATAGGCTCCAATTGTGTACTCATCCACCACTCTACCATTCACGACATGCTCCAGTACGATTCTTTTGGCCTTTTCAGCCGTCAGCTCGACATAGGTGGTTTTTTCCTCGCCCTCTTTATATACCTCTATCATAGGCTCCAATCGGCATACGCCGATACATCCCGTTTGGGTAACTACTACATCCTCAAGTCCTCTAGCCTTTACCTCCTCCAGCAGTGCCATCATTACAGGCCTTGCTCCTGCTGAAATACCACAGGTTGCCATTCCTACTACGATTCTGGTGCCCTTTCTGTCCTTTCTAAGGTTTACCTTTTCCAACGCCTCTTGGCGAATTCTTTCCAACTCTTGAATGGATTTCATATTATTGCCTCCTCATGCCTTTACTTAGTATTTTTTAACGATTTCAGGTATATCCGATACCACCAGTCTGCCATATACATCCTCGTTCACCGTCAACACAGGGGCCAATCCACAGGCACCAATACATCTGGTTGCCTCAAGGGTGAACTTGCCATCAGCAGAGGTCTTTCCTACCTTGGTACCCGTCAGCTCACTCACTTTATCTATTATCGGCTGAGCACCCTTTACATAGCAGGCAGTTCCTAAGCACACACCAATGACATAATCTCCTCTAGCTTCGAGGGTAAACTGGGAGTAAAAGGTTACTACGCCATAAATCTCACTGAGAGGTATGGATAATTCCTCCGATATCCGCTTCTGAATCTCCAGTGGAATACATCCAAATATTTTCTGAGCTTCATGCAATATAGGCATTAAGGCACCCTTTAAATTGCGATTTCCATCAATTGCTGCCTGCAGCTTTTGAAGATTTTCTTCAGTGTACATGTTTTTTTCCATAATGAGCCTCCTCCAGGTTAACTACCATTTGTATAATTGTTAAATTATAGACATTTGAAGCTATGTCCTTCGTCTTTTTTCTGAATATTCATAATTCTAATTTTGTATTTATAAGGGATTTTAAAAGCTTTTTAAATTATATGTTAAATAATTAACATCAAAATTTGCAAAAAAATATACAAGAACTGTATTTTCATTAGGATTGAGATAATAGATTAGTATTAATGCGTAAGAATTATTATGATTTAATATTCGTCATTGACTGCCAAATCTAATTACATTATACACATATTAAGGGCTTTGAGCAATTATTTTTTTTGCAATAATATATATAAATTTTCCACAATTAAAAAATGCTGCCATTCCTCATGGCAGCATTTATAAAATAGACAATAATGCTTTGCTAAATTTTTATCCATTATTATTCATCATATGATTCGTTAATCGTTTATCAAATTCCTTTGCTGCATGGTAGCCCATTTCCTTTTGACGGTAGTTTCTTGCTGCAACCTCTATCAGCAGCGCTACATTTCGTGCTGGTTTTATGGGCAGCACCACCTCGCTAATCTTCATGCCTAATATCTCTCTATACTTTTCGTCCAACCCCAGCCTGTCATAATTCTTTTCGGGCTCCCATTCCTCCAGATGAATCACCAAGTCAATATATGTGCTGATCTTTATTGCCCCCACACCATAAATGGATTTGATGTCTATAATTCCAATGCCCCTTACCTCCATCATATGACGGATTATTTCTGGCGCATAGCCCAGTAGTACCTCCTGGCCTATTTTCTTTACCTCCACTGCATCATCTGCCACCAGGAGATGCCCCCGTTTAATCAGCTCTACTCCTGTTTCACTTTTTCCGATGCCGCTTTTCCCAGTAATCAAAACGCCTACACCATATATATCCATCAAAACGCCATGCATTGTAATAGTTGGAGCCAGCTCAGTTTCAAGATAGTTTACCAGCTTACTGACCAGCTTTGTTGTATTTCTGTTGCTGCGAAGTATTTTTCTTTGATACTTCTCGGCTGCAACTAAAAGCTCATCATATATAGGAAGGTTTCTACTAACTATAATGCAGGGTATGTCATAGGATAACAGTCTATCTAGGCGTTCCAGCCTTTGCTCTGATGTAAGGGTGCTCATATATTTATATTCAACCTTACCTATCAATTGTATTCGCTCATAAGCAAAATAATCAAAGAAGCCTGCTATTTGAATACCCGGCCTGTTAATCTCCGTCGTGGTTATATGCTTCTTTTCATTTTCAGGAAAATTTATTTCCTCCAGCTTTAAATCCTCCACCATTTTTTTAACGGTTATATATCTCATGCATTCCCCTCCTATAATTATCTCGGTTATAATATTTATAATTATACATTTTATATTCATATTTATGCAACAGCGGCAGAAAATCTATTTTTAGTCAATCTTCGTTAATGTTTTATCATTTACTTCTCGCTGATAAAATTGATGGATTTCCTCCGCTACTTTCTTATTTATACCCTCTACCTTTAGTAATTCCTCAATGGATGCTGTCTTAATCTTGTCAATGTTTTTGAAATGCATTATTAGTGCCCTTCGTCGAGCCTCACCGACTCCATTTATCTCCTCCAGCTGGGACTGAAGCATATCCTTTTTTCTCAAGGTTTTATGATATTCTATTGCAAATCGATGAACCTCATCCTGTAGCTTGCTAACAAGCCGATATAGCCTCGATGACCTTTCCAGTATTATTTCTGCTCCATTGTATACCAGTCCCTTAGTTCTATGCTTATCATCCTTTACCATTCCACATACCGGTATGGATATTGACAGCTCCTCCAGCACCCTTTGGGCCACATTAACCTGCCCTATCCCGCCATCCATCATGATGAGATCCGGAAATACTGAAAATTTCCCCTCCTGCAGATCTGCTCTTCCCTCTAATACCTCCTGTGCCTCTGCCAGCCCCCTCTTAAATCGTCTTGTAATTATCTCCTGAAGGCTTCCATAGTCATTGGGGCCCTCTATCGTTTTTATCCTAAAGCGGCGGTAATCCTTGTAGCTGGGCTTGCCTCCCTCAAATACCACCATGGAACCCACCGATTGCAGCCCTTGCATATTGGAAATATCATAGGCTTCAAGCCTTAGGGGATATTCCTCCAGCTGTAGCAGCTGCTGAAGCTCCAGCAGCACCTCTTCCCTTTCCACCTCAGCCTCTCTGGCCTTTGTATTTTGAGACAGTACCATCTGAGCATTCTTTGCCACCAGCGCCATCATTTGCTTCTTATCACCCCTTATAGGGGTCTTTAGCCTTACCCGGCTGCCCTTCTTGCTGCTTAACCATTCCTCAATAATCCCCTGATCCTCAGGCTCCCTTTCGATAAATATCTCCTTGGGTATAAAGGTAGCCTCCATGTAATACTGCTTTACAAAGGAGGATAATATCTCCTCCTTGCTTTCCTCCTGTGTTGCCAGTATAAAATGCTCCCTATGCACCAGTTTGCCCTCTCGTACCATAAAGACCTGAACACAGGTTATAGCATCGCCTGTTGCCGCGGCTATTACGTCCTGATCCAGCATGCTGGTGGATATGATCTTCTGCTTTTCAAGGGTATTTTCCAAAGCCTGAAGCTGATCCCTGTAGTAGGCTGCCTTTTCAAAATCCAGCTTTTTTGAGGACGCCTTCATATTTTCCTTGATACGCCTCATCAGCTCCTCCTCCTTGCCATTCAGCAGGAGTATTATTTCCTGTATCATTTGTAGGTACTGTTCCTTACCCTCCACGCCTCTGCAGGGGCCCATGCACTTCTTTATATGATAGTTTAGACAGGGCCTTTCTCCTCTTTCAATCATTTTAGTTATATTCTTCTTGCAGGTCCTTATGGGATACATCTGATGAATAATGTCCAGGGTTTCGTTTAATGCCCCTATATTCGTATATGGACCAAAATATTTACCCTTGTCCTTATTTACTCTACGGGTTTTAAGGATTCTCGGGTACTCCTCCTCTAGGGTTACCTTTATATAGGGATAGGTTTTGTCATCCCTAAGCAAAATATTGTACTTTGGCCTATACTTTTTTATTAAATTACATTCCAATATCAGAGCCTCCAGCTCCGTATCCGTTAGAATGTACTCAAAGCTCTCTATGTTAACCACCATCGCCCTAACCTTTGGAGGATGATTTTTTGCTGATTGAAAATATTGACGGACTCTGTTTTTAAGGGAAATCGCTTTTCCTACATATATAACCTTAGCCTCTTGGTCCTTCATTAGATAGACCCCGGGGGAATCCGGCAATAGCTTAAGCTGCTCCTTAATATCAAACATTTCAAACCTCCTCTCTATGCCCTGCAAGTATTCAAATCTCGTTAAGTGTTTTGCACACTAATATATATATATATATATATGCCTCAGTCCTTAGCTAATTCTTTAATTCACAAGGCACTAGCTCCTGTATATATTTTACTATAATTTATATCTTTTTAATAAGCTTATTTTAAATGAGGAAGCTACAAATAAAGAAGAGTAGTATGTTTATACAAAGTCAAAAGCTTCCTGCTTAGTGTCCCACGGGCTAATTCATTGAATAAAAAATGTTATTAGCCCTAGACAATGCGCGATAAACTTTTAACTTTGTATAAACTAAGACATATATGTTCTCCTTGGTAAAAGTGTAATTCTTCATTTGTCTAAGCTTCAACTCTTTAGTATAAAACCTATGACTTCAGTCTATACTCCTAATAACAAATATTAAGGAGGGACATTTAAATGCTGAAAAGAATGGTATCATATATATTATTATTATTTTTATTCACAGGCTGTACAATAGCATGGGCAGCCGATGGCTTTGAGGATATTAGGATATATCACAGTCCTCTTAGGGTTCTACTGGAGGGAAGAGAAATTATTGATGATGAAGACACCTTTGTATATCAAAATAGAATTTACGTACCCCTTAGAGCTGCTGCCGAGGCCCTTGGCTATGAGGTTGGTTGGGATGGCACAACCAAGGAGGCCACGCTTTCATCGCCGCTTGGCTCAGCTATAATAGAGGAATGCGACCCCTTCAAGGGTGAATTCTTTGTATATGGTCAAATTTTGACTCTTGATTATGTAAATCGCTCGATTAATATCGACCAGCATTTGGACGATAATAGCCGTGAGGTATACACTGAGCTTCCCCTATCTCAGGATGCAGTCATCGTATTGCAACGAGGCTCAAAGCAGCTCTTAGTTGATTTTTCTGATGTAAAGCGAGGAGATGTTGTTAGCCTCATTATCACTAAGAAGAACGAAATCCGCAGTATGATTGTTGATATTTAATGTATAAAAAAATACATTTAAAAAAGAAGGAAGCAGGTTATTATTACCTAGCTGCCTTCTTTTTTCTTTTTACTTGAAGCCTTGTACAATATGAGATTATTTTTTGTCTGTCGGATTCATCCAATCCAATAAATTCGCAGCCTATATCTCTACTGCTATTATCGGGATTTTCAGTATTTCTTACAACCTTTGCTGTCAATACCATAGGGCTTTTGTTAATTTCCAGCTCGAAAACGAACAGTGTTTCCAGCGGAAGGCTGATGTCCGTACTGATTAAAAGACCTCCGCCGCTTATATCCTTTATTGTTGCCGGAAAAAACTTATCCTCAGCCAATTGTACTAATTTATCATTCAGTAAAAAGCACCTTATGGGAATATCCGTATCCACTCTTAAATATTCTCTTCTCTGAAGCACCGAAACCTTATCCTTTTTGGGGGTCATTAAAACAAGCATATTGTTGTCGGCTTCCTTTATCAATGTTTCAAATACGTAAATTTTTGTTGCTACAGCTATAATACACCTAACCTTCTTAACCTCCAGCTGGGCATACACGCCATCTATTTCAACTCTAATATCTTCCTCGGATGAATCTTTGATCGTCCCCCAAATAGATAGGTGTGGCTGAGCGGAGTCAATTTCCAGCTTAATGGCATTACCTCCACTAAAATAACTACCCATCCTTATCTCTCCTTAGAATTAAACGTCCTTAATATTTATTTTAGCTGAGTAAAGGCCATCTGCCTATAGTGAATTATGCTTATTTATGCTAGAACTATTTCAGTATTTTTTCAAGGAATTGACCTGTATAGGATTCCTTAACCTCTGCAACCTCCTCAGGTGTTCCCTTTGCAACAATCCAGCCGCCATCGTTGCCACCCTCCGGACCAAGGTCAATAATATAATCTGCCGTCTTAATTACCTCAAGGTTATGCTCTATAATAAGGACGGTATTTCCAGTGTCTACTAGCTTTTGAATGACCTCTATCAGCCTATGGACATCTGCAAAATGCAGACCAGTGGTTGGCTCGTCCAGAATATATAGGGTTCTTCCGGTGCTTCTCTTGCTTAGCTCCGTTGCCAGCTTAATTCTCTGGGCCTCTCCGCCTGAAAGCTGTGTTGATGGTTGTCCCAGCTTTATATAGCCTAGTCCCACCTCATATAGGGTATCCATCTTTCTTTTTATTTTAGGAATATTTTCAAAGAAGGACAGGGCCTCCTCCACATTCATCTCCAGTACATCTGAAATGGACTTGCCTTTATATTTTATCTCCAGGGTCTCTCTATTATATCGCTTGCCCTTGCAGATGTCGCAGGGTACATATACGTCGGGAAGGAAATGCATCTCGATTCTGATGATACCGTCGCCGCTGCAGGCTTCACAACGTCCTCCCTTGAGATTAAAGCTGAATCGTCCCTTTTGATAGCCCCTCATTTTCGATTGGGCCGTTTGGGCGAAAACATCCCTTATGTCATCAAAAACACCTGTATAAGTGGCAGGATTAGACCTTGGTGTCCTGCCTATTGGAGATTGATCTATATCTATTACCTTGTCTATATACTCAAGGCCAGTAATTTCCTTATGAAGACCTGGCTTAGACTTGGCTCTATTGATTTCCTGTGCAACCTTCTTATAGAGTATATCGTTTATCAAGGTACTCTTTCCGGAACCCGAAACCCCAGTAACACAGGTTAATATCCCCATTGGAAAGTCCACCTGTATATTTTTCAAATTATTTTCCTGTGCACCTATTACCTTTATCCACTTTCCATTTGGCTTACGTCTTTCTGCTGGTACTTCTATTTTTCTTTCTCCGCTTAAATATTGCCCTGTAATGGAAGCACTGCACCGCATAATTTCCTCAGCAGTTCCTTCAGCAACCACCTCACCGCCATGAATCCCTGCACCAGGGCCTATATCTATGATATGATCCGCCTCGAACATGGTATCCTCATCGTGCTCCACCACTATGACTGTATTTCCTATATTGGTCAAATGTCTGAGGGTCTTCAATAATCTGTCGTTATCCCTTTGATGCAGTCCTATACTGGGCTCATCCAGTATGTATAGCACCCCCACCAGACTGGAGCCGATTTGGGTGGCGAGACGTATACGCTGGGCCTCTCCACCCGACAGAGTTCCTGCCGTCCTGGCGAGGGTTAGATAATCCAGCCCCACATCCATAAGAAAGCTCAGTCGTCCCTTTATTTCCTTGACGATTTGATGGGCTATAATCGTATTTCTTTCGCTTAGCTTCAGTTCCTCTATAAATCTAATGGCATCCTTTACGGCCATTTCGGAAACATGGTGTATATTTTTACCTCCAATTGTGACAGAGAGAACTGTTGGCTTAAGTCTGGACCCTTTGCAGGCCTGACATGGACTTTCGCTCATGTATTCCTCTATCTTTTCCCGCATATATTCCGAGGCTGTTTCCTTGTACCGTCTTTCTAGATTCGGTATTACCCCTTCAAAGTTGGATGAGTAGCTTCTGGTGCCACCGTATTTTGATTCATATTCAAAGGTAATGGCTTTACTGGACCCATACAGCACAGCCTGAATAAAGCTCTCCGGCAGCTGGTTAAAGGGGAGGTCTACGCTGACTTCGAATTCCTCTGCTATGGATTCAATCATTCTAAAATAGTAGGTATTGTCGGAGGTTCCATTTGCTCCGGACCAAGGGGCTATGGCTCCCTGTCGAATACTAATGCTATCGTCGGGAATAACTAAATCTCTATCCACCACCTTCATATGGCCTATGCCGTTACATTCTGGGCAGGCACCAAAGGGATTGTTAAAGGAGAACATTCTGGGAGATAGGTCTTCAATACCTATACCATGCTCCGGACATGCAAATTTGGTGGAGAACTGAAGCTCCTCCTGCCCTACAACATCAACCAGCACCAAGCCCTCCGTCAGCTTAAGCACCGTCTCTATTGAGTCGGCCATCCGCTGCTCAGAGCCCTCCTTTACCACTATTCTGTCGACAACCACCTCAATATTGTGCTTTTTAGTCTTCGCCAGCTTTATCTCTTCACCGAGGTCTCTGACTTCACCATCTATACGCACCCTGACAAAGCCCTCTTTTTTAATATCCTCCAGGACCTTCTGGTGCTCTCCCTTTTTACCTCTAATTATAGGAGCAAGAATTTGAAGCCTTGTGCCATCCTTTAGCTCCATTATCTTGTCCACAATCTGCTCGACAGTCATCTGACTTATCTCCACACCACATTCGGGACAATGGGGAGTTCCGACTCTGGCAAATAGGAGCCTCAAATAATCGTATATTTCAGTAACCGTACCCACTGTAGAACGAGGGTTTTTGCTGGTGGTCTTTTGATCAATGGATATTGCAGGGGATAATCCCTCTATATATTCAACATCCGGCTTCTCCATCTGGCCTAAGAACTGCCTTGCATAGGAGGAAAGGCTTTCGATATATCGTCTTTGTCCCTCTGCATATATGGTATCAAAGGCTAAGGAGGATTTTCCCGACCCGGATAAACCAGTTAAAACAACAAATTTTTCTCTTGGAATCTCAAGGCTTATATTTTTTAGATTATGCTCCTTGGCGCCCCTTATAATAATTTTATTTCTTGACACGTCTGCACCTTCTTCTCTATAGTGAATTTTCCTTCCGTATCCGCTTCATAGCATCCCTGAGCTCAGCTGCCTTTTCAAAATCAAGGGCCTCTGCAGCCTTCAGCATTTCCGCCTCCATTTTCGCCAGCTGCTTCATTACATCCGCCATTTCAGCAGGTTCCTTTGCCCCAGTAACACCGTAGGCTTCCGTCTCTTCAGCCACTTTTGTGGCCTCTATAATGCTTCTTACTCTTCTCTCTATGGATTTTGGAGTAATACTGTTTTCAGCATTATGCTCCGCCTGTAGCCTTCTTCTTCTGTCGGTTTCACCTATGGCACGCCTCATGGAGTCGGTTATTTTGTCGGCATACATAACCACCGTACCCTCTAGGTTACGGGCAGCCCGTCCTATCGTCTGTATTAAAGAGGTTTCTGAGCGAAGGAAGCCCTCCTTGTCGGCATCTAATATTGCCACCAAGGACACCTCCGGTAGATCAAGACCCTCTCTCAAAAGGTTTATACCCACCAGAACATCAAATACACCCAGCCTTAGGTCCCTTATGATTTCCAGCCTCTCAAGGGTGACCACATCCGAGTGCAGGTATCTTACTGCAATATCCATTTCCTTAAGATATTTGGTTAAATCCTCAGCCATTTTTTTAGTCAATGTGGTTACTAGGACCCGATTCTTCTTTTCTATATGCTTATGGATTTCACTGACCAGGTCGTCGATCTGACCCTTAACAGGCCGCACCTCCACAGGAGGGTCCAGCAGGCCCGTCGGTCTGATAATCTGTTCAACCCTGTAGTCATTTTTCTCCTTCTCATAGGGGCCGGGTGTAGCGCTGACATACATAATCTGATTAACCAGCCCCTCAAATTCATGGAATTGCAAAGGCCTGTTATCAAAGGCAGAGGGTAGTCTGAAGCCAAAGTTGATTAAGGATTCCTTTCTGGAGCGGTCTCCATGGTACATCCCCCTGATCTGGGGTATAGATACATGGGACTCATCTGCAATAATCAGATAATCCTTCGGAAAGTAGTCCAATAACGTGTAGGGTCTACTGCCAGCCTCTCTACCGGTTAGATGCCTTGAATAGTTCTCTATCCCCTGACAGAAGCCTACCTCCCTCAGCATTTCGATATCATACATTGTTCTCTGCTGAATTCTCTGGGCCTCAATCAGCTTATCATTATCCTTAAAGAACTTGACTCGTTCCTCCAGCTCTTCCTCTATACCCTTGATGGCAAGCTCTATTTTGTCCATTCCGGTGGCGTAATGGGAGGCCGGAAATATTGATACATGGTTTCTTTGGCCTATGATCTCTCCGGTAAGTCCATTGACCTCAAGAATCCGCTCTATTTCGTCACCAAAAAAATCAACCCTTATGACATTCTCCGAGGAGGAGGCCGGGAATATTTCAACGACATCTCCTCTGACCCTAAAGGTACCACGTACAAAGCTGATATCATTTCTCTCATACTGAATGTTCACCAGCTGCCTCAGAACAGTATCTCTGTCCTTCTGCATCCCCACCCGCAAGGATACAGTCAGCTTTCTATATTCATCAGGGTCCCCTAGGCCATATATGCAGGAAACACTGGCAACAATAATGACATCCCTTCTTTCAAAAAGGGCTGAGGTTGCAGAGTGCCTCAGTTTATCTATTTCGTCATTTATGGATGCATCCTTTTCTATATAGGTGTCGCTATGTACCACATATGCCTCCGGCTGATAGTAGTCGTAGTAGCTGACAAAATATTCAACGGCATTTTCGGGAAAGAATTCCTTAAATTCGCTGCAGAGCTGGGCTGCCAAGGTTTTGTTATGGGCAATAACTAAAGTAGGCCTCTGTAGATTTTGTATCACATTTGCCATAGTAAAGGTCTTGCCTGAACCGGTTACCCCTAGTAGGGTTTGATGCCTGCTGCCCCTCAGTATGCCTTCAGTTAAACCCGCAATGGCCTTCGGCTGGTCACCGGTGGGTCTATAGTCAGATTGTATTTTAAATTTATTCATGGTATTACCTCTCATATAAATATTTTTCTCATATAATTATATCATAATAGGTTGACATAAAACAAAAATCCCTGTAGAATATATTACCACATAATCTCAAGAACGTTTGTTCGATTAAATTATATCCCTACTGTATATAAATGTCAACATATATAAAGAAAAATATCCCCATTCATTGAGGATATTTTTCTTTATTAAAAAGTACAACTTATTCGTTATTCACTAATATCTACTTCCCAATCATTCCCTTGATTTCCTCTATTGCTTTCTTAAACTGTGTGTCCTGTGCTCTTTCAATGGTCACAGCCTCCTTAAGCTCCTCTGGCAGCTCCACCACTATATCCGGCACTATTCCTATTCCGTGTATATTGTTTCCATCTGGCGTAAAGTACTGTGATATTGTATATTTAAAGCCTGTTCCGTCATTTAAGGGCTTTACCTGCTGAACTAGACCTTTGCCGAAGGTGGTGGTGCCTAAAATGATTCCCTGGCCTCCGTCCTTCACCGCTCCTGCTAGGATTTCTGAAGCACTGGCACTACCCTCATTAACTATCAGCACTAGAGGATAATCGATTCCTGCCTTGTCGGAATTCTCTATCTCTCTATTTCCATTTTTATCCTCAGTATATACGATTACCTGCTCTCCCAAAAGCCTATCGGCTATCTCAATACATTGACTCAATAGCCCCCCGGGATTATTTCTAAGGTCTATGACAAGACCCTCTATATTTTTGCCCTCCAGCGCCTTTAGATGTGCCGTAAAATCCTCTGCTGTCTTCTCATCAAACATTGAAATTCGTAGATACCCAATATTGTCCTCCAGCACCTCTGACTTTACAGTCTGTAGGCGTATTTCCTCCCGATTTATTTCAACCTCAATAGGATCCACACCCTCACGGCCTATTGTAAGCATTACCTTAGTTCCCGGATCACCCTTCATTTTATCAACGGCCAAATCTAGCTTGTCTGCATAGACCCTTTCGCCGTCCACATGGGTGATCTTATCCCCGGTTCTAAGACCGGCTCTTTCTCCTGGAGTATCCTCTATAGGAGAAACCACCGTAACAAAACCATCCTCTCCAGGGGTAACTATCACGCCTATGCCGCCATAGGTTCCCTGTGTTCTGGTCATTAGGTCATTAAATTCCTTTTCGTTCATATAGACGGTGTAGGGGTCCTCAACGCTTTCAAACATTCCCCTGATGGCACCCTCCATCAGCACCTCATCCTCCAGATCCTTATAATAATTGCTTGATAAGTATTCCTTAAGCATCAGTAGCTTTCCATGCTGATCGTTTACGCTTTTATAATAATCGTAGGTTTCCTTCGTTATTACGACCTTTTGTCCCAGCTGCAATGCAACAATATTACCTACAGTTACTGTTAGAACGGTGGTTAAAAGAACAATTATTATTGCTCCGACTATTGCTTTCCTTTTACTAATCATTTTGTTCTCCCCTTTGACTAAGACTCTACCTTTTATATTACGGCTATTTAAATTACATTATACCTCATACGCCTAAACTTTTCAAAAGCATATAAATTTATTATTACTAAGCCTTCATTAAAAAATACAAAGACCGGAGATTTCTCTCCGGCTCAGTTCTATTTACCTTTGACATATGGAATTGGGTCTACGTATTTTCCGTCCTTACGAACCTCAAAGTGAAGATGTGGCCCGGTTGAAAGACCGGTGCTTCCGATTTCAGCGATTTTATCGTCCTTTATAACAGAATCCCCTACTGAAACCACCAGCTTGGAATTATGCGCATATAATGTCATTATTCCACCGCCATGGTCCAGAATTATAACCTTACCATAGCTTCCCAGTGTTCCGGAGTGAACCACCTTTCCCGGTCCTGCAGCTGCAACCTTAACGCCGCTTGGGGCCGGTATATCTATACCGGAGTGGAACCTTTGGGTTTTAAGTATTGGATGAATCCGATTGCCATAGGGAGATGAAATTCTAGTGTAGCCTTTCACCGGCCATTGCAGAACACCGCCGACATAAGCCCCGTTGGATTGCATCCTTCTAATCTCTGACTCCAGCTCATTAGCCTCCTTCTCCAGCTGATCCAGCTGACTGGCTAATGCCTTATGATCCTGTTGAAGCTCCGTCTTTAGGCGCGTCTGCTGGCCTCTGGTTACCTGAAGGCTCTGCTGCTTTGTTTCCACATTGGACTTAAGGTTAAGCAGCTGCTTCTTTTGATTCTCCAGCTGAATCTTCTTGTTCTCTATTTCATCTCTTTGCTGCTGCAAAAACTTCAGCAGCTCAACATCGTGGTCTACCACCTTTTTTACCATGTCTAGATTTGACAATAGCTCCGGAAAGCTCTTGGAGCTTAAAAGCACCTCCAGATAGCCTATGTTTCCATTTTTGTACATAACATTTATTCTGGAGCCTAAAAGGTCCTTTTTGCCATCAATGTTTTCTTCAGCCTCCACCAGCTCCGTGGTTGTAAGGGTAATTTGCTTTTCAGAGTCTACGATATCCTTTTGTAGCGCTTCTAATTCATTTTCTGCCGTCTCAATAGCCTTATCCAGCTTTAATAGCTCTGCATTGATATTCTTTGTCTGAGTTTCCAGCTTTTTCATCTCATTATTCAAGGTATTTTGATTCTTTGCATTCTGCTGCAGCTGATCGTTTAATTTACTGGCATCGGTTGTTGCAAAAACTGTAAATGTAGAAACCAACATTGTTGCGGCCACAATCAGAGCAACCGACGTCTTCCTTAGGTTCATGTATTTGCCCCCCTTAACCTTTGTTATACCCTTAAATGCTTTCTCAGGGAAATAAAGCTTCCCAATGCACCTACACCTGCCCCCAGCACTGAGAACATAGTGATGGTCGTATTCATCATAGCCTTTGTGCCTATCATGTAGGCACTGACCAATACTGTAAATCTGTCGGAAATAATCTGGAAGGTATATTGATAGCCGAAGTATACCACCAATAGCGCTATTAAGGCTCCGCATATACCAAGGGCCATACCCTCCAGCACAAAGGGCCATCGGATAAACCAGTTGGTAGCACCAACATACTTCATGATGTTTATTTCCTGTCTTCTTGCGTTCAATGTAAGCTTTATTGTATTTGAAATTATAAACATTGCTACTAAAACTAATATCACTATGAGTACAAGGCCTATTGTCCTTATAAACCTCGCTACGTTCAGGAGATTTTCAATTATCTCTTTGTAATACCTAATTTCGTCTATTCCTTCCATATCCTGAAGACCTGCCACGATGCCATCGGCATCCTCTAAGGATTCCATGCTGATTATAAAGGAATTGGGCAATGGATTGTTTTCAAGGTATTCCAGCAAATAGCCCTGCTCTCCCCAACGCTCCTTCATATTCAATAAAGCCTGTTCCTTGGATTCATATTCAACCAGCTGCACTCCGTCAATTTCACCAATCCTCTGGCCTATTTCCTGAATTCCATTTTGATCTAGACCCTCCTCAAGATAAACTTGAATGGAATCAAATTGCATTTGAGTTAGCTCTGCCACATTATTTATGTTTAATACCAGTGTTATTATTATACCTAAAACCACTAAGGATGCTGCCACAGAGCCAATTGATGCGACACTCATACCCCTGTTTCTCCATAGCCCCACCAGTCCCTGTCTGAACATATATTTTACAGTTCTAATCTTCATAGCCGTATGCACCCCTTTGCTGATCTCTAACGATTTTTCCGCGTTCAAGGGCTATGACCCGCTGCTGCATAACATCCACAATTTCCTTGGCATGGGTGGCCATTAAGATGGTTGTTCCTCTTCTATTTATCTGTCTTAGTACCTTCATGATCTCCCAGGCGGTTTCAGGATCAAGGTTTCCTGTGGGCTCATCTGCTATAAGTATTGAAGGATTGTTAACTATTGCTCTTGCAATTGAAACTCTTTGTCGTTCTCCCCCCGACAGCTGATGAGGATATTGTGAGGCTCTATCACTGAGGCCCACCATCCCTAAAACCATCGGTACCTGTCTTCGAATATCCCTTGAGGAGGCCTCTATAATCTCCATTGCAAAGGCCACATTCTCGAAAACCGTTTTATTTGGAAGCAGCCTGAAATCCTGAAATATAACCCCAATATTTCTTCTAAGATATGGCACCTTTCGTCGAGAGAGATTTGTAATGTCCTGACTATCAATGTAAATATTGCCTTCCGTTGGCTCCTCTTCCTTTAGCATAAGCTTAATAAAGGTGGATTTTCCAGCACCGCTGGGCCCAACCACGAAGACAAATTCACCCTTTTCTATTTTGAGATTTATATTAGAAAGGGCTTGAACACCTTTTTCGTATAGCTTATTCACATTCTTCATTTCTATCAATTCGATCAACTCCTGTGTACAAGTATTATTATTTCGACATTCAATGCTGAATTCCTGCAAAAAACACTATTAAATTGTGGTAAAATATACCTATTTTTTTCAACCAGCAGATTTTATTCCAAAAAACTTCACTAAGGCTTTTTTTACTGCAGGCTTATACAAAATAATTATACCAATACTTTAATGGTCTTTACAATTGAATTGATTTCCATACTTCTGTTAAAATATAAGGAAGACCAGTATTTAAGGGGAGGACAGACCATGAAAAAAGATTTACGAAGGGTGCTGCTGGAAAAAAGAAGCAGCTTAGCAAAGGAGGAGGCAGCTTTAAAAAGCCGTCAAATTTTCACAGAATTAAGAGCCACTGCCTTTTATCAGGAGGCAGAGAGGGTGATGCTATATATTGCCTTTAGAAACGAGGTCCAGACGGAGGAAATTATTGAAGACCTGCTGAGAGGAGGCAAAAGGGTGTTTATCCCTGTTACCGTCCACAGCACAAAAGCCATCATAGTTTCTGAATTGAAGAACCCAAAGGAGGATTTGCAGCTGGGGAATTTTGGTGTGCTGGAGCCAAAGCCGGAGGCCGTCAGAGAGTTGGACCCCAGCCAATTGGATTTGGTTTTGGTGCCGGGGGTGGGCTTTGACAAAAGAGGCTATAGAATCGGCTATGGGGCCGGTTATTATGACCGTTTTTTACCAAGGCTAGCTCCCCATGTGCCCACAGTAGGCCTTGCCTTTCAGCTTCAGTTGATGGAGGAGCTGCCTATAGACCCCTATGACTATCCCCTTCAGTATCTGCTGACGGAGGAGGGCCTGAGGGATTGCCGTAGTCTACAGCTTAAATAGGAATATATAAACGTTAAAAGGAGCCGAGTTGATATGCCCCCTGTCTACTTAAGAGGTATCATATCAAACTCGGCTCCCTATTTTTTATTCCTTATCCTTATCCTCATCCTTGATTAGGCTTTTTAGCTTTTCACTCACTAGGTAGTATATGGAGTCCTTGGTGTATTCGTTTTTCTCCTTTTTACCCGCCGTTATTCCTGTAAGTATTTCTATACCCTCATCAACATGTCCGATGGCATATACATGAAATTGATTATTCCTTACGGCCTCTATAACCTCCTGCTTTAGCATAAGGTTTTTAACATTTTGCTTTGGTATCATAACCCCCTGCTTACCGGTTAAGCCCTTTAGCTTGCAAACATCGAAGAAGCCCTCTATCTTTTCATTTACGCCGCCGATAGGCTGTATTTCACCCTTCTGATTTACAGAGCCGGTTACGGCTATATATTGCTTTATCGGCACCTCAGCTATACTGGAAAGTATCGCATAAAGCTCCGTGCTGGAGGCACTGTCTCCGTCTATCATGGAATAGTTTTGCTCAAAGCTGATGCTCACCGAAAGGGACATCGGCTCCTCCTGTGCAAATTTCTCACCTAAATATCCGCTTAATATCAGAACTCCCTTATCGTGGATGCTTCCACTCTTTCTGACCTCCCGCTCGATATTTATAATACCCGGTTTACCCCTGTATGTTGAAACGGTAATTCTGCTGGGCTTACCGAAGCTATACTCTCCTGTACCCATTACGACTAAGCCATTGATTTGTCCTACCTTCTCGCCATCTACATCGATCAATAGGGTTCCTTCCTCAAACATTTCATTCAGCTTTTCCTCATATTTGCTGTTTCGGTAGATTTTCTGCTGAATAGCCCTTTCCACCTGCTCCTTTGAAACTATGTCTGCTCCCATCTGCTCTGCCCATGCATCCGCCTCATATAGTATCTCCACTATCTGATTAAAGCGGGAGCTCAGCCTTTCCTGATTATCCGCCAGTCTCGAGCTGTATTCTATTACTCGTGTAACCGCGCTTCTATCGAAGTTCATCAACCCTTCCTTCTGGCAATGGTTGGCTATAAACTTGGCCATTTTATAAACATTTTCCTGATCCTTCTTCATCTCCACATCAAAATCCGCCATTATTTTAAATAGCTTTCTAAAATCCTCATCCATATTATATAGTGCATGATAAATTTCAAAATCCCCTATCAATAATACCTTTAGATTTAAAGGAATTGGCTCAGGCTTTAGGGTTGATGTCACCAAATAGCCCATCATTTTATTGGTGGATTCTATATTGATCTCTCCGGTCTTTAATGCCCTTTTTAGGGTTTCCCAAGCATAGGGCTGTGTCAGTATCTCCTTGACATTCAATATTAAAAAGCCTCCATTGGCGGCATGCAGTGCCCCGGGCTTAATCTGCATAAAATCTGTTTTGTATACACCCATTTCGTTTTTATACTCAATTGTACCTATTAGGTTATAGAAGGTAGGATTGGACTCGTTTATAATGGGGGCCTTATCAAGCTCAGCATTGTTTATAAACAGATTAACCATATACCTGTTGATAAAGCCTTCATCAGACTTCATAGGCATCATCATGAGACTCGGCACCGTCTCCTCCTCTGTAGCCTTCTTAAACCTGTCTATATTGTGGACAATGTCCTCCTCCAGCTCATTGATATATTCAACTAATTTTTCTCTATGTCCATATCTTTGAACCAGCTTATTTATGTAGTAGTTTATGACCCCATAGCCAACGGATTCATCCAGCTTCTTGATCCTTTCCCTCATCTGCTCCTCTAGCTGCTTTAAGCTATTGAATACTTCTAAGGTATCAATGCTTAGCTCATTGGAATTATGTCGGATAACCTCCATTTCCTCTGTAGTAAGATTTCCATACTCCTCTTGAGTCATTGGTCTGGCATCCTTCAATGGAATCGTCACCAAGCCGTGCTCAGATTCCTTGAACATAAAGCTATGCTTCTGAGCAACCTGATTCAATTTAACTATTAATTCCTGGTTTTTTTGCTGAAATTCTCTGAAAACCTCATTTCTTTTGGTCTCATAATCCGTTCCCCCAAATATTACAGGTATTTCCTTCAGCAGCTGATCTATCATATCCTCTACATCATTTTTAAACTGGGCCCCAAGCCCAGGCTCCATAGATAAAGCCCTTGGACGATCTGCATTTTTAAAGTTATAGACATAAACCCAATCGTTAGGCCTTGGCAATTCCTCCGCCAGCTTTTCCGTAATAGAGTTGGAGTAGCTGCTGCGGCCTGTTCCGCTAAGACCTGCTATGTATATGTTGTAGCCCTTCTTCTTCATTCGCAGACCAAAATTAAGAGCCTCAACAGCTCTTTCTTGTCCTATTATTCCCTTTAAAGGCGTTAAATCTGAGGTAGTTTCAAAATCAAAGGCATTAATATTACACGGGCTCGTAAGTATCTCCGGCTTAAGTCGATATTTTTCCTGCATGCATAAACCCCCTTAAAATTTTCGTTATAACATATATACCTATTTTTCTTTATTATAACAAAAAAAATGCCAAAACCTTTGGCATTTTTGAAAATAGTTTGAAAACTCAATTATTATATTGTCTGAAATTCAGCGTTATCAGTATATATAGCCATTGTTGAAATAAATGTTTATTTTCCTGCTGCCTTCAATATCTTTGCCTGATGGCTAGTATCCACTAGACCATCCTTATGTCTGGTGCTGTTGAAAAAGTGAAGGTCTGAATGGCCTGTAAAACTATTGTTGGTGATATATTGAATATCGTGGGGCATTGAGCTGGCGGAGGCTGCAATTTTCCTGTTGTCAACCTCTATAATTACTGCCCTGGTGCTCCAGCTGTAGCTTCCTCCCCAAACCTGCTTCATTATGGCGGCATCGCTGCTGGTTACAGGCTCGCAATCAGCATGGTTGGCCCCGATGGTCCTCTTCATTTTCCAACGCTTTCCTGTGGCAAAATCAACCACTGTAAACACCTTGCCTATTGGGATAACATATTGTGCCTCCGTCCACCAATCCAAAAGCTCTCCGTATTGAGACCCAGGAGTAGACTTTACAGCTATTTGATATACAGGTATCGTCAGTTTGTCGCCGATCTTAATAACGTGGCTTTCCTTAAGTCCATTAACCGTTAACAGCTCCTGAAAGGGTATGCCGTATTGAATGGAGATTTTCCAAAGGTCATCACCCTTTACAACCGTATGGGTTTTAAAGGTCTTTTTATTGCCATTTACCACTGCTTTAATTTCGTTGCCTTTGACTATGGTTGAAGAAGAAGGTACTGCCAGGGCCTGTCCTACATATATCAGCTCTCCTGACTTTAATCCATTGGCATTCATGAGGTCGCTTAAAGAAATATTATGCTTGCTGCTGATTAGCCAAGGAGTATCTCCCTTTACAACAACATATGGCTTAAGTGAAGAAGCTTGTAGCGGTGGAATTTTTAGCACTTGTCCAGGATATATCTCGCTGTTTTTTGTCAAGCCGTTAAGTGAAAGAAGTCCATTTAAATCTACACCGTAGCGATTACTGATAGTCCATGGGGTATCTCCCTTATTCACAGTATGATTTATGGCAGGCACTGTTATTTTATCCCCTATATTCAGGCTGGAAGCTGATATTAACTGAGGGTTCAGCTTATGTAGCTGTTGCTGCGTAATATTATATCGCTGAGAAAGCTTCCACAGGGTGTCTCCGGCTGTTACTGTATGTATGCTTTGGCTTCCATAAGCTCCTATTACTGAAGTTGTTAAAACCGTAATTACTAAGGTAGAGCCTGCCACCCACCTTGAAAATCTACTGGCCATTGTATCGTCCTCCCTTTAATTTTAAACTCCTTAATAATTTCTTTACTTTTTCTTAATTTCCTTGATGTAAATATTGGAATACTAGTACCTTGCGTCATCAAAAAAGTAGGATTAGGCCTGAGGAAAATCTTCATGGCGTAGCGGAGGAGAAGTAATATTGGATAATATTGCGACTGATGTCAACAAAGCTATATGGCAATTTTACAGAGAAAATAAAATCCACCCCAAAGGATTAGCTTCCTTATGGGGTGGATTTTATTATTGAAATAATGATTTAATTTGATAGGTTACCTCTGTGTCGGTTATATTGAACTCTACATATTTAAAGGCATCCAGAGGCGTCTTGCTGCTGTCTTTTTTGTAGCTGCCGGTGCCTATATATCTGACACCGTTTATGGCCTCGGCCTTTACCTCTCCTTCACCGTAAACCACGAAGACCCTTTTACCCTGTTGCGCCAGCTCCGTCAGCATTTCAGCAAACAGGTCCGCCTCCATTGTGTCTGAAAAGCCATTTGAACCCCAAATGGGCTTTGGCAATATGACTATTACATTATCGGTATCGGATTTTTCCACCTCATATTTCAACCATGCATATTGACGATAATTGGTTTGACGAATACCGTTGCTTCTATTGTCCATTTGAACAAAAATTGTGTTATTGTATTCAGTGTACTTAAAGCCTGCCATACCATTAAGAAATGGCTTTTTAATTCCTCCTGTAATGCTGCTATCGACCGCATCGGTAAAGAGAGCATACTCATAATTGCTGTTTATAAGACCGCCCAGACGGTTAGACACGATTCTATCTAATAGCGTGCTGCCTTTTTTAACCCCTGTATGAGCCATAATCTTAGTTCCTTCCACCTCTGGTTGCCTGTTTAATGGGTCCAGAGCCTTCTGTCCCTCTAACGCAAGCGGCTGTACTGCCAAGGACTTAAGCGCCTGAAGGTCGTCAAATATCAGCTTACCCTTATACTTTAGTGTTTCAACCGTCTCAACAACATAAATTCTATCCACTGCAATCGGATAAGCCAGTCCCTGAGGCAGCTGCGCCTCTAGATATTTCCAGCCTGTCCAATTGACACCTTGGGTGAAATCTACAACATGCTCTTGACCATTGGCATCCCTTACCCTACCTCTTATCCAAGCAGTAGAGGCTTCGGTTGCAAAAACTGAAAGTCCTAATCTTTCCTGCTTCTCAGTTATGCTGATTCCTCCGTTGTCATATACGATATATGCGGCTCTGGAGGCTTCGGTATTGGTAAAATCAAATTCTAGACCAACGCCCTTTCCTGTTTGACCGTTAGCTTCATGGGTTACTTTTCCCGTAACCTCAGCAGGGAAGCTTAAGAATGATACCTTCAAGCTCTCAAAGTTGTCTATTATAGTTTGGTTTAATCCCACCGCTACAGCTGCGTAGGCCTTAATATCACCGTAGCTGGCCTCTAAAACAGTATTCCCCCCTACATTGCCGGCGGTATATACCCCATCCTTAAAGGTTCCTAAGTTTTGCATATCTCTCCATTGCAGGCTGCTATTGGCCAATGGAACCCGATAACCATTTGGGTCCACTCCCACTACATTTAAGCGTGTGCTTTTTCCGAGGCCCAGCTGAATTTTATTTGGATTTATTTCTATACCCGCCAGCTGATCATACACCTTCAGCTTAACCTCAGTTGTTACTCCTCTGTAATTAACCCCAACTACAATATCTCCGGTGGATTCAGGGGTAAATAGATTGCCGTTGAAGCTTCCCTTACCAGAAATTAAGCTGTATTTCAGCTCACTGGCATTTACCGATATTGGATTATAGTATTGATCATGGGCCTTTACACTTATCTCCCTAGCTAATCCTGCAAAGGTTGCAGGAAAATCAGTCTCAGCAACTATTCCGGTAAGACTGCCGGGAGCGGCCTTTGAAACCACAGCTAACCCATTTATGATCCTTCTTTCAGAACCATCGGAGGGATAATTTACAAGTGTCGGTATAAAGGTTCCTAGGCTTCTGGATACCATTGTAGTAGAGCCTCCACCGTCCATTATTACAGCCTCATTGCTGCCCAGCTCAATCATAAGCTTGGCTAGCTTTTGCCCGTCCATTCCCTTAAAGAACTGATTTCTGCCGTCAACCGCCACCATGATCAGCTGAGTGCCGTCCTTAGTAACTCCTACAGCAGTTCTTGGATGATTTCCGGTAACAGTCTGTGTAAAGGGAACAACCTGACCATTTTTAACCAGCTGAGTGCCGCCCCCCATAGCCAGCTTAATATTCTCTATGTCTGGCGTATAGCCCAGCTCAATTTCGTCTCCTACTTCAAGGGCATTAAAGATCTCCTGTCCCTTTGTTCCAACTGCAAATAGCACATATCCGTTTTCAGGAATTTCTACAGCTGGCTGTCCTAGTCTTATTTCTACTACAATATTGTCTACGATAACTGCCTCGACTATATCCTGTCGTGTTTCTGTTGCCCCCGGTGAGGTTTGTCCCCAATTTCTGTCCACCAAGGTGGTCATCCTGAATTCCCAGGTCAATTTATTTACTGCATCAATCGGAAGGGTTGTCCCCTTTGTCTTGTTGTTTAAAAAAGCCTGCAGCTTCATATAATCGGTGAAGGCAGTATTTGTATTATATACAAATAGGCTTGCAAAATTCTGGTCTATAACAGAGCTGCTGAGCATCCTCCCATCCTGCACCATTATTCCCATAGGGGAATCCGGTGTTGTCAAATAAAAGAAATCCCCATTGATTGCTCCGACTACATTATTATGTACCTTAGACATTGTTGAGAGGGTTTCCTTCGTCTGCAACCCATTGGAGCTCTGCAATAGCTGTAGTCCAGTAGAAGCGTCCTTTAAATCCACGTATAGTACATTTATATTCGCCCATCCGTTTTCTGTAAACCTTACAATATGCTGTTGTGTTACACCGCTGGATAGTTTTTCTGTATTTATTTTTTGATGTATTAGCTCTTCTCCATAAACCAAACCTGTCATTGAAGTAAACAGCAGCGCAGTAGACAGAAGTGTAGCTGCTATTTTCTTTTTAAGCATTGGCATTCTTTTCGTCCTCCTTGTTGTTAGCTTTGTGGAAGCATTGATTACACTTAATTATATAATATCACCTACAAAATACCATTACAGGGAGATTACAATTTGATGAAGTTTTCTTCTTTATTATTATTTATCAATTTCAAACAAAAATGACATACCTTATTTAGGATATGTCATTAATATTTACTATTTGTAGGTTACCTGAAGATCAATCTTGATTGGAAGCTCCTTCAAATCCGTTTTTGCAATTATGTATGGATATGAAGGCACCTGTGGAACCAGTTCCTCAGGCTTGGGGTCTGTGAATATCGCATGAACCACCAGCTTTGTTTCATCATTTTCCTTCTCAAGTACTATTTTATCTATATCAACCATATAACCACCAGTAAGCTTTTCTCCTCTGGTTACGATTACGTACACCTGATCCTCAACCTTTGCTGCTAATGCTCTTTCCAGCATTTTGTATCTTGGCAAAAT
The DNA here is from genome assembly GCA_048264125.1 of Natronincolaceae bacterium. GTDB lineage: Bacteria > Bacillota > Clostridia > Peptostreptococcales > Natronincolaceae > M1-B18. Next base: position 93,396 of record JBLXDM010000009.1, read on the forward strand.
CTGTACAATTTTTTCCGGAACCTCAGTTTCTTCTAATACTGCATAGCTTACCTGCTTATCTCCTCCTGAAATAAGCCTTGGTACATATCTTACCATTAGTGCAACAGCTGCTATTATTAATATCACCATAATCAGCAGCTTCCAATTAATTGTTGGAAATTTGGGCATCTTACCTTTCATTTTCCTTCCCCCCTTACTTTTAAAAATACGATTCTTGCTATATGTTTATTCAGTACAAGTGGGAAATATTCAAGACAAGGTCAGATATGTGAAAAAATAACCCCGCAGAAACTAGGTCATCTTCCTAACTTCTGCGGGGCTTTAATTCTTGCTGCTATACTAAGCTACTATACATCTCACTTACATAATCCCAATTCACGACATTCCACCATGCTTGAATATAGTCAGGTCTCTTATTTTGATACTTCAGATAATAGGCATGCTCCCAAACGTCCAGTCCTAAAAGAATTTTATTGCCCTCCATTAAAGGATTGTCTTGATTAGGGGTTGAAACCACCTCCAGCTTATGATCCTTATTGATAATCAACCAAGCCCAACCGCTGCCGAAGCGGGTTGCTGCTGCCTTGTTGAAGGTCTCCTTAAAGGCTTCAAAGCTTCCGAAGCCTTCATTAATTGCCTCCAGCAGTTCTCCCTTTGGCTCTCCGCCGCCATTTGGAGATAAAAGCCTCCAGAATAAGCTGTGATTGAAATGCCCTCCTCCGTTATTTCTTACTACCCAATAAATATCTTTAGGTAGCTCATCCAATGAGCTTAAGAGCTCCTCCAGTCCCTTTTCTCTTAAAGCTTCATACTTCTCAAGGGCGCCATTCAGATTATTAATATAGGCCTGATGATGCTTTGTATGGTGTATTTCCATTGTTTCTTTATCGATATGAGGCTCAAGGGCATCATATGCGTATTCTAAGCTTGGTAATTTGTATGTCATAGTTTATACCTCCTAAGGTTTATTTCGTTTTTCCTTAGTAAATATATTCCCACTAAAGATAATGATAATCATTTATATTTAACTTTTTATTTGAATAAGAAAACCCCTATAGTAATCAGATAATAACCTGACTACTGTAGGGGCAAATAAAAGTGTTTAGGATTTGAGCGTGTCAAACAAAGCGTCCCCTTGGCAGGTTATTTTTGTTTGATTACTTCCCTGACAGCCTCTGCTATTGCTGCTGCCGTAAGATTGTATTTAGTAAGAAGCTCTTCGGGCTTTCCTGATTCGCCGAAGGTATCCTTTGTGCCTACCTTTCTCATCGGTACGGGGAAGGTTTCTACTACTACCTCCGCCACGGCTGAGCCTAGACCACCAACAACGTTGTGCTCCTCTGCGGTTACGATAGCCCCGGTCTTTTTTGCTGTGGCAGCTATTAACGCCCTATCTATCGGCTTAATGGTATGGATATTTACCACCTCAGCATTGATTCCCTCAGCTGCCAGTGCTTCTGCTGCCTCCAGGGCTTTGCTTACCATAATGCCAGTTGCTACTATGGTGACATCCTTGCCCTCTTTAAGTACTACGCCCTTGCCTATTTCAAACTTATAGCTATTTTCATCATTTATGGTAGGAACTGCTGATCTGCCTAATCTTACATAAACAGGACCATGATACTCTGCTATTGCATGTATTGCAGCCTTTGTCTCTACGCCATCTGCCGGAACTATTACCGTCATATTGGGGATTACCCTCATGCAGGCGATATCCTCCAGTGCTTGATGAGAGGCACCGTCTTCACCTACTGTTATACCAGCGTGAGTGGCACATACCTTTACATTCAGCTTTGGATATGCCAGTGAGTTTCTGATGATCTCAAAGGCCCTGCCGGACGCGAACATTGCAAAGGTGCTGGCAAATGGAATTTTTCCAGATGCCGCCAAGCCTGCTGAAATGCCGATTAGATTTTGCTCTGCTATTCCTACATTAAAAAATCTTTCGGGATATGTCTTGCTAAAATCATAGGTTTTAGTAGATTTTGAAAGGTCTGCATCTAAAACCACTACATTGTCATATTTTTTACCTACCTCCAGCAATGCTTCTCCGTAGGCGTCTCTCGTTGCTACTGCCTTTGTCATTATCTTGCACCTCCCAATTCAGCTAATGCCTTTTCAGCATCTTCCTTCTTTGGCGCATTGCCATGCCAGCCAACTGCATTTTCCATGAAGGAAACGCCCTTGCCCTTTACTGTGTGGGCCAGGATTAGTGTAGGCTTAAGCTTTGCATTCTTAGCCTTTTCCAGTGCAGCTACTATTTCCTCCAGCTTATGTCCATCTATTTCGACAACATTCCAGCCGAAGGCTCTAAATTTATCTGCTACTGGAGCAACCCCCATAACCACTTCATTTGGACCGTCTATTTGCAGACCATTTAAGTCAATAAAGGCTGTCAAATTATCCAGCTTGAAATGAGCTGCCGCCATAGCAGCCTCCCAAACCAGACCCTCCTGTAATTCTCCATCCCCCAGCAATGTGTAAATTCTTGATGGTTTGTTGTCTAGCTTAGCTGCCAAGGCCATACCCAAGGATGAAGAAAAGCCCTGTCCTAAGGAACCGGTGGACATTTCAACCCCCGGAGTTCCCTTCATGTCAGGATGCCCCTGTAGCATTGCGTCAACCTTTCTAAGCTTACCAAGCTCCTCCTTTGGAAAGTAGCCCTTTTCAGCCAGCGCAGCATACAATACAGGAGCTGCATGTCCCTTTGACAACACGAAACGATCACGATCCTCCCATTTTGGGTTTTGGGGATCTATATTCATTTCATGGAAGTATAGAACCGTCAATATGTCTGCCGCTGATAAGGACCCGCCTGGATGGCCGGAACCAGCTTCATGCAGCATTTCAATAATATCCCTACGGATTGCTGTAGAAATATCCTGTAAAGCCTTATAATCTACCATAGCTTATTCCTCCTAAAAAATTTATTTTATTTCCTTAAAGCCCTCACCTAAAACCTCATGGACGGTTGTAACCATGATGAAGGCCCTTTTATCTACGTTATGTACCAGCTCCTTCAGCTTTGCCACCTGCACTCTATTTACTACACATAGCAGAACATCCCGCTTGCTGCCGGTATAGAGGCCCCTTCCCTCAAGAACAGTAACTCCTCTTCCTATTTCATTCAATATAGTTCTTCCGATTTCCTCTGATTTACTGGAAATGATATAAAAGGCTTTTCCATAGCCTAATCCTTCAACGATAAAATCCGCCAGCTTGACCAATATGTATAATGTTATCACCGAATATAGCGAGGTTTCTACCTTCCTCTCAACCAGTCCCGCCAATGCCACGATGACCAAGTCCAGTCCCATCATAAGCTTTGATGTGCTTATGTTGGGGAAGTATTTATTCAATATGGCTCCTGCTAAATCTGTACCACCAGTGGTGCCACCATATCTAAAGACAAAGCCTAAACCCACCCCCATTATAACACCGCCATATATGGCAGCCAATAGGATATCCCCGGTTACCGCCACCCCATCGCCAAAAAAAGTAATAAATAAACGAATAAAGGCTGAAAGCACCAGCGTTGCATAGGCGGTCTTTACTCCGAATACCTTTCCCAGCACCATGATTCCTATTATGAAGAGGGGAATATTAATGGCTAGGTTTGTAATGTCTATCGGTATTCCCGTTAGCTTCTGCACAATAATCGCCAAACCCGTTACTCCTCCGGGTGCAATGGTATTGGGCTCCAGAAAGAAATACAGGCTAAAGGCCATTAAACCACAGCCCAGGGTTATCCAAAGATACTCAAAAAACTTATGCTTACCTTTACTCATACTGCTACCTCCACAAAGTCCCCTTTTATTTGATGCGCTTCACTTCACTAACCCCTAGCCCTTAGCAATAAAATGCACCAGAAATTTAGGCAGCACCAGCATCCTTTTAAATCTTTTAGGCTCCTTAACCAATCTGTAAAACCATTCCAGCCCCATCCTTTGGTATATCACCGGCGCTCTTTTTGCAGTACCAGCATAAATATCAACGCTACCTCCTACACCCATGGCGATTCTACATTTTAATCTATCCTTATATTTATCTATCCAAAGCTCCTGCTTGGGGGCACCCAGACATACAAATAAAGCATCTGCCCCGGAGCTATTTATTTCCTCCAGAATAGCCTCCTCGTCACCCTCCGTGAAGTAGCCGTGATGAAAACCTGCTATTTTAATTCCCCGATACTTAGCTTCTATACTTTTACAGGCCAACGGAGTAACCTCCGGCTTGCCCCCCAAAATATAGAAGGACTTACCCTCGTCACCGCAATACCGCAAAATCATATCCATTAAATCTATTCCGGCAACCCTTACATTTATACCCAAGCCCTTCATTTTTGAAGCAACCACTATGCCTATTCCGTCGGCTACAACTAAATCAGCAGCCTCCAAGGCCTTTAACAACTGAGGATTTTCCTGTGCCAGCATGACTATTTCAGGATTAGGGGTATATATTTTTTTCACGCCCTCCTGCTGTAAAAAGCCCTTGGCCCTTTCAAGGGCTGCCTCCATTGTAATAGCGTCGAAGGGTACCTTCATAACATCTATTCTTTTCAATGCATGCCACCCCCTTCAACAAACTCCTTAAATATTTCTACATTCATTCTGGACTTATTAACCATGCTTTTGCTTACCTCAGTCAGCTCCTTCTGATATTTGGCTCTATTCTGGAGAACCTCGTCTATCATGGTCCAAAGATGAATCATATCCAAGCCCTCAGCTTTGCCCCCGCTTCTTTGGTTTACCAGCTTTAAAAAGCTCTTTATTTTATCCTCATATTCAATACCTATCATGGGTACATTGGCAATTGCTGCAAAAACCAATGAGTGCAGCCGCATACCTATAAGGAGATGCAGCCTGCCTATCAGTCCCAAAATCTCCTGCGGACTATGCTGCTCCTCAATGACACCGGCATTGCTTTCCATCATGGACACGATATCCTTTGAAATGGTATAATCATCGGGATATTGCATAGGAATAAAAAGCACCTGAAAGCCTCTCTTTACAAGATAATCTGCTGTCTTAGCCATTATTACCTTATAGCTTTCCTGACCCTTCCACCTTCTAATAGATATTCCGATGATGGGCTTCTGAAGCTCCAGCTCCTCCTTTTGTATAAGCGAATCCACCAGCTGCTCCGAAGGCCCCTCCATAGAAAAGACAACGTCTGCTGTAACGGTGATATTCTTTTTTATACCCAGAGATTGCATAAACTCCTTGGAGTAATGATCCCTTACGGTTATGGCATCTACCTCGTTAATTATCAGCTTAGCCAGCTTTTTATTGATGGTATTTGTAATAGGTCCGAAGCCATTGCCATAGAACATTACTTTTTTGCCGAATTTCTTGGCTAAATATATAATCGCTAAATAATATAACAGCGATCTGCTGCTGGTGGCATCCTGTAAAATTGATCCTCCCCCGCTGATTACAGCATCGGAGCTACGAATCGCCTTAATAAGCTCTCTGAAATCATTTCTACTGATAGCCTTTATTCCAAACCTTTCGGCTGTTTCCTTTGCCTTATAGGTTAATGCTGTAATCTCAGCATTGGGTATGGCGCTTCTTATCTGCTGAACAATAGTCTGCAGGATGGCTTCGTCACCAGTATTTCTAAAGCCATAATACCCAAATATGAAAATATTCTTCATAAATCTCTTCCTCTCTCCCAGAGTCATCCTTCCCTTGAATGAGCCTGACAAAGCTATTCATTAGGAATTCCGTATTTGTTCCTATATTTGTTATATAAACTCACAAGCGCATCTAAAGCTAGAATTCCTACTACTCCTATTACAAGTCCAATACCTGCTGCATATACGGTTCTAACGACAGAAAGGTAGAGGGGGGTTCTCAAATGGCTAAAGGTATTAATCATCGAGGCCAGACCTACGGTTGCTGCCAGGCCACTGATGAAGACCAGTTGTTTAAAGCCCTTTTGGGCACAATAGAAGCCTATCAAAAGTGCAGGAAAGCCAATTAAAAATTCCTTATTTCTAGGCCTCGCCAAAAGACTCTCCTCCAGGAGATTTCTAAGCATAATTTCCAGGCTTGAGGGCTGAATATTGGTTTCATGTCCCGTTCTGGATATATATATTACTCCTGCCACAGCGATAACTGAGCCTATAATAATATGAATCAGCTTGATGTTCTCCACTAAAAGCCGTCTAATTTCCCCCAGTCTCAGCTGCGGCTCGATGCTGCCATCTCGTCTGTCATAGCCGAAATAGGCAAGATAGATCAGAATATAGATTGCCATCGGCATCAGCTGACTAATCTTGACTCCTCTGAAGATGTCCAATTCTAAAAGATATCTGATATCCGACAACATAGAGGCTATAAACAGGGCGCCAATTCCCGCTATTAGCAGTGAAAGCATCATATCCTTTGCTGCCAGCAGGATTTTTCTTGTTAATGGCATATTTGAAACAGAATTATTTGCATAATCCCTGCTTCTCTTAAAATAGTACACCACTGCCAGCGAAGCAAATATGATGCCTGCCGCCAAAGCCAATACCTTATGGGTCAACGAGGGCATAACAAGCAAAGCACCTGTTACTCCTATTATTCCTAAAGCCAGCAAAATCATTTCATGCTTTTTGTTTAACTTTAAAATTGACTTTAGCAATAACAGCCCGGCTGCCACCAGCCCATAGGCCATCAGCAGCATATAACGAAACCTTACTCTGACAGGAGTCAGTGTACTGCTGGCACCAAGGGACATTCCATGCTCTGCTATTCTATACTCAAACCGCTCAAACATTTTTTGATATTCATCTATATTCGTTACATAAATGGTTTTGTCCCATTTAAAAGGCTTAAAATATATTAATCGAATATTTCTTTCTGTTACAGCTCTATACAGAGTGTTTTCTATTTCCTCAGCACCCTCGTAGCCATAATATTTAAATCTTTCCTGAATAAAATCCCAAACAGAAAATACCCTTACAGCATTAAAGTCTAAGGCCTCTGCCAGCTCGGCTAAGCCCTCCTGCTCAATATGCTCTCTTTGAACAGAATCCTCTATCATTCCTAGTTTAATATTATTGTCCCTCATATAATCTGCAGTTTGATCAATAAGCTCAGGATAGCCCAGCACTCTGTCACCGTCGAAGATAAATACCTCTGGCACAATATTTAAGGCTTCATATTCCTCTAGTGTTGCATTAAGGAATTTTTCATCAATCCAGCCCAGATAATTATATGGCCTCGGCATAACCTCCAGACCATTGTCCTGAATTAGCTTGACCTTATCGGGGTCCAGTCCTAGGCTTAGCCTTGTCAGCTTTGAGGAATACAGCTTAGTTTCAGTTCTAAAGGTATCTCCCTCTATATCAATAGAATTAATACCCTTTAGGAACAATGCATCACTAATGGTGCCTTTTACTATAACTGTGGACTCGTCTTCTCCCTCCAGCAATTCAAAACGCTCCTGAGGGTATCTACTATTCATACCCTCGGCGATAAAATCAAAGGTTTCCTGAGAATCCGTAACCGCCACCACATCATAATCACCTATGCCGTTGGTATCAATGTACGCCACCAGCTCTTGAGGGTATTCCTCCCTCCAATTCACTTCATTTATTAGATTTTTACCCATTATAATATCAATAGGCCTTCCATCCCTTTGTAGGGAATAGAGGTTTTCCTCCTGTAGGGCCACGTACCTTACGCCTAATTCACTGAATTCCTCAAACCACCAGCCCAGCTCCTCTTCGGATTGCTTAGCCATCTCCTCAAATTCTCTATATTCCAACACAACGTCTACGGTCTTGTTATTTGCCTCCGCTATGGCTCTTTGTCCTGCCATAATGCTGGCAGAAAGTATCCCTAAGGCTAAAAGGATTAATAATACTCTATTTTTTTTCAACATATCGTCACACCCTTACTAATAGTAGTAATTAACAACTGCACTTATTATAATATTATGTATATGTATAACTGTAAAGCCATCCTTTGATAATGTAAAGCCATCTATTCCTTAGTTTATCCAATATTAGAAAATTTTTTCTGATATTGCAATAAATAAGACTTCCAAGGATAAGTGCTAGGAAGTCTATTTTAAATATATAGTGCTATTATTCCACTCTATAGGAGCCTCTTACTATTAGAATAACGTCGTTCTCTGCCTTTACTCCACGGCCATCATCCCGTGGAACAATTAATAGATGATTGGGCGGTACCACCTCATTCATTCGGAGGTCAGTGGCGGCTGTTACGTTTGCTAATCCCCCCAGAGGGTTGTCTATAACCAGCGCCTTGCCACCCCTGAGTATAATTTCTGTGCCCTGTCCTGCAATCAGCTTTTGGCCGGGCTTCAGCTCAACAACCACCAGCTGATTGTCCCCGCCTCCACCTCCGGTGGATGGAGCAATGGCTGCCAGCTTTTCATCTATATAAAACTTTAATTGTTCAATTCTTTGTTCCACAAAGGATAGAGTTACAAGTGGATCATCATTTGTTCCCGGCTCCTTGTTGACGGCATAAACTACTTGTCCAACAATAAGAATACTTATTAAAACCATTAGAGTGATTACAGTTATCTTTTTTTTACCCTGCATTTGTCAGCCCCCTTTATCCATATGCAATTACATAACTATTATACTATAAAGCTGTGGCCTTTCAAACTAAATATTATATCCCATAATATTACAAAAACATTAAAAGACCTAAGAATTGTATATCTTAAGTCTTCTAAAAATCTATAAGTCCAAGGCTTATGAGTAGCGCATCATTTACTTTGCCCATCATATCGTCATCTAAATGGCCTATTTTTTCCTCAAGACGTCTTTTATCCACTGTCCGTATCTGCTCCAGCAGTATTACAGAATCCTTTGGCAGGCCGTATTCAGAGGCAATTATTTCTATATGGGTAGGCAGCTTTGCCTTGTTAATTTGAGATGTTATGGCGGCAATAATCACTGTAGGGCTGTAGCGATTTCCTATGTCGTTCTGAACCACTAAAACAGGGCGTACTCCCCCCTGCTCGGAACCTATCACAGGGCTTAAATCTGCGTAGTATATATCTCCTCTTTTAACATTCACTTTATTCACACTCCGCCATCTTTACCTCATAATTTTCTAAGGAGGATAAATCAAGACTTAAACCAAGCTCAGCCAGTGACAAATTGATGGTCGCCATTTCCTGATAGCCCTTTTTCATACTTTCTCTTATCTCCAGCTTGCTCTTTTCGCGAATATACAGCTTCATCGCATTTCGAATAAATTCACTTCGATTTGTATTCTCAGTCATAACAATGTTGTCTATTTCTTTCAATAGACTATCTGGAAGGCTTATCATTATTCTCTTAGAGTCCGCCATTTTGCACCTCCTAAAATTTAAAAGGAAAGATTTAATTCTGCTTTTTATTATCCATAATTATATTTATTCATTCTAAGTGTGTCAATATGACCACTAAATTATACCATAAAAACTAATTCTTTATAATTACAATCCACGAATTTGGAATCATGTTAGCATAATGCACCCTGGCGTGTAATAATCTGCACACATATTGCCATTATAAAATAAGTCTTCATTACATTATTCTAACAAAGAATCTCTTATGTGTAAAAGCGTATTATTTTCCAAATATATTCTCGGAACTCTTCTTCCCACCATACACACGATTTCATAGTTTATTGTATTCAGCTTTTTAGCGATATCCTCCACCGTTATCCCCGAATCTGGGCTGCTGCTGTAGAGGATTGCTTCATCCCCTCTTTTTACCTCCAACCCAGTAGCATCCGCCATACACTGGTCCATGCAAATCCTACCCACAACAGGAATTTTCTTGCCCTTAATAATGACCTCTGCCTTATTGGTAAGCATACGGGTGAAGCCGTCGGCATAGCCAATCGGCAAAGTAATTATCTGTCCTTCATGCGGCGTCTTGTATAGAAGTCCGTAGCTTACGCCACATTCAGCAGGCAGCTGCTTTACATGGGACACCCTGGCCTTTAGCTCCATGACCTGCTTTAGCTTAACCGCCTCATGGCTAACCTCTGGCGATGGATATAGCCCGTAAAGCATGATTCCCGCCCTCACCATATCCAGATTCATTTCCGGCAGGTCAATGATTGCCGCACTATTGGAGACATGCTTGATGGGTATTTTGTAGCCTGAGCGCTCCAGCTGGTTAACCACATGCATAAAGCCCTCAAACTGCTGCTGAGTAAAGGATTTATCCGCTTCATCCGCAACGGCAAAATGTGTAAAAATGCCCTCCACCATTAGGCCCGGCAGTGCCATAATCCTCTTAATCTCGTCAATCGTTCCTTCATCGATTGAAAATCCAAGCCTAGACATTCCGGTGTCTAGCTTAAGATGCACCTTAATTTTACCATTTTCCGCCTCTGCAGCCCTTGAAAAGGCCTCCGCCTGATCAATTGAATATATGGTCTGAATAATATTCTTCTCCAGCACCTGCTGTGCCTGCTCCTCCGGCGTATATCCCAGCACCATCAGGGGTACTTCCTTGTAGCCCTTATTTCTTAGCTCCACCGCCTCAGTTAATGTGGCTACGGCTAGTCTGTCTGCTCCGTTCTCCAGCAAAATCTTAGCTATTACTGCTGCCCCATGACCATAGCCGTCGGCCTTGATAACGGCAGCAACCAGTGTATCCTTTTTTACTACCCGTTTGACCTCCCGTATATTATGCTTAAGATTATCAAGGTTAATTTCAGCCCATACAGGCCTCAAATCAGTTCTGCTAACCATATGCCATCCCCTTATCCTTTGTAGATGTCGTATTATTCCTCAGCTGATTTTAGATAAAACAATTCATCCCCCAGCTCAGGATTATACTTAAAGTCCTCATAGTATACTCTGAAGCGGACAACCCCCCTTTGGTCAATGATTTGCATTTGATAGGGCTCCAGCTTATCTGTATCGACCCAGAGCCTCTGCTTATCAAAGTATTGGTTCCCGCCGGGAATTGGTGTATCAATAACAATATAGCTGCTTCCCTCCAGCTTTTGTCTGGAAATGACAGAGGTCTCGGTATTGAAGAGATTCTGCATAAAGTAGCCTATAAACATCATTTGCTCCTGAGATTGCTCAAAGCTATCGAGAATCCAGGTTTGATTTATGGCGGGATGCAGCATCCAGGCCTTCTTCCCATTGGATATGGTTAAGTTGCCCTCCAAGCTCTCCGGAGAGGTTACCTCCAGACGATAGCTGCTTGGCGCCTTAAATGCTTGCTGAAAAACATACTTGTTTTCTGTATTATTGCTATTAACATATATTATCGCATTACAGCTATAGCTCTCCAGCTGCCCCAGCTTCCTTTGTACCTCATAATACAGCTCCTGATCTGTAGGCTGGCTACAGGCCACCAGTGAAAAAATCAGCAGGCAGATTACCAAGCCCGGCATAATTTTCTTCACTCTAATCCCTCCCTATTTATCAAAGCCTCTATTATTGATAAATATTCCTTAGGTGGGCTATTTATTCTTTCGATTCCTTCTTCTCAACTGCTATTGCCTGAGCCACCGCATTTTCTCTGCTGTGGGATATTGATAATAATATTTCACCGATATTGTTGCTGTATGCAATCTCTTTGGCATTATTGTGCAGAACTATATAGGGCTTCCCCAAAAAGTCATTACGGATTTCAATATCCCGCCATTGCATTCCCCTTAGGCCTGTTCCCAATGCCTTTAAACAGGCCTCCTTTGCTGCGAAAAAGCCCGCTATACTGGAGGCCTTGCTGCCCTTTTCCCTCAAAAGCTCTATTTCAGAGGCATTGAATATTCTGGTAATAAAGCCCTCGTTTTTTCCGATTGCAGCCTCTATTCTATTAATTTCAATTATGTCGATGCCTATCCCCTTAATCAACTTAACCACCTCGTTTATAGATATCCTATCATGTTTTATTTGTTTTTAAAAGGACAAATAGAGGGGCCGCTCCCCTTTATTTGTCCTTTAAATAATGTATATCCAGCTTTTCGATCTCCTCGTGGCCTATCATGGAATGAATGAAGCTATACAGAGCCTGTTCCTTTTTTTCTCTGTCCTCCTTCTCAAGCCTTAAGGCATTTAGCCTCTCTCTAATCTTGTTTATTTCCACATTGACCTTTCCAAGATTTTCATGGTTGTCAATAAATTCGCTATAGGCCACCCTAAGGGACTCCTTTAAAAGCTCCAGGTTTACTTTCTCTATCTCCTTTGGGTATTCCTCCACAATCTGAATTAACCCCTCCATTTCAGCATTTAGCGTATTTATTTCAGCTGTACACCTTTCCAGCTCACTCAAAGCATTTTCCTCACCCTTTGAATTAACTAAATCTGAGATGGTCAGAATTTTTGCCATCAGCTGCTGCTTCCGCTCCCGCCTTAGCCTCAGCTGCTTTTTATTTTCAGCCTCATCAACCAGAAGCTTTTGCAGCTGCTTTATAAGGGCCTCCATTACACGGTTTATTTTTTGAGAAAATACCCTTTTCCAATAGGTGTCACGAATTAGTATAGGAATTCGCTTTTTCTTAATTATATTTTGATCCAATAATTCATCCAGTTCCTTTTTCTTTAACACGATGACTTCCCTCTTTTCTCCTGCCTATATGTAAATCCCTACTATATATATCGTATAAAATCCTTCCTTTATTAACCGTGGAAATTGTATATTCCCATGTGAACATATTTTTTGTATATGCAAAGATAAAAGTTTATCGCGCATTGCCTAGGGCTAATGACCTTTTAAATAAATTCAATAAATAAGTCTCATTTCCTGCCGGTACTTAGGTAGGATTTATTGCTGCAGCTTTAAAACTTTATCTCTTATTTTTGTAAATCCGTAATTATTTTAATGATAATGGAAAAAATATTGTGGAGGTGATACTTAATGACGAATTCTTATATAAAGAAAATAACATCTTTAATATTAATCCTTATAGTGCTCATTGGGTGTAGTCCAAGTTCACAAAAGCCTTCTCAGCAGGGAGACAGTGACTCTAAAACGCCTGAGGTTCCCAAGGTTCTGGAGGAGATGGAGATTAAGCTTTTGGAAGTAATGTATGCTATTGATAGTATGCCCGGAATAGAGAAATCCATAGAGGAAAAGCAAAAGGCCAAGCAGGAGGAGGAAGAGGAAACCGAGGTAGATCAGAAAAAGGAGGAGAAGGAGGAGGCAGCCAGTAAAGGCATAGACCTTGAAATGCTAGTGGAAGAAAACGCAGTAATTATTCCTTTATTAAAAGAGGTTGAAATAGAAAGCACTGTTATAGACATTATGCAGCCGCCGGATAACACAGATAAGCATTGGTATGATATCAATGGCACCGTAAGCGATATCCACAGGAGCTGGAATGTTTTAGAGCCCCAGCTTCAGGAGGTTAAGGTGTCAAAATCTCTGACGGAGGAATTTGAGAGCCATCTGGATGACACCACCGATATCATTGCAACCAAAAACATAGAGGAAAGTCTAATGGGCTTAAACCTTCTTACAAGCTATATGGCAGATTTTAGAAGTTATTTTAAAGCAAAGGTTCCAGGAGAGGTATATAAGGCACAGTATCTTATACGGGAAACTGTTCTCTTTGCTTCAGTCGACGAGTTTGATAAGGCGATGGCATCCACAAATAAGGCAAAGGAGCTGGGGGATGGCCTACGGCCTAGAATAATAGAAATGAAGGGCGAGGATGTTGCCCATAAATACCAGCTTTCCATAGAGGACCTACAGCAGCAGCTGAAAAACAGCAATTTCCCTTTAACAAAGGTAAAGGGTGCAATAGTAGTAAAGAATACAGTCTTAATGGTGGATTTGTTTGAGTCCAGTATGAAATAGCTTTATATTCAGGTGACGCAAATCTTTTATAAATGATTTGCGTTTTTTATATTATAATATATATAGATTGCATTATTCAAAGGGGGACAAAACCGTGAAAACCGATGACTATTTGACAAAATGGAGCAAAAACCATAAAAAGGGAATCTTAAAATATTGGGCAGGCAATGCACTGCCACTGCTGCTGACTTCAATGCTATCCATGCTTCTGTTTTCTTATTTGAATGATGCGATAGATAGGGTATATCTTCTGTTGAAATATAATATATTTTTCAATCTGTTTTTTAATTTGCTAATACTAGGTGCTTGGTTTATTTCTGAAAAAAAATATGAAAGAGAAAATTCTCAAAACTCATTAGACTAAAGAGTAAAATACCATGTACTTTCTACAAGAACATTTTAAATCAAATTAGCGTAATTAAAAAAGAGCCTAAGCTAATCCCTTAAAAATTTCCAAATGTTAGTAGCTACCTTTTGGAAATTGTTGATTTTCTTAAGCTCATTCACTATTCTCTATTCGTTATTCTCTATTCGTTATTCTCTATTCGTTATTCTCTATTCACTATTCGCTATTCTCTATCCCCTAAACAATCCCTGACACCAGCAGAACACCCAAAATACCCGTCAATATCACGGAATATATAAAGACATCCCCCAGTATCAGCTGCTTTTCATAGCGTTGAACACAGACATTTGGGAATTCCTCGCATATTTGGGTGACCGGTCTGTAGATCAACCTTTCAGCATTCATCCACTTCGGTAAATGGGCGTGGAATAAATGGAATTTAATCCCTACAAAGAATATTGCGGCTCCTCCCATATATACATACAGCATGCCCAAAAGCTCCTTACGGGTGAAAAAATCCAGGCCAACGATATATTTATTTATAAAATAAGGATCATAGCTGAAGGATTGCACTGCAGGAATAAGCAGCTTATCCATGAAGAGCCCCGGGAACAAACCTATGATGACCACCATTGCCCCCAGCACCGACATAGCCGTCAGCATTTTTGTTTCCTTAACCTTAACCTCCTTGTACTTGTCGGGACATTTTCCAAGAAAGATAAAGCCTATAAACTTGATAAAGGAGCAGACGGTGCCGGCGCTTACCACCTTAAAAATCAGCTCTGCATATTTAAAGCTTGGATGTCCGTACTCGTAGGCCTCTATAATAGCGTGATGAAGAATTGATTTACTGGCAAAGCCGTTGAAGCCCGGCATTCCTGTGATTCCCAGTGCTGCAATTATGGCCAGCACCGCCACCGCAGGCATTCTTTTCCATAGTCCCCCCAGCTGATACATATCCATTTCCTTTGTGTTCATATACACGATACCAGCCACCATAAACAGAAGGGCCTTAAATATCCCATGATTTACGATATGATAAATGCTGCCTACAAAGCCCATGGCCCCTTGGTAGCCCAAGTATGCGGCAACACCAATACCCATAATGATATAGCCCATTTGGCTGACACTGTGATAAGCCAGCATCTTCTTCATATTCCCCTCCAGCAGGGCTAAAAAAACACCCACAACCATAGTTAGTAGCCCAAGCCAGATTATAACTGAGCCCATTCTCTGGGAGGTAAGCCATACATCCGGTGATGCAGTGGAGGCTACGGTTGCATTAACTGAAAACATCACGCTTACAACCCTTAAAATACCATAGGCACCTACCTTGGTTAATATACCAGAGGAAAGGGCATTCATGCTGGTGGGGGCTTCTCTATAAATTCTTGGCATCCAGAAGTGGAAGGGCACCATCCCGGCTTTAACACCAAAGCCAAAGATAAAAAAGGCACCAATTAAATACTTCATATAACCGATACTATTCAGCTCCTGCGCCAGATAGGTCCACTCAAAGCTCTTGGTAAAGGCCGATAACAGCATAATTCCGCTCAATATGCTTAAGCCGCCAATAATACTCATATAGATGTATACGTTTCCAGCCTCTAAAACCTCATCTCCTCTATAATGCACCATCAAAGCATAGGAGCCGAAGGTCATAATTTCAAAAAATAAGAAAAAGCTCAGCAGGTCCCCTGCCATTATTGTACCCAGTGTGGCCACATAGGTAATAACATAAAAGAAGTTAAACATTCTCTCTCTGCCGTGATCTCTAATATCTTCAATACTATACAGACTCACAAGTATGAAGATAATACCTGCAAAAATCATAAATATGAAGGATAATAGGTCTACCTTGAAAAATATACCCTGACCGAAGACATTACCGATTTGATATAGGATGGGGGCCTCTAAAACGTATTTGTAGGAGGCTAGTATCAATAACGTAGTTAGTAGAATAAGTGCGTTTACTGTAATTCTTCTCAACAGCTTGTGTTTTCCGCCTAAAAAAGGAATTATCAAAACCTCCATTAGACCCGTTAAGATAATAATGGTTGGCAACCAAATAAGAATAAGCATTTTAAAGCTCATGAATTGTCCCCCTTAATATCATTTTCTCTTTTTTACTGCAAGTCATTGTTTATTAAAAACCCTCCATTTCATAGAAAACAACACGAACCTTCATATGAAAACGAGTAATTATTCATTAATAATCTTTATTTGCAGTCATTTGTTTTATGTTATATGAATTTAATATATGTGTCAAGAAGAATGCGGTAACTTACAATAATTACTGCTAATTTTTCTAATATTGACCAAGCATTCCTTTTTTTAGACTTTGAACCTCAGCAACTCTATAGGCAGCTAAGCCAAGGGCTAAATACAAAACTGATACCCCCAGCAAATAGAAATAGTCGGCAGCGGAAAAGCTTAGCAGACCTCTCCCCTCACGCATAATGCTCATGATCATATGTCTTGTGTAGGTGAATGGAAGAAATTTTACAAAAGGAGCGTCTATGGAGGGAATGATCATTATGCCAATCAGTATGAATTGGGTTGCCCCCAGTAGGCTCTGAACCTTTTTAAAAACCAGGCCAATCCCAGCCAAGGCAAGGCCTATCCCATACAAACTAAATAGACCTATAAAAAGGGTTACGAAAATACTTAAGGCATCTATATTTAAGGATATTCCTGTGAATAGCATTTGAACATTGATTATTAAAAAGAAAATGACAATATAAATTAGTGTAGAGATAATATTCTTGCTTATCAGCAGCCAGGTAAAGGGTATTTCCGTCATATACAGCTGCTCCAGCGTTCCCTTTCTGGCCTCATCCACTATGGAGTTTGCGGTGTCAGACATGGCCCCCATAGCCATAAACCAAAGGGCATAGCCTATTAAAAAGCCCTCCATGCTCTCCCCCAAGGCAAAGTTATTTTGACCTATATACTGAGCTCCGGTAAATATGGATATAAATACGATCATATAAATGACAAGACCAATGATACTGTTGAACCAGTACCTCTTCCACTCAATCCATTCCTTCATACCCATCGCTAAAAAGCTATATAGATATTTCATTGCCCTCCGCCTCCCGAATCAGATTCATGAAGATTTCCTCAAAGCTCATATTTAATCTGTCTAGGGCAATAAGCCCCAGCTCCTCCTGCTGCAGGAGGCTTAATATTGCGAATAAATCATTAGGGCTTTGTAGACTAAGTCTCAAGTCTACTTCCTGTTCCTTTTCACCCTTGTCAGCAATAATGATGTAGCTCTTAAGCTCCGCCCTAGCCTTCTCAGTTAAGCCCTTATCCAGCACAATCTGGTAAATAAGGCGATTAAATAGCCTCTTCAGATTCTCCATTGTGTCGTAGGCAATGACCCTTCCCTTGTTTATAATGACAAGTCTGTCGCAGGTCTCCTCCACCACCTTCATATCGTGGGTGCTAAGAAGGATGGCTTTACCTTCCTCCTTTGCTATTTTCCTCAATATCGTCCTCATTTCATGGCTCATCCCAACATCCAGCCCCAAAGTAGGCTCATCCAATAGAATAATATCCTTGTCGGTTATCAGAGAAATGGCAATGGCTACCTTCTGCTTCATTCCCCTTGACAGATGATTCACTATTTTGTTCCTTTCCTCCGTCAGCTGAAAAGCCTCCAGTAGATACGCCATTCTTGAGGCGATAGACCTTTTAGACAGACCATTGATCCCAGCAAAGAAGCTTAGATTCTCAGCCACAGTCATCCTCCAATAGATATTTCTGTTGCCCTCCAGCACGGCACTGATATGTCTTAGTCCCTTGCCTCTGTTTTCCTTGATGGAATTGTCCTTGATGAATATTTCTCCCTCCTCAAAGTTCAAGAGGCCGCATATGCATTTGATGGTACTGGTTTTTCCTGCGCCATTTGGACCCAAAAGCCCAAAAATCTCTCCTCTGCTGACCGTAAAGGAAACATTATCCACTGCTCTCTTAAGCCCTTCTTTTCCCTTGTACAGCTTTGTAAGGCCCTGAAGCCTCAGTATCTCTGTCATACCCTATACTCCCCTTCAAAAAAGCCTACCCTTAGGTAGGCAGCAGACTAGTATTTGTCATTATGAAACATAGCTGAAGAATCTCTCAGTTTCAACAAAGAGAGATTCTTCGCTAAGGCTCAGGCTGACATAAGCAAACCTTAAAATCAAAAATAGCATTGAGAATTTTTTAGGAGGTACTAGCTATTGGCATATGATTTAATGATATCTCTTCTGCTTATGATTCCTACCAGCTTGCCATCCTTTAACACCGGCAGACGATTTACCTTTTTATCGGTCATGATTGAGGCGGCCTTTTCGATGCTGTCGTCTTCATCCAAAGTGATAACCTTTACCGTCATTATATCCTCTACTCGATATCCCACCATTTTTCGAATTTGATCCTCCATGCCCTTGGGGCTCTCGAGGAAAATATAGCCGTCTAAAATAGTAAAATACGAGGGCAGCTTCAGCTCCTTGCTTCTATATATAAGGTCCCCCTCCGTAACAATACCAACAACATGATTTTCATCGTCCACAACCGGAAGACCGCTGATATTCCGCTCCATCAGCAGCTTGATAACATCCTCCACAGTTTGATCCCGCTTAACAGTGATGACTTCCCTAACCATGATATCCTTTGCCTTCATATCTATCCCTCTTTTCTTTTTTATATCTTATCCTTAACATACCCATTTTGCCAAATTGATAAAAGCATTCTAACAAAATAATTATTTAGTCCTAATCCAGAGCTACTGTCCTTTCAATTGAGAACAAATAAAGAATTTTTTCCTTTATGGCCTTACCTGTAATTTTTGTCAAAGCCTCGTTATAAAGCTGTAGCTGCGGTCTGTACTTGCTTATAATCAGCTCTAGACCCCCTTCAGGTACATAATCACTCTTGTAATCCAGCAGCACCAGCCCTGAATCCTCCTCAAAGTAGCAATCTATTACCCCCTGAATCAGAAGCTCCTCATCACAGTCCTCTAAATTTTCAAGGACCTCCCTTGCAGGCTTTTTAAGGTTGAAGGGCACCTCTCTATAGACCTTCTTCGCCTGAAGCATCCGGGCACCTATGTCACTTTCAAAGAAGGCCAGGATTTTTTCAGTCTCCACCACCTCCGCCTCCGGCTGAGTCAGGAGCTCCCGTTCCACCATAGAATCCACCTGCCTTTGTATTTGACTTAGCTCCTTAACAGCCGTCAAATCCAAATGCTGTAGAACAAAGTGCAGTATCGTTCCCCTTTCAGCAGGCGTAAAGGCCTTAGTACCCTCTATAAACTTCGGCAGCTTCACCAAGGGAGGTATTTTATAGCTCAGCTCCTCCACTTTTCTGTATTGGCCCTGCTTTATCTCAGTTACCGATACCTTGGAGGGTATATAGGCCGATTTCTGATGGGGATACTGCCATTGAAGCCTTTCCTCTATGATATCTCTGTAGGGCGTTGCGGTATCCTGGCGGAAGTTCTCAAGCCTATCCCTATATTGATTTCTTTCCTTCTGCTGCTGAAGCCTTTCCTTCATCAATTCCCTTCGATCCGTCAAATTAAGCCTCCAGCGGCTTTCCTCCTGTACAGGCGCCTCAATAAGCTGCAGCTGCACGATTTCCCTCAGCGCCTCGCCATCGGGATGCTGCATTAATGCGCTGCCTATCCAATCCAAATAGCTCTTGGCACTGAGGAGATTAAAGGTATTCAAGCCCCTGCACCATCTCTTGCAATGTCTGGGAAGATTTCTAATGGAGCCTAGTAATATCAGCTTATCCTTTGGTCGGGTTAAGGCAACATATAGTACTCTCATTTCCTCAGATAGGCTCTCAATTTTTATCCTTTCCTTCATCGCCAGCTTGGCTATGGAGTCTCTGTAAAAGCGCCTCTCATGGTCTACATAGTTGGGCCCCAGCCCTAGGCTTTTATGGAGTAAAATAGAATTGTTGATATCGGATAGGTTGAAGTTTTTACCCATGCCTGCAACAATTACTATAGGAAATTCCAGACCCTTACTCTTATGTATACTCATGATACGAACGACATTATCATTTTCACTCAATATTTTTGCAGAGCCCATATCTCCCCTGCTGCCCTGAAGCTTTTCGATAAATAATATGAAGTTGAAGAGCCCCTTGATGGAGGTCCTTTGAAATTGGGCGGCCCTGTCCATCAGAATCCTAAGATTGGCCTGCCGCTGCAGCCCTCCCGGCATAGCTCCTACATAATGATAGTAGCCACTCTCCATCAGCAGCCGCCAAATAAATTCATCCAGTGGCATATATCTAGCTTCCTCACTCCACTTTTCCAGTCTTTGCAAAAATGCCACCAGATTGTCCCGCAATAGCCCCTGAGCCTCTGCACAATAGGTGGTCAGGGCTTCGTA
Source organism: Natronincolaceae bacterium (assembly GCA_048264125.1). Taxonomy (GTDB): domain Bacteria; phylum Bacillota; class Clostridia; order Peptostreptococcales; family Natronincolaceae; genus M1-B18. The sequence goes on from JBLXDM010000009.1 coordinate 113,920, forward strand.
AAAGCTGCCCCTTCGATTTGCCAGACGAATTTCTATCAGCTCCTCCACCTTAAATCGGCCTATTGGTGACCTCATAAGACTAATAAGGGGGATATCCTGACGCTTGTTGTCCAGCACCCTTAAAAAATTCATAAAGAGATTTATTTCCAGTGCCTGAAAATACCCGGTATTGGCGTCGGCATAGGTTGGTATCCCCTCCTTAACCAGAGTCTCCAAAAACACCGGCGCCCAGTTTTGGGTTGTCCGCAAGAGTATGACGATATCCTTAAATTCTACATTTCTATAGTCGCCAAGCTTGGAATCAAAGATTTTGGTATGCAAAAGCTCCTTAATTCTGGAGGCTGCAATTCTGGCCTCCACCTCAATATCCTCCAGCTCCTCTATCTCGTCCTCCAGCTCATCCTCCTCAGCGGTATAGTCCTTCTCGATGATGGTAACCTCGATGTCAGCATCGTCTATAGGCTGAAATTCAGCACCATAGTAAAGGTAGGCCTCCTCTGTATAATCTATTTCCCCTAAATACTTGGTCATAAGGTTTTTAAAGAGATAGTTTACCCCCTCTAAAATCTCTTTCCTGCTTCTGAAGTTTCTGGAAAGATCAATCCTTCTGTCTATACCCTCCGCCGAAAAGGCATCGTACTTCCCTATAAAGAGGGAAGGATCAGCCAAACGGAAGCGATAGATGCTCTGCTTGACGTCCCCCACCATAAAGACGTTATTATGCCGCTTTATGCTGTTAATGATAGTCTCCTGAACGATATTGCTGTCCTGATATTCATCTATAAAAACGTACTGAAATCTTTCACTGTATTCCTGAGCCACCAATGGATTTTCCAATATCTCAAGGGCATAATGCTCCAGATCGTTGAAATCCACAATGCCCTTCTCCAGCTTTTTAGCCTTAAAGCCCTCTTTAAAGGCAGCCACTAGCCTTGACAGATGGCTCATTAGGGGATAAAGGGCATTGATATCCTTAAGATATTCCTCCGGTGGCAGGGAGAAGTAGTCCTCCTGTAGCTTTTTAATGATACCCTTGGCCTGGTCCCTAAGGGCCTTGGCCTCCTCCTTATAGACCTCGTCGCAATCCTTTACTGGCTTTAGATTCACATGCTTTAGACCCTGCAACGCTGCATATAGGGCACTTACTCCCTCCTGAAGAGACGAAAGCAGAGCCTTCAGCAGCATTGTATCAGAGTCAATAGCAGTTAAATAGGCAGCAGGTCCACCGGGCTTTTCACAGATTACTCCTGCCTCCTCTAAAAGCAGCAGCGCCTCATTTATACGTATTTCAATGCTCTCCTTTATTGTTATCATCCATGGACTGTCCTCAAAGGCCTCCGGGGTCATTTGAAAATCCAGAACCCTTTCCTCCAGCCATTTCAAGGGATGGGGCTGGCTTTGGATAAAGCTGTAGAGGTTTAACACGAGATTTTGAAGGGGCAGGTCCTCCTTGGCGCCGCCATAGGCCTCCACCAGCTCCAGAAACAGTGGATTTGCCTCCCTATAGTTTTCCTCGAAGAGCTCCTCCAGCTCCTCCAGCTGCATAATTGCAGTCTCTGTTGTGTCGCCTATTCTAAAGCCTGGATCAATATCTATAAAATGAAAATGCTTTCTTACGATCTCTATACAAAAGGCATGGAGGGTCATAATGGATGCCTTGCTCAATAACGTCAGCTGCTTTCTGACATGGGCCTCCTTAGGGCTCTTATTCTCCAGCTCCTTTGCTATGGCGTTGGCAATCCTTTCCCTCATTTCCCCTGCTGCTGCATTGGTGAAGGTAACAATCAGCAGCCTGTCTATATCCACCTCATCCTGAATTATGAGCTGGAGGATTCTCTCCACCAATACGGCAGTCTTGCCGGAGCCTGCTGCTGCAGCCACCAGTAAATTACTGCCCCTGGCTTTTATGGCCTTTTCCTGATCAGTTGTCCAATTGGGCATTTTCCTCCACCTCCTCTGCCTTCATTTTAGCTAAAATTTCCTCGTTCTTTGCTTCTGCTATATGCTTAAATTTATTGTTTTCCAGCACCCCATCAAATTGACAAATGGCCGAATAACGGCAATATTGGCAGGAGGTTTGCTTTCCCTTTTTGCAGGGCTCAATCAGCACCTTCCCCTTCAGCATCTCCTTGGATATTTCCTTAATAAGGAAGCGAACATGCTTGATTACCCTCTGAAAGTCCTCCTCCTCTAATACGGAGGATTGCTTGGATATCTGCTCATCCTTATTAATGCTCACCGGCAATATTTCAGAATACCTTTCCAGCTGGTTGTCCATCTCTCTGATTATCCGTACATCCTTTACTGCCATACCCTTCAGCTTCAGCTTTTTATTGATCTCCCGCTCTATGTCCTCCGCCTCTGGCTGATTATTCTTAATCATCGGGTCGTCTATCTTAAAATAGAATATCCCGGCAGGGTGCAGCTTAACAGCAGCGGCGTCCTTCCTGTGGGTTAAAATTGCCTCAAGATACACTATCAGCTGTAGCTGCAGGCCGTAATAGACCTCCGACAGGCTGAAGTCTTGATTGCCGGATTTGTAGTCGATAATTTTGACATAGGTGCCATCCTCAGCCTCCAATATATCCACCCTGTCTATTCTACCCTCCAAAAGCAGCTCCTCACCGTCCTCCAGCTGAACCACAATCGGAGGAAGCTCCTCTCCTATACCAAATTTGACCTCATGGCCCATCGGCTTGAAGCTGCCCCTCTTCAGATGCTCCGTTAGAGTCCATAGGGCCCTTCGGCTAATCCGTTTCAATCTTTTTATAAGGTACTGATACCTATGTGTGCTGTATAAAAGCCCATGCTCAAAGCCCTCCGCCAGCTTGTCGACAACATTATCCACCAGCTGATCGCAGGTGCTTCTCTCCAAATTGCGCCAGTCCAGGTGATTAAGCCTAAGCTCCTCCTCAAAGCTCTCCAGCGTATGATGAAAGAGCTTTCCGATATCCGGTGCCTTTAGCTGATATTCCTTTCGCTCCTCCGGCCTTAAGCCATAGGCCACAAAGTGAGAGAAGGGGCAGTTGGCAAAGCGTTCCAGTCTGGAAATGCTGGCCCTTATTGGGGATTGATACAGCTCCCTAGCACTTCTTTGCGGTATATAATCTATTTGATTTTCATGGAAAAATCCGTCGATAATCAGCTGCAGCCTTGTGGCCCAGCTGCTTTGTCTGTAATACCAGCCATATACCTCCCACCAGATATCCTCTATCGGCTTCTCATCTATGTTCAGCCGGATATTCTCCACCAAATACTTAAAGCTGCTGTTGGGGGTAGCTATAAGGCTTAGCTGCAGCTCCATGGTGTTTATAATGTCACTTGCCGCCTCAATATTGTAGATTCGCTTGAAGCGGTCTATAAGAATCGACGGCCTTAGGGCCTTGCCCTCCTGATCCGCCAGAGAATAGCCTAGCCACAGAGAGTTGCCGGGCTTTGTCAGCATACTGTATATGAGAAACTTTTCCTCATACATCTGGCTCTCACTATCGAAGCCCAGCTCCACTCCAGAGGCCTTCAGCAGCAGCCTTTCATGGTCCAGCAAAATACCGTCGGAGCTATTGGTAGAGGGCAGAACACCGTCATTTACCCCCAGCACAAACAAAGCCTTTATATCCTGGCTTCTGGACCTCGAAAGATTCCCCACCAGCACCTGATCCACCGTTGAAGGTATTACACCGATTTCACAGGCCGTAAAGCCGGACTCCAGTATATATATGTAATCCTTCAGACTCACCTTGCTGTCGCCTAATATTTCCGCCATCTGGTCAAATATGGCCATCACGGTATTCCATATCTGTGTATTTTCGTTAACATAGTCCAGCTTGCCATTGCTTTTGAGGCTGCTGATCCACTCCTCCAGCTTATCCTCTATATTTAAATCCTGCATAAATACAAAAACAGCCTTTGTCATTTCAGCAACGGTCCTGTCCCCCTGCAGCTTGCCCTGCAGCCTTTTCAAGGGCTTTATAAGGCTAAGTCGGCTTTTATTTAAGGCCTCCAGCCTTGCCCCCTCCGGCTTGTCAAATTCCTTAAACCATCGATCCCGCTTTACTCCAAACTGTAGGGCATAATTCTCCAGCTCCTCAATTTCTCCTCTGCTTAAATCCGTAAGCCCAGTCTTTAGCAGACGAAAAACATCCTCGTACAAATAGCCCCTGCGAATGCATTGCAGGGCAGACAAAATCAGCTCTATTACAGGATGCTCCATGATGCTTCTCTTTTCGTCCATAAAGTAAGGTATCCCATAGTCCTGAAATACCCTTTTTACCAGCATACCATAGCTGTCCATATTCCCGGTGATTACGGCTATGTCCCTCCAGCGATAATGCTTGTCCCTTACAAGGCTGATGATCTCGGCGGCGGCATTTTCAACCTCTGTATATAGATTGGTAGCAGCAAAAATCCTGATATTCTCCGTCTCACCCCTAAACTGCCGATAGGGATAGGCGTAAAGCTCTTTTTCTAAATGCACCAGCTCCGGCGATCTTTCTGCAGGGTTTTCCTGAAGCTTTACCTCCACCAGCTCCTCCTGCTGACCTAATGCCTCCACCAGCTTTTTTATTCTATTAAGGGTTCTTTGGGAAAGCCTGAAAAGGTCCCCCTCCCGTTCCTCCTCCATGGGGTCCAGGGTGAAGGTAATATTGACCTCCTTACATTTTTCCATAAGCCTTGAAAGTATTTTTAAGGTTAAGGGTGTAAACCTATGAAAGCCGTCCACCCAAACTATGGCTCCGTCTAAAAAGGTGGCCTGCTGTATTTTATCCACCAGCATATTCATATGGTCCTCTGTATCTATGTATCTGCTCTCCAGATATTTATTGAAGGCCTCATATACTATGGCAACATCCGAAAGCTTCATCCTCAGCAGACTACTGTCCTGCAGCCTATCCACCTGCATATTTAAAAGCTCTGGTGTTATGTTTTGCTGCTTAAGCTCCGTAATCAGCTCATTGACCTTAGCAACAAAGCCCTCCTGTCCGGTGCTTTTTTTATATATGGTTAGATTGGCCTTTACCTCCTCCAGCACACGTCTCAGAACCATGTTTTTTCCGATATCATTGATGTGGATTTTCGATAAGCCCCCCACCTCATTAAAAACATAATGAGCCAAACGGGTAAAGCTCAATACCTCAACATCTATAATACCCTCGAGCCTTAGCTTTTGGATTAGATCTCTTTCTGCCTGAAGGGTAAATTGCTCCGGGACCAGGAGTATCAATTTACTGCCTTGATTCTTCTCCAGCTGCTGCTTTATCTCGTTGTAAACGTAGTGGCTTTTTCCTGCTCCCCCACGGCCTACAATATATTTGACACTCATCCCTTCACCTCCATTTTTTATTATAGCATCAGACTCCCCTTCTGTAATAATCCGTGCCCATATTCCAGAGCTTTCCTGTAAAGCTGTCGGAATTTTCCTCCTGCTGCTGCATAAAGGACATTATGCTTTCAATATCCCCCGACATCTTGTCGGCATGGTGCAGTATCTGAGCCTCTACTGTCTTAGGCAGCACAGGAGAGCCGAATTCCAGCTTTCCATGATGGGACAGCAGACCATTTAATATGATCAGCTTATCCTCCTCGTCAAAGCCCTCTATATCCTTCATTGTATTTAAGGCTGTATGGGCGCCAAGAAAAATATGCCCCAGCATAGTGCCGGCATCTGTAAAGCCAATGGCAGGCAGCGGCGTATATTCTATTATTTTTGCCCAATCATGCAGCAGTCCCATGACGATCAGCCTGTCCTGCTGACGTTCTGTAAGCTTCTTTGTGGCAGCCACTGTTATGGCATACTTCAATACCTCCAGCGTGTGCTGCAGCAGTCCGTTATAGAAATTATGATGAACCTGTCTTGCAGCAGGATAGGTACAGTATTTATCGAAAAACGCCTCATTAAATATCATTCTGCTGACCAGTTCCCTCATCTGGGGATTTTTGATCTTATCATAAAAGTATTGCAGGCCTTTTTGCAGGGTTTCTGCGCCCCAATCGCTGACGGGAATAAGCTCCTCCATTTTTATCTCGGCTTCATCAGCCCTCTGAAGCTGCTTTATAGTCAGCTGCAGCTGTCCCTGATATTCACCGACAATACCTCTTACCAGCACCACGGCATTGGCATCAAGATTGGATAAAAGCTCTGCATGGTCATCATAGTCCCAGAATTTTACCTCCAGCCTTTTGGAGGCATCCTGAATAACCATGTCAGCATAGCGTTTTTCATTTTTAGAGGTCTTTACCTTGACCTCCAGCAGCATTGCCATTGCCTCTATCATTTGATTCACATGATTTTTAGATATATCCTTTAATTGCTTAACCCTCATAGTATTATCCTCCTATAGTACATAAAAGCGTATTAATTCCATCACAATTGCAATAGCAAAAACCACAGCAGTTCTTAAAAAATTCCACAGCTGCTTATTCATTCTCTTTAGCTTACCTTTTCTAAGCTCCTGAACATCCTTTTTGTCATAGGTCTTGTCCTTGTTCATGGTAATCATGGCAAGCTCCTCCACCGGAACAATTGTATAAAAAAGCATAAGCATGCCTACTATATAGATGCCATTGTTTATGGCATTGGCTATTCCGCCTTTGATCAAGCCGTAAAATAGGCCCCCCAGAACCCCTATGGCAGTCCATTGGAGGCCTGAATACAAAATCTTTAAAAACCTTGTACTAAACTTAACCTGCTCTATGTCTTTATTGGTATCCTTTTTCATAAATGTCTCCCCCTGGAATCCATAATTGAGCTTTGTCGATATATACCCTCTCACGGATTTATTTAGCTTTATATTTTAAATTCTAGTTGAAATTTAAAATTCCTTTATGTATTATTCAAAATGGTTTGTTTATCAATTAAAGTGTCGGGTATGTATATTCACGGAGATTGATTAATAAATATCATGGATATTGAAAGGGGATTTAAACGATGAATGAAATGACAGCATCAAATTTAAAATCAGCATTCGGCGGAGAGAGTATGGCTCACATGAGATATCTTTGTTGGGGAGAAGCAGCAGTTAAGGAGGGCTATCCAAATGTAGGAAACCTTTTTGAGGCAGTTGCGTATGCTGAAAGAGTACATGCAGGCAATCACTTCAGAGAGCTGAGAAAAGAGGTTGGCGATGCTTCTGTAACTGCCGGCGCAGGCTTTGGTATGACTACCACCTCCGAAAACCTTCAAGGAGCCATAGATGGAGAAAACCATGAGGTTATGCAAATGTATCCTGCCTTCATCGCTGTAGCAGATCTACAGCAGGAAAAGGGCAGCATCCGATCCTTCCAGTTTGCTTTGGAGGCAGAAAAAACCCATGCAGCTTTATTTGCAAAGGCTAAGGCTAATGTAGATGAGAAGAAGGATTTTACTGAGGATACGGTACATGTCTGTGATATCTGCGGCTATACAATCGTTGGCGCATTAGAGGATGATTGCCCAATCTGTAAAGCCAGAGTTGAGATGTTTACTACCTTTGCGACTGAATAATGATATTATATTGAATAACCCGCCCAATACATGTGGCGGGTTATTTTCTTAATTTCATTCCTGATACTTGATTACTCTCAGCATAACATTCAAAAATCTCTGCCAAATCACTATCTGCTATGAACTGTTTACTCTACCCTGACACCGATTCTTTCTCCCATCAGCACCTTGGTCTCAATTCCTGCTTCTGTATTTTTAAGAATATCCTCGTCCACCTTTAGGACACCTTTTTTAGCAAATAGTATCGTAGTAGAGCCTCCAAATTTAAAATAGCCCTTTTCATCACCCTTATTTACAGGTATCCCAGCTTCATAGGTCTGTACAATCGAGCCTACCCCTGTGGCCCCCACCTCCATCAGCACCATTTCTCCAAAGGCTTCGGTATTAAATAGGGTATATTCTCGCTTGTTTCTACAGTAGATATTGGCTACCTTGCCAAGAGCAATGGGGCTAACGGAGTAATACTGACCCTTGATGGCCACGCTTTTTTCCGCCACTCCATCGGCAGGAAAGTGAAAGCGATGGTAGTCGGCAGGACATAGCCTTACCACTATGCAGACTCCCTTTTGATATTCCTTGGCCAGCTCTTCATTTTGAAATAGCTCCGATAGTAAATAGACAAAGCCCTTTACCTGTATCAGCTGATCTATATCAATGCTTTCATAGGCCAATACTCTGCCGTCTGCCGGGGATATAAGGCTGTTGGGATCGGTATCTATCTGTCTTGCCTCTGCCTTTAGCCTTCGGGCAAAGAAATCATTAAAGCTTTTGTATTCCTCATGCCCTTCTCTGTCAGCCTCCTTCATATCCAGCTGAAGCTCCTCCACAAAGGAGGTAATTCTGCCTTTACTCATGGGCAGCTCCATGTAGGCTCCCATAAGAGAGGAAAAGAGCCTTCTTTTTACCAGCAGCTCCAGTGTAGATTTTCCTACTCTGGTGTCATAGCACCAGTTCAACAGCCTGCCTCCTGCAACCGTCTCCTTGATTCTTTTTCCTGTTTTTCTATCTATAAAATAAATATCCATAGCATCATCCCTCGTTATGTAATAGAAACATTATACAATATTTCTCAATAAATGTACTCGCTAACTATAATTTTCCTTTTATATATTATTACCTTCAGCACAAATAATTAGGAATATAATAATTTATTCCTTCATAGCTTGAAACAAAAAGCAAAAGGAGTGGAATTTATGGCAAAGGTACTAGGTGTTGGACCCGGTGGGTATTCCACAATAGGGGAGGCAATATTAGCAGCTTCAGACTTTGATATTATTAAGGTGGCTGCCGGCAGCTACAATGAGGTGTTAATCATCAACAAAAGCATAACACTGCTGGGGCCGGCCTCTGGAATAAATCCATTACACAAGGATAGGCATACCAGAAGGGAGGCTATACTTGCTGCTACCTCGCCCATCGGTATCCTACAGCTTTTGGCTCCGGGAATAGTTGTAGATGGTTTTACAATTGAGGCCAATGCTGAGGGGCCAGGTATTTTCACATCATTACAATACTCTGGGTATTTCATACGAAACAATATCGTCAAGGAAAATGCCTATGGCATCCATTTGAATACAAGTGGCGAAGGCTATACTCATGTTAAGCAAAATATCCTTCATAAAAATAACCGTCCCGGACTGATTAGCGGCAATGGCATATATGTTGATGAGGCCTCCTCTAATATCCATATAGCTAGTAATTTATTTACAGGACATCAGCCTGCTGCTTCAATAAATCTCACCGGCAGGGATCGTGACTCTGGGCCTTCCAACATACTTATTACCAACAATGAAATGCTTTTCGATAATTCCATATTGTTGACAAATACACGAAATGTTTCAATTTCCCAAAATAAAATCAGCAACACCCTAGGCAGCGCCATTTTTATAGGCGGAGGAACGAATCATACCACTATAGAAAATAATACCATTGTAAAAAGCCTTACCAATGGTATTTATATAAATGATTTCTTCAGCGGCAGCCCTAATGAAGGCCTTCGTATTATCAATAACAGTATTATAGGCAATCAAACAGCAGGCCTGAATATTACCTCAGGCTCATACAGAATTAACGAAGGAGAAGGTAAGCTTCAGGCCCGCCTCAACTGGTGGCATAGCCCTAAAGGGCCTGCCTTCGGCAGCGAAGTCAACAGCCTTCTTGATCCCGATAAAATAGTGGATTTCAGCCCCTATCTAACGGAGCCGCTGGCCTTTAATGTGGCATCAAAGCAGGAAATTTCACCCTCTGTACGTATATGCAGCAGCCCTACAACAGCAATCGTTGCCGATGACAAGGAGGCGGCAGCTATGGCTTTGTTGGGCCTAAGCAAGGGTGGTGGGGCACCGGTTAAGGTAAATAATCTTCCTAAGACCTGGCCTGAGCTAAGGGACTATCTAGCCCCCAATAACTCACTATTTAAGGGAGAACCAGACTTTATCTGGCCTCAGCTAAGCAGCCTCGGAGGAGAAAGAAAATATTTCTCGTCAAAATATGATATTACATCTCAGCAGCAGCATATTATTTTCATATCAACCTTTGCCGACAATTGCCATAGGCTCTTTCTAGAGGAAAGGAACAAAAAAACAGGAGAGCTGATCAAACAGATCACTCCCCCCGAGGGACTAACAGCAGGAGATATGCAGCCTGATGCTGGTACCACCTCCGATGCGGAGGCTCCCTACAGCTGGCAGAGGATCTGCCAATATTCAAATGTCTTTACCCCCTCCTCCACAGAAAATGCTCTGGTGGCTACCTTTGAGGTTGTAAATTATTATGCCCACAGCAAATTCAACCCTGCAGCTTTGGCCTTTATAATGGATGTTTATTTGGTAAGAATTAGTGATTAGAAGGCATCGTTAAGCAAACCGAACGCTAACGGGGACGGACCTGATTTGCCTTAACAATACAAAATGCAAACGAGGTCCGTCCCCGTTTGCATTTTTACAGTACTCCCATATGCCACCTTACATAGCGATAGACGATGAACTGGCTGGTATATAGCGTTCCCCTGTCTATATCTATAATATATGTGTATTTAAGCTCCTTCAGCTGTGGCAGCTGCTCTACATCTGCATAATACAGCCTTCCATGAGTTCTGCCCTCGGTGAAAAATTCACTCAGGTGTTTTTCATTTTCCCATTGAATTGGAGTGCTTATCGGATATTCTCCCTGTGCTGCATGGAATTCTTCTACAGCCAGCTTAACCTCTTGATAAGCAGCCTTGTACTTGGCATAGCTGTAATCCTCATATTTAAAATATAAGGGTAATATAGCTACCACTGCAAAGATAAGTAAAAACGTAAAGAGCAATCTCCCATTAGTGTGCTTTGTCTGTTTTACTGTAAAGAGCTCCTCAAACCTCTCAGATAATCTCATCCCCATAAATCCATCCCCCTTTAATGCATTTAAACAAATTATCTTTTTTAACTATTATACAATATTTATCTAAGCCTCAAGCTTACAATTCTGTAACATTTTCCAAATATTTCAACAATTTTAACTTTTTATTATGCTGCCGCAATAAATTTACAGCAAAAAGGCCGGTATTTACTCATACCGACCCTCTCAATTATATACTTATTGCCTCTACCTTATCAATATCAATCCCGGATTTTAGTATTTCCACCATAACCGCCGCTGTGTCCAAGGAGGTAAATACCTTTATGGAGGCCTCTACCGCTGCTCTTCTTATTTTGAAGCCATCTCTGTTGCTGTCCTTGCCCTTAGTGGGGGTATTGATAATCAGCTCCACCTTGCGGCCTCTGATAGCATCCAGAATATTGGGCTGTGGCTCCCTTACCTTATTGATTTCATTTACCTCAATGCCATGCTCCCTGAGGAAATCAGCTGTTCCCTTAGAGGCCATTAGGTTGTAGCCTAATGATACCAGCTCCTTAGCCTGAGGCAGAAACTCCTCCTTATCGCTGTCCTTTAGGGAGACAAAAATGCTTCCTCCCTTTTTCGGCAGCTTCAGATTCGCCGCTATAAAGCCCTTATACATCGCCTCGATATAGTTCTTTGCAACCCCCAGCACCTCTCCTGTGGATTTCATTTCCGGTCCAAGGCTTATCTCTGCCATTGGCAGCTTCTCTGTAGAGAAAATCGGAACCTTAACCGCCACCAGCTCTGACCTAATGCTTATGCCGGTGCCATAGCCCATATCAGCTAATTTTTTACCCATCATTGCCCCTGTGGCCAAGGAGATAATCGGCACCTTCGTTATCTTACTGATATATGGAACCGTACGACTGGAGCGTGGATTTACCTCTATTACATATAGCTCATTTTTGTATTCGATAAACTGAATGTTGATCATGCCTACAACCTTCAATGCCAGGGCTATTCTTCGGGTATAGTCCAGCAGCTTATCCTCTATTTCCTTTGATATATTCTGGCTTGGATATATGGTAATACTGTCACCAGAATGTATGCCTGCTCGTTCTAGATGCTCCATTACTCCCGGAATCAATATTTCCTCACCGTCGCATATGGCATCAATCTCTATTTCCCTGCCCACCAAATATCTGTCTATGAGCACAGGATTCTTTTTATCTCTGACAAAGGCATTTTTAAGATAGCCCTTAAGCTGTTCTTCGCTATAGGTGATTTCCATCCCGAAGCCCCCCAGAACGTAGGAGGGTCTCACCAGTACAGGATAGCCAATCAGCTCTGCCTCCTTCAGGCCCTCCTCTATATTCCAGATGGCCTTGCCCTTTGGTCTCGGTATCTGAAGCTCCTCCATCAAAGCATCAAATTTCTCCCTGTCCTCAGCCACGTCAATCTGCTGTGGCTTTGTTCCCAATATGGGGATGCCCATTTCATCGAAGAAGTTAGCCAGCTTTATTGCCGTCTGTCCTCCAAACTGCAGTATTACACCTGAAGGCCGCTCCTTTTCAATGATATTTAGAACATCCTCCTCCGTAAGCGGCTCAAAGTACAGCTTATCGGATATATTAAAGTCTGTGCTTACGGTTTCTGGATTGTTATTTACAATGATGGTTTCTATTCCCATCTTCTTTAATGCCAGAACGCTGTGGACTGAGCAGTAGTCAAACTCAATTCCCTGTCCGATTCGTATCGGCCCGGAGCCCACCACCAGCACCTTTTCGTTATCCGTCACCTCCACCTCGTCAAATTCATCATAGGTGGAGTAATAGTACGGAGATACCGCATCGAACTCACCGCCACAGGTGTCTACCATCTTGTATACCGCCTGCAGCTTGTATTCCTTGCGGAGCTGATATATCTCAGTGGCCGACAGCCCCATCAAATCTGCCATTCCCTTATCAGAGAAGCCCTTTTTCTTAAGGGCATGAAGCTTTTCTCTCGTCAGCTCCTCCTTCTTGGTTTCCTTAAGGTCCTCCTCTAATTCAACAAGCTCCTTGATCTTCTCCAAGAAATATACATCCATACCGGTAATCTGTGACAGCATATCTATTCTATAATTTCTGCGCAGCATTTCGGCTATATCAAATAATCTTTCGTCATCGGGCTTCTGAACGCTTTGCTTCAGCTCCTCCAGACTTTTCCCCTTAGATGAGCTTCTTTCCAGCGTATATTGACCTATCTCCAGAGAGCGTATCCCCTTCAGCAGAGCCGCTTCGAAGCTATTGGCGATTGCCATGGTTTCTCCTGTTGCCATCATCTTTGTTCCCAGGCTCTTGCTTACCCCGGTGAATTTTTCAAAGGGCCATTTAGGCAGCTTAACCACCACATAGTCTAGCGTAGGCTCAAAGCAGGCATAGGTCTTTCCTGTGACTGCATTTAATATCTCGTCCAGGCTATAGCCTAAGGCAATTTTTGCTGCCACCTTGGCGATAGGATAGCCGGTAACCTTGGAAGCCAGTGCAGAGGAGCGGCTTACCCTAGGGTTAATCTCTATAACGGCATATTCCAGGCTTTGAGGATGCAAAGCAAACTGAACATTGCAGCCTCCCTCTATTTTGATGGCATTGATGATATCAATAGCGGCGCTTCTCAGCATTTGGTACTCTTTATCATTTAGGGTTTGAGAGGGAGCCACAACGATACTGTCTCCGGTATGCACCCCGACAGGATCAATGTTTTCCATATTACATACGGTAATGCAGGTGCCCTTTCCATCCCTCATAACCTCATATTCTATTTCCTTCCAGCCCTTTATGCATTTTTCAATCAGCACCTGCCCCACCGGACTCAGCTGAAGTCCCTGGGTCAAAATCTCCGTCAGTTCCTCTTTATTATCAGCTATCCCTCCGCCGGTACCACCTAGCGTATAGGCAGGTCTCACTACTGCAGGGTAACCTATGATCTCTGCAAAGCTTAAGCCCTCCTCCATTCCGGTGACTATCTTCCCCTCAATGGTTGGCTGTTTAATACGCTTCATTAGGCTCTGGAATAGCTCTCGATCCTCCCCCTCCTTGATGGCTTCAACAGGGGTGCCGATCATTCTGACGCCATATTTTTGTAGGATTCCCTTGTCATGGAGCTCCACCGCCAAATTCAGGCCGGTTTGCCCACCCATTCCTGCCAGTAGGCTATCGGGCCTTTCCTTTACGATGATCTTCTCTATAAATTCTATAGTCAGTGGCTCTATATAAATCTTGTCTGCTATTTCCTGATCCGTCATTATTGTGGCAGGGTTACTGTTGATTAGTACAACCTCCAGCCCCTCCTCCTTAAGGGTTTGGCAGGCCTGTGTGCCTGCATAGTCAAATTCTGCCGCCTGACCTATGACAATTGGCCCAGAGCCGATTACTAGTACCTTCTTTATGCGATAATCTCTTGGCATTTGTTGTCTCCCTCCATCATTTTTAAGAATCTGTCAAACAAGTAGGCATTTTCCTTAGGTCCCGGTGATGCCTCGGGATGAAATTGCACACTAAAGGCTGGTAGGTCCTTATGCTGAAGACCCTCTATCGTGCCGTCGTTTAGGTTTATATGAGTGGCAAAGGCCTCCTTCGGCAGGCTATCCTGCTTAACCACGTAGCCATGATTTTGAGAGGTTATATACACTCTTTTATTCAGTAAATCCTTAACGGGATGATTGCAGCCCCTATGACCGAACTTAAGCTTTTCAGTGTCTCCACCCATACTCAAGGCCAGCAGCTGATGTCCAAGGCATATGCCGAAAATAGGCTTTTTCCCCAGCAGTTCCTTAATGGTATCAACTACGGTAGGTAGGTCCTTAGGGTCCCCAGGGCCATTGGACAGCAATACCCCATCCGGTGCCGCCGCCAGTATTTCCTCAGCAGAGGTCATGGCTGGGAAAACCGTTATATGACAATCCCTTTCCTGTAGTGATCTCAATATGTTTTGCTTTACACCAAAATCCAGCACCGCAACCCTTTTGCCCTTGCCAGGTATCTCATAGCTTTCGGCCGTGGTCACCTGCTTAACGGCATTGATGTTATGGAAGGTTTTAAAGTGATGCTCTATTTGAGCCTGTGACAGCTCTCTTACGGTTATAATCCCCTTTAGGGTGCCGCTGTTTCTGATGATTTTAGTCAGGGCTCTTGTATCAATTCCCTCCAGCCCCATAATTCTATGCTGCTTCAGGAAGCCGTCAAGGTCCATTTCACATTGCCAATGGCTAGGCTTCTTTGCTCCCTCTCTGACTATAAAGCCCTTTACCTTGGCAGATGCCGATTCCATAGATTCTAGATTTATTCCATAGTTTCCTATCAGAGGATAGGTCATCACAACGATCTGACCGTAGTAGGAGGGATCTGTTAGCACCTCTTGATATCCCGTCATTCCCGTATTAAAAACTACCTCTCCAACAGTATCCTTTATATGACCAAAAGCAGTTCCATTAAAAATGGCTCCATTTTCTAAAATTAACTGTGCCTTCATCTTCTCCACCCTTTCCTTTATTGCTTTATACTCAATATTCTAATATTTATAATTTATAATGTATATTTATGCACCAATAGCCAAAATATAACCTGAGCATGCATCATGGTCTTAAAAAAGAGAGCTTCATCCTCTTCATAAGCCATCAGGCACCATCAGGAAGGTTAGCCGACAGTACTATATTAGCCACTTATACCCTCTCTCCCTCCTTAAATACCATTTAGAGCCTGTATACATGAGTATACACAAAAAGGACAACCTTATAGCAGACTAATGAAGGCTGCCTCTATTTGTCCTATGGTAATTAAAGAAAAAGAATCTGTGTTTAGCTAATAGTCTTAATTTTTTCATTTTCATCATCCTTTCTGGTCTCTCAGGACCACTTTAAAGGTATTATTCATTTAATGTATTTTAGCATAAAATTCTTAAGGGTGTCAACGTAATTTTTGTATTTTTATACTAATGGGGCTTATTACCTCCTTAGAAAACCGATCTCCTCATTGAAGTTCATGTTTCTAAGCTTAATATATACGCCGCTTTGGGCGATATCAATAAGCTGATTCATGTTGGCAACGCTTAAATCATTATCTCCTAAAAATAAAACGCTGCCCATAGCAAGGCCCCCTGCTTTTATATTCCTCAGTAGAGGCTCTAAATCCCTAACCATATTGCCGGTGAGATTCACCAGCTTAAGCCTGTGGAGTCCCTCCAACGGCGTCAAATCCTCAATATAATTATAATTGAGATACAGCTCCTCCAGATTAACAAAATGCTGCAATCCCTCTAGGCTTCTGATACCCTTTTGAATCATTATCAAGGCTTTTATATTGGAGATTTCATCCTTGTAGACATTCTCCTCACGGCTTTTATTCAAGACCCTCTTTATTTGGTCTCCGAGGGCAACATCCTCGAAGGCTATAAGCTTGGTATTATAAAAAGGAATTACCTTCATATGCATCATCCTATCTATATGTGTTAATATTAGGATGTCCTATGCTGGGTATACTATTCTTGTCAGGGGGACGGTTCTACTGACAACTATTGTCAGCAGAACCGTCCCCCTGACAATGTTAATATTTAAAAATCGATATTGTATTCCTTAGCTCCTCTGCTATTGCTGACAGATCGTAGGCAGAATTTGAAATTTCTACAATAGTAGCTGCCTGCTGCTGGGAGCTGGAGGCCACCTCCTGGGCAGATGCCGCTGTAGCCTCTGACAGCTCTGCGATCTCTGAAATGTTCCCTGTCACCTCTGCTGCATTTTTCTCCATAGCCATTGTTAGCTCCGCCATTTCACTAATCTGCTCCACCACATTGGTTATATTATTATATATCTCCTCAAAGGCTGTATTGGCAGTGCTTACAATTACGCCTCCGGATTCCACCTCGTGATTGCTTATATTCATAGAGCTTACAGCATCTGTAATCTGTCCTTGAATTTCTATAATCAGCTCTGAGATTTGCTTTGAGGATCGTGAGGATTCCTCAGCCAGCTTTCTGACCTCCTCTGCTACCACTGCAAAGCCCCTACCGGCATCCCCTGCCCTTGCTGCCTCTATGGCGGCATTTAAAGCCAAAAGATTCGTCTGCCCTGCAATGGAGGCTATTGTATCTACAATTTTCTCTATTTCCTTAGAGCTTGTCTCCAATGCCATAATTACATCTGAGGTCTTTTCTGTCGTACCCCTTATATTTTCCATTTTCTCAACAACCATGTGGGAGGAGGCAATTCCCTTTTCAGCGGAGGCCAAGGCCTCTCTTGAGGCTTCCTTTATCATCCCTGCATTCGAGGTCATTATTGCAGTGCTGTCGGAAACCTCAGCAATAAGGATATTAGACCTTTCCACAGAGGCGAACTGTCGGCCGGAGGTGCTTGCCACCTCAGCTACGGTTGCTGAAACCTCCTCTGCCGATGCAGAAGCCTCCTCGGCAGCTGCCGAAAGCCCGCCGCTGGTCTCTGCTACGACCTGTGCTGCTCTGGAGGTTTCAGTTATGATCTCCCTCAGGCTTAGTATCATGGAATTGAAATACTCCACCAGCTGAGCTATTTCATCCTTCGTATTTATTTCAGCAACTCTGGTTAAGTCCCCTTCCGCCACCTGTCTTAAAATGACAACCAGCTGCTTAATTGGTTTTGTAATGCTTCTGGAAAGCCTTAGGCCAACCACAGCGCTTGCAGCTATTGCTATAAGAAGAATTGCTGCTGTCATTGTCAATATGTTTGAGTATATTTCCTTTATATGTAGGGAATCTGCCTCCGAATTAGCTTCGCGCTTCGATATTATAGCCTCAGCCACCGACTTAAGCTCCTGTACCTTTGGGTGGGCTTTAGTTTTCATATCCACAACCGCCTCATCATGCTTCCCATGTCGATTAAGGACGATGATTACTTCAGCTATTTTGTCATATTCCACACTGAGGGCCATGAGCTCCTCATTTAAAGCCTTGTCCTCTTCATCCGAAAAAAGCGCTGTACTGTTTTCAATAGAGCCTCTTGTATTACCAGCATATTTGAGAAAATCCCTCGTATAGGACTCCTCACCGGTAATAAGGAAGGAATTTAAGGCGGCTACCTTTTCTAGAGTATAAATCTGCGTGTCCTTTGCTGCCATAATACCCGGAAGATTCTTTTCAACGATATCTGTATTAAAATCGTTTATTTGCTTTAGGCCAATAATTGCGTAGCCTCCAACCAGTAGCATTAACAGAACAATAATTAAGTATCCTGATACAATTTTTGCCCCAATTTTTAATTTCATTTTAATCCTCTCCTTTTCTACCAGCTTAATGGTTGGCAATTATTAATTGTATACATTATACAGCAATAACCTACATATTTGCTATATAAATATTACATATTATTAATTTTTTTAATATTCAGTATATTATATTTATAGCAAAGGTTCAAGCATAATTTTGTTATGATTTACTTTTATTCGCCTGTAATGTGGGTATTATAAGGAGATAGGATTTTTCTTTATTAATGACCCTGTAATAGATATAATTAATTTAGGAAATTGCATAAGGAAACTTTTGACTTTGTATAAGCAAACCACTCACCTTTATTATGCAATTTCCTCCATTATTATTAAAGTCAAGAAATCAAACCTCTGGGGGGATAATATGTCTACTGTGGCTACACGAAAAATCTATCATGAAATATGCTCCTTGCTGTTAAATCCAAATCTGGTAAAGCAGTTTGGACTAAACAAGGAAAGGGTAAAGCATTATGTCGAGGGCACAGCCTTTATACAGCAGCTATCTGAGATTTTTTCCAGACAGGACTTCAGCTGTCAGGCTGTTTATTCACTATGCCGTGATATTCTGGAGGAGCTCTGGGGTGATACCTCCCCCGCCAATATCCTTTATTACATATATCAGTACACCCTCAGCAAATCCTTTCCCAATTCTACTGAAATCGACTTGAAGACGGAATGGAATAATGCCTGTGAATATTATCTCTATGTGCTGAGGCTTTTTTGCAATTACCAGAAAAAGTCCGCCGACAATACCCTGCAAAGCAAATACCCCCTTCAGCTGTTGACGGAGGAGGAGGCTTCCAAATACAAAATTTCCAATGAATACAAGCATTTTGTAAACGTCTTTAATAGAGAATATATATATGAAATGATGAAGCTAAATCAAGAGGTGGTTAAGCATAATACCCTTGACCATATCTGCGGCGTCCATCGATTGGCGCTTTTTATCGGACGTCAGCTCTTTGAGGCTGGCATTCCGGTAGACCTCGGCAGAGTTTCCGGGGCTGCTGCAGGCCATGATCTTGGAAAATTCGGCTGTAGGAGCTGGGAGTCCCGAAGGGTTGCTTATCTTCATTACTATTATACGGACATGTGGTTCAAGAGACATAATATCCCATATATAGGCCACACCGCTCTTAATCATTCGGTTTGGGATTTGGAGCTGGAAAATCTTGCGATTGAATCCCTTATTTTAATCTACTCTGATTTCAGAGTTAAGAATATAACCGAGGCGGGTAAAACCGAAATGTCTATCGTTGGCCTGAAGGAATCCTTCGACGTCATCCTCAATAAGCTGGATAACCTAGATGATAAAAAGGAGAAACGCTATAGACGTGTCTATTATAAGCTGAGGGACTTTGAGGAATATATCTTACAGTTGGGGATAGCTGTTGATCTCCAGCAAACTGCAGTAATGGAGCTGAAAGCAAAGCAGTACTACTCCCTGATGAAGGGGGAGGAAATTACTCAGCACCTAAAGTATATGTCTATCCACCACAATATAAATCTTATGCATAAGCTGAAGGATGAGACCTCCTTAAATGAAATACTGGAGCTGGCCAGAAGCCAGAAGGACCCCAAGATACTAAGGGAGTATCTGGATATTTTTCAGGAATACTCCACCTATCTTACTCAAAAGCAAAAGCTGATCACCATTAAGTTTCTATATGAAAAGCTGGTGCATTCGGAGGAGGACATTCGTCGGCATGCGGCAGAGCTGATGGGTAACTTGATTGCCATGCTGGATGAGGATTACCGCAAGGAAATCCCAGATGGTTTGATGCTGGAGCTGTCTGAAATAACAAGCGTAGAGCTTCTGGACCAATATCTCAAGCTATTTGTCACCCCTGACCATAAGATGATACCCCTACATAGGATGTGGATTGGCTACAGTCTTCAAATACTAATCAAGGCCCTTTTCGAAGGCTGCAAGAAAAACCAGGTTCAGGACTTTAAAGCCGTTATCCTTAAGTATTACGACAAGAGCATTCTGTATCAGCTGGATATCAATGTCTACTTACTTGGGGCAATAAAGCATATTCCTATAACTGCAGATGACCCATCACTGGCAATCCTGTTTGACTATTTGGACATGGCCTTGAATCTGAAGGATGGGGACCTTAAAATTTTATCTCTAGATACAATATATCGTCTGATGGACATCATCAGTGAGAAGCCCGACTTTGTAGAAAGAATATCCGCCCTCTGTCTTAACGCTGACAGGCTTTCAGATGACACGCCTGCTGAGAACTATTTAAAGCTGAAAATAGCTGAAAGTCTCTCATTAAATTCAGCGCTGCTTCAGCTTTACAGAGAGGCTGCCTTTCAGAAGGTGGAGAATATTTCTGATATATTCCTCAGCAATTTAAAGACAGCAACCAATTGGATTACGAAAAAGGTTCAGGTCCAAATGCTGACGGAGTATTTCCTTCAAAACAGGAGCAATGGATTGTATACTGCCATGCATTATTGTAATCTACTGAAGGTCAGTGCTATTGAGAGCGTAAGAAATAGTGCCGGAAGAGCACTGGTGGAAATCATACCCTACCTTCCCTTTGAGCAGAGGAACGACATAGCAATTGAGCTATTGAGGGCTTTGGAGATTGAGGGCTATCAATTTACAAAGTATATTCCCAGCTATTTGGGACAAATAACAGTATTTTTGAAGCCCTACGAGCTGGATGAGTTGATTGAGGATCTGGCTGAAAAAACAAAGCATTCAAATATTCAAATAAATTCGCTATTGCTTAAAACGGTTGGCATTTTAATTTCAAATTATCCCAAATACTGTGAGCACTTTCCCGAGGATGACAGCATCAATCAGAGCAGATTGACAAAATTGCTGGGTATACTTTTAAATGGACTGGTGCATGACGACATTCAAATACGTCAGATATCCTTTGGGGTTATTGGCAAGGAGGTTTTCGGCTCCAAACAGCTGACCCTAGAAAATAAGCATAATATTCTCCAGCTTGTCGGCAAAAAAATATTAACTCTGTTGGCGGATACACAGGAAAACGAGCTATTATTTCTAACGAACTCAGCCGGATTAAATCATATATATCGTTTTATTTCCGACTATAGCTTTTTGATGGGAGCCATCAGTATTACATCCCCTAAAAAAATAGCCTTTTTCCCCGGCACCTTTGACCCCTTTACCTCTGGTCATAAGGAGATCGCAAAGGCCATCAGAGGCTTTGGCTTCGAGGTATTTCTAGCGGTAGATGAGTTTTCATGGTCAAAGCGAACTCAGCCAAACCTGATAAGAAAAAATGTAATCAATATGTCTATTGCCGATGAAATGGATATATATCTATATCCGGAGGATTTTCCTACAAATCTAGCAAATGCGGAGGATTTAAAAAGGCTGGCGGAGAATTTCCAGGATAGGGCATATATCGCGGTGGGTAGCGATGTTATTACTAACGCATCTGCCTACAAGGAGCCAATGACGGAGTATTCCATTCATAGCTTTCCTCATATCGTCTTTGAACGGCATGACAGAGAATATCCGCCGGAGCATGGACATATGCTTTCGGAGGCCATCAATCAGATCAATGCGCCGGTAATACGGCTGAATCTGCCTCCCCAATATGAGGATATAAGCTCAACGCAGATAAGGACCTATATAGACGAGAACAGAGATATATCAAAGCTAATTGACCCAATGGCTCAGAAGTATATATACGAAAACAGCTTATATAGAAAAGAGCCCCAATACAAGTCTGTCGTTCAAACAATTTCAATGCATATAGAGGTCATAGAGGAGTATAATGAGGATCTGGTTTATGCCATAGCTAAGGAATTTCACCAGTCTTCAAAGGCTATAGCCGAAAAAATCAAAAGGATTTTGGAAAAGCCCTATGGCAGATTAGTAGTAATCCGAGAGCTACAGGAGAACAAAGGCCTGCTGGCCTATGCTGCCTTCCATTGGGTTCCGTCGGATATGCTGTACAAGGAATTTAACAATAGTAAGATCACGGAATATATAAGGGAGAATTATTCCGGTAGAATTATTCTTATTGACGGTATATATGTCGACAGAAATAAAACTACAGACAGCCTTTATCAGATCGTACTAACAGAGGCGCTGGCCCATTGTCTGAAGGAGGACTTTGGCTATTGCGTATACGAAAACAAAATTGACGGCTATAATTCTCAGGAGCTATTGGATATATTGAAGCTCAACGGCTATCAGATGCTGCCCTTTAATGACCGACAGCACCCGACCTTTGCAGTGAATATGACTAACCCCATAACCCTGAGCCTAGACGTTGAAACAATGATAAAGGAGCCCTTCAGAAGCAATTATAATGTAAAAAAATGCATTTTGAAGACCAGAAGAAGGCTGCAGGAGGCTCTGACAAAGCTATATCCAGGAAATTTGGTTCTATCCTTTGACAGAAATGTACTGGACGAGACCCTTGTCAGAAAAATATGCAAGGAAAACGGCGTTCCCCATGTTTCACTAAATCCAAGGAGTCTAGGGCCTATGATGTGTGTGCCCTTCGGCAACATTTTGAACAGGTCCATAGTGCCCAATACCGTCACTAAATCTCTCCATACGGAAAAGATGTTTGTGCCGGATATGTCCACCTTTAAGATAGGGGCCTATCCCTTCTATCTGGACCTAAAAAATCAGATAAAAATGATACGATCCTTTAACCGGCCTGTAATTTTAGTTGATGACCTGTTGAACAAGGGATATCGTATAAAGGCCTTGGCACCGCTGCTGCGGGAGGAATCTATTGAGGTTAAAAGGATTATTGTGGGAATACTGTCGGGTAGAGGTAAGGAATTGATGGAAATTCAAAACCGACAGGTGGATAGCGCCTATTTCATACCAAAGCTGAGGCTGTGGTTTAATGAGCATCTGCTATATCCCTTTATAGGAGGAGATACCCTATGGCGTGGAATTAATCCTCAGCAAAATTTACTATCCTCCATCAACTTGATACTGCCTTATACCTCTCCCCACTTTATAAAGGGGGTCTCCAGTAATGCCATCTATCAATTGTCGGAGACGGCTATAGAAAATGCCATCGAGATTCTGGAGGTTTTGGAGATGGAATATCAGAAGACAAACGAAAGAAAGCTGACTCTGTCCTTTATGGGGGAGGTATTTATGTTTCCCCGTTGTCCGGATCATGGAGAGGATATGTTCTATGACCTTAACATTAATCCCTCCAGCTACCTAAAAAATGATCTGGAGCTTTTAAAAAGGATGGAGCATAGCATCATCACAGGTGATATTAGGAGGGAAGAATATGCATTATTATCGTTACGAGACTAAATATCTCCTTTCGCTTGAGGAATACTCTGGCTTAATCCCCGTAGCTGAGGAGGAGGTCGCTACATTTGACGGTATGCTATATTTTCTTAAAAGAATGCCCTTTCTGCAAACCAGGAGTCAATACTGTCTGTCTGATGCAGCCTTGCTTACCTCCCAGGAGGAGGGCTTAGGACTACTGTTAAAGCAGCCATCAACGGAGGACTCTTTCCCCGGCTGGCTTCAGGAAAAAATAAATAATCGGAGTGTCTCTGTAATAAATACTGAATATCCCCGCTGGCAGCAGCTATTAGAAAATAAGCACCCAACAGCTTGGAGAATTAATCTGGCAGGCCTTGGAGATGTGGGAGGCAGCCTACTGGTGGGCCTTCGGCTGCTGGGGGGAAATAGCATCGATTCTATTGGCATTTATGACCGTGATGAAAATAAGCTTCAGCGTTGGGAATATGAAATAAATCAAATTACTGATTTTCAACAGAGCAAACGTCCGGCGGTATTTCCGGTGGCATATGAGGATATATTTAGCTGCGATATGTTTGTCTTTTGCATAGCCGCCAGAGTTCCGGCCATAGGCGAAGAGGCCATCGATGTAAGGATGGCGCAATTTGAGGCCAATGCAAAAATTGTTTCAGAATATGCTGCATTGGCGGCAGAAAAGGGCTTTAAGGGTATATTTGCCGTTGTCTCAGATCCGGTGGATTTATTATGTAAGGCTGCCTTATTTGCCGGCAATGAAGGCAGTGCAAAGGCTGCTGGTAGGGGTCTGGCTCCCGAGCAAATAAGAGGCTATGGTCTGGGGGTTATGAATGCCAGAGCCCTCTATTATGCGGAGAAAAGCCCTGATTTAATTCACTATAAATCAGAAGGAAGAGCCTATGGTCCCCATGGAGAGGGGCTTGTTATTGCCGACAGCATCCTAAATTATGACGATGAAAAATCCTTAATTTTAACTGAAAGGGCCAGAGCAGCAAATCTAGAGGTGAGAAAAGCGGGCTTCAAGCCATATATAGCCCCTGCCCTTTCCTCCGGTGCCCTCTCTATATTAAGCACCATCCGAGGTGAATGGCATTATAGTGCCACCTATATGGGAGGCGTGTACATGGGGGCAAAGAATAGACTTCTGCCTGCTGGAACAGAAGTAGAAGCCCTTGAGTTTCCTCAGCAATTAATCGATAGGCTAAATACAACCTATCATCATTTAAGGAGCATAATATGATAGATGTTATAATTCCCAGCAGACCCACGGAAAATTTAAAAAGAATGCTATCGGCAATTGACCCCCTACCCCATCGTCTACACACAGATAAAGACCAGCTTCCGGAGCTGACCAATCGAAGGCTGCTTTTTGCTGCTGAGGTGGGCTCCAGCGGCTTTGATCTGCCTATGCTGGAGGTTTTTGAGATGCTTTCTAACAGAGGTCCCCATGCCTTGAAGGGCTCTACTGCAGCACTGATGATCAGCAGCCCCAATCAGCTCTATACTAAGACAGCCGCCGCACATTACACCCTTCTTGCCAATCGGCTGGGCTGCAGATTTCTAGGCCATTCCTTGCTTGAAGCGACGCAGGATCTGTCTAATTTTCTAACATGGCAGAAGATTACCCCCCTGAGCCTGGAGGATATATCCCTTCAGCAGGCAAGGCAGCTGCTTCAGCGGCTTGAGGAATACGATCCCAGACCCCTTGCAATGCCTAAGCTGCTGGCACTTCATTCCAGCAGTAGGAGCACCTCCAATACCCTTATGCTGTGGTCTATGATTAAGGAGGAGCTAGGTGACTATGATATCGAGGAGATACATATAGAAAACGGCTCTGTATATGATTGCTATGGCTGCAGCTTCAAGGCCTGTGTAAGCTATGGTCTAAAGGATAGCTGCTACTATGGCGGCGTTATGACAGAGGAAATTTTGCCAGCCATAGAGAAGGCCGACGTCCTTGTGTGGATATGCCCTAATTATAACGATGCGGTCTCCTCCAATCTGACGGCAGTAATAAATCGACTTACGACCCTTTATCGAAAAATAAAGTTTTACGATAAAACTGTATTTGCTGTAATCGTTTCCGGGAATTCCGGCAGCGACTCCATAGCTAGACAGCTTATAGATGCCCTGAATATAAATAAGGGCTTTCAGCTGCCTCCAAATTTCGCCATCATGGAGACCGCCAACGACAGAGGCGCTATCCTAAAGGTTGAGGGCATCAGGGAAAGGGCCAGAGCCTTTGCAGAGAATATAAAGGGTGAAATAAAGGCCGATAAAGGGGATATTGGTTAATAAAGTGGCACCTTGCATTTTGCGAAAATGCAAGGTGCCTTGTAAAATTCAAAAACTTCATATGAATAAGTAATGCTCAATGCTTCAATCTAACTCTATAAGCTCTCCTACATGATCGATCATAAAAGCAGGATATTATCAGATCCAAGTTGATTCCCTTTACTTTCCATTAATTACGCTTACAAGCTTACCTATGTAATAAGTAGTTATACAATAAAGCATACCAAAGCCTATATTTATAAGCATGAACAGCAATCTCAAGGCAATTTGTGGCCTAAGCATGTACAGATATGCAGTGGTTGCTATAGCGGTAATAGTCAAAATAATGCTTCTGAGACTCATATTTAGCACTTTTCCACTGATGAAGGAATAAACCTCCAGCAGCATACCCATAAAAACCAATGCCAACAGCTGGAATATATTATAGTTGATCTCTGCCAAAGCCCTAGTTGATTCATCGTATAGGCTATAGGGGTCTAAACCTCTAATGGCTGTAGGTGCTGCCATCAAAATTATGATTAGCGCTATAGCAAAGCTTAAGAGGTAAAGGATATGTGTGATTATTGCTTTTAGCTTAACTGCTCTCTTTACCAAAAAACTCAGCCCCTTTTTCTTTAGCATACAAAGGCTATATTTTTAAGCTCCTAGCCCAATTTATAGCCTGCTGCCTCTGCTCCTGCAGATTATTTTTTATGGGGTCCTTAAAGCCCATTTCCCCTATAAAGCTATTTTGGGGCAACAGCCTTTTAATATTTTCATGGGTTTTACCACTGGAACCCCCAAAGCAGCTGAAGATTGCAATTTTTTTATTTTTCAAGGGGTATTGATGTAAAAAGGTATTCAGTGCAGGTGCATAGGTACTTGCCCAAACAGGTGTACCCAATATAACGGTATCAAAGGCATTTGGGTCGATATCAAAGGCTTGAAGCATTGGTTTTTCCTTAAATATGATCTGCTTCCCGCCCCAGATATACTTACCGAAGCCGCTGCCGGAAACATCCTTGACTGGCTTTAGCTCCAGCAGGGTTCCACCAATGGCCTCTGCTATAGCTTCAGCTATTGCCCTTGTATTCCCTTCAAGTGAATAAAATACAACTAGTTTTTTTCCTCCATTATCCATATTATCAGTTCCTCCTTATTTTAAGGCCTTTAAGCAAAGCCTTGCTTCCATACCTGACGCCATTATTTCCAGTATAATATATGAATAGTATTTTTCCCGTCTTTTACTGGTGGGAGAGCCGGGATTTAATAAGAGCACATTGTTCTTAGTCTGAATTAGAGGCTGATGGCTGTGTCCAAATATGATAATGTCTACGCCTTCATCCTCAAAGACCTCTAATGCCCTTTCTACGGTGGTTTTCTTTGAGCCGTCACCATGAATAAGCCCCAGCCTGTAGCCCATGAGCTCGATAATTTCCTTTTGATTAAGGGCCCCCCTGACCGAGTCACAATCGGCATTTCCCTTGACGCCTATAAAGCCGCTGTGTCGCCTTAATACCTCAAGGGCCTCGTAGGAGGTATAATCCCCTGCATGTAGGATGTAATCACAGTCCTCCAGCTCTTTAACTAAATCCTCCAAGGATTCAAGACTGCCTTTTATATGGGTGTCGGCAATGATCCCCAGCCTCATAGAAATATGGCCTCCTTGAAGGTCATCAAGGCCCTCTTGGAGGGGGAGAACATGTGGAGGTGGTTTACTGCCTCTTCATACTCATACCATTTAAGCGCCAAAAGCTCCTCTCCATCTGCCCTTGGAGTACCCTCGTAGCTCCTACAGAGGTAGATAAGGGGCTCCACCAGCCGTTCCTCTCCCTTTACCAATGCATAGTCCTGAATCCTGCCAAGCTCCTCCATATGTATAGCCCTTATACCAAATTCCTCCATTAGCTCCCGAAGGGCAGCCTCATAGAAGCCTTCTTTGTCCTCCAGCTTTCCCCCTGCTAGGCCCCAGCCCTGTCCGTCGGACCTTTTACCCAGCAGCACCCTATTATTATTTTCTATTACAATGCCACAGCATCTATCCAGCTTCATTCTTTTTTCCTCCGATTTATATTAAGGGAGCGTATTTTTGAATTATCGTCTCAGCCACCTTAATACCGTCTACGGCTGCCGACACAATCCCACCGGCATAGCCTGCCCCTTCTCCAGTTGGATATAAGCCCCTTATGCTGCTCTCCAGCCCCTCATCCCTTACAATTCTAATAGGGGAGGAGCTTCGGGTTTCTACCCCCGTCATTATAGCATCCCCCATAGCAAAGCCCTTCAGCTTCCTTTCCAGTGCCACAATCCCCGTTTTCATGGTCTCTATAACATACTCCGGAAGGCAGTCCTTCAAATCCGTAAGTGTAACCCCCGGCTGGTAGGAGGGCTTTACTGTGCCTATAGCTGTGGAGGGTATGCCCTTCAAAAAGTCCTTAACCAGCTGGGCTGGTGCTTTATAATTACTGCCCCCCAGTTTAAAGGCCTTTTCCTCCCAATGCCTTTGAAACTCAATACCTGCTAAGGGATGGTCGCTACCGAAGTCCTCCGGTCCTACCCCCACCAGCAATGCACTGTTGGCATTTTCCTTGTCTCTGGCGTGATAGCTCATGCCATTGGTCACCAGCCTATTATCCTCTGAGGCAGCAGCCACCACCACGCCACCTGGACACATACAGAAGGTATAGCAGGACCTTCCATTTGGCGCATGATAGGAGAGCTTATAGTCGGCAGCCCCCAAATTAGGATTTTCCGCTAAGCTGCGATATTGGCTTTTGTTCACCAACCCCTGGGGATGCTCTATCCTAACCCCTATAGAGAAGGGCTTTTGGGTAATGGTTGCGCCACTGTCAAACAGCATTCTAAAGGTATCCCTTGCGCTATGGCCTATAGCCAATACAACAGCCTCAGCAGGAATCAGCTCCGTTTCATTTACTCTCACACCAACCACTTTATTTGCTTCCTGCTTTAAATCCGTTACCTTGCTTTCAAATCTTACCTCTCCACCTAAAGCAATAATTCTTTTTCTTATCCCCTTCACTACTGCCCTGAGGATATCGGTGCCCACATGGGGCTTGTAATGATATAGTATTTCCGTTGGCGCTCCTGCCCCTACCAGTTCCTCCAAAACCTTGCGGCATCTAAGGTCCTTTATTTGAGTGGTCAGCTTTCCATCGGAAAAGGTTCCGGCACCGCCTTCACCAAACTGTACATTTGATTCGGGATTCAAGACTCCGGTTTTCCAGAAGCCCTCAATATCCTCAGCTCTTCTGTCAACATCTCTGCCTCTTTCCAGTAGCAAGGGCCTGTAGCCCCTTTCCGCCAGCAGCAATGCGGCAAATAATCCGGCAGGACCTGAGCCTATTACTACCGGAGGATTAGAGAGCCTTAAATCACCCTCCTCTACATGGGGATAGCTCATATCCGGCGTTATTACTATACTCGACTCCTTAAGCTTAGACAGTATCTCATCTTCAGCGGCAACCCTTACATCAATTGTGTATACAAAATATATCTGCTCCTTCTTTCTAGCATCTATAGATTGCTTAAAGATTTTGTATTCAAGCATTTCCTCTTCAGAAACCTGTAGCTTTTTAATAATGGCATTTTTCAACGCCCCTTCATCTGAATCAATTGGCAGCTTTATTTCCGAAATTCGTAGCATTCTTCTTCCTCTTCTCTGTATGATATCTATGTTGATTATTTTGCGGCATTTTCTCCCGCTACATAGCCCGATGACCAGGCCCATTGTAGATTAAAGCCGCCGCAGTCACCGTCTATATCAATTAGCTCTCCAGCAATGTATAGGCCTGGGACCAGCTTGGACTCCATTGTCTTAGCATCTATTTCCGTTACCCTGACTCCTCCGGCGGTTACCTGGGCATTATCCCAGGACTGAGTTCCGATGATAGGGAAGCGCCAGCTCTTCAGCAGCCTCACGATATTTTCAATCTCCTTCACTGAAGCCTCCATGGCCTTTTTCTGTATATTGCCACACCCAGCCTCCTTCAGCACCACAGGTATGAGCTTTTTGTTGATTAGTCCGATAAAGGAGAGCTCCAGCGTCTTCTCAGGATGATAGGCCAGCCTAAGCTCTATTAGCTCCTTTAGCTCCTCCCTTTTAAGCTGTGGGAACATGTCCAGCTGCAGCCAGGGTTGATTTTTCTTCATCAGCTCACTATTAGCTCCTCGGCTCAGCTGCAGGATAGGTGGACCGGATATGCCGTAGTCGGTGAAGAGGATTTCTCCTCCCTCTATACGAATAGGATTGCTATTGACCTCTAGGGCAGCTTCTCCTATAAATTTAACCCCCGAAAGCTGCTTTAAAAAGTCTGACTTCAGCCTCAGCTGCACCAAAGCAGGAAAGGGCTCCTCTATAGTATGACCAAGGGACTCAACCAATGTATAGCCAATGCCGTTGGAGCCCAGCTTTGGGCTGGCCTTTCCTCCTGTGGCAACTACTACCCTGTCGGCCCTCTGGCTGCTGCCGTCCTGAAGCTTTACCTGAAAGCCCTCGTTGGTTTTTTTTATGGCTATAGCCTCTGCCTCAACAATTTCCTGTATGCCCAGCTGCTGGAGCTCATACCTCAATAGCTCCAGTACACTGCCGGCCTGGTCGGAATTGGGGAAGACCTTCCCACCTTCCTCCACCTTACAGTGCACGCCTAAAAACTCAAAGAAATCCATCGTCTGATTGACGTCAAACTGCCCCAAAGCGCCGAAGGCAAACTTTGGATTGCTGCCATGAAAATGCTTTATGTCGGTATGTATATTCGTAATATTACAACGGCCATTACCCGTTGCCAGTATTTTTTTCCCTACACGATTCATTCTTTCCAGTATAATAACCTCGGCATTATTTCTGGCGGCGGCTATGGCTGCCGTCATACCGGCAGCTCCACCGCCAATAACAATAACCCTCTTTTTATTTATCATCTGTGCATCACCCTTTTTCCTGTCATTTATCCACCGGCCCTCATAAACTTCAAACGAAATTTATGCACCATGGATTTTAGTATGGTGTCATCGGCGTGGAAGGTAATTTTTGTTTCATGGATTCTTATAGAGCCTAAGGTCCCATAGCCCTTAATAAGCTCCACCTCCCAGTCCTCACCTGTATAGCTGCCCTTATCGGTTAAATTGCCTCCGATAGAAGAAAAATATTCCTCAAACTCCCAGGGGGCGATTCCCCTCATAATCACTACTTCCTTTTCCCTCATAATACACCACCCTATTCTTTATCCATGCCCTTATTATAATAGTATATAAGGCTATTATACAATATTTTCTAGCGATACAAAAATAAATCAGACCCCCAAAGGAGATCTGATTAAATACAATATTTACAATAGCATTTACTTTATATGCTTAAACTCAATTTCACCCCTATTAAAGAGATACAGCTTATATTTACCCTCACCCAGCATTAATGTAGCTCTTTTATTTGAGGCATCCTCTTCAAATACCCATTCTACATTACCACCAAGCTGGTAATTCTCCCTCAGGGTTGCCTCCACATTAAGATTTGCATCAGCATCGGCATTTACCACTATCGGGCCGCTGTTATCCACCAGCATATTTCGTTGCAGGGCTCCTGAATTTAATTCTATCTGCTGCCAGCTGTTGGAGGCTCGCTTTATTTCAACCTCTATATCCGGCGGCAGAATAACGGTATATTTCAACCTATTTACTCCCTGATTGAATTCCGATACCTTTGGCAGCTCCTTAAACTGAACCAGCAAAGTGTTGTCGATCCTTCTAGAAACTACATTTTCAGCTGCTGTCAGTGCATCTATCTTTTCCTGACCATAGGTAAATATCTCACCGTCTCCAAATATCTCTATGCTTCCGGACTTATGCCCGTTAAAGCTAAAGGTGGCGTTTGAAAGCTCCAATACGATTTTATCTATACCTGCATCGATTTCAATGCTTCTATCCTTTAGGCTAAAGCTGTGATCCTGTCCAGCTACCATTGCTTTAACCCGCGGCAGCAGATCAACAACGGAGACAGTATATACTCCAAAGCTGGTGAAGGCTATGACCACAATCATAAACATGCTGAATACATCGTATTTAACCTTTGGGTGCTCCTCCTTGGAGAAATAGATATGTGCCAGTATTTCAAGCCCCATTATAATCAAAAGGACAGGCCACCACTTAAATAATGCTTCAACTAGGGGAAATCCGCTAATTAGGGAGCTTAATAACACTATCCCTATCGCTATTAAAAGTAACCCCATAGAAAAGGTGCCTACTCTCCATCTCCTCATTCCTGATCAGCTCCTTTTTCCATCTTGCCGCCAGCTAAAAGCTTAATACCACCTATGATAAATAATACGGCCACTATCCCTGTTTGAATGTAATTTCTGATATAATATGGCAAAAATTGGCTAACCATAGGAAGGGCGATACGGTTTAGAATCATAATGCCACCTATAACAATCAATCCATAGGCGATAACCTTATTTTGAGCTATACTGAAGTCTTTGTCGGCAAACCATTTGACAGGTAAAATATCGTGATCCTCCAGGGGCTCTTCTCCATTTAGCTTACGTAGCGCATCAAAGAAGCTATAAAACCATACTATGGGCAAAGCAAAGAACACAAGGCTTATGCCTAAAAAATCTGAGATTACAATCGGTAAAAAGAATAAACACATCAATTGTAGCCCCTGTCGCTTTAAGCCCAGATACATATGGGCTGCCCCCGGTATAAAGGAGCACAATACTCCGAAAAATCTACTTTTTCTCATTTAAGTCACTCCTTTTGTTTTTCTTTATAATATCTAAAAATTGAAAGGTTGAATTCAATCTATCAGACCATCTGTTATTGACCACAATTTCAACTCTTTGGGTGGAATTGGCGATTTCCTCTGCGGCCTTCGGCATAGATTCGCCTACTAAATCAAATATGCCATAGTGAAATAAAATTACAGTTATACTGGCAGCGATGGTATAATACTTAAATATTTGCTGCTTTCCTCTTTTTCTTTCCTTAGGGGACTGGAGCCCATCACTTTTCTGCTGATGCTTTTTGTCTGCTGCAACCAGCTGCATCACATCATCGGTAAAGCCTTCAGGTATAAAGCCCTCTGATGTCATGTAGTCGGAGGCTTCTATAATTGAGAGATAGCATGCCATACATTCATCACATTGACACAGATGCTCCTCCATTTCGGCTGTCTGGTTTCCCTCTGTAGCCGCCTCAGCGTAAAGCTTCCATTCCTCATAGCTATAATGCTTCATCTCATTAACCCTCCCTCCAGGCATCCTTAAATAGCTTCTTTGCCCTATACAGCCTTGTCTCGATGGTTCTGACGCTAACACCCTCTTCTGCCGCAATTTCTTGATAATTCATGTTTTTTATATAGTATTTATCTATTACCGATCCATATATAGAAGGCAGCCGGTTGCACAATTCCTTTACCCTATCGGCCTCTTCTGCTTTAATCATTTTTTCCTCAATGAGATCCTCTTCGGCGGCTATGCCTTCCCGCATATCCTCTAAATAAATAACTCTGTCAATTGCTCCTTCCCTGCTGTTTTTTCTTTTCCAGTCAATAGCCTTATTAACTGCTATTTTACCAATCCAGCTTTTAAAGCTGCCCTGCCTATAGGTAGAAAGGGAGCGATACACCTGTAGGAAGGTTTCCTGTGCCACATTTTCGGTTTCTTCAGTATTCTTAATGATATTAAATATGATTGCAAAAACATATCTTTTATAGCCGTCGACAATGCTGCGAAAGGCCTCCTGATTTCCAGACAAGGCATTATTGATTATAATCTCTTCTGATGTCATAGCTCCCCTCCTTTCGGCCTCTACAACAATAGACGTTGCATTCTGTAAAAACCCTTCAAATTTTTTAGAGAATTCTTATATGAGGAAACTGCATATTACCATGGGAGTGCATATATATATATTAGTTTATACAAAGTTAAAAGTTTATCGCGCATTGTCTAGGGCTAATAACCTTTTAAATTCAATGAATTAGCCCGTGGACACTAAGCAGGAAACTTTTGACTTTGTATAAACATACCACTCACCTTTATTATGCAATTTCCTCTGCTGATTAAAGTATAACAAAAAACCTGTGATGATATCATCACAGGTTTTTTATAATATTATTTATTAAATTTCCAATATTAAATTATTGGCATCATGCTGCCTGGAAAGCTTTCTTAGCTCCGCCATTATCCATATACCAGTAATAATCGACGATAGTCCATCCGCCACAGGTCCTGCATACATCACTCCGTTAAGACCGAAGAATTTAGGCAATATCAGTATTGAAGGTATCAATATCAGCACCTGCCTTGAAAGACTCAGCAATGCAGCATGCTTTGGTCTTCCTATGGCTTGAAAATAGTTGGCGGATATAATCTGGAAGCCTATAATCGGCATCAGCATCAGGTAATATTTCAAAGCCCTGGTTCCAATATCTATCAGCTCAGGGTCCTTATTAAACAACGAAACCAGCTGAACAGGCACCATCCTCGTCATAATATAGCCTACTGCAACAATAAGGGTAGCACCGAAGATTCCCAGCTTTAGGGCCTCCCTAACTCTATCATATTTACGAGCACCATAATTGTATCCAATTATTGGCTGAACCCCTTGATTCACACCAAAAACCGGCATCAATATCAATGTGCTGATACTGGTTACAACACCCATTCCTGAAATGGCTATATCGCCGCCATAGGTCCTAAGGGATTTATTAAGAACCACATTTAAAAGCCCAGCCGCCATCTGCATTGCAAAGGGTGCAGCACCTAATGCAACAATCTTATAAATGGTTGACATTTGAAGCTTCATATTCTTGATTCTGATTTTCAAGGTGCTTCTACCGCCAAGGAAATGATACAGAACCCATGCAGCTGAAACGGCCTGTGATATTATAGTCGCCAGTGCTGCTCCCCTCATGCCCCAATTAAAAACAAATATAAATATTGGGTCCAAAATAGTATTCAAAACTGCTCCTATCAGCATTGTTAGCATTGCAATTTTGGGATTACCCTCTGCTCTGATAAAATTATTCATACCAAAGCCAATGGATAGGAAGGTTGATCCCAATAATA
The DNA here is from genome assembly GCA_048264125.1 of Natronincolaceae bacterium. Lineage (GTDB taxonomy): Bacteria > Bacillota > Clostridia > Peptostreptococcales > Natronincolaceae > M1-B18. The sequence continues at coordinate 148,609 of JBLXDM010000009.1, forward strand.
TTATTTGTAAATACGACTTTGCATAGGGCAAAACATCATTGCTGGCACCAAAGGCCTTTAATAAGGGATCAATAAAGATTAGTCCCACAGCTGTAATAGCAACTGAAATTACTACTAAAAGCACCAGAGCATTGCCCATAATCAGCTCCGCTTCCTCCTTGTTTTGCTCCCCAAGCTTAATAGATATCAGGGAATTTGCTCCAAGGCCTATTAGCATAGCACAGGCCATAATTGCTAGCATTATGGGAAATCCGATGCTTATGCCGGCGATTCCAAGGGTTCCTACACCATTACCTATAAAAATTCTATCTACAATATTGTATAATGCATTTACCAGCATTCCGATTATAGCCGGTACGGAGAATTTCAATAGTAGCTTAGATACCTTTTCTTCTCCCAGTTGTTTTGTTTGATCCATACTTCCATCTCCTTATTGATGTCTAAAATATTAATTGTTATATAGCTTTCCCTGAGCCTTATCATATTTTTAATGAATAGGGCTCTAGCTCAGATTATCTATGATTTGCAAAAGCAATGAGGTTAATAACTCAACCTCCTCCTTTGATAATCCTGAAAGAGATTGATTGACTACTCTGTCTCCAATACTTTTAAAATCAGGCATAAGCCCTCTAGATTCTGGGGTTAATACTATAATTTGTGATCTGCCATCGGTGGGATTAACTCGCTTATCAATCAGTCCCCGCTTGAGGAGCTTGTCCAATATTCGGGTTATGGCAGGCCGCTCTACCCTTATGGCATCAGCTATTGACGCCGGAGTCATGCTTTCCTCTCCTCCGTCACAGCATTCCTGACGATACAAATATGTTAAAACCGCCCATTGAGCCGAGGTCAAGTCGTATTCCTTAAGCTGGTTCGTAAGCTCCCATTTCATAAGATGGCTAGCTTTGTTTAATAGATGACCTATGCTGATACATCCTCCCAAGCCCTTACCTCCTCACATGATTAACATGTTAACTACATTACATAATAACTCTATTTTTTACTAATGTCAACGAGGGTTAATTTTTTATCATATCAAAAAAATTAACCCTCGATAAGCTGATTTTGCTATATATTTTCAAGTCTCCAATTTATAGGCTTCTGCCCTGTTGCTACTAAAAATTTATTGGCCTTTGAAAAGGGCCTGCTGCCGAAGAAGCCTCTATTTGCTGAAAAGGGACTGGGATGCGGTGCCTTTATAATATAGTGGCGCTTCTCCGTTATCAAGCCTTCCTTATCCTGTGCATGCTTCCCCCAAAGTATGAAAACCATTGGCCGCTCGCTTTTATTGAGGGCAGCTATTACCTTGTCGGTGAAGATCTCCCAGCCTAGACCCTTGTGGGAATTGGGCTCGCCTTTTCGGACGGTAAGCACCGTGTTCAGCAAAAGGACCCCTTCTCTCGTCCAGCTCTCCAAATATCCGTGATTAGGAATCTCGTAGCCTAAATCCGCCTTTAGCTCCTTGAATATATTTTGAAGGGAGGGGGGTGGATTAATTCCAGCCTTTACCGAAAAGCTCAAGCCATGGGCTTGTCCTGGACCATGGTAAGGGTCCTGACCAAGAATCACCACCTTGGCAGCCTCATAGCAGGTATAATGCAAAGCATTAAAGATATCAAACTTATCGGGATAGACCGTAGCACTTTTATATTCTTTAATTAGCTCCTCACGAAGCCCTTTGTAATAATCACTTTCAAATTCCTCACTCAAGAGCCCTTGCCAATCGTTACTTAGAATTGTCATCATACTTCCCCCTTTTTCATCTGATTAGGATATGGCATTGTATTTACCGGAATACATCGCAATATCGGCCAAACCAACCGCTTGCTTTGCCGTAGATTTGTCGCCGGAATCAAAGAAATAAAGTCCATAGCTTATGCTGATGGAATATAGTGTACTTATTAGCATATTCAAAATATCACATCCCATTAATACTTATAAAAGAAAAAAATTGAGGCTAAGGTCCTCAATTAATTATAGCTAATTTTTCATTTCAAGTCCATATTTTGTAAATTCAAGTGCTAATACAGCTCAGTATAAAAGGTATACTTATCACCGCGTATAATGCTTCTTCTTATCTCTATGGGCCTTTGAGCCTCGGATACAGTTGTTCTTTCAGTAAAAAATACCGGTGCACCAGCTTCGATGCTAAGATAGCCTGCCTCCTCAACATCAGCGGTTTTAGGGCTTATATATTCCTTCGCCTTTTTGATTTTAAACCCATACCTGTATTCAATTAAATCATAAATGGATTTTTCCTCCAAATTATAGCTTAACAAACCAGGAAAAAGCTTGGCCGGAAGAAAGGAGCTTTCTATGATCATAGGGTATTCGTTAAACCATCGTAATCTAATGATCTCGAAGACCCCTTCATTTTCATTTAGTTCCAGCTTTTCTGCCACATCCCAGGGCGCTGGTATTTCTCTTTTCTCAATAATAGTGGTTCTGGTATTAAAGGAGGAATTCATAAAATCTCTACTGAAGCTATAGAACCTCAATAGGCTTTGCTCAATTGCAGAATTGCAAACCACAGAGCCCTTACCCTTTTCCGTCCGTATAAGTCCCTGCTTTTTCAGCTCCATCAATGCACTTCTGATGGTGGCTCTGGTGACACTAAATTCCTGTGACAGCACATTTTCCGATGGGATAAGGGTATCCACAGGATAAACATTTGCTTTAATTCTTTCCTTTAAAACCTCTTTGATTTGAAGGTAATACGGCAACGAACTATTTTTGATGAAGACTTCCACCTTCGTATTCAGCTCCTCGATTATTTTAACTTATTATTTGCCAATACATATATAATAACAGATTTTATTTTTTTATCCAGTGGGAATATAGACGCAAATTCAAATATTTTAGTTTTCTTCTATTCGCTGCTGGCAGCTTGGCCTTTTGCATTTATCATTCTATAGCCAATCAGAAATCCACCTGGTTCGCCTTCGGTTTTCTCTACATAATCCCCTATATAGCCCTTCTCCAATAGCTTTATTTGCTGATCAATGTCCTTGTTCTTAACCATTACAGAGGCTTCGGAAACCCTTCTTTTAATATCCCTTAGATTTCTACTCAACAGATATCTAAGCTTACCCCCATAAACGCCATCCCTTAGGCTCAGTGCCTGTATGGAAAGCTGGTAGCTTATTACGCTCTTCAGACTTGGGTAATTGTATGGCGATACAGTGCTCAATATATAATAAAAGCTTTGCTTCTCAACATAGTCGATGGTATGCTTTAGCATTCTCTCCTGTAATCGATTTCCCCTGTATTCTGGATGCACCGCTGTTGCCTCCAGATGCACAACTCTGTCCAGCTCCTCCTCCGCTATTCCCAGCTCCCTTCCCAGATTCCAGTCACTGTTGCCTGGAAAGGAAACCGTTCGATAGGCTACTAGACCTTTATTAACATATATTCCGATAGCCTTACCGCTGCCGGGCCTTAAAACCTGCTCCAATATAAATTCTCTAGAATCCATAACAAACAATTCCTGATTATCCAATGAGTCTGCTACAATAGTCTGCAGCTGTAGTATCTCCTCTAGGTGGGACTCATTTAAGAATTTCATCTCATAATTAACCATCTTTACAGTATTATTTATGCTTCTCTTAAGAATACCGCCTTCAATGAATTCCTTCATACCCTATTCCTCCCCTAGCTTATTAAATTAAGCTTTATTAGTATATTAAATCACATTGCATGTTTACTTGTCTATACATGTTATGCTTTCACTTATGCATTTATGTCACGTTTTATTGCGGAGTATAAAATATACCCTAAAGTTATTTCAACACTTAGAGCAAGACACCTATCTAATAAATACCCAAAAAATAATTCTACATAGCATTAAATATCATTATTCTATGTTAAATTAAAAACAAACCCCCAATAAAATTGGAGGTTTATAATAAATGTTATTTAATTAGACCAAGCTTTTTAATGACCTCCAGCATTTTTTCGGTATCAATCGGCTTTGCCGCATATGCATCACATCCAATTTCGAAGGCTTTTTGTACAAATTGTGTTTCTGCCAGAGCAGTAGTCATTATAACCTTTGCTCGACCTTCTGCCTTTATTCCCTTCTGATTCTCTAAATCCCTCATTACCTTTAATACCTTGACCCCGTCTACCTTCGGCATCATTATATCAAGACAAATAAGGTCATAGGGCATTCCATCCTTTATTGCCATCATAAATGCATCTATTGCCTCTAGCCCATCCACAACAAGGTCACATTCACCGTATTTGGAAAGCAGCTTAAACAAGAACTTTCTGCTCACCATGTCATCTTCAACTATAAGTATCCTCATAAAATCCCCCCTATTCTAATGTCTTAAGTAAAATTTTATATTCATCAATTAATAATTTTGCATTTTCTATAGCAGACTTTAAATCACCCCGCCTAAAGGATAGCTGTACCTTAAAGGCTAGGCCCTTGATATCCTCAAGGTCTAATTCATTAGACAATTCCTTAATTCTTTGTGCTACCTCCTCTATGATGGTAGTATCGTTCTTTTTTACCATAGCTTCCATTTCAAATATATGTTTTTCTATATCCTGCAGTCCTTCTATCTGATTCTTTTTAGAAAGCTTTTTAACCATCGTAGAGCCTGCTTCTACTACTAGAAAATGATTTACAAGCTTCTGTATGTCTTCATCATCGGTATTACTTGATAATTCCTCTAATGTTGTAAATAACTCCTCAATTTGTATTGGCTTAGATATGTATCCATCCATGCCCATAGATAGAAATCTCTCACGGTCACCCTTTAGAGCAAAGGCCGTTACTGCAATGATAGGGACATTTTTTTTAGCCTCCTCAAGATTTCTAATAGCCCTTGTGGCCTCTATTCCGTCCATTATGGGCATTTGAATATCCATCAACACCGCATCATACAAATTCCTTTGACAAGCCTCAAGAGCCTCCTGACCATTGGTTACAGCCTCTACATAATGACCTATCTTATGAAGCATGCTGCTAATTACCACTCGATTTATTGAGTCATCCTCTGCTAATAATAGCTTTAGCGGCTTAGTCGACTTGAGCTGTGCCAGCTCCTTTATGCTTCTCTCCTTTGGTCTTTCCCCCAGCTTTAGCCTAAGCTGAAAATAAAAGCTGCTCCCTCTCTGTTTCTCACTTTCTACCCGTATACTGCCACCCATTAGCTCTATTAGCTGCTTTGTTATTACTAAACCTAAGCCCGTACCGCCATATTTTCGTGTAATAGAGCCATCCACTTGACTAAACTTCTTAAATAATCTTTTCAATTCCTCATTGGATATTCCAATACCTGTATCCTTAACAGTAAACTTGAGAATTATATCCTCACCCTCACAGGCAATATTTTTAATTGCTACTAAAACAGCTCCCTTGTCGGTAAACTTTATAGCATTGTTTATTAGATTATTCAGAACCTGACGCAACCTATAGGGGTCACCTTTAATATATTGAGGAATTGATGAAGAGAAGGAATAATCAAGCTCCAAGCCCTTTCTTATGGCATAAGAATGATGAAACTTAACAGTCTCCTCAATTAACTCCTTTATATCAAAATTAATTTCCTCTAACATCAATTTGCCGGCTTCCATTTTAGAGAAATCCAAAACATCATTTATAACCTGTAACAATGAATTGGCGCAGGTTTTGGCTGTGCTTAGATAATCTCTTTGCTCGTGATTTAGCTCTGTTTGTTGTGCCAAATCTATCATTCCCATGATACCATTTAGTGGAGTCCTTATTTCATGGCTCATATTTGCTAAGAATTCGCTTTTAGCTCTATTACTTTCTTCTGCAGCCTCCTTAGCAGTCTTTAGCTCCAGTTCAGTTTTCTTTTTGTGATTTATATCTGTGATTATTGTTGCTATATAGCCCTCCTTAGGGCTGTATATAGCCAAGGTATACCATTTTTCAGATATGTCGGAATAATATTCGTCTATGTATAGGCTTGTTTTTTCAAGAATAATCCTTTTGTAGAGCTTCATATTTTCATAATGCTCATACATATTGTGTTTATAAACCTCTGAATATAGTTTGCCAATAACCTCCATCGGCTCTAGATCCAGCATCGAGCCGTATGAGTCATTTATTTCGAGAAATTCCAAGTCTACTGGCATACTATACTCATCATAAATGATTCTATGATATGCAAACCCGCTATGCATATTCTTAAAAAGCAAATGATATTTTTCTTCACTTTGTCTTAAAGCTTCATCTGATTCCTTTCTTTCAGAAATATCTCTTATAATACTGATAATAACCTTTTGATCTCCAAGCCTTGTCCCCATTGCTCCAACCTCTACATAAAAGCTTTTGCCATCTCTTCTTTTATGTAGGGTTTCAAAGGTTATACTACCTACTAAAGCAGCCTTTAACTGCCCCTCCACATCTTTGGTTTCTGCCCTCAGCTCGCGGATATTCATGGATAGTAGCTCTTCCCTTGAATACCCATAGGACCTAATAGCCGCCTCATTCGCCTCAATTATTTTACCGCAGGTGGTCATAAATAGAATAATATCCCTCTCATTCTGCGATAATATCTGATATCTTTTAAGTGCCTCTTCGGCCTCTTTTCTTTCGGTGATATCAAAGACAGCACCTATGTAGCCTTCAAATTCATTATCTAGGTCGTAAAAGGGAGTCCCTACATTTAGACACCACCGATATTCTCCATCGTATCTTCTCATCCGATACTCCAATTCATAGAATTCTCTTTTATTGAAGGCCAGATTAAAGATCTCGTGGACGCGCTGGATATCCTCGGGGTGTACAGCATTTGACCAGCCTATATCAGATGATTCCTCTAATGTCATACCTGTAAAATCCCGCCACAGCTTATTTACATAGTCACTTTTTTTATCACTCCCTATATGCCAAACCATTGTAGGAAAATGCTCTAGCATCTTTAGCGAATGATTCTTAGCTCTTACTAGTCTCTCTTCATTAAGCTTTTTATCCGTAATATCCTCCATAACCACCATTACCTGTCTTTCATTATCAGCGGCTAGGGGTACAAAATGCGTTTGATACCAATAAAACTGTTGTATTCCATCTATCATTAAAGGTAGCTCAATCTCAATATTGTTATAGGGCTTTCCCTTGCTAAATACCTTTTCTATATTGGACCTAAGTAGACATATGGTGCAGTTCAAATGAGAGCCACAGCCCTTTGTGCTATTGGGACACATGAGGCTTTCTCCCAGCTTTAATCCCACAACCTCATTGGTGTTAGTCTTAAGCATGTTTAAAAAGGATTTATTTACCTGCTTTATTACCCTGTCATGATTAACTATTGCAGTTCCAAGGGGGGCAGATTCAAAGGTGATGCTCAGATTATTTCTCTCGCTCCGTAATTCCTCTTCTATTCTTCTGATTCTAGTAATGTCTCTAAAGACTACAACCAAACCTAAAACTTCCCCAGTATCATTCTTTATCGGTGAAAAATTAGCAGATATGTAAATTTTAGTGCCATCTTTTTTAATAAGCTGAGTATCCTTAAAAAGCCCTTGAGACCTCTGGGAACTAAGTATGGTAACGAGATAATCATTCAACTCCCGATTATACTCTGGATTATCATTTATTAGTGTAAATATCGCTTCAAAGGCTTCTCCAATTGCATCTCTAACCTGCCATCCAGTGATATCCTCTGCTGAATTGTTCATATATGTGATTTTACCATTTACATTTGTTGCAATAACCCCGTCCCCAATGCTTTCCAATGCAGTAATCAAGAATTTTTGATTTTCACCTGTTATAAATTCTATCATGGGATTACTCTCCTTCTCTATTTTCTAAAGGTAACTCAACATAGTCAGTAATACCTGAGGTATATTAGCTAAGGAAGCCTGTTTTTCCACTGCACCTAAATTGAAGGCTGTCTTTGGCATACCATAAACCACAGAAGAAGCCTCATCCTGGCCAATTGTTCTGGCCCCCCGTCTTCTCATAGCTAAAAGTCCCTTTGCTCCGTCATATCCCATTCCCGTTAATATGATGCCAATGCTTTTATCTCCCACTGTCTTTGCTACGGATTCAAATAAAACATCAACCGAAGGACAATGCCCATTAACCTTTTCGCCTTGGTAGCATTCCACCTTATACCTGTTGCCTACCTTATGAACCCTCATGTGCTGATCCCCAGGTGCAATCAACACTTTGCCCGCCTCAACAAAATCCCCAGTTTCAGCCTCTTTCACCGACAAAAGGGTAGTTGTGTCTAATCTTTCAGCAAACATACGAGAGAATACAGGAGGTATATGCTGTGTTATAACTATTCCCGGCATGTCAGGTGGAAGCTTTTTTAGTATACTGGCCAGTGCCTCTGTACCACCTGTGGATGCTCCAATAGCTATTATTTTACTACTATCGTCGATACCAGTGCTAATGTTAGTTTTACCTTCTATCGTCGTTTTTTTAGGCGCCTTATCACCCTTTACAGTCTTTATTTTATTTATAAGCCTATGGATAAAGCCTTCTATGCCTTCAACAGAGTTAAAGTCTGGCTTAGAGACAAAATCAACTGCACCATTGCTTAGAGCTTCAAAAATAGAATCATTCATCGAGCTAATGATAATTACAGGCAATGGATACTGAGGCAATAGCCTCCTTATAAATTCTATGCCATTCATCTTAGGCATCTCTACATCACAAACCATCACATCTGGATTGTACCTAAGTATTTTATCCCTGGCATCAAAGGGGTCTGCGGCAGTCGCTACTATTTCTATGGAGGGATCAGTTGCTATACCCCTACTCAATACCTCCCTAAATACCAGGCTATCGTCAACGATTAATACCTTTATTTTTGTCATGCTACCTACTCCTTCCTATAAACAGCAGGCATAATATATTTAAGTTTAGAAGTTTCTCGATTAATAGTTTCAGAATGACCAATAAATAGGTAGCCACCTGGTTCTAATGCATTATAGAATTTTTCCACCAGCTTATCCTTTGTTTTATTATCAAAATAAATCATAACGTTCCTACAAAAAATTACATTAAACCGCTTCTTAAATGGAAAGCTCTCCATTAGATTAAATCGCCGATATATAACTTCATTCCTTATTTTATCAATAAGGCAAGAATTTTCATTATTCAATTTGTTAAAGTAATTAATCCTCCAATGGACAGGCAATGCAGCAATTCTATCATTACAATATATTCCTTTTTTTGCAATTTCCAGTATTCCATTTGATATGTCTGTAGCAAGCACCTTTGTATCCCATAGGGCCTTACTCTCACCGAAGTATTCATCTAAAAGCATTGCAAGGGTGTAGGGCTCCTCACCAGAAGAGCAGCCGGCACTCCAAATTCTTAAGTCCTTGTTCCGCTGTGTATTGCTCAGATAAGGAAGTACCTTATCTCTAAAAAAATAAAAGTGCTCTGTCTCCCGCATAAAGAAAGTATGATTTGTAGTTATCTTATCCAAAAGTGTCACTGCTGCTATACCGGTTTTATCTGTTATAATATATTCGAAGTATTCAGTAAAGCTTTTTAGCTTTAGCTCATTTAAAACACTATGCAGCCTACCTGTAATTAAGGTTTGTTTCTCTTCCTTCAAATGTATCCCGTAGTTGAATTTTATGTAATCAGCCAATTGTCGAAATTCCTTCATACTGATAGCTATCAACTAGCTCACCGCCTTAATAGGGTAGGAAGCCCCATAAGGGCCTCCTTAATCACAATACATGTATTAATATTTCCCAAATTCTTTATCGCTCAAAAGAATTTTATTTCTTGAGGAAGTAGCTGCTGCCTCTGACCTTGACTCATTATAGGAGGAAGCTACCGTCTTCTTATCGGACATCTTCTCCAGCATTTTTAATATCTCTGGACTTATAGCTTCTGTGTTTTGTACATATGTGTTCTTGTTTTTTCTAAGCTTAAATCTACTTACTTGGTTCCTCATAAGCTCAGCTTGGCTGGATAACTCCTCACTGGCTGCTGCTGACTCCTCTGATGTAGCCGAATTTGTTTGAACGACCTCTGAAACCTGTTGAAGACCTTGATTAACCTGAGCAATCCCTGCTGCCTGCTCATTGGAAGCAACGGATATATGCTTAACTAGGCTAGCTACCTTAGAAATATCGTCTACTATCTTACTTAGTGCATCTGCAGTTTCATTAGCAATTTTAGTTCCTCCGTCTACCTTTTTAATAGAGCCTTCTATCATTTCTGTAGTCTCTTTTGCTGCATTAGCAGATCTTGCTGCTAGATTTCTTACCTCCTCAGCAACTACTGCAAAGCCTTTTCCATGCTGGCCTGCCCTTGCTGCCTCTACGGCTGCATTTAGTGCAAGAATATTTGTTTGAAATGCTATTTCATCTATTACCTTAATAATTTTCGAGATATTATTAGATGAGTCATTTATTTCATCCATTGCCATCAGCATTTGCCTCATTCGCTCATTACCCTTAACTGCATTTTCCTTAGACACCTCAGCCAGATGATTTGCCTCACCTGCATTATCTGCATTAAGTCTTGTTTGAGCTGAAATCTCTTCAATTGAGGCAGTAAGCTCCTCCACTGAGCTGGCCTGCTCAGTAGCCCCTTGAGATAGCTCCATACTCGATTCTGAAACCTGTCTAGACCCCGCTGCCACTTGAGCTGATGCTACACTAATATTAGACATTACATCATTTAGATTATCTGCCATTTGACTAAAGGCATTTGCCAATACCCCTACCTCATCTCTAGAGTTATTTTCAAGCGCGACATCCAAATCACCCTCAGCTATTTTATTGGCTACCTCAACCACCTTAGCCAGTGGTCTACTTATGATACCTGCAACTAAAAAGCCAAGGCCTATTGCTAATATCATCCCAGCAGCAACTATAGCCAGCATAATTTTAGACTGCAGCTGGTAATCAGCAGTATTCTGTTGTGCCTTAGCTGCCGCAGCTGTTAGATTATAATCTATAAGCTTTCCTAGCTGTTCTTCAACCTTATTTCTGGCAGCTGTAAATTCTCCAATTCTATCCTTCGCTTCCTCCTGCTTACCCTCTTCGATAAGGTTTAAGTGCTCCTCACGAATAACTCTATATGCTCCTAAATCCTCTTTTAATCCATCGAAAAGACTTCTCTCCTCTTGATTTTGGATGATCTTATCGTATGCTGTTAAAATTTCATTTGTTGTTAAGGACAACTGACTTATTTCATTGCTTCTCGCTTGAAATAGCTCCATGTTACCTTCATAAAGCATTAAAATGTAATTTGAACGAACTATTAAAAGGGCCTGTTGAATACTGCTTAAGCTTTGGGCCGTTATAAAATTGTGCTCATACATTTCAACACCACGGGTATTAATATTACTCATGTTAGTGATGCCAATTGCCCCCACTACTCCTATAAACAGGGATATTACAATAAAGCAAATAACAAGCTTACTTTTAATCTTCAAATTTATGAACCATTTCACTCTTATTCCTCCTTGTAATTTAAATGTTGTCTAGTAATTCAAGCTCATCATCGGTTATTAGCTTATTACAATCCAAGAGTAGCTTTACATCATTTCCAACCTTTCCTATACCTTGGATATATCGATTTCCGCCTCTGCTTAAATCTGGTGGAGGTACTACCTCCTCTGCTGGTATGGCAATCACATCCGAAACGCTATCTATAATAAGTCCAATAGAGATATCCTTGATGTCTACAACTATTACACAGGTTCTATCATTATACGCCTTAAACTCCTTTTTAAAGCGTAAGCGCACATCCATTACAGGAATAATCTTTCCTCTTAAATTTATAATTCCCTTTATATATTCAGGAAGCTCTGGCACCTCAGTTATAGGCTGCAAGCCAATGATTTCTGTGACATACTTTATCTCAATACCATAAAACTCATTTCCCAAAGAAAAGGTAAGATATTTATCCCTCTGACTATCCTCTTCATTATAGTGGTCTTCGTTGACAAATGTATCCGACATATTCATGCTCCTCTCAGTATAGTAATGCCCTAGTTAACTGCCTTTTCCAGCTGACGGTTCATGTACTTAACTATTTCGACATCTAACTCTTGTCTTATTGAGCCTTCTATTTAAGCTCCTATTAATCCTGAAACATCAACAATTAAGCTAATACTTCCATCACCTAGCAAAGTACATCCTGCCAAGCCCTTTATTTTTCTAAGGTTTTTAATGTAGGTAGGTAATGTCTTGACAACCACCTGCTGTTGACCCAATAGCTCATCAGCAAGTATACAGATAGTCCCTTCGCCATCGGTAACAACAATTATAATCCCCTCGGCTATATTCTCTACAGCTGACTTCACCTTAAATACCTGATGTAGTCGTAGTATAGGATAGCATTTCCCTCGTAGCATTATTAGTTCATTGCCATCGGGATCAGTTAATACGTTTTCTTTCTTTGCTCTAAAGGATTCCTTTATTGATGTAATTGGTATGGTATAGCAGGAGTTTCCAACCTTAATATTCATACCATCTATAATGGCAAGGGTAAGCGGAATTTTTAAATTTATAGTTGTCCCTATATCTAGGTTGCTTTCAACCGCCACAGAGCCACCAACCATTTCTATATTCTTCATTACCACATCCATTCCAACGCCTCTTCCGCTAAATTCCGTTACCTTTTCCTTTGTAGAAAAGCCTGGCAAGAAGATTAAATTATAAATCTCTTTATCAGACATTTCCTCTGCAGGCCTGTGCATAAGGCCATTTTCTTCAGCTCTTTTCAAAATACTGCTTTTATCTAACCCCTTGCCATCATCTGAAAGAGTTATAATAACATCGCTACCAGCATTCTTAGCCTGCAATCTTAATACACCTACCCTTGACTTACCCTTTTCCGCTCGTTCCTTTGGGGTCTCTATCCCGTGGTCAATTGCATTTCTTACGAGATGCATTAAGGGATCAGATATATATTCAATAATATTCTTATCTACCTCTGTGGACTCCCCCATAATCTCCAATTCAACTTCCTTACCAAGCTTTTTACACATATCCCTCACTATACGATGCATCTTGTGGAAGGTATTGTGGAGGGGTAGCATTCTTATAGACATCACCATATCCTGAAGCTCACTGGTAATCTTCTTGAGCTGCCTTGCAGATTTATAGAAATTATCAAGGCTTAACCCCTTCAAATCAGGATTCTGAGTTACCATAGCTTCGGCTATGACCATTTCGCCAACTAGGTCCATTAGCTTGTCCAGCTTTCCGACGCTTACACTAATAACACTTTGATGATTATTTCCGTCCTTAAGCTCCCTTTCTATCCCATTATTGCCTCTAAGGTCCTCAGGTTTTTCTTGCTTCTCAGCAGACTTGCTCCTCTTAAGAAGCTCGTATGCCTTATCCTCCTCTTGCAATTCTGTAAGCTCTAATTCCTTTAAAAAAACCGTTTGAGATAAGAAGGAATGTATCTCCTGATAGCTTTTATCTGACTTTATTAATATAGTAAAGCCTTCCTCTTTAATGGTCTGTATAGTTTCATCGTTATCAATAATATCAGGAGGATAATATTCGTAAGCTTCAGTAATATCCTTTAAGCTGTTTATTACTGTATACGCTCTAAAATTCTCCATCTCACAGTCATCCTCAAAGTATATTACCGCCTTAAAGGAATTTTTGTATTCTAGCAATGGTTTTTTACTTTGACTTATGTAAAACTTAGGTGCTTCACCATTTTTCTCTGATTCTCTTGAAGCTTTATTACCACTAGTAGCTTCTAAGAGTTTGTTTATTTCCGTAATGATAGTGCCGGCACTACCATCTACCTCATCGCCATTTCTAAGCTTTTCAAGCTCAACCTTAATAAAATCTACACTCTCCAGCACTAAGTCCGAAAGACTGCCATAATCAATATTAGTTGCCTTTTCCTCCCTCATTAGATAAAATAAATCCTCTAGGGTATGGGTAAGTGTTGATATATTTGTAAACATCATCATGGCGGATGAACCCTTGATTGTATGCATGATTCTGAATATCTCATTGATAGTCTCTATAGAAAAGCTGCTGTGCCTTTCACTTAGCAATATTGCTTTCTCAAGCTGTTCAATTAACTGAGAGGTTTCAAATACATACATTTCTATCATTGGCTCTTGGCTATAGAAACTTGTCATCTACATTACCTCCCTCAATATTTAGACACCTAGAACCTTTCTAAGGGTTTCCACCAAATGCTCTTCTTTATAAGGCTTAACTAAAAAGGATTTTGCCCCACTAATGATAGCTTCCTTTACCATTGATTCTTGACCCATAGCCGATATCATTACCACCTTTGCCTTTGGATGATATTTCAATATCTCCTTCAAAGCTTCTATACCTGTCATAGTCGGCATTGTTATATCCATAGTAACAATATCAGGCATTAACTCCTTATACATAGAAACTCCCTCCGCACCATCCAATGCCTCTCCTACTACCTCAAAGCCATTTGCTGTCAGCATAGTTTTTAAAGATAATCTCATAAATGCAGCATCATCCACTATTAGTACCTTTGTCATTGTATTCCCCTCTTTCGATTAGTTATTATTTTACAATATAGCTCTCCAATACCATGTCCAATGTATCCATTACAGTCTTCTTTAATGAAAAGGAGTAATTACTAAATCTCCAACGAAGACAGCTGGCACTTAAAAAACCTGTAACAACATCAGATAAGCCTATACTATCTACGTAATCAAATATTTGCCCTATCCGTTTTCCTTCCTCCACCTGCTCTACTATGAAGCTGCTTCGAATATTAACAATATCCTTTACTCGATCTACTAAGTTTACATCGCAGGCCAGAACATCATATGCCTGAGTGATGGCAGTTATCTCTGGGTAGTTTTCATAGTATTCAGCGAAGGCTTTTATAAAGTATTTAATCGCCTCAATTGGCTTTAGAGCCTTTGCATTAATAGAATCTATAATATCAGCGTCATATTTTGCGAAATGCTCTAAGACACCGAGCAAAATCTCATTTTTGCTTTTAAAATGTTTAAAAATTGTACCTTCAGATATTTCCTGTCGCTTAGCTATTTCTCTTGTTGACAGCCCTTGAATTCCTAGGTCGTTAATTATTTCGACAGTGGTTAAAATTATGGAATCTCTTCTATGTATTAAGCTCTTCATTTTATCCCCCTCCCCGAGGCGAGTGCTCACTTACTTACTTGCTTACTTGCTTACTCTCATTCTATTGTTAGTGTAGTTTCTTGTCAATATATGTTATCTTTTGTATTATTTTGCGAAGGCCTGCTGCAGTTAAAAAGCCTTGCATGCATTTATAGCCCACTAAAAAAGGGGACTAAAGTCCCTCTGCGGTCAATGACAAACGCGTAGCATATATTGAGCTTGGAAAAGAAGGCGCTATGCAGCGACAGAATGTTGATTCTAAAATAGTTGTTTTTTTCTGGGATGAAACAGGAAACTGGGATGGTACTGATACTTGGAATGGGATGATAGAAAAAGCAGAGCTGCGAGGCTCGGCCTATGCGAATGATGGGTCTGTACTATATAACTTGGCGCTGGTGAGCGAGTCAAATAGACAGGATTCTTTTAAATGGATTCCAGTAGAATAATAGTTATTCTCGTTTCCAATTTCACCAACGAGTTCCTTCCGGTATAACACAATTTCGATTTATCTATAGACAAAACACCTCATATCCAATAGTTTTCTTGGAGATGAGGTGTTTTCCTTTAGTATTTAGTTTACATATACGATAAGTTCACATTTTGTCTTGTGACTTCGACTTTAGCCGCACTCTTTTTAATTTTTAAGCTACTTATTCTTTATTACTTCATCCAGATAATCCTCTATTTCCTTTGCAGTGCTAAGCTGCAGTACCCTGTCGGCGATTTTTTTTGCCTCCACCAGTGTCATGCTCCTTATAAGCCTTTTCATCTTTAAAATGGATGAAGCGCTCATGCTAAATTCGTCCAGCTCTAAGCCTAGTAATACGGGAGCCAGCTTTAGGTCCCCTGCTGCTTCACCGCACATGCCTACCCATTTACCTTCCCTGTGGGCATTGTCTATTACTGTTTTGATCAGCCTTATTACCGCAGGATTATATTGATTATATAGATAGGATATTTTTTCATTCATTCTGTCTACAGCTACGGTGTATTGTATTAGGTCATTGGTGCCTATGCTGAAGAAATCTGCCTCCTTAGCCAAAAGGTCCGACATGATAGCAGCTGACGGTATCTCTATCATTATGCCTATCTCTATATCCTCACTTACTGTTTGCTTTTCTTCAATAAGCTGCTGCTTTACCTCGTATAAGAATGCCTTTGCCTCCCTTAGCTCCTCCAGCGAGGATATCATAGGGAACATTATTTTAAGGTTTCCATATACTGAAGCCCTCAGCAACGCCCTGATTTGTGTCCTAAATACATCCTTTTGGTCCAGACAAAGCCTGATGGCCCTATAGCCCAGGAAGGGATTCAGCTCCTCCTTTATAGGAAGATACGGCAGCTTTTTGTCTCCACCGATATCAAGGGTCCTAATGACAACAGGCTTATCCCCCATGGCCTCCAGCACTGCCCTATAGGAGGCAAACTGCTCCTCCTCCGTAGGCAGCTGCTCCTTATCCATATACAAAAATTCCGTTCTAAATAGCCCTACGCCCTCTCCACCATTGTTGAGGACGCTGCCCACATTGTCGGGGGAACCAATATTACCTGCCAGCTCCACCCTTTTTCCATCAATTGTTACGGCGGCACTGCTCTTCAGCAGCTGCAGCTCCTCTTTTTCCTCTCGAACCTTTTCCTGCTTTGCTCTATAGACCTTTAATTGTTCTTCGCTGGGATTGATAATAACCGTACCGGCGTCGCCATCTATGATCAGCAGATCCGCCTCTTTAACCACCTCTGTGATGTTACCGAGACCAACGACTGCAGGAATCTCCAAAGACCTTGCCATGATCGCCGAGTGGGAGGTTTTACCGCCTATATCTGTCACGAAGCCCAGAACTCTATTATGGTCCATTTGCACAGTATCTGAGGGACTCAGGTCCTTGGCTACGACTATAAAGTCCTCCTCCAGAGCAGACAGGGTTCTAAGCTTCAGACCCAACAGATTGTAGATTAGCCTTTTCCCTATATCCCTTATATCCGCTGCTCTTTCTCTCATGTAGTCGTTAGCCATGCCTTCAAAGATTGCAACAAACATGTCTACGGTTATTTTTACCGCATACTCGGCATTGAAGCCCTCAACCTTTATTTTATCCTCTATGCCGTTTATCAGCTCAGGGTCCTCCAGCATCATTAGATGGGCCTCAAAGATTTCCGCCTTTCCCTGTCCCAGCTTCTTCAAGGTAATCTCCTTCAGTCTTTTTATTTCCGTTTTAGAGTCCTCCAGCGCTTTGTAGAAGCCTTTTAGCTCTGCCTCCACATCTACCCCGCTTCTTTTTTCTATAGCCACTTCGGCTTCATTTATAACTAAAGCCTTACAGATTGCTATCCCTGAGGATGCAGCAATACCCTTAAGCATTAATTTTCCTCCCTTCTTTAGTCCATTAAAATCCCGTCTCTATCAAAGCCTGCAGCTTTTCAATCGCCGTAGCCTCATCCTCACCATCTGCAATTATTGTCAGCTGATCACCGGCGGCAGCTGCCATGGTCATTACGGAAAGAATACTCTTGCCAGCATATTCCTTTCCATAGTTCTCATTTTTTATTAGGGTGATATTTGACTTAAAGCTGGAGGCCATATTTACGAATAATGATGCCGGCCTTGCATGCAGTCCCTCTTTATTGTTTACTGTTAATGTTATTTTTTTCATTTTCAACACCTCGTTAGCTCTATATTAGTTTTGTATAATTTTCCAGCAAATACTTTTCAGCCTCAGCAGACCATAATCCCTTATGAGATTTAACAATTTTTGCCAAGCCTTCAAAGAATGGATCTAGCTTACCCTTCTCCTCAAAATCCTCTATTGCAGTCAGCTCCATATCTATATGGGTATAGATGAGCTTTTTGCCGCCGGGGATTTTAGGAAGATTTAATGTTGTGTCGGCCACGGCATTTAAGCCTCCGATGTGCGTCACCATTACCGCAGGATTAATCAGCTTTTTAGCTGACATATCCAGAGATTCCCTCATATCATCCGTATTTCCGCCGCTGGTTCCAACCAAATGTGTGGCAGCATAGTGGACATTGTAGAAGTTTATCTCTGCCTTAAATTCCGTATCCGTCGGACCTGCAAAGAAGTTTAAGCAGCCGTCTCTGCCCAGAATTTTGTCGGCATCCTCCAGCAGCTGCTTTACAGGGGCATATACAAAAACATCATTATAGCCGGTGTCTTCTGTCAAGCTTCTGAGATACGCATTGGCATTTTCCACAGTCCTAGTATTTACAAAAACCAGCTTTACGCCATTTTTAGCCGCTTCCTCTTCTGTAAATATCGACCTTGCCCTCTCAATTCTATCATCATCAATATCGGTTACCACCAGCAGGCTTGGTCTTTTGTCTCTGTGGATGATATAGTCTATAGCCCCCAGCCCCATTGGTCCGCAGCCTGCCAGCAAAGCCATCTTTCCACCCTCTACAATTTCCATTTCATGCTGGTATTTTCCCGGCATAGTATGGTAGGTGGCATGGAAGGCTCCTATGATACAGGACATAGGCTCTGCCAATGAAGCATCATAGAAGGCCTCACCGTCATAGGGCAAAAGGCAGCCCAGCTCCATTACCTCCTGTGGAATAATGGTATAGGTTGCGTTTCCGCCGAAATATTTGTAGGAATATCCCGGAGAAGCCATGCTTCCTTTATAATTAAGCGCAGGCTGGATTGCAAATTTGTCACCGGCCTTAAACTGATGCTTCCACTTTTCCCCTACTTCTACAATCTCGCCCGCAAATTCATGTCCTACAATAATTGGATTTTCCGAAATATCCTTCGGTACTCTTTTATGACCCTCTCCCAAAATTGCTGCCTTATAGGTGGACATACAAATGCTATCGGTAATTACCTTAACCAGAATTTCATCATCCTTAATTTGGGGTAATTCAAACTCCTCTAATCTCAAATCGCTTGGACCATATAATCTCACTGCTTTAGTTTTCATGTCATTACCACCCTTCAATTATTTGATGTATTTAAGCTTTACCCTTTTCTTCAATTCTTCAATAACCTCCAACTCCCCAGGAGAAGTACCGGGGGTCATAACACTGGCGGCACTGGCGGCACTGGCCAGCATCAAAGCCTCCTCCAGCGAATGCTTTTTCTCTAGGGAAAATGCAAGGGCAGCCACCATCGCATCTCCAGCTCCTACGGTGCTTATTACCTCCACCGCAAGACCCTCTGCCATGATGGTCTGATCCTCCGTCATCAATATAGCGCCCTCTCCCCCAAGGGAAATAACAATTATCTTAATGCCATAGACAAATATTCCCCTTGCCAGCTCTACAGCCTCATCAACAGAGGTAATCTCCCTTTTAAACAGAGCCGAAAGCTCATGGATATTGGGCTTAATCATGTATGGGCCTGCCTCTATTCCCAATCTAAAGAGCTCTCCGTCGGCATCTAGAATAGTTTTCACGCCTTTTTTGCCGGCAGCAGTAATAAGCTGCTGATATACGGTCTTACTTACATTTCCAGGGACGCTGCCTGCCAGAACCAAAATACTGTCCTCTCCTGCAGCCTGAAGTGTCCTGTTAAGAACCTCCTCCAAATCGGCGGCGGCTATATCCGGCCCCATTTCGTTGATATCGGTATTCATTCCATTAACTGAATCAACTATCTTGATATTTGTTCGGGTTTCTCCTTCAATAAATAAAAAATCATTTTCTATATCCAAAGCATCCAGCTGCTTCTTTATAAAGCCTCCTGAAGCTCCTGCCAATATGCCTATAGCTGTGCTTCGGCCCCCCAGTCTGCCTATCATCCGGGAAACATTTATGCCCTTTCCCCCGGCATCCAGTCTAGCGGAGGCCACCCTATTGACGCCATTTACCTTAAAATCTTTAATTTCTATGGTTTTATCAACTGCAGGATTTAAGCTTAGGGTTATAATCATAGCCACACCTCTGTTCCTTTAAAATTATGCTTATTCTAAATCCGTTGTGAAAAGCTTAAATATTTCCTCTGCATCCCTAGTGGAGCTTATTAGCTTTACATGCTCCTCATCCTCAAGGGCTGTTGCAATATTTGACAAAATAGATAGATGCTCATTTCCGACACCTGCGATTCCTATAACCAGGTAGGCAGTTTCTTCACCAAAGGCTACGCCATCTGGAAATTGCAGCACCACCATTCCGGATTTTTTAATGTTATTCTTTGCCTTACCAACGCCATGCGGTATTGCTACGCCACTGCCAATATAGGTGCTGAGCTGCTCCTCTCTTTCCAGCATTGCAGTTATATATTCCGCCTCTACATAGCCTCCCTTAAACAGTAGCTCACCGGCCATTTTGATGGCGGATTCCTTGTCAACACTCCTCAAGCCAAGCTTTATATTTGATTTCCTAAGGATTGTATTCGTCTCGGTCTCATCATTAGCCGCAAGCGCCTCCGGAGCCTTAGCTCCCTTTAACCTTAATACCAGCTCCTCCAGCTTTGGATCATTGAAATAGTCGCTTATTGAAACATGCTCTGCATTTTTTGCTATTGACTTGGCTCTACTGGTCAATCCGTGATGGGTTATAACCAGCTCTGCATTCACAGGTATTTCGTCTACTGAGGTATTTACCACCTGAATATCGATGCCAGCATTCTTCAGCCTGTTCCTCAGATTGGTGGCTGCCATAGCACTGGAGCCCATCCCTGCATCACAAGCAAAAATAATTTTCCTTATATTTAAATCTGCCTTTGTTCCCTTAAGCTCTGCCACTCTTCCCTTTGCTTCTTCAAGGGCATCGTCTGCCATCTTGCTGCTGCTTCTCTTAATAAAGTAGGCACTTACAAGGAAGCTGACTGCTGTTGATACCAACACACCTGCTATTACTGCAAAATGTCCTCCCCTTGCGGTCATTGCCAGCAATGCAAATATGCTTCCTGGTGATGGTGTTGCCACTAGGCCTGCCCCCAGTATACTAAAGGTCAGCACGCCTGATGCTCCCCCGGCTATTACCGCCAGGATTAATGCTGGATTCATCAATACATATGGGAAATAAATCTCATGTATTCCACCCAGGAAGTGGATTATTACCGCTCCCGGTGCAGATTCCTTTATTGAACCCTTTGCAAACACCCAGTAGCCTAGTAGTATACCAAGTCCGGGACCGGGGTTTGTTTCCACAAGGAAGAATATGGACTTCCCAATTTCCTCTACTCCCTGTACTCCCAATGGCCCCAATACCCCATGGTTCATGGCATTATTTAAGAATAGTATCTTGCCTGGCTCTACAAATAATGATACCAATGGAAGCAGGCCTGCATTTACTATGGTTTCAACGCCAGTCTTTAATACATTGTTAAGCGTCAGCACCACAGGTCCAATTGCCAAATAGGCCAGTAAAGCCATCAGCGCCCCCACTATTCCGGCTGTAAAATTGTTTACCAGCATTTCAAAGCCTGCGGGAATTTTCCCCTCTAAAGACTCATCCAGCTTTTTAATTACAAGGCCCCCTAAAGGTCCCATTATCATAGCACCTATAAACATCGGTACATCGGCACCAACTATAACCCCCATGGTTGCCACTGCACCTACAACCCCACCTCTGGTGCCACCTACATTTTTACCACCTGTATAGCCTATCAATAATGGCAATAGATAGGTGATCATCGGCCCAACCATAGTAGAAAGCCTTTCATTGGGAACCCAGCCGGTTGGGATAAATAATGCGGTTATTAGTCCCCATGCTATAAAGGCTCCAATATTGGGCATTACCATGGCGCTTAAAACCCGTCCGAATTTTTGTATATCCTGCCTTATATCCTTTTTTGAGCTATCCTCTTTATAATTCACAATATCACTCATGTAGATCTCTCCTGTCATCGCTTTTATATTTATAAAAATCATTTAAATGGTTGCTAATAGCCATATGGGCCTCTTCCCTAGAAGCTTCCCTTAAGGCTTTTAGAAATCCGGGCTCTTCAATTATCATCTTACTTACCTCACTGATTACCTCAATATGTGTCTGCGGAGAATTCTCCGGTGCCAGCATTATTAACGCCAGCTTTATTTTCTCCCTCGCGCCGCCACTGTTTAGATAATCTATAGGCTCCTCCAATCTTAGGGCTCCAAAGTAAAGCTCCTCAACGCTGCTGCTTCTGCAATGAAGAAGGCTTATTTCCTTGCCGGATAAATAGGTACCGCCCTTTTCCTCTCTTCTCAGCAAATCCTCCTTCAGCTGCAGCTGTTGTGCTTCCTCCGCCAGCAGCCTGCTGGATACTTCGCCTATCAGTGCTTCAATGCTATCGGCAGCCACAGTGTACAGAAAGAAATTGTCCAGTACCTGTATGATACCCTGGCTGTAGCTGTTCATTTGGATTAGCTTCTCCTTTAGGCTCAGCTTTGGTCTTCTAATTGTGGACTCTTCAGAGCCCTTGAAGCGCAGCTCCTCCAGCAATTTATTTATTCTTCCTCTGTCTTCTTTGGAAAGCAACGGATTCACCGTTATGACAGGAAACTCGCCGATTTCAATTGGTATGGTGGATATGATAAAATCTATTCCCTCCTGCTTCAGCCAGCTCTCCTCAACATGAATTGTGGATATGACGTCTACGATTTGAATAGTGTCGTATTCCTTCTCTATGCGGGTTGCCAGCAGCCTAGAGGTACCTATGCCACTGGGACAAGCCACTGCAATCCGATACCTTCTTTGGGGAATAAATTCCTTCTTTTCAATAACCGCCCCCAGATGCATTGCAATATATGCAATTTCTGACTCCGGCAGCCTTAGACCTAAATATTCCTCCAGACCCTTAACGCTTTTGGTGGTTATCTCCAGCAGTTGGGGATATTGGAGCTTTATTTCCTCCAGCAGTGGATTTCTTATGTCCATCCCCAGCTTTAGGCGTTTAATTGCCGGCTCCAGATGATTGATAAGCCCCATAAAAAGCCTTTGATTATTTCCGATAAAGGTTCCTGCTTCTGCCTCTGCAGTCTTAATTATTTCCCTCACCAGCTTAACAAGCTCAAAATTACCTATTTCCTTTCCTTCCTCCCTTAATACATTGCCACGATTCTTTGAACCCATCAGATGCATGGTGATATAGCCTACCTCATCCTCTAAAATTTCTATATTAAAATGATTCGATATATTATTGGCCAGAGCCTTTGCAATTTCAAATTCTGTACTGTTCCTCAGCTCCTTCAAAAACCCCTGATCTATCATTATTTTTTCGTTGTTCTTAATCCTCTTAATAGCTAAAGCCAAATGTACAATTAGTCCCACATAGGCACTATCCGCCAGCTTATAGCCCATTTCCTCCTCCGCCTTATAGATAAGCTCCTCCAGCCTTCTTATGGATTCCTTGTCTATTAGGTTTAAAAGTCTATTCCTTGTTTTAATCTCAATACCCCCGGCTGTCTCCGGCGACTTTGTAATCTTCTCCTGCACCAGATTCAACAGCTGCTTTTCCTCTACATTCTCGTAAATCAAATTTACGATTGCCCTTCTTTTATGCTTTTCTCTGCCATCGATATATACTCCCAGTCCTGGCTTCCTTACCAAATTTAAATTAAAGGCGTTTAACCACTCCTCCAGCTTATCTAGGTCATTGCTTATGGTGCCCTCTGATACCTTCAGTATCCTAGTCAGGCTGTAAAGCTTAATAGGTTCATTGTTTTGCAATAGCTCACCGGCAATAATGGTATGCCTTTCATTTGGAGTAAAGACCCTTTCAGTCCCCTCCGATTCAATAATACTCAACAATTTTTCCTTTTCCTCAAGGGTGGAGGTCAGGCGTATTCCGACCCCAGTCTTGGTATCCAGCTGCAGCCCATTTACCCTTAATAGCTCTCCTATCTCCTCCAGCTCCCGCAGTATCGTTCTGGAGCTTACTCCGATATCCTCGGCAATTTTTCCAATAGTAATATAATCATCCTCACTACAGAGCCTGTTCAGTATATCCTTTTTTCTAGTGGTTATTTTAATCTTCTTCATAAAATTCCCCCATTTTCCTGCTTTCTCCAATAGTGAAAGTAATGTATCAAGAACAGTGGAATTAAAATTCCACTGTTCTTGCATTATTAGGACAATCTATTTACCAATTCATCTAATTCAGGTGCATTCATAAAATTCTTTATAGAAACATGCTCTGCATTAGGTGCCTTGCTTTTTGCTCTGTCGCTTAAGCTTTCATGCGTTACTACTATTTCGGCATTAGCAGGTATATCCTCTATAGCGCTATTTACTACAGTTATATTTAGCCCTGCCTTCTTAAGCTTATTCCTAAGATTAGTGGCTGCCATTGCACTGGAGCCCATGCCTGCATCGCAAGCGATTACTATTTTGCTTACATTAGCCATTACAGCTACGCCAGATTTCTTACCCTTAAGCTCTGCAACTCTTTCCTTGGCATCATCAAGGGCACCGTCTGCCATTTTGCTGCTGCTTCTCTTAATAAAGTAAGCACTTACAAGGAAGCTGACTGCTGTTGATACCAGAACACCGGCTATTACTGCAAAATGTCCTCCCCTTGCTGTCATAGCCAATAGGGCAAATATGCTTCCAGGGGATGGTGTTGCCACTAGGCCTGCCCCCAGTATACTAAAGGTCAGTACCCCTGATGCTCCACCGGCGATTACCGCTAGGATTAAGACTGGATTCATCAATACATATGGGAAATAAATCTCATGTATACCACCTAGGAAGTGGATTATTACCGCTCCAGGTGCTGATTCCTTTATTGAACCCTTTGCAAACAGCCAGTAGCCTAATAGTATGCCAAGTCCGGGACCAGGGTTTGTTTCCACAAGGAAGAATATGGACTTTCCTATTTCCTCTACACCCTGAACTCCTAAAGGCCCCAATACGCCATGGTTCATTGCATTATTTAAGAATAATATTTTGCCCGGTTCTACAAATAACGATACCAATGGAAGTAAGCCAGCATTTACTATTGCCTCAACACCAGTTTTTAATACAGTATTCAAGCCTAGTACAACAGGCCCAATAGCCAGATATGCCAATAATGCTACTATAGCTCCTAGAATACCAGCTGAGAAATTGCTTACCAGCATCTCAAAGCCTGCAGGGATTTTCCCTTCAAAGGCTTCATCCAGCTTTTTGATAGCTAGACCCCCCAAAGGACCCATTATCATGGCACCTATAAACATTGGAACATCGGCACCGACAATAACACCCATGGTTGCCACTGCTCCTACAACCCCACCTCTTGTACCACCTACATTTTTACCGCCGGTATAGCCTATTAATAATGGCAATAAATAAGTAATCATCGGCCCAACCAACGTGGAAAGGTTTTCATTAGGAACCCAACCGGTTGGAATAAATAATGCTGTTATTAGACCCCATGCTATAAAGGCTCCAATATTGGGCATTACCATGCCGCTTAAAACACGTCCAAACTTCTGTATTCTCTCCTGGGCATTACTCTGCGGTCTGACAGGTGCACTTGCACTTGAGTTTGACATTAATATAACCCCCTTATTTAATCATGACATAATTAAATAGCGACATCTCTGCAGAAATGTTTTAAATATTCTCACTATTTATTATATATTAGAAAATACGACCTTTCAATTCAAAGATAAGGCCATGAAGTCCATAAGTGATGCTGACAAAATTGAGTATGTGTCAAGGGGACGGTTCTCCTGACACCTTTTTTCCCTTCAAGATACTGGGAAATCTCCTTGCAGGAGTTTTCCGTATGGCTTGCGAATTCATAATTTCTCACTTTGTTGCAGTAAAGATATGTGCTATACTGAATATGGTAAATAATGTATTGTTAGGTCCTGTTTTTCAGGAGAATAAATATCATATAATCTCCATTGCATTAAAATACACCTAATGCAATGATCCTTTTTTTGATTCTTGATATAGTTGTTACAGGAGGTGAGGTTATGGATTGGCAGAAGTGCATGAACCAAGCACTTGATTATATTGAAAATAATCTATCTTGTGATATTGATTATTGTATAGCGGCAAAGATCATGAACTGTTCGGAGTGGGAATTTCGCCGAATTTTTTCTTTCTTTGCTCAAATTCCATTATCCGAATATATTCGTCGCAGGCGACTAACTATGGCTGCAATAGATATTAAAAAAGGCGAAAAAATAATTGATGTTGCTATACGCTATGGTTATGATTCTCAATCAGCTTTTTCAAGAGCATTCAGTCGATTGCACGGAATAGCGCCATCCTTGGCTCGAGATGAGGGGGCAACGCTGAAAATATTTCCACGCCTGACCTTCAAAATGATATTAATGGAGGGAAACGGTATGGAAAAGAATATTGGTGGCAGAACGAATATTATAGGCGCTGGAGAAGTTGGTTGTGCTATTTCGGTTGAAGAGGACATGAACAACATTCATAAAATGAACAGATCTTTTTGGGACACTAAAGGAAATGAAGTTATCGGTACAACTGCGCTTCCTTTGTATGGGGCATTTGTTTCGGAAGAAAAATGCCATCTTTTTGGTGATGTGTCAGGGAAAAGGCTATTGGAAATAGGTTGCGGAACTGGTCATTCTCTACAATATCATGGTGACCGCAAAGCTTCTGAGCTATGGGGTATCGATATTTCTGAAAAACAAATAGAAAAGGCTAAGCAGTATTTATCATCGTGTGGTTTTTCGGCAAAATTGATCTGTTCTCCTATGGAAGAAGACTGTGGAATACCAGTGGATTATTTCGACTATGTTTATTCAATTTATGGTATAGGTTGGGCTACTGATCTTGAGGGTACTTTTTGCCGAATTGCTTCTTACCTTAAAAAAGATGGTGTATTTATTTTCAGTTGGTCTCACCCAATACACAAATGCGTTGCTGTCGAAAATGATTCGCTTTCTTTTAAAAAATGTTATTTTGATGAGTCTTGGTATTCAGTATCTCTTGATGGAGGCGCAATATCCTTATCGGATCGCAAACTATCAACTTATATCAATGCATTAACAAAGGCAGGATTTGCCATTGACGAAATGATTGAAGAATCTGACGATGAGATTATTCAATCAAATAAGGACAGTGATTTTGCTAAAAAAGCCAAAATGCTTCCTGTAACATTTGTAATCAAAGCAAAGAAAAAGGTGTCAGGGGGACGGTTCTCTTGACACCTTTTTTTCCTAGAAGCAGAACGCAATGTATGTATAACCTTATCTTCCGCTGGTGGTTCCCATAAATGAACTCTGGGTTGAAGCTATCACTTATGTGCAATCAAAAAAGGAGACTAGAATTCGTCTCCTTAGATTTGATTACCTTTGTGAGTCAGGAGTAGGTGACAAGAGAACCGCCCCCTTGTCACCTACATTGATACTTTGAAGGTGGTTTTTTCGTGGTCGCTGTAGGCTGTGATTTGCCCCTTGTGAAGCTCCAGGATATTCTTTGCTATTGCCAGCCCCAGTCCAGTGCCTCCTTGCTCCTCTGAACGGGATTTTTCAACCTTGTAGAAGCGTTCAAATATAAAGGGCAAATCCACTGCTGGTATTGGCTCGCCAAAGTTGGTGAAGCTCACAACTGCTTTGTCCTCCAGCTTAATCTGAATATCCAGATACTTGCCTTCACTTCCATAGCGGATGGCATTCATCATCAGATTTTCAAATACCCTCACCAGCATATGCCCGTCGGCCTCTATAAAAATTTCTCTATCCTTGACCTCCAGCCGACATTCCATCCCTGTCTCCTCCAGCATGGGCACAAAATCCTCCACCAGCTGCTCTATCAGCTCCACTAGATTTATGGATTGCATGTTCAGCCTTATACCGCCATAGCTGACCCTGGTATACTCAAATAGCTCCTCAACCAGATTTTTCATGCGCTGAGCCTTGGCGTAGGCGATATCGGCATAATGCCTCAGAACCACTTCATCCCGATAATTATCCTTGACTATAAGCTCTAGATACCCCAGTATGGAGGTTAAGGGAGTCCGAAGATCATGAGAAACACTGGTGACCAGATCACTTTTTGCCTTCTCGGTCCTTCGTTCCTCCTCTAGAGAATTCTTAAGTCTTCCTGTCATTTGATTGATATTCTCCGCCAGTGCTCCTAATTCATCCTCACCCCGAATTCTTATCCTTTTGTCGAGATTTCCTCCGGCTATTTCCTCCAGACCTTTAGAAATTTCCTCAATATAGACAATGCTTCTCTGGCTGAAGATAAAGAAATATATCAAAAACAGCACCCCACCAACAAATACAGAAATCGGGAACACGCCTATATTTCTAGATAATAAATCCAATAGCAGCCTAAAGATAGGTATCATCCTCAGCACTGTGGCCGCAAACATCAGCAGCAATAGCACCGTTATAAAGGCAGCAATAATGCTTAGCCCGAATACAAGCAAAATCTTCCATCGAATACTAGTCCTTGCTCTCAAATTTATAGCCAACCCCCCATACTGTTTTTATATAGAAGGGCTTTTTAGAATCTATCTCCATTTTTTCACGGATTTTTCGTATATGAACCCTTACAGTATTGTCAGACTCTAAATAGTCCTCCTTCCAAACCCTTTCAAATATTTCATCCACAGTAAATACCCTTCCGCAATTTCCCGCCAGCAGCAGCAAAATATCAAATTCTATCGGAGTCAGACTGATTTCTCTGTTAAACAAAAGGACCCTATGGGTTGATTTATTTATACTCAGTCCTGCTATGCTTATTTCATCCTCATCCCTAGCTGCACTCCCCTGTGGGTTTAGCTGAATATATCTCCTCAGCTGAGATTTCACTCTGGCAATTAGCTCCAGGGGATTAAAGGGCTTCGTCAAATAATCATCTGCTCCTGTGGTGAGGCCCAGTATTTTATCTATGTCCTCAGATTTTGCGCTTACCATAAGAATAGGTATATTCTTGTCCTGTCTGATACGCCTGCAGGTCTCCAGACCATCTATTCCCGGCATCATAATATCTAAAATAATCAGATGAAACAGGCCTTCCTTAATAAGCTCCAGCGCCGTCAGACCGTTGTTGGCCTTTATGACCTCATAGCCGTCATTTACCAAATATATCTCCATTAAATCTGCAATTTCCCTCTCGTCCTCTACGATCAAAATCCTTTGCTTCTCCATACCTACAACATCCCTCTTTACATTTTTTTAAACCAAGGCAGCCGAGGCTCTGTCCTCCTCCAGCAGTGCTTCTATAACCTGCTCCAGCTGAAGCCCTCTAGAGGCCTTTACTAATATAATAGCATTATTGGCTAAAATCCGCTTAATTTCTTTGATCATTTCCTCCCTGCTGGTGAAGGAGCGTACTCTGTTTATAGGAAATCTGAGGGCTGCAGCCTCTGAAAGATTCTTCGACAGGGGCCCTATGGTGAATAAATAGTCTATTTCATCTGGGTCAATTTCTCTGCCGATGACCCTGTGATATTCCACCTCATCACTGCCTATGCCCTCCATATCCCCCAGCACCGCTATTTTTTGTCTGTAGTTCTTTAGGCCATATAGGGTATCCAAGGCAGCCCGAAGGCTGGAGGGATTAGATTTGTAGGCATCATTCAGTATTGTTAAGCCCTTCCCCACAATCAGCTCATTCCGCATGCCGGTGGCATCAATATTTAATAGCCCCTCACGAATTTCCATGAAGCTGAGACCAAAAAACCTAGCCACTGCAATAGCTGCAGCTGCATTGTATATTTGATGCCTTCCCAGCATCGGCAGAAGCATAGGCGCCTCTTCCATGCCCTCCAGCACAAACAGGCTCCCCTCCTCCTGTAGCTTCTTTAGTATGGGGCGATAGGTATTCCATGGCTTTTCTCCAAAGGTCTCAAGCCTTTGAGGCAGCTTCAAGCTCTCAACCTTCTCCCTCAAGGCCTCGTCATCTCCATTAAATACGAATATCCCCTCCGGTTTAAGTCCTTCAGCTATTTTAAGCTTTTCAGTGTAGATATTTTCCTTTGTCCCCATGGTGGTTAAATGGGCCTCGCCTATATTGGTTATGATGGCTGCATCCGGCAGTGCAATTGATGTCAAAAGCGCCATCTCACCGGGATCTGAAATACCCATTTCCACCACCGCCATTTCAGTATCCTCTTCCAGCTCCAGCAGTGTCAGGGGAACACCTAAATGATTGTTTAAATTTCCAAAGGTCTTTTGGGTTTTATATTTGGTTTTAAGCATGCCTGCCAATATATCCTTGGTGGAGGTCTTGCCATTACTGCCGGTTATGCCTATAACTCTGGCATTTATTTGCAGCCTATACTCCCTTGCCAGCCTTTGAAGGGCCTCGACGGTGTCCTCCACCAAAATCAAGGGAATATTTACCTGAGGCAAGGGCTGATTCTCATTCCATAGTGCCGCTACTGCCCCAGCCTCTACTGCCTTCTGAATAAAGCCATGTCCGTCGAAGCGCTCTCCCTTTATGGGCACATAGAGCTGACCCTCCGATATGCTCCTTGTATCTATTGATACTCCCTTAATTATTCTACTCTGCTCCTTCTGTAGCCCATGCCCGCCTGCCATCTTTTCTATTTCTATCAGTGTTCTAGTTATCATTAAGCCTTCCTCCTGTCCAGAAGAGCCTTCTTTTGCTTATGTCTTTCGATAGCCAGCTCTATGAATATATCCATCAGCTGAGTATTAGTTGTGCCATCGGTTTTTTCCCACAGGGCAGGGAACATGCTGAGCTTGGTGAAGCCCGGCATAGTGTTTACCTCATTTACAAAGTATTTGTCCTCTGTTACGAAGAAATCCACCCTTACCAGCCCTACACAATTTAATACCCTTGCTGCCTCCTCTGCTGTTGACCTCATCCGACTACTCATCTCATCGGTTATTTTTGCCGGTATAACTGCCACCAGCTTACCGTCAAGATATTTTGCATTGTAGTCCATAAAGCTTCTCTCCTGTATAAACTCGCCCACTACAGAGGCTTTAGGATAATCATTGCCTACAACGGCTATTTGCATCTCCCTGCCGATGGCCTCCGCCTCAATTACCAGCTTCCTATCGTAGCGGAAGGCCTCCTTAATTGCCTGCTCTAATTCCTCTCTATTGCTGCACCTGCTTATACCAACACTGGAGCCCAGTGACGCCGGCTTTACATAGCAGGGATAGCCGATGTCTGCCTCCAATTTCTGAATTTCCCCCTCACCATTAGACGAATAGTCCGTTAGCCACATTGCCCTATATTTAACCTGGGGTATACCTGCTTTGGTGAACAAATCCTTACAGACTACCTTATCCAGTCCGACTGCGGAGCCCAGCACGCCATTTCCTACATATGGTATATCTAAGAGCTCCAATAAGCCCTGTATTGTGCCATCCTCTCCATTTGCTCCATGTAGGGCCGGAAATACCACATTTTCCCCCTGTGGCTTCAGGGTCCTTGTAAGAAATTCTCCCATGGAGGCGGCTATGGAGCTTGTGGAATAAGCCTTAAGCTCCTCTACAGCCTTTATCTCCCCCTCTATCTTGTCTAGAGGACACCAAACTCCCTCCATTGTTATATATACGGGATAAATATTATACTTATCCTTGTCCATTGCATTCATTACGTATGAAGCCGTCTTAAAGGAAACCTCATGCTCTACTGATTTTCCGCCATATAGTACATAGATATTTTTCTTCACGTACGCTCCTCCTAAATTCTCCTTAGTTTTCGGCCTGTCGCCGGATAGCTTTAGTTTATGCCAATTTAGCAAAAAAGAACTCAATAAAGCCTTGAAGAATTTATTAATATTTCATTAAGATTAAAGACCCCTCATAGCAAAATGAGCTTGCCTATGAAAGCACAAAAAACCGAATAACCAAGGATGGCTCCTTAGTTACTCGGTTTAGGGTTATCACAATAGAAGGTATGATGGCTGATTTAATACCTATAGGTATATACATAGGCAAAGATGCCGGATGTTGCTATAACTACAGCAGAGCCTATTGTTATTAATCCCATGTTATTAATATATTTCGAGCCCAGCAGCAGCAGAGCACCTAAAAAAATCATCAAGCAGCCTGAGACCAGCTTTATGCCCATGGCTATTTTGAAATTCATCTGAGCCCGCTTTAGGGTTATTGCTGCAGCTATTACAATTACCAGCTCTATCAGTACGTACATAAGCAAATAAAGGGCTAACAGCATAAAATATTGGCCTTTTCCAATCCCCTGCTGAGCCAGTATACCATTCCATATAATCGGAAAGCCTGCAGTACAGGGCAGCTCTACCAAGGAGGCAAACAAGGCAATGATTATAGTAGCAGCCACAAGCCTCAGGGGGCTTAGCTCCTTAAGTAGACTCTTCTCTACTCTTTGAATAAATTTATCCTTATTCTGCGTGGAAATGCCAAGGGAAATCCCCTTATTCGTAAAGAAATCCTTTATCGTCACCATAGCAAAGAATAGTGCAATTAGAAAAATCAGCAGCCTTAACCAAAGAATATCCAATACCGATACCGTAATACCGAACACACCAACAATGTAAAGGCCATAAATAAGGGCTATAACTGCAATATAGCTTCCCCCCACCAGCAGCATTTTTTTCCGTGAGCCTAAGCCTACTACCATGCTTATCAAGGCCATTAGGGCCCATATAGAGCAGGGATTCAGGCCGTCTATCGAGCCTATAATAATGGTGGGCAGCAGCAGCTCCCCCTCCTCAAAATTAAAGGAATAAAATTGCAGGCTGCCGGCGGCATCAATTTTATTGGTGGATATATATTCCTTAATCTCGGATTCAAATTGCGGATTAAATCCGCTCCATACTTTATCCTTATAAATAAATACTGGCAGGGCCACAGTTTTTAAATTGTGCTCCCCCAGCTTCCTATTAAATAATTCCTTATCCTCATTTACCTCATAGGCTACGACCGTTACGCCATATTCCCTCTCCAGCTCCTCCAAAAATGGCCCGGTGCTGTCACATACAGTGCAGCCTCTGCTCCACAGGTAATACAGCGGCTCCTCTTCTCCATAGGAAATGGCAGTCATGGAGAGAATCATAATAAATATAAATAATATCGCAATATGCTTCTTCAATTTAACATGCCCCTTTTACTCCGGTGATTTTTATTGTCTTTAGCCCCAGAAGCAACTTTAGCGCTATAAATATTTCATCCTCCGCCTCTAGGCAATCAGATATATAAAAGCTAAGGCTCTCGTAGATTAATAGGCTATAGCCCTCTTCATCCTTAGGTCTTCCAGCCTCAAGGGCCGGTATGGCTTCTATACATCAGCCGCCCCCCACAAGCTTTGTATTTATCGTAAATTCCCTGCCCCTTTTCTTTAAATACTTCTTAGCTTCCTCGGTAAGCCTTAGCTGCATATTAAATAACCCCCTAAGCTTCACTGCTGACCAGCACCAGAATTAAGGTGGTCAAGGTACTAGTACAATAGCTTGTTTTTAATGTTTGTAGATATGACTTCCAATACAAGGGCCACACCTAAAATCATGTAGGTGATGAAGCCTACCTCCCTAACATCGAAGTAGAAGCCCCCTGCCATAAATAAGTCAAATCCAATTCCTCCGGCCCCTGCTGCCGCCCCCATTGCTACAGCCACCATAAAGTTTATCTCAAACCTCATAAAGGTCCAGGCCATTAGATAGGAGGCTGATGAGGGTATTACTGCCTGAAATACGATTTGCCACCAGCTGGCACCGGAGGCCTTAAGGGCCTCTATAACACCATAGTCAATTTCCTCAAAGGTCTCTGCATAGGCCTTTACCAAATAGCCTATGGCGTGGAAGGATAGGCCAATGATGGCTGCCACACTACCAAGTCCTGCTGACACAGCAAATATCAAAATCCACAGCACCGTTGGCACCGCTCTGATAAAGGCCACCACAGCTTTAATTACATTCCCGATTCTGGGGTTAGATAGATTCTTTGCCGATAACAGCCCTAGTATAAGTGCCACTGCTGCAGCGATTATAGTCGTCAGAAAGGAAAGTCCAAGGGTAATTGACAGCTCCTTAAAGGCTTCGATTAATGTGATATGTGACAG
This sequence comes from Natronincolaceae bacterium, assembly GCA_048264125.1. GTDB lineage: Bacteria > Bacillota > Clostridia > Peptostreptococcales > Natronincolaceae > M1-B18. The sequence goes on from JBLXDM010000009.1 coordinate 182,555, forward strand.
CTGTGCCTCCACAAACATTGATTTTAAATTTCCAAAGGTCAGATTAATAGCCCTGATAATATCTATGCTTTTATAGTCGAAGGTTAAAAATCCATAGACGGTTGCCACCAGCAGCATTAGGATAGTAATGTTAATAGCCCCCTGAGAGCCGCCGGCAGCGGCTATCTTTATTTTGCCGCCCCTATACCTCATTGCTTCATCATTTTTATTTATCGTTTTTAAATTAATAGCAGAGGAGCTTTCCATTATAAAATCAGCCTCCTTACGTAATTAGATATAAATTCTATTGCAAAAACGATTATAACTATAGCCACCACCACAAGGCTGGCGGTATTGTAATTTAAGCTTCTGTAATAGAGCAAAAACAGATGACCTATACCGGTGCCGGTCAAAATTCCTATTAGGGTTGCACCCCTTATATTGGTCTCAATCATATATAAAATCCAGCTTATAACCTGAGGTATACTGGAGGGAATAACCGCCTGAAATACGATTTGAAAATAGCTGGCTCCCGTCGCCTGCAGTGCCTCCACCGAAGCATGGCTGGCCTCATCTATAGTCTCTATAAAGGCCCTTGCCAGCACGCCAAAGGTAACAAAGAATAGTGCAAAGAAGCCCGTTAAAACATTTTGTCCAAAGGAAAACAGAAAAATCATTGCCCATACTGCATCCGGTATATTTCGGAAAACCGATGCCACCAGACGACTTATTTTACTCAGAGAATCATTAATTTTTGTGGTTTTGGAGCCCATAAGGCCGAAGAAAAAAGCCAGTAGTGCTGCTGTTGTAGTGGAGGCAACTGCCAGAAAAAAGGTTTCGTGCAGCTTTATCAAAATGTTCGGCAATCGTGTAAGTGAATCTGCATTTGGATAGAAGTTCATAAACATCCAAAAAATAGCCTTCGGTATAGATGTTATGCCCTTTACAGGGTCGTATTGGGTTATGGCTGTTGAAACTATTGTTATAGCTGTAATTATAAGACCTGCAATCAGAAACTGCCTTCTTCTTACAGTGAATATATCCAGTCTTTCATTTTTAACCATGAAAGCATAAACCTCCTATTTGAAAATTTCCCTCAGGGATTAATCCAAGCTTTAACTACACCAAGGTATTAATCAGTAATCAATTCCCCAGCCTCAGTACCATAAATACTATAGATCATATCCCTTGATAATTCCTGCGGAGGGCCATCATATTTTATCTGGCCATTGTTGATGCCTATAATGCGGTCTGAATATTTCATTGCGACATCCACCTGATGCAGGTTAAAGATACAGGTTATTCCCATTTCCTTATTTATATTTTTAAGATGGTCCATGATGATCTTTGAAGCATTGGGGTCCAATGAGGCTATGGGCTCGTCACAAAGCACCAGCTTTGGGTCCTGTATTAGCGCCCTGGCAATGCCCACTCTTTGCTTCTGACCACCGCTTAGCTGATCGCATCGTTTATAGGCCTGTTCCTTCAGACCCAGCTTGTTTAAAATTTCAAAGGCTCTTTTCTTTTCCGCTTCGGTATACATGCCCAAGACACCCTTAATACTGGACTTATAGCCCAGTCTGCCATGCAGCACGTTCTCTATTACGCTTAGTCTGTTTACCAGGTTATAGTGCTGAAATATCATGCCAATTCTTCTTCTTAGCAGCCTAAGCTTTTTCTTATTCATGCTGCTGACATTGATACTATCGAAGCTGATTTCCCCCTCTGATGCATCAACCATGCGGTTAATGCAGCGAAGGAGAGTCGATTTACCGGCTCCCGAAGGCCCGATAATGGATACAAACTCCCCTTCTGCTACAGAGAAGTTAACATCAGTCAGAGCCCTTGTTCCTCCAAGGTACTCCTTCGACAGCTTACTTATTTCCAGTAAAGCCATAGTTAACTCTCCTTTGTAATTAAATTAATGTATAAGCTTCTATCCCTAATTCAATTCTCTTATTGGGTTGAACCATGAATCCTCAACCTTTGCAAAACGCTCATCTGCTGTTTTAGTAAACAATCCCTTAAACTCAGAATCCTTAGGTATAAAAATCTTTTGATTGTTTGCAACTGCATCGGAGGTCATGGCCTCAAGAATTGCCTTTTGATCTTCTTCATTTAATACTTCGGTATTCATAACAAAGGGTGCATTTAATACTGGTGTAACGGATATTGCTACAAATTCCTCTCCGCCTAAGGTGTTAAAGGGCTCTGCTGCATCATCTGTTACTCTATATACTGTGCCTACTTTGTTTACCTCTCCGCTGGCAGGTTCAATATAATTGGCAACACAGGTATCACATACGGCACCGATATCAGCTCTGTCGGTTAAGACATTTACTGCTGAGCCCTGATGTGATCCGCCAAACAGAACCTCTTGGAAAAACATGTTTGAGCCACCCTCCAGTAAATCCTCCTGCTTTAGATCTGACCATTCTGATTTCTTAGTGAAATGAGAAATTATACCTGAAGAAGGAATAACAAAGCCTGAGGTTGAGCTATTGGAAACAAATGAAAATCTCTTGCCTTGAATATTGTCGATGGCAAATCCGCTGCCGCTTTGATATTGACCTTCGTTGCCCTTCCTTACGATAAGCCAGCTATAATATACGGCATCATCAAGGGTTCCGGATTTACCGGTAGGAACTGCTAAGGAGGTCACCTTATTGTTCTTGTTTCTGGCCTCTACATAGCCCTGTGCCCCCATAAAGGCAAGGTGCGCATTGCCATTGGCAATGGTTTCAATTGCAATAGCATAGTCGGTTGTTAGCTGATGGTTTACCTTTTTTCCCGTTGCTGCTTCAATTACTGCTCCTATTTCGTCCCTTGCACCCTTTAAATCATTTCCGGATTCATTAGGATACCAAACCATTGTAATAGTGTCGTAGTCCTTAACCCCTCCTTGCTCTGAGTCGGCGGTTGTTGTAGAGCAGCCTGTCAACAGCGCTGCAGCTAATGTTAAACTAATAAGCGTTAAAATCAATCTCTTCATGTTTTTTCCCCTTTCAACTTTTTTGAGTTTATCCCCCTGACAAGTCCTATAATTATAATAATCTATTATGATTAAGTCCCCATTATCTGGCAGTTAAGTTATGATTAAGTTCTAAACAAGTTGATAAAATCTAAGCTTGACAGTAATATTAAAAAAAATATCGTAAAAATTCCTTAGGAGCGGTTATGTCACCAATTTTTATTGAGGTGGAGCCATAGTCACCATGAAAGTCACTGCCACCGGTTAAAATCAAGTCATGCTTTTGCTGCAGCTCCTTTATTTGAATAAAGTCCTCCTCCGTATGGCATTCATGCATCAGCTCAATACCATCTAAGCCCGCCTCCACCAGCTCCTCCACAGATTCATAGGCTTGGGACTGACCGGGGTGAGCCAATATTGCCAGGCCACCGTCTGCCTTAATGGCGCTAATGGCCTCCGTTGCCTCTACATAGGAAATCTCTCCTGAGCAGATACCACCATTTTTAAAAAGACTATAATAAAGCTCAGAATAGATGCTGTCGGTATACTGCCGTCTAATTAGCTCCGCCATAATATGCTGCTTATAGATGATGAGGCTGTTCTGAGACAGCTTAAATATCTCCTTGGGGTCGATGGCGTATCCATGCTGTATTAGTAGGTTGATCTGCCGAGTGGCGTTTTGCTGCCTTGCCTCCAGTATAGGCTCACAGATTTTGGTTATGCTGGAGCCCTCCAAATCAAAATTGTACCCAAGTATATGGAGCTTCTTTTTTCTTTTATAGTCGTAGGCTGAAATTTCAACCCCTGGAATAACCTGGACCTTATGCTTCCGTCCCAGCATCATGGCCTCCTTTAGCCCCTTTATGGTGTCGTGGTTCACTATTCCCAGATGGGTTACCCCTTGGCCTTTAGCCAGCCTTAGGGTATCTGCCGTATCGTAAAAGCCATCGGATATATCCGTGTGAACGTGTAAATCCGCCTTCATTAAAAGCACCTCCTTTCAAAAACACTGCAAAATCAATCAAACAAAGCTGCCGGCCTGCATATTGTACTTTTTGTCACATAGCCCCTGCATAAAGTCGATATCATGGAATATCCCCAGCATGGTGGTGCCCTCTTCCTTCAGCTGCTGTATCAATTCCCTTACCCTTACCTTTGAGGCATCATCTAGGCTTGCGGTAGGCTCGTCTAAGAGCAGCAGCCTTGGCCTCTTCACCATTGCTCTGGCAATGTTTAGCCTCAGCTTTTCACCACCAGAGAAGGTATTGGGATAGCTGTCCCATAGCCTTGGCTCCAGCTCAAAATGCCTTAAAAGCTTCTCTGCCTCCAGTGCTGCATGGCTGCTTTCATATCCCATTTCTATAGAAGCCTGCTGTACCAGCTCCCGGGCAGTGGTTCTGGGCATAACACTTAGGAACTGAGATACATAGCCTATCTCCCTTCGACGGAGGTAAATCATTTCTCTTTCATTGGCCTCAGCTATATCAATCCATCCAAACCTCTCGGAGCTGTACATTATTTTTCCTCCCTGAGGCAGATAGGTTCTGTTTATGCATTTGATGATGGTGGATTTGCCGCTTCCGCTCCGTCCAGTGATACCAATAAATTCACCTTTTTTTACCGACATGCTGATGCTTTCTATAGCTGAAATATTAATTTCTAGATTGTGCAGGGTAAAGGACTTGTTTAAGCCTTCTATTACCAATATGTCCTCCATTTTATCACCTATTTTCCATAATGTTTTTCCACAAAGGAGCTGATATCCAAAAGAAAATCCTTAAAATACAGCTGTAGCTTCTCATGGGGCCAATCCCACCAGGCTATAGCCTCCAGTTTTTGTACTATTTCATCATCAAATCTTTTTCTGATTTCCTTTGCCGGCACCCCTGCAACGATTGAATAGGGCTCTACATCCTTTGTCACCACTGCTCCGCTGGCAACAACGGCACCATTGCCAATACACACACCAGGCTTAATAATTGCGCCGTGACCTATCCAGGTATCATGGCCGATGATTGTTTTTCTTTCCCGACGAGCCGTTAAAAACTCAATATCATCAACCTCATCAAAGCCGTACATTCTTCTTCTGTAGGTAAAATGGTGCTGTGTGGGTCTATCCATAGGATGGTCTGTCGGACCAATTCGCACCATTGCAGCGATGTTGGCGAATTTCCCCACATAGGCATTTTGTATAAAGCAGAACTGTCCGGTATAGGAATAGTCGTCACAGCTGACATTTTCCCAAAAGTTTAGGATTCCAACCTCTGTAAATTTTCCCAGTTCAACATTTTCGAGCCTACAGCCCTCAGCTATTATTGGTTCTAAAGATAATAATTTTTCCATAATCCTATCTCCTATAATTCGTTTTTGAGACCAGCTTTCCATCCACGTAAACCCCTGTAATAACCGGAAATTCCTCCTCCAGCTCCTCTATTATCAGCAGGTCCGCCTTCTTCCCCTCCTTGATTGAGCCGATAAGATGATCCAGCTTAACCGCTCTGGCGGGATTTATTGTAACCAGATTGAACATCTTGGCCAAATCCTGATGATATTTTCTATGGAGAATAAATACCCCATGCAGCAGTGCGGCGGGATAGTAGTCGCTGCATAAAATATCTACGGTATTATTGATGATGGCCTCCGCCGCTGAAAGATTTCCCGAATGGGAGCCCCCCAGCAATACATTAGGAGCCCCTGCAATAACATGCATTCCCATCTGAGAGGCTCTTCTTGCCACCTCCAGAGTAATGGGGAACTCACTTATGCTGGTGCCAAAGCCCTTAACCAGCTCCAGCTTTTCTATGCTGTCATCGTCATGGGAGGCTAGCGCTATGCCTCTTTCAGCTGCCAGCTCTGCAATTTCTGCAAGGGTCTCGGTGGTTATTCTTTCTTTTTGCCTGCTGTTTTCGATTAATTCCTCTATTTTATCCTCTGAAAGCCGCCTATAGCCCTTGATGGTTCTGCGATATACCTCCAAATCCCGGTACTGGCCCTGTCCGGGTGAATGATCCATAAAGGAGAGCATGTGAACCTTGTTATCCTTTATATATTGCTTCAGGCTGTCAACCTCCTTGAGATTGTCGATCTCCAGCCTTGCATGAAATCTATGGCGGATGAGATGCTGGCTATTGTGGGCTCTGTCAATGATGTCAACAAGCCGCTTAACATTTTCGGAATAACGGATGGGCTTACTCATGAATTCGTCCTCACCGCAAAGGGACAGTGAATGAAACATAGTTGTTATACCACTGTTAATGAGTATTTTCTCAACCTCTCGTATACATATATTAAAATCAAACATACTTGTGGGCCTTGGCGCTGCCATTTGTTCAATGTAATCTGCATGAATGTCAACAAACCCCGGTGCCACTATGGCATCATTGACGTCCACAAGCTCCCAGCCCTCCTCCGGAGTCAGGGTTCCTTTTTTTACAACACCCTTTATTTCATCCCCTTCAATATAGAGGTCATACCCTGTTAAAATCCCATCTTCAGTTACAAGCCTTCCGTTTGTTATCAATATCATTACGCTACCTCCTCTTTACAGCAGGGAATGCACCAGCTGTTGTGTATATGGATGCTGTGGGTCCTCCAATATCTGGTCTGTGAGGCCTTCCTCCACCACCTTGCCATTCAGCATAACCATGGTTCTGTCCGCCAGCATTCGTATTACGGCTAAATCATGGGATACCACCACTATGCTTATCCCCAGCTCTCTTTGTAGTCCTTTAATCAGGTCCAGTACATTGGCCTGAACCGATAGGTCTAGGCCGGTGGTAACCTCATCCAGCAGTAAAACCGGTGGATTATTGGAGAGGGCCTTGGCAATTTGAACCCGCTGCTGCATGCCTCCTGAGAAATTTCTTGGGATATCCTTTATTCTAAAGAGGGGGATATTGACATGCTGCAGCAGCTCCTTACCCCTGAACTCCATTGCACCGACATTGCGATGCCCTGCGGCTAATAGCTTTTCTGCTATATTTCCGATGGCTGAAAAATCCATCTTAAGCCCCTTTTCAGGATTTTGATATACAATTCCCATCAAATGATTCTTAATATATCGTCGCTGCTGGCGGGATTGCTGCAGGATATTGCTTTCGCCTTCTCCATAGCCACTGATATATACCTCTCCAGAGGTTGCCTCCTGGTCAAAATACAGGCAGGACATCATGGTGGATTTTCCGCTGCCGCTTTCTCCTACCACTCCTAAAACCTCCCCCTTGTAAACCTTAAAGGAAATATCCCGGCAGGCATAGACCGTGCCGCATTGGGGGCAAAAATTCCTTTCCAGCTTATCCTCCTGCATGCCACTACAATGGCTACAGCCATCACCATACTGCTTTCTCAATCCCTTTACCGATAGTACCGGAATTTCATAGCTTTCCATCAGCTCATCACCTCTTTTTGAAGATCAGATTTATTTAATACCTGAAGACAATAGCTGGTATCATTACATTGATAATAAGCTCTGCCCTCTTCATCCATCAGCTCATCCATGTAAACCCCTCTGCTGCCGCACAGCCTACAGGCCTTATCACCAAAATCCTCAGGCTCAAAGGGGTAATCCTGAAAGGCCAAGGATACAACCTTTGTATAGGGTGGCACAGCATATATTTTCTTTTCTCTGCCTGCCCCCAGTAAAATTAATGCCTTAGACATATTCATCTTGGGATTATCAAACCTTGGAATCGGGCTTGGAGCCATCACATATCTGTCATGAACCTCTACAGGATGGTCTGCTCCGGTGGAAATATGCCCGTGCTTCATAATCTGCTCAAAGAGCATCAGCCATGCACCGCTGTATTCACTGTCGGCATGCAGCCTTTTGGTGGCATATTCACTGGCTTCTATCCACCGAAGAGGCTCCGGTATAGGAACCTGCAGCACCAAAATCTGATTTTCCTTAAGTGGCACCTCGGGAATCCGGTGCCGGGACTGAAGCAAGGTTGCCTCATTAGTCTCATCAGTGGTGGCTACGTCTGTAGTAGCCTTAATTAGCCGCTTAATACTGACGGCATTCACCGATTCATCCGAGCCCTGATCTATAACCTTTAATACATCGCTTTTACCGATTAATGACAGTGTTAATTGCAATCCCCCTGTCCCCCAGCCCCTAGCGATAGGCATTTCTCTTGAGGCAAAGGGCACCTGATACCCTGGAATTGCTACCGCCTTTAATGTTGCTCTCCTTATTTCCCGCTTTGAGCCCTCATCAAAGAAGGCGTAATTATAGGCTATCTTCATTTTCATTACCTCCACTTCGACTCCTTCGCACACGATCCAGCTCCGACTGAAAGGTCACATAATGAGGCAGCTTTAAATGGGATATGAATCCGGAGGCTTCTACTGCATCAATATGCAGCAGAACAAATTCCTCATTGTGGGTGGGAAATTCTTTGCAGGGTCTCTCCAGACACTGGTCCAGTATGCTCATGGCTATAGCCTTTGTTTCATTTTGGCCGAAGCAGCTACCATAGCCTATTTCAAACTCTATTTCCTTTCTATCCCCCTGACTCTCCTTAAGGATGGGTATAAGGCTCTCAACCTCCGTAGCCCTTATTTCCCCGATATAAAAATCCTCCTCAGCAGAAGCCTCTTGAAGACTTAGGGGATTGGAAACATATAGGGGCAGACTGCCTATCCTAAGCTCCCCAACGGTGGGGTGCAGCTGACTGTAGCCCCTTATGGCGGCATAGCCTAAGGCTATTACTGCTGAGGACATCCCCCTTGTTAGGGCCTGTAGCCTTTCACTTCTTTCCGTTGGAAACTCCATGCTCTGTTTAGTTATATCCTTTGGTTCTCTGCTGTCCTCCGGATGCTCCCTTAATAGCCCCTCTTTTCTCAGATACTGCACCACCTTCGGCAGCTCTGCAATAGGGGAGCTGCCTTCTCTGATTCTGGCCTCATACGTCTCCAGCCATTGTATAGCTTCTGCCTTTGTTTCCTCTATAAGGCTGAAGTCAATTAGCCGATGTGTGTAATCATAGGCAGAGCCTAAAAGCTGACCTCCCGGTATATCCTTAAAGCCTGCTGAAATTCTTCTTTCCACCAGCATATCCCCTGTATTCACCAGTCTGGTATAATGCTTCCTCGGAAGGGTGGATCTATAGGCTCTAAGCAGTAGCACCGCCTCCTCAGCATTTCCCTCCGTCTGCTTTATGGCTATTGAAGCCAGCTCCTCTGAATAAAGGCTGCTTTCCGACATGATTTGATCTATAAGGCCCCTAAGCCCTGCCTGAATATGAGCGGTCTCCAATATCTCTTTATTTTTAAGCCGCTCATACTTTAACCCCTCTATGGACTCCTGTATGGCAGCCTCTCCACCCTTAATTGCCACATATCCCATAGCTACACCACCCCTCTAGAAATCTGAGCTGTTCTCGGCAGGCCCACGATCCTTGAAGCTCTATCAGCTAGAATGATATCTATCCCCAAAGGGTATTGGCTATTTCGCTGAGTTCTCTCCTCTATCCAGCTCTCAAATAGCGTTACTCCCATATATGCCCTGTCCTCAATGCCCGGCCCCTGCAAAATCAGCTCTTTACTTTTGTTTAGCTCCTCTACCTCAAATATGATGGTGGCTGAGGCGTGAGGGTCCACCAGATTACCCAATTTTGCTGTCTTAAGGGTCTGAAGCTTCTCTTCATCCCTTGCTCCCCTGAGAACAAATATATAATCTGCCTCCTCAAGGGACCTATGGCTGCTGTAGGTAAGCTGATGTATAAGGGAAGCAATGGCCTCCTGCTCCTCCCCCACGATGTGAAAGCTAACCTCAGAATCCAACAGCATAAGCATCAAAATTAAGGTTCCGGGATAGAAGCTTATTTCCATGTCTGCTTTAGCTGCTTCATTTGAGATATTCTCTATTGTCCCTGGTCTTGACATCGCCGTCAGCAGCTTGCGGTATGCCCCTTGTATATCATGTACCATATCTAAATGCATTTTTTAAATCCTCCTCTATAGCTGCATGGTTTCAAAATTTACCTTTGTCAGCATCAGCCTTCCCTGCCGCTGCATTAGCTCAGCCTCTATTTTTGTCTCCTCCGACCTTAAGACCTCTTCCCATTTTTCAATCTCTGGCAGCTTCGCATTATAGGCGGCATCTACCACCGCCAGCAGGTATGCCAGCTCCTCATTGTTACCAGCCACAACCCCCAGTCCCAGAGTCCCCTTTATCTCAACCTTCGCCTCCGTAACCAGCACCTCCCCAAGATAAAAGCTAGAATTTTTTGCAGTTTCCCTTTGTTTTATCATGACCAGTCCATTGTTAGGTGCTTCTATTACCCTTAGCTCATATTTCTCCTCAAGACTCTGCACCAGCCCTCTTGCCAGCTCTATTGATCCCTTTATCAAAATTTCCGTCCTTCTTCTTCGATTCATGTACATCCCTCCTACAGCTTAAGTATATCTTGTAGCCAAGTTGGGGTTTGTAAAGCCTCTGTTAAGGGTGTTAAGGTTGGGTAAAAAAAAACTACCTTTTAAGGTAGTTTTTTTTGAAGCCTGTTATCCCTCTACGACATATTTAAAGGAATCGCCTACGTAGTATATTTTTGAATACTCTAATATTCCGTTTTTTTCTGCGTCTATACAATTGGTCTCTATCACTAAAAGAGGAATTAGCTCTGGGCAGCAGAGGACCTCCCTTTCCTTTAGGGTTGGAAACACAATGCTTAATATGGATTTATCTGATTTAAATTCCTTATAGCCCTGGCTTTTATAATAGTCAAACATGGAGACTATCCTGCTTCCGGCGGCTTCTATGTCAGGAAAACGGGATTTAGCCACATAGGAATGATGCAGCGCTATCGGTCGGTTGTCTATCATCCGAAGCCTACCTATTTTATAGACCTCATCCTCTCTCCTAATATCCAGCTCCTGGTATATTTTTGAATCATATTGAATTTTTACGCAGCAAATATTTTGCGAAATTAGACTGTAGCCTTTGTTTTTCATTTTCCTGCTGAAGCTTTCCTTCCCCGATAATACCAGCTCTATATGCTTTTGGCGGTTTTTTAGATACCAGCCCTTACCCTGTTTAGGGTACACATACCCCATCTCCTGCAACCGAGTATATACCTTCCGAATGGTCATCCTTGAGGCATGGAACTGGTCCGCCAGCTGGTTTTCCGATGGCAGCTTTTCATTTATATCATATCTGCCATTATGTATATCTGTCATCAATTCATCGATAATGATGGCTTCAAGGCTGTTTTTCATAACGGCTCCCCCTATAGCATCCATTTTTTATAATTATAGTTAAAATAAAGCGATGGCTCATTATAGGGAGGTTATATTTATGTTAAATCTTTCTGGACATAAAATAACCTGCAGGAGAGGATTTCTCCATCCTGCAGGTTATTAATTGAATAAATGGCATATTACCATAGCAGTATTTTATAAGCATTATGCAATTTTCACAATTAAAGCTCCAGCTGAAGGAGCTTTTCAGACAGCTTCGCCAAAATTGTCTGCAGTGCCTCCTTAGGCACGCTTTCCGGCGGCTCACTCATAAACTCAACGGCGCTCCATATTTTAGCAAGCTTAACCTGTTGAAGCAGCTCAGCCTCATTGAAGGGAAATTCAATTGGTGCAGCTGTCCATTTTTCTAGATACCTTTTTGCTATTAAGGCCTCAAGAGAATTATCAGGAGTCCCTAAGCCCGGCATGGTTATAGCAATATCTATAGCCGGCGAGCCGCTGCTGATTCTCTCCCAGTCGAAAAGCACCACAGTACCGTCCTTTCTCAGGCCCCAGTTGGTGGGGTTTGTATCTGCATTTATCCAGCAATGGGGTAAGAATAGCTGCTGTGCTTGTTTTTGAGCTTCGATCAATATCGGCTCCAGCTGAAGAGCGTTCTTATCTGAATAGAGCTTTAATAATTCTTCATTGTGAGGCCTCTCCCACTTCGGCTGATAGCCCCCTTCAATTACCGGCTCCATATTCCACATTTCCAAATGAAATTTATGTAGAACCTCCAGCACAGCGGAGTCCGCCTGCCTTCTTTCCACCGGCAGAGGCACGGGTATATCCTCAATGACTACATAATACACACCCTCCTCTTCGGAGGCCCATAGAAGCTTGGGTATATGCAGCAGGGTTTCTTTTAGATGCTTTGCGGCTTTAGTATAAAACTGATACTCCTGTTTCTCTATCATTTCCTTTACAATGATAGAGGTATTTGAGTACCTTAAACGATAGCAGCCCCCAATGTCCTTTATCCCTGCCAGCTTATCTGCCGAGGTGACTTGACCGTGATCCTTTAGATATACTTGGAGCGTATCAGGCCAATTGTTGATAATACGCATAGTACCATCTCCCTATTTGCTTAATAGTATATCAATACCGGCGTTTCCGATTATCTTTTTACTTATACCATTTTAAAGGCTCTTTCACACGCCTTTCATTAAAATCCTTATAATAAATTCTCTACGCATTGAAGAGCTCCTCCTTTAGTGCAAATATTCTTTTAGTATCTCAACCCATAGTCGTTAATTCAATACATCTATATATACAAAGAGGTATGAAGCTCTATCCCTCATACCTCTTTGTATATGCTTATGCTCTTTTTACGATGACCGCTTCCCCCATACCTCCACCGATGCATAGGGTTGCTAAGCCTTGCTTTGCATCTCTTTTTTTCATTTCATGCAGCAGGCTCACCAATATTCTAGCCCCACTGGCCCCAACAGGGTGTCCCAGTGCTATGGCTCCTCCGTTTACATTTACCTTCTCCATGTTGAATTCCAAGTCTATTGCCACAGCTATTGATTGTGCTGCAAAGGCCTCGTTGGCTTCAATTAAATCTATATCCTTAATTTCCAGACCTGCCTTCTTAAGGGCCTTCTTAGATGCCGGTATAGGTCCTGCCCCCATTATCTCTGGCTCTATGCCTGCTGAAGCATAGGAAACAATGGTAGCCAAAGGCTCCAAGCCCAGCTCTTCGGCTTTTTCTCTGCTCATAATAACCAATGCTGCTGCTCCGTCATTGATTCCTGAAGCATTTCCGGCTGTAACCGTACCATCCTTTTTGAAGGCCGGCTTTAGTTTTTGCAGAGACTCCAGCGTTGACCCCTCTTTAATATATTCATCCTCCTGAAAAACTACCGTACCCTTTCTGGTTTTTACCTCCACTGGTACTATTTCATCCTTAAAGCGCCCAGCCTTTTTTGCAGCCTCTGCCTTGTTTTGGCTAGATAAAGCAAATAAATCCTGCTCCTCCCTTGAGAGCTTCCATTCTTCTACTATATTTTCTGCGGTTATTCCCATATGATAATCATAGAAGGCATCGGTTAAGGCATCCTTTATCATTGTATCTATAACCTTACCATGACCCATTCTTTGTCCCCATCTGGCGCTATCTAAGGCATACACTGCTTGGCTCATGTTTTCTGCTCCGCCAACCACTACAACATCATTATCTCCCGCCAATATTGTCTGAGCTGCTAAGGATACTGTCTTTAGCCCTGACCCACAGATCATGTTTATGGTAGTAGCAGGAACCTCCACAGGAAGACCTGCCAAAATTGCAGCCTGTCTGGCAACCCCTTGTCCATGGCCTGCTTGAAGCACACAGCCCATATATACCTCATCTACTTCCTTTGCTGCCACCTTAGCCCTATTCAATGCTTCGTTAATAACTATAGCACCCAGCTGTGCCGGTGAAATACTGGCCAAGCTTCCGTTAAAGCTTCCAATAGCGGTTCTGACTGCACTAACAATTACTGCTTCCTTTTTCATCTTAATCCCCCTCTTAATCTTTAATAATATCAAGCTGTATTTATATTTCCATCTTGATTAAATCTTCTGGTATTACTAGCTCTGCCTCTGTTTGAGCCTGCACCTCTTCTACTGTAAATTCCGGATTAATCTCTCGTAATACTAAACGTTGATTTACGACCTCCATAACGCCCATTTCTGTCACTATTAGATTTACCTGTGCCTTTGCTGTCAGAGGCAGTGTACATTCCTTTAGGATTTTTGCCTTGCCTTTGGCTGTATGGGTCATTGCCACG
>JBLXDM010000010.1:0-170070 GCA_048264125.1 Natronincolaceae bacterium
ATAATATTTCTCAGGTTCATATTTGTTTTCATCATAATCTTCCAAACGATCTATTATTCCAAATTCATGGTTACAAGGCATCACTATCACTCCTATTAATATACAACTAGTAATTACTTTCCTAATTTTCTTTTTCAGTTTCTCAATTATATTAATATGTAAATTGTTATTCCAAAGACAAGAGACATTCGCTAAAAACCTGGCGAAAATTACGTATAACGTCTCATCACCGACACTAAGTTCGCTTTTCATTCCATATTAGTGGTATTCGCGAACTTGATTTCGGTAATGCTTACTATTGGTGTATTTTATTCCTTGTATAATCTATCCAATGGACTCACTATTTGATTCAATTTATGTTTACTTACATGAGTATAGATTTCTGTCGTTTTTGTGCTCTGATGTCCTAATAATTCTTGAATATACCTTAAATCTGTTCCCCCTTCCAAAAGATGAGTAGCAAAAGAATGTCTTAAAACATGCACAGAGACCTCCTTTGTTATTTTAGCCTGTGTACAAGCTTTTTTAAATATCTTCTGTACTGATCTCTCGGTTAAAAATTCACCTTCATTTCCCCCGGGAAAGAGCCAGTCTTTTGGTTTCTCAATTATTGCATATTTTCTTAGTACTTTTAGAGCTGCATGAGATAATAAAGTATATCTATCCTTTCTACCTTTTGCCTGACGTATATGAATTAGCATTCTTTTTGAATCAATATCATTAACCTTAAGTCTAACAACCTCACTCACCCTTAATCCAGCGGAATAAATTAGAAACAAAATGGCTTTATGCTTTTCACTAGCTAATGAGTTGAGTATTTTTATTACTTCCACTTCTGCAAGGACATCTGGAAGCTTTTTCTCTTTCTTAGGTCTTGGTATTCGAAGTAAAATATTTTCTTTCTTTAGAACATCATTAAACAGAATCTTTAGAGCGCTCACTGCTTGATTAACATAAGAATGACTATTTCTTTGATCATTTAATAATGTATACATATAATTTTCAACGTCCTGTGTTGTTAGCTCCTCTACTTTTATATCTACGTGTTTTAGGAACCGTTTAACATGTCCAGTATATGCCTTTATTGTTTTTTGAGAAAATCCATTTAGAATAAGCTGTCTTCTCATTTTTTGTTCAGTTTCTATAATATTACTGCAATATTCTTTTGATAGAACTATGATGCTTATATCTATCCATTCAATTTTTTCATCCTTAAATAGTTCATTTAACTTCATCCTACAATCTGGAGTGTTAGGAATAATCCAATGTTTTTGTTCTGCATCCCAATTTCTTCCTTCAATACTTCTAATCTTATTGACCAAATCGGCTTTATAATTGAATGACACAACTAACTGATTAGTGTTTATTTCTCTAACAATTATCCCATTGTATCCCCTCATTTAACAAATTATTTGATTTTTCTTATAATCTCTACATTTTTTACTATTCTCTACACAGTTTCCATTTCCTTCTAAGAATTGAGTATTTTTTCCATCGCCATACTTTAATATATAAAAGTGCACCGTGCATCTCAATCACTTCAAAAACGTTAGAACTATTCGAATGGATACAACTAAAAACCGGATTTGGTAAGATACAATCAAAAAAGAAAACGTGCACAGCTAATTTTAAGTGCATACAAAATTGCACACCAAGAAATGGACGTTATTCTTCTGATATGTTAAAAGTAAAAGAGGATTTCTTGAGCAGGTTTTTCTCCATCTAAAAAACCCTACTGCATTCACAGTAGGGTTCACCTTAAATTGGTGGAGGCGAGGGGACACCTAATTCCATTGTTTCCAATGGTGCTGACTAAATCTTGAACTTAAGTCTTTACATATCTTTCAACTTAACACTTCTGGCGTGTTATGAAGGGTTTTTTACAGTTTTTACCCTTCCATCCTAGTACTTCATCTCTTACGATTTAGGAGCTATGAGTCGATACGGGACTTCGGAATTTCTCCCTTTAATTTTAGTTATGTGTTGAGGTTAGTTAGCCACATGTAACAGCTCTATTAACTTTACAGGATTAACAATTTTCTCAAGCTTGTAATTCTTACCACTCTTATGAAGCTCTACAGTATCACCAGTTTCTAGGGCTGCCCTCCAGAATTCCTCTGGTGTAATTTCTGGGTTAACCTGACAAGCTAGTGTATATAAGCCTGCTATGTAAGGGATTGACCAGCTCCAGCCCCCCTGCGAATAATACACATAGTCGTTATTTCCAATAGGGCTTGCTGTAGTCCTTTCATCCATTGGAACTAGCAATGTTCCAAATAAACGATAATCAGAAGAATAGAATCTACTTTCCCACCAGCATCCTGGAGTATATGAGTTATAATCATCTGGATCAGCATACCAATCTCGGCCAATACCATGAAATCTCAATCCGTAGGTTTCTTCCAGAGATGAAGAAACAATAAAAACTCCCTGCTCCTTTGCTCTTTCAACAGCCTCCATAGTTTCTTTATAGCCTTTTTGATTAGAAGACCAGCCTACTGAAATAGATATTACTCTGATTTTTTTATCAACGGGTAATGTCTTATTTACTTCTAATATCCTATCTATAGAAATGGCAAGCCATGTAAAATCCCATTCAAATCCCTGATCCTTGTATTCACCGTGGGTTTCAGCTATATAATATAAATCTGCTTCTGGGGCAACTCCTACTGTTTTTCCTACAGCAATAGATGCTACTGCAGCTCCATGCATTGTTGCCCGGTCATCTCTATCAGAAATATTAATCTCTTCATATAGCTTTAATTGGTCTTTATATTCATTATGCTCAACAAGAAGTTTTTGGTCAATAATTGCAATCCCAATACCTTTTCCTGTTATTCCTTGTTTATGTAACTCCCTCACATTAAGTCCTGGATTTTTACCAATCTTCATTACTTCCACTGGATTAAATCCCTCTGGTAATTTCTCAGGCCATTTTGTTGCTGTATTAAAGCTTCCTTCTTTTAAATCATCTAAACTATCTTGACTAATCTCTAAATGACTTAAATCATATCCTCTAAAATCTATTTGGAATGCGTTTACATCCCCTGGATTATATTCTAGTATCTTATCTAGCTTTCCTCGGTCTCCCAAAAAAGCTAATGGACTGGGTTTTGAAGTAATCTCTAGCTTGATGGGCTTTGATACAATTTCATTATATTTGTATTTTTCTTCAAATTCATCATCTTCTTCACTGGTCTTTTGGGGTTCATTTTGATTTGTTTCAGGATTCACCTTGTTATTTATAGTATCTTTCATGCTTACTTGTTTATTTGTACTAGGTGCACAGCCTACCACAATTAAACTGATCACCAAAAGAATTATTATTAGTTTCTTCATATAAACACTCCTCGTAACAAAAATTTGAAATAGTATCTTTTAACAGCAGATCTGGATCTGTAATTTACTAAGACACTGGCTATATTACTTAATTTTTTTTAATACATAATAATTAGGCTGCATACCACGTAATGTATAGTCTCCACTCTTCCATTCATAGAACATGTAGGTCTTACCATCAATTTCTTTGATAATACATTTACTGGCAGTTGCTTTATTATGATCTATAATTACATCTTCTGTCCAACTAAGGTTGGTGGAATTATGGTTACTACGAAACTCCATAGTCAATCTACCATCTTCTATTATGTTTATCTCTTTTACATATAGAGTATCCTTCCATCTTAACTTCTCAGGGTTAAAGTCTTTCACATTATTGACAATATCAACACTTCTCCACTTCCCTAACATTTCGGGATTGTCTACAAACGGATACTCTATATTATCTTCTACTCTAGTTACCTGATAATTGGAGTAATCTTCGCTGTCTATTTTCTTAAGGACATAATACCCAGGCTTCATCCCCCAATGTGTATAGTCTCCACTTTTCCACTCCATAAACATATAGCTACTTCCTTCGATATCTTTGATTACGTATTTGCTGGCGGTTTTCATAGCTTCATTGATGATAACACCCTTTGTCCATCTACTACTGGTGCCAACTAGATTGGTATTTTCTATTCTGTCCAGCATTCTTCCATCCTTAATAAACACCAAATTATTTAGGTATAGTTCTGTCTCAAAATAGGGTTTCTCTGGATTGAATTCTTCAATCTCTTTTACGAAATCGACAGCTTCCCAGTTTCCGACAATGGCAGGATCATCTATAAATGATAAATCGGTATTATCTACTATACGTGAATATGTATAACCTATTGTAATGCAGAGAAACAGAGTAAAAACAGCTACGAATGGAATTAAGACTGTTCTCTTATATTTGAATCTGACTTTGTCTTTATTGCTATGTATACTCCATAATGATTCAAAGACCATACCCGATGAAGCACTATCTAGTACACTTTTAAAGGTATTGTTAAATTTTGATTCAGATTGTTCCATAATACCCTCCTAATATACTAAAATTTGTTTTACTCAATTGTTTTTTCAGACTTGTTAAAGCTGAATTAAGCCTAGATTTACATGTACCTAGAGGAATTCCTAAAATATCTGCAACATCAACGAGCTTTAGATCAGCATAATAATGAAGTAAAATTACTTCTTTGCTTTTATGAGTTAAGGAATCAACTGCTTTCCATATGATTTCTTCCTCTTCATTTTTCAATATTATACCTTCTGTATTGTCAGAAGCAGTATCTTCTGGAAGCTGGTCTCTAAAGCTCAGCCATCTCTGTTTTCGTATAGTGTTGCGTGTGATGTTTAGTGTAATTTTATAAAGCCATGGTTCTATAGGCTTTGTAGTATCATAGGTATGGTACTTTCTAAATACCTGTAGGAAAGTCTCCTGTGTTATGTCGTCAGCTAAGGTTTTTGATTTCGCAAGGAATAGAGCAATCCTGTATGTATAGTTATTATGTTTATTAAAGATCATTTCAGCAGTTTCTTTGGAAATTTCCTTGTTCAATAAAATCCCTCCAACAATATATTTCTCAATGTATACATTTCACCTAAATATACACACTAAATAGGAAAAAGGTTCGGTGCAAATAAAAATTTCTTTAAAATACCTATATTAAGAATAACATAAATCTCTATTTTACTTATTTTTATTACTATATTTTGAAATAATCGTAAATCATCGTCAATATGAATCATATTATCGATGTCACTTTAGAGGCCGATTTCTTAATCTCAATATCTTTATGCACACAAAAAACCGTATCAAGTCATCAGACTCAATACGGCTTTCATGATCATTTATTGGTGGAGGCGAGGGGGAATCGAACCCCTATCCGAAGGCCCTTCACCTTCAGCTTCTTCGAGCGCAGTTGTTGTTTTAGTTTCTCGTCTCCTTTGACACCCAACAACAGGTTTCAAGCTTGACCAGCCCTGATTATACAACTTAGGGTCAAGACATTGCAGCCTGTGCTAAAAAAGACAGACACAGTAGATGATGAAATTATCTACCAGGCACATCAGTAAACTGATATTTAAAGGAGCTTCGGCTCCTTTTTAATTTGACGACATTCTGATTTAAAGTGACTATGTTCAGAAATAATTTGACTAGATTTCTCTTATTTCCCTAATTTAATTTGACTATCTTTCCGGGTTTAATTTGACGATTTACACTATTTTCAAGCGTATATTGTAATCAAAGGTTCCCAGTGAAATAGTAATCATATTTAAAAGTCTTCATTTAAAGATTCTCTTATATTGTCATATTCTTTTATGAGTTCTTCTTTTATACTATAACACCTTGTGTTATTCTTAAATATATTAGCAGGGTATGCATCGGCATATAAATCATTTTTTATTATTACTATATTGTCAACAACTGCATTAACTATGCTTTTTAATCTATTTAAAAACTTGTCCTCAAAACTGCAATAACTTGACTTGAAGTTTGGAAACTGCCCTTTTATAATATCATAGGTTACATGGGCGATAAACCTATTGCCATGAGCTATGATTAAACTTTTTATTCCCCAGCTTCCTGAGTTCAATTCAATCAAAATTTTCTCAATTTCTTTATGTAGCATTACTGAGTTCCAAAGACTGTAAGAGCTAGTCAAAGGATTGAATATCTTCTTATAAGGAGATTTTTCAATATTATCAAAAATGCTACCATAAGCTCTTTTTACATTTGTGACAACAGATAAGTCATCACCGAAACATGCAAGTGAAACTGTCGCTTCATCCAGATTACACGATTTAATATACGAACTACTAGTCTCACCTGTCTTATAGATGTAGTCAATTCCATCCATCAACAACTCGTTTCTAAGTTTCTCTTGAGTTGGATCAAGTGCAGCGAAGTCTTTACCGTCCACTTTATTTTGTGTGTTAGACGCCCTTGTAACGTATTCACCAAATTTTTCATGTTGATTCTTTAAATTTACTACATGGATAAAAACCTTAGCTTTTTTAACTTGCTCTGAATTAATTTTGTAAGCTTCCACAATTGAACCATATGTCTGAGCTCCATTAACAATACTAGCATTTTCAAGAGAAAATATTCCAACTTTTCTGTCAGTACTATATTGGGCAGCCCTATTAATATTTTGAGCTATTAACTTAATACCATTATTATAATATATAAAATTCTCCGGTTCTTCAGTTAGTACTCGTATTAGATTTCTATTGACTTCGGTATCACCTTTAAATGATCTTATGTTTTTTTCTAATAATGAAGTTTTATATTTATCCCACCAAGTTACTAACATCTCAGCTGATATGGTTCCATAATAAGACCGAACATTTTCATTATGCTCGACAACGCCCCAATCCCTTATATCTACATTTTCTAAATCTACTTTATTTGAGGATGCGCCCTTTGCTAAAAACTCATATACTTCTTTTAATTTTATTATCCTATAACTCAATATATCTGTTTCATCATGTTGATTTATTACTTCGCAAAATAAATCCATCTCAGTTTGACACTCTGGCGAAAACTTAGCATCTGACGAATAGATGATTGCTAATTCAATTCTGTAGTTTATATCAGCTAATGCCTCTTGAATTTGATTTCTTTTAGCAAGTATTCTGTCATTAAATCCAGAGAAATCAAAGTTCGTAAGTTTTTTTACATCTGCGATAAATTTATGAACTTCCCCCACATCAATAGATCCAGAAGCATTCTTACTCCATTTTGATTGAATCAATATTAATCTCTTTTCTATTTCATCAACATATATTGCATCTATGCCATTATCGCAATAACCGTCTGTGATTGATTTTCCACAAATGTCATATTCTGCGTTTGTCATAATATTAATAGAACATGCAGCCAGGTTCCTGGTAAGCATGGCATTAAATTTTTCTTCTTCTGTGGCTCCATCTCTTAAATCATTATATGTAATTTTATCATCAAAAAATTCTTTCAATTTTGTTTCAACCCTAACTAATCTTAAATCTCCAATCATATACAACTCCTCATTTCTAGTTTTTAAATTTTAAGCTTCGTGTAGTACCCCTACACATCTGATTTTCTATAACAATCAATGTTATAAATTTCCTCAAATCTTTACAAATACCTCCATCTTTTCTTCGCCTAATTTCGACATTGCGAATAACTTTGAGAATATAAAAAATCCTACTGCATATCACAGTAGGATTCTCATTTAATTGGTGGAGGCGAGGGGACACTTATTCTATTGTTTCCAATAGCGCTGACTATATCATGAACTTCTTACGAAGCCCTCTGGCGTGTTATGGAAGGAGAAATTTAATGTAAGGGAACACACCCCTATGGATGCATGCCTCAATGGTTGGGGAATGTCCCCAATCAGATTCATTTCCTTCCATCCTAGTACTCCCTAGCCTAAGCCTTAGGAGCCTATGAGTCGATACAGGGCTTCAGGATTTCTCCCTTTACCCCTCGGTATTGCCGTCGTCTTTACGTTACGGTTTCACCGATGTAAGCCAGATTTTCACTTGCAGGTCACCCTACAAGGCGACTCTTTTTTTGAATCGAACCCCTGTCCGAAGGCCCTTCACCTTCAGCTTCTCCGAGCGCAGTTGTTGTTTTAGTTTCTCGCCTTACCTGACACCCAACAACAGGTTCCAGACTCAGCCAGCCCCGATAATGCCACTTAAGGTCGAGACACCCCTTAAGCCGTTCCCTGCATATTTGACGCCCCTATCCTAACGGCAGGAGGCTAGGTAGAGACGAGCGGAACTAAGCCGCTAAAGCGTAATTATTGTTTGCGTTTATCTTTTTTGCCCAGTTTTTTTACGTGATTCCAAGCAAAACACGGCTCGCTACTCAAGACTCTAAACCCCCGTCGAAACCTGTACGCCCCCATGTTTTATATTAATGGACGATTATATCCATTATTAACTGGTCGGTACTGATTACTTCACGGTTTTAATAACTATACACCATTCGTTATTCACTATTCACTATTTATTACTCACCATTCACTAACTCTTTTACGCCCTTTGTCGTTCTCTCAATTCCTTTTCGATCCTTCTTTGGGCGTCCTTCTTGGCTATTGCTTCTCGCTTGTCATACAGCTTTTTACCGATTGCAACACCAAGCTCTACTTTGATTAGTCCCTGCTTTAAATAAATGCTTAATGGAATCAGGGTGTAGCCCTTTTGCTGTGTATAGCCTATAAGCTTCCGAATCTCCTGCTTATGCAGCAGAAGCTTTCTTGTTCTTAGAGGGTCCACATTAAATATATTTCCCTTTTCATAGGGGCTTATATGAACATTATTCAAAAAGACCTCACTGTTTTCGACTCTGGCATAGCCATCACGAATGTTGATCTTGCCCTGACGGATAGACTTAACCTCCGTCCCCTTCAGCTCAATTCCGCATTCATAGGTTTCCTCTACAAAAAAGTCAAACCTAGCCTTTTTATTTGTTGATAGTATCTTTACACCTTTGCTTTCCATTCCACATCACCCTCTGCAAAAGACTCCTTTAGAGACTTCTAGTATCATACCACAATATAGGCCTAAAGTCAATATTGCATGTATTTTCAATATCTTCCAACCCTCTTGTGGCCACGCATTGACTATTTTAATAATATAATCTATCTTTTATTTGATTCCCCTTATTTTCTAAAGGATTTTTTCAATTATCACTAGTTCCTTTATGCTGCTGATGAGTCCATAAACCACTACCTTATCACCCAGCTGAAACACAAGATCATTTTTAGGAAAATGCACCATGTGGGAGCCTCTATCAATATTAAGAACCTGTATATAGTTTTGCTTTAAGCCTGAACTCTTAAGGGGTAAACCCAGCAATGAGCTATCCTCATCTATTATAAATTCTGCTACGCCATATTCGTCGTTAAGCCTAAGCACCTCTTCTACCGTCTTGTTTTTACTATAATTCTTCATCTGTTTAACTATTTGCCTTTCTATCATTGACTCAAGCCTATCTAACATCCTTTTATTTCTAAATAGCAGGAGTATTAAAACCAGTGCCAGCGCAGCCAAGAATGTAAAAAACATGAACTCCTGATGACTCCTTAGGGCACTTATTATTATACTAATAAAGGTAGCGGTAGTGACATAGCTTACCAGCATCAGTCCCTCTACTATTTTTCTTCTAGTTGGATGCTGGGTTATTAATTCCGATTCTCTTGTTGTAAAGCCGGTATGGGTAATTATTGAGATTACCTGAAACCTTGCCTTATCCATATCCAGTCCCGTAACCTTTAATGCTATTGAAAGCACCTCAACCAGCAGTGCTAGAAACAGTAGTATTGTAAAACCATAGGCTATCGGCATTTGGTCTCCCCCCTTACCCTGTAACACTTTATTATTTATATGATTATTCCCTAGCTATTATAATCTTACTTATAGCTATCGAGGTAAAATTCAAAGGAGAGGCGAACCTCTCCTGTATGTGTTTTAGCTCTCAACCAGCATAAAATCTATTTCCTTCATCTGAACATTTACCTTGGTAACCTGAATCTTCACTACATCTCCAATTCGGAATACTCTTTTTTTGCGTTCACCGGTTAAGATCAGATTTTGACTATCAAAATTGTAATAATCATCCTCCAGCGAGCTTAATCTTATTAGCCCTTCGATGGTGTTGTCTAATTCAATAAACATACCAAAGGAGGTGATGCTTGATATGATACCCTCGAAGACCTCTCCTATATGACCTTGCATATATTCTGCCTTCTTCAGGTCTACAGTTTCCCTTTCGGCCTCCTCTGCAGCTCTTTCTCTGGTTGAGGATTGGTCGGCAAAATAGCCTACACAGCCATTCATTTTCTTTAACCAGCCATCTGTGGCTTTCTTGGATATTACCGCCTTAATGATTCTATGGATGATTAGGTCAGGATATCTTCTGATCGGCGATGTAAAGTGAGAATAATACTCTGCTGCCAGTCCGAAGTGTCCGGTATTGCTTGGTGCATATCTGGCCTTTCTTAAGGACCTTAGCATCAAGGTATTTATAACAGCCTCTTCCTTTGTGCCCTCTATCTTCTTTAGAAGCTCCTGCAGGGCCTTTGGATGAACCTCTGAATTAAGTCCCTTCAGATGATAGCCGAAGTTATGTATGAATTTATTAAAATCCTCCATCTTTTCTTCGCTGGGGTCCTCATGAATTCTGTAGACAAAGGGTACATTCAACCAGTAGAAGTGCTCTGCCACCGTCTCATTACATACCAGCATAAATTCCTCTATAATGCGGTTAGCAATCCTTCGCTCGTACTTTCTAATCTCTATTGGCCTGCTTTTTTCGTCCAGTATAACCTTAGCCTCTGGGAAGTCGAAGTCTATTGCTCCCCTGGCCTCCCTCTTATTCCTCAGGACTAAGCTCAGCTCCTCCATAAGCTTAAAGTCCTCCACCAGGCCCTCATACTTCTCCTTCAGCTCCTGATCATCCTTTTCCAGTATATCTGAAACATGCTCATATATCATTCGTTCGTCAATATTTATAACCGACTCCATGATCTGGTGCTCTACCACCTTGCCATGCTTATCTATCTCCATCATACAGGTTAAGGACAGACGGTTAATCTTTGGATTTAAGCTGCAAACCCCATTTGAAAGCTTCTGTGGCAGCATAGGTATAACTCGGTCCACCAAATAGACGCTGGTGCCGCGTTTTACAGCCTCTTTATCTAACTCTGTTCCATCCTTCACATAATGGCTGACATCGGCTATATGTACTCCTAGTCTATAGTTGCCGTTTTCCAGCCTCTCTACCGAAACTGCATCATCCAGGTCCTTGGCATCGGCACCATCTATGGTAACCATCCTTAGGCCCCTCAGGTCTGTCCTTCGAGCTATTTCCTCCTCTGGAATTTCCTCTGGTATGGCGTCTGTTTCACTGATTACAGCCTCTGGAAACTCTAAATCCAGCTTGTGCTTTCGTATAATAGCCAGAATATTGGTTTCTCCATCATCCTTGAAGCCTAAAATTTCTGTAATTTTGCCCTCAGGGTTTCTTCTGGCCTCAGGCCATCTTGTAATCTCACAAACCACCTTATGACCGTCCTTGGCCTTAAGGCTATCACCCTTAGATACATAAATATCCGCATTTATTCTTGGATCATCCGGTACTACAAAGCCAAAATTTCTGCTTTCCTCATAGGTTCCAACCACTTCAAAGTTTGCCCTATCTAATATTCTGATGATCTCGCCTTCTGCTCTTTTGCTGTTGGTATTTAAGGTATTCACTCTAGCTATAACTCTGTCATTATGCATTGCCCCATTCATTAGGTTGGCGGCTATAAAAACGTCAGCAACATCCTCATAGTCTGATATGACAAAGCCGAAGCCCTTTGCATTACCCTGTAATCTACCCACTATAAGACCCATTCTTTCAGGTACGCCATAGCGTTTCTTTCTTGTTTTTATAATCAATCCCTCTGCTGTCATTTCATCCAATATACCGGCAAACTTTTTTTGGTCCTTTTTAGATATTGTAAGGGCCTCCGCCAGTTCCTCCTCCAGCATTGGATTATATGCAGATTCCCTCATAAATTCAACAATACGTTCTTTTATTGTCAAGTCAACCCCTCCTTTGCGTTTAAACTAAATTTTATATTCATTATTTGCATTTTACTATTTATTTATGTTATGTATTTCCGAGGAAATACTTTAAAACGACATTATAGGTAGTAGTACAGCATGATTATTGAAAATAGCTTATTTAGCAGTATACATAACGGTACTCCTATGTAGAATTTCTTCTTGCTTATCTTATGATGAAAAACCACCATCCCTATTAACTCTCCTAAGGCTCCCCCAATGATAGCCAATAGCAGGAGTAGATTCTCCGGTACTCTTCGAAGCTTTTTTACAGCCATATACTTATCATAGCCCATTACACCAAAGGTAATACAGCTAATACTAAGGCTGTAAATAAAATATATTGTTAGCGGCAGTGAGAAATGCTTTAGCAACACACTTATCGTCATTTAATTTGCCCCCTTTACTAATTATACCTATATGATGCATTTTAAATCACCTGATTACTTTATTGGGATAGATAAATCCATCCTATTAGTAAAAAAGCCCTTAATCGACTGATTAAGGGCTCTGTATGCTTTTAGTCAAACAATCTCATTAGCATGCCGCCATATCTTAGGAACAATGGGGCAAATACTACTGATACAATCGTCATTAATTTGATTAAAATGTTAATTGATGGACCGGAGGTATCCTTGAAGGGATCTCCTACTGTATCACCAACAACTGCAGCCTTATGAGGCTCGCTTCCCTTACCGCCATGATTTCCTTCTTCGATGTATTTCTTAGCATTATCCCATGCTCCACCGGCATTTGCCATCATGATAGCTAAAAGAACTCCCGACACCAATGATCCTGCCAATAGTCCACCTACTGCATCTGATCCGAAAAGCACTCCGATGATTATTGGAGAAACTACCGCCAATATTCCCGGAACAATCATCTCTCTAAGAGCAGCTGCTGTACTGATATCCACGCAGGTTGCATATTCAGGCTTCCCTGTCCCCTCCATAATACCAGGTATTTCTCTAAACTGTCTTCTTACCTCTTCAATCATCTCAAAAGCAGCTTTTCCAACCGCCTCCATAGTCATTGCAGAGAATAGGAATGGCAGCATTCCACCAATCAGCATACCGGCAATTACAGAAGGCTTTGTGATATCAATAGAAGTTAAACCAACAGCAGCTGTGTAGGTTGCGAATAAAGCCAATGCAGTTAATGCTGCAGAACCTATTGCAAAGCCCTTACCCATAGCAGCTGTAGTGTTACCAACTGAGTCCAATTTATCTGTAATCTTTCTTACTTCCTTAGGCAGATCGCACATTTCCGCAATACCACCTGCATTGTCAGCTATTGGACCGTATGCATCAACTGCTACTGTCATACCTGCTGTTGCCAGCATGCCTACTGCTGCTAATGCGATACCAAATAATCCAGCTACGCCATATGAAATCAAGATTCCAACTGCAATTAATATGATCGGCCAAGCAGTTGAAAGCATCCCTACTGCTAGTCCACTTATAATTGTTGTAGCTGGTCCTGTTTCAGATTGCTTTGCGATTCTCTTTACATATTTAAAGCTTGATGACGTATAAATCTCTGTTAGCTGTCCGATTACTATACCAACAACCAGACCTGTAACTACGGCATAGAAGCCCTTTGTATCTCCAAGTATGTTTGTACTTAAGAAATAAGTAGCAATAATAGTAATAATTCCGCTTACATAAGTACCCATTTTTAATGATTTTTGCGGATCTGTATTTTCGTCTCCCTTAACAAAGAAGGTTCCGATAATTGATGCAACAATACCTACTGCAGCCAGCATTAATGTAAAGAAGGCGCCCGCTACATCATATGCTAATAAGCCTAAAGCAATAGCAGATATAATAGATCCAACATAGGACTCAAATAAATCTGCTCCCATACCTGCAACGTCACCAACATTGTCACCAACGTTATCTGCAATAACTGCAGGGTTTCTTGGGTCATCCTCCGGAATTCCAGCTTCAACCTTACCAACAAGGTCAGCTCCAACGTCTGCTGCCTTTGTATATATACCACCACCAACACGTCCAAATAATGCGATTGATGATGCACCTAATGCAAAGCCTGTAATGATGCTAGCAGTATCCGTTGGTGAATTGGAAAGATTAAGAAATAAATAAAGTCCACCTACTCCTAGCAATCCCAAACCAACTACTGACATGCCCATTACTGCGCCGCCTGAAAAGGCTACACTTAAGGCCTTATTCATACCGCCTTGCATTGCCGCATTTGCAGTTCTAACGTTCGCCTTAGTAGCAACCTGCATACCAAAGAAACCAGCTAAACCTGAGAATACAGCTCCTACTAGAAAGCATATGGCAGTAGGCCAACCAATACCAAAGCCTAACACAACAAAAAGTACTAAAGCAAAAATAACAAGAGCTTTATATTCTCTTGTTAAGAAAGCCATAGCACCCTCATGGATATAAGATGAAATCTCCTTCATTCTTTCAGTACCAACATCTACACGATTAATCTTTGATGCAAGTATGTAAGCAAATATTAATGCGATGATGCCTACAATCGGTGCAAGAATAGTAAAATCCATTTTAAAGTGCTCCTCCTTAAACTTATTCAGTTTTATATTTATCTTTGAATTGCAACTAAAGCTATAGCAACAATTAAGAACATTGCTGCTGCAATTGAAGTTACCTTACTTAGCATGCCCTCATAGCCTCTACCTTGTTTGCCCCATATTTGCTCTGCTCCTCCAGTAATTGAACCAGATAAACCAGCACTTTTACCAGATTGTAATAAAATACTTCCAATTAATATTAATGATACGATAACCTGAATTACCATTAAAACTATTCTCATTTCTCCACCTCCTATACGACAGATTAACATGAATATTTTAACACAGCCCCTGAGGAAAAGCAACCAATTAATTCAAATCTCAAGGGATCATATGTGTCTTTCCATATCCTGCGTCCTTCGTATTTTTACATTATAATTATTAGCATTAAGGAATGAAAATTCAGTATTTCTTAAAAATAATAATAAGGGCAAGCAAGCCACCCTTATTATTATTGGTATTAATTGTATATTTTATACTTGCTTACTATTTTATGTTGTAGAACACGCCATTGCCCTTATATTGTGCTGTATTTCCCAGTACATCCTCAATTCTAAGAAGCTGATTGTATTTTGCAACACGATCTGTTCTGGCAGGTGCACCTGTCTTGATTTGTCCT
Source organism: Natronincolaceae bacterium (assembly GCA_048264125.1). Classification (GTDB taxonomy): domain Bacteria; phylum Bacillota; class Clostridia; order Peptostreptococcales; family Natronincolaceae; genus M1-B18. The sequence continues at coordinate 15,150 of JBLXDM010000010.1, forward strand.
GCATTTACAGCCACAGCTATATCCGCTATTGTTGAATCCTCTGTCTCCCCTGAACGATGGGAGATAACCGCGGTATATCCAGCCCTCTTTGCCATTTCTATAGCATCAAGCGTCTCTGTGATTGTACCGATTTGGTTTACCTTTACCAAAATTGAGTTTGCAGTAGATGTTTGAATACCTCTTTCCAATCTCTTGGTATTGGTTACAAACAGGTCATCTCCAACAATTTGAATTCTGTTGCCCAATCTTTCAGTGAAAAGCTTCCAGCCATCCCAATCCTCTTCGCTTAAGCCATCCTCAATTGAGATAATAGGATATTTATTTACTAAGGATTCATAGTAGTCTACCATTTCTGCTGAGGTTTTTGCCACGCCTTCTCCCGCTAAGGTATATACCTTCTTCTCTTCATCATATAGCTCTGTAGCAGCAACGTCTAATGCCAGCTTGATATCCACTCCCGGCTTGTAGCCAGCCTTTTCTATAGCCTCCATAATCACCTGAATTGCCGCCTCATTTGATGCAAGGTTTGGTGCAAAACCACCTTCATCACCTACACCTGTAGCTAAGCCCTTGCTTTTTAATACTGACTTAAGGTTATGATAGATTTCAACGCCCATTCTTAAGCCTTCCTTGTAGGTTGCTGCCCCCACCGGCATAACCATAAACTCTTGAATATCCACATTGTTGTCGGCATGAGCGCCACCATTTAATATGTTCATCATAGGAACTGGCAGCTGCTTAGCGTTTACTCCACCTAAATATTGGAATAATGGCAAATCCAATGCTTCTGCAGCGGCTCTAGCTACTGCCATAGAAACACCAAGGATTGCATTTGCACCTAGCTTTCCTTTGTTATCAGTTCCGTCAAGCTCGATCATAGCTGTATCTATACCAACCTGATCGATGGCATCAAAGCCAATTATTTCAGGAGCAATGATTTCATTGATGTTGCTTACCGCTTGAAGAACACCCTTACCTAAGTATCTGCTTTTGTCACCATCTCTTAGCTCAACTGCTTCGAAGGCTCCTGTGGAGGCTCCTGAAGGCACTATTGCCTTACCGATTACTCCGCTTTCAAGATAAACCTCAACCTCTACTGTAGGATTTCCTCTTGAATCTAATATTTCTCTTGCATAAATTTCGCTTATAATCGTCATTTTTATCTCTCCTTATCCATATTAATTTATATTCTAGCCCTTAATTATTAGGGCTTCTCCGGTCATTTCCTCTGGCTTAGGCAGTCCCAGCATATCCAACAGCGTTGGTGCTATATCACATAGCCTTCCACCCTCTCTAAGCGCTACCTTGCCCACTCCTGCAATAATTAAAGGAACAGGATTTAATGTATGGGCTGTTACTGGTGCTCCGGTGGCTTCATCCAACAGCTCCTCTGAGTTTCCATGATCTGAGGTGATGATTACCTTGCCACTTTTCTCAAGAATTGCATCTACCACTTTACCCAAACAGCTGTCTACAGTTTCCAGCGCCTTTACAACTGCATCAAATACCCCTGTATGTCCAACCATATCGGGATTTGCAAAGTTAAGCACTATAAAGTCATGCTTATTTTCCTCCAATGCCTTCAACAGCTCCTCTGTAACCTCCTGGGCACTCATTTCAGGCTTTAGGTCATAGGTTGCCACCATGGGTGATGGTATCAGGCTTCTATCCTCTCCGGGGTATTCGGCCTCTATTCCACCATTAAAGAAATAGGTGACATGGGCGTATTTTTCCGTTTCGGCTATCCTAAACTGCTTAACTCCCAGACCACTTAGGTATTCGCCTATTGTATTTTTAAGGCTTTGGGGCTCATAGGCAACCTTTACCCCGACTATGCTCTTATCGTATTGGGTCATGCTGACATAATGCAATGGAAAAATGCCCTTTTCTCTGACAAAGCCTTTAAATTCATCATCCATAAAGGCACGGGTCAGCTGTCTCGCCCTATCGGGTCTAAAGTTTATGAAGATAATCGAATCCTCGGAGTCAATGGTATGAGCAGCACCATTGTCTAGGATTACTGTAGGCATAACGAACTCGTCATTTTCTCCGTTCTCGTATGCTGCTTCAACTGCCTTTACAGGGCAATCAGCCGTTCTTCCAGCTCCCAGTACCATAGCATCATAGGCTAATTTAACTCTATCCCATCTATTGTCCCTATCCATTGCATAGTATCGACCTGATACGGTTGCCACCTTGCCTACACCAATTTCCTTAAGCTTTTCCAGAAGCTCCTTCATATAGCCTAGTGCACTGGTGGGGGGAGTATCTCTGCCGTCTAGGAAGCAATGAATATAAACCTCCTGAAGACCTTTTTTTGCAGCCAGCCTCAGCAGAGCATACAAATGCTCTGTATGGCTGTGAACGCCACCATCCGACAAAAGTCCCATAAGATGTAGCCCTTTGCCCTTTTCCTTTGCTGCTTCTATCGCAGTGTTTAATACAGGATTCTCGTAGAAGGCTCCTGTTCTTATTTCCTGAGATATTCTGGTAAGCTCCTGATATACGATTCTTCCAGCACCTATGTTTAAGTGACCTACCTCTGAATTTCCCATTTGTCCCTCTGGAAGTCCAACTGCAAGCCCGCTGGCCTCAATCGTGGTGTTGGGAAATTGATTCACATATCTATTGTAATTTGGCAGCCTTGCAGCCTTTATGGCATTTCCATAGTCAGAGCTGCTGATGCCAAAGCCGTCAAGTATAATTAATGCTACGGGCTTTTTCATAATGTACCCTCCTTCTAGAAATTTACAATTTCTAAGAACGACGCTGCATCCAGGCTGGCGCCACCAACTAAAGCTCCGTCAATGTCATCCTCCTGCATAATTTCAGTTGCATTTGAAGGCTTTACGCTTCCACCATATTGAATACGTAGGGCCTCTGAAATGATATCGTCGTATTTTTCCTTTACGGTTTCCCTAATAAATGCAATAACCTCATTTGCATCCTGTGCAGAGGCAGTTTTCCCGGTGCCTATAGCCCAAACCGGCTCATAGGCAATTACGATATCCGCCATAGCTGCATTGTCCACGCCCTCTAGAGCCTTTAGCACCTGAGATTTAACTATATCGAAGGTAATTCCCTGTTCTCTTTGCTCCAGAGTCTCCCCCACGCATAATATTGGCTTTATTCCCTTTTCCAGTGCCTTTAAAACCTTTTTATTCACTGTCTCATCGGTCTCAGCAAAATATTGTCTTCTTTCGGAGTGTCCTATTACGACATAATCCACGCCTATTTCCTTTAGAAAATCTGCTGAGATCTCTCCTGTGAAGGCACCGGCATCCTCCCAGTGCATGTTTTGAGCAGCAACCTTTATATTTGTAGCGCCGGCTGCCTTCTTCACCTCAGCTAAGCAGGTGTAGGGACAGCAAACCACTACCTCTACGTCGGTATTTTTTACCTCAGCCTTAATAGCCTCTACAAATTCTACCGCTTCCGCTATTGTCTTATACATCTTCCAGTTTCCTGCAATGATTGGTCTTCGCATTTTATATTCCCTCCTACCTATTTTCCAGAACATCTATACCGGGAAGAATTTTTCCCTCCAAATATTCTAGTGATGCCCCGCCACCGGTGGAAATATGAGTCATTTTATCCGCAAAGCCCAGCTGCTCTACAGCAGCAGCACTGTCGCCACCGCCGATGATGGTTGTGCCTTCTACCTCAGAAAGGGCTCTGGCAACCGCCTTAGTTCCAACGGCAAAGGCAGGCATTTCAAAAACCCCCATCGGTCCATTCCATATAATTGTCTTTGCATTTTTAACTGCTGCTTCAAAGTCCTTAACTGACTTAGGCCCTATATCCAGACCCATCCAATCGGAGGGTATTTCATTAATCGCTACTGTTTTATGCTCTGCATCTGCAGCAAATTCCTTAGCAACCTCAGTGTCTACCGGCAGCATAAGCTGTACGCCCTTGGCCTTAGCCTTATCCACCAGGCTCTTAGCCAGCTCCAGCTTATCCTCCTCCAGCAGGGATTTTCCTATTTCATACCCCTGGGCCCTTAGGAAGGTATAGGCCATTCCTCCACCGATTAGCAAGGTATCAACCTTTTCTAAAAGGTTCTCTATAACGCCTATTTTATCCGAAACCTTTGCACCACCTAAAATAGCTACAAAGGGTCTTTCTGGATTTTCCAGAGCCTTACCCATAATCCTTACTTCCTTTTCGATGAGATAGCCCATTGCAGAGGGTAAAAACTCAGCTATGCCTGCTGTTGAGCTATGAGCTCTATGGGAGGTACCGAAGGCATCATTTACATATAGCTCTCCTAGCTGAGCCAATTCCTTTGAGTAGCCCTTATCGTTCTTTTCCTCTTCATTTCTGTATCTTACGTTTTGCAGCAGCAATACCTCTCCGGGCACCAATGCAGCAGCCTTTTCCTTGGCTATTTCTCCAGCTACTATCGGATCATCTGCAAAGGCAATTTCTTTATTTAATAGGCTGGAGATATGTCTTGCAATAGGCAGCAGAGAATATTTAGGATTCGCCTCTCCCTTTGGTCTTCCAAGGTGGGACATAAGAATTACCGCCGCACCTTCCTCTAATAGATATGTAATGGTGGGAAGTGCCTCCCTTATTCTTCTATCATCTGTAATATTACCCTCTTTGTCTTGAGGTACATTAAAATCGCATCGAACCAATACTTTCTTTCCCTTAACATCAAGGTCCTTTAAGGTCTTTTTCATTGAATCATCCCTCCTATAATATGTGAGTAAAGGCTAATTTCAGCAATATTGCCAATTATGTCCTGTTTATTCAATTTAAATATTAACATATGAAGTATAGGCCTACAACCCAAAGAGGTTAAATTTCATTTTGCTGCTATTACTTAGAAGGTCAAAGGCTTTGCCTATTGGTTAAAAGATAAGCCAAAGGAAGATTAAGCCCTGAGCCTTAATCTCCCTTTGTAGAAAAAACAGCTGAGCTGCCTTTTCTATATATAAATAGGGGTGTATAACAATTTTACAGACCTTTGCTTACCACATAGGATACCAGGTCAACAACCCTTGCTGAATAGCCCCACTCATTGTCATACCAAGCAACGATTTTCGCCATAGTATCACCTATAACTGAGGTTGATAAGCCATCAATAATTGATGAATGTGGATCCTGACGATAATCTGTTGATACCAACGGCTCATCAGAATACTTCAATACACCCTTAAGCCCACCCTCTGCGGCAGCCTTTAAAGCATTGTTAATTTCTTCTGCTGTAGCAGGCTTGCCTAGCTCAACTACTAAATCCACTACAGATACAGTAGGTGTTGGAACCCTCATTGCCATACCGCTTAGCTTACCCTTAAGCTGTGGTAAAACCAACGCAACCGCTTCTGCAGCTCCAGTGGTTGTAGGGATAATTGATTGTGCTGCTGCTCTGGCTCTTCTTAAGTCCTCATGAGGTAAATCTAAAATTCTTTGGTCATTTGTATATGCATGAATCGTGGTCATAAGACCCTTCTTAATTCCGTATTTTTCATCAATTATTTTAGCAAATGGCGCTAAACAGTTGGTGGTGCATGAAGCATTGGAAATTACATGATGGTTAGCTGGATCGTAAGCGCCTTCATTAACCCCCATAACGATAGTTATGTCTTCCTTCTTTGCGGGAGCAGTGATTATTACCTTCTTAGCTCCGGCATTTATATGCTTCATGGCTTTGTCCTTGCTTCTAAAAATACCTGTTGCTTCGATTACGATATCTACACCAAGCTCTCCCCACGGCAGCTGCTCAGGGTCCTTTTCAGCAAAGATTTTAATTTCTTTACCATTTACTACTATAGCATTTTCAGCAACTGAAATTTCTCCGTCAAACTTACCATAAAGTGAGTCATATTTTAGCAGGTGGGCTAAGGTCGCGGGGTCAGTTAAATCATTAATTGCCACGATCTCCCAGCCCTCTCCCTTTTCCAATGCTATCTTAAATGCATTTCTACCGATACGACCAAATCCATTAATTGCTACCTTTACACTCATAATACTACCTCCTAGTTTTTTCTTTTTATTTTAATATTTTTCTAAAATCTCTCTAGCTGCAGCCTCATCGGTGACCAAGAAGAGATTGTCCTTAAGCTTTGATATGGCCACAATTGCCTCTGCTTTTCTGGCGCCTCCTGCCACACCTATTGTGTGGGGAATTCCAATAAAATCATCCAATCGAATGCCTATAGTTCTGGTTTCGTAAACTATTTCTCCATGTATGTTGAAATAGTAGCCAAAGGCTTCGGAAACAGCCCTTCTTTCCTGCAAAATTTCAATTACTGCTGGAGAAAGGTCCCTCCGATTTGCCATGTCTCCTGCCCTGCCTATACCAAATACCAGTATGTTGACCTGCTTTATCAGCTCTCGTACCTTCCTGATATCTGGGTCCTCCATGATACTCTGAAGTATTTTTTCGCTAAGGGTATCCGATGCATGCAATAGATGATAGCTCCCCTTAAGCCTTTCTGCCATTTCCGCAGCAACAGTGTTGGCCTGACTCTCCATTCGGGTGCCTAAGCCTCCTCTTGCAGGAACAACGATTATGCCTCTATCCTTTGTTTGCTGGTTTAAGCCCTTTGCCACGGCCGCCATAGTGCTGCCACCGGTCACTCCGATTATGTAGTTCTCCTTCACCAGGCTCTCAATTATTTTAGATGTCTCCCTTGCAATTTCATTTAATATATAGGGGTCCTTGTCACTGTCGCCTGCAACGATATACACGTTGGTCAGCTTTAGTTTGCGCTTTAATTCGTCTTCTAAACCTTTAATTCCCTTAATTGAGTAGATTATGTCCTTTAGCTTATCCAGAACCTCATCTCCATCTACGGTTATGGTCATTCCAGCAGCATTTATGTCAATTAGGCCCTGATTTTTTAAAAACTCCACCTCTCCCCGGACGATTCGTTCTCCTGTTGACAGGTGATTTGCAAGGGCCCTTCTACCTATAGGCTGAAGAGTAAATATGCTTCTTAAAATTTCATACCTTTTTTCCAGCATTTCTATAGCTTCGGGAATAATCTTCCTTTGGATTTCTATTATTTCCTTCATCCTTCACCTCTTTTCTACGGGTCTTAATATGTCCCTCATGCACATATTGTGTCCCTTGCAGGGTAAAAAAAATGCTTTTATGCCTTTATTATATTATATATTTTTTGGAGAAGCAACCATTTCTATACACATTATTTTAAACAATAAAAAAAACCCGATTTCTCGGGCTATTAATATCGCTTTCTTTTAGAGGAGGAGGCAATCAGCAGGTCATCTCTATATTTAGCCACTGTACGTCTTGAAACAGGCATTCCCTTTTTATCCAGCATTTCTGCGATTTTACTGTCGCTAAGGGGCTTATTAGGGTTTTCTGCAGCTACGATATCTCTTATAAAGCTCTTTACGCTTTCGGCAGATACGCCTTCTCCATCACTGCCCTCTATACCGCTGGTAAAGAAATATTTAAGCTCAAAGGTCCCCATAGGGGTTTCCACGTATTTACCGTTGGTGGCCCTGCTGACAGTAGATTCATGAACCTCTATTTCATCGGCTATTTCCTTCAGTGTCATGGGCTTTAGATGCTTCTTCCCTTGTTTGAAGAAGGGCTTTTGCTTTTGCAATATAACCTCCAGCACCCTGTATATGGTCTGTCGTCTCTGCTCTATGCTTCTTATTAGCCATGCTGCTGCATTTAGCTTATCGTTGATATATTTATTGGTTTCAGCATTGTCATCACCACTGGCCAAAAGCCTTCTATAGTCCTCTCTTATAATAAGCCTTGGAGAGGAATTGTCGTTGATAATAATGACATATTCATCACCAATTTCCTTGATAACAGCATCCGGTGTGATATAGCTATGGTTGCTGCAGGAAAACTTCCTTCCGGGCTTTGGCTCCAGAGTTCTAATAAGGTCACATATATCCTGAACATCCTCAACCGTTATTTTCAATTGTTTGGCGATGTAGGGATATTTGTTTTGGGCCAGCTCCTCCAGGTAGCTTTCAATAACCCCCACCACAGCCTCTGTATTTAGGCCATAATGGCTTAGCTGGATTAGAAGGCACTCCTTAAGGGACCTTGCTGCAATTCCTGGAGGATCAAAGGTCTGGATTATTTTAAGAATACCTTCAACAATATTGACTCCGAGGCTGGTTGCCGCAGCTATCTCCTCCAAAGATATGGTTAAATATCCATTTTCATCCAGACTATCTATAATGTATTCTCCTATCTCGCCATATCTTTTTTCCAGCCTTGTAATATTGTATTGCATCAATAGATGATCCCTGAGGGTTGTCTCCTCAGAAACTATGCTTTCATAGCTGAAATCGTTTTCTTGGTTATAGTAGGTTGAAGAGTAATCATGATTGTCCCTACTATAATTCTCTGAGTACTCCTTCCAGTCTATTTCCTTTGGCTGGCGCTCCTCCTGATACCTATCATCAGCAACAGGCTCCTCATTGACCTCTAGAAAGGGGTTCGTCTCCATCTGCTGCTTAACAAACTGATCCAGCTCTATAGAATTCAACTGTAAAATCTGTATTGCCTGCTGTAATTGAGGCGTCATTATAAGCTTCTGTGATTGCTCCAGCTGTAAATTATATCCCATCTTCATAACACTCATCACCCCTTTTTATATAAAAATAGTTATTTTTTTACATTTTAGTTGATGCTCTTAAAGCCTTGAAAATATTGAAGCCCTTAATTACATCACAATCATATTATAGCATTTTATTATATTATATTAAAGTCTTGACAAAAAATAAATATTTTTTGGCATAACTATTGCATACAGTATTCTGTTAAAAGACGATAAAAAACTCCCATGATATTCACATCATCGGAGCTTTAATATAGGCTATAGTCTTGACTTGCATATAATCCATAATAAAGAGACATTGGTCAATTGCTAGCAGGGTTCTGCTTCTCTTGCTACAAAGCCAGCCTCAGCTAATACCTTCATCGCATTTGAAATCTTTCCCTCATTAACCATTACAATCGGACCTGTACAGCCCATTCCGCTCTCTGCATAGATTCCCTTTCGCCAGAGGGCCTTGACTGCATCCTCTAATTCCATTATATCTATACCGGAAATCGAACCAGTTACCACCTCATGTGGTGGTGCAGCCACTTCTTTTTCTTCGTCTGCTGATCTTCTTGTATCCTTTGTCAAGGACTTAAGAATCCCATCGAGATTAGCCCTTCTGGCTGCTGCAAATTCCTGCTTTGCAACCTCCTTGAGATTACCCTTGGCCAGCTCTGCTGCATATTGAATTGCATTTGCTACCACAGGTGTGCCGGATGCCCTTGATAATATTAGTACTACCCTGTCATAGCCCTCACCTATACCTGGACCATAGCCATAGCCGGTGGACTCATAGTCTCCGCCGGTGGTATAGGCTGAAAACATCTTCATCAATATATTTCCAGTGAGGGTGTCCTGTATCATAATATCTGGGGTCCCTGCCAGCAGGTCATTGCCCCTCATTACTGTACCGCCATCGGAACGACCGCTTTCAGTAAAACCTATGGCATACCCGTTGTCCGCCAGCTCCTTCAGCGCTCTCTCCACCTGTCTCGCCCCATCTACATTTAGAATCCCTACGGTTGGTGCCTTTAATCCGGTGGCCTTTGCAGCTATAATGCCACATAGGGCATTTTTAACCATGGCCTCTGTTCTATGGGGTGACGAGGTGCCGGTTGTAGTGGCTATAAAAAGCTCTCTGCCCCTGCCGGGCGTAACTACCCTTCCTACGGTAGAAACCCCTATAGGAAAGCTGTAGTGCATTGTAACGCAGGCATCAATTGAGCCATTATCCAAAAGCTCCTCCATTTTCCTATGCATTTCATCCTCTGAATTTGCCTCAAATTGCTGAAGCTGTGATTCAACCCTTGGTCCGATTAATACTATCTCGTAGTCGGATGCCCGTTTGGCTGCAAGCTCTGCCCCCTGAACCAAATTATCGATACCCTTTTCACTACCAAGGGTGGTAATCCCTATACGGATTTTGGGAACGAACTGTCCTGTTGTTATGGCATCGGCTATTTCATTGAATACCCTTCCTACCATTTCCTTCAAAGCTCTGTTTTCTGCCATATGATTCACCCCTTATTTACTTAATAAGTGTGAGGCAAAGTTTTTCATTGCTTCAGCAATCATTAATTTTACTTCCTCCTCGGAAACTCCCGAGGGCTTTACGTCAGTCTGACCATCATTTTTTTCCATTACTATCGAAACACCATCAAACTGATTTGTCATTCGGCCTAAGAAGAGGCTTCCTTTACCAACGATCATAGCCCTTTCAATTTCACCGTTTTTAAATGCCTCAATTGCATGCCCTATATAGGGAACTCCCGATGGTATATGCCCCTGAGTTGGTGCCCAGCCCGGCATGCCATGCTTTTCGCCAAAATGAGGAACATCGCTTCTCTCTAGCTCGTTACGCTTAACGCCGAGAGCCGCAATCATTTTATAGTTGGCCTCCGGCACATCCCCTGCGCCTGCCGGCTTAGTGATGTCTGGATTCTGCATTTCCACCGAATATTTATCTATATCTGTAATTTTCAGACCACCCTTGTCCAATGGCTCTGTTATCAATGCAGTTATAACCGCCTGTGGTGATGAGCCAGTTCCAACCTTATGACGTCCCACCAGGTCTGTTCTTAGGATTGGGCTTACCCCGTCATTTTTGCTTACCAATACCGCAAAGCCCCCCAGTACATCCTCCAGCACAGGCATTTCCTTTTTAACATGATCCTTACCGTTCATACCCAGCTTTGCCACTGCTCCACCTGCAACTATGACGACATTTTCAAACACTCCAGCCTTAACCAAAGCCGCCGCCTCTATCAGCGCATGGGTAGGCGCAGCACAAAAGCCTCTTGTGTCGGAGCCTGTAGCATTGATGGCACCTACCACCTCAGCTATGGCCTTTGCAAAGTTGCCGCCACCTCTTTGATTCATGTCTCCGCAGGCCTCCTCAGAGCATTCTATCACATAGTCAATGGAGGTAACGTCTAAATTGTTTTTTTGAATCAGATGCATAAAGGCTAGGGCCCCAGAGGCCTTAACTATTAGGTTTTCATGTATTACATGGGCATTTAGGTTTGAGTCAATATCATGAGCTCGCTTCACACAGCCCACCAGCTTATCATTATGGTATAATGGCTCTGCATGCTGGTCCTTAACATGCCTTTCGATCTCTCCTAGGTCCTCGCCATCCTTAAGCTTTGCGGCAAAGGCCTCATTCAATAGGGGATGCATAGCTATCTTAGGCTTAACTGAATTTGTAAAGGACTTCTCCAGCTTTACAAGATCAAAAACGTCCACCAGCTTTAATAAAGCTAAAAATTCGTCCTGCGGCATTATTTCTCCATGCCTGCCGTATCGGTGGGCTCCCTCCACTTTTTGACTATACCAGGGCATTTCATAGGACTTTAATTCCTCCGGTCTTATGGTGCCGATATAGACCTGATTTGGTGGATATGAGACTACCTCCTCATAGCTACGAAAATGTGCTGGCAGCTTGATTAAATATTCAGATTCCGGGTTAACGATTCTTTCCGTTGTTTGAGTCGTTCCGTTGTGAATAATCATATCTGGTGTATGGACAAGAACATAGCCTGCCCCTTTTACAACTGCATAGGACATACTTTCACCTCCGAAAATTATAGGCAAATTCATACTGAAGCTTTACCTTGCCACTTTTAGGTCAAGGCGAGGGAATATGAGATTAACCGGCTGCCTCAGCAGCCGGCCTACTATTCCTCAAAAACTGTTTGTCCGCTTACCTCAGTAGATAAAGCCTTTAGTGCTTTTTCTACTATTCTACGTCTTAGGGCTTTTTCCTCCTTAGGCTCTAATGAGGGATTTCCTAATGGATGAGGTATGGCAATTGCCGGTACGATTCTGTTGGCACCAACCGTCAATGAGATAGGTACTACAGTACAGATATGAACCACAGGTATGCCTGCCCTCTCGATTTCCTTTACCATCGTTGCACCGCAACGTGTACAGGTGCCTCATGTTGAGGTCAAGATAACCGCCTGAACGCCATCATTTCTTAGCTCCTTGGCAAACTGGGCAGCATAGGCCTTTGAGTTCCCTACAGAGGTGCCGTTTCCAACGGTTGAATAGAAGTATCTATGAAGCTCCCCTATTTTATTTTCCTTCTCCAGATCCCTTAAAACGTCCACCGGTAATACTCTATCGGGGTCCATATTGGCATATACAGGGTCATAACCGCCATGGGCAGTTTCATGGTCCAGGTCAGTAAGCTCCATAAAGCCTGAGATGTCATATTTTCCATACTTTGAAGCACTGGAGGATTCAATCCTGTCAGGGTTATGCTTTGGAACGATGCCACCGGAGGTTACTAATGCTATTTTAGCCTTTGATATATCTGCTACAGCAGGGTTTGGATCCACCCTGTCGAAGTCCGGCATTGGATATTCTGTCTCAAAGGCCTCCCCCTTAATTTTCTTTAGCAGCATGTCAACAGCTCTTTTGGAGCCTCTTTCATCGGCAAAATAATTCCTTCTTATGCCTCTTGCTATATAATTATCCTCCTTAGGAGCACCTATAGCCTCTCCCTTCAGCAGCTTTAAAGCAAGCTTTGACATTGCCGGTACTGCAGTTCTCATGGCTGCTGCCGAATTCCCAGTTTCAATGATATATACATGCTTCTTAAACATATCTGCTCCGGGATTTTCTATATACATTCCTGTTAAAACCGGTATATTAAGCTCTTCCTTTACGGCATTTGCAATTGTTCCGCAGGCAACGCCATAACGGCCTGCATTGAAGGCCGGCCCAGCAATGAATAGATCCGGCTTATGGGCTTTAATCATATCCAATACTGCAGCCTTAGCCTCCTCAAGGTTTTCATTGAAGTAGGAGTCTCCACAAATGATGGTTGCAACGATCTCTGCCTCTTGACCCAAGGCGGCATTCAAGGCCATACCCGGGCCCACAACTCCCTCACGAACCTCCGGCTTGATATCAGCCTTTTCTTCTCCACCGATTCCTGCAAAGAACTGATTGATGTAGTGAACAACTCGTTTGCTCATAGTTTCCCCCCTCTCTAAATTTTGGGAAATATTTTTTTTTAATATTAATATTTAGTGAATTCGCTTCTCATATTTGTCATTTCAGCTATGATGGCATCTACATCCAATACCATCTCCATCATGCCTATTTGCTCGTCAAATACCTCTGCTTCTACTGCTTCCTTAAAGCTGGGCTCTACTGCATGAAATACTCTAAGTCCTAACTGGACTCCTGCTAATGGACCTGCATAGGTTGGATCACCATTGGTTACGGTTTCAGCTGCAAGGCCTGCAGCCTCAGCCTCAGCTGCTCCAAGAACAACAACAACATTGTCTCCTCCGTATTGTTCCGTGTAATCCTTAACCCTTTTTTGATTTTCTAGGTCCATAGCGCCGGCAGCCGTTCAGACAAAGCACTCAGTTGCAGAATAAACGATCTCTGCACCGGTTGTCTTCAGGCATTCTTCGATAGCCGGACCCGGTATACCATCTCTGTCGCCGATGATAATTACTTTTTTACCGTCAAATAAAGACATCATAACCATCCTCTCTCTATATATTTGTAATCTCGTTTATTAATTAATTAACGAATTAGAAGCCGCGACTGCTTAGCTTTACGAAGCCAATCTCATTTGTAGCCCCAGTTATTGCCTGAATCTCAACCTCTATGCTGCCGTCGGGCCTTAAGCTGCCGTCAAAGCCTCCTGCAATCACATCAACATACTGTGTTGAGCCTATTACTTTTTTCATTGGCGGCAATAGGATTGTTTCATTTGCATTACCATTGGTGACCACTGCATTTGCTCTAACATCTGCATCCGCCAAGGATTGAGAAGCACCATCACGGCCTGCGTATTCATCGGTTACTATTACAGTCGGTATTCCCTCCTGCTCAATCTTCTTACAGTTCATTATCAGGTCTGTGTCAGGATTTCCAAAGCCCTCTTGAGAAACAATGACGCCATCCATGCCTAAATATCCGCATAGCTTTGCTGTCCAATTTGAGGACCTTTCCTTATCTGCTAGGTAAACGTTTTCATTCGTGATAATTACCCCCACAAAATTGATCTCCTTACCATGCTTTTCGTATAAGTCCTCGATTATGCTGTTGTTTAAATGCACATAGGTTGGGTTTTTATCGCAGGCTGATACGCAGTTACCGCTGATGATTGCCCCATCCATAATCTCTGTTGGATACATGAAGGTAGGAACTATCTTCTTTGCATCCACCCCATAGACATAGGTATCATGCAGTAGGCCCTGTGTTTGAAGCATATAAACATATCCTATTTTGGGTAGGTCCGGATATTTTTTTACCGAGTCAAATAATGCCTCAGTCTCATAAACCTTCACCTCATCCGGTACGACATCCTTTGCAAAGCTGCCCAAATACTGAGCTGCCTTTAATCCAAGCCTTCTGACTGCTGCTTCGTGGTCATATTGCTTTAGTCCATCAATTGGCTCTGCCACCACAACTACATTATGTGTCTTGGAAAATGGTGTATACTCTGCCCCCGGACCCCTCATATCGATGATTCCCTCCTGGAAACCAACTATTTTGCCGGCGGTAACAACTGCAACATTTTTTAAAGCATGCGTGCGACCTGAACCTACAGTATCAACCTTGCTTAGTATACCCGGAAAAATTCCGCCGGGCCCCTCTACCTTTACCCTTGGCTCGATTACATCCTTAACAGGTGTAATTCTGATTTCTTCACCGGGATGAGCCAGCTCAATTTCAATGCTTTTAATATGCTCATCACCGCTTAATGCCTGAAGCATCTCATTTTTGTTGATGTAGAGCACACCATTTTCAACCTTAGTTGAAGTGCTAAGCTGAACATCGTTAATAATGATTTTGCCTAACTCTAATCGCACAAACTTCACCTCCCTTTATTTGTAATGGCCTATATTGCCATAGACCAAAATTTAATTTGTAAGGGGTGGTATAGGACCACCCTCTACATATATCATTTGTTTTTATCAAAGGGCATACTATAGATGCTTTTTAATCATTGCCTCTACATTAGTCTTCCTAGCCTCATCCTTGGTTACCTCTTCAACCTTTGATCCGCCCTTATACATGGCGATGGTCGGTAGGCCCAAAACCTTCTCCTTGATTGCTAATCTTCTTGCCTGTGTCGTATTCAGCTTTACAAATTTGACTTGCTGTCCATACTCCTGGCTTAGTGCCTCAATATCCGGCATTAAAGCCTTGCAGGGCTCGCAGCCGTCACTCCAAAAATCCACTAAAACCAATCCATTTGCTTGAAGCACCTCAGCTTCAAAGTTATCCTTATCCACCTCTAGCATTTTCTCACCTCCCTACTTTTATTTAAAACTAAGCTATATTATAAAAAAATTATTCGTGAAAGGTATTTTCAATGTACTTTTCAGCCTGCACAGCCGCTATGGCACCGTCTGCAACAGCCGTTACAACCTGACGAAGGGACTTAACCCTGCAGTCACCGGCTGCAAAGATACCCGGCACATTGGTTTTCATATTGTCGTCTGTCTTTATGTATCCTGCCTGATCCATTTCTACAATTCCCTTAAATAGCTCCGTCTGTGGTATATAGCCTACAAACACGAAGATTCCAAAGGTTCCATCCTCTTCTGCAGCCTTGTGTTCTGTAGTCTCGCCAGTCTGAAGATTTTTAAATACTACTGCCTCTACTATACCCTCACCTTTAATTTCCTCAATTGTAGTATTCCACATAAAATCGATCTTTGGATTTTTAAAGGCCTTTTCCTGAATGGATTTAGCTGCCTTAAGGGTATCTCTTCTATGTACTATGGTTACCTTTCTTGCAAAACGCGTCATAAACATTGCTTCTTCAACGGCAGAATCACCTCCGCCCAGCACAAATACCTCAAGATCTGTAAAGAAGTCGGCATCGCAGGTGGCACAATAGGAAACACCCTTACCAGTAAATTCCTTTTCGCCGGGAACCCCTAGTAATTTTGGTGATGCCCCCGGGGCAGCTATAATTGCCCTTGCATAATAGGTGCTCTTTTCCCCAACCAGCACCTGAATTTTATCTTCGGTCCTTACTTCCTTTATTTCATCCTTCGCAATTTCAGCACCAAATTCCTTGCATTGCTTCACCATTCTTGCCACCAATGAAGGTCCCGTTGCATGCTCAATCGATCCTGGATAATTTGCCACCTCTTCTGTAGAAGAAATTTGGCCGCCGGTTTTTTCCTTTTCTAAAATAAGTGTAGACATCTTGGCTCTGGCTGAATAAAGACCTGCAGATAAACCAGCCGGACCTCCTCCGATAATAACAACATCATAAATTTTTTCCATGCTAATCTCTCCTCACAAATAATTTTCGAGTGCTTTTCTAAAGCGATTCACTCTTATTATATCTCATACTTTCAATAGCACTGTCAATCAAGGTTTTGTCAATTATCTGGAAATCCGACAAAATCTCCTGCGACCATTCCTTAGGACTCTTGTTTTTTATGAATTTCTCTGCAGTCTCGATGCTGGCTTCTATGAGCATTAAGGACTCAATGCTGAGGGAGCCTGCTTCGATATCTATCAAGGCGCTTTTGTAAATGGTCTCATTAGGCTTTATGCTGCCTGACAAAGGATGGGTTAAGAGCCTATATCCTACATGAACCCTATCCCTTATATGAAATAAAACCGCCATCAGACCGCCCTTAATGCGTACGACCTCCAGTGAGGCTTCATATTTTTCCCATACCATTGGATTGTTGGTTATTAGTATTGCCTTCACAATATTCACCTCAATTGGAAAATGCTATCCTTTTATATATCTCCACTTCCATCTAAACTATTCAGTAGGTTTTTTACTTAACAATCATTATCAAAAAACATAACAAAAACAGAGAAGAAATAGGTCAACGCCGGTTGCCATATTTCTTCTCTGTTTCTTTACCTGAGAGATTCTTCCTAACGGATTTGCTCCTTCGGTGCATTTCGCTTTCCAGAGAACTGTCCAAATGCGGTCCTTTTGCCTGAGATTTTCACTAAAAAATGGCGTATTTCTTAGCTTCTTCCTTCGGCGCCTGGTATTCAGGTCTCTCCCGCATTTATCTTCCAGTAAGTCTTTATAGGGTTTGTCTATATATCAATATCAAATTATTTGTCTCATCTATACCTTCATTATATTATATGGAAAATTTCCAAGCAAGCTTTTTTTGTTAAATTTTTCGTAAACTTTTTTGATAAATATTCAACTTATTGTGTAATTATTCCTTATAAAAGTATTCTTATTCCTTATAAAAGAATACTGCCAGAGTACCGGGTCCTGCATGGGTTCCAATAGTGCAGCCAATATCGGTTTCTATGATCTCCTTTGGATTTAGGTGCTTTATTACCTCTTCTCTTAGCTCCGATAGCTTTTCCGGTGAGTTGGCATGAGCAATGGCTACGGTCTTTCCGGTAAAATCTCCGCCTTTTTCTTTAGCCAGCTCCACCATTTTTCCAATTACCTTCCTGCTGCCTCTAACCTTATCAAGGGACTCCACCAACCCCTCCTTAACCGTCAATATGGGCTTTAGATTAAGCATGCCTCCGACCAATGCCCTCATAGGATTAATACGTCCGCCTTTTTTAAGGAACTCTAGGGTATCTACAGTAAAAATATGCTCTACTGCCTCCTGACGGCTTCTGATTTTCTCCACTATAGCGCTTCGCTCCAACCCCTCTGCAGCCAGTCGGGCAGCTTCTATTACAACTAGACCGGCACCTATTGATAAGCTCATGGTGTCCACAACATCCACTAGATCGCTTTCTATATCCTGCTTTGCCAGAAGTGCCGACTGATGGGTGCCGCTTGCTCTTGAGGAGCCATTAATGCATATAATCTCTTTTCCTTCCTTAAGTGCTTCCTGGAAGGCCTCCTTAAATACGATCGGTGATATTTGCGAGGTCTTTGGTAGCTCTTTTTCCGTCTTCAGCCTGGTATAAAATTCCTCATAGGACAAATCTACGCCATCCTTGTATTCCTCTTCCTCGAATATAATGGTTAATGGTAAAATTTTAATGTTATATTTTTCAGCCAAGGCTTTAGGTACATCCGTCATACTGTCGGTGATAATTTGAATATTACTCATTTTACTTCCTCCTCCTTGTTTAGAGTTAATTTATTAAATAATTCCATATATTCCTATTTTACCTTATAAATAAACTACGTAACAGACAATTATTTGTTTGTAAAAAAATTCAAAAAGCAAAAAAACCAGCAAATTAATATTTTAATTAATGCTGGTCATGAATTCTATCTCATACCGGGATAATCCCATTGTTTAAGCACCTCGTAAACCACAATAGCGACTGAATTGGAAAGATTCAAGGATCTAGCCCTCTCTATATTCAGCATTGGTATTCTTATACTGGTATCTTTGTTTTTATTCAGAATATCCACCGGTATTCCTGCTGTTTCCTTACCGAACATTATGTAGCAATTATCCTCGTAATTTACATCACTATGAATGCTGTCGGACTTAGTAGTGGCATAATATATTTTTGCTTCAGGATTTTTTTCTAGAAAGCCTTCATAGCTGTCATAATAATGTAGATCCAGCAAATCCCAGTAATCCAGCCCTGCTCGTTTTAGATGCTTCTCCTCCATTGAAAAACCGGTAGGCCCTATGATGTGGAGGGCTGTATTGGTTACAACGCAGGTTCTCGCTATATTTCCCGTATTTTGAGGTATCTCAGGCTCTAGAAGCACAATGTTTAATGGCATGTTTATTCCTCCTGTTGACAATCTTTATCTCAATGATAGATCCAAGGCCAGCTCACCAGCATCATTTCCCAGTATCATGGTCATATCTGGCTTGACTTTAATCGCTTCCCTTATATACAGCATCGGTGGGGTGATATCTATTTTAATACCCTCATTATATAAGAGATTGGCAGTATTGCCCAGTATCATATTACCCAGCTCAGCAACTGCGCTTTTGGTAATTTCGTCCAGCTCCACCACCGGCATACCACCCATCATATTTGAAGCAATCCTCAGGGCCATTGCCTCCTCCATATGTATCATAGTATGGCCCTCAAACTCTCCTGTAATCCCTATATATATTGAAACCTTAGTATTCTCGCTTGGTGGCCCTCCTATGGAAAAGCTTCTTTTTATGTCCATAGACAAGCCAACCACCTGCTCCATTATACTCATTCCTGCTGTAACTAGCTTATCTGCAAATTGCTTTTTCATAGAAAACCTCCAATTTTAAATAGTATACATGTGATTATATCACAAATCAAATTGGTTAGAAGCAATTTTAGGTTAATTTTACAAGGATTAGTTAAGTTTTACATATTATTTACCTAATATATGATATAACATTCCCCCCAGTACTGAATAAAATAAAAAAAAATTACGATAATATTTATACAAAAACTTTATTTTATTTCTATTTATGCTATAATCATAAGAGAAATTTATTGTCCCTATAATATTTAGGTTTATTATTTTAGCTTCAAAGAAATAATATAATAAGGAAATCGTGGGAGATACACACGTTCAAGGAGGTATACACAAGAAAAATGGAGATAAAGCAAATTAAAAAGTTAAAGCTGTATGGGTTTAATAATCTAACAAAAACTTTGAGCTTTAATATGTACGATATGTGCTATGCAAAGACCGTCGAGGATAGAAAGAATTATATCGCCTATATCGACGAACAGTACAATGCTGAAAGACTGACCAATATACT
Source organism: Natronincolaceae bacterium (assembly GCA_048264125.1). Taxonomy (GTDB): domain Bacteria; phylum Bacillota; class Clostridia; order Peptostreptococcales; family Natronincolaceae; genus M1-B18. Next base: position 34,864 of record JBLXDM010000010.1, read on the forward strand.
GACGAATGTGGCCAATATTATTGGTGCCAACATTCTTAATATAGCCAAGCAGGACTATGATCCTCAAGGGGCTAGTGTTACCATGCTGGTTTCTGAAGGCTTGGTGGCAGAAGATCACCATGGGGATGCAGAGAATGAAACTCCCGGTCCTTTGCCGGATGCTGTGGTGGGGCATTTAGACAAAAGCCATATCACCGTTCACACATATCCTGAAAGTCATCCAGATGATGGAATAAGCACCTTCAGAGCCGATATCGATGTTTCTACCTGTGGACATATCTCCCCACTTAAGGCATTAAACTACCTTATTCACAGCTTCGAAACTGATATAATGACCATAGACTATAGGGTTAGGGGCTTCACCAGAGACATAAACGGCAAAAAGTTCTTTATAGACCATAGAATTAATTCCATCCAGAATTACATCTCCAGTGATACCAGAGATCACTATCAAATGATTGATGTTAATGTTTATCAGGAAAATATCTTTCATACAAAGATGCTTTTGAAGGAGTTCGACTTAGATAATTATCTATTCGGAGTAACTAAGCGAGATCTTTTGCCGGGAGAAAGAAAGAAGATTAAGCAACGCTTGAAGAAGGAAATGTCTGAAATTTACTATGGAAGAAATATACCCAAGGTATAACAAGGAGCTGCCACAATGATTATTTCATTACATGGCAGCTCCTTCAATTTTATACTTATGGCTTAATAGCCGTTTATTTGGTGATAGTGCCGTATGAGACCTTCCTTAGCCGCCTCAGCAGTCTTTAGGCGTTCCTCAGCCTTTATCCGGCCCTTTATTCTCTCCTCCACCGATCCTCTTATAAAATCTATATGGATATCTATTCTTAATGCACTAATCCTGAAGCCTAGGTTTAATGCCGACATACAAACACCTCCTCAATATTGTAAAGGACCAGAGACGCTATCTTACAATTCCTTAACAGCATCATTTTTCATAAAGAACAGCATTCTTATACTAAGCAGCAGTCCACTCACCATCGGCAGCACCCACATTGGTATAAGCTCAAGCAAAAAGCCTGCCAATAGAACTCCCAGCGGTGCTATCGCTATAGCAGCAGTTCCTATCAGACCAAAAACTCTACCTCTTATGTCGTCAGGGGTCTCCCTCTGTATAACAGATATAAGGGGAATATCTATCCAGGCAATGGTGAAGCCCAGCCCTCCCATCGTTATAATGTAGAATATAAATATCATATCAGCCGACATGCTTATGTCCATCATTGGAATCCCCATTAAAAATATAAAGGCAATAAATATTGTCAGCAGCACCATCAGCCGTTTATAAAGCCTTTCTTTATGGGGTAATATGGAGAGGGTAATGGCGCCCACCAGCATACCCACCGGCATAAAGGCCTTGACTATGCCATATTTCAATGGAGACAGCATAACAATATTGTTAAGCAGGTAGGGTATGGGAACCGTTATCGACATTTGCATGAGAAAGTTAATTAATAGCGAGAAGCTCATGACGTTGAAGAGCATTTTATCATTTATAAAATATCGGTAGCCCTCCTTCAAATCCTGTATAAAGCTATTATTCTCCCCGATGGACTCCGACGCATTTGATCTGGCATTATAGCCAAAGTCTATAAAGGCCTCGGATATGGCAGAAAGGATAAAGCTTATGCCATTAATAAGCAAGAATGCCTTAATATCAACAATTGCATATATCAGTCCTCCCAGAAAGGGGCCGCTGATGGCTGCCACCGACATAATTCCCTGTCCTATTGAATTGATTCTAAAAATATCTTCTTTATCCACTAGGTTAGGCTTACTGGCATCCAGAGCAACGTCAAAGAAGGTATTAAAGGTAGTAAGCAAAAAGGAAAAGCCGTATATGTAGGCAAGTCTTATCTCATCGAAAACTGCTATACCATAGAAGGTCAGCATCAGTACCCCGCATAAAAGGTCCATAGATAATACGATCTTCTTTCTGTCTATTCTATCAGCAGCGACACCTGCTATTGGCCCCATCAATACCCTTGGCAGCATACTGAAAACAAGACTTGTAGCGAAGGTCATCCCTGAATTTGTAAGCTTAAGCACATATAGGCTTATGGCAAAGCTGTATATCTGTGCACCGAATAACGAAACCAGCTTTCCCGCCCCATATAGCAGCATGTTTCTCTTGCTAACACCTAGCGAAATCTTTTTTGGCAAACCATATTCCTCCATTGACGTCAACCCCCTCTATTCATGCTTTTATTATATCCATAGCCTACCTTCGGAAAAACCGTCTCAGGACTGATTTTTGCTTCAGCCCTCAATCGGCTTACTTCTAAGCCCAATGGGTTAATCGTATGCAAAAAGGGCTGCCCCCCGCAGGACAACCCTCTATTTCACCTATACTAAGCTATTAAATTAAAGGTCCAATCCACCAATTCTATGGCTACCTCAGCGGTTACATCGTCCTTATCCAATCTGGTGTTAAGCTCCACAAGGTCCATTGATTTCACCAGCTTAGTGTCCATCAGCGCCTTAAACAGAAGCTTAACCTCCGCTATAGTCATACCATCGCAGACGGGGGTTCCCGTGCCGGGTACCAGCTCAGAATCCAGTGCATCCATATCAAAGCTGACATGAACAGCCTCTACGTTATTTCTTAATAGCCTATGATTTATTTCCTCAATAACTGCCTCTATGCCACGATTTTTAATTTCCTCCATAGTGTATAGGTTAAGGTTATTATCCTTCGACAGCTGAATTTCGCCCTCATCCAGATCCCTTGCACCAACAATAAAAACATTTTCCGGCTTAACCTTAACCCCCTTAAAATATACATCCGTTAAGGAGTCGCTGCCAATTCCCATTGCAGCCGCCAGAGGCATACCGTGAACATTGCCTGATGGCGAGGTCTCGGAGGTGTTGATGTCTCCATGAGCATCTATCCAGACAACCGCAAGGTTAGAATAATATCTGCTGGCACCTGAGATACTGCCTAGGCCCAGAGAATGATCTCCACCTATAACGAAGGGAAAATTTCCCGATGCCAGTGCACTATAGACCTGATGCGCCAAATTGGTGTTGACTTCAACTATTGGCTTAAGGTATTTCATTTTATCATGAAAGGCATATTTTTCGGAATCACTTACCTTCGGCACATGAAGATTGCCCAAATCATATATGCTATGGTTGCACTTTTTAATTACTTCAACGATCTTTTTCTCCCTCAGCTTCTCAGGACCATGCTGAGCGCCATCCTTATCGCAGCCGTAATTTATAGGTACACCTATTAAACTGACATCCATCTTAAGTTCCCCCTTTTGAACTGCCCTACAAGAAGCTATATGTATGCTACTGCATGTTAACACAGCCTTCTATATACTAGTGATTATAGCATCAAGAAAATGTGGGGTAAATGAAAATATTTATTAATTAAGAAGCATAAATATTTATTTTGCATATATATGCTTGACTTCATAAATACCAATATGTCACAATAGCCTGGCTTATGGTTTATATTTTTTAGACAGACTTATTAAGCTAATAAATAATACACCTATTGTATAAAAAAACTTTTAAAAATTCATGTTAAATAAAAAATGGAGCAGCAATCTGCCGCTCCAATACCATGTTACTATTAATTTTTTACAGCTGATCTTCCTGCTATTCTTCCAAAGACTATTAAATCCGTAAGGGCATTGCCACCTAGTCTATTTCCACCATGAACCCCACCGGTTACCTCTCCAGCAGCGTACAGACCCTCTATGGCAATTCCTTCATTATTTAATACCTGAGCCTCAGCATTGATTTTGACTCCACCCATTGTGTGGTGAACCGCAGGCCCTACTTCTATCGCATAGTATTTTGCATTTTCAAGGCTTCTTGGCATATCATTTCTGCCAAAGCCCTCATCCTTCTTAGCTGCCACATATTGATTGTAGTCAGATACCGTTGATTTTAGATTTTCTGGATTTATTCCTGTTTTCTCAGCCAGCTCCTCAAGGGTTTCTGCCTCGGTTACTATTCCCTGCTTAATATATCCCTCGATAGCCTTTAAGCTGTCGGTAACGCCTTGATCAAAGAATAAAAAGCCTGTTTTACCCTCTTGAGCCAGCATGGCTGCTGACACAACATCTCTTGTTGCTAATTCGTCTACAAATCTTTCACCATTTCTATTTACTAGAATTGCACCATTTCCTCTAACGGCTTCAGTTATCATATATCCGTTGGAAGGAACTGCAGTCGGATGCGTTTGAATTTCCTCAATATCCACCAGTGCTGCACCGACCTCCTGCGCCATTGAAATACCATCTCCGGTAGCTCCGGAATGATTGGTTGTGCCGAAGCCCTCTAGGTCCTTATTATACTCCACCAGCATAGTTGCATTAGCACCGAAGCCTCCTGTTGCCAAGACTACCGAGGTGGCATTTATGATGATCTCCTTGCCCTCCTTGTCCTCTGCAATTACACCGCTAACTCTGCCATCCTCGACGATTAGCTTAAGGGCTATGGTTTCCGTCATGATTGTTACTTCGCTTTCCTCTAGGGCATTACGAAGGGTCTTTACAACCTCTGGCCCAACAGGAGCCCCGCCGGTAGGTCTATGGGCTCTGGTATTTGTTGCCCCCGCCAGCTTTCCAACGTCTTTAAAATCTCCTCCCAGGCTTAGAAGCCATTCAACTGCCTCTGCTGATTCTTCAGCCAATATCTGCACCAGCTCAGGATCATTCTTATCATATCCGCCCTTCATGGTATCAGTGAAAAAGGCCTCAACATTATCTTCAAGCCCAAGAGTCGCTTGGACGGTTGTGCCAGCTGCATTTAACCCGCCTGTAGCCCTTAGAGTGTTACCACCTATAATCGGCATTTTTTCAATCACGATTACCTCTTTGCCTGCATTTTTAACCTCCAATGCAGCTGACAAGCCGGCACCTCCAGAGCCTATCACTACCACATCCGTTGTTATACTATTAACATCATTGTCGCCTGCTTTAATATCATTACTGCTGCAGCCTGCAAAGGATATAACAACCATTATCGCTACAAGCGCTATAATTCCAAGTCTTTTTTTGTTTTTCATCTAAAGCATCCTCCCTTTTATATCTTTATGATACAAAACGAGTCTACCATAGGCAGTGATCTTTGTTAAGATTTTGTTAATATAGTTTGTTTTGTTCATTTTGTTCATTATTGCAATATTTAGTCAATACTCTATTATTTCTTTATTAGGTATCGGTTTACAGGCCTGCCTACCATTCCGTAGGAAATGTCCAGCTCTACTGCTCTGGCTTCCAGCAGATGCTCCAGATATCGCCTTGCAGTTACTCTGGAAATCCCAAGTCCTTCAGCCACCTCAGCTGCAGACTTAGCCTCCCCTTCACGACTCAAAAATTGCTTGATATTCTCCATTGTTCTTTTCTGAATACCCTTCTCTGTTTCTTCATTTATTTCCTTGCCTCGATAGCCTAATGTTAAAGCATCTATTTGCTCCTGTGTCATGCTTTCCTTTACTGCCAAATCCAGCGTTCTCCTTTTATAGCCCTCTAATGCCTTCTTAAACCTTTCAAATTCAAAGGGCTTAACCAAATAATCCACCGCCCCCAGCCTTAGTATCTCATTGATTTCAGCTGATTCATTGGCAGCAGTTATCATTATTACATCCACCAAAATTCCTTCTCCACGAATCCTCTTCAATAGCTCTAGGCCACTGAGCTTTGGCATATAAATATCCAATATGATCAAATCTGGCCTCTTAGCCCTGATCATTTTATAGCCCTCTTCTCCATCCTTTACAACACCAATAACCTCAAAGCCCTTAAGCTTCTCTACATACCTTTTATTTATTTCAGCCACCATCGGATCATCTTCAGCGATTAAAACCTTTATCATTTTCTCTCCTCCTGCCATAGAGCTTGAAATTCATTAGCTCCCCACAGCTATAGCTTCTTCATTTTTAGTTAGACATAGTCAAGCATTCACGTTAAATTCAAAAGCATTAAGCTATTTTAACGCCTATTAGTGCTTCTTTTTCAAATATACTAACATCGTCTCAGCCGGGTGTCAATTAAAGAGATTTCTTCGTTGCTCAATTTTACGGGGAATATTAATCGTCATTATCCTTAGCAACTAATTGCCCTTAATAATTTATTTTGTTTATACAGCCCCTTAAATATGTATAATATAACTAAGTGAAGAAATTGAAATTGCATAATTAAAATGAGTAGTATGTTTATACAAAGTCAAAAGTTTCCTGCTTAGTGCCCCACGGGCTAATTTGTATAATTTTTAAATGTTATTAGCCCTAGACAATGCGCGATAAACTTTTAACTTTGCATAAACTAGAATATATATGTGCTTTTATGGTATTATGCAATTTCCTTAAATATAAAGGAGGAAATATTTATGACGGAAGCGAGAATAACCTATTTGTATCATAGCGGATTTGCGGTGGAAACCCCTCAGCACATCCTGATATTCGATTATTACAGGGACAGGGCTGATGCTTCAGCTCCAGGCCTGGCCGATGGCGTTATTGATATAGAGGCTCTTCCTGTGGAGAAAAAGATTTATGTATTTGTATCCCATAGCCATGGGGACCATTTTAATCCAGTCATATATGAGTGGAGCAAAAAACGCAATATCACCTACATATTAAGCAATGATGTAAGCACCGACCCCCACAATATAGCTACTACCATAGCTATGGGCCCCTATGAGCTGGTGGATCTGGATCGTCTGATTGTAAAGTCCTTTGGAAGCACCGACAAGGGAATATCTTTTTTAGTAAAGGTAGATGGCCTTAGCATTTTTCACTCCGGCGATTTAAACTGGTGGCATTGGAAGGAGTTCAATAGTGATGAGCTGCTGAGGGAGGAGCAGGATTTCAAAAGGGAATTAGACAGGGTAATAGGTGAGGAAATTGATATTGCCTTTGTGCCTGTGGACCCAAGGCTTGGGGAATTTGCATTTCTAGCAGGGGAATATTTTGTTGAAAAGCTTCGTCCAAAGCTTTTTATCCCCATGCATTTCTCCGACAAGCCTGAAATTAGCCAAGCATTTGCCAATAGAATTGATGATTTTCCAACCAGCGCTGTAGTCATAAAAAGCAGGGGCCAGCTGATTCGCTTTAATAAGTAGCAAAATACTTGCCTCTATTGGGGCCTAGTCATCGCTACTGTCGCCCTGTTTATGGGCGTGATTAGCTACAGAAAAAATAAGGCTGCATAACTTAAATGTCAAAATCTACGCTTTTATAGCTATCTATACCTGCTGGCAGGTGGGGCAGAAATAAATGCTGCCTCCCAGGTATGCCTCTTTTTTAATAATATGACCACATTTAGAACAGGGCTTATCTACAGTATTTCTACTTAGTAGCGTACTGTACCCTCCATAATTATCAAAGAGATCCTTTTCCGTATCTCGACCACCAGCCTCCGTCATCCCCCTCAGGGTCTCCTTAACTGAAGAAAATAGCCCTTGAATTTCCTCTGTTTTTAAGGATTTCAGTTTCCTTTTGGGATGTAGGCCTGCATTAAAAAGGATATCCTGCAGGACACCGTTCCCCAGCCCTGGTATCCGCTGCTGGGTTGCTAAAAAAGCCTTAAGAGAAATTCCCTGGGGGCATGACTCAACCAGCCTGTTAAAATACCCCTTATCAAATTCCTCCTGTAAAGGATTGAGCCCCTTCTTTGCTACAACATAGTAAGGATTATCAAATTGTCCCTCGTGAAATGCCCATATACCGCCATACATCTGTACCGAAGCCATTAGAGCGGAATTATCCTCAAATTCTATATGCAGTTGATGCTTTGCGGGAAGTCTTTCTCCCTCCGGATAATAGCCCAGCCTTACGCCATCACCAAATACAATACCGGCCTTCCCAAATATTATTTCCACAAAACCACCAAAGTTGATGGCTGACTTCACTACATCCCCTACCAATAGCTGATGATAGTTCTGTGGTTCTCCAAAATACCATGCAAACTTGTGAGGATGCTTAGCTGTTTCAACCTTTTTTATTCTCTTTCCTGCTATTACCTCTGCCAGTTGCTTTGTCAGCGTCCTAGCCTCTGGAATTTCTATCATTTCATACAGCCTCCCTTTAAACTACTTCACATTTTTCCGAAGATGCATTATTCCTCAATTATACTATATTTCAATTATTTGTAAAACCAGAAGAAGCTTGATGCTCTTACATTAAAATGGTCATTTTGTTTCAGGAACTTTACTATTACTTCTTCGTCTAAATCAATATATGGAAAAATGAGGAGGTTTAAAGTATGAAGAGACTTATTTTATATTTACTGGCTGCAATGCTGCTGGTATTGGCAGTTGGCTGCAGCAATGTTGATGCTCCCCCCAATGGCGAAGATATTCCACCCGACAAAACGGAATCAATAAGTGCTGAAGAAAGACAAAGACTTGATTTATACCTAGAGGTTATGAAGGCGGCCTTCAATGAAGAAAATGGCGGTGATTCATTTATAGCAGTTAAGCTTGATACCCTTGAGGGCCTCGGTGAAGCAGCATTAAAGGATGCTATGGAGGAGCTCAAAGCTTTATCTCCTTCTATATACAGCTTTGAGGAGATCAGTAAGGATACTGATAAATTCGAAATTGATACAAATGGAAACCTGGTACGGACCTTAGACGGAGCACTATTATGGATAGAGCTTGAGGCGTACGACAATAACAAGGCTGTCATTGAAGGGGTTTCATGGTTCGGTAATTTAGGTGCAGTGTTCCCTAAGTACGAAGCCATCTACAAAAATGGTCGTTGGGAGCTTAAGCTTATCAGCATGGCGGTTTCTTAAATGCCGCTACCGCTTAGCCTTGTTTTGAATAAAAAATAGCTGTGGTCCTAATGACCACAGCTATTTTCAAATCTTTAACTAAACCTGAAACAATAAATCTCCATAGGTTGGCATTGGCCAGAGGGCTTCATCTACAATGGTTTCGATAAAATCTCCAACCTCTCTTAATTCACCCATTGCCGGGAATACGGATTCTCTGAAGAACCTAGCCTGCGCTAAAGCCCCTTCAACCTCTGCTGCCTCGTTATTTACTGCCTCCAATGCCGTTAGCTTAGCTTTGAAGGAGGTCAAGGCGGTGGAAAGCTCGGTTAGTAGCTCAGCCTGGACTGATGTATCTGCATCAGCCGCCGCCTTGATTGTATTGATGGATGCCGCCAGTTCGGTAGCATATTTAATGCCTGACGGCAGTATTTGGCGTTTTGCCATTTCTATCATGGTTTTAGCTTCTATATTGATTTGCTTTGAATATTCCTCCAGCACGATTTCATAACGTGAGTGTAATTCAATTTCATTGAAGACCCCATGCTTTGAGAACAATTCATAAGCTTTATCTGTAATCAAGGCAGGTATGGCCTCAACTGTTGAAGAAATATTTGGAAGACCCCTTCTGGCAGCCTCCTCAACCCACTCCTGAGAGTAGCCATTTCCGTTGAATACTATTCTTCCATGCTCCTTAACTATATCCTGAAGCAGCTGTTGTACAGAAGCATTGAAATCCTCTGCCTTTTCCAGGCTATCTGCTATTTCAGATAATATATCTGCAACTATTGAATTTAATACGATATTAGGTCCTGATATCGATGCTGATGAAGGAACCATTCTAAATTCAAATTTGTTTCCAGTAAAGGCAAATGGAGATGTTCTGTTACGATCGGTGGCATCCTTTGGAAGAGCTGGTAAAGTCGTAACACCGATCTTCATCATGCCGCCCTGCTTGGAGTTTGTAGCCGGCCCCTTTACAATTTGCTCTAATATATCTGTTAATTGATCGCCAAGGAAAACTGAAATTATTGCCGGAGGCGCTTCATTTGCTCCCAATCTGTGGTCATTTCCTGTATTGGCAGCGGAAACCCTCAACAGATCCGCATGAACATCAACAGCCTTAATGATCGCTGCTAGAAACACCAAGAATTGTGCATTTTCATGGGGTGTTGTTCCCGGCTCAAGTAAATTCATACCATCATCGGTGCCCATTGACCAGTTATTATGCTTACCTGAACCATTTACCCCTGCAAAGGGCTTTTCGTGCAGCAGGCATACAAGTCCATGTCTATTGGCTACCTTTTTCATTGTATCCATAACCAACTGATTGTGGTCGGTTGCAATATTTGTTGATGCAAAGATTGGTGCCATTTCGTGCTGTGCAGGAGCAACCTCATTATGTCTTGTCTTAGCAGTAACCCCCAGCTTCCAAAGCTCCAGCTCAACCTCCTTCATATAGGTTGAAATTCTTTCCTTTAAGCTACCAAAATAATGGTCCTCCAGCTCTTGACCCTTTGGAGGCAATGCACCAAATAATGTTCTTCCTGTATACACTAAATCCTTACGCTTTTTGAAAAATTCCTTGTCGATTAGGAAATATTCCTGCTCAGCCCCAACTGTTGTTATTACCTTCTCCGATGTGCTATTACCGAATAATTTTAGTACCCTCATAGCCTGCTTTGACAAGGCCTCCATTGAGCGCAGCAGCGGCGTCTTTTTATCCAAAGCCTCTCCTGTATAGGAGCAAAAAGCTGTTGGAATACATAAGGTATCTTCCTTTACAAAGGCAGGTGATGTACAATCCCAAGCAGTATAGCCCCTTGCTTCAAAGGTTGCACGAATACCACCGGAGGGGAAGGAGGATGCATCGGGCTCTCCTTTTATAAGCTCCTTACCTGAAAACTCCATAATTATTTTTCCGTCTTCTGTTGGAGAAATAAAGGCATCATGCTTTTCCGCAGTAACTCCAGTCATTGGTTGAAACCAGTGGGTAAAATGGGTTGCACCCTTATTTATAGCCCAGTTTTTCATTGCATTTGCTACAACCTCTGCTACAGCAGGGTCCAGTTCCGCACCCTTGTCAATTGTTCTTTTTAATGCCTTATAGGTATCCTTAGGCAAATATTCCCTCATAGCCGCATCATTAAATACGTTACATCCAAACATTTCAGTTAAATCAAATTTGGTGTTATTCATTGCTTCTCCCCCTCTTAGAGTATTTTCTATATTGAAAGCACAAAAAAGCGTCCTCAAATAAACTTGAGAACGCCATTGCTCGCAAGACCATAATAGTCCACTTTTTCTTAAGCAGTAAAGCCATTTAATAAGGACGCCCTTGCCCTTAAGCCCATACCACCATCTATAAAATTTCATACATAATACTGAATACAATATTAAAATTTGCTTTATACTATTTTACTGCAAAGTATAAATATTTGCAATAGTTAATTTTTATTTTTATACTACAATATTTCCGCCGGTCTAGTACCTTTCAGTGACGGATTTTAATTGCATAAAGAGGGTCAAGTAATCTGGTCCCCCTGCCTTTGAATCGGTACCGGACATGTTGAAGCCACCGAAGGGATTTACCCCCACTAAGGCCCCAGTGCATTTTCTGTTGAAGTACAGATTACCTACATGGAATTCCTGCTTAGCCTTCTCTAGGGCTCCTCTGTCCGTAGCGTATACGGCTCCCGTCAACCCATACTCAGTACCATTTGCAATATCCAAGGCATCATCAAAGCTCTTTGCCTTTATTACCGCCAATACTGGACCAAATATCTCCTCCTGTGCGATTCTTGCATCCTTATCCACATTTGAAAATATAGTTGGGGCAACATAATAGCCTTTATCTCCGTAGCTATCACCGCCACAAAGGAGCTCCCCCTCCATTTTTCCAATTTCTATATATTTCTGTATTCTCTCAAAGGCCTTTATATCAATGACAGGACCAATATTTGTATCTTCCTTTGACGGATCACCCATTTTCAATAAATTGGTTTTGGCAACAAGCATTGCTATTAACTCATCATATACTTCCTGGTGAACGATGGCTCTTGAGCATGCTGAGCATTTCTGACCCTGGAAACCGAAGGCTGAAGCGACTATTCCTGTAGCAGCCGCCTCTAAATCAGCAGACTTATCAACTACTATTGCATCCTTACCTCCCATTTCAGCCACAACTCGTTTTATCCATTTTTGACCTTTATTGACATCGGCAGCCAGCTTGTTGATTCTAAGCCCAACCTCCTTGGAGCCTGTAAAGTTGATAAATCTGATTTTCGGATGACTCACCAGATGCTCCGCCACTGTTGTTCCTGAGCAGGGCAAATAATTAACTACACCCTTAGGAAGCTGAACCTCCTCCCATAGCGCCATTAGCTTTGCTGCGATAATTGGAGTTGTACTGGCAGGCTTCATAATAACCGTGTTTCCTGTAGCTATTGCTGCTGCCGCCATCCCCGTTAATATTGCTAGAGGAAAATTCCAAGGGGCAATCACCAGTCCTATGCCTAGTGAAATATAATAGCACTGATTATTCTCACCTACTACGGGTGAAACCGTCACGCCTGCATCCAGCTCAATCATTTTACTTCCATAGTACTCTAGGAAATCAATAGCTTCAGCAGTATCGGCATCTGCCTCCGACCATGTTTTTCCTGCTTCAACAACAAGCCATGCAGAAAATTCATGCTTTCTTCTTCTCATTATTGCAGCTGCCTTAAATAAATAATCTGCTCTCACCTCTGCTGCTGTTTTGCTCCATAGCTTGAAGGCAGCATCAGCAGCCTCTACAGCCAGCTCTGCCAATTCTATATCTCCGCTGGCAACAGCTCCTATTGCCTCCTGATGGTTAGCCGGATTGACAGAGGTGATCTTTGAATCGGTAGAATATCTCTCGCCATTGACAATCACCGGATATTCTTTACCAAGCTGACCTCTCACCAAGGCAATTGCATCCTCCATTGCCCTTGAATTATCAGCCCTGCTATAATCAGTAAACTCTTCATTTTTAAAGCTCTTTATCATTTCCTTCGCTCCCCTCAGTGATTACAAAAAAATCTCCTACCCTTGGGTAGGAGCTCATATTTTATGCATTATTAAAAAAGCCGCTTTCATATAGAAAACGGCAGCACAAGCATTACCATACGGTATATAAGCTGCTCCTTTCCAAAAGGGAGGACTGCCCGTTTCCAAGCAAACCTATCGACCTGCCTCCATAACAATCGTCTTAGGAGGTGAGGTTCGGAGTCTTTTCATATTAACTTAATATATAGAAAATTCTATATTAAGCATTGTAGCATAACCGTAGCATAAAGGCAACCTCAATACAATATCCAAAATGCTATGAAATAGCTGAGGCTACGGTTACCTATTTCTCTGTTCCTGTAAGCTTCCTTTTGACCAAATACATAGCCCCCAGCATTCCCGGCTCCTGTAGGCTGCAAGGTACTACCTTCAGCTTCCCCCGCATTATGGGGTAAATGTATTTTTCGAACCTGACCTTAATATCATCGATAAAATTGGGTACTGAGGCAGCAACTCCTCCTCCAAGGATAAATACATGGGGCTCTATTACATGGGCTATGGCAGCCATACCCTTCGCCAAGGCCTCCATTGCGGAATCTATTATTTCTTCAGCTACAGGATTGCCTTCTGCCGCCAGACTAAAGACCTGGTGGGTATGCTGTACTGCAAGCCCATCATTGACAGCCCTTTTTAAAATACAGGTGCCGCTGGCCATGCCCTCCAGGGAACCAGGATTCAAATAGCTATGAAGTATCGGCCTGTCGGTGACTACTATATTCCCGATTTCTCCTGCGTTGCCAAAGGCTCCTGAGATTATTTCTCCATTTATGCATAGCCCCCCACCAACTCCTGTGCTTACCGTCAGATAAAAGACAATGGGATAGCCCTTTCCTGCCCCCTCAAGGGCCTCCGCCAGTGCAGCCACATTGCAGTCATTTTCTATAAAGCAGGGGACCTTGAAATAGTCAGATATTATGGCCGCCAGAGGAACGGAATCCCAGTCGGGAAGATTGACCGGCTTCAAAACTAAGCCCTCGTATGGATTTAGTGGCCCAGGCATTCCTATGCCAATACCGCCTAAGGCCTTATCCCTCTTTATGTCTTCTATATTCCGCTTTAAATTCTCTATGATATATTCCTTCCCCTTATCTGCTTCGGTTGAAAGCCTATGCTCCTTAACAAGACCTCCCACAGCGTCAAAAATGCCAATTCTTATATTTGTTCCACCAAAATCTATGCCGATCCAGTGCTTATTTTCCATAGGTGCAGCTCCTCTCAATCATGGTTACCTAATTAAATTTAAGCAACCCTTGGCTTTAATGTCAAGGTTTTTGGCATATTCAGAAGACAATAGTGTTTATAAACAATAAGCAAAAAACTAAAAGCTATCAGCATTTAAACTGATAGCTCCATACTAAGACAAAGTATCATCTACACCTTAAAACCATTACCTACTCCTCTGAAGCTGCTGCTGCTCTCTTTCTCCTGCTATCCATAGTTTTCCTCCAGGCATGAAGGCCCAGTGCTACACCTATTACGCCATAGGCTACGAAGGCCCTGAAGAATTCTCCGATTTGTGCTTCTCCAAATATGTTGTTACCGGCCTTTGGAGAAACTATAAACAATGTATGGAAGAGTATTACCCCCAAAATCGCCTGCCCGTTCGTCGCCTTCGAAACAGAGGCGCCACCCAGCAAGATTGCAGCGATGGAAAAGGTGGCTATTTGAACATGGCTGCCATAGGTGGCTAGGGTTCCTATATTCTGCATAAATATTATCTGTCCCCATGCTGCGAAAATTGTCGATATCACTATGGCTATTTCCCTTGTGCCATCCACATTTATTCCTGAAATCTTTGCTATGTGCATATCCTGTCCGACTGTTCTTAAATCCTGTCCCAGCTTTGTCCTCATCAGTATCGAATTAAACATCCATAACCCGACAATAGCCATGGCAGTGGCTATTGGTAGCTTCACATTTTTCACCGGTGATCTGGAGATAAGTATAGAAATACTGATTACCAATGTTGCTAGACTAAGGGGAAGTCTAAATCCGTATTGCAGTAGACTCCGATGTTTTTTTCTTTTTTGCTTTAGAAAATAATCGACTGCCATTATAATGATAGCTATGCCGGAGACCGCTGCCAGCACATGAAATAGCGGAAGCTTTAAAAGGTTATCCAGCGAATAGGTTAGATTGCCGTTTGTTGACAAATCAATCGTATTACGCACTCCCACACCATTGGGCAGCACAAGTATTTCATTTTTTATAGGTATCAGGGTACCCACCAAAAATAATAGTATAAATTGATAGACACCATTGGCAAAAAAACCTGCAATCATACTGGATATCATTTCCTGTCCCTTTGTTCTATTCATAAGCCTTGCAGTCAGTACACCAAACAGTATAGCTATTGGTGTCGATATAGCAATGCATAGCATAAAGCCCAGGAAGCCGCCTACTCCGAAATTTTTGACTATTAGTATTGCAAATTGACCCGCCATAGCACCTATTACAATGCCAAAGTTCAGGCCCAGGCCTGCTACTACAGGTATAATCAAGGCCATCACCAAAAATAAATTACGTGTAATCCTTTCCAGTAGGGTGTCTACTATAAATACCGTCGGCAGCTTTGAATAATAGACCCCCAGCAGGCATACGACAACAAATAGCAGGGGTACACTACTGTCTATCAGGAATCTCTTTATCGAAGCAAGGCTATTATTTTTTTTGAATTCCTGTTTGCTTTCGAGCATTAATCTCCACCCCCCACTTTAGTGAGTGCATACAAAATGATACCGTTTTGAACGATCATCCTTAGCACCTCTGATAAATTCCCCTCTGGAAACATCTGATTTGCCACAGGCAATGCCACCACCAATATTCCCTGAAACAAAAATACACCTATAATGGCATGGGATATTTTTGCCTTTTTAGTGGAGGCTCCTCCGATTAAAACGGCAGCAACCGCTGGAAATGCCATATACAGAGGGTCCATATACAGCTGAATATAGCCATAGCTCTGGGAGTAAACTATAATACCCACAGCACCGATGACAGTTGATAGCACCATGCCGATTATTCTGTTTCTATCGACATCTATACCGGAGGCAGCAGCAAATTTCGGATTGTCTCCTGCTACATTTAAAGCGATCCCTGCCTTGCTTCTGGAAAAGACCCATAGCATAAAGCAGGAGGCAAAGAAGAATAAAAGCAAGCCTGTAGGTACATTCGCTCCTTTAATATTAATGGCCCATAAATTATTTAGCACCTTTCCATAGGTTGAATCCAAGGCTATTGTAACCCTTAGCCCCTTTCCTATAGGCCATATCATCTCTGGATGCCTAAAGGGCAGCATAACCCACCCTATTTGCATAAAGGATACGATAGAAAAGCCTGTATAGGTTGCCACCAGCATCTCTGAGCCCTTGATTTTATTCAGCAGCCTGCCGTAAATATAACCGGCGAATATAGCAAAGGGTAGAGATATCAGTACCGCAGGAATAAAGCCGTAGCCAAGGATTGGTGAGTTTAATCTTAGCTCTATAGCTATTAGTCCTCCCAGCAGTCCGCATATAACCCCTATAGGCAACGCAAAATTGGGGCCTGTTCCGGATTGTATGGCAGGTATCATCGCCAAGGCCAATATCCCGAACATGCCAAATCTTCTCAGAACATCAGAAACCAGCAATCCGAAATCCTGCTTCATCATCACTGCAATAATGCAGACTGTAATAAAAAGCGCTGAAATAATCAGACGAGGAAGTCCAATTTTTCTGGTATAGGTCCTAATGGTATCCGCCATATTATTTACCCACCTTCCCCATCATTTTCTTATATTCTCCTGCCATCATCAAACCAAATTCTTTATCCTCGGCATCTGGTGGTAATATCCCCTCAATCCTTCCAGCTGATATAATGGCAATTCTATCACAGATGGACCTGAGCTCAACTAATTCACTGGAGGTCATAATTATTGTCATACCCAGCTCTTTATTCAGCTTTAGCAATAAATCTAAAACCAGCTTTTTAGCTCCTATATCAATCCCTCTGGTGGGCTCAGAAACCAGCAGAACACTGGGCTCCAGAGTTAATGCCCTGGCGATACAGACCTTTTGCTGGTTACCACCGCTTAGCTGCCTTGTTAGCTGCTGAGAGCTACTGCACCTTATGTCTAGGTCCTTTATCAGCTTTTGCGAATGCCTTCTTACACCCCTGACATCGATTTGCTTAAAGAAGCCAAAGCTCTTCAAAAATTTATCCTTTACCTGCAGGGTTGTAACTGCAATATTGTGTTCTATGCTGGAAGCCAACAAAAGCCCTACACCCCTTCTGTCCTCAGACACAAAGGCAAGACCCTTGCTTAAGCTCCCTTTTGTGTTGTTAAGCTCCAGTATTTCTCCTTCAACTAAAACCTCGCCGGTGCTATTATATAGCCCCATTATGCCATTTGCTATGCCAATTTTGCCCTGCCCTGCCAGTCCGCCAATTCCTAGTATTTCTCCCTTATATACATCTAAATCAATCCCCTTGACCTCTTCTCCGGGCATTTTTACTTCTAAATTTTTTATTTCAATTGCCTTCCGTTTCTGAGCAACTGCACCGTTGTCCGACCCTGATTTATTTAAAATTTGAATTTTTCTCCCTACCATAAGCTCTGCCAGCTCTATCACACTGGTTTCTTCCTTTTTCCTTGTGGCCACCAGCTCGCCGTCCCGGAGAATCGTAATATTGTCTGCCGCCTGTATTACCTCCTCCAGCCTATGGGTTATAAAAAGAATCGCTATTCCCTTTGCGGCTAAGCCCTTGATTGCTGCTATTAAATTGTCTGCCTCGCCCTCTGTAAGAACGGCGGTTGGTTCGTCAAATACCAATAGCTTTATTGCAGACTTGTCTATTTCTCTGGCGATTTCAATAAATTGCATGTAGCCAATGGGTAGACCCGCCACCTTTGCATATTCGTCAATACCGATGCCTAGGGTATCCAGTGCCTTTCTTGTATCGCTGCTCATGGCTTTTTGATTCAGGGTTTCCAATCTCTTGCTCTTAAACAAGCGGCTGATAATATTAGGTGTGGTAATTTCTCTATTGACTTTAATATTTTCAGTTATCGTAAAATCAGGTATCAGCATGAATTCCTGATGCACCATCCCGATTCCCAGCCTCATCGCATCATAGGGAGATTTGATATCCACGATTTCATCGTTTAATCTTACCTCTCCGCCGAAGCCGCCTGTGGAATGAATCACCGGCATACCAAAAAGTATGTTCATAAGCGTGGATTTTCCAGCACCATTTTCCCCCAGCAATGCATGTATTTCTCCAGCCTTAACTGAAAGGCTTATATTCTTTAAAACCCTATTTCCGTAGTACGCCTTTTCTATATTCTTCATCTGAAGAACATCCTCATTCTTCATCCAGTCCACCACCTTCTGATTCAATTAAAGGGTAAGATTATCCGAAAGAATAATCTTACCCGATACTATTGACTAACACATAATCGCCAATATCCCCATGCTAGAGCATACTGTTTCTTTAGAAGGTTAGGAAATCCATTATTACTACGAAATAGTTATCGTATTTTACTCCACCCTCCTCCAGCGTCTCCATATCAATGTCAACGCCGGTGTAGCCCTTAAAGGCCTCCTTAATTTTAGCTTCATCTATTTTTCCGTTTGTATCTCCTTCAATCCAAGCCTTAATATATTCTGCTCCACCCTCAACGAACATCATGGCTACAGGTGTAGGCCAGGTCGAGGTTCTTCCAGTCATTCCCTTCTCTGCCATTATCGTTGTTATTTCGTCGATAATGTAGTTGATATCTCCCTTCTTATCCTCAGGAATCTCTATGCCAAGGGCTGATGGGAAGCCATGATATGGCGAAGGACAGCAGGGTTGAGGATAAATTGCACCCAAATCTACTATCGACTTTATAAGAGGCACCTGCATTGAACAGTTGGTGCTGAAGAAGGCAGTATCCTCACCGTACATAGCTACCATTCTAGGAACATCCTCCAGAATAAACTGCTGAGCTCCTGAAACCCCTGCATCTCCTGTTGGGTCCGGTGCTGTTGCATCTACAAATTCGATTCCCAGTCTTTCACATTCTGCCTTAAATATATCCCTTCTGGCAGATAGCAAAGGATAGGACATATGCCTTGGGAAGGTGTAATGTACAAAGGTTTTTGCTCCCTGGGCAAGGGCCTGTGCAGGAATTGTATAGCCCATTTTTAGCTCATCCGGTTGGAATATAATATCTGCCTTTGATGCTATAACAGCAGGGTCCTCGCCGGGTACTCCAGCTATAATTAATAAATCATCTCTAATCTCTCTGACCTTATCTAGTGCAGCAGCAGTTCCCGGAACCGCCTGTACAATCAACAGCGCCTTAACATCGGGATCTGAGGCCATACTTACCATGTTTGCAATTGTAGTTTCCTGTTCGTCCATAAACTTATCAGGAAAGGTCATGTGAACAACTCGGTCGGCACCAAATTTAGCAATTACATTTTGAGCAGCTCTATACTCCTCCTCATTCTGAACAACTGTGGTTGTCATAATTCCAATTTTCCAATTATCCCCATTATCCGCAGGCTCCTGAACAACCTCATTTGTACCGCAGGCTGTTAAACCCACCAACAGGACCACCATCAACAATAAAGCTAAAATTCGTTTCACTGATAAACCCCCTCTTATTTTGTTAATATTGAGAAATCTCATATTAGAAGCTATATTAACCCTCCCTTCAATATGGATTTTGCTGAATAAAACCCTTCTAGTCGCTTAGTGCCTTATCGCAGTTAAAACTTGTCTTAAAACTGCGGGAAATTTTCAGGTACAAGAGCTTATGCACTTCATTTCCTTAGGATGCTTATTCAATATGCTGCCCTTGCCATTCTCAACCAGCACTATATCCTCAATTCTTATACCAAACTCTCCAGCTAAATAAATGCCTGGCTCTATACTAAAGGCCATTCCGTTTTGCAGAAATGTATCATTGTTTTCCTTGATATAGGGTGCCTCATGTATTGCTATGCCGATTCCGTGTCCGGTCCTATTTAAAAAATACGCTCCATAGCCGGCCTCCTTGATGATGCTTCTTGCCCTTTTATCCACCTCCGAGGCCTTAACTCCCTCCTGTACCAGCTCCTCAGCAGCTATGTTGGCCTGAAGCACAATCTCATACACTCTTTTTTGCTTATCTGTGGGCTCCCCTACAAATACAGTCCGTGACATATCGGAGCAATAGCCCCTATATCTCCCCCCAAAATCCAATACTATAATATCCTGCTGCTGTATTATTCTGTCATAGCCATTGTAATGAGGCATAGAGCTGTTGGGCCCTGAGGCGACGATAGGCTCAAAGGCAATTTCTTCTGCCCCCTTTTCAATCAATAGCGCTTTAATTTTCTTAGCGATATCTCCCTCGGAAAGACCGGGCTTTATGTAGGTCATTATTTCTTGAGCCACCTCATCGGCGATTTCTGCTGATTTTTTCAATAAGGCTGCTTCCTCCGGGTCCTTTATCTGTCTAACCTCCTCCATCAGGCTGCTGCCGTCTACAAAGCTTACCTCCAGCTTATCCTTAATAGCTAGCATATCAATGCCTCTAATGGCGTCATTTATTCCTATAGCTGCCCCCTCAAGCCCATAACGCTTGTTTGCCTCCTCAATGGCCTTAAGAAAGCCTTCTGAATCCTTCCATACCAGGATGTCGGCATCCTCCCCCAGCTCTTGTCTGGTTTCCTCATAATATAACTGAGGGCAGATGAAGAAGCAGCCTTTTTCCTTTAATATAAAAAGGGCCTTAAATCGCTCACACACCATCGAGCTTAAGCCGGTAAGGTACTCTAGGTCGGAGCTGGTGCCGAGAATAAGTACATCCATATTCCTTTCCTTCATTAGGTCAGTTATCACATTAATTCTCTTGATCGTTTTCAATTGTATTCCCTCCTTAGAATAAGCAAAGTTAACAGGCTCATATATTATTTTTAAAGTCCAGGTTATTACTACTTGTACAATATATTCATTCTACTTGAATAAAATGACTTAGAATAATTTACAAAATTCAAGCATTTTACATCTGCTAAAAAATAGCGGTAAAAAACCGAATTATTTGTGAAGCATTTTGAAATAATAACAAGTACAGATTTAAGATTAAACATACATGGAGGTGCTTTTATGAGATTAATAGCTAGATTTCCCGACCAAAGACAGGCAAGCGGGTTAATTGATAGTCTAAGGAACGTCGGCTTAGACCGTAGGGACATGATTGTCAGCAGCTTAGCTAAAGAACAGGAATATCATTCCCTAGACACTGCAGCAGAGAATATGATATTTATAAAAAGCGAGAGGGAGGGCCTTGGAGAGCTGGGGACCTTCGCAGAAGGCGTAAAGGGCTTAAAGGGTAAGGAAGGCATTCTAGTAGCTGTTGAGACCTCTAAGCATAACACCAATAGAATAAGAGAGATTATGGAGGAATCCGGTGCTGTGGAAATAGTACAGGATTAAATACAAATTATCACTTGCCTTAAGAATACAGCTATGTTATTATAACCTAAACAATTAAAATTTAGCGTTGAAGGAGTTCTTAGTCCTTGCGGTTACAAATCTAGAGAGTAGATTGCTTGGTGAAAAATCTACAGCACGCAAAGGTACAAATTACAGCTCCGGAGCTTCAAGTAATCCTTGACGGACCCACCCGTTATCGTGGTTTGAGGCGCTTCGGCGTAAATTAAGGTGGTACCACGGGTTTTCTCGTCCTTTACAGACGAGAAGGCCCTTTTTTAATGTATTTAAAGGCTTATATGATTTTATTAATCGAGGAAATTACATAATAAAGATCAGCAGTATGTTTATACAAAGTCAAAAGTTTCCTGCTTAGTGCCCCACGGGCTAATTTATTAAATTTTTAAATGTTATTAGCCCTAGGCAATGGGCGATAAACTTTTAACTTTGTATAAGCTAATAAATATGTACTCCTATGGTAATATGCAATTTCCTGGATTAATAATTATTTATATGAAGGAGGCTAAATTATGCAAAATGTTTTTGATGTATTGAAGGAGCGTGGCTTTATTCAGCAGGCGACCCACGAGGAGGAAATAAGAGAGCTTTTGGGAAAGGGTCCTGTAACCTTTTATATAGGCTTTGATCCAACTGCCGACAGTCTTCATGTAGGTCATTTTCTACAGGTAATAGCTATGGCCCATCTGCAAAGAGCAGGCCACCGACCTATTTTTCTCTTAGGCGGCGGTACGGCTATGGTGGGGGACCCCAGCGGCAAAACGGATATGAGAAAGATGCTGACACAGGAGGAAATCCAGCACAATGGTCTTTGCTTTATAGACCAAACTAAGAGATTCCTCGATTTTTCCGAGGGTAAGGCAATCTTAGAGAACAATGCCAATTGGCTTTTAAACCTTACCTATGTTCCCTTTCTTAGGGAAATTGGCCGTCATTTTTCTGTTAATAGAATGCTTACGGCGGAATGCTTTAAAAGCCGTATGGAGAAGGGACTGTCGTTCCTGGAATTTAACTACATGATCATGCAGTCCTACGACTTTTTAGAGCTTTACAGAAGATATGACTGCAGGCTGCAGCTGGGTGGGGATGACCAATGGTCAAACATCATAGCCGGTGCAGATTTAGTCCGCAGGGTTGAAAGAGAAGCTGCCTACGGCATGACCTTTACCTTATTAACCACCAGCGAGGGCAAGAAAATGGGTAAGACTGAATCTGGGGCCATATGGCTGAATCCAGAGAAAACCTCTCCCTTTGAATTCTTCCAATACTGGAGAAATGTCGATGACAAGGATGTAGAAAAATGCTTGTCACTGCTGACCTTCCTGCCGATGGAGGAGGTCCGAAGACTGGGGGCCCTAGAGGGCGCAGAAATAAACAAGGCCAAGGAGGTATTGGCCTTCGAGGTAACTAAGCTGGTACACGGTGAAGAGGAGGCAGAAAAGGCAATAGAGGCTGCTAAAGCCCTTTTCGGCAACGGAGCCCTGGCAGGCTCGGTACCATCTACAGAAATACCAAGCTCTGAAATAGCTGAGGGCATGGACATTCTTACACTTTTGATGAAGGCTGAATTAATCCCCTCCAGGGGTGAAGGCCGCCGTTTAATACAGCAGGGCGGTATCACTATAGACGATGTTAAGGTTGAGGACCCAAATTTGACATTGAAGGAAGACAGCTTCAAGGCTGGTACAATAATGATTAAAAAGGGCAAGAAGACCTACCATCAGATAAAGCTGATTTAAACTCTATTAAAAATACCGCTGACCTCATTGGCCAGCGGTATTTTTTCCTTCATTATTTTATGCTCCTGTAGTCCCTCACAGCACCTACCCTTGCTACATAAACCATGTCAAACATTACAATGCCATATTTTTTCCCCTTTGAATCCTTCACATTGAAGTATTCGGTTCTATAGTCTATACCATTGGAGGACTGCTGTGTGGACCAGTATTTAACCCCTATTATCTGGCTTCCCTCTTTCACCCAGCTTATAAATACCCCTGTGTGTCCAGTATTGTTCTCTCTGGAAATATCTATAAAATCTCCGGCCTTAGCATTATTAAGATTGGTTACTGCACTTCCTATGCCATATTTCTCAACTGCTATCTGAATATTGTTGGTCTTCTTGTTGCCGCTACTGACAAACCAAATCAAGGCCATGTTATACATATCCTTATAGCTCATGCCGTTTATATCATCAGCGCTGATTCCCAATGCTTTGTTTCTTTCCTGCATAGCCCTTAGCATTACCTCAAAGGTTAATCCAACACAATGGCTGGCCTTGCTGCCGCTGGGATGTGCCTTTAGCAGTAGCTTGTTTTGATAATATAAATTCATGGTTACACCATTGTAGTTCATATAGTCATTGTTTAAAAGATATGGATACTTACCTATTGTATAGGTCTTGATAATATTAAGCACATATTGATTTAACTCAACGCCATTTTCTGCCGAGCCATTATTGGGATTTGAATCCGGTATTACTACCTCTGGCTTCGAGGGCTCCACTGGCACTTCCTGTACAGGAGCTTCAATCGGCGCCTCTCCCTCATTTTCCGGTGTAGCTGGCATCTCAGGTGCCTCAGGTGCCTCCTGCTCCGGCTGTGGCTCTACTGGCTCTTCTACTGGGGTAGTTACCGGTGGTTCTATGATAGGCTTTGGTTCCGGTTCATCTATCACCATTGGCGGTAAGGTTGGCGTTATAATTTCTTCCTCAATAGCTTCCTCATCCTCTGTAATAGGTGTATTCCCTTCAGCTGTAATATCTACATCTGAATATGTAATGCCACCCTCATTTTCAGTCTCCAAATCCTCCAGCACCATAACATTAAGGCCCTGCAGCTCCATTTTATCAGCGTATATAAATAATGTTGCCGATAAGCCCATCGACATAGCGATAGCTATTACTACCAGTAGCTTAGACAGAGATAATTTCTGCATTTTTCCAAACCCCTTCTAGTCTGACATTATTGCTCATAAGTCAATTATACAGGGCTTGCCCTTTAGTTTACATAAGAAATATTTTACTATTAGGCTTTTGGTGCTGGTAATATTAACCTTTACTGATTTAGTTTGCTTTTACAACGTCTCAAAAATATAAGCATATGCTGCATTTTCTATTGCAAGCATATGCTCAAAGCTTTATCCTTTATGAAGCCAATCTGCAAACCAGCTTTTTTGCTCCTTATGCCGTATTAAATGTACTTCATCGTATTCAATATGCTGTAAATCGCATATATTTATTATTTCCTCTTTCTTCTCGCAGGGCAGCTGGGCTGCCGTACCACAGCTGGAGCTTACCTGACGGGGCACCGGCATAAGCCTGACCTCAATTCCCAATCCCTTAAAGAGCTTTTCAAAATTCAAAGCATGGGAGGTGGAATTGAAGGTCATTACACAATAGTTCTCCTTCAAGGCAATCACCTATTTCTTTATATGTAATATAAAATCCTGCTGCTGCTCCTCTACCTTAACAGAATATCCCTGGTTAACTGCATAACGTTTTATATTTTCCACCGCCACCATTGAATCCACCAGCACCCTGTGTTCTCTCCCAGCATGGAGCTCCAGTGCCTTTTTTGTCATAATAACAGGCTCCGGACAGGACCTTCCCCTTGCATCCACTAAATTATACTCCAACTGAAGCCCCCCCTTCCTTTTTTGACCTCGTAGCTGTTGACTGTTTGGTGACATTTTGGACTACACTGACACCTATAATCAGCACTACTACAAAACCGACTACAACTGCTATTTTTCCATTTAGAGGCACACCATTTCCACTGGCTGCCAGACCAAAGTTATGGGCAAAGGCAGCACCTGCTATAAGCCCCAATATTGTTACGGTTGCATCACTGTCACCCTCACCTGCCAGTATAGTCTGTCTTAATGGACAGCCCCCCAATAGCACTGCTGTAACACCCGCTAGGGCCATCCCCATAAAATTCCATACATGCTCAGTGTGGGCAATAGGCTGACCTACAAAGCCTAGCTTAAAGGCCTCAAAATTAAATATAATATTTCCGGCAAGGGCAAAGACAAATATGCCAATTAGGCCCCAAAGATAATGGAAATCCTTAATCAGCATAGCATCCCTGAAGCCCCCCGCTGTGCATAGTCTTGTTCTTTGCAGCATAGCTCCGATCAAAAGCCCTGCACCCAAAGACATTAGAATAGGTGCCTTCATTGCACCCGGACCGCTCTCACTGAAGAATATAAAGGCCGGAGCGGCTACTAAAAGACCTAAAATACCCAGCGAAAGAACTGGCATGGTGTAGCCGGAGGCAGCTGGCTGTGGTGTGCTTTTTCCAAGTGTGAAGCCCCTCTTTAAAAATTCGATGCCCACTGCTATCCCGGCAGCATAGCCCACCAGCCCTACTAAAGCATTTAAATCACCATTAGCCAACCGCAGTATCATTCTTAACGGACAGCCTAAAAATACTAAAGCTCCCACCATGAGGAAAAAGCCTAGAATAAATCTTAGCAAAGGTGTAGAGCCTCCTCTGGATTTGAACTCTCCCTTTGCCTTAGCCATTCCAAAGGACCCCAAAATAAAGCCTGGTATCTCAGGCCTTAAATACTGTACCACCTGAGCCCTGTGGAGTCCCAAGCCACCAGCAATGTCCCTGAAAAAGCAGGCAACACACACCCCCATATTGACGGGGTTTCCAAATTTAACTAATAATGCAGAAATAATTCCGATAATTCCACCCGTAGCGATCATCTTACCATTTAGCTTATTCATTATTGACCTCCCCTTTATTTAGCTTCACCCCCATTATAGCTAACCAAGCGCCATGGTAATAATTGTAATTTTCAATAGAACATTGCTAAATTATAGACAATCTCTATAAATATATAGAAGCCTTCAAATTTCAATGTATTTATATGCTTTGATTGACTATAAAGGAAGCTTATGTGGTATCAGAATTTATTATTCCTGCAGTAAATAAGGGGGAACCTCCTAAGAACAACCTCCTAAGAGCCCTACGTCAAAGAAATAAAATTCATAATTTTTTAGACGAAAAAAAAGCAGCCAACTGCGGCTGCTTACACTAATAGCTTTTCCATTATGGTAACATCCACCCATTTTCCATCCAACAGGCCTTGCTTCTCATAGGTGCCAACCTTTCTGAAGCCAACAGCTGTATACAAGCCCTGCCCCAGCTGATTGGTACTAAAGGTGCTTAGCACCAGCTTGTGGAAGCCCTCCTCCGCTGCTACAGCTGTCAGGTGGCTTAATAGTCTTTTGCCTATGCCCTTGCCTCTCATTTCCCTCTCTACGTATACTGAAATGTCAACAACGCCATCATAGCAGCATCTGGAATTAAATACATTCAAGGAGGCCCATCCTACAACTCCTGTGACATCATCCTCTATTATTATAACCTTATGTCTAGGCGAACGCCCCTCCAGCCATTGCAGCATTTCTTCCCCACTACGGAGTCTTGTTTCCAGGGTTGCAACCCTATCCTCTATCCCCTGATTATAAATTCGGGTAATTGCCTCAACATCCTTAGCCTCTGCGGCTCTACATTTTAGCTCCATATGATATTTTCCTCCTATTTATATGCCTTTATATAGGCTCCCGCAAAGGCTCCGTCGACTATATCCAGACTATCCTCGTCAAAGAAATCCCCCACCAGCATTTTTTTGCCTTCTAAAAGCTGCTGAATCACCGATTTTGAATACACATGAGCAGGATTTATTTCTATTTTGCTGAAGCCCACCTTTTCCAATAGATCCTTGTATTCATCAATTCGAATTGTACCGGCAATACATCCTGCCCACAGCTCTGCACTACGTCTAATATCTGCCGGAACCTCCTTTAGGGCTACAATATCGGCTATAGCTAGTCTTCCGCCACTCTTTAAAACCCTATAGGCTTCGGCTAAGGCTCTTTCCTTATCCTCCGAAAGATTGATAACACAATTTGACATTATGACATCCACACTCTCGCCCTCCAGTGGTATCTCCTCTATAAAGCCCTTAAGGAACTCCACATTAGTTGCCCCCATCTTTTCCTTATTGCTATTGGCAAGGGCCAGCATTTCATCCGTCATATCCAAGCCATATACCTTCCCCGCTTCACCAACATATTTTGCAGCCATCAAAACGTCGATGCCACCGCCGCTGCCCAGGTCCAATACGGTCTCACCCTCCTCCAGCTGTGCAAACAAAAGAGGATCACCACAGCCAAGGGAGGCAACAACCGCTTCCTTTGGCAAGCTTTTCAGCTTTTCAATATCATAAAGATTACTGCTGATGCCATCGCAGCAGGAGCCGCCGCCACAGCCGCAGCCACCGCCCTGACCCTCACTGACCTTTTTGGCGATTCCTCCATAATAGCTTTTTACATTTTCCTTAACACTCATACCTTCCCTCTCCCTTCTAATCACAGCATTTTATTTTTTTCAAGGCATCCACCAGCAGCTCAAGGCTCTCCATAACCTGAGGCTGCTTTTCCTGCGGAATAGCACCTAAAATCCCATAGAAGTAGCTATTCATGCTTTCCTCTATTGTTTTATAGACTCCTGCCCCCTCGGCTGTAAGCCTTATTTGCAGATATCTTCTGTCCTCCGGATCAGGCATTCTTTCCGCCAGTCCTTGATTTACCAAATTGTTAACGGTTCTGCTCATGGTGCTATTATCCAGATTCAAGAGCTCTGCCAGCTGGTTTAAGGATATTTCCCCTGCTGTGCCGATTTCAACTATGGCATGGCATTGGCCCAGTGTGGCACCGCAGCAGGAAAACTCACTCTTTTCCAGTATGCCAAGATTTCTGATTAGTATTTTTATAAGCTGCCTTAAGTATTTTTCATCCTTTAGTATCATTATTTTCACCTCATATTAATTGTATATTAAAACAGTTGTAACTTGCAAGTGTTATTTTTATAAAAATACCAAATTTTTATATTCGGTATTTTTATAGGCTGTCTGATTCAAGTATTTTCATCGAAAGAATACTTCTTTTAGTTTGGCTGGGTTCCATGAAAATTCTTTATTTGGTTATCCTTGTC
This sequence comes from Natronincolaceae bacterium, assembly GCA_048264125.1. Classification (GTDB taxonomy): domain Bacteria; phylum Bacillota; class Clostridia; order Peptostreptococcales; family Natronincolaceae; genus M1-B18. The sequence goes on from JBLXDM010000010.1 coordinate 63,197, forward strand.
CAAAATGACCTCCTGACCGTAGGCCGCCATAGAGAAAATCCCCTCTGCCTCCTCCAGTGTCAGGCCCCTGATATCCATATTCACCGGATCAGCCTCTCCTACCTTTTCAAGATAGAGACTATACAGGTATTGAATTGCCTGCGGTAGGAAGCCCAAAAGCCGTCCACCTATGGCATCAGCTGCTACTGGGTCTGTAGAGGCGATTACCATTCCCTGAGTGCTGACGGACTTGCCTCCGGAGGGGCCGGTGCCAATCATAGCCTTATCGACGCTTATTATGGAAAGGTCGATGGGTGTCTTTTTAGCCATAGCTGTAATAAAGCCATGGAGATCCTGATGAATACCTAGCTTTTTCTTCGGAAAACCATGGATCTCCGCCGGAGGCCAGCCCAAGGCTATATTCTTTATTGAAGCGCTCATGGTGGCCTCCTCGTGATATTTCAGCTGAGTAAAGCTAATCAGCACATCCAGCTCCTCAAATAGCCTGTTTATCTTTGTCATGGGCACAATCGGATGGTCTAGATGCAAGTCGATATAAGGTCCATAATTCAGGTCTACAAATCGGATACTCTCCTGCTGCAGCACCTTATTATATCCAATTCCCTCAAATACACCCTTGGTTTCCTCGCCACCGGAGCCAACCGCAACAATAATCTCCTTTGGATTTTTTGTCTTTAAATATTGTATTAGTTCCCTTAGCGTTTCCGGCCCAACCACCGTTGCCGTATAGGGGGCCATGGCCTTTACCCAGTTGGGGGTAATGACAACTACGTCTCCTGCCTTAATTAACTCATTGATGGGCAGCAGGCTTACAGCATCCACTATGGATCGTTGCTCCTCACCACTTCTGGCTATTCCTACAATAGCCTCTTGCACTCGTCTGGTTCGCATATAACCCCTCCAATACTTAATATATAGTATTGTTTTCCCTTATGCTCATGAAAATATGCCGATAAATATATAAAAAGCCTGATCATTAGACCTAAAAAGCACCTATGAAGCAGAAAAAGGTCAGCCAACTCATGTATATGACATACATCAGTCGACTGGCCTTAAACTTTGAATAAGCATATTATTGATTTTTTCATTCTGTCTATAGCCTAGCCAATAGCTTCATCAGCCAAGGCCTATATATCTCCACTGCCTTCACGGGACAAAGCTCCTGACAGCAGAAACAGCGGATACAGCCCTCCAGCTCCACTATGGGTCTTTTATTGTCCATAGTGATCACCTGTGGTGGACAATTCTTTGCACAATCGCCGCAGCCGACACAGATATCGTGATTAAATATTGGACTTGGCTGAAGCATATCCTTCAGAGCTTCCCTCATAAATCCTGGCAGCTTTCCCTCAAGCAAATCCAGGCTTCGTATTTCTGGTATGACATAATCCTTAATCTTAATGGCTTCAATGTCTACTCCCTTAAGCACAATATCCTCTAGGCCATCTTTAATTAGTCCACGTTCTATACAGCGTTGAATGGTTGGAACCTTCTTGACATTGATACCAACCAAGGCAGCGGCTACATAATCAAGGTGGTAGGGACTTTCGGAGGCAATGGCTACTCCAATTTTTCTTGGGCTCCCTCCGCTGGGTCCTGCCCCCTCCATACCCACTATACCATCCATAAAGGATAGCACCGGATTGGCGGCAAGGCATATATCCACCAAGGCATTGGAGAAATCGTGGTATTTGGGCATTTTTACATGATATTCCGCCTTTTCCAGACCAGCAACAATCCCGAACATGTTTTTAACCGCCCCAGTAAACAGCATCATCCCATGGGTCTTCAGCTTAGACACCGAAATGACCTTGTCTACCTCCTTCAGCACCTCTATGGCGGTGATTTTCTTTAATATTAAGCCCTCTTCGTTTTTTATTTCGTAGGAGCCGGTGTTATAGTTAAGTACAACTGGTATTTCCTTTGCCAGCTCCTCCATGCCACAGGCTTTGTAAATCCCCCTCAGGGCCGATGGATTAAAGGGCCCTCCGGGGCTGTCCCCTATGATTACCTCACAGCCATGCTCCAGCAAAAGACTTGCCAATGCCTTTACAAAAACAGGATGAGTGGTGACGGCTTCATCAGGTTGCTTTTTCATTAGAAGATTAAGCTTTAACAGCACCCGCTCTCCCTTTGATATATACCTTTCAAGCCCACCAAGATCCTTAATATTCTCCGCCAGCGCAGCCTTCACCTCATGGTAATCGTAGCTGTCGGCCCTATGAACTGAAACGACCTTCATTCTAGTCCTCCTTAAATACCAGCTTCATAATACCTGCCGCCACACCATTCTCATTGTTGGTGGTGGTAATATAATCTGCCCTCTGCTTTACTGGCTCCTCAGCATTTCCCATTGCCACAAAAGTGCCTGCGGCCTCCTTCATTGATATATCATTATAATTATCTCCAAAGGCAATGATCCTATCCTTTGGTATGTTTAATTGCTTAGCCAGTCTGGCTATTGCCTTACCCTTTGAAACTCCCTTGTTCATAACCTCAAGGTTATTGAACCAGGACTTATCCACATCCACCGTAGGTATAGCCTCCAGCTCTCGCCGCAGAAGCTTCAGCCTTTCCGGGTCCTCATCAACGATAACAAATTTTAGAGCCTCTATTTCTGTGTTGGTCAAATAGCTCTCCATTTCCTTTGCCAGCACTATGGAGACCGCCTCATCGCTGCGTTTTCTTCCCTTCCAATACATTTCCTCCAGAAAGGAAAGCTTGGCCTCCTCAACATATAAATTGTCTGCGTCGTATATATGAAAATATATTTTATGCTGGTTGCATATGCGAATGACCTCAAGGGCATCCGCCTTCGCTATCGAATTTTTATATAAAATTTCAAGATCGGAATAATTTCTTATCAGCCCACCGTTGCAGGCTATAATGGGGGTATATATCCCCAAAAGCTCCGCATAGCTGCGGGCAGAGGTGAATATTCTCCCTGTAGCAATTGCAATTTGTACATTCTTCTTAACTGCCAATTCCAGAACCCTACGATTTTCATCGCTTACCTTACTCTCTCCGTTAAGCAGGGTACCATCCATGTCCAATACAATTAGATCATAATTCATATTTTTCCTCCTAAATTTTGTCCATACAGTAAAAACACGTTTGACAATTTATTAACATCACTTTATAATTAACATATAAGAAATTTTAATTAATAATACTTATTTATTAGGTGGTGAAGGAATGGAAAATCTAATCAGGTTTTTAAAGGAAAGCAATTGTAAAATTACTCCTCAAAGAATCGCAATCTATAATATTTTGAAGGAGAGCAAAGACCACCCCAACGCCGAGGCTATTTATAAAAAGCTGGAGCCAACGTATCCCACCATTAGTTTAGCTACTATCTACAAGTCTCTAGAGCTCTTTGACCACCTGGGCCTTATTCAGGTAATCAATATCGGTGAAAACAGCTTTAGGTACGACTGCAAGGCTTTTTCGCATCCCCATTTAATCTGTAGTATTTGTCATAAGGTAGAGGATTTAAACGTCGATTATTTTAAGGACCTTACGGAGAAGGTAGCGGTTGCCACCAATTATAAAATATCTAAGCAGCAGCTAAGCTTCTATGGTGTCTGCCCCGAATGCAGCGCAAACTAATGCATTTAAATCTTAAAAGCCCTTTGAATCAAAGCTCATAACCAAGGCGACTTCCTTGTGTGGCAGCTATTAGAAGATAGGGTTTTTTTGATGTTGAATTATATTGGCGCTTCCAACGAGTCCCTCAGGGCTTCAATAAAGTATCGATTCGTACTTCTATCCTTTATAGCTATTCTAAAAAACCGTTCATCCAAGCCTTTAAAATTCTTGCATTCTCTAATCAGTATTTTATGCCTCAGCATTCTTTCCTTTAAAACCGTCGTATTAATTTCATCCGTAGCAAGCTTTATTAGAATAAAATTGCCATCGGGATTAAATACCTTTAGGCCATTTATTTGCTTCAATTTCCTAACAAACAATTCCCTTTCCTGCCTCAACCAGCCATAGGTTTTTTTTATATATGCATTGTCCTTCTTCAGCATCATTCCGAAGCCTGCTGCAAAGGTATTTATATTCCATGGCAGGCTGCTTTTTTTCATCTGCTGCAGCAGCTGTTTATTGACTGTAGCTCCAAAGCCCAGCCTAAGTCCAGGTATCCCAAAAAATTTTGTGAAGGCTCTAACTACAAAAAGCCTCTGATAGCTTCGATAATCCTGTAATAGTGTACGGCTATTTTCCGCATCGGCAAAGTCCATAAAGGCTTCGTCCACCATCAAATAAATATTTCTTTTTTCACAATAATCCAAAAGCCTTTTCAGCTGCGGACCTGCTATAAGCCTGCCGGTGGGATTGTTAGGATTGCACAATACAATCAGGTCCACACCCTTTTCAGCCTTCTGCATCAATTCCACAACATCCACCTGAAATTCAGCTTCCTCCTTTAGATAAACCTCCAGCACCTCTGCTCCCAGAAGCTCCAAGGCCCTTTCGTATTCGCTGAAGCTGGGCTGAAGGAGTAATGCTCTTTTGGGCTTAAGTGTCCTGATGAAGGCATGAATCACCTCTGCTGCTCCGTTTCCAAGGATGATATCCTCTATTCCCAGCTGATAAAACTCTGCTATGGCTGCCTTTAGCTCCCTATAGTCAGGATCTGGATAGTTAATTAGTGCATTGGTATTTTCTATGATATGCTGCTTCAGCTCTAATGGCACGCCAAGAGGGTTAATATTGGCACTATAGTCCAATAGCTCACTTCTTGGTATTTTATATTTTTCTTCTATTTCGTAGATATTCCCCCCATGTCCCATTACTGCACCCCCACTGCATAGCTTATGATACTAAATAATATTATACCTGTTAAGGAGGCTGCATACATCAATTTTATGACATCAATGATGTGTTTTTTCTCCAGCGCCACCGTAGAGTCCCCTATTGTTGGCTTATGGACAGCTTTTCCAAAATAATTATTGGTACCCCCCAGCTGTATCCCCAATGCGCCTGCCACGGCAGCCTCAGGATAGCCTGAGTTGGGGCTTTTGTGGTTCCTTCCGTCCCTTATAGCTATTTTAAAGGCCCTAAAGGCGTTATTACCTACAAGGCCTGAGGCCAGCCCTATCAATATCACAGATATTCTTGCGGGAATATAATTTACCACATCATCCAGATATGCCGCTGCCTTGCCGAAATACTCGTACCTGTCATTTCTGTAGCCCACCATAGAATCCATTGTATTGATAGCCTTATAGGCCATAGCAACCGGTACCCCTCCCACAAATAGATAGAATAAGGGTGCAATGATGCCATCAGAAATGTTTTCCCCCACTGTTTCCACAGCAGCCCTCACAATTTCACCCTCTGTAAGCTCTGCTGTGTCACGGCTGACTATGTAGGATAGGGCTTTTCTGGCCCCCGGCAGATCATTTTTTGCCAGACTCCTATATACCCTTCTGGTCTCTGTATCCAGACATCTTGTAGCCAAAACCGTATAGGCCAGTATTGCTGATATTATAAAGCCCAATATAGGGCTAAAAAAATATGCCAGATTGATGATATAGCGGGTCATTATGTAAGTGGAGGCCACCACCGCCAGCACTAAAAATACACCAGCTGCTAATTGGTGTATTTTATTGTCTTCCTTATATAATTTCCCCTCTAAAAGGCTTATTAAAGCCCCTATGTAACGGACCGGATGGGGATAGCCCTGTGGGTCACCCAACAGTAAATCAAGGAAATATCCTGTAATTATGATCGTCATTTTGATACCTCCATAATCCTGAAAATCTCCTCCATATTAAGGCTGCTTTTTACTACCTCCGCCAGCTTATTGTATTGAGCCTCCTTAAATTCCTCCAGGGTTAAGGTTTTTTCTCCCATTCCATAGCCCTTCTTAGCCATAAAATAATCTAAAAAGCATCTGGTAAAGCCTATATCATCAAATATGCCATGGATATAGGTGCCAAAGACCTGATTTTTTTCATCGACTGCCCCGTCCAAAAGCTGGGAATCTTCCCCTAGCCTATGATATATTTCTATAAAGGGCTTGGTTCCTTCACCTAAAATTGTTCTGCCCATATGTATTTCATAGCCTCTGACCTTAAGCTCCTGCTGCGACTGAAATACACCGGAGGCGGAGGCTGCAACCTTACCCTCAACCTGGGTGGTAACCTTATCTCCCTCAAATATCGTTTCCATATCCAGCAGGCCTAGGCCCCTTATGCAGCTGAGGCTGCTTTCCACCCCCATCGGGTCGGAAATATTATGTCCCAGCATCTGAAAGCCTCCACAAATACCGAATATCACCGTGCCCTGCTTGTGGGCCTCGATAATACTCTTTTCTAGTCCCGTTTCCCTAAGGTATTTTAAATCCGCTATCGTGTTTTTTGTACCGGGAATAATGATAGCATCCGGTCTGTCGAAGCTATCCAAATGGGTTACATATCTTATTGAAGCCTCAGGAAAAAGCTCAAAGACATGAAAATCGGTATAATTTGATATATGGGGCAGACATATGATATCCAGCCTTACTTTTCCGTCGCCTGTGGTTCTCCGATTCAAACGTTCACTAACACTGTCCTCGTCCTCAATGCAGAAATCGCCATAGGGTATAACCCCCAAAACCGGCTTCCCCGTCAGGTCCTCCAGCATCCTTAGGCCCGGCTCCAATATTTTTATGTCGCCTCTGAATTTATTGATGATTATCCCCTTGACTCTTGCCTTTTCTTCTTCTGTTAAAAGCATTATCGTCCCATACAAGGAGGCAAAGACGCCACCTCTGTCGATATCACCTATCAATATCACCGGGGCATCGGCTATCTCTGCCATCCCCATATTTACTATGTCATTTTCCTTAAGATTTATTTCTGCCGGGCTGCCGGCTCCCTCTATAACCACTACATCACAGCTGCTGCTGAGCTCCTCATAAATGTCCCTCAGCATGGTCCTTAGACTGGGTTTAAACTGCTGATATTGTATGGCGGTCATATTATCATAGACCTTGCCCTTAATAATTACCTGGGCATGGGCATCGGCAGTAGGCTTCAATAATATAGGATTCATTATGACAGAGGGCTTAGCTGCCGCTGCCTCCGCCTGAAATACCTGCGCCCTTCCCATTTCCAGCCCCTCGTCGGTAATATAGGAGTTAAGGGCCATATTTTGGGACTTAAAGGGGCTTACCCTATATCCCTCCTGATGAAATATTCTGCACAAAGCCGCCGTCAGCAGACTCTTACCCACCGATGAGGCAGTTCCCTGCAGCATTATTACCTTAGCCTTCTTCATTGCTACGCCTCCCTTTTGTAGAGCTTTTTCGAACCGCTAGGGGAATCATATTTAAACAGCCAGTATAGCTGCTTCTTTCAATTATCATTTCGATATCATAGGCTCTTTGAAGGTTTTCAACCGTAATTACCTCCTCGGTGGGTCCTATGGTAATTAGGCTTCCTAAATGCAGCAGAGCCACCTCTTTGCTGTATCTGGCGGCTAAATTGATGTCATGCAGCACCATGATAATGGTCACACCCGTCTCCTCATTCAGCTCCTTTAATAAATCCAATATCTCCAGCTGATGATGAATGTCCAGTGAAGAGGTGGGCTCATCCAGTATAATGACCTTGGTTTCCTGAGCCAAAGCCTTTGCGATGATTACCCGCTGTCTTTCACCGCCGCTAATCTCATTAATGCTCCTGTCCTTTAAGTGCCAGGTATTTGTTCGAAGCAATGCGCTCTTTACTTTTTCATAGTCCTCCGAGCCTTCCCTTTCAAGCCTTTTAATATGTGGATATCTTCCCATCAGCACGATATCATATACTGTAAAATCATATTGTATATTGGACTCCTGTGGCACCACCGCAACATTTTTGGCTAAGTCCTTTGTGCTATAAGCCTTTAGGGCCTTATCCCAAAGCACCAGCTCCCCTGAATCAGGAGTCAGATTTGCAGTCATTAGCTTGAGCAAAGTAGATTTTCCCGAGCCGTTTGGCCCGATTATAGTGATAAAGGAGCCGTTATTTACACTGAAGGCTACTTTGTCTAAAATTATGCTTTCATCATATTTAAAGGTTATATTTTTTATATCCATTGCTCTTTTCATGTAGCCCGCCTCCTATATCATTCTTTTATTTTTCCTCAGCAAGTATATGAAAAAGGGCCCACCTGCAATAGCTGTGATAATTCCTACTGGAATCTCGGTAGGAGCTATAATGGTTCTTGCAAGGGTATCGGCTAAAATTAAAAATATCCCTCCCAATATCCCGCTGCTGGGGATTAGTATTTTATGATCTGGTCCCACCAGCATCCTAACTATATGGGGTATTACTAGTCCTAAAAAGCCTATTATTCCGCTTACCGAAACCACCACCGCCGTCATCAAAGCGCTGGTTATTAATATATATCGCTTTACCCTTTCCACCGGAACCCCTGTATTCTGGGCGGTGGTCTCACCTAAGAGCATCACGTTCAAATCCTTTGAAAACACAAATATTACTGCGCTTCCAATAAAGACCGGCAGAACCGCCAGCTGCAGCTGACTCCAGCCCCTGGCGGAAAAGCTCCCCATTGTCCAGAATATAATACTGGAGACATCCTTTGAGGAGATAACCATTAAGAAGGACATAATTGCAGTAAAAAATTGACCTGTTGCTACACCCGCCAATAATAGGGTTGTGACCGGAACCTTGTTTTTAATTCTAGCCAGAGAATAGACTATCGAGGTTGCCAGCAATGCCCCTAAAAAGGCACAGAAGGAGACTATCCCCATTCCCCCCACAGCCTTGTTCAGCTTGAGGACTATAGCTACGGCGGCGCCAAAGGCAGCACCAGAGGAGGTTCCTACTATAAAGGGGTCCGCCATGGGATTCTTCAGCATACCCTGCATAGCCACCCCCACTACAGAAAGCCCAAAGCCAACCACAAAGGCCAAAAGTATTCTGGGCAGGCGTATATTGCCTATGATGGATATTTGCGATGCCGGCAGGTCTGAGATATCAATGCCTCCCCCTATTAATGGCAGCCTGGATAGTATGATCCTTATGCTATCGAGGGGCTTTATATTTGCAGCCCCTGTTATCGAGGCAAAAACCAGCACCAATAGGAAAATTAAAAGCAACGATAATATAATACTAAGCTTCTTTCCACGTGTAAAATTCATAATGCCCTCCATGAACAAAGTGGCTTCGCCACGTTTGTTTTCCCTATGCAAAGCGTAAATCCCGCCGTAGGGCGGGAGTTAAATTAGTTTAATTCTGGATGTATTGCCTTGACAAATAGCTCCAATGCCTCAATAATTCTTACCCCAGGCCGTGAAACGATATTTGGCTCCACTGGCTCTATTCTGTCGTTTTCCACTGCTGAGATGGCCTCATAACCGGGTCTTGCCTTTACGCCGTCAATAAGGACCTCTATCTCAGTGGTGGATAAAGCCATATTCCCCCCTATATGGGCCGGTAAAATATATACCTCCGGATTGTTTTCCACCAAAGCCTCGGCGCTATACATAGGCCATGCCTCACCAGCATCGGCGGCAACATTGATGCCTCCAGCTAAGGTAATAAGCTCGTCTATAAAGGAGCCAGGGCCAGCGGTCATAATGGGCTCATCCCAAACCTGATAGAATACTCTTTTCTTAGGCTGATCCTTCACCTTCTCCAAGAGAGCAGCTTTCTTAGCATTCATTTCTTCAGCTAATGCATTGGCCTTTTCCTCGGTTCCTGTCATCTGACCAATCACGCCTATGGCAGATAAAATCTCCTCTATCGATTCAGGCTCAAACTTCACAATTGTAATACCGGTATCAACAATTTGCTGGTTTGCCTCCTCCTGTCCCTCACCAAAGACAAAGACAATATCCGGCGTCAGCTCAATGATTTTTTCAGTATTTATGGTCCAGGAGCTTCCAACCTTCTCCTTTTCAAGGGCAGCTGCAGGATAATCACAGAAATCTGAAACGGCTAAAATTTTATCCTCTACCCCCAGGGCATAGAGGATTTCTGTGATACTTGGAGCGACGGATATTATTCTCTCCGGCATTTTAGGAATCGTAACAGTATTTCCCAGTCCATCGACGATTTCCATTGGATAAAGGCCCTCTGCGGCTATTTCCCCCTTAGACTCCTCCACCGTAGGGCTACAGCCCATGAATAGCGCCAGAGCCATTACCAGAACCAGCAATATAGAAATTGATTTTTTCATTCTCATCTGTCATCCTCTTTTCTTAATGTTATTTGAGGAATTGCATATTACCGCTGAGGTGCGTAGATATTTTAGTTATACAAAGTTGAAGGTTTATCGCGCATTGTCTAGGGCTAATAACATTTAAAATTCATTGAATTAGCCCGTGGGACACTAGGCAGGAAACTTTTAACCTTGTATAAGCATATACTCATCTTAATTATGCAATTTCCTCATTTATCTACTGTATCATTTAATTTAGTCAGCACCGGATAACCCTCCTGCAGCTCTAATATAGATAGACTGCAATGCTCCACCTTGAAGCTCCAGTGCTTATTGATATCTCCGGTTATATAATGGGCCAGTATGCAGCGGATCACTCCCGAGTGGGCCACCAAGGCTACTGTGTTTTCCCTATACTCCTCCACTAGCGCCTCAGTGGCGGCTATAACCCTTTTATTCATGTCGTATAGGCTCTCACCCTCAGGAAATCTGAAATGTATAAAATCCCTCTCCAGCTCCTTATATAGCTCAGGCTGCTGCATTTCAATATCCTTCATACGCAAGCCTTCAAAAACACCAAAATTAAGCTCTTTAAAGGACTCTCTCACCAAAATGGGAATGTCCCTACCCCTACCTATGATATAGGCGGTTTCCTCAGCCCTCTGCAATCCACTGTATATAATCGCATCCAGCTTCATGCGCCTCATATGACCGGAAAGCGCCTCAGCCGCTTGTCTTCCATATTCATTCAGGCAAGGGTCCGACCAGCCGCAGAGCAATTGACCTTTATTGTCATTGGTTTCACCATGTCTTATTAGTACCAGCTTAGTCATTTAATACCTCCTATGTCCACTTCAGCAGGATTATTAAATAAAGGATATAGCATATCTCAGCAATTTCAGCCAAGGCCCCCAAAGTGTCGCCGGTCATGCCATCGATCTTATTTTTAGAATGCTCCTTAAACAGGAGGGCTATTATAAATACAAAGGGCAGGAAAAACAAGCTCTTTAGGTCTGTAAATGAGATTAGAGCCGTTATTATGGTGGCTACCACCACCTCTGCAGGCTGAACCCTTCCGATAAATATATTTCCCAGACCCTCCTTACGGGCATAGCTGGCTTTGTAGGCCCCCAGCACCAAGGAAAGCTTTCCAAATACCGGCATAAGGATAATTAGCTTAAGGCTTTGCGCTGACGATGGCATAGCCTGAATTCCGGTAATTTTAATGAATAGGGCAAAGAATAACACCGCCATGCCATTGGTTCCTAGACGACTGTCCTTCATTATGGTCAAAATTCCCTCTTTGGGCCTGCTGCTGTAGAAGCCGTCGAAGGTATCTCCCAGTCCATCTAAATGAAGGGCCCCTGTGATACAGAGGTATGCCGCTATAGTAACTATTGCCGCAATGTCTGGATTGGTTAAGTACCCTGAGGCAGCATAGACTGCTGCCAGAATCAAGCCCTGCACAAGACCCACCAAGGGGAAATAGACAATTCCCTTATGAAATTCCTCGTCAAAGGGCAGGTCCTTTATGATCGTAATTCTTGTCAGAAATTGCAGCATTCCAACAAATCGCTTCATTAGCTTTCGATTCCCTTCCTTGCATAAATCCCCTTTTGAAAGGGATGCTTAATTAGCCTCATTTCCGTTACATAGTCCGCCAGAGCAATAAGCTCCTCCGGTGCATTTCTACCGGTCATTATCAGCTCCACATCCTCCGGCTTACTCTGTACCAGCGCTATAACATCCTCCAAGTCCACCAGGCTATTGGATAGGGTTGCCATTATTTCGTCCATTATTATGACATTATATTGATTTTGCTTAAACGCCTCCCTAATAAAGGCAAGTCCTCTGGCGGCATCCGCATTGGCTAGTTGCTTTTCATCCTCTGGTAAAAACTTATAAAAATTATTCAGGGCAGCAAAGCGCTTTAATTGGAAGCCCTCCCCTAGTTTTTCTACGCTATGAAGCTCTCCAGTATCGTCACCCTTTAAAAATTGCACCATTAACACCCTATAGCCTCCACCGAAGCTTCTGGTGCCTTGTCCGATGGCTGCAGTTGTTTTTCCCTTGCCATCACCGGTATAAATATGTACTAAGCCTCTTTCAAGCCTTTTCTTTAGCATTGTAGCACCTCCTATTTAATCCTGTTGGAAATTCCACAGACCACCAAATAAACCTCATCAGCCTCCGCAGCTATATATTGATTAACCCTTCCTGCAATATCTCTGAAGATTCTCCCCAGTGGATAGTCGGGAACTAGTCCCCAGCCCACCTCATTGGTTATCAGCACCGTTTTTACAGGCAGCTGCTTTAGGCTTCCTATGAAGGCTTTTACCTCCTCCATGATATAATCCTCTATCTCATTCAGCTTTTCAGTGGAGGCCTTATCCCAGCCTAAATTATACTCTAAAAGAATATTTGTAACCATTAAAGTAATACAGTCCAAAAGTATGCCTGTTGTGTCCTCTGACAGCGCCTTAAGCCTCTCTGAAAAGCCCTTGTAGGCCTCCATTGTGGTCCAATGCCCCGGTCGTTGCTGCCTGTGTCTTCTTATACGCTCCTTCATTTCCTCGTCAAAGGCTTGGGCGGTTGCAATGTATAGCACCTTATCCTCCTGCTTGAACATTGCCTCTCCAAAGCTGCTCTTGCCGCTTCTGGCTCCTCCTGTAACGAGTATTAGCCTACAGTTTTCCATAAATCACCTCTAGTTCAAAATAAAAGAAAAACCCCTACCGTAATAAGGTAAGGGTATGTAAAATCGCTGGTAATATACATAACACCCCTTCCCTCCGAAGATTTGTCAACAATGCAAAGGCAGGTCTCCTGACTCGTAATTCCTCCTCCAACAGCTCCTTCCCGGCTTAGCCAGTGGATTTTGCTGTCTTCGTCATTACCTACAGTAGCGGGGGCTGTAGTGGCATTTACCACTTTCCCTTTTAAGCTTTCGGCACCTTAGCATTAGATATTCAGTTCATGCTTATCATATCAAAAGGAATCCAATATTACAACAGTATTTTAGCTTTAATTAATTTCAAAGGAAATCTTGTAATACTGCTTCTTTTCCAGCTCATCCTCCGCCTGCACCAGCTCCTCCTCCAGAGTCTCTGTCATAAGCAATAGCTGAAGGCTCTGCTTTGATATATTATATACCTCGGCATCATAGCTCCCTAGGGGTACATCCCTAAGGGCAACCCATATCAGCTGCTGCTGAAACTCCTCGTATATGAATTCATAATTGCTTTGAAATCGACCGTTGATATAGCTTAGTATTATCTCATCATTTTTCTTTAGGGATAAATCTATACCGGAGGTGAAAAGCAGATGGACATAGCTTTCTCTTTCTTCAGCAGCCTCCCTTGCCTCCAAACCGAAAAGCTGATGATAGTAGGCCACAAATTCCTTAACAAGCCCTTGATGCGTGCTTCTTAGCTCCATGCTATGATAGCCCTCAACGAGGGCACTCCATCGGGTAACGGTGCCATCACCCTCCAATGTGGTGCTGCTGCCTATTATTAGCTCAGCACTTTCCTTTATTAGCATTTCCCTGTCCAGTATCAGCAAGCTATTGGTTTCGGTACCGACCCCAACAAGACAGGTCACCTCCTCGGTATTTTGGGCCAATAGCTCCTTGCTTTTATTTAAGGCATCCAGCATGGGATTATGATATTTCATATAGCCTCTGGGCAGCATTTTCAGCTCTCCCCTAGCATCGGGATAGGCTAGAACGTAGCCATAGTCCTCCGATGGAAGTAAATCCTGCATCCCCTGAAAGCTCTGATGCAGCTCCTCAAGCCTTTTGGTTCCTAAGGGCAGCTTCAGCAGCTTACTGATTAGCCATACATAGCCTCTATAGGTCATATTATAAAAGGTTCTTTTGTCCTTTTTCATTACATTGCCTGTGGTCCAGAAATAGTAGGCATCTATAGAGCCCCTGTTGGGGGTTCCCAGCATATACAGAGCCTCTACAATCCCTCGCCTGTCTTCCTGCTGGAGGTAGCTTCTTGCCACCAGCCCCCCCATGCTATGACATATCAGATCTAGCTTTTTTTCCGGATATTGTCCCCTCACTTTAGTTATGAGGGGCTCCAAATAAAGCCTTGAGGCTTCATTGGTCCTAAGCCTCCAGTCATAAAAGCATACAAATAAATTTTCATTTAATCTATAGCCCATTTGCTGCAGACCCTTAATCAAAGGCTCATAGACCCACCTCGCCACACCAAAACGCCATTCGCCGATTCCAGGCAGCATATCCCCTCCGATTGAGCCCATCAGACCCGGTATGATAATTATTGGATTTTTAATAGCCTTACTCAATGCAATACCCCTTTCCCAATGGGTTTATTTCTACATTTTATTCAGAGATTGGGTATTACATACCAAATGCTTACGGACTGTTGGTAAGACAATAGCTAGGCAAAAACACTCCTATGAAATAAAAAAAAGTGGCTATATCACCACTTTTTCATCCTTTACAGCGATTCCCTCCAGCTTTAGAAGCTTTTCCTTGACAGGCAAGCCTCCACCATAGCCCACCAGTCTGCCGTCGATGCCTATGACACGGTGACAGGGAATTATTATGGGTATTTTGTTTTTATTATTAGCCATCCCTACGGCCCTTAGGGCCCTAGGATTGCCTACTGCAATGGCTATATCCTTGTAGCTTACTGTTTTTCCAAAGGGAATCTCCATCAATGCTTTCCAAACCCTTTGCTGGAACTCAGTACCAACGATATCAAGGTCTAAGGCAAATTCCTTTCTCTCACCCTTGAAATATTCAACCAGCTGCTTCTCATATGGCGTATTCAATTCCGGCGTATTGATTAGCTCAACATTAGAAAGCTTTTTTTCAACAGCCTTTAGGGACTCCTCTTGGGATGTATTAATATCCAGCCACACCAGTCCCTTTGCAGAGGAATAAACCATCAGGCTAATATCCTCAATAGTTATGCGGCTATAATACAGTAGCTTGGGCATTTGAATTTTCTTTTTCATTATCATATTGCTCCTTTGCTAATCTCCATTGTTCTCTAGTTTTAATTTGAAGCTGTCTTCTGCTTTTAATATTGGGGTGCTCTAGGGTTTTATTATACCAGTTGATGGCCTCTCTAAAATTCCCCATGCTTCTGTTTAATTCACCCACTAGGTAGGCGGCTGTAATTTCATCTATACTACTGCCCTCCAGCCTCTCGTTCTGATAGGATTGGGTCAGATGCGTTAGGGCATGCTGTAAAAATTCTCTTTCCTTATTTGTGTTATTTGCCTCTCTGTATAGCCAGGCCAGCTTTAGGCAAAGCGTCCCCAGATAGCTTTTAGACCTCTTTAGCAGCTGTCCGTTTAAAATCGCCAGCTTTAAGGTTTCCTCCGCTTCTTTTATGCCACGGATACCACAATAGCTTCTTTTATTCCATCTGTTTCTGACATTCTCCTCGAACACCCTTCTGTGAAGGGGATTAAAGCTGTCAAATTCATTTTCTGTAGAGCTATAGCCGCACTCAGGACATATCCAAACGGTGTAGTAGTTGGGATTTATACCCTTGTATATCGTGTTTAGGTCATCCTGTCTTTCTGCTATTTGCAAGCCTCTGCTCCTGACCTTTTTTGTGGTAAAGCTGTTTTTACATACCGGGCAGCTGACGGTTTTATCATAAAGCAATGATTCCATATTATTCCTCCGAATTAAAATTTCTGGATTCATTATAGCAAATAATAGAATATATTTCTATCGCAAAATACGACAAAAATCTACTTTATGATTAAGGTGCACTATTTTCGGTGGGCTCATCCACTGGGTCCTCTGTAGCCTCTGGCTCCTCCACACTTCCGCTGGCGGGAACTGGCTTGCTGCCCTCGATGATAACCCCATTCACAGGAGGGTAGTAATCCCTTGAAATTCTCTCACGCCTCAGTTCTTCACCGGTTTTTGAGGAATAGATTTTATAGGTGTTTACCCTAAAGCCCTTTTTAGCTTCCTTTTCAACCACCTTTTCGCCTACATGTAGGTTTGGATCAGCCTTTATTTCCACCTTTGGCTCTATCGTTTCAGTAACCTCAGAAAACAGCTTTATAAGCATATCCTCCGTTTTAGTGCTGTATATCTTCACATATACCTTGTTGCCACTGGAATAGCTCTCCAAGTAGATGGGATAGGGCTTATTATTAACAAATTCTAAATCCAGATAGCCATAATACACAGAGGCATCATGACCCAGGGGAACATAGGCCACCGGTAAACTGTGGTTTTGTCTCTTAGTTACCTCCAGATTAGCCCTCACAATCGCATTATACAGGGTGGTGGAAACCTGACATATGCCTCCCCCTATCCCCGGCACCAGCTGACCATTAACGATAACAGGCGCCTCCTGATAGCCCTCCTTTATGCCCCTTGGGCCGGTTCGCTCATTAAAGGAAAAGCCCTCATTCGGCATCAATAAAACACCATTTATGCTGGAGGAGGCTATGGCTATATTGGTGCTTCTACCAGTCACCCGAGCATCAAAGATAGTGGAAAACTCGCCAATCACCTCATTTACAGCCTCCAGCTCCCTTGCTGTAATCCTTGGCTCAACATAATCCACTGGAATTTCTACGCTCTCCTTATTTAAAACTCTTATGCTCTCTTCAATTCTCTTTAATAATTCCTCTTCGTCAATCGTTGTACCCAGGGTTTCTTCAGTGATTTCAAAGGCACCATTCACTCTTTTTATAGCAGCATTCTTTGGTGAGGCTTCAACGGCCCCTCTTACTTCCTCCACAATATTCTTGAATTTATCTGTAGCATAGGTGCTGTTTAGGGTTATAAAGACCGGCTGATCCCTTAGCTGGTATATTTCCTTAATACGCTGAAAATAACTGCCCTGCCTACCAATAGCATGGGCCTCCTCCACTGCAGCCTGGTACAAATACCCATAGCCCAGAGTCTGATAGGGATATTCCCATACCTTGCCTCCGTGGCTTAGCTTCACCTGGTAGGAGCTTAGCTCCTTTTCAAATAGGCTCTCCACCCGTTGCCTGGCCTCAGCCTCAGTAAGTCCCCCTACATTCACCGACTCAATATAAACATTCGGATGAATTGTCTTTCTATTAAATATGATTATTCCTAAAGTCGTAAAAGCAATCGTAGCGGTTAATATTACCATTGCCATAAACCACAGGAACCTTATTGCTAATTTTCTCTTAGATGTTACCATCGGCTCCATTGACATCACTCCTCATGCAGTAATATGCCATAAAGTGCAAAATATATCTATCTATGCTTATAGAAATATATTCATACACTTATATTATAATTCCAATTGCTTTTGTATAGCTTATTCCCATCTAATAACAATCTCGTCCCCCTCCTGCAGGAAATCGGTATAATTTGCTGGCCTCCCATTCAGCATTAAAACCAGCCTTCCCTTTAGGGTGGACACGTCAAAATCTATATAATTAAAAATATCAACAAATAAAAGGTTTTTATTTTTGTTGTCCATAATAATGGGTTTCCCATTATAGCTTACCTGTAGCTTATTGGATTCTCCTGATGAATCGCTGGCTGCAGCTGCCTCGGCGGTTTCCTCACTGATAATTAGTCTCTGACAATCGATCTCGTCCATATGCTTTAAGGTACTCTCAAGGCCTGCAGCTCTTCCATTTATTAGCCAATGGTGACTATCCTTCTCCAGCTTCAGTTGCTGGCAAAGCTCTGCCAGGCATGTGATCTCCCGATAGCTTAAGCTATCTCCATCCTTAAGAATATATTCACCATTAACCCCTGAGCCATTTACAACTACATCCCATACCAATGGAATCTGCTGATTATTATAGTAGACGAATTTATCGGCTCTAATAATATCCTTGATGGCAATAGCAGCATCACTGCCTGCCACAGCAGGATGGATGTCTATGATGTCTCCTCCATTAATCGGTGTCTCAAGGCTGCCCTTTTTATAATTGACAAATATCTCTGCAGGAGTTCCATATTCTCCGTGAAAGCTTTTCATGCTATTATTTATAGTAACAGCCACAGCCCTTCCTCTCTTAGGTATCAGCTCCCTTGGATTAAAGCCTATCGAAACCAAGGTATCTATAACCTTAAGCTGCTTTGATTGAAATAATTTAATTTCCTTACCGCAAATGGTAAGCTTTACAAAGTCCTTAGAATTATTTTCAATAGCCTTCGCCAATATTCCTATAGGGGTTATACCCTCGGGTCCCTTCAGTAAAAGATTTTCCTGCTTAAGATTCTGAATGATTTCTACACCTCTTACTACGACTCTTTCCTTTGGCATATTCAAAAATTCAGCTAGGGCTTCCGGCAAACGGGGAATCTGACTTCCTCCACCGATTAGAAATACAGCACTAGGTGCCTTATCATTATGCAGCAATATGTTATCGGCAATCTCCCTTGCAACCAAAGCAATGGTTGGGCTAATTTCGTCTAATATTACCTCTGTGCTTAGCTCCTGTGGAATACCCAGGATATCAACCATCCTCTGCTGCTGCTCCTTGGAAAGGTTGCATTTTATACTCTCAGCCGTATCAAAGTCTAGTAAATAGGCTTTTGCTAAGGCTTCTGTTATTTCATCACCGGCCGTTGAGGTCATGGCATAGGCCACCACAGAACCGTCCTTTGTGATTGCTATATCCGATGTGCCAGCACCGATATCCACCAATACAACATTTAGCAGGCGAACATTTTTAGGCACAGCTACCTCAATAGCAGCAATAGGCTCCAGCGTCATATAGGAAACCTCAAGGCCTATTCTGGACATTACGGTATTCAAGCTGTCAACCACCAGATGAGGCAGAAAGGTAGCTATTAAATCGACCTTCAGCTTGTTCCCACGATGGCCAATCGGGTTTAACATTAAGGAATCGTTGAGATAATAATTAACTATAGTATGCCCGACACAAAAATATTTGGCATTGTCTATGGACTGCTCCTCCAAATGCATTTGGGCCAATTGAAGAGCCTCCAGCTCAAGGCTGTTTACCATATATTTGTCTATGGGGGTTATTCCCTCAATTTCCCTTTCAACAGATAATCTGTGGGTTTTCAAGGCCCTTCCGGCTGCAGCAATCGCCACCTCCTTCAATGGAACTCCGGCGGCCTCCTCCAGCTGTCCCTTAACATGGCTGACAATTTCTACAACTCCGTCTATATCATGGATTTGCCCATCCATCATTACTCTATCCTTATGAAAGGCAACTACAGTCTCCTGAATAAGGAGCTTATTGTCGCTATAGCCACCCAATAAACCCACTACGCTTCGAGTACCTATATCTAATGCAAACACCCTTTGTCCCTGTAGGTTAATATTATTCATCCCTTACACCCTTTCCGGTACCTAATTTATTACATGAGGAAATTTCATAATACCAAGGGGATGCATAAATATGCCACCAACTTTTATTATTCAATTTCCTCACGTAATATTTCTTCATAAAAAGCTGATCTCCTGTTAATGGTTCTCTGTAGGCATAAATGTTTTTTTATAATACAAGCAGTATTCGGTTAAGGGACATTCCGGACATAGGGGCTTTCTTGCCTTACAGACCCTTCTGCCATGCAGGATAATCCAATGATGGGCGTCGGACCACTGGTCTCTAGGAATTCGCTTCATCAGCTGATCCTCCGTTTTGTTTACATTATCAGCAGCCGCAAGACCTATTCTGTTGGAAACCCTGAAAACATGAGTATCGACAGCTATAGCCGGCTCACCGAACACATTACTTACCACAACATTTGCTGTTTTCCTGCCTACCCCCGGAAGCTTCATCAGCTGGTCTCTGTCGGTGGGTATTTCACCATTATATTCCTCCGCCAGTATTCTGCAGGTCTCCATTATGTTTTTGCTCTTAGTATTATAAAAGCCGCAGCTCTTAATCCATACCCCCAGCTCCTCCACCGACAGCTGAAGGAAATCCTCCGGGGTCTTGAAGGCCTTAAAGAGCTTTGAGGTCACCTGATTCACCCTTTTATCGGTACATTGGGCACTGAGTATTACGGCGATTAATAGCTCAAAGGGGTTACTGAAATCCAGCTCGCTTTTTGCCTCGGGATACAGCTCCTTTAATATCACTAAGGTCTTCTTCGTCTCCTCTTTGTTCAGCAGTTTCTTTCTCATTTATTTCCCCCTTACAGAATCTCCATTTCAAAGGCGGTGACATCAAATCTTCCGTCGCCTTCGATAAATCTAACTACATTATTTATTATTTCATCGGCATGTCTTCTGCTATTGGTTACACATGAAAAGCCTATCTCTGCCACCTGCCATTTTTCCTGCTCCCCCACCTCGGCTATAGATACATTGAATCTTGACTTAACCCGCTCTATAACACTTTTCACAACATGCCTTTTTTCCTTTAGGGAATTGGCCTCAAATAATAGTATCCTTATTGTACAAATTCCAACCAGCATTTGTCTCCCTCCCGGCAGCTACTTATTCTTTAACTATGCTTTAATTTTACCATTAAATCATCAAATAATGAATAAATAACAGGTATTACCACCAAAGTCAGCAGGGTTGCCAGTGATAGTCCTCCTATAACTACAATGGCCATAGGGGCCTGGGCCTCTGCACCTTCTCCGTAGCCTATTGCCAATGGCAAAAGCCCTAATACTGTTGTTAAGGTTGTCATCATGATAGGCCTAACCCTTGTCTCTCCTGCCTCAATTATTGCCTCCCCACGTTCCTTCTCCTGCTGTCTCAATATATTGATATAATCTATCAGGACTATACCATTGTTTACCACTATGCCTGCCAGCACCACAGCTCCTATCAAGGCAGGTACACTGACGGGCTTGCCAGTAACCAGAAGCCCGATGGCGGCTCCGGTAAAGGCCAGTGGCACAGAGAACATAATGGTAAAGGGATGAAGGAAGGACTGAAAAAGTGATGCTAGTATCATATATACCAATATAATCGCCAATATAACAACCAAATAAAGGCTGCCAAAGGCCTCTATCAGCTGCTCCCTTTGACCTCTGAAGTAATAGCTGAAGCCTTCAGGCATGCTATAGGCCGCCATACCTCTTTGTATATCTGAGACAACACTATTTAGGTCCCGATTTAGTATGGAAGCGCTGATGGAAATAGCTCTGACCTGGTCGGTTCTACGGATTACATTTGGGCCCTTAGACTCAATTAACTCGCCTATCTGCTGAAGGGGTACAGTAATCCCCAAGGGGGTGGGTATAGGCGCCTGTAGAAAATTGCCTATTCCTTCCTTGAGATAGTCCTCTCCCTTGACTATAACAGAAGCCTCTTTACCCTCCAGCCTAAAGCTGGTGGCGGTGACTCCCTCCAAATACCCTCTGACTATGGTGGCTACTTGAGCAGATTGAAGGCCATATCTAGCCGCCTCCTGCCGCTTTAGCCGCATTTCCAGCTGAGGCCGTCCCTCAGAAAAATTCGACTCCACCTCTCTGGTGCCCTCCACCCCTTCAACAAGCTTAATGATATCCAACGACACCTCCTTCAGCAGCTCAAGATCATCGCCTCTGACTTCTACCTCAACAGCAGCACCGCCGAAGCCTGCCATCATCATGGTGGAGGAGCTGGTTATGCTTATTTCAGCCCCTACTATATCCTGCAGCTTTGTCCTAATCTCCTCGACAACCTCAGCCGTTGACTTATCCCTATCCCTCTGGGGAACCAGCCTACCATCAATGATTCCTCTATTGGCCCTTAAGCTGTCGGTGGCCAGCATGCCGTCACCCCCACCTATGTTGGTGAATATAGCCTCCACCTCAGGATAGCCCTCTACTATTTCCTCCACCTTATCGGTTAGCGTTTCAGTATCCGCCAGATTAGCCCCCTGTGGCAGCCTTATGTCGATATTGAAGGTGCCCTCATCAAACTCAGGAAAATATTCCGCCCCTACAATAGTTAATATATAGGCAGCAGATAAAAACAATATTAAAGCTGCTGAAACAACTGTCCTCCTGTGGGTAAGGCTCCACCTCATAAGCCTTCTGTACCTCCTAATTAACCCCCTAAAGATGCCGTCAAAATGGTTTAGTCGAGATTTTTTATGCTCCATATCCGTCTTTACCGCCTTATCCATCATCCTAGAAGCCAGCATTGGCACCAAAGTTAAGGATATCAGCAGCGAGGCCAAAAGGGCATAGGTGACCGTTAAAGCCAGCTCCTTAAATATCTGAGCCGTCATCCCTTCAACAAAAACTATCGGAAGAAAGACAGCAACAGTTGTAAGTGTAGAGGCACTGACGGCCATTGCCACCTCCTGTGTGCCCAAAATAGCCGCCTCCTCCGGTGGACTGCCCTCCTCTTTATATCTATAGATATTTTCAATAACTACGATTCCGTTATCCACCAGCATACCCACCCCCAGAGCGAAGCCCCCAAGGGATAAAATATTAAGGGTTATACCGGAAAAGTACATCATAGCAAAGGTGCCTATGACAGAAATAGGGATTGACAGCCCAATGATCAAGGTGGTTTTAATGCTCTTTAGGAAGATATACAGCACCACAACCGCTAATATGCCACCATAAACAGCAGTTTGGGCGACATTGCCTATAGCATCCTTGATAAATTGCGATTGGTCAATAATGGATTGAAGGCTAATATCCTTTAGCTCCTGCTGCAGCCCTTCAAGCTCAGCATTAACTCGATTTGCCACCTGAAGGGTATTTGCCACAGGCTGCTTTTGAAGGGTAAGCCTAATGCCCTCCTCCCCCTGTATCTTAACTACCTGCTGCTGATTCGCCTTAACTATATTCACCTCAGCAATATCCTTAAGGCTTACTATTCCCCCTAATGGCGTAGGTATAGGTAGACCTCTAATTTCCTCAAGATCCTTAAATTCTCCCACCGTTCTTACCAGCTTGCCGATGCTTCCGTCTACAATCTCGCCAATAGGTAGATTTAAATTTTCAGCTCTCAAAAGCCCTGCCAATTGCTGCAAAGTCAAGCCATAGGCATTAAGCCTTAGGGGCTCCACCTTTATTTCGATGATATCCTCGTAGCCACCGGTGGTGGACACAGATGCCACACCAGTCAATCGCTCCAGCCGGGGCTTTATTTTAGTCTCAGCCAGCTCCTTTAATTCACCCAAATCTGCATCGCCACTGACACCTATCAGCATTATTGGTATAGCGTTGGGATCTATCTTCAAAACCATCGGCTCCATTGCATCCTCCGGCAGATAGTTTTTAATCAAGTCAATTTTTTCCCTCATCTCCAATGTGGCAAAGTCCATGTTGGTCCCATCGTTAAACTCAACAATAATCATCGAATATCCCTCAGCAGAAACAGAGCTGACCCGCTTCATATTGTGGACCATAGCTACAGCCTCCTCCAAGGGCTTGGTTATGAGGGCCTCAATCTCCAGAGGCCCAGCCCCCGGAAGGCTGGTATTCACCACTGCCACCGGTACATTCATTTTGGGAAGAAGGTCTATGTTAAGTCGAAATAGGGCTACAGAGCCCATCAGTAGAATAAAGGCCACCAGCATCAGCACCGATACCCTCATTTTAACCGCCCATCTAATTATTTTCATTCGCATCACCCCTGACCAAAACCTCAGAACCCTCCTCTAAGTATTGCTGACCCTTAACGATTACCTTGTCCCCAAGGGACAGCCCCTCAACTACCTCAACGGTATCACCACCGTCAATTCCTGTAGCAATATAGCATTTTTTTGCCCGTTCACCCTCTTCAATATAAACAAAGCTGCCATTTTCATCATATAAAAGGGCCTCCTTAGGTATAGCTATGGCAGAATCCCTATGATTTTTTAGAATACTCAGCCTATAAAAGGCCCCAGAGGATATGCTTCTGTCGGCATTATCAAACACAGCCTCTACAGTATAAAGATTCGTTCTAGCATCCGCCACGGGATTCACCATTGTAATGCTGCCAATTTTCTCAGCATCCTTCAGCGTCAGAAGAACCCTCTGCCCTACCTTCAGCTCCCTCAATAAGCCCTCTGAAACAGAAAGCATCGCCTTCAGCCTATTAATATCAGAAATAACCACAGCAGGGTTGGTCTGTAGCGCCATCTGATTTTCCATAATGTTCACCTGAGTAACCACACCACCGATAGGCGCAGTATAATCCATTTCCATCAGCTGCTCCAAGGCAGAAGAATAAGCAATTCTAGCCTGCTCCAGCTGAAGCTCCGAAGCCGCCAAGGAGGCCCTCAAGCTGCCCTCATCCGGTATAGCCGACAATCCGCTCATATTTCTCATCGAAATAACTGGAATCGACTGCTGTTGCAGCTGTGCTATTTGTTCCTTCTGATATTGATGGCTCTCCTTGGCAGTATCATAAAGAAGCTTCGCCTGCTCCACCTGCCTTCTAACAATCGCTTTATCCAGCTCAAATAAATGGCCATCCTTTTCTATCACGTCGCCAGCCTTCACAGATAAACCAGTAACCTTAAGCCCCGGAAGCTTAGGAATAATCATGGCCTCCTGATAGGGCCTCAGCTGGGCTGTAACAGCTACAGCCTCAGATATCTCCCGAAGCTGAACCTGATACACCTCAACATTAGTCCTTTTAACCTCCTCCACCTGTTCCCCACCACTGCAGCCAGTCAAACCCACAAAGGCCAAAAATCCAACAAAAAAACACAGCCACATTTTCCTCATAAGTCACCCTCCAAGCAAAGTTTGTCAATATACAATATCCCCCAAATTGCATGGAAATATAAACCTGATTTTGTTAAACTCATGTTTATATATTTTTCTTTTCTTTAATTAGATTTTCAAAATCAACTACCATAACCTCATTACTAAAAAGCTGTAGAGCAAACCTGATTCGCGCATTATGAGATGACTTTTCACCTTCAAAAATGCAATAAAAGTCATCGAATACTAAGCAGGGAAGGTTTGATCTACAGCTTTTCCACAACTATTAATTTCCTTCAAGAATTTTTTCTCGTGTTTTATCTATTTTTGCTAATTTCCATACCACCTCTAAATAATAAAAAAGCTGTAGAGCAAACCTGAGTCGCGCATTATGAAATGACTTTTCACCTTCAAAAATACAATAAAAGTCATTGAATACTAAGCTGGGAAGGTTTGATCTATAGCTTTTCCACCACATCATATAGTTATAAGAATTCCTTTTAAATAAAAAAGTTGCTAGGCATTTCCCTGCCTAGCAACTTTTTTTACTACAATACCTTCATTTCCTCTCCAACCAACTTAAACACCTCAACAGCCCTCTCCAGCTGCTCCTTAGTATGCCCAGCAGTAACCATGCATCTTACCCTTCCAAACCCCTTAGGTACGGTAGGGAAAACAATACCTGAGACATAAACACCATTTTCAAACAGCCTTCTGCTGAACTCCATGGTTTTTGCCTCATCCCCGATGATAACAGGAGTAATAGGCGTTTCACTATTCCCTATGTTAAAGCCCAGTCTGCTGATTTTTTCCTTAAAGAACTTAGCATTATCCCATAGCCTGTCGGTGTATTCCGTTGTGCTCATTAAAAGCTTAACCGCCTCGATAATAGAGCCCACAGCAGCAGGTGGCAAGGAGGTACTGAATAATAGCGGACGACCCCTATGGCTTAACCATTCCCGCATGGTTTCACTACCCGCAACGTATCCACCGACGACGCCAATCGCTTTAGATAGCGTTCCGATGCTGAAATCAACTCTACCATGAAGATGGAAGTGGTCAACAGTACCTCTACCGCTTTCGCCCAATACCCCGGAGCCGTGGGCATCATCAACATAGGTCATGGCACTGTATTTTTCAGCCAGCTCAACCAGATCAGGTAATGGGGCAATGTCTCCATCCATACTGAAAACACCGTCAGTAATAATAAGAATATTTCTGTACTTAGCCCTGCATTCCTTCAAAACCGCCTCTAGGTGATTCATGTCAGAATGCTTGTAAACAGTTTTATCAGCTCTGCTCAATCTAGCACCGTCAATGATACTGGCATGGTTCAATTCATCCGAGATAATGACATCACCCTTTTCAGTGATGGCTTGAATAGTACCAGCATTACAGTTGAAGCCCGATTGAAAGGTCATTACAGCCTCTTCCCGCTTAAACTCAGCCAACAATCTATCCATTTCCTCATGCAGGTCCATATTGCCGATGATGGTCCTTACAGCACCGGAGCCAACACCATACTTCTCCACCGCTTCAATAGCCGCCTTTTTAAGCCTCGGATGGTTGGCAAAGCCTAAGTAGTTGTTGGAGGAAAGATTTATAACCCTCTTGCCGTTTAGAATAACCTCCGCTTCACTGGCACTCTCAAGAATTGGCAGCTTGCGATAAACCCCTTGATCCTTCAGCTCCTGAATCTTCTCCTTTAAAAAGCTTAATTCATGGACATTGCTCATTTATGTACCTCCTAATTAATTATTATATTTTGCATATAAACATTATTCTCAAAAGCATATTCCTTTATCCGATATGCCGCTTTGCCTAGAGCAAGCCCCAGCTTACAGCTTATGTTTTACAGAGATCACCTTCAGCAAAACATATCTACTATTAAAATACCATATATAAATCCAAAATCCTTCTGCCCTTAAAAAGTCGGAATATTATGCCATTTATCTTTAGTAATAGGCTTGTTATTCAACATATTCTATTAAGCTAGCATTATCTCAATAGAAAGCACAGCAATCTAGACAAGACGGCTGTGCTTAAGAAAAGTCATAACGAAAAATTAATATTTAATTCTGCTTAACACTTCTCTCTGCAATGCTTAGATAGTGTTGGAGCTTTTGATTAACCAATTCCTCTATCGCTTCATAGGCCTCACCCGTTAAAAGCTCAATCCCCTCATAAATATGCTTTACTGCATATATATGGAAGCTGCCTCCCTTAACTGCCTCGACAATTTCATCGGAGAGCATCAAATAATCAACATTTTGATAGGGTATAATAACCCCCTGATTGCCTGTCAGACCCCTGCTTTTGCAAATACTAAAAAAGCCCTCAATTTTCTCCGTTACTCCCCCCACCGGCTGTATAAAGCCTTTTTGATTAACAGAGCCGGTTACTGCTATGTGCTGCTTTATCGGAATCCCCGACAGGCTGGACAACAGCCCATAAAGCTCGGTGCTGGAGGCGCTATCACCATCTATACCGCCATAGGACTGCTCAAAGCAGATTCTGGCAGAGAGGGTCAAAGGCTTATCCTGGGCGAATTTCTCCATTAAAAAACCTGTAAGAATCAATATTCCCTTGTCAAAGATGTCGCCGCTTAAATTTACCTCTCTTTCGATATTTACAATACCCTCCTTGCCTACACTGGTGGTTACGGTTATTACAGTGGGCTTGCCAAAGCCGTAGCCCCCACTGCTAATAACCGATAGACCATTTACAACCCCTACCTTTTTACCCTTCACATCGATAAGCAGTGATTGCTTTGCAAACATTTCCTCAACCTTTTCCTGATATTTTCCACCTCTAAACTGCTTATGCTCAATTGCCTTATCAACATGCTTACCCAAAACTAAGTCGCTTTTATCAATGCTGGCCCATTGATCTGCCTCCACTAATATTTCAACAATATTATTGAACCTGGTTGAGAGCTTATTTTGATTGCCTGCCAATCGTGAGCTGTGCTCTATAACCTTGGCAACGCTTTGCTTATGGAAGGGCCTGATATTTTTTGATTTCGTGTAGCTGGCTATAAACTGTGCCATTTGATGCTCGTGCTCCTTGGTTCTCTCCATCTCATCATCAAAATCCACCTGCACCTTAAAGTACTTTTGGAAATCCTCATCATTGTTGTGCAAAAGATAATATAGATATTCATTCCCTAATAGAATGACCTTAAAATCGATTGGGATAGGCTCCAGCTTAAGGGAGGTTACCTCTAGCCCCAGCTGGCTTCCCATATTTTCAACAGAAACCTCCTTGGTCTGCAATATACGCTTTAAGGCTTCCCATGAATATGGGTTAGTTAATAGCTTATAGGCCTCTATAATAAGGTAGCCGCCATTGGCCTGATGTATGGCTCCGGGCTTAATATGCAGGAAGCTGGTTTGCATAACACCGTTTACGCTTACATATTCTATCGTTCCCGTCAGCTTGTTTAGGGTTGGGTTAAATTCCATGATAACTGGAGCACCCTTGGATTTACTATGATCAATAAAAAGATTCACCTTATATTTTTTAAGCTCGGGACTACTCTCAACCTTTTGCTTTATGTCGGACTCTATTTCGTCCTCCTCCATAATGAATTGATACAGGTTCTCCACTATGTCCTTTTGGACTCTATTTAAATGCTCTGACACCTTTTCACACTTTTCATACCTTTTCATTAAATCAGTCATAAGGGGATTAACCACGAAAAGACCCACCTGCGTCTCCAGCTGTACCATTTTCTTTTTAGCCAGACGCTCCAGATTTTTAATCTTTATCAAAATCTCTAATGCCATTTCCTCCACATCTTCGGCATTCTTTTCAAGAAACTGCTTAATCTCCTCATCCAGCTCCTTAATATCCTCGTCATTAAGCTCCTGCTCATTGATATAGGGCTTAAAAACAAAGCCTGTGCTGGTTACCTTAATTAAAAAGAACTTTTCCTTTGCATAGGCAGATAAATTTTGCAGCAGCTTGCTTTTATCTTCAGTATAGCCTTTATTTATTTCATTTTTTTGCTTTTCATAATCCTCACTGTTGAAGGCCCTGGATATCTGGAGTATTAAGTCCTCCAATAGCTCCTCCATATCGCTCTTAAAAACCTTACCCATGCCGGCAGGTAAATTCAAGGCAACGGCCTTATCCGGCATATCAAAGCCATACACATAGCACCAATCCTGAGGAATCTCCTCCCTTACGGATATGCCCTGCAGCAGATTCTTTGTATAGGTGGTTTTACCTGTACCCTTAGCCCCACTGACGTATATATGGTAGCTATTATGGTCGATGCCCAGCCCAAACCTCATGGCCTCCTCTGCCCTCTTTTGACCCATTATGCCATGAAGCTCCGGCAGCTCATCGGTGGTTTCAAAGTAAAAGTTATTTATATCACAGTATTTTTTTAACTCCCTATAGGATAGTTCAGGGTAATCAGACATGAATTCTCCCTCCCATCTGCAGACTGAATTTTGCACTTACTATCATGGTATTCAGCGGACGAGGAATCCTACACAGTTTTCTGCAAAAAAATACGATAGGGCTGGCCTATCGTATGTAATGCATCATCAAATTATCAAAAGCATATGCCCTACTCCTCAGCAACCCTATCGGCAATTTGATTGAGTTCCTTCTTTATGTGGTATATTTCACTTTCATGTTCAAAAGCCTTGTGAACTAAGTATTCCATGTTACGTTGTATTTTAGTCAGGCTTTTTTGAGTCTCGGCTCTAAATTCTGTAAGTATTGCTGTCTGTTCAATAACTGCATCTAGTTTATTTTCAATACTGTCAAATCTTTGATCTGCGTTGTCAAGTCTTTGGTCTACTTTTTCAAGTCTTTGCTCTACTCTATCCATTCTCTGGTCTAAGTTGTCAAGTCTCTGGTCCACCTTATCTAGTCTCTGTTCTACTTTATCAAGTCTTTGATCTACTCTATCCAGTCTTTCATCTACGTTGTCAAGCCTTTGCTCTATCTTGACTAATCTCTCGTCTACCGTATCGAGCCTTTGATCTACCTTATCTAGTCTTTCATTTACTTTATCTAGTCTCTGCTCTATAGCTTCAAATTTACTGTCAAATTTTTTCTCCATGCTGTCTAGTCTTACATTAAGCTTACTTACCTCACCTAATAATTGCTTCAGTAATTCCTCCATAGATTCACCCCCACAAACGTTTATACTATTATTATAGATTAGTGTAGAGGGTCGCGCAAGGAAATTTTGTAATATTTTAAGGTTTTTGTTTTGTTACATTTATTCCTGTGCGATATATAGACTTATCAAGTGATATGGGACTTATTGATATTTTTGTCCTTAGGCTATTAGTCAACTTTTTCTCTATCATTAGAAAAAACACTGTACATTATATCTAAATTAGATTGAACTGACAAAATTTAATTATTGTTATATCAACGTCGCTTACAGCTAATAAGATGATATTTGTAGCTAACCCTGTTTCCGGTTGAGCCTATAAGATAACAATTTTCTATGTGCATATATGCATCTACACATTTATACAAAAAATACGACAGGATCACTCCTATCGTATTCGATGGTTTATATTTCTTAAATTAACAGCTTATCAATACTGCTCTAAATCTTAAATTTATCCACCTGCTGCTGCATATCTATTATCCGATCAGACATGTTTTTGGCTGAAACTGCTACTTCCTCTGATGAAGCAGCCATTTCCTCAGTAGCGGCTGAAATTTCTTGGGATGATGCCGATATTTCCTCTGCAACCGCCGAAGCATCCTCTACCCTTAAAAGTATCGTGCCTTTATCACTATTAATCTCTAGAGCTGATGCGCTAGCTGCTTGAATTTTAGTTCCAATATCCTGTATAGCTATAACGATATCCTGATAGGATGCAATTACCTTTTCTGTTACGGTGGTCTGTGTATTCAGCTCCTTACTCAGTCCATCTGTTGTCTCAATTATTGAATTTGCATCTGTGGTTATATTATTAATTAAAAGGTTAATATTTTGCAATGACTGCTGTGACTGTTCAGCAAGCTTTCTAATTTCATCAGCCACTACTGCAAAGCCCTTTCCTGCTTCACCTGCCCTAGCAGCTTCAATAGCTGCATTTAGAGCCAATAGATTTGTTTGCTCTGCAATTCCGTTAATTAGCTTCGTAATCTCCGTCACCTTATTGATGTTTATATTAAAACCGCTGATCTTACTTGTAAAATCCTTAAAGGCAGTATCCATGATATTAATTGATTCAATCAGGGACTGCATATCCTGATTTCCTTTATTAGACATACTATTAATGCCCTTTGACTTATCATCAATATCCTCAATATTTTTGACTATTGCTTCAAGCTTTTCACTAAAGGCAAATAAGGTTTCATTGATACACTCTAGTCCCTTTGCCTGAGAACCCACTCCTTCTGCCGTCTCCTGTATGGCATTGGCAACGCTATCTGAGGTTGCAGACATTTGTTGAGCTACTGCATTTAATGCATCGGAGTCCTTGGTAATTGCCATAGAAGCATCCTTTATGGAAGTTATCATGGAGCTAACAGATTCCTTCATAATGTGCATCGATCGATAGGTTGCTGCAATCTCGTCTTTTCCTTCCTTGGCCATATGGCTTTTAATACTAAAATCACCCTTCGCAACAATATCTAGCTCATTAGCGATTCCCTTTATCTGTTTTGAGAAGGAATTTGTTATTATATAGGTTAAAAGCAGGCTTATTATGATTATAATCGTTGATGCAACCACAATGCCCTGCTGCATTGAATCTAGGGAGGATAACATTTCTATTTCCGGGACAGTGACAGCTAAAAACCAATTTGTATTAGCTACAGGTGCATAGGCTACAAATTTATTAATATCATTATATGTATATTCACCGAAGCCTGTTTCTCCTGAAATCATTTTACTCATAATATTAGCAAGAGTAACTAGTGTTTCGTCTGTTTTAGCTAACTCTATTACATTCTCACCAGTTATCACAGAATCTTGATTGTAGTGGGCTACTGATGTACCTGTCCCATTGACCATGAAGGCCCTACCAGTTGTTCCTAAAACGATATCATTGGTAATAGCACTTAATTCGTCCCCATGCCTTGCGCCAATCAAAACACCAACTACTTTACCGTCGTCTCCTTTGATAGGGACTGCATAATTTACAATTAATGTCTTATTATCTTCTCTACTTATAATTGGATCCGTTACTACTGATTTTCCCTGCAAGGCATCTTGATAATATGGCCTTTCTTTAAGATTAATTGTTACTCTAGCCATAGTAAAGGTATTTCCTTCTGCATCTCCTATGCCTAAGGATAAATATCCTCCTCTTTTAGCTTCCTTTTCCAGGTATTGCATTTTTTCTTCTAAAGAAATATTTGGATCTATAATTTTTTCGGTATTTGCTATTGTCAAAAGCTCACTAAAACGTGTATCTATTCTTGCTTCTACAACCCGAACTGCTTCCACCACAGTCTTAGTTGTTAATTCCTTTACAACGGTTTGTAGGGCTGTTATAGAGGTGTTATACGAAATAGCACCTAGCCCTATACAGACTACTACTAATAGAACGCCAAACATTAAAACTAGCTTTGTTTTTATACTCGTCATATTTATGCCTCCAAAAATCTTGTTTTTAACAATAATATACAACAGTATTAATTATCCATCAATGTTTTTGTTGTAATTTGTAAATTTTTGAGGCAATTTGTCGATTAATTAGGTATATCGACCCAGTATATAGGTTTGTTATTTATCTAACTTTTTCCTCATTTTATTTAACGCATCTATAAATAAGCTTTGTAAATTTTACTTAAAAGCTATAATTTTCACTTCAGCTTTAGTTATACCTGAGGCTAATGATTCCCCTCTATCCTCCCCAAAGCCCATCTAGCATACTCACTAATATCCTCCCTCGGGTCCTCCAGCAAGGTCAGCAGTAGCGGTATTGCCCTTTTATCCTTCAGGTTCCCCAGAGCTATGATGGCATTTCTCTGCAATACCTTCTTTCCCCGCCAGCCGGAGGCATTTGTGCTGAAGAGCTGTTGAAACTCTTTATTAGTCAGCTTTAGGAGCTTTTCTATATCCACCTTATTGGACAGCTCCTTTGGTATGAAATCCTCTGAGGCAGAACCCTTTACCCCTATGTTATGAGGGCAGACCTGCTGGCATATATCGCAGCCATATAGCCTATTATTTAGCTTTATTCGTTCCTCCTCTGTAAGCTCACCCTTAGCTTGCAGGAGATAGGACAAGCACTTTTTGGCATTAAAGCCCTGACCTTCCTCCAATGCCTTTCCTGGACAGGCCTCTATACAGCGTCGACAGCCCATACATTTATCCTCAAGGGGGGCATCCGCCTCTATTTCTAGATTTGTCAGCATATAGCCTATGAAAAACCATGAGCCATAATCCTTATTAATAAGGGCATTATTGTAGCCATACCAGCCCAGACCTGCCTTGTAGGCCAGATAACGGTCCACTAAAGGCCCTGTATCTACAAAGGATTTATACTCTAGCCCCGGTTCCACACCCTTTATATATTCCCCCAGAGCCTGTAGCTTCTCCTTCAATACTAAATGATAATCCCTTCCCCAAGCTGTTCGGGCCAGCTCTCCATAGAGCTGAGGCTCCTCATTTGAGAGCCTTGTGTCATCTATGTAATAGGCCTGTCCTATAACTATGATGGACTTAGCGTTTTCCATGGTCCTTAAGGGGTTTATTCTAAGTTCAATGTCTTTCTCCTCAAAGCCCGAAAGGTACCCCTTATTTTTTCTATCCTCAAGGATGGGTCTTAGCTCGTTAAAGGGCTCCGCTTTTATAAAGCCAATTAAATCTATTCCGATGGCCTTGGCATATGATATTATCTCGGTCTTTAGCTGCATCCTTTAACCCCCTATTATATAATGATTGAGGAAATTACATATTATTAAGGAGTGCATATACATTTTTAGTTTATACAAAGTTAAAAGTTTATCGCCCAGTGTCTAGGGCTAATAACATCTAAAAACAGAATATATTAGCCCGTGGGACACTAAGCAGGAAGCTTTTAACTTTGTATAAACACACTACTTATCTTTATTATGCAATTTCCTCAAGTACTATTATATCATGCTAATAGGGATTCAGAAAAACCTGTATTTCTTTAAGGGGCCATATTCTGACTAACGCCCTACCCTTTATGTGATCCATTTCAACGAAGCCGAAGCTGCGGCTATCATTGCTGTCATTTCTGTTATCCCCCATTACAAATATCATTCCCTCCGGCACCGTTCCCTCTAAAACACTATAGCCCTTGTCCATAAAGGCCTCTTTGGCAACATATGCCTCCTCCTGCCTTTCATCATTAATATATAGAAGGCCATCAGCTAATTTAAAGGAATCCCCCGACTTTGCCACAACTCTTTTGATAAACAGCTCCTCCTCCAGCAGATGAGGTGGATTGAATATAACGATATCCCCTACATCAGGATGCTTGCTAATAAGCGACAGCTTTAATACCAGAATTCTGTCCCTCGTGTTTAAGGTAGGATACATGGACTGGCCTTCTACTACAGCAAAGCCAAATAAAAATTTATCTATTAAAAGTGCTATTACAAGGGCAACAACCAGCAGCTTTACCTTATCTATTAAAAATTCTTTAATTTTCTTCATAGCATCCCATCCCATTTTGAGTATTAGTACTAAGTATTAACCATAATTACCATATTTATTATGGCTAGGATAATCTCTGTATGTTCTATCTATGAAGATATGCTTTTTGAGTTGTCGCTTATGCAAAAAATCAGAACAAAAAAAAGCCCATATTTCGTAGGCTTTGCCGTGAAATATGGACCTTATTGTATATTTTAAGCCTCTATTTGCTGCTGCTTGCTTTCCTTTATCGCTGAATATATAAATACATATAGCCCCAGAAGAATGATAAGTGAGCTTACAAGCTGTCCGCCGTCAGGAAACTCCTTTAAAAGCAGAACCGCCCAGAGGGTAGCTCCTATAGGCTCCCCCAGCATAAAGGTGGATACTCTATTGGCCTCTAAGTACTTAAGGCTCCAGTTAAATATTGTGTGGCCTCCAATCGTGCAAAATACCGCCATCCCTAAAAACAACAAATAATCCCTTATGCCATAGGTAAATAACGGTGTTTTCATCGTCAGATTTATTATTAACAGCAGCAGGCTGCAGCTACCATAGACCAAAAAACCATAGGTCAAGGTAGAAATTTTACTTCTCATTCCTCTGCCTATCGTGATATATAGGGCACCAAAGAATGCACCAGCAAGAGCTAGGAGGTCTCCCAGAAGGCTTCCGGCTCCAAGCTGTAAATTGCTTAGCCCCATAATTGCACTTCCGACTATGGCTATAGCCATACCTAAGATTCCTATATTGCTTAGCCTCTCCCTAAAGATAAAAAAGCCGATCAATGCTGTGAATACTGGCGATAGGCTGACTAACACCGTAGATGCTGCTACGGTTGTATACTGCAATGAGCTGATCCAGGTCATAAAGTGCAAAGCCAAAAAGCAGCCGCTTAAAATACACCAGAGATAATCTCTACCGCTAAGGGCTTTGATTTCTCCTCTTCCCTTACTTAGGCTAAAGGGTAGGAATAATAAGGTGGTTATAAGCATCCTATACATTGCTATCACCCCTGCTGGAGCCTCTGTGCTTCTTATAAATATCGCTGAAAAGGAAACACCTAGTACCCCCAGCATTAATATCATATAAACCTTTATCCTCTGCATATACCATCCCCCATGCCTATATAAAATACTTAACCAATGCTCAAAACTCTGTAAATAAGATATCCCAGCATTACAGCCACAGTAATTATATTAATGACCATTCCTGCAAAATAGCCGATTATGCTTATGCCCCCTGCCTTTATTGAGGACCACAGTTTTTTTCCCGATATCAGCTCTCCTGCTACTATCCCCAGAAATTGTCCTGCCACCATCCCTAGGACATTGAATATGAAAAATCCAAGAACTCCGCCCAGTATCATTCCCCACATGCCCTTTTGGGTTATCCCCAGCCGTTTTACGCTGATGATGGCACTTAGATAATCCAAGGCCATGCTTATAATAGTAAGTATACCAAATAATATAAGCAGCCTGATAGAGATTATCGTAAAATTTGTGGTCCAGCTATAATAGGCTATTCCGATGAAAACTAAGATGGTGCCGGGAAGTCCTGAAACAAAAATTCCAGCAACCCCCGCCAGCATGAAGAGAACGCTAATAATTATATTTATATTAATTTCTGCCATTATATCATTTAACTCCTTATCTGCTTTGTTCTATAAGATTAGCTTTAGAAATAGTTTATGTTAATTGCTGTGGCTTATTCCATCTTCGCAAATGCAAAAAACAAGCCAGGGCTTCCCTGACTTGTTCTGCACTAATCATTTTCAATATTGTCATTCTTTTTCTGCATCAGCTTCTTCAAAAGCTTTAGCTTTGCATATCCGCCTACTAATACGACTGCACCGATTAAAACCCACCAATACCAATCCAAGCCCATAATCAACCCTCCTTTTAGCGAAGATTTAGCTTCTTACCTACAAATCTGCTGAAGGCAAGTATATATATACCACTTAAACCAAGGGTGATGAGTGTTGCATTCCAAAAGCCAACATCCAGTGGAAATCTGAAGTATATATTCCCTAATGCTTGGAATTGCCAGTAATTCGGCATCCAATAGAATAAATATTTGAATCTATCCGGCAGGAAGAAGGCCAGCATAGGCAATCCCATATATAATGGCGTCAACAGCTTTATTACTGCAATTGCCCCTATTTGATTTGTGGCTGATGCTCCCACTATCAATGCCAGCAGCGTTGTTAGCAGGGAGGACAGCAAGAGTACGATAATCAGCTGAATATAGTTTACTCCCGTTCCGGCCATTATAAGGCTGGTGCCAATTGCGCAGACGATTGCCGCAAGACTTGCCAAAAGTCCCCTAGCGGTGATAAATTGAAGGGCTGTCAGGGGCGATACCGCTATTGAATTTATCGCCTTTGTGTCTCTTTCCGACACTATATTAAAGCCTGAGGCAATACTGCCAATCATCATAGCCATCATCAGCATGGTTATGGTCAATATTTCATTTAATATAGAGCCCTCCTTACCGAGGCTTCTATGGGTTATTTCTGCAAAGCTCTGATTTGACGTTATTTCCTCAATAACCGCTTTATACATCTCTATAGTCTGCTGCGGCTCATTCCCTTCAAATAAAATGGTAATACGATTATCCTTTTCTAAAATACCAGCAATGGCGTCTGTTTTTTCTACTCTCCCCTGAAGCTCTGTCTCCTTTATCAGCTCAACAGTGCCGTACTCCTGCAGCTGTTCCACCAGCTGTTGACTGGCATTATTTGCTACTGCGAAGCTTAAGCCTGCCTGCTCCACCGAGGGAATAAAGAGCCTCATGCCAAAGGCTATTAATAGTGGTGCTATCAGCATATACACCACTAGATTATCACGAAGGGCGGTGGCAATATCCTGCCTTATTAGATTAAAAATGCGTTTCATTAGCGACCCTCCTTCATCAATTTTCCATCAACCAACAGGTAGCACACAATGTAGGCTGCTGCTGTTCCCAACGACAGGGCAATTACCAAAGGCATTAGATTTTTCCCTGTTGGAAATAGTATCTCATTAAATAGCGAGAGTATTGAATATGAAGGTATATAGGTAATCCATTTAGGCGAAAAGGCGGGATACATATGGGATATAACGGGGGCCATATTCACCATCAGAAGGCCGGTTCCCAATACAAACCACTCAGATATATTATTAAAGAACACTGCAACAATCGCTCCCAGGAAGCTGTAAAGTATTGAGCCCAGCGCCAATATTAATATCAGCATCCCATAGTCTAGCTTTATACCAATGGTCAGCATCACCAGTGCCAGACCATATACAAGCCCTATGGCTAAAAATACCAGCGCCTTTGATAAAATATACATAGCTGTACTGCCGGGGCTGATTCTATAGGCCCGAATGCTGCCCTCCTCCTTCTCCTGGAACATAAATACCGCAACAAACATGAAGCCTAATATCAGCACCTCAAAGGCCAATAATGAAGGAATAGAAGCCAGCTTCCCGGATATCGGAGCTGTTTGGGGACGAAGAAACGTCACCTCGTAGCCTCCTTGCCTACTAACCCCTCCTATCATAGCCATCAGCGCCTCCAGCGAAGCATCTATCATTTTTCTTTGATAGCTGCTGACCTCCGCCTGATGTATGATGGTGAATTTGGGCTCCTGAAGGCTTCCTTCAAAGATAATTCCTACACTTTGGGGACTGTCCTCCACAGCGGATTCAATTTCATTGACGCTATTCAGAATATATGCTTCCTCCAGCCCTTGTTTTCGTAGTATTTCCTCCATGGCTCCGGCTTCACTTTTATCGTAAAAATATCCCAGCTCGTTTGTCTCCTGGCTGTCGGGTATAACAAATTTGATGAAAATAATCATAATAGCCAATGTCACCAGCAATACCCAGAACAATGCATTTCTAAAAGCTATGACAAGGTCCTTGCGAAATAGATTAATCAATCCCTTTGTCATTATGCCAGCTCCCTTCCCGTCAGCTTAATAAAGATTTGTTCCAGGGTTGCCTCCTGTGAATGTATTGTTTGGATATCCTTTGTGTTTACAAGCTGGTTGAATGTGGCTTTATCCGCTTCCTTCTCTAGGAAAAAAATATCTTTTTTTATTCCTTCAACACTTTTATATTCAACCTTCACTGATTTTTCTCCAAATTGCAGCTTTAGATTTCTCGGTGAATCACATTCCACTATTTTTCCGTCATTTATAAATGCCACTCTATCGCAAAGCTCATCTGCAGCAAACATGTTGTGGGTTGTGAGAAAGATTGTACAGCCCTCCTGCTGCTTTTGCCTAATGATTTCCTTTATTACATTGGCAGTAGAAGGGTCTAGACCTGAGGTGGGCTCATCTAAAAAGAGTATATTGGGATTATTAATTAGTGCCCTCGCAAAGACCAGCCTTTGCTTCATGCCCTTAGAATAAGCTCCTGCCTTCTTTTTAGCAGAGTCCCTTAAGCCCACCCTGTCTAAAAGCGCCATTGGATCAAGGGTAGGTACACTGAATAGCCCTGCATAGTATTTTAAATTCTCATAGCCCGTTAGCTTGGTATAAAGATTAGGATGCTCGAAGGAAACCCCTATATTGTTGTAAAAGCTGCTGTCTAAGTCCTTTACTGATCTGCCGTCATATGAAACCTCTCCCTTTTGCAGCTTCAAAAGACCCGTCATTATATTTTGAACGGTACTTTTACCTGCCCCACTAGGGCCTAGGAAACCAAATATTTCTCCCTTATTTATTTCGAAGCTGATATCGTTTACTGCATACTGACCCTTTCCGCTATAATCATGGAAAAGATTTTTAACATGAATCATATTTACACCTCCATATTTATTAGTCTTCACGTGTGGTTTTAACCTTGTGGATTAAGCCCTCCATCTGCTGTAGATAGTCCATCAAGGCCGCTAGCCCCTCCGGAGTTAATGAAACACTTGTTTCCGGCTTATTGTCCTTTATTTTCTTATGAATTTTCAGGTAACCTGCCTCCTCTAGGTTTTTTAGCTGCACCGAAAGGTTTCCAGCAGTTAGTTCCAGGCTTTCCTTCAGCTCATTAAAGGGTATTCTTTTTTCTGCGCTGCTGGCTATATAGGACAGGATAAGAAGTCTTACTCTCTCGTGTATAATTTTATCAAATGATATGTTTAGTTTGCTTCTATCCACACTAACACTCCTTTTCAGAGGCAGATGTAAAATAGCTGGCGATATAGAGCAATATAAAGCCCAACCCGAATAACAGCATTGTCAATAGCAGTGGATGCAGAACGATTACCCCCAGCAGGCTTAGAAGCCCCATTACTATCAGCCAACCTCCCAGATAGATTAATTCCCTTAAATAGAATACGGTCACCAAAGAGGTACACATCAGCCCAATAAATATTGCTAAAAATGGTACCAGCATATGGTTAAGTCCATTTTGATTTAAAAACACCGGCAGAAGGAGGATCACCAGAAAATAAGGGAGAACCACCAATACAAATTGTGCGGTGTAGATTTCCTTTAACAGCTTGAGTAAGGTGATATTCCGATTGATTTTTTTTGCTGCCTGCATTATACTAGTGATCTTTAAAAATGCTACCATAACTGTAGCTACAAAAATTAGGGCATAAAGCAGAAGCTTATTGTTGGCAGGTATCTCTGAGTAGCCTCCGTGTCTTTCAATAAAATAATAAAATATCCCCGAAAATCCTATAATAATGATTGCTCCAAAAAGATACACCCTTCGAAGAATTTCATTTAGACTTATGAATTTAAAAATATTACTGTTTTTTGAAATGGCATTTTTGATATACATAAGATCACTTACTATCTCATCTATCTCCTTGTTATTTCCCATAATATCAACATCTCCTTTGGTTTATATCATAAACTTAATTATATTATAAATCAGTTTATAGTATATTGCAATATATATTTCAATTTCCTTTTCCCTTATTATTCATCCTATTTTTCCACAATTGGGTGATACAAATCACATAGCTTAAAAAACATTCTTGAAGGAAATTTATAATTGACATCAATATTTATATATCGTAATATTATGATATTAGATAAAAGAATTGCATAATTAAGATGACTAGTATGTTTATACAAAATCAAAGGTTTCCTGCTTAGTGCCCCACGGGCTAATTAATTGAATTTTAAATGTTATTAGACCTAGGCACTGGGCGATAAGCTTTTAACTTTGTATACACTAAAATATAAATGCACTTTAATGAATTATGCAATTTCTCAGATATATCAGATCTATAGGAGGACTCTTATTATGGAAAGCTATTCCAGCAATCCGGAAATATACGACAGATATTCAGAAATCTTTAAGGCTCTGGGCCATCCCATCAGACTATGCATTGTTCGAGGCCTTATAGAGACTGAGGGCTGCAATGTTACGAAGATGCAGGATTGCCTCAATATACCACAGTCCACAATATCTCAGCATTTAGCGAAGCTTAAGGCGGCGGGTATAATTGAAGGCGACCGAAAAGGCCTTGAGATTACCTATAGAGTTGTTGATCCAAGTGTAAAGGAGCTTATTGCAGCATTATTGAAGGCGTCAAATTAATTTTCTCCATTTTTATGGAGTAAATTTTTAAGTTATATATCGTTTTATCACAATATATAGATTTTAAAATATAAAGGAGGATACTAAATGAAAAAAAAGGTAATTATCGTAGGCGGTGTTGCAGGAGGTGCTTCTGCTGCTGCAAGATTAAGGCGTCTGGATGAGGAATGTGAGATTATTTTGCTGGAGCGGGGTGAATATGTTTCCTTTGCCAATTGTGGCCTGCCCTATTATATCGGTGGTGCCATCAAGGAACGAAGTGCTTTGCTGGTTCAGACGGTTGAAGGCATGTCAAAGAAATTTAATCTTGATATTCGTATATTTAATGAGGCTGTTGAAATAAAAAGGGATGAAAAGAAGCTGCTTATTAGGAATCTTTCAACTGATGAAGCCTATGAGGAAAGCTATGATTATTTAGTTTTATCCCCCGGGGCAAGCCCAGTAAAGCCACCTATTCCCGGGATAGCCGAGGCTGAAAATATTTTTACCCTCAGAAATATTCCCGATACCGATGCCGTAAAAAGCTTTGTAGATGATAAGAAACCCCAAAGGGCCGTTGTTGTAGGCGGAGGGTTTATTGGTGTTGAAATGGCTGAAAATCTAAGGGACAGAGGTGTGGAGGTTACCCTTGTTGAGATGGCAGATCAGATTATGGCCCCAATTGATTTTGAAATGGCAGCCATCCTGCATCAGCACCTCAATGAAAAGGGCGTTAACCTGATCTTAAGTAATGGGATTAAGGAAATCAAAGCTAAGGGAACAAGGCTTGTGCTACAGGATTCTTCGGAGCTTAGTACCGACATGATCATTTTAGCCATTGGTGTCAAGCCGGAGAATCAGCTGGCTAAGGCTGCCGGATTGGATTTAGGTGCAGGTGGTGGTATAGTGGTCAACGAATATCTGCAGACCAACGATTCCAATATATTCGCTATTGGTGACGTTATACAGGTGAAGGACGGCATCCTAAATAATCCCACAATAATACCCCTGGCGGGTCCTGCAAATAAGCAGGGTCGCATAGTAGCCAATAATATTGTTGGCCTTAAGGAGTCCTACAAGGGAACAATTGGCTCTGCGGTTGCAAAGGTCTTTGATATGACGGTGGCATCAACTGGAAACAATGAGAAGATTCTAAAGAAACTGGGTGTCTCCTACGAGGTCATTCACATTCATCCAGGCTCCCATGCCGCCTATTATCCCGGCGCTTTCCCGATATCCTTAAAAATAATTTTTGATAGGACTAATGGAAAAATATTAGGGGCCCAGGCCGTCGGATATGATGGCGTTGAAAAAAGAATTGACGTTATCGCCACCGCTATAAAAGGTAATTTGACCGTTGAGGACCTGAAGGAGCTGGAGCTAACCTACGCCCCACCCTACTCCTCTGCTAAGGACCCTGTAAATATGCTGGGCTTCGTGGCTTCAAATATAATGAAGGGCTATGTTGACAGCTTTCAATGGCATGAGGTGAAGGCTCTTATAGAAAATAAAAGCTATTTTCTTGATGTGCGGGAGGCCATAGAGGCAGAGCTAGGAACCATAGATGGCTCAGTAAATATACCACTTGGTGAATTGCGCTCTAAATTGAATGAGCTTCCAAGGGATAAAACCATCTATATCTATTGTCAGGTAGGCTTAAGAGGCTATATAGCCACAAGACTTTTAATGCAGAAGGGCTTTCAGGTTAAAAATTTGGATGGCGGACTAAGGACCTATCAGACGGCCTATGGCTCCAAACCCTCAGGAAGCTGCTGTGCAGCTGTCGATGACTCCGGTGTTGCCAATATATCCTGCAACGACGAGGTAGCCGCAACTGCAGCGATAAAAATCGATGCTTGCGGACTTCAATGCCCCGGTCCTATTCTTAAGGTATATAAAGCTATGGAGCAGCTGAACAATGGTGATATTTTAGAGATAACAGCCACTGACCCCGGCTTCACCAAGGATATAGAGGCCTGGTGCAGAAAAACCGGTAACCGACTAATAGAAACAGCCTTTGATAAAAAGGCCTTTAAGGCTCTAATACAAAAGGCTGAAGCTGCTGCACCTATTGAAGCCCCTCATGGCTATTCTATAAAAAACGATAAGGATCAATCCACAATTGTGGTTTTTAGTCAGGATTTGGATAAGGCCTTAGCCGCCTTCATCATTGCATCCGGCTCACAGGCAATGGGGAAAAAGGTAACCCTCTTCTTCACCTTCTGGGGCTTAAATATTTTGCGTAAGGATAAAAGCCCTTATGTAGAAAAAAGCCTGCTGGAGAAAATGTTTGGGGGAATGATGCCAAAGGGACCTAAAAAGCTACCCATTTCCAATATGAATATGGTTGGTATGGGGCCTAAAATGATCAAATATGTTATGAAAACAAAGAATGTAGATTCACTGGAGCTGCTGATGAAAAATGCTATGGATGTAGGCGTTCAGCTGGTGGCATGCGCAATGTCTATGGATATCATGGGTATAAAGGCTGAGGAATTGATGGAGGGGGTCGAGGTTGGGGGTGTTGCCTCCTATCTAGCTTCAGCAGATGACTCCGGCTTAAATCTTTTTATCTAATAAATCAAATATTTACAGCCATCCCATATGGGATGGCTGTTGTATATTATTTAATAATCTTATCTATGGTTCCACCACCCAGACATACCTCTCCATCATAGAAGACCACTGCCTGTCCCGGTGTCACTGAGCTTTGGGGCTCGTCAAAGCTAACCTTGCAGGTGGTATCGGAGGTCATTTCCACCGTCACCCTTTTATCCTGCTGACGATACCTGAATTTTGCAGTACACTTGAAAGGTTCCTTTGGCGGCTGACCGCTTACCCAGCTCATATCTGTTGCCAGAAGCCCATTTGAAAACAATGCCGGATGTCCTTCACCCTGTACAACATAGAGGATATTGTTTTTCAAATCCTTTTCCGCTACAAACCAAGGCTCTC
Source organism: Natronincolaceae bacterium (assembly GCA_048264125.1). Taxonomy (GTDB): domain Bacteria; phylum Bacillota; class Clostridia; order Peptostreptococcales; family Natronincolaceae; genus M1-B18. Next base: position 107,010 of record JBLXDM010000010.1, read on the forward strand.
CGGTGCCTGCACCACCGATACCCAGACCCTTTCTTTGACCAAGGGTATAATACATAAGGCCATCATGCTTGCCCTTGTAATCACCCTCCAAGCTTCTCATCTCACCGGGCTGAGCTGGAAGATAATGACTTAAAAAGCTCTTGAAATCTCTTTCTCCAATGAAGCAAATTCCGGTGCTATCCTTCTTGCCGGCGGTGGCTAAGCCATAGCCCTTGGCTATCTCCCTCACCTGTGCCTTATTCAAATGTCCTATGGGGAACATCGCCTTTGACAGCTGATATTGTCCAAGGGCATTTAAAAAATAGGTTTGATCCTTATTGGAATCCAATCCTCTTAAAAGCCTATATTTACCCTCATGGCAATCCACTCTGGCATAGTGTCCAGTGGCCAGATAGTCTGCCCCCAGCTGTAGGGCATGCTCCAGAAAGGCCTTAAACTTTATTTCCTTATTGCACATTACATCCGGATTTGGAGTGCGGCCTTTTTTATATTCATCAAGGAAGTAGGTAAAAACCTTGTCCCAATATTCCTTTTCAAAGTTTACTGTATAATATGGTATACCCACTTGATCACAGACTTTTTGTACATCCTCATAATCCTCTGAAGCGGAGCAGTAGCCGAACTCGTCCTTCTCATCCCAGTTTTTCATAAATATGCCAATGACATCGTAGCCCTGTTGCTTTAGCAATAGTGCAGCAACAGATGAATCTACCCCTCCCGACATACCTACTACCACTCGAGTTTCTTCTTTTGATTTTGTCATCCCTTTTCCTCCTTTGTTACCTTGGCTGCTATATATAAATCGGAAAATTGCATACCCTTATCTTTATTATGCAATTTTCTCAAATAATTATTGTCTTTACAAAATACATTACTATATTAACACAATTGGATAAATTAAATCATCCTTTTAATAATATTATCGTTTATTTTTACCATCCTTATTAAAAAAGCCTGGTTCAAGCCTCTCCACCAGCCTATAATATTCCTTCTTATCCCCAGTATAGGGCAAGGGCTTTCCAAAATAAAGGGTTTCCAGCACCCTTCTGGTTTGGTTCCCCACGCAGTTTGCCTTATGCTGTGAGCATTCCAGACAGGTATCTATCGTAACCTTCAGGCTCTCCTTTACATTTTTCAGATCCACCTCTTCACCGGTGCATAAGGGTATTTTCCATTCCTTATCAGTAATAAAGCTTTCTGTCTCCTGGGCCTCCTTCAAATACCTGTTAATCTGCTGTATTGTACAGTTGCCGTTGCGACAGGCACTGCAGTTATTATTTCTGGTGCAAATTTTCTCCAGAGACTGCTGTATTCTATGGGTGTTTAAATAAAGCTCCTCAGCCCTTCTAACATAAGGGGTTTCAATAGAGCGGGATTTTTTGTAGGCCCTTATAATCATAAACAAATGTATACTTAATAATATCAGAATAAAGGCTGTAGCATTTACAGGCGTTAAATATTTCCCCGGTAATGCTCCCTGCAGACCTATCAATCCAAAGGTAACAAATATAATTGATGAAACTATTTTCAAGGCCAGCTCCGGCACCCTTTTTCCCAGTCTTCCACCAACAAATACACCAACAGCGCTGGTCAATACCATGCCTGTAACGGTTCCCATCAGTATAAAAGCAGGATAGCTAGACTTTGAGGACAGGGTTATTGCCGTCAGCTGTGTTTTGTCCCCCAATTCTCCTATAAAAAAGGCAGCAGCCACCGTCAGCACTGGGCCAAATTTATTGGTACCTGCCCCCTCCGCCTCTTCATCCTCAATTCTTAAGGACCAGAGCCCAAAGACTATAAAGGCTAGAGCTGCGAAAAGCCTGATGGTGTCCAGAGGTATGATGTGAGTCAAATAACTGCCCAGCACCACCGCCAAACCATGATTTAATAAAGAACCCAGCAAAACCCCCGACAAAACCTTATGTAATGAATATTTAGTCGCAAAGGCCATAGCCAATAGCTGGGTTTTATCCCCCATTTCCGCCATAAAAATAAAAAAAAGTGCATTTAAGTATTCCTTTAGCATATTGTACATCCCCCCAAGTCGATTAAAAAAGGAGCAGGACCTCTAAGTCTAATTAAACTAGAATACTAGTATTAAACTTAAAAGTCTCGCTCCTTTAAAATTCAATTAAAGTGAATAGAACCAGGGTTTCACCCATTATGTTGACTCTATTCGCGGCTAAGCCGCAGCTACTCCCTTTTATTATCTTTTTAATTGTATGCAAAACACCTATCAAATATAACATTTTTGTGTTGAAATGTCAACAATAGAGCTTGTTTTTTACTATCAATTGATAATGATAATCCATATCATATTTATAGCTTTGTCATCGGACTCTCATCCACAGCCGCTCCTATTTCTATCAGCTGCTTAATGAACTCATTAAACAATAAATACAGCTTCTTCAATCTGTCTATGTCCTTTATAACTCCTACCTCTTGAAAGTAAAGCTGTTTAACCTCATCCGAAACCGGGTTTCCTAAATCCTTATCTACTTCCTTAATCTCAACATGAATTTTAGGATGATTATCTATAATATATTTTAGCATATCACTGGAGAACAGCTGACGGACCCTTTCATCGTCATTTGCTTTTATAATATATTTTTCATCAAAGGCAGCATCTCCTATTTCTATATCCTGCATCCCGAAAAACTTCCCTATATTACTGAATACACCAGCATTATATATTTTAAGGCGAAGGTCACCCTTATTTACAAAGGGCATACGCATTCGGGTGTAGGTTGTTGAGCTTTTACCTGTAGATACGGTATAGGTGTCTAAAATAATCCTCCAATTGTCAAAGCCCGTCTCCAGCCTATGGCCCTTCATAAAGCTTTAGGTAAATTCGCCCCCTAACTCTTCTGCCAGCTGCTGCCATACAATTTTATGTTGACTGGGGCCAAAGAGCTTCTCTATTACTCCCATTTGTGCACCTCCTTTTAAATTTAACTTCCTATACTATTATTTTATCATGTTTTGATCTGGTTTTGATAAATATGTCATGTACCAACCTAATTTTTAATGGGGAAATTGCATATCAAGATGAGTAGTATGTTTATACAAAGTCAAAACTGCTTAGTGCCCCACGGGCTAATTTTCATAGTTATTAAATGTTATTAGCCCTAGCACCTTGCATCACTTAAAACATTGGATAACTCTCGGTATAATTCCCTGTAACTTCGTTGTCGTCAGTCGCAATATAGCCCGATATTCCTTCTTCCTCTGCCTTGTTACAGGAAAATTCTCCTCGGGATTTATTTCAACTTTCAAATGACGCAAGGTCCTAGGCACTGGGCGAAAAGCTTTAACTTTGTATACACTAGAATATATATACGCTTTACGGTATTATGACTTTGCTCAATTTATTAATAAATATCTATAATCTATAGTAGATTTCTGATTTATGGTTATATTATTTATATCAAATTGAAGGGAGTCATTTTATGCCAAGTCTGATAACCCATTACCTCTGTGGAGATAAATGGCTTAAGAATATAAATAATGAAGCGATTGCTGCTTTGGTTACAAAATACAGAACCGCCTTTAATGTAGGCACCCAGGGTCCGGATATACTGTTTTACTATCGCATATGGCCCTGGTGCAGCTCTGGAGGACTGGACAAATTGGGCACTAGAATGCATGGGGAAAAGGTAGGAGAGGTCTTTCAGGAGCTTATACAATATATACATACCAGAGGAGAGGATAAGGCACTTTTGACGGCCTATTTATTAGGCTACTCCTCCCACTACGCTTTAGATTCCATAAGCCACCCATATATTTATTATAAGACGGGCTTCAGCAGGGAGCCTAGCGTAAAGCAGCGATTTTCCTGTCATCATTCAAGATTTGAAAAGGCCATAGACATCCACATGCTGCAGCTGGAGCAAAGACTGAAGCACACCAGCGTCAAGGTACATGGGCTAATAAGTCTTCAATCCCGTGAAGCTCTGGCCATCGGAGCTATGTATTCCGATGTCATATCAAAGGTTTTTAGGCTGTCTATAAGGCCTCAGCAGATAGCTACGGCAATTAAGGATATGTCTAAGGTATATAGCCTGCTGACAGACAGAGCAGGCAGTAAAATGAAGCTGTTTAATTGGCTTGAGGGAAGGCTAATTTCCCATAGCTTTGTAAGCAGCAACATCTATCCCCACAAAATTAATGATGATTATGATTACTTAAATCATAGTAAATCCCCCTGGTATTTGCCTTGGGATAATACTGAAATGAGAAGCGAGTCCTTTTATGAGCTATATAACAGGGCCATCGAGGAAACCAGAACCCTTTGCAACAGTATATATAACTGCCTTCAGGGTCAGAACCCACTGGAGAATACCCTGCAAACAATAGGCAACAAGTCCTTCTCCACAGGTGAAGACTGTAGCTCCGGTATAGAAATGAAGTATCATAATTGTATATATGAGCAAAATCAGCAGCCTCTTTAATTGACATCCTTTATGGGATGTTTCTTTTTTGAATTGATTATCCTAAATTTGCAGAAGCTAATAAAAAAATGAGAGGTGTTTATATGCATACTGTTTGGAAGGGCAGCATAAGCTTTGGTTTGGTTAATATCCCCGTAAAGCTGCATGCGGCAACAGAGGATAAGGATATAAAGCTTCGTCAGCTTCATAAAAAATGTAAGACTCCTATACGCTATAAAAAGACCTGTGAAACCTGCAATGAGGAGGTGTCCTCAGAGGACATCATTATGGCCTATGAGTATTCTCCAGATAAATACATAGAGCTAAGCAAAGAAGAGCTGGAGCAGCTACGAAAGGAGCAGGAGGCAAAGGCGGTTGACATCATTAATTTTGTAAAGCTGGAGGAAATTGATCCCATATATTTTGAGCGTTCATACTACCTTAGCCCCGGTGACGGCGGCGGCAAGGCCTATGCCCTGTTACGCAGCTCCCTTAAGGATAGTGGCAAGATAGGTGTGGCTAAAATTATGATTCGCTCTAAAGAAAAGCTGGCAGTAATCAGGCCATATAATAATGCTTTAATAATGGAGACCCTTCATTATCCCGATGAGGTGAGGGCAATTGAGGAGGTTCCCAATTTACCTGAGAAGGTAGAACTGTCACAAAGGGAGCTGGATACTGCTAAGCTATTAATCAATCAGCTGACGGAGGAATTTGAACCAGAAAAGTTTACGGACGACTACAGAACTGCCCTGATGGAGCTGATACAGGAAAAGCTGACGAATGAAAAGGGTGTGGAGGTAAAGCAGGCGGACAATGTAGTTGATTTAATGAAGGCCCTTGAGGAAAGCATTAAAAAGACAAAGCCAAAGAAAAGCTCTCCTCGAAAAACCACCGAAAGAAAGAAGGCATAGGCAATGTTTTTCCCCCTAATGCTTTTAGAAACCGCCAGTAGCCCCTTCACCTCAGAGGATTATATATTTGAACAGAAATTTGATGGCATTAGGGCGCAATACTCAAATATTGAAGAACCCTTACTCTACTCCAGAAATAAAAATATCATCAGCAAGCAATTTCCGGAGCTTTTGGTGGGACTACCTAAAGGAATTGTCCTGGATGGAGAAATCGTAGCATTGGATTCTGAAGGCAAGGAGGATTTTGAGGGAATTATTAAGCGGCTATTTATGAGAAAGCCTTCTAAAATATCCGATATTGCCACCGCCAGCCCCACCGTCTACTTTATATTTGATATTCTTTACTATAAAAACAAGGATTTAAGGAATCAACCCCTTATGGAAAGAAAGAAAATCCTTGAGGAGGCTATAGTAGAGGGACCCAGCATTAAAAGACTCCGATTTCACGATACCTATGGCGTAGAATTATTCAAGCGGGCTGTTGCCGAGGGCATGGAGGGTATGATAGCTAAAAAAAAGAGCTCAGTCTATGTGGGAAAACGGAGCTGGGATTGGCAAAAGATAATCCACTGGATTGAGGCAGAGGGCGTAATTGCTGGCTATACAAAGAAGGACAATGCGCTTCTTTGCCTGCATCCCGACGGCAGACCACTGGGTCATATTCTACACGGGATGTCTCCTGTCCAAAAAGAGGCGTTTTTTAAGATTTCAAGCAGTATAAAGACCCATGAGGACTCCCAATACATTTACCTGCAGCCAATATTAAGATGCAGGCTTAAGGGAAGAGGCCTTACCTCAAAGGGAGCACTGCGATCAGGAATGTTTGTGGATTTTATTTTCTAAATCATTTTATTCTGGAGGATATATATGGCTAAGACAAAGGAAAGGCATACCATAAGCATAGATAATCAGGAGGTTGATATTACTAACCCCGATAAGCCTCTTTGGCCTGATAAGGGGATTACAAAGCTCTCTTATCTGAAATATCTGATTGAGGCATCCCCTTTTATGCTGCCCTTTATGAAGGATAGAGATTTGACGATAATTCGTTATCCCCATGGTGTACCAGGAGAGTCTTTTTATCAAAAAAGCTGTCCTGATTATGCACCGGATTTTATTAAAACCCATTTATCCCGTGATATAAACTATATCGTCTGCTCTGATTTACCTACGCTTATATGGCTGGGAAATCAAGGGGCTCTGGATCTCCATATACCCTTTAACACGATTCATTCCCCATATCCCACCGAAATTGTTCTTGACCTAGACCCACCTTCACGAGAGGAGTTCCTTTTGGCGGTGGAGGCTGCATTAATTATAAAGGAAGTCTTTGAAGGACTTAATTTGATTTCCTTTGTCAAAGCCTCCGGTAACAAGGGGCTGCAAATTTACATACCTTTACCGCTTAATAAATACACCTATGAGGAAACTAGACTATTTACTGAATTTCTCGCCAAATACCTTACTAAAAAGGAGCCTAAATGGTTTACCATCGAAAGGCTTAAGAAAAAAAGAGGCAAGCGGCTTTATGTAGACTATTTGCAGCATGCGGAGGGCAAAACCATAGTGTCGCCCTATTCCCTTAGGGGAAATCCTGAAGCGTTGGTTGCAGCGCCAGTATTCTGGAGGGAGGTCAATCATTCGCTAAGCCCTTCAATGTTTCCCATGGAGGCAGTTCTAGATAGAATTGAAAAGCAAGGCTGTCCCTTTAAGGAGTTCGATACCAGCAGAGATAAACAGCCCTTTGACAAAATATTGATTTGGTTAAAGGAGACAAAATAGAGATCCTTCACAATCCTCCCTTTTTTAACAAGGAGAATACTCCCAATTTCATAGGATATAAAAAGAACTATCCTCCGAAATAGCAAAAGGCCACCGGTTCAAAATTGAACCAGCAGCCTTTTCTTTATTTTATATCCCTTGAGGCCTCCAAGGCCACCTCATAGACCCTTCGAAGGGGCAGTCCCGTTTTTCTGGCTATAGCCGCACAGTCCTCGTATTCAGGGGCAGCCTTAACTATATCCCCTTGATGAGCAACCTTTACTCTTATTTTACCCAGCTCTGTGTCTACCTCGTGGATTTTCCTATGCATACAGTATCGTGAGACTATAGTACGTCTAATGCCTAGGGTAGTAGTCTCCTTCAGCAGTAGCTCCACCAAGGTCTTTTCGGTTTCCTTTGCTGTTAAAACCGAAAGCAGCACCGCAGGCCTGCTTTTCTTCATATATATTGGCGTATGAAAAACATCTAATGCACCTGCCTCCAGCAGAGCCTCCATAGTATAGCCCAGCAGCTCCGAGCTCATATTATCTATATTAGTCTCCAGAAGCACTATATCCTCATGGTGATGTCCCTTAGACATTTCCTCCCCCAAAACGACCCTTAAGGCATTGAAGCCTCCGGTTTCTCTTTTTCCCATTCCGTATCCAGCCTTTAATATCTTAATGGCTGGCATTTTCCCGAAGCCTCCTGCAAGGCATTTTATAATACCCATTCCCGTCGGTGTAACCAGCTCTGTTCTGGCCTCAGTCTGTATAAGAGGTATATCACTGCCCGCCAGCATTTCCATAACCGCCGGCACAGGCACCGGTATTGTTCCATGCTGACAGTTAATAAAACCCTGTCCGTCATATAGCGGCGAGGAATATACAGCATCTACCCCCAGCAGGTCCAGACAAATGGCAGCTCCTACGATATCCACTATTGAGTCTACTGCACCCACCTCATGAAAGTGAACCTCATGCAGAGGCTTATCATGAACCTTGGCTTCAGCCCTAGCTATTTCCTCAAAGACCCGTATGCTGAACTCCTTAACCTTCTCCTTTAGATCACTAGCCTTTATCAGGCCTACTATGTCATCCAGATTTCTGCCATGCTGATGCTCATGGTGGTGACCGTTATGCATCGCTTCTTCTTGACCGTCAGCATGGTGGGAGCAGTGTAAATGTCCAGCACTGTGATGATGCGTATGCTGCTGATGCTCATGATGACTGTGATGGTGGTGGTGATCATGCTCATGATGGTGATCATGATCTTTGTGGTGATCATGATCGTGGTGGTGACTATGGTCATGATGATGTTCATGATCGTGATGATGTTCCCCTGTAGTCACTAGTTTATCCTCTATCATATCCTCGGAGGCTTCCGGTTCTTCCTCCGTCAGCACTACATTCACATCGGTGCCTATTATGCCATTTTGGGTTTTTTTCCCTATCTCCAGCCTATAGCCCCTTAGCTTCAGCTTTTCCAGCTCAGCCCTAAGGCGCTTTTCCTCCACACCAAGGTCCAATAATGCTGCCAGAGTCATATCACCGCTTATCCCTGAAAAGCAATCAAAATATAATATTTTCAATATAACCCTTCCCTTCAAAACATCCGGTAGTATTATAGCTTGTTTATCATACTGGCTAAATAACCCGCTCCAAAGCCATTGTCTATATTTACAACACCTACACCGCTGGCACAGCTATTTAGCATAGTCAGCAAAGCGGATATTCCGCCAAAGCTAGCACCATAGCCTATGCTGGTGGGAACTGCAATGACAGGCTTGTCCACCAGCCCACCGACGACGCTGGTAAGGGCACCCTCCATACCGGCTACGACAATCAGTACATTGGCAGAGTTTATCTTGTCCATGTTGGCAAAGAGCCTATGTATGCCTGCCACGCCCACATCATAAATCCGCATAACACTATTGCCCAAGGCTTCAGCTGTTACAGCCGCCTCTTCGGCCACTGGTATGTCTGAGGTGCCAGCAGATATCACGGCTATAACCTTGTCGGTTACTATTGCTTCCCTGCGCTTTACCACTACAATTCTGGCGGCCTCATAATAAACGGCATCCTCTGTGATTTCCTTTATTGCATCGTAGACCTCTCTATCGGCTCTTGTGGCAAGAATATTATTATTCTTTTCCATCAAACGCTCCACTATGCTCTTTATCTGTTCAAGGGTTTTGCCCTGACAATAAATAACCTCAGGATACCCGTTTCTGATATTTCTGTGATTATCAATCTTAGCAAAGCCAAGATCCTCGAAGGGAAGCTTTTTCAATTCCTTAAGGGCCTCTTCAATATCGAGGCTCCCGTCCTTAACTCCCAATAGTAATTCCTTTAAGCTATTTGCATCCATTATTGCCTACAGCCCCTTCCATCGATTTAGCTATTAGATTGCTGTCGTATCAATAGTTTCATTCATACTTCCGGTCCTGTAGCCCTTTAAATCCAGAGCAACATAATTGAAGCCGATCTTTTTAAAGGACTGATATATTTCATCCATCAGCTCCTCATTAAAGAATTTCTTCATTTCCTCCTGTGATACCTCAATTCTGGCTAAGTTTTCATGGTGTCTAACCCTAACTGTTCTGAATCCTAAATCCAGCAGCAGCTGTTCCGCCTGATCCACCATGCTTAGCTTTTCCTTCGTTATTTCATGCCCATAGGGAAATCTAGAAGCTAAACAGGCGAAGGCTTGCTTATTCCATGTCGGTAGCTTCATTTCCTTTGACAGGGCTCTAATATCATCCTTGGTCATACCTGCTTCCTTCAGGGGACTTATAACCTTAAGCTCATTGACGGCCTTCAGACCTGGTCTGTAATCGCCTATGTCATCCATATTTGAACCATCCGCAACGCATTTCATACCCAGCTCCCTTGCAACCTCATGAACCTTTGTAAAAAGCTCCTTTTTGCAATAATAGCATCTATTTACGGGATTGCTGGAGAAGCCGTCGATATCCAATTCTTCAGATACGATGACTACATGCTTAACACCAAGCTCCTTGGCAAAATTCTCGGCTAGCTTGTACTCTCTTTCAGGATATGTTGAGGATTGTGCTGTAACCGCCACCACCCTGTCTCCTAAAATATCATAAGCCACCTTTAGTAGGAAGGTACTATCTACCCCTCCCGAAAAGGCAACTGCAAGACCTTCAGAGTCTCTAATAATTTCCTTAAGCTTATTATACTTAGTTTGCAAATCCATATTGACATCACCCTTTACTTAGAAATAATATTTATTTTAAGCTTTTCATAAGCCTGTTAAACATGACTATATACAATAGAATACCACAATTCTCTGCATAATGAAAACTACGGCAGAATATAATAATAGCCCATAAAAGACATATTTAAGGAAGTCCTTTTATGGGCAGTACTGAATTATAATATACCATAATTTAGCTCAACGAGTCAATTATATCTGAAAAATCTAACTTTTAACACAAGTGCCTTAACCTCTTCCTGCAGGCCTATTTCAGTATAACAAAGAGGGCAAAAATAGCGATGCTCACAACCGTATTAAGGACAACGGTATTGTTGGTAAGCTCCTCATTTTCCTTATTACTATAGGTGCCTATAAAAATTGATAGGGATAAGGGGGGAGGCAGTATAAAAAATATGAAGTATGCATAGTTAAATAGAATATCCGGCTGCATAATTCTGTCTATAATTAAAAATTTAACTGCATAGCTTATCGAAAGCATTGTAAGCATACGAATTGCCAAAAGCTTTAGACTTTCCTTCATATACTTTTTCTTTAGCTTCAGACCATAGCCAATGATGATTAATATTAAAGGCGTTGCAAGATTTGAAAGATATTCTAAGGTGGTGTATATGCCCGTTGCAACAGGATTACTTCTAAGCCATTCACCTAAGCCAAGTACATTGAATAATATGCCTAAGGCTATACTTATAATGGTAGGTGATTTTATAACCTCAGCGGCTATCCCCAGGGATATTTTTTCCTGCCTTAGATTCATTCGCATAATGGTGTAAAATACCAGCCATATAAAAAACTCGTGTCCAACCCCCAATATAGATATCTTGCCTACATTTTCAATTCCGAATAGGGCTGCAAATAAAGGTATACCCAATAGTCCATAGGTGCATCCGGAGGTAACAAAGGGCAAGACAGGATGCTTTATCCATTTAACACTATTTAATAAAAAGCCTAGAGCATATTGCAGACAAAGGGTTATAAAAATTATGATAAATACTAAAAAGTATTCCCTTCTAAGCTCCATGTTAATAAAGGCTAAAAATAAAACAGACGATAGTGCAATATTGATTATAAATTTCTTTATCTCATCGATGGTGCTTTGCTTCATCAGCTGCTTTTGATGCATTAGCTTGCCTAAGGCTATCAGAATTATTATAGGCATTAGCTTTGACGTAATTTCCCCCATTTAAATGCTACCTTTCTTTGATGTCTTAAATTAATACTAATAATATACCCTTAGCATAGAAATTTGTCAAATTAACGGGAAACTGCATTTGCTTAACCTGATAAATATTTAATTATTAAAAGGCGATCTATGTTATACTGTAATAGAGCAAAGTGGCCTCGCCACGTTAGTTTTCCAAGGAAACCATGTGTTCTCTAGGACGCCGCTTCGCTGTATCCTCCCTATTTTAACAAGGGAGAAACCCCTTAACATCCCCTAAAATTCCCATTCTGTCTAGCAAAATAAGAGAAGAGGTGAGGGCTATGAAGGGACTCTTGAACATTCTAAAGGGCATGATTATTGGAATATCTGTATTAATACCAGGTATAAGCGGTGGCACCATGGCTATGATATTGGGAATTTACGAGGATTTAATTCACGCCTTCTGCAGCTTTGCTGAGGATTGGAAAACGCATGGCCTGCTTTTACTGCAGGTGACTATTGGTGGGCTTTTAAGCCTTGTAGCCTTCAGCTATATCATTGAGAATTTGTTAAATAAATATCCCTATAGGATACAATTTTTATTTATAGGCATAATTATTGGCGGTCTGCCAATAATGTATAGAAAATATAAAAGCACCTGCTTAAGAGAGAGTAAGGATTTCGTATACTTCCTTGCGGGCTTCATTATGGTTATTATTCTATCCTCCGACCTTTTCACCATCTCATTCGGTGATTATCGTCAAGGTATCATGTATTATCTGTTGCTGTATCTGGTGGGGATATTTGTAGCAATAGCAATGGTTCTGCCGGGTGTAAGCGGCGCATTGGTCCTTATGACCCTAGGGTTGTATGGCACTACATTGAAGGCTATAAATGAGTTTAATATCCCGTTGCTTCTCCCCCTTTCTCTAGGAATACTTACAGGTATAGTGCTGGGCTCAAGGCTTGTGGCAGGTATATTGTTAAGGTATCCTGGAAAAGGGTATATGATGATTATTGGCTTTGTGACTGCCTCTATGATACCAATCTTCCCCAGCATGCCCCATGGCGCTCAATATCTTCCGTCTTTAGCGGCTTTAGCATTCGGAGCCCTTGCCATATCCCTCTTGCGGGTCACTGCTGGGATATACAAGGGTTAATAGAGAATGAAAATATAGATGATACACTTTTTCAACAAACTAAGCTGTATGCTTTTAATGATGAAATGCATATACTTTAAAAGGGTGATTAAATGCGTAGAAAAAGATATTTTCAAAGGCTATATAAATTTAACGAAAAAAGCAACACCTATGCCATTGATGTTTCCTTAGACACCTATGATGATGTCTATGACGATTGGGATGCCTCACCCTTTAAAAGAAGAGATATCGAGGATGAGTTTAATGATTTCGTTGTCAACTCCTCACAGGATATACCCTTTAATTATGATGTCAGCATAGTTTTATTTCTACCTGAGGCAAAAAGGGATGAGCAAAAGGAGATAACCCTTATTGCAGCCTATCGAAATTATTATGCCTATGCCTTAGATAGACTTAATAAGAGAAAAACCATATTATATGAAAAGATTATCTCCTATCTGCTTCTGTCCATATTCATGCTGGGTATAGGATATTTCTTCTTCCGAGGGGCGAAATCGATAATTACCAGCATTCTACACGAGGGCATATTTATAGGTGGCTGGGTATTTCTATGGGAGTTTTTTACCAGTATTTTTATAACCCTAAGGGAGCTTCAGGAGGAGTATCGGATTGTCAAAAGATTATATAAGGCAGAAATAGTATTTAAATATATTGAATAAAAGAGTAGGATTGATACCACCGTATCAGTCCTACTCTTAGTATTACATTTTCATTTCAGTATAAATATGAACCGCATCCCTTAGAAATGCTGCTAGACCAGGCTGTTCCTTATCGTAGTAGGCTGTAAATCTTTCATCATCTACATACATTTGAGCCACACCTGCGTGGGCCTCCTTGCTGTAGCTGCCCCAAGCCCTTTCAATCCATTGCTTATGAAGCTCTGCTGTTTTTTGTCCCAGCTCTCCGGCAGGATCACCAGTCTTAAAGGCCTCCGCCAGGGTTCTAAGAACTTCATTTCCAAGGGCCTCAAAGGCGTCATACTCCTCCTTGGTCATATTCTTAAAGACCTGGTTGGACTTTTCCACTGCCTCATCACCGTATTTTTCTCTGACCTCTTTACCGTACTTTTCTTCATTTTCCTGTACTAGCTTTTGCTTAAAGCCTTCAAACTTTTCTTTATCAGACATTTCAATTCTCCCTTCCGTAACCGCCAAGGTTTTTTCAACATTGGCTATTAGTGTATCTATTTGCATTCTTTTATCAAGGAGCCTTCCCAGATGCTGCTTCAGTGCCTTAGCTGCGTCAAAGTTAGGGGCAGTGATGATATCCTTTATTTCTTCAAGACTCACCCCCAGCTCTCTATAGAAGAGAATTTGCTGAAGCCTGTCAACTTCCTTCTGACCATATATTCGATACCCCGATGAATTGATTCTTGCCGGCTTAAGAATCCCTATTTCATCATAGTATCGCAGGGTCCTTGTGCTTACTCCTGCCAATTCCCCAAGCCTTTGCACTGTGTATTCCATGGTCTCACCTCCTGATAATTAAACTATACACCTTTACGTTACGTCAAGGTCAACAGCTTTTATAAAAATTATTTAGTTTTTATTTTATCGTATTTTATTCCCTTGTATAAGGCTGCTGCTATTTCGCCAAGGCTAGCTGCTATGATAATAACTATAAGCCCCCTACTGAACAAATACTTGGCAGCGGTTAAATTAAAGTCCCAATTAAAAAGATTCGATACTTCATTTGTTAAATTAGGATTATAAATATCGGGGTTTGTGAAAATCAATAGCGTCAATACCATAGATATTATAGATAACGCTGAGATGGCTATAGCTGTCTTTAAACTCCACCTGCCTGCCACAAGCTTTATGGTCTCCTTTGCGATGCTGATCAAAAACATGAATGCGATAACTAGCTTAATGCCCTCCAGCACCTCTAGATTAAATATTGGGATAACCTTCATTCCAGATGGTGTAGCACTATAAATTGCAAATATTTTAGGATAGAAATATATGATGGAAACGAATATGGTAGTAAAGATAATCCCGGTTATTGTTTCACCTCTGGAAATCTTAGCTTTCTTTTGAGGTATCTGGGGTAGGCTATCGAGGCTCCAGACCTCCCTATTGCCTGATAAATTTACATCCTCAGCCTCATAGTGCTCTGCAATAGCAAAGGATACTGTAACCCATACAAATGCCTGTGATATGGCTGAAAGCAAGGTTCCAATATATTCAATGGCTATTTTTATTATGTTTTCCTCAGCGGAATAAATGCCTCCCACCGCAGTAGCTACGGATATACCGATAAAAACCGCCAATGCAACTATTTTAAGCACCATTAAATAGCTGTCAAAAAGCTTCGGTCCAATCAAATACCTTGACTTGCTCTTATAGCTATTGGCAAGGGCTACGGGGTTGCCCAGCTCCAAAAGCACAGCCCTAATCTTATCCTCATGGCTTTGTGGACCTTCATGGGCCTCCAGCATATCGTCTATCAGACTATTTAGCTCCTTGCTTATGTCCTCCCTCTGCTTAGACGGCAGCTCCTTGGTCACTGCATAAATATATCTATCAATTAAGTCCATATGCATCCTACTCCTTTATTATTTTATTCATTCTGTCCACCATATTCATCCAGCTTTCTCTTAACAGTCCGAATATCTCTTTGCCATAGCTGCTTAGCTGGTAATATTTTCTTGGCTTAGCGCTACCTGTATCCCAGCTGCTTTCCAGCAGTCCCTGACTCTCAAGCCTTCTCAGCAGCGGATATAGTGTCCCGGCATCTACAGCTATACCCTTCTCCTCCAGTAAAACCACCAGCGAATATCCGTATTGTGGCTCCTTAAGCTGACTCATTACACTTAAGATGATAGTACCTCTCCTTAGCTCCAAGACAAGGCTTTCCAGCAGTGCATCCTGCTTCTTATCCTCCACAACATCACCTCCTAATTTCATTATACTGTATGCCACACACTATTGTAAATATATTATTATAGTATTGCTAATTATATTATTTATATACAACAAAAAGGCAAGGTATAAAAAATATATCCCTTGCCTTTTTTGCCACTATTCTATTTTTCATCATCCTTGTTTTGCCGATGCTTTATTAAGCTAATTATGCCTATTATTGTAAGACTTACTATAGACGCCAGTATTAAAACTATTGCCCCGCTATCATTGGTTGATTCAGTTGCTACGCCTCTGCTTTTTACTAAGAAGGCCACTAGGGCTGCACTAACTAATGTGAGGACTACTGTAAAAATTGGTCTCTTCGCTGTATTCTGACCCTTGCTGGAGGTGCCAACATAAGCATTCGACATTATTAGTCTCACCACATAGCTTCCTGATACTAAAGTAAGAATGGCAATTATATTGGCAGGATAGCTGATCCAGCTAAATCCAAAACCATGAAGTCCTACATCTATTAAAAGAATATACATCAGCAATAAAAAGGATTGATTACCTATTTTATTCCTTAGCTGAAGCTGCATTTCATCCAGATTTCTTTTATTCATTCCCATCATCCTCCCAAAAGATATCATTTAATGTTTTTCCCAACAGTCTACAAATCGCTATGCATAAATTTATTGATGGATTATAGTCTCCATTTTCAATTGCATTTATTGTCTGCCTTGTAACCCCTACAGCATCAGCAATATCCTTTTGAGACATATCCTTGGCTGCCCTTGCAGCCTTAAGCCTTAAATTTTTTCCCAAGCTCTCACCCCTTTGCTGATTTCTTACTCTTGATTTTTTAGTGTCTTATTTTCTTGATTTCTTACTATTTATCTTACTCTACTAATATAGTACTATATACTAGATATTGTGTCAAATATATTTTACATTTATTCGTATATTTTTTACTTTTCGTTTATAAATGAATAGCCTAGAGCCAAAGGAATCCTTTGGCTCTAGGCTATTCATGCGTTTAATTTATATCGATGCCTCTATTCCAGTTGAGAACGTAGCATCTCAAAGCCCTTTTTATGGGTTAATTCAACCTCTTTATACATGCTTTCATAAAAATCAATGGTAGTCTGACGTCGTCCCTCAGCTATTATTCTTGCATGCTCTGTAAAAAATTTATCATAAATACCCTTTAGCTTCCAATGATATTCGTGAAAAAAAGAAGGCTCCTCATCCCCTTCGCCACTAAGCACCTGGCCAGACCCATTTAAAGAATACATTTTCTGAGCGATTATGCCACCGTAGGCCAGCGTTCTAGCTATCCCAACTGCTCCTGTAACATCCAGCTTATCTGAATCAAAAAGTATTTGTGCCTCGATGCTTTCCGGAGGTGAATCATTCCTGTATCTATGTGTTGATATACAGGCCTTAACATGAAGAGCCTTCTCCTCGCTCCATCCTATAGAACGAAGAAATTCGTAGGCCATATCAGCTCCTACAATCGCATGATCGCATTGGGGATTATTGTACTGCGCCTCACGCCCTATATCATGCAGCAGCGATGCAGCTATAAGCACGTCTTTATCAACATCAAAGCCGGCTGAAATATCAAGGGCATAATATAAAACCCGATATATATGCTGACAGTCGTGGGCTCCATCCTTCATAAGCTCCAGCATAAAGCCTTCAATTTCCAAATACATTTCTTTTTGCATAATCCAGCTCCTTATGTAAGTATTTTTCCCACTTTTATCACCAAAGGCAGTACCCCTTACTTACTTCATCGGCACATACTGAAATAATATGCCAGCTCCGTAAGAAATCTCCTATCGGCGGAATTAGCTATAGGATCGATATTTAATACCTCTTTAATTTTATTAAGTCTAAACAGCAGTGTATTTCTATGAATGAATAATGCCTTTGCACTGCTGACTACATTGTAGTTGTTTTTGCAAAGAGCATCTGCGGTTTCAACCAACTGCTTTTTTTCCTCTCTTGTAAACAAGGTGTTATATACACTAAAAATATTATCATATGCTTTAATGGTCACAAGGCTTCTATAGTAATCTACGATATAATCGTTGAAGTAGTGTAGTCCACTCTTTTCCTTTATTTGTAGTGAAAGCTGCTGTGCATGTATATATGAGGTTCTGAGCTTATCTAATTTTGATTGCATCGAACCCACAAAAACAGAAATTTTACTCATATCCAGTTCCTCAGGCAAATGCCTTGAGAAATTCTTAACATATTCTTCTATAATAAAGCGACAATCCTTTATTGCCTCATTAGGTTTTCCAACTATTGCTTTAAGCATAATAATATCATTATTTCTTGCTATCGCTATGATATCCTGAGAAGTATAGCCCTCTGCCTTTAGGAGGGCCTCCATCACCTGTTGAGGATTATTCTTCAAATCATGCTTTATAATTATGGCAGCTCTTAGTAGCTCCTGAATAAGCCCCAGCTCTACAGCCATGGCTGCTGCAACGGAAATATCCCCATGCTCCTCAAGAAAAAGAAAATACAAAAACTCCTCGGCCTTATCCCTTCGCCGTTCCCCCACCATTTGAAGCTCATATTCCAGCATTGCCTCCATAAAGCTCTTTAAAAGATTGGCATAGATATGTACCGTCTCCGGATTTCCGGTAACACAGATTACTCCCTCGTGCTTGTTTTTGTAATCAATAAACATGTTAACCCCAGGCTTTGTTCCAAGAAATCTGTGGTTATCCCTCACTACACCTGAGTCTATCGTTCCATTCAGCATACCATAGGCCACCTCATGGAAATCGCCTATACGTGAAGCATCCTTACTGGCAATGATTATCCCTTGGTCATTCATTATATTGATGTTATGCTCTAAATTTTTAGCTGTCTTATCTAAAAATTTTTGTGCTAATGCTGGATCAAGTATTGACATATTATTACATCCTCACTTTATGAAGGTTCTTTATAATACATTTTAAATATAAATTAATTTATTTGTCAATGTGCAAACTGTCTTTAAAGGCTTATATAGCTAAGGAAATTGCATAATACCATAAAAGCACATATATATTCTAGTTTATGCAAAGCTAAAAGTTTATCGCGCATTGCCTAGGGCTAATAACATAACACTTAAGCCTGTGGGGCACTAAGCAGGAAACCTTTGACTTTGTATAAACATACTACTCCTCTTTATTATGCAATTTCCTCAGCTAAAAACATAGCCTTTATTATTCCACAGGCTATGTTTTCAGCATTGCTGCTATATTTCTAACTCATCCGTCAGCCTGATAATTTCATCAATCAGGCTTCCTATGTATTCAATCGTATCTCTTAAAGGCTTTTCAGTCGTAATATCGACACCTGCCATTTTAGCCAGCTCTATTGCATTCTTTGAACCCCCTGCATTAAGCACGCTTCTCCAGTCGTCTATTGCCGGCTGTCCCTCCTGCTTTATCCTTTTACTTACCTCCGTGGCTATTGTAAGGCCTGCACTGTAGGTATATGGATACAGCCCCATATAATAATGCGGCTGTCGCATCCAGGTTAATTCCGCACCCTCGTTAATTTTCACGGCATCTCCCCAGAAGCTCTCCAGCACTTCTCTTTTTAGCTTATTCAATATAGGTGCCTGCACGCTGCCACCGGAATCAATTAGTTTGTATACCTCTCTTTGATATGCCGCCTCCAATAAATGTGTTACGAAATTGTGATAGTAGGTTCTACTGACCATAGAAGCCAGCACCCAACGCTTGAATCTCAAATCATCGTTGGTTTTGATCAAATAATCCGCTAAAAGCATTTCATTCATTGTAGAAGGGGCTTCTATAAAGTATAGTGAAGGTCGAGTATCAAAAATGTTCTGATGCTGATGGGCAAAATAAAAATGTCCTGCATGCCCCAGCTCATGAGCTAAGACAAAGGCCTCCCTCATCTTTTCCGTCCAGGAAATTAGAATAAAGGGGTGACAGCCATATGGGCTAGAGCAGAAGGCTCCGGTAGATTTCCCCTTGTTTTGTACAAAGTCAATCCATCTTTCCTTAAGGCCCCTGTCTATAACCTCCAGATAATCCTCTCCTAAAACAGACAGGGCACCCTTTATGTAGCTGCCGGCCTTTTCGATGGTTATATCGGGTTCAAAGCCGGGGTCAACCGCCAGCTTAAGGTCTGCAAAGGTCATTTCCTCCAGTCCATGTATTCTCTGAAGCAGCTTAGCATATTTACGCATATGGGGTGCTAGATGCTCCGTTATCAGATCTATTTGCCTATCATACAGCTCCCTATCTATATTTTGAGGATGCAGAAGGCTCTCTATTACATTATCAAACCCTCGTAGATTTGCCATTGTCTTTTCCTTCTGTATCTGTGCTTGATATGCAGCTGATACAGTGTGCTGATATTCTCTAAGCTTTGCTGAGAAAGCTTCAAAGGCAGCTCTTCTGATATCAGTATCTGTCTCGTATTCCCATTCGCCTTCAAAGAGCACAAAGCTAAGGGGGTATTCATGTCCATCAACGCTGAAGGTCTTAAAATCCATATCCGCCAGCTTTGCTCTATTATATATGGTATAGGGGGTATTCATGGTTCCCGCTAATGCAGATAACACCCTCTCTACCTCAGGATGAAGCGCATATTTCTTAACTCTCTTCACTTCCTCCAAATAATTACTATTTTCTTCCGAAGCCTCAATAGCTTCGTCTATCAGTCCCTCATCCGCCTGTATAATTTCACTTCTGACGAAGCTTAGCCTGCTGTCAAGGCCAGAAACAAAGTTTGAAGTCTTCATATTCCTTCCTTGGGCCTCACTGTTTAATTGATCGGCTGAAAGATTGAGACTGGCATACACGCTGATAGAATGCAATTTCTGGTACAGCAATCCAACGCTGCCCAAGCATTGATTTATCATAGCGGCAGTCCTCAGCCTTCCCTTAAAATTCTCCTCAATTTTCTTGCATAGGGCCTCTGCCTCCATAAAAGCCGCATTAAACTCATCCTCTGTTTTGAAGAGTGCCGCAAGATCCCAGGTCAAGGACACATCAACATCTTTTCTTTCCAAAACTTTCTTATCCACTTTTACTCCCCCTTATGTTTAATTGTTTTAATTATTCAAAGCTGTTATTAAGCCTCCGATGCTATTGCTTATTGAATACATGCAATACAAATATTCCCATAAAGATATTGTAGCACTTTTTAAATGTACATACAATTTTTTATATATATAAAATTTTGACTAATCAAAAAATTGATTAGTGTATTCCCCCATCTGCAAAATTCAATTTCCCTTCTAGTTTAAAAGAAAATCTTTACAAATTTCTATTTTTTATATATAATGGTTTTGAAAATGATTTTCATTATCATATATATTGTTTTTTTAGGAGGAAAGTAAATGGCAACAAAAAATGGTCCCAGGTTCAAGCAGTGTAGAAGATTGGGCTTAAATGTTTGCGGTCATCCCAAGGCTATGGAACGAGCTAAAGGTGGCACCAGCAGAGCTGATAAAAAGCTCTCTACCTATGGTATTCAACTATTGGAAAAGCAGCGTTTAAAGGCCTATTATGGTGTAATGGAGCGACAACTAAGGCGCTATGTTGAGATGGCTAATAAAAGCCGCGGCATGACGGGTGAGGCTTTAGTCAGGCTATTGGAATGCAGATTAGACAATATGATTTATAGAATGGGCTTTGCAGCATCCACCAGACAGGCCCGTCAAATGGTTGTCCATGGACATATTCTACTTAATGGTAAAAGGGTTGATAGACCCTCTCACCCTATCAAGGTTGGAGATGTCATTTCCTTAAGGGAAAAATCCCTCAAGACCTTTTCCGAAGTCTTTGAAGCTAATCACTTAAACAGTTTTCCTTACATTGAGAAGGATCTGGCAAAGTACTCTGCTTCATTAATCAAGCTTCCGGAAAGAAGTGAAATTCCAATTGAAATAAATGATCAGCTTATTGTAGAATACTTCTCTACTCGATAAGCTTATTAAGCCTAGGAGAGTTAATGATGATTGTTGGAGTTAATAGCAGTAAATTAAAAGCAAGCTCTAAATATGAGGCCTATTATTTCTGGGAAAACCTCATTCATACTGATGCCCCCATATGGGAAAATGGCTTCAGAAATCTGCCATTGACAGAGGACTCCATCTTTATTTACACCGTTGTAATGGATTATGAAAAGGACTTTTTGAAAAGCGGGTGGGCCTATTATCCTGATGTGTATTCCCTATTAGGCTTTCTCCAGCATGTATTTCTTCCAACCGCTTTTTTCACCCTATTGGATGATACCGTGGAGGGCTTTAATATTCCCCTTGCCACCGGTGAAGAGCTGCTGAATATTATGTGCCAATTGGAGGAGGAGCTGGATATAGACAAGGTCGACAAAATGAAGGATCAAATAAGAATCCTCCAAGAGCTATGGCGCTATTCCGAGGAAAGCAGCCTTGAAATGCTGAAGCAATTTTCAGGCTCCTTCAATAGCAGCTGGAAAAACAGCAGCGGTAAGCTGGTTTATTTCAAGCTTTTCAGTTCACCCTCCGAAATAGGCAGCTATGTACTAAAGGGCGGAGATACTGAGGAAGAGGCCTTTATTGATGTCATTGAGGAAGAGATAGGAATGACTCAGGTGCAATGGCAGGATATATGTGAAAATGTATATAAGGATGCCTTTATCAGAAAGAAATTCATTGATATACTAAATTATAAAATAGGCTGTTTGGTTTAGGTAGGAGGAGCTTTGTCCCTATGGAAATATGCATAGGTGCAAAGCTCCTTTTTATTCAGCAAGCTTGATAGTCTGACGACAAGGGCTGCCAGCTCCTGCTGCTCAGGGCTAAGCCCTGACCTCATCATTTATTAATCCTTGGCCTTAAGTCCGCCTATCCTTTTGCTAAGACTCTGCTGACCCTTCGGACATATCTGCTTAAGGCTCTGACTCCATCGTGAGGCTCTCCTGCATAATTTATTGACATATACCCACAAGCCGTAATCCTACAGATACCGGCAGAATAAAAAATCCTTGATAGCTCTTCAATTTGCCCGCCACTACAGCTAAGTCCTACAGTCTGGAGGTAGCCCTTCTGCTGTCTTAAAAGTCCAAGTAGTTCCCCTCGTTTTATCGGCATAACCCATATATTTCTAAAAAGCGGTGAGGCCTTAAGGACAGTGCTGTAATCCATCATCACCCCAAAGCTCCTGTTCTCATTGGTTATAAGCCGCTTATCCCCTAGTAGCTCCTCCATCTCTACCAGCTGATGGCTCCAGGTGATTTGTGATTGTATATCCATAGTTCTTTCGGCAGCCGGAAATTTCTCATTCACAGCCTCTATTTGTCTTGCCAGCCTAATGGAAAAATCCTCCAGCTCCGCTTTATCCTCAGTCTCAAAGAAAACACATTGTGGAGAGCTGCAGTATAGCTGGTCCGTCAGACAGATATCCCTAGCCAAGCCCTCCATGTCCTCCTCCATATCTTCATTTTCTGTAAAATATGCAAAGCTCAGCTTATGCCCCCATTCAATTATGGGGACTGTCGGAGGAGCCATCTGTCGTATTGCGCCGATTGCTTCATCGGATCCCCATACCACAATTCCATTAGCAAGCCCTAGCAGGCTATTGATAACCTCCTTATTTTTAGAGGAAATTTCTAATACATAAATATAGGGCTTCAAGCGAGGCTCAAGCCTTACCAGCTCCAGCAGCAGCCTAGAGGAGAGTCCTCCCTCATTTTCAGGTAGCTTCAATATGTTTATATTACCCGTCAGGAGTCCTTCAATAACGCTGAAGGCAGAAAGCCCCAAAGCATTGCCGGCACCGATGTGAATTAATACTCCCAGTGGATAGTTCCTTTCCTCAAAGCCTAATCCAACGGCCTCCCATTCAAAGGGACAGGTCCCCAGCTCCGCCTGCAGCTTTTTAAGCAGGGTATCCTTTTTTAAGCCTGCTACTGCCTCCCTTACATAGTCTTCAGCGGCCCATTGCTGTATACCTAAAGCCACCAGCTCCTCGACAACCTCAGCTTGGTTTATCTCTTTTGATAAAATGTGACAGGCATCAATAATTGCCATCGGTGGAGGGGGCTCCTGCATTAGGTCCTCTTGCAGCACAGATTTAAGCTCAGTTAGTCTATTTATAAAGTCCTCCTTTAAAATCCCCTCACCTCTATAAATATTATCCATTTAACCCCTCCTTCATATGCTCTGAGGCTGCTACGGCACAGCTTCTTACCTTGGCTGAGCCTGCCCTGCCAATCACTTCAAAATATGGGGTTTCTATTCCACAGCCACAGCCTCTTCCATCCCTCAGCACCGCAATATCCCCCATCATTATAGAAGAAATAGGCATCGATGATACCAAAGGACTGATAAAGCTTAGGAAGCCCGGTTCATTATAGCCCAAGGGCTCCAGCGTTTTTACATCCCGAATAACTACTCTGCTCCATATAGGCACATGCATATGATGCCTTTTACATTCTGGGTATGCGACGCTATGCTCTACAGCACTATAAAAATCTCTACAGTTTTCTGTGGGAATGCCTAAAAGCTCCTCCACCATATGATAAAGCTCGATTTTATCTATCATCATGTCATCAAACCGTTTCCAGCCGCCGCCCGTCAGCACCAATGACCTTTTGCTCAGTCTTAGGGGCTTGATGCCTGCCTCCTTCATCATTTTAAGCAGCATATATAAATATGAGGGAAAGCCCATTATCCTAACGGGTAGTCTCTGTCTATTAAAGCTTATAAGGGCTCTCATCACTCCAAAATAATCTATTTCATAGCCTTCTCCCAACGACCGAAGGACAAAAACCCGCTCCTTTGCGGGGGCAAATCTTGTCATCCCAAGGGCAACCTTTATGTTACCGGCCTCATTCCCCTTTTTAGGCTCATAGCCCAGCATTAGATAATTGGTGGGAATAATTGATATAAAACCATGATGCTTCATAGCCTTTATAGCCATTTTTGTCCCCAGCCTCAGGGAAGAGGCGTCCAAAAATATCTGACTCTTCTGTCCCTCCGTCCCGGAGGAGGTTGCGTGAACCTCTATAGCCTCTCTATTGATGCTTAGTATCTCGTGATGCTTTAAAAAATGTGCCGGTATCGCGGGAATCCTATTGCAATCCTTTATAGAGCTGATTTCATCAGCAGAAAAATCATTATGATCAAGAAGCCTGCGGTAAAAATCGCAATTCTGGCCATGATGCTCTATAGACTCCTTCATAGCAGCTACAAATAGACCTTCACTTCCCTCATGGTCGTATATTTTATTATAGGAAAAAAGCCGTTCCCTTGCCTTCATTTTTACCTCCCCCTTTTCTTTCCTTTATTTTACAGGATTTTTAAAGTTTAATCAAATAAACGAAAAAACAGACCTGCTCTTAAATTAAGCATGTCTGTTTTTAGGATGTCAGTATTAGTTGCTTTGTATAAGCTTCCTCATGTCATTGCTCAATGATTTAATATTATTTATAATATCATTCATCTCTAATATCCTATTATTATTTTCCTCCATAGTGGCGGATATTTCTTCCGTAGTTGACGAATACTGCTGCATGATGCTTGCATTATTCTCTAGATGATTATCTATCTCCTTCAATAGCGCTGATATCTCATCAATCGACTTAAATTCAGCTTGAATAGGGCCCCGCATTGAGTCAAATTCCTTCGTCATGTAATCAATGCTCTCATTAAGCCTGCCGGTCCTTTCCTTTCCTTCAATCGCAGCTATATTTCCAATAGAGACCACTTCAATTGCATTTTCAGCCTTTTCCTTTATTGTGGTAACTAATGTACTAATTTTTTTCGCCGCTTCGTTGCTACCATCAGAAAGCTTTCTAATTTCTTCAGCCACCACCGCAAATCCTCGACCAGACTCTCCTGCTCTGGCGGCTTCAATTGCAGCATTTAGTGCAAGTAGATTTGTTTGATTGGCTATACCTGTAATTGCAACTACAAAATCACTAATGTGGTCCATACTCTCACCAAGCTCTCTAACCGTCAGTAGGCCATCCTCTATGCTGTTGCAGATTGACAGCATGCTTTCCTTCAAATCCATTATATCTCTTCCATTACTCATGATAACAGAGTTAACCCCTTCTGATATGCTTTCAATATTCATTGATTGCTGTTGTGTGTCCTGTAGCCTATCGTAAACATCCTTAAGCATGGAATATATCGAAGTCAAGGCTATAGCCTCTTCCTCCGCACCCCTTGATATTTGTTGAGTGCCTTCTGTAACGGCTGCACTGATTTGTGATACTGATTTTATATGATCTGAAAATCCCATCACGCTATCATCCAGATTAACTGATAATCCCTCAATTGAATGAAAGGTTCCCTTAAGTGTTTCCAAAAACTCCATAGCCTTTTTTTCATTATTTGAGGCTGACAGCAGGTATTCATTGCCCCATTTAGCAAGATAGTATAGTACTATCATCCCAATATTAGCCATAATTAGCTGCATTAGAGCCTCTTTTGAATCTGTTGTAGCACCCAGCAGGTTTATATGTAAAAAGAAATTACATGTTATAAAAATAGAATCCAGCATAAGTATAAATATGAGTAGGGTTTTTCTATTGAAATACAAGGTTGCCATAGAGCTTGTCACCATATATACTATAAAAATCCTTAATGAACCCCCTAGCAGAGCAGCATAAAAGGTGACGGCTATTGCAGGGCATATTGGAATTATTACAGCCGTCACCTTTTCATTTACCTTAAACAGCAGTAATGCTAAGGAAACTAATCCAGCGCCGAAGGTGACTGACATTACTAATATACCGCGGTCAGGGCCGTAAAGCACATATGTCTGCGCTGTCAATAATAAAGCAAATATCCATATTAGAATTACATTGAATCTATTTACCCTTTGAAGACTATAATGCGATGCATCCATGGTATCCTCCTTGTATTTCTGAATTATTTATTAATTATCATGCAATATGGTTTTTGCTTAATTATTCCATGATGCTAATTATAGTCTTATATTCTTTCAGAAATATTAATTTTACTTTAATATTCAGTTAAGTGAGGAAATTGTAATATGCAATTTTCTCAAGTAGCCATGCCTGTAAAACTGATTAAAGTGCTAATCTAAATGAGAAATATCCGCTTCTAAAGTAAAGCTGAAGCCACCATTGTCTACCTCAATAATAGATAGACAGGTCCCATGCATATATGGGGGCTTCCAAAACTCCTCCAGTGAATGCTGTTTAACAATTGTAAAAATCGCCTTAATGACAGCTGCATGTGCCACCACCAGTATATTTTCTCCTTTGGCCTCTGCAACTATGGTCTCCATAGCTCTTTTCACCCTGTCAATCAGCTCCTGATAGCTTTCTCCTTGGACGCCTGTATATAAATGAGGTCTGTTCCAGAAGTTATTGTACTCCTCGGCATAACTGCTCTCTATTTCCTCACGGCCCAGTCCCTCCCAAATTCCAAAGCCCATTTCTTTTAGGTCCTCATTTATTATTATTTCTGTGTTTTTATCTCCAAGTATGTGCTTAGCTGTCTCAAGAGCCCTCTCTAAGGGGCTGCAATATACACAATCAAAGTCTATATGCTTCAGACTTTTACCAAGGGATATGGCATTTGCGATTCCCTTTTCTGTTAGATTAGAATTCTTCCAGCCCTGCATTTTACCTGCCTCGTTCCATTCTGTTTCTCCATGTCGTGTAATATATATTTTCATTGTATGCCTCCTTAGTTTAATGTTATGTCCAATCCTACTATCATTATTTATTTCGACAATAGCGCTAAGAATCCTTTAATGCTTACATAATTTAACATATTATAATCCATTGCATAGCAAAAGCTAAGGTTTCCCTCAGCTTTTATATTTACATTTTAAAGCAGCCCGGCAGCTGTTTTTTTATTTTGAGGTAAGCCTTCTCATCTTGCCAGAATTTTATTCAGTAGCACTTCCTCTATATTAGCTTTAACGTTTATAAAACACCATTCCCTGCTGAGTGAGCTTATCCTCCCACAGCATTTTTAATAGTGTCAATTCCTCCGAATAGTCGGTTTTATCATCATCCTTGTCGTATTCAAGATGTTCCAGCACCTCAATATCAAAGGCCTCCAGCCCTTGGTCCTTCCATTCCCTTTGCAGCTCTCTATTGGGAAAGCCCCCCATCTTCAGCTTAAAAATCGAACCATTTATAGTTGCGCTTAGACCCTTCACCGCTTCTATAAAGCACTTATTACTGCTCTTAGCCTTTATTATATATATGCCCATTTCGGGCTTCATTTCTTTATACTGAGCCTTCAATTCTTTTCTTCTGTCCATAGCCATCACCACTTTTCATCTTTATTTTTCCATTGCCCTTAAGTGCTATCATGCGACTGACGCCAACGAAGCTACAGGGAAATTATACCGGGGACTAACCGACATTTAAAGTGACGCAAGGTACTAGTAGCCCATTTCCTTTAATATTGTCGACAGCGTCTTCAAGCGCTCGCCTAATAGCTCATCATCATCACTCAGGGCTTGACTAAATAGCTTGATATCCTCTTTTATTTTTTCATTATCAGTACAAACCTCCACCGTCATGGCATCTCCTTGAAGACCTATTCTATCAATTACTGGATTTTCAATGTCATATAGCTCATTATATCTGTAGGCCTCTCTAAAATGCAGCTTTGCCCTGCATACCAATATTGCAAGGTCCAACACCCTATGCAATGGCAGCTCCTCTGATTGCCTTGACCATTTTTCTCCTGTATATCTCCAGACCTTTGCAGAAATATCAACCTTACCTCTGTCATTCCATTGAGCTAGGCCTAAGGATAGGCCCTTAGCATCTGAGTGATATGCATATCTTCCATCTACGTTTTCATAGTTTTCTGATACAATAACAGGCTTATGCTTTAAGGTGGTCGGGATTTTTTTGTTTTCCATATCAAACGCCTCCTATATCTATTTTAGTTTGCACATTTAGAAATTTATATTTACTTATTTACTAATTTACTAAACTACTAACTTATTTTATTTTATATAGCTTTAGTCTATTTGTCAAGATAAATGCAATCATTCATAAAGTTTAGCAAAATAAAAAAAGGACCAGCCTTAGCTGACCCTTTGGTCTAATCCTTAGAAATTCTTCTATTAAAGGTAAATCTGAAGCCAGTGCTCCTATTGCCATCAATGTAATATCTATAATAGGTTCTGCTGCCGCTTTTTTTATCCTTGATAACGCTGCTGCAGCCTATGACCCTGAAGTTAAATGTATGTACATTCTCTTCTCCTACCCGGTTATAGCTTATGGTTAAGCTATCTGCCGAGCCCTCCTCACCCACTACATAGCTAAGACTGAATTCCCTTATTTCTATTTTAAATATTTCATTGCTGTCATTGGCAAGCACCTCTACCGCCATTGACTTTCTCATGGTGTATACCAAAGCTCCTATAAAGGTTCCGTAGTCGGTAGCGTAGATTTTAGCACTGTCACTATAGGCTAAGCATTCCTCTAAATCCACTGACCTTATTGTGTTTATGTTCATTGATCTAGTCATCTTAATGACCCCTTTCAGCTGTGTAGTTTGTCGTAAATACCAAAGTATTATTTATATTACCCACACCTTTGTGGCATTATAAATGAAACAGTAATATTTATTAGTTCCTACTATAATTTAACATATTCTTTAGCTTAATACAAAAGTACTTTGTGCCTTTTGTTTTCCAGAGAACCCATGCGTTCTCTAGGACGCTTCACTGTACTCTCCTTATATTATACTAATCTCGTTGCGGTAATCTTACCCTTTACCTTGTTAAGATTTTTAATTTTCAAGGTTGGATCCAGAACTCCGCATTCAGTAACAATATTTTCAAAAATACTGAATTCCTTTCTTTTTATAACTAGCTCCAGCTTATATCTTCTTCCACCGTTATTTCCTCTTGCTAAATAATTATTTACGGTATATCCCTCTGTTCTAAGCTTCTCAGCTATTTCAATCATTTTGTCCTTATGGTTTAAGAATAAATCGACCTCTAAAATTCCTAAGGCCAACTGATCTTCGATTTTGCTTCCTATATATGTTCCCAGGGTTTTTCCTAGAGCGTATACAATTACAAAGTTTATCTCTTGTGAACTTGTTACCTTACCTAAGACGGTGGCAAATATGATAGCATCCACAAAGACTAAGGCATATACAGGATTCATTATCTTGGTTGCCATAAGTATACTCTTTAGGGTGGCTAAAATATTAGCTATAACGGTTACCAGGAATAAGCCCAGCAGCGTTAATATTAATTGTTGTGTCATTAAGACACCTCCTCATTATTTCAAAATTGCATTTTTGCAATTTAACATTTTATTAGATTATTGCTTAAATTAATTGTTGAAGGTCAAAACTTACATAGAAGTATGGTATTGAGCAATTCAAATTTCCTTTTCAATATTTATAAACATGATTAATAAACTACTCAGATAATAAAATATTCTGATATAGCCTTTGCATTACAAGGATTCATAATTCAGTTATACATAAAAACTCATATGGGTTATTTAAGGATGGAATTTTCATCATCAGAACTGTTAATCTTTAATACGAACTAAGGGAGGCATCTGGTAGCCTTAGGACAAAGAAAAGTATCTTCACAATAAAATCGAAACTAACTGTAGGATTCATTATAAAATAATTCTGTTATATTCTTAAATATATGATTTCTTAATTAGCGCAATAAGCTAACCAAATAACTATATCACATTTAGAAATTTTTTACAATAGTTTTTTTATAAATGAGAAAATTGCATAATAAATATGAGCAGTATGTTTATATAAAGTCAAAAGCTTCCTGCTTAGTGCCTCACGGGCTAATATGTATCATTTTTAATTGTTATTAGCCCTAGGCAATGCGCGATAAACTTTTAACTGTGTATAAACTAGAATACATATGCGCTATTATGGTATTATGCAATTTTCTCATAGAATAAAGGCCCCTTAACCAGAGGCCACCATACTATTCAATTACTATCACTGCACCTCTCTGTGTATCCATCCAATTATACAGGAATTCAGCGTGACTGGTGTAATTTCGCACACACATATTAGACCTTGGGAAGGTGCCTATGGTATGGAGGTATTCGATCACACCCGGGTCAATTTTTTCTCCGTTCTCTTCCTTATAGGCCACAGGTACGCCATGAATATAGGCTCCGCCAGTAAACCTTATGGCATAGGGAGCGTAGCCGGCAATTTCCTGAGTTCCATTCTTAATATATTCAAAGCGCTCTCTTTTTTCTATAGCCTTATAGCTTCCGAGGGTTGTTTCAAAGGAATATTCTCCCTTGTAGCCTGTGGTAGATAGCGTATAGGAAATCAAATTTAACCCCTCACCATCAACCTCGAAGGCTGCCTGGTTTTGCTGACCTCTGTCCACCACCACCACATTACTTAGCTCGCTTAAGGTAACATCGGGGTCGATATACTGCTTAGGAACATAATAATTTCCCCCAAAGGTGGGCACATTCACATGATAAAAGTCTCCTGCCTCCTCCAAAAGTCTAACCAGTATGCCATCGGGAATATAACGAAATTCAGCCTCTGTACTGGCTGTTGTATAGGCGGGGGCACTATGATAGAAGCGATATCCGTACGCATCCACCGACTCCTCCCCTATCTGTGGCGGTGTGCCATTTTGATTTTTATAATTGCTTATAAAATGCATTGGTCCCTCAGCCAGCTGCTGTCTGAGCTGTCCTATTGCCTCCTGCATTTTATCAAAATGAAAGCCTCTTGGAGCACCTGCAGTTGAATTAATATAGCCCTCCTTCAGTCCTTCACCATTTTTAAAGGCAACCCTGTACCAGATATCGGAGCCATCTGCCTCCTTTCCCTCTGCCCTTTGTAGTAAAGAGGCCTTGTCCAAGTTAGCTACCTCTGCAATAACAACCGCATCAGGACTGGGGCTTTCCATGACCTTTGCCCCCGCCTCAGCGGTTACAAGAAAATAATCAAAGGCCATCTGATACTCTGTATACTGTAGACTGCTGACAATTGTATCCGGCAGGCTGCTATCGAATTCCTCCAATATCGTGTTGATTTTTTTAGGACCAATCTGATTTAAAAGCTGATTTCTTTCCTCCTGGCTCAGTAATACTGTCCTATCCTCAACCTCATCCTCTGCTGAATCAGTTATCTTTAGGTCATCCTCAAAGGTAAGGCCATTGATATTCTCCTCAACAGCCTCCTTATCTGTTTTTGCCAGCTTGTCCTCCTCAGGTATTTTACCCTGCTGATTTTGGTTTGTATTATTGTCGGGAGGCACCTCCCTACGGTAGCTACAGCCTGTAGCAGCAATTAAGCATAGCATTATGAATCCTACGGCAATCCTTTTTAGCATAGTAATCCCCCATTCAAGGTTATTTTGCATTTAGTTTTTGCAAAATCTGAGATTATTATGTACACCTGCTGTGAGGAGGTTTATGATCAATCAAAGCTCAAATCCAAATCATTATTCTGCATCTTCTGGCTCCCTTCTTTAGTATCTTCACTACTTAAACGATCTCAATTGGTCTTTTGTGACCATTATAATAAAATTGGCTAAAAAAATACTCAATAGCAGTATATCTATTGAGTAAGTTATTGCAAAGCTTTATTAATATTTAACAGATCAATATTTATAGCTTTCTTGTAATATTTCTTTTCTTATACTGTGCTAAAGGCCTGTTGCAGCTGCATGACATGGATGGAAATCTTGCGGCTTGGAATTCCCCTTCCCACAATAATCCACTAACGGTACTGGTAAATACCGCCTCCACAACATCATTAGATTGAAGCTGTAATATGGCTGAAACACTAACAACACTAGAATGACTACCTGCTAGAGCTTCACCCCAATAAGCATTTTGAAGAGCAACGTCATTGCCATTAACTCTTATTCCTATAAGATTTCTATAATCTTCAACTGTCTCAGATGCCAGAGTAGCAGTTGCTATAATCAAATAAATCCCCTGACATCTTGGTACAAATATTGATTCCTCTGGATCATAATCACAGCGTATATCATATTCAACAATTGGATATTGTACACGGGTAAGCTCCTGCTCTGCTGTTACCTGCTGCCCCGTTGCCCGTGCTCTGAATGCTGATGCTATCAACGAATAGGTCTTCATTTACATACCACCTTTCGCTACATATTATTCCGATAGCGTAGGGTGGTTACATTTCCTAAACATAGGCGCTAGAATTTAAAAATATTCATATTGTAAATCCTGTCTACCTCTTGTGTACATAATGCTGAACTTAAAAACCCGCTTCTAGGAACATATTGAAAATATATTTCTCATAATAGCCTTTGTCCGCCTAAGGGAGAGGGCCCTAGCTCTCTGCTCCAGCTCCTATGCTCCTAATCCTCTCGTATCTAGAATTCAGCAATTCCTCTGTACTTAGCTTGGCAAGAGGCTTAAGCTCCCTGAGGATATACTCTCTGATATTCTCAATCGTCTGGTGTAAATCTCTATGGGCTCCTCCTATTGGCTCCTGTATAATGTCGTCAATTACCTTCATCTGCAGTAAATCCTGTGCCGTAAGCTTCATAATATCGGCTGCCCTTTGGGCAAGGCTTGAATCCTTCCATAATATGCTGGATAGGCCCTCTGGTGAAATGACTGAGTATA
Organism: Natronincolaceae bacterium; assembly: GCA_048264125.1. GTDB lineage: Bacteria > Bacillota > Clostridia > Peptostreptococcales > Natronincolaceae > M1-B18. The sequence continues at coordinate 140,118 of JBLXDM010000010.1, forward strand.
TGGCATGCTCCAGCATTGCCACCCTGTCGGCGATGCCAAGGGCTAATGCACCACCACTACCTCCTTCTCCGATGACTATAGAAATAATTGGGACTTTTAATCTGCTCATAGTTAAGAGATTTGAAGCAATTGCCTCGCCCTGTCCTCTTTCTTCAGCCTCAAGGCCGCAGTGGGCCCCTGGAGTGTCGATAAAGGTAATTACAGGTCTTTTGAACTTTTCCGCCTGCTTCATAAGCCTCAACGCTTTTCGATATCCCTCTGGGTGGGGCATACCAAAATTTCTACGGAGGTTTTCCTCTAAATCTCTGCCCTTCTGCTGGGCTATAACCGTCACAGCGGTATCCTGCAGCATGCCGATGCCGGCGATGATAGCCTCGTCCTCTCCATAATATCTATCGCCATGCAGCTCTATAAAATCCGAAAACAACCCTTGGATATAATCAAGGGCTCTTGGCCTCTCCTGTAGTCGAGCCAGCCTTACCTTATGCCAGGGACTTAAGCCGTTGTAGATTTCCTTTTTCATAGTCTCCAGCCTTTGAGTCAGAATATCTACCTCCTTAGTTAAGTCAATGCTGTTTTCCTCAGCAAATTTCCTGATATCGGCGATTTTTGCCTCCAGCTCCATTATAGGCTTTTCAAATTCAAGGTGATTATACATTCAGCTCACCTCCAATTGAATGGGTTTTTAATATGATTGCCAAGGTTTCCTTCAGGTTTTCTCTGCTGACAATTTTATCTACAAAGCCCTTTTCCATTAAGAATTCTGATCTTTGAAAGCCTTCAGGCAGCTTTTGCTTAATCGTCTGCTCTATTACCCTTGGGCCGGCAAAGCCTATCAAGGCTCCCGGCTCAGCTAAGATGATATCCCCCAGCATTGCAAAGCTGGCTGTAACTCCTCCGGTTGTAGGGTCCGTTAAAACAGATATATATAAAATTCCCTCCTCCGCCAATTTAGCCAATGCAGCCGAGGTTTTAGCCATTTGCATTAAAGACAAAATTCCCTCCTGCATTCTTGCACCACCTGAGGCAGTAAATATGATTAAGGGAAGTCTTTTTTCAATTGCTCCTTCAATGGCTCTGGTGAGCTTTTCTCCCACAGCCGTCCCCATGCTTCCCATCATAAAGCTGGGGTTCATAACACCGATGACGCAGCTCCTTCCCTTTATTCTACCTTCTCCGGTTATAACGGCTTCTCTTTCATCGGTGGCTGCCACTGCTGCTGCCAGCTTTTCCCTGTACTCAGGAAAATCCAAAGGATTTGAGGCCTCCAGCTCTACATCGTATTCTATAAAGCTCCCTTCATCAATTATCTCATTAATCCTATCTCTTGCTCCGACTCTATCCCTCTTTTTCTGCTGCTTAACACTAGGAGAATCTGTCTCTTGCGCCTCCCTTATATCATTGGTTAATGGAGTAGCCCCTCCTTTATACATATTTATAGTGATATAGTTCTTTTTATTAAAGAGGTCCTTTAGCATAGCTCAATCCCCCATTTTTCTTCAGCATTTCCTTCTCAATAAAGGAGGTATCGATTTTATTATCCCGAAGTCTTTTATTGTCGATTAGTTGTCTTTGAAAATCTATGTTGGTATTTATGCCGGTGATTACAATTTCCTCCAATGCCCTTTTCATTCTATCAAGAGCCTCCTGCCTATCCTTTCCCCATACCAATAGCTTCCCTATCATGGAGTCATAGGTCGGTGGTATGCTATAGCCGCCATAGATGTGGCTATCTAATCTGACACCGTAGCCACCGGGTGGGAAATATCCTTCTATCGTCCCGGGAGAAGGTCTAAAATCCATCTCAGGGTCCTCTGCATTTATTCTGCATTCTATTGCGTGACCATTTATTATGATGTCCTCCTGCTTAATTTCCAGAGCTTCCCCATAGGCAATTCGTATTTGCTGCTTTATTAAATCTATCCCGGTTGTCAGCTCCGTTACAGGATGCTCCACCTGTATTCTCGTATTCATTTCTATAAAGTAAAAATTATGATTCTTATCCAGCAGAAATTCAATGGTCCCTGCATTGATGTAATTTACAGCCCTTGCAGCCCTTACCGCCATCTCTCCCATTTGAGCCCTTAGGGCCTCACTTATAATGGTGCAGGGGGCCTCCTCCAGAAGCTTTTGATTTTTCCTCTGTAATGAACAATCCCTTTCACCCAAGTGCACAATATTGCCGTGATGATCCGCCAGTATTTGAAATTCTATATGTCTGGGCTCCTCCACCAGCTTCTCCACATACATAGCATCATCGCCGAAGGCAGCTGCTGCTTCAGCCCTAGCCATGTTGAATTTCTCAACAAATTCCACCTCAGAAGCTACAATCCGCATGCCCTTTCCGCCCCCACCGCTGGCGGCCTTAATCATTATCGGAAAGCCGATGTCGGCTGCTGTTTTCAATGCCTCCTCAGCCCTATTGGTGGCAGTCTCTGACCCCGGTATTACAGGAACCCCTGCCGCTATCATTGTCCTTCTGGCCTCAGCCTTATTTCCCATTCTCTCCATATGCTCCTTATTTGGACCTATGAATTGTATGTTATTGAGGCTGCAGGCCTCAGCAAGCCTTGGACTTTCAGAAAGAAATCCATAGCCAGGGTGTATTGCATCGCTATTTGTAACTAAAGCTGCTGTGATTAAAGCCTCCAGATTGAGATAGCTTTTCTTCGCTGCAGCAGGCCCGATGCAAATCGCCTCGTCTGCCATATGGACATGTATGGAGGATTGATCTATTTCAGAATATACCGCCACTGTCCTTATCCCCATATCTTTGCAGGCTCTGATAATCCTGAGGGCAATTTCACCTCTATTGGCAATTAAAATCTTTTTGAACATGGGGCTACCTCCTGATTTTCATTATAGGCTGACCATATTGCAGAATATCTTCATCCTCACACATGATCTCGACTACAACTCCGGCTGTCTCAGACTTTATTTCATTCATCATCTTCATGGCCTCAATAATACACAGGGTCTGGCCCTTTTCCACCCTGTCACCTGCCTTAACATAGGAGCTTGAGTCCGGACTTGACTTAGAATAGAAGGTTCCCACCATTGGGGATTTCACTAGGTATGTAGAATCTGCCTTTTCCTCCTCAATCTGTAGCAGAGGCTGAACCTCTGCCTTCGCTTCAGCCGTTGGGACTTCGCTGCCCTTAGCACCCTTCTCCTCCAATACTGCAGCTTTTCTGCTGCCTTCATTCAATAGTCCCTTATTTATTTTAATTTTTATATCTCCCTTTTCTATCTCTACCTGTTGAATACTAGTTTTGTCAATCGTCAGTATTAGATCTCTAATATCCTTAATTTCCATAAAGCGCCTCCTTAAGTTGTTGTGTTGTTGGACCTAGTATTATAACTAGGTACTAATATCTGATATTATATCATGAGGATATTTAGAAATGCAACTATCCATATCTATTATTGCATTTTATATAGATAGGATGCTTTCCTTGTTTATGAGTGATTGTGCAATTCCTGGAGGAATGGAATTAGAAACCTATTTCAGGTGATATTCATAAGGCTCAGGCGGCAGCAGAATGGGCTAATGCCGTTGTTAAGCAAACCTCAGCTGATAAAGGCGAGTAAAAAAAGGTAGCATCAGCATGCCACCTCATTTCCTTTTGTTGATCTTTTCCTCAACCTTCTTTACATTTTCTATTACTCTGAACTTCACTATCCTGCTTATTAATGTGTAGGGCATTGGCTTATCTAAGGGAAACTGCACTGAGCCCTTGGCTCCCTTATATACCGACAGCTCCTCTTTAAAGGCTTCAATACCACTGGGGGCGGGATAGAAGCCGATATGCCCTTTATAGGCTGCAAAATGCACTAAATTACCATATAAATAGAAGGTGGGCATCTGATAGCTTATTTTCTCCGTAGCCTCCGGTGCTGCCTCCTTTATGACCTTTCTAATTTCAGACAATATTTCTTGAGTTTCCGGAGGGAATTTTGATATATATTCATCTATTGAAGCAGGTACCGTATTTGTATCCATGTAATAGCTCCCTTCATCAATCTTTTTGTCTTAATTATAGCGAGTACCTCATGGTAAAATCCTTGGAAATTACCTTGCTACATATCCATATAGCTGCATTGTCATCAATCGCAAAATTACTCAATATTCCTTCTTCCTCCGCTTTGCACTATGAAAATTATCCTCAAGGATTAGCCCAAGTTTAACTGTAGGAGGTATTAATTCATTTTTCTTCTCGATACACTAAAAAACCAATAGGTTGTCATAGCCTATGTCCTTGTATTGTATTTGAAAGCTTAAGGGATGCTTATTACCGGGACTCCATTCGTAGGTCTTAGTGACAAATGTAATCCCCGTGTCATTTATAGTGAAGCCCATCCCTGGAAGCAGCTTCTCCTTTTCGGGACTTACTGGTAAATTATACTCTCTAATCGCTTTTTCTAAACCATCTATCAGGATGGGCATATAGTCATAATCCGCTGCAAATATATCCTCTAGCTCTAGCTGCTGCCCCGTCTCCGAGTAAACATAGCTATCTTCTTTCCATAGACCCTCATTGCCATTGCTGAAATATACATGACAGCTGATATTTAAATACCGTCCTGCTTGGTAGACATATATTCTCTGCTCCACATAATTTAGAGACTCTGCAATTACCGAGTCTAATACAAAGGCCTCCTGTTCAGCTCTGAAGGCTTTAATTTGTTCCACTAAAGTCTCCTCTAAATCCTCCGGATAGCTTATATTCACCTCCCAGCGGGCATTGTCTTTTTCAAGGCTAGAATATTCATATTTCCTTTTGCTGCTATAGCTTCCAAACAAACGCTTCTCAGTTGCCCCACTGGTATATATATTGATGCCCTCTTCATAGAAACGTTCAGCAATGGCTATGCTTCCTCTACAGGCACTATATGGCACTTCAATTACCCTTGTATTAAAACCAATATCAAATTCAGGATTGTTATAGTTAATTATCACATTAACGCCATTGTTGGTTAAATAAAACCTCTGACCATGCTTTATACCCTTAAAGGGTGCTACCAGGCCATAATAATCAAACTCACCAATGCTAAAGGCGGTCTTATAGCCGTTAATATTCTCTGCTATTACACTATTTATAATCTCCCATGGGTCTATATCATTTACAAAGACATCCTCAAGAGAAAACTGCTCTCCAGTATTCAAATCAAAATTTAGGCCTTCATCCATATTCATATATTTATATCCATATTTCTGGGTTTCCAGATTAACCGCCACATAAGCAACCACCGATAACACATTATTGCTGTTAAAGGTGGAGGAAATCGTAAGATGTGCGCCACTTACTTTGGTATCCTCCTGCATGAGGGTCTGAGCCCCTCTAAAGGGCATGGCCTTTTTAAATTCAGCATAGGGCAGCATCTGATCAAAGAGCGCCTTGATGTCTTCGTTTATCTTTGCTTCTACAGCCTTATCCTGTAATCCGCTTATTTGAATATAGTTAAACTGCTGACTTTCTGTATTTTTAACCTGAATATCCTTTATTTCTATCGGGTTATCAATGCCGGCGTAAAGCGCAGCAGGACTATATACAGCCCTTCCCATGAGGGAATACTCAACCTCGCCATCTTCCTTTTTGTCTGCCACCTTCTCAAGGTTAGCACTACAGCCGATAATAAGCGTTGAAACCAGTATGCATACCAGACCTCTACTTAATTTTAACATAACCGGTATCCTCCGCCAGCTGCTGCCCCTCTTCAGACAGTATCCATTCCAGCAATTTTCGCGCTGAGCTGTCCTTTGGCTCGTCACTTCGTAGCACTGCATAATATGCGGTTTTTATAGGATATTCGCCTGTTCTTATAGTCTCCTTGTCGGGATAAACCCCATCTATCTCTAAAAGCTTCACCAGCTCATTTCCCCACATATCTACTACAAAGTAGTAATAGGAATAGCCTAAGCCACTTTCGTCATTTTTATAGGCGGCAATAGCATCAATCAGCCCACCCATGCCAGCTATAACCTTTTCTGTCGGAGCCTCCATTGGCTCTAGGTCCTCCATTACCAATTCTAGAAAGCCCGTTTGGCTGCCTGAGTTAACAGGCCTTTGATAGGCTATAATAGGCACATCCTGTCCACCTACCTCCGACCAATTGTTAATATTTCCTGCGTAAATCTGTCTAACCTCCTCTAGGGTAAGGTCATTAACAGGGTTTTCTGCATGGGTCAAAAATACAAAGGCCTCACTGACAATCGGTACTACCTCTAAGGAAATCCCCTTTTCCTTTGCCAAGGCCAGCTCCTCCTCTGAGGGCGAGGTTACGAATATGATATCTGCATTATTGTTTACTAGGTTTACATATGCCTCGTGGGTTTTATTGTGAAGTATATAGGGCCTTACCTCCTCGATATCCAATCCCGTCAGCCTTGTAGCGATTGCCTCCGAGAGAGGAATTGTGACCGTAGAGCCATCGACCCTTGGGTAATCTGCTAATTCAAAGCTTAATCCCTTCCCTTTACATCCAGTCAATATACTAGTTAAAATCATCACAAGCATTAATAAAACAGTAGTCCTTTTCATTTTCAAACCTCCTCATATAAAGTGGTTATCTATCACTGCTTACATTTTATCATTTTTTCCAGACAACTACCATATATAGGCAGCAAAAGCATCTTATAAGCTTTGTTTGTTTATCAAAATGGCAATATCCACCAGCATCGCCGGTGAATATTTTTAGCTTTATTTCTCTGAATATAATTTAGCAATTTCTTCAAAGGCCTTCTTTGGCTCCCAATAGCCTGCTTCATAATTGAACTCCTCGGAAAAGGATTTTACTATCGCAAAGCTGGCCATGTCCAAATCATAAAGAGGGTCCTGGGAATGTATGTAGCTGGGTTCAATAAATTGAAAGGCGAAGGCTCCTGCTATCCCCTCCTGATGAAATATTTCTAAAAGCTCCCGGATATAATTGGCCTGAGTCTCCTCACTTCTTATATAGCCACCATGCTTCAGCTTGGGTCTTTGTAGACTGCTCCAATCCACTATATAATCCCCTGAGCCTCCTTTTTTGTCAGCACCCTTGTAGGTGCAGCAACCGAACTCAGTAATTACTATTGGCTTCCTATATTTATGAAAATCCCTCAAATTTTTAGCATAGCTTGAATAATTCGAGGCTTCTCGATAATAATTTAAACCGATAATATTAAATTCCTTCCAATCAACATCCTCCCAAATCCCAGAGCCGTAGGTTATCCTACCCTTAAAGCTTTCCTTTGCAGCCCTGGTGGCCTCCTTTAAATGTTTGTTTAGCCTTTTACTGAAGAAGGCTAGAAAGGGCCATAGAAAAAGCAGCTTTGAAACTCTTTTAGCATAGGTTTTCCCGGGTATTATCCCCGACATAAATATGCTGAGCTCACAGCCTATATTTAAGGTTACCACTGAATGCTTTAATCTTAGCTCCTCTGCCGCCTTTGCCAGCTCAGATAAATGCACCAGCATTTCCTCAGGAGTAGCATCTATTAATCTCGGCTGCAGCCATACCTTCAGCCCCTCCTCCAATGCCACCTTGCTACAGTCGACTAATCGTTGAATTTCACTGCCATATATCTGAATGGAATCACAGTGAAGCTGATGGGCTATTACCTTTATCTCCCTTTGCATTAGCTCATGACTCCATACCCCTCCGGATAAAAAGCCAGCAGCATAATTTGTACCTGTATCATAGCTTATACCTTTATATTCCATTTCAACCCTCCTCAAAACACACAACACAAGGGGACGGTTCTCTTGTGTTCTATTTTTATTTCCTATTTAGAACACAGAGGGACGCAGAACACACAAGAACCGTCCCTCTGTGTTCTACTTAGCTGTTTTTCCAATATTGAATTGCCAGCTGTGTACGGTCCCTCATCTCCAGCTTGTCAAGGATAACAGACAATGTATTCCTTACCGTCCCTTCGCTTATATACAGCTGCTGAGCAATTTCCCTGTTGGAGAGGCCCTCCGCCACCAGCTCTGCTATAGCTCTTTCCCTTGGTGATAGCTCCTCAAATTTATCTGTCTTAGACTGCTGCAGCAGCTTTCCTAGTACATCAGTGTCTAAAACCGATACACCGGAATATAGGGACCTTATCTGCTGAGCCATGCCGGAAACCTCCGTAGATTTTATAAGATATCCCTCTGCACCTGCCAGAATAGCCAATCTGATATTTTTCTCGTCCTGAAAGGTGGTGAGCATCATAATTCTTATATCGGGCCAGCTTCGTTTTATCTCTCTTGCTGCCTGAATTCCATCCATCACCGGCATCTGGATATCCATCAGTATTACATCTGGTTTTTCACTATGACAGCATTCTATTGCCTCAGTGCCATTGCTGGCGGTAGCTATTACCTCCATATCCGCTTCTCTGGAAAGCAGTACCTTAAGGCTTTGACATACCAGGAGATCATCATCTACAATTATAATTTTCACTTCAAATTACCTCCCATACCTTTGCCAATGGGTAAAACACATATTAAATGAAAGTCTTCCTTAGCAGCTACAGCTATACTACCGCCGATTGCCCTTGCCCTAAGCCTCAGATTCCTTAGCCCTACACCACCGCCTATATCCTTATTTATAACACCATCATTATGAATGCCAAGTCTGACTATATTGGGAGTGACATCCAGCTTTACATCAACTCCAGTGGCTTTTGAGTGGCGTATTACATTAGTCAGTGCCTCCTTCAAGCATGGCTCCAGTATACCCCATAGGTAAGCAGGAACCTCAAGGGTGTCACCATAAATTTCAAGGCTTATCGGGCAAGCTGTGAAGCCATCACAAATTTCCTTCAGCCTCTCGATGCCTATAGTAACATTTGGCTTCATATTATAAACAGCCTCTCTCAGCTGCAGGGCGCTATTATTTAGTCGCTGCTGTGCCTTATTGAACATATCCTTAGCCTGAGGGTCAGCTTCCCGCCATAGCTGTTCAAAGGCCTGAAGCGCTAAAACCGCCGCGGTTATTTCGTGTCCTACATCATCATGTAAATCCTGCGCTATACGGTTTCTTTCTGCCAGCTCTGCATTACGAGCGGCCTGCACATTAGCAACCAACAAATCTCCCTTTAGGCTCTCCAGCTCATACCTGTCTTTTCTTTGCCAGTCGGCCTCCTGCTGATACAAGCCCTTCTCACGATGCCAGCCCCGTATTATGCGGCCAGAAAATATAGACTGGAGGTAAACTGCCGTTAAAGGCAAGGACATCTGGGAGCCAAATAATAAAAAAATAGCAATGGGGGCTGCAAAGTAAATAGTTCCATTTAAATTTATTTCAAATAAAGATATTGCCAATCCGTAGGCAGCATTAGGCCAAAAAGGCATAAGAATGAAGCAGGCGGCCTGGTCAAATAGCACTGTCCATGATGGCAATTCAAAACGCCACCGGGCTAAAGCCATGATTGACAAAAAGAGCAGAAGGACTACCCCCAGCTTATCACCTTGATCCTGCAACCAAAGTAAAGCTAATAGAAGTAATCCAAGCATTCTCCATAGTATTGCAAAAGTCCTTGGTCCCTGTGAATCCCCTTCGCCCATCATAAAATATCTGTCCTCCTACTGCTTTATAATATAAAAAGTTTGTCTTTTGTATTTATACGCTCCTATACAAGTCTTCGTTTACTTCCTATTAATAGGAAGGCAATGCTAAACATCAGCAGTATTGCCAATGGCAGGATTAAATCGATAAAGCTTGCTCCTTTTGCCACCAGCATAAGGCCTTCGGCAAGCCAATAGGTGGGCAGCATTAGCGCAAGCCGCTGAAATAATAACGGCATTGCTTGTATAGGCCACATCATGCCTCCCAGCATACCCATAAGCATAACTAAGCCAATAAGTATACTGAAGGCCGCCTCTTTGTTTAAGAAAAGGGAATACCAAGCAAGAGAAAAACCGATTGCTGTCATTGAAAAAAGGGAATATAGGATAAATAAAGAAACAGGCTTCACCAATACATCTCCGTGTACTAAAACTCCGCCTAGGACAAACACAAGGTTTATTAGAAGCATTATCATTGAATAGGCCGTTAGATTTTGCCAGAGATATTGGAAATGTGTTACCGGAGCAGCTCCAATTCGAAGTAGGGTTCGATTTGACCTGTCCTCAATAATAAAACCGGATAGTCTTGCCGCAATAAACATTTGAATTATTCCATAATACTGAAAGCCCCCCGGCAGCGGATGCCATTCTCCCACCGGCAGAAAAATTGCAGCCAAAGGAATTATGCTTATAAAGGTGATATTTGAGAAGCCCTTAAAAAACCGTTTGAAAACAAAATAGAATATTGTCATGCAAGCTTCCTCCTCCCTAAAAATGCTGCAACAATCGTTAGTAGCACTGAAGAAAGAAGTAGCATTACAACACTTGCAATTGCTTTATTTATGGCTTCACCCTTTATTATAGCATACATCACATTTTGACCTAATGACAGGGGATTACCATAGGTTGTAAGAAAAGTAAACGGCTGTACCCTTGGCATTGGAAACCACACCCCAGCCAAGACCATAGAGGTCAATGCATAGCAGGTGCCTATACCCTCCGCTACCTTGTAGCTTTTTACTGACATTATTATAATCAAATAAACAAGCTGGTTGAAAAGTGAAATCATAACCAATAATAATAGAACCAGACCCCAACTCCCCCAATATACCCCATAAATATAGTGTGTGAAAACTACCATTGCAAAGCCTTGAAGGGCACTAAATAATGTACAGGATAAAAACACTGAAAGGGCTAAAAGACTTGGTGGATAAGGTAATGAATACATTTTCCATTTTTTATGACTAAAAAAATCCTGTTTTATATAATCCATAGTGTAAAAGCCGCCGTATAGCTGAAATGCCAGTATCATCGTTATGGCAATAGTGTCCATAAAAGGTACTCCCGACGGGTTCACCGCATCCCCTGCAACTAGCCCCAGCACAGTGATCAAGGCCAATGGTGTAAGCATTAAAATGATTAAGGCTAAATAACCCCTTAACATTCTTCTCAGCATAAAATAGCTTAGTCTTAAAACCATACTATTCAGCCTCCCCATCTCTTAATCTTTTTCCGGTCAAGGTTAAAAATACATCCTCAAGGGTTGGCTTTTCTGCATTCACAGAACGCATTCCACCCGCCTCCCTAGCAATAGCAAGGACCCTATCCAGATTTCCTGCACCTGTTTGCGAAACTATCAGAAGCTCATTTCCCTTTTGGACTACCTGTTTTACTCCCTCCAGCTTCCTCAACCTTGATAATAGCAGTTGACTGACCTCAGGCACCTCTAGTGTTATTTTCTCCTCATGTTGTATTTTTTCCACTAGTTCCTTTAAGGTACCTTGAGCAATTACATGACCTTGGTCCATAATCACAACTCTTGAGGCTATGCTCTGAACCTCCTCCATATAGTGGGTGGTGTACAGAATTGTTGTCCCCTGACGATTTAGCTCCTTCACGGTTTCAAGTATATGATTACGTGATTGGGGATCGATCCCCACCGTGGGCTCATCCATTATTAAAAGCCTTGGCCTATGAACAAGCGCACATGCGATATTTAAACGCCTCAGCATCCCTCCTGAAAATTTAGACGGAAGCTTGTTTGCATTATCTGACAAGCCGACAAATTCTAGAGTTTCAGCCACACGCACCTTCAGCTCTTTACCCCTTAGCCCATATACTCCTCCAAAAAACTCAAGGTTTTCTCTCGCCGTCAAATCCTCATATATTGAAATATCCTGAGTGACCAGCCCCAGCTGCCTTTTTATATCCAGAGCATTGCCCTTGTGGGAGCTTCCAAATACCTGTATTTCACCAGAATCAATTCTTATTAATCCAATTAAAGCATGTATCAGGGTGGTTTTACCGGCACCATTAGGACCTAGGAGCCCTAATATTTCCCCCTCCATAATATCTAAATCAACATAATCCAGCACCAGCTGGTTGCCATACCGTTTAACTATATCCTTCATATGCACTATCGTCATAGAAACTTCCTCCTTGCTATTATATTTTAATATTATCTTAGCAGGGAAAAGCTATGCCTTGTAGTTACAAATGTAATGATTTACAGAAACGGGACACAGGGGGGCAACACAGGGGGACGGTTCTCTTGTGCTGTAGCATTAATCCTCCTAACTGATACGAAGCTGACCCTGTCACTCTTTCCTGATCATTGATATTCTCTTTCTTCAACTTTTTATAATTTCAGCTCTCTTCTGGGCATAAAAATCACCCCCGCTTTAGCATGGCACTGGCTAGGAGTGATTACAACACACAAGAACCGTCCCTCTGTGTTCCCCGTGTTGTTTAGCAGATGTCCTTTGGCATATACATATTTAGCTGCCAGCAGTCACTATTATTCCTTTTATTGGTGTACATTAAAGCATCTACCTGCTTTAAAAATTCTTCAGCACTGATTTTAGCTGCGTTATCATATATGTTATACCCAAAACTGAAATACAATTTATAAGGCACCGCCTTTAGGTTGTTGAATCCCTCAACATTTCTCTTTATTTTCTCTATTACAGCAGTCAAAGCATGCCTACAACTGGTATCGACGATTACAAAGAACTCATCTCCACCAATTCTGGATACAAAATCATTGTTGCCTAAGCTTTCCGTTATAATTTTTGCCGCATTCTTAAGGGCCTCATCACCTACACTATGGCCAAAGCTATCATTAATCAGCTTGAACTCATCAATATCAATAATAATTCCTGCAAAGGATTTTTCTGCTGTGGCATTATGAATTTTTAGATTTATAAAACGCTCTAAATGCCTTCTATTATAAACTCCGGTTAAATAATCTGTATTTAGGCCTCTGTCCTGTATATTTAAATATATAATTAGATTTGACAGCATCATGCCGGACCAGGTAAAGGTAACCCCATAGAATAACACCTGAAGCATGCCTCCTATGGATATTGGAAGCGCAAAAACCAGCATTGAGTAATAGTATTTTTTATCCAATCTTTCACGGTTTGCCGCTATGTATATCAATGAGTAAATTAAAAATGAATAGCAGAATAGTACATGTAGCCAGTAGTAATCTCCCCTGCTATACATATTTTGAGGATCCACGGTAAAGAAGATACCATTGAAAAGACTGCTGACACATAATGCCGAATGTATAATGAAGGTTAGAAATAAATGCTTCTTCATTCTTTTATATTTATCCTCATTGTAGGCTACCTGCGAAAAGGTGTACAAAACCCAAAACATAGGCCCCACCGGAACAAGTACATAAAGTAAAAGATTAAACCCTATATTAAGAAGCATATTAACCGATCCAGGTGAACCGTTAAAAGCCCATCCCAAAATATCAATAACTATCATCATCATATTTATTTTTATCAATGCCATATATAGCTTATAATGAATGTTGGCTTTTTCCATACGATTATAGGTATAGGAATATATTACCATCAAGATGATTAATGACAGGACGCTTGAATCTAGTGTTCTTAATGCTATCATATTTGCCTCCATTCAAAGTTACTGTATAAGTATAGTTTATAAGCAGTATTTCTTTCATACGGTACTAATACGGCTTAAATCCTTTATAATGCTTATTCCTGTGGACCTTCTTCCATCCTAATCATGCATTTTACATCCTTATCATTTAGATACCACTCTATACAGTAGCCCTGTGGGTCTATATCCGGCAGGGTAATCAGTCTTTGAAAGGCACTACCAATACCTTCGAAATCCTCTGTATAATTAGGTAGATCAATGCATGAATAGCTGCCTTTTTTTATAATCATTGTCTCAAGTGCTTTACCTTCAGCCTCATCCTCCGCCAACACCTCAGCAGCAGCTCTATAGACAATGGTATGGTTTTCCGGCCTCGAAATGCCAAAATATCTTCGCTGATCCGTATAATGGATTGAGGAGTGAAGACTTTGATGGGCTTCTAGAATTCCATCGGGGAAGTCCGATGCCGTAACATAATAGACCCTTATGTCATTATCAATTTTAATTATTTCTATTTCCTGCATAATAATCCTCCTTATTTGCTATAATTTTTTACTTAAATTCAATGCAAATACGTCACTTGATTTAGAGTATACCACTTTAGTTTATGGCTAATCCTATTAACCTAGATTTTTATTCACAACAAGTGCAGCGTTTTCCTCTATAACTCCCTAGTTTTCTCTGTACCTAATGTTTTCATTGCCTCTTTATATTGAGGATATATTTTGCCAACTAAACGCCAAAAGGATCTATCATGGTTCATATGCACCAAATGGCATAGCTCATGGACAACAACATAATCCATTGCCTCAAGGGGAAGCATAATAAGCCTCCAGTTGAAGGTAAGGGCTTTATTACTGCTGCAGCTTCCCCACTTGCTTTGATGATCCTCTACCGTAAATCCCTTATACTTAACCTTTATCTGAGGCTGATAAAATTTGAGCCTCTCATCGATCACTCTTTTACATGCCTTTGTATAGAAGGCCTGTACTGCCTTTGAAACATCTATCTCTCCCGCCACAGGACTTGTACAAATAAATGCACTGCCATCAAATTCTATTGTTAGCTTTTTTGCTGCATTATCTATTTTACCCTTAAGCGGATAGGCATTTCCTAAATAATATAAATAGCTTTCCTTCTCCATAACTATAACCCCTTACACTTTTTTTGACATAAAGCAACACCTCAAATCTATGCTCTAGGGTTGAGGTGTTATATTCCTTTATATGTAATTATAGCCCTTTATCTGTCGTTTGTCATTAAATGTAATCGCTATTGCTGCTCCCTCCATCTTTTTAAAGTGGGGAAAAAGCCCTTCATCATAGTTCTGGCTTCATCTTCAGTCATTCCTGGATTGTTTTCTACTACATGCACAATACAGGATTCAATCATTTCGTCCATAGTCTCATCAGAAGTAAATTCACCGTTTTCGTAGCAGTATCTGCAGTAATCCTCACTTTTAGTTCCATCTGCATTCATACCGTACAATTCCTTAGTCTCTCCCATAGGCATACCACAGCATTGACAATAATTTTTACACTCCATAAACGCTTCCTCCTCATATAATTTTTATGTAATGTATTATTATTGTAGCAATAGTAATATGACACTAGCCTGTCATATAAAACAATGTTTTTAAAAAAACTTCAAGGCAAAGAACACAGGGGGACGGTTCTCTTGTGTTCAACTAGATGCTTCTAATTGTACCAAAGCTAACCCCTGTTAATCTTTCTATCTGCCTTATGGATATTCCCCTATTCTTTAACTCCTTAATAATATTATCTCTTTTAGACTTATCAAAATTCTGTATTTCTATAATCTTCTCAATCCCAGCAACCTCAGCTATGATTGCTGCTGCTTCTACGTCACTAGGGCTTAACATTTCCCCATAATCAAGGCAATTGTCCTTATTGGTTTCCTGGTTAAAGCTCTTAAATAACTGCAGTGCCTTTTTTTCTTCGTTTGCAAAATAGCTAAGTACAAGCCTGGTATTACATAGCCTATTGCTGTTTGTATATTCATTGTAGCTGCTCCAGGCATATTTTCCTATATCCTTTACAATGCCTGCTTTTATGGGATTCTGATGTATATATCTAAGTACAGTTAAAAGGTACTTATCATCCTCAACTGCTTCACTTTTATATCTGTCTTGAAATAGATGTCCGGTTCTCCTATATTTTCTGTTGTACCAATGTACATAGCTTGCGCCTATTCTTCTGAATACGAATCCTAAATCCTCACTACCTTCCTTAATCAGCAAATGTATGTGATTGCTCATTAAGCAATAGGCATATAATTCAAAGCCACACACTTCCTTATAGTTTTCTAGTGTCAGAATCATCTTCTCATGATCCTCATTATCCACAAATATGGTTTGTCCATTTATTCCCCTTAGCATTACATGATATATGCCTGTGCTGGATTTTTCCCTAGCTCTTCTTGGCATAAAAATCACCCCCAGCTTTAGCATAGCATAGGCCAGGAGTGATTACAACACAGAAGAACCGTCCCCATGTGTTGGAGTGTCTTGCAACACAGAAGAACCGTCCCCCTGTGTTATGTGTTAAATTGTTGTGATTACTTTTATAACATCCTCTTTGCTTAGATATGGATGCATAGGTAATGATAGTACCGTATTACACAGCTCGTTTGTTATGCTAAAATCCTCTTCTTTAAAAATTTGCTGCTTGAAGGCCCCTTGACTATGCATGGGCTTTTGATAATAGATCATGCTGGGGATGCCCTTTTCCTTAAGCTTTGTTTGAAGCCGATCTCTTTCCTCTTTGCTTCTCAGCCTTATGGTATACTGAGCAAAGCTGGATTTGTAGCCCTCGGGTATTAAAGGAATTTCAACCCTTCCCTTTAGTCCCTCATTATACCAGTTGTATATTCTGTTGACGTCCTCCAGCTCATGCTTTTCAAATATGCTCAGCTTTACCAGCAATACTGCCGCTTGAATCGTATCCAGTCTTGAATTTACGCCAATCCTTATATTATCATATTTGTTTCCGCCCTTACCATGAACCTTGTAGGAGCCTAAGAGCTCTGCTAAGCTGTCGTCGTTTGTAAATATTGCACCGCCATCACCATAGCAGCCCAATGGCTTAGCAGGAAAAAAAGACGTGGTGGCGGCATCGCCAAAGCTGCAGGCCCTTCTGCCCTCTATACTACCACCAAAGCCCTGAGCAGCATCCTCCAATACTAAAAGTCCATATTTCTTTGCGATTCTTTCTATTTCAATATGATCAGCAGGAAGTCCGAATAGATCAACTGGAAGTATTGCCCTTGGTTTTAGCTTTCCCTCCTGCAGGGTTTTTTTAATGGTCTCCTCCAGCTTTTCTGTATCTATATTAAAGGTTTCTCTCCTTACATCTACAAATATCGGCGTTGCCCCTCTAAAGGCCACAACCTCGCCGGTTGAGAAAAATGTGAAGTCCGGTACAAATACTGCATCCCCCTCTTTAATGCTCCATGCCATCATCAGCAGTGTCATGGCCTCAGTACCATTGGCACAGGATATACAATGCTTAACGCCAACATATTCCGCCAGCCTCTTCTCCAGTATACCTACCTCTTCACCGCCAATAAAGTCAGCTTTATTCAGAGCACCTTGTATCGCAGCATCTATTTCATTTTTATATTTTACATACTGTGTCTTTAAATCTCTAAATTCCACCCCTCTAACCTCCCCTCTGTACTATTTCTCCCGAAGCGCTTGATCTTCCAGCTGGTATTCCCGTTTGCAGGCTCGGCAAGCAAGGCCCTCCTTAAGAGGCTCCCCACATTCACATACCCAGCCGATTTGCCTAGCGGGAATTCCCGCCATCAAGGCATAATCCGGTACATCCTTGGTTACCACAGCACCGGAGGCAATCATAGCCCATCTTCCGATTGTATTTCCACAGACTATAGTAGCATTAGCCCCTATCGATGCACCATATTTAACCAAGGTTTTTTTATAGCCCTCGGGACCCTTGGGATATTTGCTTCTTGGTGTTAGGTCGTTTGTAAAGACCATTGAAGGGCCACAAAAGGCGAAGTCCTCTATTTCAACTCCCTCGTAAACAGATACATTATTTTGGATTTTGACGTCATTACCTATCTTGACATTATTACCTATATTTACGTTCTGTCCTAATGAGCAGTTTTTACCTATTTTGACGCCCTTGTGGATGTGGCAAAAATGCCATATTTTTGTACCTTCACCGATATCTACATTTCCATCCACATAGCTGCTTTCATGCACAAAGTAGCTCATCCCTCAAACCTCCCGCTAAAATCCAATGTGCTGCATTTTTCCAGGGGCAGCCTTACAGCTTTGCCCTCAGCAGCGGATTTATAAATCGCTAAAACCAATTCCAATGCCCTTCTGCCATCATCAGCGGTGACATAGGGCTCTCTGTCATTTATTATCGCAGCTGCAACATCGGCATATAAGGGCGTATGACCAAAGCCATAGACATTTGGAGGATTCTCGCAATACCTCTCTTTAACCTCCTGTGGATTATCCTGCTTATCCTCAAAGAGCCATTCCTCAATGAGATTCACTGATTTTCCTCCCGCCTTGACTGTTCCCTTTTCACCAAAGATATATAGTGTCTCCTCAAGATTTTTAGGATAAATATTTGTGGTGCCTTCAACGATACCATAGCCTCCGTTTTTAAATCTTATGACAGCTATTCCTAAATCCTCTGCCTCTATATAATCGTGCATCAGCCTGTCAGTCATCCCATAAACCTCTTCAATCTCGTCCCCCATCATCCAACGCAATAGGTCTATATTGTGGATGCACTGGTTCATCAGAGCGCCGCCATCCTGCAGCCAGCTGCCCCTCCAGGTAGCCTGATCGTAATAATCCTGCCCCCTATTCCATCGGATATGGGCAGTTCCGTATAGGAGCCTTCCAAAGCGTCTGGCCTCTATCGCCTCTCTGATTTTCATTATTGATTTATTGAATCTATTCTGATGACAGGCACTGACCTTTAAATTTTTATCCCTTGACCTTTTAATTATTTCATCAGTCTCCTGAAGTGATAAAGCTATAGGCTTTTCAATGATTAAATTGACGCCTTTATCTATGCAGTCCAGCGCTATTTCACCATGCTTTCCGCTTTCGGTACAAATAGCCACCAGATCGATATTTTCTCCTTCAAGCATTTCCTTATAGTCTAAATATAATCTAACGTCCTTATTAAGGCCGAAGGCCTCTACTATAGCCTTCATTTTAGCCTTCTCTAAATCACATAATGCAACTATTTCAAGCTTATTTTCCAATGCTGCGGCAATGTGGTTGGGAGAAATTCTTCCGCAGCCAATTAAAGCATACCTTAGGCTCATTGCAGTCCCTCCTTACAGCAGCTCAATATTTTCTCTACTCTTAATTTCCTTCATGGCATTTTTTGTATCAAAAATAATTCTTGCATGTTTTTGAACCAGCTCATAGTCTATATTAGAATGGGCTGCTGTTATAATTACTAAATCCGCTGACTCTAGAAGCTCCGTCGTTAATTCCGCCTCGCCCTTTTTGGTTACCCCTCCCTCGTTAAACTCCGGTATATAGGGGTCATAATAAATAACCTCGCCGCCTAACCCTTCCACATGCTCAATTACCTTAATTGCAGGGCTTTCCCTATAGTCATCAATATCCTGCTTGTAGGCGACGCCTAAAAACAATATCTTCGAGCCCTTTACAGCTTTTTCCTGACTGTTTAAAATCTTACTTATTCTTTCGGCACAATACTCAGGCATACGATCATTTACCATCATTGAGGATTCAATCATTGAGGTATGAAAGCCATATTCACGGGCCTTCCAGGAAAGGTAATAGGGATCGAGGGGAATACAATGACCGCCTAAGCCTGAGCCCGGGTAAAAGGCCTGGAAACCATAGGGCTTTGATTTAGCAGCCTCTATAACCTCCCAAAAATTTATGCCCATTTTATAGCTTAGCATAGCCAGCTCATTCACCAGCCCTATATTAATATTTCGATAGGTGTTTTCCAGTATTTTTTCCATTTCTGCAATCTTTGGTGAAGAAACCCTATGAACCGGAGCAGCTATGATATTTTCATACATTATCGCTGCTATTTCGGTACATTCCGGGGAAACCCCCCCCACCACCTTTGGCGTATTTTTTGTTTTATATATCTGATTGCCCGGGTCTACCCTTTCAGGCGAAAATGCAAGAAAAAAATCTTCACCGCATTTTAATCCTGAGGCTTCGAGTATAGGCTTTAATAGCTCCTCAGTTGTTCCGGGATAGGTTGTGGATTCCAAAACTATCAGCATATCCTTATGCATATATGGTACTATGCTTTCTGCAGAATTTTTGACATAGCTTATATCCGGCTGCTGGTATCTGTCCAGAGGAGTGGGCACACATATACAAACGCAATCAGCATTCTTTATTTGTGATATATCCGTAGTTGCTGTCAATAATCCCCTCTCTACTATTTCCTTCAGCTCCTCGTTTACAACATCACCAATATAGTTCTTACCTGCATTTATCATATCTACCTTTGAATTTTGTATATCAAAGCCCAGCGTTATATATCCTGCCCTCGCCTTTTCCACTGCCAGCGGAAGTCCTACATAACCTAGCCCAATAACACCAAGAATAGCCGTTTTATTAAGCAATTTCTCCTTCAATATATTCATGGTATTGATACCCCCAATATTAATTTTTTGCTTAAATAATCTATAATTAAAAGAATATGAGTATTATTCGTTAAAATAAATCAATATCTTTATTTTTCTAATTTGTGTTCAAAATATTAAGCTTAACGTCATATCCATCTAATAACTTGGATTTATATCAATATATTCAATCAACGTTTGCTGAGTTTTAAAATATTTCTAGCATCCTCGTATTTTTTCACAGATATCGGATCATTTACAAGCTTACATCTGCTGCATTCGGGTCTTTCATTTGATTCAATAAACCAAACCTTGCCCCTTTTATCTAGAGCTATGTCCAGCCCCGCTATCCCTATAGGCTGCTGAGTTCCTAATATAGATGCTATCTGATGTGAAAGGTCTATAATTTCTCTAAAGGCCACTATCGGCTCCTGCTTCTGATCGTATTCCTGCAAAATTTTATGCAGTGGAAAATCCTCTGCTCCCTTTGCTACATTTGTCACTACAGCATCCTGTGCATTAGCCACCTTAGCTGATGTTAATGTTACCCTCCAGGTCTTTAACACCTTCTGCAAAACAATTCTCATATCAAAGGGCTTGCCTTTATATGTTGCCAAATCTATTCCCTGTTGGATAATGTACTTTTGCGGCCATATCATAATTTGCCGTAAGGTAGCGCTTATATTGCTTACATTCACCTGCTTAGTTGTTTTATCAAAGGATATGCTGTATAACCCATTGCTCATGGACCTGACTCTTATTACCCCGTTACCACCCGTGTTGTCATTGGGCTTTAAATAGATCACCTGATGCTTATTTAGCATATTCAGCAGCGACTTGTTGTGGAACCAATAGGTCTCCGGCAAATGCCCTGCTACAAAGGGGTCCTTTATCAATATTTCGTATTGCTTTATTTTATTACGCAAGCCTCATCCCTCCCTACTCTTAAGGCCAAAACCGATTAAAGTCCATTTATTCACTGTTTTAGCCTTTACTTACCTTAGCTGAAGCGTATAGCTGAAGTGCCTCTATATATACTAAATGGGTCTCCTCCACCATCCTCTTGATGTCGAAGTTTTCCTCTGCAATTTTCCTTGCGGCATTTCTAGCTGCCTCCAGAATATCACGACGCTGATGCAATAGCTGAATATCCTTCACAATTTGCAAGGAATCCAGCTCGGAATATCCATGCTTTGGAGAAGCACTGAGTATCGGGGACCTTCCATCCTCAAACCAGCTTCTCTTAACCAGCCCTCCATAGCCTTGACCTATTAAGAAGCCTACATTACCGCAGGCCATAGCCTCTCTTAAGGCACGACCTCGACCAAATACAATATGACTCCATTGAAGATATTCCAGTGGATCATGTACCCAGCCACAGCCCTCCATCTCTCCTATATCGGCCCCCAGTGCATGCCCTAAGACCTTTGCCTCTACAGCTATTCCCTTTTTTTTCAGGACTCGGATCGCTTTGGCTAGATATGTAACTCCTCTAGCGGCAGGCCCATTGGTTCTTCCCATCCATAGAATTCGTAGTGGTTCATTGCTTAGTACCATGTCACCGGGCCTATAATGCGCTATATCAATTCCATTGAAAATTATTCTGATTTTGCTTTGAAACTCAGGTCCTGCTGACATCGCCACCTCGGGACCTATGGCAATAATACCCTTAGCCTCCTCCATTGCAGCTCCATGCAGCCTGCTCCAGCTGGCGGTTCCGTGAAGTGTCATTACATAGGGGATTTCCAATTTTCGAGAAGCACTGATGGCAGCAGATAATACAATTGGTGAATGGGCATGAATTAAATCTATTTTCATATTTTCCGCTATTTGCACCAGCTCCTCATCCGATTCATAACAAAAATAATCTAAGCCCTGAAGGGATTCCAGCATACCCTCCATGTCCCTTTTTGTTAGTTTAAACAGACGAGCAGTGTTAGCGTTGTGAATGAGGCCTATAACAGGCTGCAGTCCTCTTTTTTTCATATACAAGGCCAGCTCTCTGACATGGGTAAATACACCACATTTTGCTAATATAGAAATAAACAATACCTGCATTTCAGCACCTACCTTTTAAGGATTTTTAAAGGCCTCTAGTGCCCCGCATCATCTAAAAAATAGACTAAGGCCTGAGGAAAATAATATTCATCCACAGCTATGGCTTGCTTTTTGTAAAACGTAGTGAAGGACTACGGATGTAGCCCTTATTATTTAATATAGAGGTGTTAAATTACACCTATCTATATTTATTTAGTTTTATTATATGCACAAGTAAGCCGTTAGTGCATGAAGTAGTCTCTAGAGGCCTTTAAATTGTATTAGATGGTATCCAGTATTAAAAATGGTGGATTACTTTCAAGATATTTGGAATTTTGCTTATCAATTTTCAGAACAATTCCATGATTGTGAGCTCCCTTGGTGTACCATTTTTTTACATTCGGAGTCACATTTATTACTAGCTCTTTTTGCTTAGGCGATGACCTCAATATCTTTTTTATATTAGAAAAGCTAGGAATTTCTCCTTTTTGCAAGCCATTCTCGCTCCAGCTAGCAGTTATCTCCTTTACATAAACATTTGTGGGTGCAGCAGCCTTTTTAAGTGGCACATGCAGATTCATTGTAGTTACCTTCATATCTCTAGGAACATTTGCTAAATTGAAGGACACAAACAATAGATCCCTCACAACATATAGCCTATCGGGTATTATAAACATTTTTTTCTCTAAGGATTTCAATTCAATACACCCTCCTTCCTAAGGCTTACTAATTATTTAACTGATCATCTAACCTTAACTATTTAGGACTTCCTTATATATTTTTATTAAATCCTTAACCAGCCTTGAGCCTTCGTGATGCTTTTCGACATATTCTCTTCCCTCTTTTCCCAGCCTATAGCGTTCATCTGGATTTAAAATCAAATACTTCAGTTTTTCATATAGATTATCCGGGTTGGCAGATACTATCGGCAGCTTGCCGGGATATAAGTCAACAAGATCCGGACGAATATAGCAGACCACTGCCTTTCCCATAGCCATAGCCTCTACACTGACATTTCCATAGGCTCCGCATAATATTTGATCGATTACTATATCTGCCTGCCTATAATAATTTAAGGTATCCCTATGGCAGGCCCCCTCAACATTAACATACTGTAGAGCTAATCCATCTTGCTTTAACCGGTCTATAGTAGCCTCAATAATATCTGATCCTTTAAATCCCCTATGGGTTGGTGCATGCAGTATCATTGGAGCCTTACTGCTAATTTCAGGATATGAAGGACGAATTGCTTTACTATTAATAAATCTAGGCAATACATATACTGGCTTCCCCTTTTTCTTGTAGTAATCAATAACATATTTATATAGCTCATAGTCTTGAACGATAGCAGCATCCATGGATTCTGCGAAAAGCTCTAGATTCTTAAATATCATTTCATCAGATAGATAATTTGCTGTGTTCACATAGGGATTCACATAGCCCTTTCCTTTTTTTGCCCTTACCTCTGACCTAACATCATTCCCTCTATGATGCATAATCATTTTTTTGCCAGCAGATTTTATCATATCGAAGTCTCTGAAGTCATCTATGATAGAATATCCGTTGTGGAAATGAAATATATCGTAGTAATTTATAAACTTATCCAATGCCTTTATTAGTTCATATGCCTCTGTCTCAAAGACATTTTCATAATGCAGATAATTTTCAAAATAGTTAAAGCTGTAGGCTCTATGACAGTCTTCTCTTAGATATTTACATATCAGGCCTGCCTGACCTGCAATTTCCAGAGGCACATGGACTACTTTCGGGTTAGTTTTCAGCATGGATCATCCCTCCCTCCTATAGCTGGCTATAAATATCACACAATCTGTCGATTACGCTACCAATTTCATGATATCCCATGGCATACTCTCGGCTTGCACGGCCTATACTAGCCAATCTTTCCGGATTGCATACCAAACCAACTAATGCCTCATAAACTGCCTCAGGTTTTGAAATGACTATGGGCAAATCTGCTGGGAACTGCTGCTTAACATCATCTCTAATATAGGCGACGACTACCTTTCCCATTGCCATAGCCTCTACACTTAGCATGCCATAGCTACCACACAGCAGCTGGTCAATTATGATATCTGCCTCCATATATGCCTTCATAGCATCCTTATGACTCATATTTTCTATAGCCTGATAAATGAATTTATCAGGGTGGTTTTGCCTAAGCTTTATTATTCCTGCATCCACATAGACTGAGCCCTTAAAATTCCTATTGGTTGGAGCATGAATAATTTTAAATACCTTTTTGTTTGCGTCTGGATAAGCCACTGGAATATCCTTGACCTTACAGGCCAGTGGTAGAATATGCACCTTTTTATAATAGTCCTTTACATAGGGATAAACCTCGTAATCCTGAACGATGGCTGTATCGATATAATTTGATATATAGCTCAGGCTTGTGTGGATTTGATCATCGCTGTAATAGCTGCCGGGTATAGCATAGGGATTTAGCGCCCTGACCTTAGCCTGGCTTCGAACGTCATTTCCCCAATGATGCATGATCATCTTCTTTCCATGCTTAGCGAAGAAGGGGAGATCAGCATTTGCCAGCAGGAAGGTGTTCCCATTGTAAAAATGGATGATATCAATATTTTTTTCTAAATCATTTATAAGCTTAGATAATTCATAGGCATCGGTGCTTAATATTTTGCCGCTATACTGCAAATAGCTGTTAAACCAGTTATATCCGCTGGCATGATGACCTTTCGCCCGCAAGCCTTCACATAGAATACCCATCTGTCCAGCTATTTCTGTTGGTGCATGAAGAATCTGCATGTTTAACGCCTCCTTAATAGTCCATGGATCAATAACATTTTTTCTACTATTACATATGTTGTATAGAGAAAACTTGTGAGGAGGAATTTTATGAGTTTAAAATTTTTATCCCCTAAACAACTAAATATAAAGAATCATCTTGCAGTGATACCAATGGGAGATTTGTCTGACCATAAAATTGAAAATTGGACGACAGCTGATCTTGAGCCTTATATTTCTTATGTTCTACAGGGCAAAAGCATCGATACAGTGTTTGGAGGTCTAATATTTAATCCTATTAGCGTAAGGCCAAACCGTTTTATACACCCGCTTTATGCAACCTTTGGGAACTTAGCCAATATTGAGGATTGGAAGCTGGCTATAGATAATTTATTTAAATTGAGCTTTAATTTCCATGCTGCCTTTTTATGCGGCAAGCAGCTTGATATATGGGTAGCATTGCCCTATCCCTTATCTCTTCAAAGTAATTTTGGGTTTGCAGATAATGTTAATTTAAATTTTGAAAATGAAAATGATAGATTTTTGGCATTGAAATGGTGGATAAACAGCTTTATCGACCGTTGGAGAAAGGAGGTCCATTTGCATCCACTTCTAACCTTTAGGGGTTTCACCTGGCAAAGGGATGCAATTATCGGTTTAGATACTCCACTTGTAGAAAATGTCAACAAATATGTTCATGACCAGCATTTGCTGAATATGTGGCTTCCTAATTATGGCTCTAACGATATCAACAATTGGCAAAAGCTAGGCTTCGATGTAACCTGCATCAATTCTAATTATTACGGAAATACCACCTATGATTGGAAATGGCTCAATCATGCATCAGCCTTTGCCAAATTTTATCATACTGGTATGCAAATAAATTACGGAAAGGGCATAATCTACAATCAGAATCACCTAGCGGATTATTTGAATCTTGGTCTTCCTCAGTATAATGATTATATGCGTGATTGCCTCGTGGTCTACAACTTTCCGAATCAAAATTTGAAGAATGTGTATACGAACAACTTAGTGGACTATATAAGGGTATACAGCTTCGCAAAAGGAATATATATAAAGGTAAACTACCCAGGTATTCCATATTAAATTTCCCGTCTAGCAAAACAACTCCTAATAAAATTAAAGGAGTTGTTTTTTATTATTCTCTTTCACTTTAGTTGAGCATATATTAATTGCAATTTATTTAGTACAATATCTCGCCCATGATATCTTTCAACATATCTTCTCCCCATAATACCCAGATGATTTCTGACCCTAGGGCTCTCTATCAGCATTTTAATTTTCTCCTTGACATTGTCAGGATTCCCATTTACAATCGGCAGACTTGACGGAAATTTATTCACCAAATCAGGTCTAATAAAGCCTACAACCGGCTTTCCTAGTGCCATCGACTCTACACTAAGCAGTCCATAGGAGCCACAAAGTATCTGATCCACTATTATATCAGCCTTTTTATAGAGTTTGACAACCTCAGCATTGCTCATTTTCTCAATCCTTTTATAGTCAAAGCTATGGGTCTTACTCAATTCCCTAATTGCTTTTTCCACATAAGCAGTGCCTTTAAAATCCGGATTAGTAGGGGCATGAAGAATTAGGGGCCGCTTTTTATCTTTTTCAGGATAAGATGGTTTAAATTTAGTTAAATCTATCGCCAGAGGTAAAATGTGTACCCTTTTATAGTATTTTTCTACGTAAGGCAATACCTCATAATCCTGAACAATAGCGTCTGATATATATTTAGAGATTATTGAAAGCTTTCGGTGGATCTCTTCATTCGGTGGGGAATCACCTGTATATACATAGGGGTTATTTATTCGGGCCATATCATGGAAGCGAACATCATTTCCCCAGTGATGCATGATAGCTTTTTTCCCTTGTTGCTTTATTTTCTGTAAATCTGCAAATTGCTCCTCCATACTGGTGGCATAATGAAAATGGAAAAGATCATAAAAATTAATTATATTTTTGGCTGATTTCCGTAATTCGTTGACACTGGTATTTATTAGATGCTCCTTATAGCCTAAATAGGAATGAAAGGTATTATATGCACTGGCTATATTTCCCCTCTTTTTTAAACCACCACATAAAATTCCCATTTGACCGGCTATTTCAACAATGCCATGAAAAATTTTCATCGTCTTCCTTCCTCCTTAAACCATAAAAAAGTTTTCTTCAACCCCTCTGAAAGAGAATAGTTAACCCGCCATTGCAATTCTCTTTGAATTTTTGATGAATCAATATTTCTCCTTTTCACCACATCAACCGGTCTTTTTTGCTTAAATTCTATCAAGCTCTCAGGATGCCCGGTGCTCTTCTTCACTTCTTCTGCAATTTTTAAAATAGTAGTTTCAATGCCGGTACCTACATTATATACCTGACCAATCGAGCTGTCGTTTATTGCAGCCAGCAGGAATGCATCCATTGCATCCTCAATAAAGGTAAAATCTCTGGTTTGTTGACCATCGCCATAGATGATAAGCGGCTTTTCATTATCTATAGCCTCGAAAAATTTCGCTACTACACCGCAATAAGGGTTTAGTATTGTTTGACCAGGACCATAAACATTTGAAAGTCGTAGTACCACTGTAGGCAGCTTATACATACTGTGATAAACACTGCAATAATGCTCAGCAGAAAATTTACTTGCAGCATATGGCAATTCGATTTTATAATAATCCTCCGTCGTAGGCAGTATGGTGGCTGAACCATAAACCGAGGTAGTGGAAGCATAAATAAACCTTTTTAATTTAAAGCAATGCTTATGGGCACTTCGGAGTAGGTTAAAGCCCCCAAACAAATTTGTATTTAAATCCAGCTCAATGTCATTAACAGATTTAATAATATTTGAACAAGCTAAATGAAAAATATATTCAATCTTTGGCATAATATCATCAAGAACCTTTTTGTTCGTTATACTCTCCTTAATAAAGGTTATTTTCTTCGATTCTGGTAAGGCATCCAGATGTCCCGTCGATAAATCATCTATTACATAAATATGTTGGCTTATGGGTAAAATTCTTCTGATTAGCTGAGACCCTATAAAGCCTGCACCACCTGTAACCAACACGTTGCCAAACATCACTGCAATCCCTCCTTGTTAACGCCTTCTTGATTTCTGCTTTAATAGAAGCTCTGCCTTTGGCCAAATGGCATTTATATTTTTAACATAGGTAAAGCTCTCCATAACTCTTCTACGCGCATTTGCTCCTATTGCATGCCTTATATCAGGCCTATTAATATAGTACTTTATTAATTCCTTGGTTTCCTCACCTGAGCCTGAGAGTACAAGCTCCTTCCCATCCCTAAAATAGTCAGTGATTCCTTTTGTTCTACTGGCTATCATAAAGGCCCCTGAGCCCAATATTTCAAAGGTGCGTTGTGTCACCTGATCCTCTGCATTTTGAACGCCTAAAACTATCTTTGAAGAACGATAAACATTCCCTGATCTTCCATATAAAAGATACCCTTGAAGCCAATTTCTGGGCACGCTTACTCCGAACTCTGTTTTTATAAGGGCTTCGTCCTTTTTCCAATCAGCGCCCCAAATATGAACCTTCTGTCCAGCTTCTACCAAAGGAAAAAGTAAATGTCTGAGACTATCATAACGATAGGTTCTTTTAAATAAATGCGTTGATCCCACAAAGGAAACATCATATATCTCTCTATCAGTTTTTTTCTTTTCAGGAAAAATTCTGGGGTTAAAGGCAAAGTTAAGATAGCTTGAGGGTATACCCATAGCCACATATTTTTCTATGCATTTCGGATGTATCGTCCATACTAAGTCCGGTTTAGTTCTCTGAACGTACGGGCGGGACCAATCATCGTAGTTTATCAGGTCTTCAGTAGCCCAATAAATGTGAAAAAGTCCATACCTTTTACAGAGCCTCGGTACAATATCAATAAATCGAGAAAAAAGCCTGCGATTGTACCCTACGGTAATTAAAATATCAGGCTTAAAATAAGCAATTCCTTTTTCTACCTCATCAGGTATCCATGAGGATTGATATATAATTTCATGCCCCAGCTGAGCCAAGGAATCTCCCAGACTATTTATACAGTAGGTACGATGATCTAGTATAAAAATTTTATAGGCCTTCATACAATTCACCCCTTTAGGAGAAGCCCAGCTATAGAACATATGAGCCGGTTTCATATAGTATTTTATGCTATATGAATGACATGTGCCACAGGCTAGCTGCTTTTTCTTCTATTGTCAATTGAGCCAAGGATATCTGCACCATCCACCGACTACCATCCATATACTATGAAGGGCAGCAGCTTTAGGTGCAGATTTCACTGTCCTGCACCACTTCACTCAACTCACCTTGTTGATGGCAAATAATTTCTTTTACTTGAAATTTGCCTATTTGATATAAGTAACAACAGACGAAACTCCTTCATATAGTATTTTAAGGGGATGTGAATGTTTTAAAAATATCAATTTGGTAAGCAATCTATTGCACAGCTTTACCATTCTAATATAAAGAGGTGAAAAAGAATGTCTTTTAATGATTTAATTATCAATGGAGGTTTTGAAACTGGACTTTTTCCTCCATGGGTAGCTTCTAACGCAGTTATAACATCACAATTCAGTCACTCAGGTATCTATTCTGCAAGATTAACCGGCGGAAACGTAAATAGTTTTTTATCACAATTTGTTCCAGTTAATGCAGGGGAGGCCCTTGAATTATTAGTGTCGTTAGCTAAAGTTGGTGTTGCGCCTAGTCCACTAGTTTCAATCTCAATTTCTTTTTATGATGGATCATTCAACTTTCTTGGAACCGGTCTTATCATAAATATTTATTCTAGCCGTCTTCCAAATGTTAATGACAGTGTATGGCTGGAAATCTATGATACAACTGCTATAGCGCCACTGGGAACTACACAGGCTCTTGTTACTATCAACAAGCTTCCCCTTGCAGGCAGTGCTGATATCGTCGTAGATGATGTGTCATTACTAGAAGTTGAAGGCGCAGGAACAGGTCCTACTGGTCCTACCGGACCTATTGGCCCTGCTGGACCTACTGGTGCTGATG
>JBLXDM010000010.1:170170-170681 GCA_048264125.1 Natronincolaceae bacterium
GTGCTACTGGACCTGCTGGACCTACTGGTGCTGATGGCGCTACTGGTGCTACTGGACCTGCTGGACCTACTGGTGCTGATGGTGCTACTGGACCTGCTGGACCTACTGGTGCTGATGGTGCTACTGGTGCTACTGGACCTGCTGGACCTACTGGTGCTGATGGCGCTACTGGTGCTACTGGACCTGCTGGACCTACTGGTGCTACTGGTGCTACTGGTGCTACTGGACCTGCTGGACCTACTGGTGCTACTGGTGCTACTGGTGCTACTGGTGCTACTGGTGCTACTGGCCCTGCTGGTGCTACTGGTGCTACTGGTGCTACTGGTGCTACTGGTGCTACTGGTGCTACTGGCGCTACTGGTGCTACTGGCGCTACTGGTGCTACTGGTGCTACTGGTGCTACTGGTGCTACTGGTGCTACTGGTGCTACTGGCGCTACTGGTGCTACTGGTGCTACTGGCGCTACTGGTGCTACTGGTGCTACTGGTGCTACTGGTGCTACTGGCGCTAC
>JBLXDM010000011.1:0-166117 GCA_048264125.1 Natronincolaceae bacterium
AGGCAGAAGGCAAAGAATATTTGCTGAATTACGGAACTGAATATTTCTGAAGAGCCCAGTGCGGTAGTTCCGCACGCCGGGATCTGTGCAGGGTGCGTCGGGTAACTGGCGCATCTACCGTGACGGCAGCACTGGCGCTATATTAATTTGGATAAGTAAAAATTATTTAAAATCCATGGTAAAAAAGGAGAAAAACATGGAAATAGACAATATAATAGAAGCTGATTTTAGAGGATGTATCTCTGTAAAGAAATGCGGAGAAGTAGTTTTTCAAAAATCCTATGGATATGCTGATTTGCCCAATAAAATAGAAAATGACGTTTGTACTAAATTTGCAACAGCTTCTGCAGGAAAGGTTTTTGTTGCAGTTGGAATTTTGCAACTTGTTGAGCAAGGGAAACTGCATTTTGATGATACTATTGGCAATCTTTTAGATTTTGATTTAGGGAAAATCGATAAAGATATTACAGTTAAGCAATTATTATGTCATACCTCTGGAATTCCTGACTATTTTGATGAAAGCATAATGGAAGAATATGATGAGCTCTGGCGTGACTATCCTAATTATAAAATCAGAACAAGCACTGATCTAATTCCACTTTTTATAAATAAGCCTATGATGTATTCAGCAGGAGAAAAATTTCAATACAATAATACTGGATTTGTCATATTAGGCTTAATAATTGAAAAGGTAACAGGGATTCTATTTGATAAATACTTACTAGAACATGTTTTTAAGCCTTGTAACATGTTAGATACAGGATATTATGAACTTGATAGACTTCCGGCTAAATGTGCCAATGCATATATTTATGATGAAAAACGCAAGGAGTTTTATACAAATATTTATAGTGTAGATGTAAAAGGAACCGGTGCAGGAGGAGCATTTACTACTATTTTAGATATAGAACGATTTTGGGAATATTTATTTGCTGGAAAATTACTCTCCCAAGATATGGTTAATCAAATGTTAATGCCAAAAAGTCATACAAATAGTCAGTATTATGGTTATGGCATTTGGCTTGATAAAACTGATGATAATACATATATTCCTTATTTTCAAGGGTGTGATCCAGGAGTGAGTTTTATATCATCTTATGACATGAAAAACGATATATGTATTACAGCGGTAAGTAATTTTGGAGATAATGTATGGAAAATAAGAAAAGATATTTTAAATTCATTTAATTAACAATGGGTAACCGATATATTCACTTCTAATTGATATTTGGACATATTATTCTCATTTTCATAGCAATTATATTAATTAGTGTCTTTGGTTTCATATATTCAGGTGATGTGATACAAACAGGAGCAATAAATATTCTGTTAAGTTTTTTTGCACCTGCAAGCACCGACATGGAAGTCTATTTGATGGTATTTAAAAAATTATTTTATAAAAAGGAGTTGTAAACCCAAGCATCATAAAAAAGCAAATACATTAAAAAGGAGAAGGAGAGGGAGAGCTATGATTATAGTTGGTACTATTTTTTTATCGATTTTAGCAAGCTTAACAATTTGGATCTTAATAGCAGGTCCAAAACTCCCAGCAGAAACGGATGCTATTATCGATGAGGTACTAAATAATGAGTTACCCGAACTGTTTACTGGTAAAACAGGTGTTGTTACATCAGACGGTTTGGATATTTGGTATGAGAGTATTTCTCCTAAAAATCAGTCGAAAGGGACTGTTTTGCTTAACATTGGAATGGGAGCGAGTGCTTTAGATTGGCCTCCAAAATTTGTGCGGGAATTTGTTGACTCCGGCTATCAAGTAATTCGTTACGACCAAAGAGGAACAGGGATGTCTGATTGGGTTGCTGATTGGGATAATAAAAATCCATATTCGTTAGTAGATATGGCAGGGGATGCTGTTGTGGTACTAGATGCACTTAAAATAAATGAAGCACATATTGTTGGGTTATCTATGGGAGGAATGATAGCACAAGAAATTGCTATCAATTATCCTGATAGAGTTACCACTCTTACGCTGATGTTGACAACGGGTCATGCTGTAGATCCTGAAATGCCAGGACTAACCTCGCGTTACTTTATTAGTTCTATGGTGAAGGGAATTCCATTGTTAAAGTATCGTATAGCAGGCGGTGAGAAAAATTTGATTAAGGAACGGATTGCGAAAACAATTAGTGGGTTAGGATATGACGTCGACATCAAAGAAATTGCTGAGATGGCTTTATATGATCTTCGAAAGCGAAAGGGTTTTAACTTTAGGGGAGTATTACAACATCGTAAAGCCGTGGAAGTTTCACCATCACGATATGAGAAACTAAAAACTATTGATACTCGTACTCTTGTAATCCATGGAACTAATGACCAATTTATTCCGATTGAACATGGAAAGAAGCTCGTAGAACTGATACCAAATGCAAAGGGCTTATGGATAGATGGTATGGGTCATCTTTTTCCTGTACCAGATATGGATACATTAATAAAAAATATAATTTCACATTTTGAGGGTTTATCATAAATAACTTAGTTCAATGCTGGTAACTATATGGGTTTAAAATCAGCAATTGGATTATAGATATAATAGTAGTGTTTTTGGGGCAAAAATGCATTATTACTCCCTATAACAATGTTTTTGCACAAGGGTGCTGGCTAAACATGTCAAGGGAAAGGTCAGCGCACCACATCCCTTCACTGGGAGCGAAACTCCGCCAAGGGGTATTCCTTTAGGGTCCAGTTCAGGGATGTCACGAGTGCAAGGTTTTAGACGTCATACCAATATTAGAGAAACTCTCTGGCGTAAGGATTAGACAAGAATAAAATCCTCCAAATATGATATAATAGTAGTAAGGAAAGTAAGGAAAACAAAGAATAGGAGTGATAATTAAATGGAAATGGCAAAAATTTCATCAAAAGGTCAAATCACAATACCGGTAGAGATTAGAAAGAAGTTAAAACTGAAAGAAGGGGATAAAGTTCTTTTCATTCAGGAGGGAGATAAAATTATATTTACGAATGCATCAATAATTGCACTTGAAAAAATACAGCAAGATATGGCTGGTGTAGCAGAAAAGAATGAAATTTACTCAGAAGAAGATGTTATGGGATTAGTAAAAGAAGTGAGAAAAGAGATTAGGAAGAAGCAAAATGAGAATAATGATTGATACAAATGTAATCATTTCAGCTATTTTATTTCCCAGTTCCCTTCCTTCTACTTTAATTAAAAGTATCTCGACTAAACATGAAATTGTATTATGTACTCAAATTGTAGACGAGTTATATAGAATATTTAAAAGAAAGTTTGAAGAAAAAACAAGTTCCCTTGAAGCATTTCTGACTGAACTGAATTATGACTTAGTTTATACTCCTCATAACATTGAAAAAGAAAAGTTTCCTTTCATAAGAGATGAAAATGATTTTCCAATCTTAGTATCAGCAATCATCGATAGTGTTGACGTTATAATCACAGGTGATAAAGATTTTTTAGAAGTTGAGATTGAATTTCCACAAATAATGACTGCTAGAGAGTTTTTGGAACAAGATAGCGAGGAAAAGTAACTGACGCGTCTACCGTCACTCTGACAGCTGAAGTTAAATAAAGGTATTAGAAGGGGGAAGTGTTAAATGATAAATGGCCAGTTAAGGCTAAATATTAATGAATTCATTAAACTAAACAAGCAAAACCATGCATCAGATTATAAAGTTATTTATCAAGATGAAGTTGATGAATATACACGTCTTCTAATCAATTATGTTGGAAGTGAAGACGATACTATTCCAGCATTTTTATTAATACCAAGGGGTGAAGGACCATTTCCAGCAGTGCTGATACATCATCAGCACAATGGGGAGAGACATTTAGGTAAAAGCGAAGTTTGCGGACTTTATGGTGATCCGTTGCAAGCATTTGGTGCTGAATTAGTAAAGAAAGGTTTCGTTGTACTTGCGCCCGATTCTATCTGCTTCGAAGATAGAAGGAAAAATAAAAAAGGAATAACTCCAGATGAAGAGGCAGATTTTTTACAACATTACAATGAAATGTGCTACAGGATATTAAAAGGCAACTCATTAATGAAAAAGGTGATTGAGGATGCTGATATTGGATTTGATATCCTAAAAAGTCATAAGATAGTAGATAAAAGTCGCATTGGAGTCTTAGGGCATTCTTATGGTGGAAATACTGTTTTATTTCAGGCAGCTGTTAATGAAGAAATCAAGTTTGCATGTTCAAGCGGTGCAGCTTGTACATACAAAAATAAAATTGAATTTGGAACAGGTATTGAAATGGCAGAAGTGATACCTGGACTTATTGAAAAGTATGATATTTCCGATTTAGTAAAGTGCATAGCACCAAGACCTATTCTGATAGTCTCTGCATCAAACGACAAGTATTCAAAGGACGCTGATTATATTGAACTTCAATCAAAAAATGTCTTTGAAGAATTAGGAGTCAAGGAAAATTTGGAACATAAAAAGTATTTCGGTGGGCATGGATTAACCGAGGAGAGGTTTGATTATATAATTGACTGGATAACAAATGTAGTAAAGAAAATTTAACATGATTTTTATATGGGAAATAGACATAGTGTAGTATACCAGCCATCAGATAACAGTATGTTTATGGTAGGGGAATAAGATTTATCAACTGGAACCTTTAAAAAGATTTGAGGGAGTGGCATAATGAATATTATATCAGTAAAGGAAAAACCGGAATATAAGGAAAAAGCAACTCAATACATTCAAAGCAAATGGGCAAGCAAAGATAGTTTGATGATATATACGGACTGTATTAGTAATTGTATAACAACCTCAAGCCCATTACCACAATGGTATTTGCTAGAGGATAATGGAGTTCCTATTGGTTGTGCAGGACTTATTACAAATGATTTTATTAGTAGAATGGATTTGTATCCTTGGGTTTGTGCTCTTTATATTGAAAAAGATTATAGGGGAAATACCTATGGTTCAATGTTGTTGGAAAAAGCAAAAGAAGATGCGAAGAAAGGCGGTTTCTCTTCCTTATATCTTTGCACTGACCATATTGGATATTACGAAAAATATGGGTTTACTTATATTGGACAAGGTTACCACCCTTGGGGTGAGAGTTCTCGAATATATGAGTCAATTTTATAGTAATACAGCATTGTTTAAGCCATCGCACTCTAAATGCTTAGTTATAGAAGTTTTTATGAATAGTGAGGGGTTACGGTAATGAAAAAATTGAACTATAGAATCACCATGACTGCCATATTATTGATAACTTTGATGTTTTTTACCGCATGTGGAAACGCTGATGAACAACTGACAGCTAATGAAGCGCTGACAACTAATGAACAATTGAGCTCCGATGAGGAACCTATATCCGAAGAACAGCTGACAATTGAAGACTTTTTAAGTGATTTTGATTACCTTATGCAAACAATGGAAGACACCTTTCCGTATTTTGGCGTAGCAGAAAGAAGATTGGGTGTTGATATAAGGGCATTAGGCAGGGAAACACGTGCTATGATAGAGAATTACCCTTACTCCCTTGAAGGTCGTGCAAATGAACTGGGTATTTCCTTGGAGGAGATGCCTGACTTAGATGAGCATATTTTCTGGAGCATCATTCGCCATGAATTTTTCTCGGATTTCTTTGGGCTTGGGCATGCCATCCCCTTCGATTATAGACGATATACTTCTTCAAAACCTTCTTATACAAGCTTGATAAGTTCGTTTTACACAGTCAACAATTACGATGTATTCACTAATCTTGTGCCCCAAAGGTTCTACCAAGAACAGCAAGCCCTTTTTAATATTCTAGCTGAAAATCAAGCAGATCTTTTCCAATTTATTTTTCGTCAAGAACCTCCGGCTGAAAAGTCCAACAGCCCGAGACCTATGCTTGAAACAGAAATTATTAAGGAAGACAGGATCGCATACTTAAAGGTAGCAAATTTTGCGAATTTCAATTTAAATACGATGGTTGAATTGAGAAGCTTTTACCGTGATATCCAAGAATATGAGCACTTGATTATTGATATCAGGGACAATGAAGGAGGCAACGTAAATTTCTGGAGAATGTACATTATGAAAGCCCTTTGGCCGGAGGGCAAAAATATGCCCGATATGCCATTATACGCTTTTTACCGAGACAGCGAACTTGGAAAAGCATTTGGGGAAGATAATGTTCAAACTGCAGCAAAGTATTCAACTTATATACCTCAAACTGATGGGTTGCTTACAGTAAAGGAAATGATGGAATTATATAATTTGCCCCATATTAATGAGGATGATTTAGAAGATTTAGCTTATGGTGTCAGGTTCAGTACCAGTATAAGCAATATCGAAGATCAGCATATAAGACAGTTTGGATTTCGAGAAATTTCTTATCCCTTTGATGGAGAAATATGGCTTTTAACCAATGAAAACAACTTCTCCTCGGCGGCCCTCTTTGCCCGTCACGCAAAAGAAATGGAGTTTGCCACCCTTGTAGGAGATGAGACAGGAGGGGCATATACTGCAAATGGAGGGGCCCACTTTGCCTTGCCCAACACCGGGATTATATTAAGGTGGGATATAGACTATTTAACGGATCGTTACGGTCGGGCTTTAAATGAGTTCACTACCACCCCCCACCACTTTAACCGCCCTGGTATGGATGCCATGGAGACTGTTTTGCAGTTAATAGAAGAAGGCAGCTATTGATGAGAAAGAACGTAGGACATTCTACAATAAAATTTTAGATACACAGGTGACAATTTGTTTTGATATATTTATATAGAGGTATTAGGAATAAAATTGATAGACTATCTTCCAGAAAGCAAGGAAAAGAGCCAAATAAAAAGCCATTTTGAATCTTGGGAGAAAGATCAAACTAAAAGTAAATGGAGAAGACTAAATGAAGAAAAAGAAGAAGTCGAATATTCCAAGACATAAAAGAATGAAAAGAGCATCAAGGCTGCAGGCTGCAAAAATTTGGATTCCAAAATATGAAGGTAAGAATATAGTTAGAGGTTACAGTAAGCACTTTGCTGTGGACAAACTATGTGCAATTAAAGAATTACAGATTCTGGGAATTGCAATAGAGCCCGAGTATATAAAACAACTTAAAATAACCTTAAGAGGCAATGAGCAGGCAAGACAACTTCGTAAATTGCAAAAGGAGCAAGAGAAGGATTTAATTATGGATAATGATTCAGATGAAACATTTTGCTTTATAGCAGGATATACATCTGGGGGAGTGCCATTTGGAGTTACCTGGGATGAGATGGATATGGAAACAAATTTGGATGAACGTGAAATAGATATGGAAAATAACGAGTTTAATGTATTAATTGATGAAGATGATGACATTCCGTTTTAGCCACAGTAAAAGGGATAGGTCAGAGCACCACATCCCTTCGCTGGGAGTGAAGCTAATTTCTTTAGAGTCCAGTTGAAAGGCGTCGGGAATAGCAGTCGTTATGACCCATAGTTGCTAAAGAATAACAATGGTTTTTAAAATTATAGAACTTGAATGAAGGGGAAAACAAAATGAGCATAGAGTTAAGAGAAATAACTATGGCGAATTTTTATGAATGTATAAACCTGAAGTTAAAAAAAGAACAGGAAAATTTTGTTGCATCAAATACATATTCTTTAGCTGAAGCAAAAGCTGATAATGTATCGATCCCACTTGCTATATATCATAATGACAAAATGATAGGTTTTACTATGTTTTGGTTTGACGAAAAAAATGAAATGGGATGGATTGACCGGTTAATGATAGATGAAAAGTACCAAAAAAATGGTTTTGGAAAAGAAACTATGATCGAAGTAATTCGTATATTAAAAGAGAATGAAAAATGCAAAAAAATAAGAACTAGTTTTGGGCTAAAAAATGAAGCTGCAGGAAAGCTATATGATAGCTTAGGGTTTGTGAAAACAGGTGAACTATCTGATGGTGAAGTTGTTTGTATTCTACAATTGAAATAATAATGGTAAGGTCTGAACACATTAATTTGATAGCAAAGGTTTCTTTATTAAAAAACTTTTCAGAAACTATAAACTGCCACCGCCAGGGGGCAAGGATATGAGTGTCCAGCTCGAAGGCGTCGGTAATGCGAGATGTTACAGGAAATAGTAATATCGGAGATTTTCTCAGTATTCTATTGAAAAGACGAGGAAATACACAATGGTTTAATAATGCGAAGTACAGGTAAGGAAGGTGAAGCTATGGCGATGTGGAATCCATGGAGAGGTTGTCGCAAGTATAGTGAAGGATGTAAGTTTTGCTATATTCACAAAGGGGACAGCAAGCGAGGAATTGACACTAATAATGTGGTAAAAACCCATAATTTTAATGCCCCTATTGAACAAAATAAAAAAGGCGAATTCAAAATAAAATCAGGACAAACAGTCTATCTGTGTTTTTCTACGGATTTTCTTATAGAAGATGCAGACCAGTGGAGAAATGACTGTTGGTCTATGATGCGAGAACGTCCCGACTTGCATTTTATATTTTTGACAAAGCGCATTGAAAGATTTATGCAGTGTATTCCCGACGATTGGAATAGCGGCTATGATAATGTGACAGTAGGCTGTACAATAGAAAATCAGGATAGAGCTGATTTTCGACTTTCAATATTTTCTAAGCTTCCTATAAAACATAAAAATATTATTTGTCAACCGCTTATTGAACAGGTAAGCATTATAAAATATCTTGATGAAGTAGAATTAGTTGTGGTAGGCGGTGAGTCAGATTATAATGCTAGACCCCTTAATTATGACTGGGTTTTATCAATAAGAGAACAGTGTATTGATAAGAATGTTGGTTTTGAGTTTAGGCAATGTGGCACTCATTTTATAAAAGATAACAAAAATTACACTTTAAATGTTAGAGAGCTGTGTAGTCAAGCAAAAAAAGCAAATATAAATTGCTAAATAATATTTACTTATGTTAGGTCAGAATAAATAAATATTATTTTTAGTTAACAAATTTTAAGTAGAGCATATTAATATGAAGATCGAATATCAAAATGGGCTTTTTTTTACAACGATTGAAATTGGTATAAGGGGCAAAAAAAGATTGAATTACTTCAGAAATAGTTTATAGGGGTTAATAGCGCTTCTATTTAAACAATGGTAAGATTATGTAATAATGGAAATATAATAACAAATAATGTCATCTAACAATGTTTTTGCATTATAGTGCTGACTGCACGTATTTAGAGCAATGTCAGTGTACCACACCCCTTCACCGGGAGCGCAGCTCCACCAAAAGAATAGGCCAGGGGCACGGTTAAGGGATGTCGCAAATACGAGACTATGACGTTGACATAAATTACCATGTTATATAGTCTAAATTTATATTATGACAGGAGGATCTTATGTATAAAAAATATGAATTCGAATCAGAGAGATTAGGTTTTAGGTTTTGGAGCGATGAAGATAGTGTGCCATTTGCCAGAATGAATGCAGATCAAAAAGTAATGCAATATTTCCGGAGTGTTTTGACCAAAGAAGAATCTGATAAGTTTATTAAAAAAATTATGGATCATTTCAAAGATTATGGCTATGGTTTGTGGGCTGTAGATATTAAAGAAACTCATCAATTTATTGGGTTTATAGGGTTTTGTACAGCTACATTTGAATCGGATTTTACTCCATGTGTTGAGATTGGTTGGAGACTAGATGATAGATTTTGGAATAAGGGATATGCAACTGAAGGGGCAATTAAGTGTTTAGATTATGGGTTTAATGTATTAGGATTGAATGATATATTTTCTTTTACCTCTGAAATAAATAAACCATCTATTAGTGTAATGAAAAAGATAGGATTAATAGAGGGAGGCACATTTCTCCATCCTAATATTAGTGAAGAAAATCCATTAAGACCACATGTATTATATAAGATTAATAAAAAAACATATGATAAGAATGACTAACAATAAGCTGTGTGGCTGTTTCCGAAATGGTGGTATATTTGAAAAAGAAATTATTGTAGATGGCGAAAGATAGAACGTTATTGGAGTCAGTTATAAATTAAAAAGCATTTAAAAATAACTATA
Source organism: Natronincolaceae bacterium (assembly GCA_048264125.1). Lineage (GTDB taxonomy): Bacteria > Bacillota > Clostridia > Peptostreptococcales > Natronincolaceae > M1-B18. Next base: position 9,999 of record JBLXDM010000011.1, read on the forward strand.
AGGATACGACGTCCTGTCGTATCCGAGACATCCGGAACAAAAAATCTTGGGCGATTTAGAAATAATCACTTAATTAATTTACAGGAGCAACTCCAGCTAATAATGAACTGCTTTAACTTTGTATTAAGATTAAAGAAAGGCTTCATAAGAGAACCAAAAATTTAAAATAGATTGTTGATAAACTCCGGCTAACAATGCTTTTGCACAAGGGTTCTGCAGGCAAGATCAGTGAAACTTATTCGGCAATCATAATAATACATTTAACTCAAGGATGCGGATGAGATGTTTTTAGTATATTTGTTGAGTATTTGTATAGGAGAGGACTTAGTGATAATAGTGACAGAAAACATTTGTATAAGTGAGGCGACTGAAGAAGATATTTTAGGAATTTTAGAAGTGTATAACTCTAACCAGGATTTTCTTTTAACACATATCGGTAGGAGCGAAGTAAGTGCTGAATGGTTAGAAAAAGAGCATAAAGAAATGAAGGGAATGAATTTTAAGACTTTAATAGTTAAAGAAAACACACATGAGACTATTATAGGATTTATAGATTTTAGTCCTACAGAAGAATGCTATTTGTCACTACTTATGGTACATAAATTATATAGAGGTAAGGGGTATGGAAGGGAAATATATAAAGAATTAGAGAATTTTTTGATAAATGAGAAATCAAAGACAATAAGAATCGATGTTGTTTACGACTATAATATAAAAATTTTAGAATTCTGGGAAAATAGAGGATTTAAAAAAACAGAAAAAATTCAATTGCAGTGGTCGGATAAATTATTGGATGCAGTAGTGATGAAAAAGAATTTATAATTGCAGTAAAGTTGTTTCGAACTATTTTATCGTCTTGTCAATTAAATAAGTAACTTAATAATAGTGATAGATGATCTTTGCGGGCAGAAGATGACTTGAATTGACGGACAGGGTAGCAGATAACAAAGAGTTTACATTAATCAATTACAAGGAGGAATGTAATGAACAAGAAACTATGCTTCGTTTCAAATTTGTGTTTATTACTATGGTTCTCTTTAGATATGGTGGGAATCGATATTAATGGTTATATTTTGGTTACTAGGTCTTATAGAGAGGATGGAGTATTTTTTCTTATATTCTTAATTTTATGTATATGGTATGTTTTAAAGGATAAAATCGGAAAATATTTTCTGGCCGGTTGGCTTTTTATTTGGTTTCTAGCACAGTTTTTATCACATTGGTATTATACTATATTTGGTCCATCGCAAGGCAAAATTAATTTTTTTGCTGAAACTATAAAACTAATACCTTCTTCTAGTATCTACATACCCGACCTATATCATATAATACTGCATATATTAATTCTTATTTCATTTATAAATATGATAATCTTTTGTGTTACTTCAAACAAAATCAAGGACAGTTCAACACAAATATGAGTATAATTCCATAAGGCTCATTAATGATTAAAGATTTCCCATAACATCATTTAAATGCATCGGCAAGGGGAGAGTCTATGTATGGACCGTCGGGATCGTTAGATGACAGATAACCGACATTAGAAATCACTGAAAAATATTTAAGAGGTGTAATAATGATTTTTGATTACTACAATAGTCCAGATGAGTTGAAGCATCAAATAGATTTAGTAGTTGATATTTGTAAAGAACTTTTGTCTGACAATTTAGTAGGTATATATTTGCATGGTTCACTTTCAATGGGTTGTTTCAATCCATCGAAAAGCGATATCGATCTATTAATTGTCATTAAAGAAAGAATGTCGCCAATAGTTAAAATTACAATAGCTAAAAAATTGTTAGATATATCATCTCAAGGCTCAAACATAGAGATTAGTATTTTGATAGAAAATAAATTAAAGGAAGCTATCTACCCCCTACACTACGATTTTCATTTTAGTGAATATTGGAGGAAAAAGTTAGAATATAGTATCAACGATGTTAATAACAAGATATGGAAAAGTGATGGTTTATCTGATCATGATTTGTCAGCACATATTAGAGTATTAGAAGAAAGAGGAATAACATTGTATGGTAAGGAGAAAAACAATGTTTTTACAAAAGTAAGCGATTATGAGTATTTAAAAGCTATTTCATTCGATTTTGAAGATGCATATGAGAGAATATACAAAAATCCAGAATATTACATACTGAATACTTGTCGTGTATTATATTTCCTCGATAGGAAGCGTGTAAGCTCAAAAAAAGAAGCTGGTGAATGGTACTTGAAATTTATCGACGATAGATATACACCGTTGGTTAATGTTGCGATGAATGTATATATTGGTAAGGTTTCAGGTGCTAGTTACAATAATAATTTATTGAAAAAATTCGTAAAGGAAAAGGAAACTAAAATTGCAGGGAATATTAGTGGGAGTAATGGAAAATCCATCAGCTAACCATGTTTCGAAGCACCAAATCCCATTACCGGGAGCACAGCTCCAGATTGCGGAGACTAGGGTGTTACAGAAGAAACAACTGTAAAGTGTGCTTGTTTGATATGACAAAATAACAATTGTGATTAATTATTCATATTATTATACATATTTGAGGAGGTAGAGATTTGGATAGAAAAGTCGGAATGTATTCATCGATAGTAACATTAATTGCAGTTGTTGCGTTTGCATTCGCAATGATTATTGGTAATGATTTTGGAAGTTATTTATCAAGCATGTTTATCGCCTGGGGATTTGTTCCAATGATTTGTTCTTTTGCTTCATATGGTCAGAATGAAACAAAGTCATTGAGCTATACTGCAATGATTTTTTCTGCTGTGTATGCTGTGTTAATCATGATTGTTTACTTTGCACAACTGACTACTGTTCGTCACTCAGTACTGAATGAACAAGCATCAAATATATTAGATTATAAAAACTTTGGACTGTTCTTTAGTTATGATTTATTGGGCTATGGTTTTATGGCTTTAGCCACATTCTTTATTTCGTTTACAATTCAAGCAAAAACAAAAATAGATAAGTGGCTAAAAGTGCTTCTGATGGTTCATGGAATTTTTGCCATATCTTGTGTAATTATCCCAATGATGGGAGTTTTTAATTCAAGTATGTCTGGTGGAGATATAATTGGTGTTTTAGTTCTTGAATTTTGGTGTGCATATTTTATTCCTATTTGCATTTTATCATTTCTGCACTTTAATAACATGAATAAATTTTAAGCATATACGGCTGTGATGATAGTTCACATTATTTCTAAAATGTGCAGTATTGGCAAGTGATTTGTCTAAAGGGCGTATCTTCCTGTCACCCTCTGAGTCATGGTGCGCAAGGCGTCCGAGAACAATGCATTTGAATAATGCTGCTAGTAGCACTTTTGTGGGAAAGGCCCGAGCACCGCATCCATTCATCGGTAGTGAAGTTAAACTATGGGCTACGTCAAAATCTGTGCAAAAACAATTATAAAGGGGGCCTCTTATGAGAAGTAAATATATCATCTTAGGTATTATAATGGTTATTTGTAGTAGTCTATTTTGGGCTGGTTGCAATAGAGAAGTAAATGAGGATTTTAGTTATGAAATAATTTCCTTTGAAAATGCTCCCAAAGAAGTTCAGGATCAAATAAGTGAAGTAGATAAATGGATAAGAGAAAGTGATGGAGTTATAAATAACAATGATGTGAATCATACAATAAGTTCAAGTGGTAGTATTGATTTAGGTAAAGAGAGGTATGAGTATTTCATAACAAACAATCAAATATCTAAAATCATTGAAGTAGTACCAAACAAAGCTTATGGCAGTGGAATAATGATAAAGCATACTACAGAATATAGGGAAAATCTTGAATTTCCAATTACTGTAACTATCGTAAAATTAAGCGAGTATTATGGTAAAATCTTACATGTCTATATAAGTCATCCATAAAGATACTGAGAGGCATTAAATAATAGCTATATCATCATATATGCATTAGCTGACTAAGCACATAAATACCAAGCTTTAGATAAATTGTATTTTTTCTTGGAGGTAATGTAATGGTTTTTATCTTAGGAAAAATTTGGGGAACATTGATAATAATATGCGGACTTTTTTTATTAACTAAAAAAAAGCTGATGGTAGAGCGAGAATATAGCGGCATTTTCATGTATTTATTAATTTGGTTAGCTCCCTTTGCGACACTAGGATATGAATTACAATATATCTTTATCTTTCTCTTGCCAATGTGTGCAATTGCCTTTTTAGTATATAGGGGGAGATTTACTATATATAATGTTAATATCCATATAGTATCCCCGTTGATTATTGATATTCTGAAGTCAAAGAATATATCATATGAGGAAGAAAAAAACTCAGTGATTCTAAAAGGTTATGATAATAGACGTATCAATTACACTCAGTCCTTAAATTCAGTAGAAGTTAATTTTAATGAGATACGAGGCCTTACTATTTGTAAGGAAATAAAAGATGACTTACGAAGCAGAATTAGAAATGTAACTACAACTGTATTTCCTTTTACGGGAATATGGTTTATAGCAACAGGAGTAATTATTCTGCTTATACTCCTATATTTACCAAGATGGTTATAGTCTCACACTCAACTAGTCTAACTTTATATCGGTAGCAACGGCAGTCAGTGGAGGGGAAATAGGTTGGAAAATAATATTCTTCCGAAAATCATTCAGGAACATGTTAAAGACATGATCTCTATAAAAGATACTATTGGATGTTCTAGTGCATCAATTTATCATTATACTAAGTATGATCAAGATTATTATTTAAAGATAGAAAAAATCAATAATGAATTTGAACATGAACAGATAATAATGCAATGGTTACAGGAAAAGTTGCCAGTACCCAAAATAATAGCACAAACTAAAGAAAATGGTTATGATTATCTGCTAATGACAAAGGCAAAAGGAGAAATGTCATGTTCTGAGCATTTTCTAAACAAACCAGAAGAACTTGTAACACTGTTAGCGAAAGGGATAAAAATGCTACAGGAAGTCAATATTTCAGATTGTCCATTTGAGTGTACTCTAAAAAAGAAGTTAATTACTGCAAAAGAAAGAATTGAACTTGGACAAATTGATACGAGTGATTGGGAAAGAGACACTCCCTTTAACACACCAGAGGAGCTATACGAATATCTAGCTAATAATCAACACAAAGAAGAAATGGTTTTCTCTCATGGAGATTATTGTCTACCTAATATATTTCTAAGCGATGATAAAGTATCCGGATTTATAGATTTAGGTAGATCTGGAATAGGTGATAAGTGGCAAGATATAGCCTTATGTGTACGATCGATAAAACACAATCTTAAAGATGACCACTACATAGATTTATTTTTTGAACATCTTGGAATAGATGCTAATCACGATAAAGTAAAATATTATATTTTATTAGATGAGCTTTTCTAATAGAAATGCTGCTTTTAAAACTAAAGAGGGTGAGAATTCTTTTGGGTTCTAAATATTAAAAAACCTAATGAATGAAGTCAAAGGGGAGATTTAATTGAAGGTTTTAACAGCATTAACTATTGTATATTTAACTTTCATGCTAACTCTGAACTACAATATTTTTATGTTCACAGAAAGAATTAATAAGAAATTTAGTGATACTCTTAAGAAGTACAATTTACACATTTGGTGTGGGATTATTTTAGTAACTGGAATAATTGGATGGGATACATTTTATTTAGTAGTTCCTAACAAAACCATAGCTATTTCAGAACTATTTATTATACTGCTAGCATTGGTTCCCTTCATGCTTTCATCGGGATACAAGCCCCAGAAAGATATAAAGGGGCTGACTAATTTTTGCATCATCTTCCCTGTAGGAGAAGAAATATTGTTCAGGGGCATAATTCTGTCTCTAGCTACTTACTTAGTTGGGAGCCAAGCAATTAATGTGCCAGTTCCTATTTTAAAGGAAGTTTCATTACAGGTGTTGTTATCAGCTATATGTTTTGGAATAACACATTTTCAGTATTTTAAATTTAAAGTCAATAATGCAACGATAAAAAAAGTGCTATTTGCTATTATATTCGGGCTGTTCGCTGGTAATCTTGTAGAATTGACTGGCTCAATTGCATATCCGATAGTGTTTCATATTATTGCAAATAGTGGAGCAACCTTATACTATTTAAAGAGCTCAAACAAGAAGAAAGCAGGGAATTTATAGCATATACTACATACCTAGTCCTAAAATAATTCTCAGAGGGCATTGAACCATTAAAGCGAATTATGAAAGCGGCAATGCTAGCTTTTGTACATTACTCCGCTTAACATTAGGGGTTATGAGGATATATGAAGGGGAGAAAGCAGAATGGATCATGAAGTAATAACTATAAACAACATGGAACTTGAATTTACTAAAATAACTATTGAAGATAAAGAGAAAGTGTTTGATCTATTTAAAGAATGTGAAGACTTTTTTCTTTTAACTACAGGAACTAAGCCAGATGATTGTGAGGATTATTTTTATAATTTACCGCCGGAAAAGACTTTTGAAGATAAGTATCTATATGGCGTTTTTCATAATAGTTCCCTTGTTGCCGCTGTAGATATAATAACTGATTATCCAGAGAAAGGAGAATGGATTATTGGATTATTATTAATACATCCAAAGGCAAGGGGTATAGGGTTAGGTAAGAAAATACACAACCTACTTAAGAAACTAGCTATAAATGAAGGGGCAGATAAATTAAGAATTGGTGTATTGGAGCAGAATACCGATGCGCTAGTTTTCTGGAATAAGTTAGGATACAAAGAATATAAAATTACTGAACCTAGAAGATTTGGTGTAAAAGAGAGTAAAGTGGTAGTTATGAAGTATTATTTATGAGAAACGTGTTAGCACAAGGACGACGGGGAGATTGGTGAGCATTTAAATTTTATTTGTTTATGTGAGGAGATGAATAGATGGCAACATGGATTGCTCATTTAAGAATAGCAGAGAATCTTTTGAATGAAATTAAAGCAATTGAAAAAATTCCATTTGTTGTAGGAAACATTGCACCAGACTCGGGTGTGCCAAATGAAGACTGGAGTAGCTTCGATCCGCCCAGCGCTATAACCCATTGGTTAAAAGAGGACAGGTCCGTGAATTCTGATGCTTTCTATAATAAATATCTTAGAGATAAAAAGAATAAAGAGGACAGCGAGCTACATAGTTTTTTATTAGGCTACTATACTCATTTACTGGCTGATATTGAGTGGGAGAAGCTTTATGTAATAAAAATGAGCGAACCACTGTATAAAGACAACCTTGAAAAAGATCCTAAATTTATATGGAAAATCAAGAAGGATTGGTATGGACAAGACTTTGAGTATCTTAAGAATAATAAAGATTCCTTATTTTACAACTGTTTCCAGCACATTACGCAGGCAAAGGACTATTTAGATTATTTCCCTAAAGGTGCCTTCACAGATAGGCTAACGTATATACGAGAATTTTATCAGCAAAGCTATGATAGAAAAGAAGAATTTATCTATCTGTCCAAAGAGGAAATGGATGAATTTGTTGAAACTGCATCATCTAACATAAAAGAGACACTGAGACTTAGATTAATTGATTTTTTGTAGACTTAATGGCAAGGTGGCAGTAGTAATATACATTGCATAACAAGGGGGATAGATTAATATGTTATCAGGAAGTATTATTAGCGAAAGATTAGTTCTTCGTGATATGACACAGGATGATGCTAATGATGTTTGGCAGATATGGAGCAATAATGAAAATGAAAAATATATGAAGGACCCTGTTGAATCAGTAGATGAGATAAAATCGATATGTCAGAATAATAGAGATAGTCATGGATATTTAACAGTGGCAACTTTAAAAGGTACTGGTGAAATTATCGGCACCTGTTGTTTTGGGCCTACAAATAAAAAAGATGAATGGGGGTTTGGCTATTCAATCAGACAAAACTGTTGGGGGAAAGGCTATGCTACTGAAATTGTAAAAGCAGTTATAAAATTTGGATGCAGCATAGGAATTACAGATTTTATTTCTGGTTGTGCTATAGAAAATACTGCATCTGGAAGGATTTTAGAAAAATGCGGAATGCATGTAGACCATAAAAGTAGCTTTAAGCAGCTTAAGACAAACATTATTTATGAATCACATGTTTATAGGTTGCATGTAGATTAAGGTCAACCGGGTCCGGATCAAAGATGTAGCAATAAGAAGTTAGATCTGGTTATTAAAAAACGTTCACAAATAGGTGAAGGTATTACATAGATGAAAGCCGTATATTTTAAGTAGTAGACATAAATCTTATAATGTTCAATAAAAGAATGATGAAATATCAGTAGGCATATTATATTATTTTATGTAGGGGGGATTCTCATGAAAAGAACGAATACAGACCAGTTTATTCAAGAATGGAGCAAGTACAGACAATTGGGCAAAGATAAATACATTTTTAAAAAAAGCATGCTCACGGGAGTTGGTACATTGATAGGTTTATCCATTGTATGGTTATTTAAGGGTCAATTTATATTTTTTAATTATGCAAACCTCCTTCTAATATTTTTTGCGAGTTTTGTTGCTGCTTGTATTGGTTCAACCAGAAGATGGAATATAAATGAAAAGAAGTATAATAATTTAATAAATGATACGAAGGATTAATGTGTATCGGGATTGCCGCTACTATACAGCTGGCAGCATAAACATAAATGTTAGTAAATCGGATACACAGTCTGAGACATCGTGGCACTGTATATAAACTAAAAAGTGAAAATGAATATGGAGGTGTACCGTGAATACTCAAGAAATCATAGAGGAGTTCAACAAATTAAAAGATAAAGAAAATCCCAGCGATTCAAAAGGTTACAATTTTGAACTAACGGAAAGAATTATTTTAAGACTAGGCTCCATATCTGAATGTAGTGAATGCAAGCTTTTTATAAATGAATTTGCTTTACTTGTTGAAGAGATTAGCAATAATTCGCTTAAAAGCCTTAATAAAAAATACAAGTTGCTTATTGGAAAGGTTTTGTTGCATCTTCAGACAAACCATAATTTGATTACTGAAGGATATTATACTAATACATATATGTCATATGGTATTGCCATTGGATTGCCATTTGGTTTCTTATTTTCTCAGCTAATTGGGCAAATGGCATTTATAGGAATTGGTTTGCCAATAGGAATAGTAATCGGGCTATTAATTGGTTCAAATCTAGATGCTAAGGCAAAAAAAGAAGGATTAATAATTTGATTAGCGAAAACGCAAATAGGAGACAAAGGTGTCAGCAGATGATTTTTCTTATAGTATATAAATTTAAAAAGGGAGGGTTTTATTATGTCACGGAAGGCGTATAGTGCTATTGGAGCTGTTGCAGTTGGGCCATATTCTCACGCAGTTGAATCAGGGGATTTGATATTTTTATCTGGACAAACTCCTATAGATCCACAGACGGGAAAGCTTGTAGAAGGAAGTATTACTGATCAGACTGAACAATGCTTTAAAAATCTTTTCAATGTATTGGAAGCGGCAGGCTTGACTCAAGACAATGTTGAAAAGGTGAATGTGTTTCTAACTGATATGACCAATTTTGCAGCGATGAATGAAGTTTATTCAAGACAGTTCTCTTCACCGTATCCTGCTCGTACAACTATTGGAGTAGCATCATTACCACTGGGAGCACAGGTTGAAATTGAAATGATTACAAGAAGAAAATAAGCGCTTGACTAACGCATGGGTGGAGTAAATGATATCAGAGACATACGCTGAAGGTCACAAAGCTTTTAGGAGGCTGTATGAAATTCATCTTGAAATACAAAAGAGCACTGATTAGCTTAATATTGATAAGCCTGTCCTATGTAATATTTGTTTCGGCGGATATCTATTTGTATGGTAGTGTTGATGAGAGAACTAAGGCTGATGCTGCTGTTGTTTTAGGTGCAGCTGTATGGGAAAATGAACCCTCTCCTGTATTTGAGGAAAGAATAAATCATGCAATATGGCTTTATATGAATGGATATGTAGATAAATTGATACTTACTGGCGGAAAAACCGAGACAAATGATTATTCAGAATCAAGTATCGCTAAACAATACGCCATTAATAAATCTGTACCTAGTGGAGATATTCTTATCGAAGAGGAATCAAAAATAACTCAAGAAAATATATGGTATGCAGCTCAAATAGTAGAACAAAATAATTTATCCTCAGTCATAATTGTAAGCGATCCCCTCCATATGAAACGTGCAATGCTAATGGCAAGGGACTATGGCCTAACAGCATATTCGTCACCTACTCCTACAACACAGTATAAAAGCTTACAAAGTAAGATTCCATTTTGGGCAAGAGAAGTTGTTTTCCTCATTGGCTATAGAATTTATCGACTCTTTAAATAATTGATTTCATATGTGCAATAGATTATTAAATTGTGAGGGCACTTGTATAATATAGAGTGGCGGTATCAATTCGATGTATGACCTAAATAACATCCGAAAGAAAGATAGGTTAGTTAAGGGCTTTAAAGTGAGGTTTATGAAAAATAATTTGATTTTACATAGGAGGGATTTAAATGCCTTGGTGTCCAAAATGCAAATGCGAATATCGTGAAGGCTTTGAAATCTGTGCTGATTGTAATAGCATACTTGTAGCTGAAATTGGAGAAAAAACTGAAAAACTCCAGGAAAATGATAAAGAAATGTTCCTTACCAATGTCTGTGATGAGGTTGAAGCAAATATACTGGAAACGTTAATGAATTCTTGTGGTATACCAATACTAAAGAAATATCCAGGAGCAGGGGGATATCTTAGTATTTATATGGGCACTACCTATTCTGGGATAGACATATACGTGCCTTCAAAATCATACGAAGCTGCAATGGAATTGCTAGATATTAAAAATGAGACCGAATTAGAAGAAGAAAACCCTCAAGGCATAGAGGATGAAGTTGTAAAAATCCATAGAAAAAGAGCCTTTAGAACTTGGATTATTCTATTGTATTTTATACCAGGACTTGCCTTCCTTGTAGTGCGTCTTTTAATATTCCTGTGGAGAGTATTATTTAATTAAAATTAAAGAGTGACACCAACATCAGGCGGTATGGTCCTAATAGTTTCAATCTGCGATATATAAGGAAAAATGTTGTGCTCTCAGATTGTTATTTTAAAGGTGTTATTATCTAGGCTATAAAGAGAGGAGCTATTCAACATGTCGACAATAGTTGCACATAAGGAAACTGGAAGACATTATTTATTGATTGGTACGGGATATTCCTTCTTCAAGGATTCAAGACCTAGCTTTTTTGGAGGAGTGCTGTTTCCTCACGAGGATGAGGGTGAAGCTATGTGTGCTGCCATATGTGATGAGAAGGGTGCTATCATTTGGGTTCAGACATCTGAAATAGAAGTAATAGAGGTGAATGGGGTTAAGGTAAAGGAAATATTGAGTCCCTACATAATTGATGCTATTACCATAGAAGTCGAAAATTGTCCAGCTTGTGGAGCAAGGATTGCAATAACAGCTGAGCTCTGTCCCGAATGTGGAATTAGGTTGGTGGATTAATAAACGAAAAAATGACTATTGTATTTTATGAAAAACCATTAACATAAGACTCTTTAATAATTCGTATTACGGTAAAATATAACTTTGTAGTAGAGTCAGCTACAATAAAATAATGGAGGTATAGGTATGGCGCTTAATGAAATTCTAGAGCAAAAAGGGATAAAGTATAATAATATTACAAATGCAGGAATCCATTTACGCCAACAATGGGAGTCAGTGTTTGTAAACCACTTAAATAATCAGGAAAAGAAAAATATCTATCTTCACGATGAGGATGGCATTTGTGGTTTTCTCTGGCATGTTTTCAGCTATAAAAAAAAGGACTGCCTGGTGGGATCTGAGGCTGAGACGGCCTTTAATACTGTAGACAAAGGCGTATGCTATGTATTTTATCAGCATTCAGATGATGCATTCTTACTTGAAGAAGCTTCAATACTTAAAGCGGAGGATTTATCTGCAGAAGCGGACATATATATTGTCGACAAGGAATTTACCTGGGCCTATGTTAAAACCCATGAAGATGGCTGCTGCGGTCCATATTTTGCACTAGAAATTAGCGGGTTAACAAGCTTGAGCTAAAATGTTTAAGCTTGTTTTTATATGAACTGTATATTTCTATATGAATTGTATATTTCTATAAGTTGTTAAAAATAAAGGAAATTACCATATAATGTAGAAAATAGATTTAAGAAATATTTAAAAATTGAATTTCTATAGTCACAATATACTTTAGGAGGACAAAAATGAAGCCAGTCAAGAGAAGTACTATACGTATCAATCTAGGTAAGCTTTATTTTACAATGAAAAGATATTTGGAATGGTATCTTGGCAGCAAAGCATATGCTACTGATAAAAAAGAAGCAAAGCTTGATTATGTAGTATTTCGCCATAAAACGCCTCTACTTCGAGAACTGAAGAACGTAGATATGTGGATGCAGTATAACAAGATTGAAAACCTCAAAATTGCAATAAAAAATCTTAATGGCATAATCATTCAGCCGGGTGAAACCTTCTCCTATTGGAGATTAATAGGGAAGCCCACAGCCTCAAAGGGCTATAAGGAGGGGATGGTTTTATCCTATGGCGAGGTTAAGAAGGGCGTTGGCGGAGGCCTGTGCCAGCTGTCAAATTTAATATACTGGATGACCCTCCATACTACTCTAAATGTTACTGAAAGGTATCGACATAGCTATGATGTTTTCCCTGACTCAAATAGAAGGCTACCCTTTGGCAGTGGAGCCACCTGTTCCTATAACTATCTGGATTTACAAATCTATAACGATACAGCTTATCCCTATCAGCTTATACTATATCTCACTGAAGATGAATTAATTGGAGAATGGCGAACAAATGTTGAAGAAAGCAATAATTACGAAGTATACGAAGCTAAGCATTGGTTTACCCATGAGTACTGGGGCGGATATATCAGGCATAACGTTTTACGCAGGAGGGTATTCAATCATAAGATGGAACCTATAGACGACCAATACATAACAGAAAATCATGCTATTATGATGTATCAGCCGTATCTTGCTGATGGCTCACAAGGACAGTAAGTTAATTAATTGCTAGTTTATAAGAAGATTATATAGGGGGAATAAAAATGAAGTTAATTTACGGAAATGATAAACGAGAGATATTTGCAGTGGATTCAAATGACAAAATATTAGGTAAAGGCTTCATCAATGAATTTATCGATTCGGACATATATGAGGATCAAAGAGTAAATTACTTCATCGATGCTTCTGCTGTAGAAGAGGATAAGGATTATTCCATAAGGAAATTTATAGTCCATAATTTGATAAATAGAGCAAAAGTGCAGAGAAAGGCCTATCCCAATTATGCTGGCCGGGTTTATAATTGTTGTTTTTCAAATGCAGTTGAGAATATAGAGTTTTTTAATAGCATAGAAGGCTTTAAGCATGATGAAGGGATGCATATACTAGTCTGCAATCTCAATAATCATGAAATCAAGGACCTACAAGTATCAGACTATGAGGTAAAAGAAAATCTAAATGCAGATACAGAAATACAAGAATTTATTGCTGAGCATCAGAAGGTTTTTAAAAACTCATACAGTATAGAGAAAATACATAATCTAAAACAGCAGGAGGGCTTTAAGAGTATAGCCGTCTATGACAACGGAAAAATAATAGCCAATATAATACTTTTTACTGCTGAAGAAGCAGGAATTAAATATGGCTGCCTAGAGGATATGTTTGTAGCATCAGCCTATAGAAACAAAGGCCTAGGAGAGTACCTAGTTAAGCAAGGTTTAGCACACTTTAGAGCTTTAGGTCTAAAAGAATCAAGGGTAGAGGTTTGGAGTTCAAATGTCCGTGCAATTAACTTATATAATAAGCATGGATATATATTTATGAAGGAAACAGAAGCATCGATAGGGATGTCGATCTAACGGAAAATTTAAGGAAAGCTTTGATAAGTACCTTCGTTATTAATTTAGGAGGAAACAAAATGAAGATAATCGAAGACAAAGTAATTAATGAAAATATAGAAATTCAATATATTAAAGGCTTAACTGAAGCTAGTAATAGTACACCACTTATCATAATACCCGGCTTAACTGAGGGTGCAGAGGACTATATAGATATAATGGAAGAAATTAATCATGATTATATTGCGATATCCTTAAGAGGTCGAGGGAAAAGCACGTCACCTTTAACGGGTTATTCTTTAGAGGACCATGTAGGCGATATAGAGGCAGTAATAAAAAAGGAAAACATAGATGAATGTATCTTATATGGGTTTTCAAGAGGAACCTCCTACATGCTAGGATATGCATTGCGGTTTCCAAATAAAGTAAAAGGAATAGTAATTGGTGATTACCCGGCAGTTCATACGAAATTACCTGAAAAATGGGTGGAGTGGTTTGCTGGATTGCCGCCGTGGAGGGGCAAGGCTACCTTAGAGAGAATGAGTAAACATGCATTAGAGGGGATACAGAAGGAGTCTACTGAAAAAGAATTTTGGACGGAATTAAAAGCTTTTAATTGTCCTATATTGATAATTGGAGGAAAGAAAGCCGGTGCTGTTCTGACGGATGAAATGATTAGCTTATACAAGGAGTCAATAGAAAATTGTGAAGTAGAATTATTCGAGGATTCAGACCATAACTTGTATGCCCCTAATGCTGAAAAATTCGCAGAAACGATTTGTAGGTTTTTAGATAAAGTTTAAAGACCAGGGGGTTATTTAAAATATGAAATCAATCGTTGAAAAAATACATGAAGGTCTGTATGCAATAGCGATATGGGATGATACTTGGAAATCCTTTAATAATTGTTATCTTATCTGTGTTGAAGATGAAAAAATCCTGATTGATACAGGAAAAGCTATTCAAAGCCAAGAGCTCGCAATGGCCTTAGACAATATTGGAATAGAAAAGGAAGATATAACAACCATTGTACTTACCCATGGACATTGGGATCACGTGGGGGGTATTGGAATATTTCCTAATGCCGAGAAATTTATCCACAGCAGGGACTATCAATTACTGAGGTCTGAAGAACTGAAGGATGTTATGCAGCTTAATTCTGATACGGGTACTATAAAGGGCTTAAAATATAAATGGGTAGGTCACCATACTCCTGGCTCTATAGTCCTCTATTCTAGTTATCATAAGGCTTTATTTGCAGGTGATTTACATAGCTTTTTTGGCGAAGAGACAGAGGGACAGATTGTGGGAGAATGGAAGGAAATAAGGGATAAATCCATCAATTTTGTAAAGGAGCTAGTGCATACAGAAAATGCCTACAGCGAGCATAAATTAGATGAGTACTTTCAAGGCTTAAGATTTATAAGTAGCTTGGATGTTGATTACCTATGTACAGGTCATGGCATGGTTCTTAAAGACAATATAGGTGAATTTATTATGGACTTATTGAGTAATGATGTTGAAAGTAATGATAAATCATAGCCTCATAATGAATTTGTATTAAGCAATGCCAAAGGGGGACTAGAAATGAACAAGGCATACGAGATTTTCTCAAGGTTCTATGATGATTATATTAAGGACACAGCACCAGAGCTGCACAATGATTATTATAAGCTAATAAAGCTTATAGAGAATAAGTTTAAGCTGGAGATAAACAGCATATTGGACATAACCTGCGGTACAGGAATATTGATGAAGCTGTTAGTCGAGAGTGGATACACCAATGTTGAAGGTATAGATAATAGTTCCGAAATGCTTAAACAAGCCATTTCAAAGGGTTTAATGGTATCAAAATTTGATGTTAGAGACTTTCATTTAGGAAAAAAATACGACCTGATCGTATCCTTTGACTCCATAGGACATATTCTAGATGATAAAGACTTGAGTAAGGTTCTAATTAGAGTAGCTTCCCATTTAAATGATGGAGGTATTTTTATCTGTGATGGGGGAACTAAAGCAAAGGCTAATCGAATGATAGGCCAGACCTTTAATTATGATTCAGAAGCATATTCCTTCATGTGGGATAATGAAGGCCATGGCTCAAGTGTTAATGTAGCCTTAAATATAGTAGAGAAGGCAACAGGGCATATATTTACCGAGAGATTTGGTTTGCAGGGCCATGATATAGAGGATATCGTAACAGCTGCAAGAGATACGGATTTAATGCTTATATTTGCCACTATGGAGCCTTTAGTAAAAAAGAATGGTTCCTTTATAGTATGCTTCCAGAAATGTAATACTTGAAAATTGAGGTTATGAGATAATGAAGGTGCTTCTTATTAAAATGTATCAACTATAGCAAGCTTGGAGGATGAGATTATATGAATGTTTATCAGGGGGGAGTTATAGCTCTTAGAGATTATATAAGTTAGATGAGGGTTAGAAAAGCAATGGTTGTTCAGTAAAGCTAAGGTTAGTCACTATTATAAATTTGAGAGGAGTGAGCGACATGAAAAGTCGGTTAATACAAAATAAGGTGAACAGGTATAAGGGGAAGCAGTAAATCAACTAGTTTCATAGTGTTATTTTGCTGCTTCAGAAAACTATAAAAAAAGGAGTAGAATAACATGTTAAAGCTTAAGTATTTTTTTGATGATAGAGATTTAGTAAAAATGCTTTTAGGTAACTGGCAACATGACATTGAATCCTTAGATTTGCTGGATTCTTACAGAATCTCATCAAATGCAGTATATCCCTTTAAACAAAATGGCTCTATAAAATTCCTTAGATTTTCCCCTTTTGACGAAAAGCTAAAGTGTAATCTCATTGGCGAGCTAGATTTTATAAATTATTTAAAGACTAAGGAGTACCCAGTGTTAAATATATCAAATTCTAAAAATGGCCAAGAGTTAATAGAAATTAGCACACCTTGGGGAAATTATTATGCAGTTGTATTTGACAGGGTAAAGGGAGAACAGCTTGGAAAAATAGAATATACAACTACAATATGCAAAATTCATGGTAAAGCTCTAGGGAAACTGCATAGGCTATCTTCCGATTATAATCCGGTTAAAAAGTTGCGATGGTCATATGAAGACGTCTTACAATGGGTAGAAGGCCAGTTAACAAAGTTTCCCCAGGAAGCCTTAGCAAGACGAGAAGCAGAATTTCTATTTACAAGCTTATCGAGATTACCAAAAGATAATTCATTATATGGCTTAATTCACTATGACTTTGAATTAGATAATCTCTTCTATGATGTTGATAATGATATACTAAGTGTTATTGATTTTGATGATGCAATGTATCATTGGTATGTCATGGATATTGAAAGAGCTTTGGAGAGTATATGTAGTGAATTAGGTTATAAAGATCTTTCAATCTATAGGGATTACTTCATGGAAGGCTATAGGGAAGAATTTAATGTTTCTGAAGAATTACTATCCTACATACCCCTATTTAGAAGGTTTGCAAATCTATATAGCTACACAAGAATTCTTAGGGCTTCATCAGAAATCTGGGAAAATGAGCCTGAGTGGTTAACTAGCCTAAGAAGTAAATTAGCTTTCGCAATGGAGCAACGCTCCAAAGAGTTTGGTTCATCAATTTAACTGAAATGTCATCAGGGGTTGCTTTCTTATAGTAACCCCTGATGATAAAAGCTATTATGAAATGAGGAGTATTGATTATGAGACAAATAAATTATGTAATTATTCTCCTTTTAACATTTATGTTGTTAGGTACCGGTTGCAATAAAAAAAGCCCTGATAAGGAAACCGACTATGAGGTTACAATTGATGAAAATTTGATTATTTTAAAAGAAATCGAATACCTATCTACTCGAGTTTCAAATCTTGAAAATAGAACAGCCATTTTGAAGGAATTAATTGATGAGCAGGTATCTATTCTTTCAGATGAATTCGATAAAGCTGCTCATATAATTTTGCCAATATATCAAATGAATATAGATACCTCTGAGATAAGAACCCAATACTTTGTGATGCTTCAAAGAAATGTCTCTCTACAGGAAAAGCTATCGATGCTAGCAGCTAAATTATCTATTTATTCCTGCGATTCACTACCAATAGAAATATTAAGAATTGAAAATTTAAATGGACATAGAATTGCTGTAATAAATCTTGTAGATACTGACAGCGTATTGGAAGCAGCTTATAAAAAGACTTGGGCTGGTAACTATTTACAAGGTAGCTCTGGTGGTAGTGCAACTACAGCAATGCTAGTTAATACATTTTTACAGAAGGAATATACTGAAGAATGGATAGATGGTGTTCAGTTTTTATATAACAATGAGATGACAAATAAGTTTGATCACGTAGATGGTTTTTTCGGCAAAGTATATTACCGTGAAGAAAATTAGACACAGCTTGGAGGGAAAGCAATGAAGTTTGACAGCATAATATTCGATTTAGACGGTACCCTATGGAATGCAACCACTGGTATTTTAGAAACCTGGAATGCAACCATAAGAAAGTATAAAGAGATTGAAAGACCTTTGACCATAGAAGACATTGAAGGTGTTATGGGTTTAGCTTTAAAGGATTTAGCATTAAAGCTGTTTCCATATCTGGAGGAGGAAAAAAGACTTAAAATAGCCGATCATTTTCTCAAGGAAGAATGTGAGCTTCTACAGAAGCAGCATACTATTCTTTATGATAAGCTGGAGGAAACACTTTCATACTTAAGCAAAGAACATAAGCTTTATATAGTAAGCAACTGCCAATGCGGATATATTGAAGCTTTTTATAAATTTCATGGATTAGATCAGTACTTTAAAGACTATGAAAATGCAGAAAGAACCGGATTAAGCAAAGGAGAGAATATTAAGCTTATTATCGAGAGAAATAACCTTATATCTCCCATATATGTTGGGGACACAAAAGGAGATCTAGCTGCTGCTAGATATGCCGGAATACCTTTCATCTATGCAGCATATGGCTTTGGTGAGATTAAGGAATACGATTATAAAATAGATTGCTTTGAGGAGCTTCAACAGATTTTTAATAAAGAATTTGTATAAGCTTTAGGGGAGGCTAAAAAATGATAATAAGAAAAATGACAATAGAAGATTATAATGCTGTTTATAATCTTTGGACAAATACGCCGGGGATGGGCTTGAATAACCTAGACGATTCAAGAGAGGGAATTGAGAAATATCTGAGACGCAATCCGAATACCTGCTTTGTTGCTGAGATGGATAATGCAATTATTGGAGTTATAATATGCGGAAACGATGGTCGGCGAGGATATATACATCATACTGCAGTAGCTGTATCAGAACGCAAATCAGGGGCTGGTACGGCACTGGTGGATGCTGCCCTGAAGGCTTTGAAGAGCGAAGGAATAAATAAAGTTGCATTAGTTGTCTTTGAAAAGAATGAATTAGGGAATTCCTTTTGGGAAAAAAGAGGATTTAAGGATCGTGATGATTTAGTATATAGGGACAAGCTGATTAATGAGCTGATCAGGATGGACACTTAATTGATAGAGGGGATTATTAACATCTTATGTAAAGGAGGAAAAAATGAAAAAGCTAATAGTTATTTTAATGGTAATAGCAACATTAGTATTTCTAATCAGCTGCGCCGTCAGTGTAGATGAGCAATTTAATGATAATGATCTTAAAGTTAAGCTACTCACAAGTAAAATAAGAGAAGAAGATCAAACTTATGTACTCCAGGTATCAAATGAAGGAAATATCGAAATAACTAACCTCCGCTTAGAGTTATATTATCCTGTATTAACCGGCAATGGCACAAAAACAAATCCATTTACACTGGAGGGAAGGGCAGAATCCAATTTAAAGATTAATTTAAAAAGAGGGGAGAAGGCTAGCTTTAGCTTTTACGCTCCTGTTAAAGAGGTCTTTGGTGATTCAAGCCTGTTGGATTTCAATAAACCACAGCTTAAATTGAAGGGCTTTGCTATAGTGAATAAGACGGAGCTCCCATTTGAGAAGAGTGGGCACATCATTACAGAATGAATCAGAATTGATAGTGATTTTGCTCAAAAGAAGTGTATAGTGAAATGTCAATAACAGAGGAGGTTTTCTAATGAATTTAGGTGTTGAAATCGGCTGGACCTTTATATTTCAATTAATAAATACGTTAGTTTTAGTTGGTGTCATTTTTATGATATATAACTTTTTAGTCAAAGTGCCCAGACGAATTAAGAAAAATGATGAAAAAATCCTAGAAATTGAAAGAAAATTAGATGATATATTACGGCAGATTAATAAGTCAAAGGATATATAGAAAAGCTTAGCTCTAAAAATAAACTCACAAAGTTAATTGAAAATTAGGGGGAAACAAAATGCCTATCAATAATATTCCTCAACCTGAGTTAATAAACATTTCGGATGAACTTAGACTAAAAAAGCCCCATGAGGCGGAATGGTATAAAGGAATAGAATGGTATAGCGACAGAGATATAATGTATTATTCAGAGGGTACAATAGACAGAATTTATACTCATGAGGATATAGCGAGGATGTATAGTCATCTAAGCATGACAGGCGAACTATACTTTATTGAAGCATTAGAGGACAATAAATGGCGGGCTATTGGTGATGTGACGCTTTCAGAGGAGAATTTCCCTATAGTTATAGGCGAGAAGATTTATAGGGGAAGAGGAATAGGGGCATTAGTGATAGGAAAGCTACTGAAGCGGGCTCGAGAAATCGACTTACAGAGAATTTACATACCAGAGATATATCACTACAACCAAAGATCAAGGAGGTTATTTACAGCCGTTGGATTTGTAAAGGTAGCGGAAAATGATAAGGCTTCCTCCTATGAGCTTTATTTGTAAATGAGAATTGTAATGAGGTAGAGGTAGCAATGGAGAATATAATAGAGGGTAGGCTTAGCTATGAAATTTATTGATTATTACAAGGAACAGCTGACTGAAGACTATAAAGAAAATGAGGGCTACAGAACTTTTATTGACTCGTATTATAGCTTATCCAAGGCCTTTAATAGCATTTACGATGATAAGGAGCACTTATTTATAGCAATAAACAATAATATACAATCTGTAAATACGGAGGCCCTGTACAGCTTTTCCTCTTGGCTAAAGGATAAAATTAATGTAGTTAGTGAAAAGCTTATGAAGGAACTAAAATTAAATAACATCCCCGATATTGTGCTTTTTATTGGTGACGGTACAATAGACGGTCACGGCTTATTGGTAAATGACGAGACATATGGATTTTTTGAGCTAACAACCTTGATGATGACTGTTGAAATCTACAATATAGAGGTCTTTTTAGCCCACGAGCTGGTACATCCTATCCACTATAACATTAATAATAGCTTTGCCCCCAATGAATGGTTAGGGCTGGAGGAGCACTACTTTAAAAGAATGCTTAATGAAGGGATATCCACTTATTTCAGCAGCAGACTGATGGGAATTCCAATTAGGGAAGCCTACTGGTTTGGTTTTTTAGGGGATGAGGCCCTAGATGCCTGGCTGGCTAACTGCGAAGGGTTGAAATTGGACATCGCAAATAGACTTACGTTCTCTATAAAGTCAGGGAAATTAGATAAAGAGCTGCAGCTACAGCTATTTTCAATTGTGGGATTCGAAAATCTTACAGAGTATAGACTAGCCTACTATTATGGAACAAAGATAGTAGAGGAATTAAACAAGAGCTATAGCCTTAAAGAAATTATGGAGCTGGATTATATAGAGCTTAGAAAAAGTATATACAGCTATTTCAGCTTACAGGACATATAAGAAGGCTTTGGCTAAGTCATAATATAGCAACTTTAATATAGGAGGTCTTTATGCTTCATGAATTTAAGCTGGTTTGCTTTGACATGGATGGCACACTAATAACAAATACCAATTCCGTAGAGTACCTATGTGTTTTAATGGGAAGGCAGAGGGAAGTAAAGGAAATTGAAGCCAAAGAAGAAAACGACGAAATTTCATGGATTGAAGCGGATTATATAAAGGCACGCTTATTTAGAGGGTTGGAGGTAAAAAGGATTGAAGATGAATTCTCTAAGTATATTGAACTGATAGGTAATATTGAAGAAGTCTTGAAGAATTTGAAAACAAGTGGTCTTCAGACAATTCTTGTGACTGCAGGACCTATACAGGTTGCAGAGGTACTAGGAAATCGCTTTAAATTCGATAGAGTCTTCGGCAGCATGTATGAGGTTAAAGAAGGAATATTTACTGGTGATATCCTTAATCACCTTGGAGACAGCGGTAAACTGGAATGCTTAAAGCAATATTGTGAAGAGAATTATGTCACTATGAATGAGGTTGTAGCCATAGGGGATAGTGCATCAGATATTAAAGTGTTTGAAAATAGCGGTAGGTCAATCGCTATTAACTACAGCAATAAGCTAAAAGGAAGAGCGGATTTTTATCTTAAAACCAATAATCTTATGAAAATACTAGACTATATTCTTTAAGAAATAATTGGCATTTATTATATTAAATGATTGAGGAGGGAATTTGTAATTAAGATAGAAAATATAACAGATAAGGATCAGAAATCCCTGATATGTGAAGGTATATTAGGGGAATTGCCCAATTGGTTTGGAGTTGAAGAATCAATAAAGGAATATATGCTAATTTCTCGTGAAATGCCCTTTTATGCAGCCTACAGTAATGAAAATCCCGTAGGCTTTGTTGCTGTAAAAGAGCATAATCAGTATACTGCGGAGGTTTGTGTCATGGGTGTATTGCAGGATTATCACCGAATGGGAATTGGTAAAAGACTCATCAGCAAATGTGAGGAGTATTGTAGCGAAAATGGAATAGAGTTTTTAACTGTTAAAACCCTTGATGGATCAAGAGAAAGCAAAAGCTACGAGAAAACAAGGCTTTTTTACTTATCTATGGGCTTTAGACCTCTAGAGGTTTTCAAAACAATTTGGGATGAAAATAATCCATGCCTATTCATGTCGAAATACATAATTTCAAGTAAAAGTCATTTAGAATTAAGTACATAAATAAAGCAATAGCAAATAAAGGAGGAAAACAATGAATTATCTAATGGACTTAAGAAAGACAGTTGGCTCAAGGCCTTTAATTGCCTGTGGTGCAGGGGTAGCAATTATCAATCATCAAAACAAAATACTGCTTCAAAAGCGAGCTGACAACGATTGCTGGGGCTTTATAGGCGGAATGCTGGAGCTGGGTGAAAGTATTGAAGAGGCTGTTAAAAGGGAGGTTTATGAGGAAATAGGAGTAAAGCTCCTTACAATTAGCTTCTTTAAGGTTTATTCAGGTAAAGATTTTTATTATAAGTATCCTAATGGGGATGAAGTATATAATGTAATTAATTTATTTACATATAGAGGCTACATGACGGAATCGCAATTGAATGCAAATAATAACGAGGTTAAGGAAGCTAGGTTTTTCAGTGTAGGTGAATTACCGGAGAATATAAGCCCACCTGATATACCAATCATCAAGGATATAATAAAACTTATTCAGAAATAGCTTAGGTGACATAAGGAGGTAATTCGCTTGAAATACAAGAGAATAGAATTAATTAATGCCTGTAATCTTGAACTAGATTTGCTATTATATCAAATATCTAAGTGGCATAATTTAACCCCAAAGCTATGGATGCCTGAGTATATAGTAACTGAAGTGGAGATAGAAGAAGCCGTTCAGAGAATTAAAAATACAAAGGCTGAGGATTTATTTTTGATGGTGGCTGAGGATGATGAAAAACAGGTTAGGGGCTTCATATGGGCATACAGGAAGGAGAATCAGCAAGATAGCATAATGATTTTGTCCTTATATATAACTGAGGAGTTCAGAGGAAGAGGTATTGCAACACAGCTAAAGCAACAGCTTGAAGAATGGTGTAAATCCAAAGGAATCAATACTATTCATACCACAACCCACTATAATAACCATAGTATGCTGGAATTAAATCAAAAGCTAGGCTATCTGCCAGGGATGGTGAGCATGACAAAGGTATTGTAGCCATTCAAGCTCAGCAATCCTATAGAAGGCTTAGGCCTAAGGCTGCAGGCTATCCGCTCTTGAGGCATACGGACTGGACATAATCTTTATAAATATTTTGTAGGAAATAATGTAATTTTATAGAATCATAATATGTCATAATATTTTAAAAATACGATAAAAATGCTATAATTAGTTCAATGTTACTCAATGTATGTATATTAATAATGAAACACGATGGGGTTTATAAAAACCCTATTATTTTTAAGTAAGCATGGTAAAATTATGTAAATATGGAAGGAAATCATTTGTTAATAGTCCAATGAATAATTAGATATCCTAATTTCTCTTTATAAGCTTGATCAGAGTTTAAAGTAACGATAGTATACTATACATACAATTGCTGCAAAGGAGGCATCACAAATGAAGGAAATTCAAGAGCAGGTCAAGCAGTTTACAACAGAAAAGGGTCTTACGACAGATGTGGTCATAAGGACTGTTGATTTATCTTCAGAGGTTGGCGAGCTTTCAAAAGAGGTTTTAAAGTCAACTGATTATGGCAAAAAAAATTTCAAGCCCACTGAAGACTTCGAAAGTGAAATTGGAGATGTGCTTTTTAGTCTCATATGCATAGCAAATGAAGCAGAGGTTGATCTTAAAAAAAGCTTAGAAGGTGCTTTAAGTAAATATGAGGCTAGATTTAAAAATAAGGGGAATATAGACTCACAAGAGTAAACCCACATAATCCGAGTCGCCTTATTGTTATATTTTGTGGACTCGGAAAAGCTCGAAGTATATGATATGCAATTTCCACCGAAATAAATATAATATACAGAATGATATAGGAGGCTACTATGGAGCGATTTTGTATACCTGGGGTTGGAGGGATATTAGAAAGTAATATAGACGGTAAGGATTATATTTTATTACAGGAAAGGCATAAAAAAGAAGCAAGAAATGAAGCTGGTTTAATAGAGATCCCCGCAGGCAAAATTAGAGAATTTGAGAATATATTCGATTGCTTGAGAAGAGAAATTAAGGAAGAGACAGGCTTGGATATCATTGAAATAAAGGGTGAAAAGGAATCTGAATTTGTCGAGGCAGAGGACTATAGAGTTATAAACTATGAACCCTTTTCCTCCTCTCAAAACATAATAAGAGGCTATCCCATAATGGTGCAGGTGTTTATCTGCAAGGTCTGTGGAGAGCTACTTACTGAATCCAATGAATCAAAAAATATGCGTTGGACTACGCTGGAGGAGTTAGAGGAGCTAGTGCATAATCCACAGCTGCTTTATCCAATGCATATTGCAACCCTAAAAAAATATCTAAGGCACAAGGGCTATGCCGTTTGAAAATAGGAGGAGAAGCTGGATGAAAAACTTTTATCAATCATGTGGTGCCAGTGTAATAATATACAAGGATAATAGGGTGCTACTACAGCAGCGTAAGGACAACAAATGCTGGGGATATCATGGCGGTAAAGTTGAGTATGGGGAAATAGTAGAGGCTGCTGCAAAACGCGAGCTTCTGGAGGAAACAGGGTTAACTGCCAATAGACTTGTACTATTTGATGTTTTTTCGGGGCCGGATATGAAATATACCTATCCAGATGGAAATACGGTAAGCATAATTGACATTGTTTACCTATGTAATGATTATAGCGGCGATTTAAAGCCTCAAGCATCAGAGGTCTTAGATCTACAGTGGTTTGATATAGACCAAATACCTGCAAACCTTAGTCCGCCTATAAAGCCTGCACTAAGAAGGTTTGTAGCAGGGTTTGATAAGGAGCCCAATAACTCATAGAGCTTTAATATACTTCCTTTTTGGATATAAAGCTAATTACCTAGTTGGAGTCAAGTATGCAAAATTTGAAAACAAGGGGTTAAGCTATGGAGAATACCGTACGTGAAATAAATTATGATAAAAAAACTCTAAGAAAAGACATAAACAAGCTTTCTAGAATATTGATTTATTTAGAATTAATTTCAGTATTGATTTTCATAGGCTGGCTCTGTAGTTATTATATACAAGAGTACTCGCCAAATAGTATTTTAGATCCCGAAAATGTAATAAATGCAATGAAAAACCAAGAATGGCTTTTGACTATATGGTATTACATATTTGTATATATCGTAAGGAAGCACTAATAAAGGATTTAAGGTTCATAAATAAGGAAATGAAGAGTAAAGTGTTTTGGTTCATTGTGCTGTTGCTTTTAGGAAGTCAATTTATATTTATTTTGTTTTCTAGGCTTACTGAATTGGGTTTCAACATTTTTGGATATAGTATTCAGGAATACATCGATTCGATTAAGGTGTCTGATACAGGCCTTGGTCAAATAATATATGTGGCTTTTATAGGACCAATTTTTGAAGAGCTATTATTCAGAGGAGCAATACTGAAAGCTCTAGAAAAATACGGGAAGGTATTTGCTATAGTCATTTCTTCTATTCTATTTGGACTTATGCACATGCACTTATTTCAGAGTGTTTTTGCAGCTGTGGTAGGTTTAATTTTAGGATATGTAGCTATTGAATATTCTATAAAATGGGCTATATTATTACATGTGCTCAATAATTTTATATTGGGATTTTATACAATTCACTGCTTAGTATGCTAAAGTTACCATTTAGAAATATACTGCACATTGCTTTATTTTTTATGTTTTTTACTATAGGAGCTATACAGTTATATAAGCATAGACTGGCATTTAGACATTATATTAAGGAAAAAGGCAGTGAAACAGGTATTTACAAGCATACCTTTAGATCCGTTTTCCTTATAGTCTATATTTTGATACATATAGTTGTTCCTTTTATATTACTAAAGGGAAATATAACTGCATTGTAAAACAATGAGCATTATCAAACGTAGTATCTATTAAAATCAGCTTAAATGGAGTGATACAATGAACAACAGAATGATAAAGGCAACATTGGTATTGGCAATATTCACTATTTTATTAATAGGCTGGATAATCTTTGGAGGTCCCTTTAATACCTATTACCTAATATGGAATCTGATTTTGGCATGGGCGCCTATGGTGTTTTCACTAATTTTTATATACAATGCTTCAAAGCCCTCCTCTGGATTAAGAAAGGTTAGTAAGTTGATTTCCGGACTTCTATGGCTATTCTTTTTTCCTAATGCAGTATACATCATTACAGACTACATACATCTCAGTAATGATAGCTTTTATTACCCAAACCCAGCCTATTCACCCTACTCAGGTCTTCCACAAATACTATATAGTTTTGAGCGGCTTCCGTGGAATAATCTTCTATCAATAACCTTTGCCGTATTTATAGGCTGTGCATTAAGTGCTTTTTCACTTTATACTCTTCAAACTCATATTGAGAGAAGGAGCAGTAGGCTAGCTGGCTGGAGCTTTGCTGTCTTTGTACATATGCTAAGCGGATATGCCATATATTTGGGCAGGTTTATACGCTTTAACTCCTGGGACGTCGTGTTTAATCCTATAGGTTTATTAAAATATCTTCTATCTAACATAAATAGAACAACACTCGTGTTTTCGATGCAATTCTTTATACTTAGCTTCTTCATTTATGCTATTTTCTACCTCTTTGTTTATATAGGGGGAGATACTCATAAAGCCTATTAAATATATAGGAAGGTTGACTGAGGAATATGAAATTATAAAAGGAATAAGTAAACCCGCCTAAAATCGGCACAGCTAATGAGGAGCGATTAGAGAATGAGGAATATAGATATAGTTGTAGAGAGGATATCAGAGGATAACTACCACAAGTTTGATGATATGGTGGCCTGGAGAGTTAATGGGATTGAAAGAAGTGTGGATGAAAAACGGATCAGCAGAGATAAGGATTTTAGCGAAGCACTGCAGCAGCTAAAGCAGGAGGGCTTTTATGCCTATGGTGCTCTATTGGAGGGAAGGTTCGTAGGCTGGATTACAGTTATTCATACTCCAAAGATAGGGAAATGGTACAGAGGGGTTGTATATGTTGATGAAATATGGACAGCACCCGAATATAGAAGAAGGGGTATAGCCTTTCTGTTGATGCAAAAGGCCTTTGAAGTTCAGAGGTTAACAAATGCAGTAAAGGTAAGGCTTTATACAGATAACATTCCTGCTCAAAGATTATATGAGAAATGTGGTCTCAAAGTTACCAACCATGCAGTATTTATGGAATCTGAATAAAAGGTGATGGAATGAAAAAGCAGCTAATTATAATTAACGGAACCATGGGTGCCGGCAAAACCACCATCTGTAGCCACCTAAATAAAGAACTGAATAACTCCGTGTGGTTGGACGGTGATTGGTGCTGGAGCATAAATCCCTTTGTAGTAAATGAAGAAAATAAAGCAATGGTAGAGGACAATATTAGATATCTTTTAGGGAACTTTATGAGGAATAATTCAATCAAATATATTATATTCAGTTGGGTTCTTCATACAGAAGAGCTGATGGACAAAGTTCTAAGCTGGGTTAAATCATTTGAGACTGATATCTATAGGATAACATTAGTATGCTCCGAGGAAGAATTGAGGGAGCGAATATTTGACAGATACTCAACCGACAAAAAGATAAGCCTCCAGCAGAAAGAGGAGCTGGTAAATGCCAGCATATTCAAACAGAGCTTATACGATTCCATGTCCACTACTAAAATCGATAATAGTCAGAACACTATAGAAGAAACCCTAAATAAAGTGTTGAGTATTATAAAATGAAGTAAGTGACCTTTAATATTGACAATGACAGGAGATGAGAAAATGAGTAATAAAATATCTAGCACGAGAAAACAGCTTTATTATTTCGGAATGGCATTAATGGTCATAGGCTTTATTCTTTTTATGTCATCATTTTTTATAACCTTTGAGCCCAGCTTCGGCTTTGGGCCTCCGCCTTTTTTTGTTAGGGCAGTTATAGGCATGATTTGTATAATTATAGGCAGTGTGCTTATGAGCATAGGACAAAGAGGTACTGCAGGATCAGGCTTAATTTTAGATCCAGAAAAGGCCAGAGAAGATTTACAGCCCTTTAGCCAAGCAAAGGGAAAAATGATAAATGATGTCATTGAAAATGTAGATGTCGCTAGAGATTTTTTCGACCGCAGCTCTAATACCGAAGTAAAGGAAATAATTAAGATTCGCTGCAGAAGCTGCGAGGAACTGAATGATGAGGATGCACGGTTTTGTAAATCCTGTGGTAAGGAATTGTAGTTTATGAGAAAAATTATATACAGAGAATTTAAAGAAGAAGAAATAGAACTCTGTTTATTTGCCAGCTTTAACCGTTATCAAAAAGTTAATCGCTGCTGGCGTAAAGAGGCAGGAGTATGGGTTTTGAAGGATATAGCCTTTGTTGAGGAATGGAGCTTAGAGGAATACAAATATCTGGTTGAGTGCCTTAAAAACACACTAATAACCGGTGGTGCTGTCATTGCTGCCTTTGATAATAATGCTTTGATAGGCTTTGCATCAGTAGAGAGTATGCCCTTTGGCTCTGCAGGAGAATATCTTCAGCTATCTAGTCTGCACGTATCAAGCGATTACCGCAATAAGGGAATTGGAAAAGCTCTATTTATCAAAATGGCTAATAAAGCCCAAGAATTAGGAGGGAAAAAGCTATATATTTCTGCCCATTCCTCCGAGGAGACTCAAGCCTTTTATAAGGCCATGGGCTGCGTAGAGGCCTTGGAATACAATGAAGAACTGGTGGCAAAGGAGCCTTATGACTGTCAGCTAGAATATGAGTTGATATAATTTGAACCTAAATAAATATAGTCGCCTATTGGAATATGCTGGTTTCCAAGGCTAAGGAGCTGATGGAATGAATTTAGCAGACCTAGAAATATGGATAAAGGATGTTTTAGGCAATAATGCAGCCATAAAGTCAATAGTACCATTAAAGGGAGGAATGTCCTCTGAAATATATAGGCTAGATGTTTCCGGTCAACCACCTTTAGTTCTCAGGCAAATAACGGATATGGAGTGGTTAGCTAGAAAGCCAGATTTGGCACTGCAGGAGGCCACAAGCCTAAGGGCGGCTGCCAAAATAGATGTAGCTACCCCTCTTTTAATAGCAGTTGATGAAATGGGAGCAAAAGTTCATTATCCATCAGTATTAATGACTATGCTGGAGGGCA
This sequence comes from Natronincolaceae bacterium, assembly GCA_048264125.1. GTDB lineage: Bacteria > Bacillota > Clostridia > Peptostreptococcales > Natronincolaceae > M1-B18. The sequence continues at coordinate 39,963 of JBLXDM010000011.1, forward strand.
ATGTTACTCTAAGCCCCAATTACCTTCAAGATTGGATGCATGGAATGGCTGAAGCCCTCAAGTCCATACATTCAGTAGATATCAGTACACCATGGAGCTATCACACCTATAACAAAATTAGTGAATTGGAGATACCATACTGGTCTAAACATCCAGATCAATGGAAACAGGCCATAGACATCCTACAAGGAAGTCAACCAATTACAAAATGCCGCTTTATTCACCGCGATTATCATCCTGCAAATATTCTTTTTAAAGATAACAAGGTCAGTGGGATTGTAGATTGGATCAATGCCTGCATAGGTCCTGCTGGTATAGATGTAGGGCATTGCAGACTAAATCTAGCTCTATTAATCGGTACAGAGGCTGCAAATTTATTTTTACAAAAGTATATCGAATTGATGGAAGGGAATTTTGAGTATCATCCTTATTGGGACCTTCTAACCCTTATTGAGTTCTTACCAGGACCTCCGGAGGTCTATAGGGGCTGGGTTGATTTAGGGGTTACCCATCTCAATAATAGTTTAATGACTAAACGAATGGATGAGTATCTGGTGAGCATTATGAAAGCTGTGCATAGCAGTCATTAGCAAAGGGATGATATTGTGGAAAATGTAAGCATTAGATGGGCAAACCATAATGATTCAGAAGACTTAGGCTTCATTCATACAGAAGGATGGAGAGCTGCCTACAGAGGCATCATTCCCGATGAAATACTGGACAATATCTCTGTAGAAAAACGAAGCAAATACTTTGCAGAGGCCCTAAAAGACAAAAGAGAGGAAACCGCTATAATGATAGTGGACAATAAGCCTGCTGGCTTTCTTACCCTTGGCCCAAATAGAGATGATGATCTGAATACTACCTATGGTGAGATCTGGGGAATATATCTATTACCCGAATATTGGAATAGGGGACTTGGCAGAGAACTAATGGATTGGGATATGCAGGAGCTAAGCAACAGGGGCTTCAAATATGCAACGTTATGGGTCCTTGTTGATAATGATAGGGCAAAAAACTTCTATTATAAGCTGGGGTTTCTTCAAGAAAACAGGCTTAAGGAGATAAAAATAGGTAAGCTCTTAACAGAGGAGCGATTTATGAAGGAAATACTTCTATAAAAAAAGTACTTATAATGATAGAGGTGGTACATATGCAGATAATTAGAAGGGCTTCAACTTCCGAAGCAGCTATACTAACTCATATAGCAATAGCGTCTGAGGCTTATTGGGGCTATGACTCTGAATATATGGCGGAGTTTAAAAGGCAGTATAGCATCACAGAGGACTTTATTACCCATAACCCTACCTATGTGCTGGAGATGGAGGAGATTATCGGCTTCTATGGAATTATAGTAAATAAAAATGAGGCTGAATTAGAATACCTCTTTATCAAGCCCAATTATATAGGATGTGGATATGGGAAACTGCTGTGGCAGCATATGATTAATACCAGTAGTGAACTAGGAATTCAGAGGCTCACAATGGTAACAAGCCCTCAGGCAAAGGACTTCTACCTGAAGATGGGCTGTTCTGATGCTGGAGAGGTGGAATCTCTAATTGGTAACAGGAGAATTATTCCCAAACTATGCTTCCTTCTATGAGCTGACAAGAAGGGAGTATATCTGCATGGTTGAAAAGTAAAACAAATGATGTTGGAGGTTTTTTATGAAGCTTTTATACGGTACAGGAAATTTAGCTAAGCTGCAGTCTATGAAAAATATGCTTTCAGGCTTGGATATAGAAATAATAGGTCTAAAAGATATCAAAACAAAGGTGGATTTCATAGATGAAAGTGGAAATACTCCATTAGAGAATGCAAGGATAAAGGCTATGGCATATTATAATGCTATTAAAATACCTGTTTTCTCCTGTGACTCAGGGCTGTACATAGATGGAATTGAACCCCATCTACAGCCAGGAGTCCATATAAGAAGGGTAATGGGTAGAGAACTGACAGATGAAGAAATAATTGAATACTATTCAAGCCTAGCCAGAGAAGCCGGGGGACCCTTAAAGGCCAGATATAAAAATGCAATTTGTCTGGTCTTAAACGATGGCAATATATATGAATATGATGGAGATGATATAGCATCAGAGGAATTTTTCATATCAGATAAAGCCCATTCAATTAAGGAAATGGGATTCCCTTTGGATTCACTTTCCATACATATTGGAACAGGTAAATATTACTTTGATATAAAAAAAGATGATATTAGCACAATGGAAAGTCAAATAACAAAGGGCTTAAGGGATTTTTTTATTAAGGCAATTATCTAAATTATATCTATAGACATAAGATGAAGGAATATTAGATATGGAATTACTGAGGAGTAAAACAACGAGAGGAGTATGAGAAAAATTAACAGAAACATCCCAAATGTTATATCCATCATAAGAATTATCCTATCAGTAATGTTACTAGGACTCATATCAGCTCCCTTTGCCTTTGTTCTAATCTATGGACTTATAGGCATCAGCGACGTTCTGGATGGATATATTGCAAGAAAATATGGCTGTGACACTCAGTTGGGTGCTCAATTAGACTCTATCGCAGATGTTGTTTTTTATTCTATACTGGTATATGTCTTTTATCAGCAATACCCCTGGGCACTTGCTGTTGGCAGCCGCTATATAGCAATCATACTGGCAATACGATTAATTAATATGCTGCTAACAAAGCTGAAATATAAAAGGGTGGTGCTGCTGCATACTATAGGTAATAAAGCTTCAGGACTTATTGTTTATTGCATGCCTATAGTGCTGATGATTACTTCTAATTCAATTGTAATAAAGGGTCTTCTGACAATCATTATTTTAGCGGCCTTTGAGGAGCTGTGCATCACCCTAATTATAAAGGAGCCTGAACTCAACAGGAGAAGCATATTAAAGGAATAGTAAAATGGGAGGAGATTTAAGATGTTTGAGTATAATAGCTTATCAATCATACTTGCTGCTGCCTTAATTGTATCCGGCTGGTTAATATGGAAACGGGGCAAAACTGATTTAATCCACAAGTATAATATTCAAGGGGTAAAGGACCTTAAGGGCTACAGCATCGAAATGGGAAAAACAATATTTGCCCTTGGCATAATCATATTGTCCAGCAGTATTATGAGCTTTATACCCCAGATTCATAGGTCCTTTAGAATTGGCATTTCAATTGTGGGACTTATAATCGTTACCATATTTGTATTCAGAATACAGAAAAAATACTCTGGAAGATATATTTGATTCTAAGATTGATTTTACTGTGAGGATAGAAATCTGAGAAGAGGTCGAGCTATATATTATATTTTACGGGAGAGCCTCTATGATAATGAAAGTATGTAAATTCTAATCAAAAGACTGGAGAAAAAATGTTAAAAATAATTAAAGCAATGGATAATGATAGGGAATTTTTATCGAAGGTATGTCTGGATGCAGCTAAGCTTTATGATAGTATATTGCCCGGTGCCTTTAATAAGCAGGCAAATAGATATCTAGATAGGGGACTTCCGGATGCTTATGAAATAGAGATTATACAACAGGAAAAAGAGAATATCGGCTTTATAGGTACGGTTGCTTTAGATGAAGAAACCCTTTATTTAACTGCCATATATATATTGAGCAATTATCAAGGCCAAGGCTTTGGTACTGAAACATTGGAGGCTATCAAAAAGAAGTCCTATAATAAAGGTATTAAAAAAGTAGCTTTATTGGTACATTCAAGGGCAACCTGGGCGATAACCTTCTATGAAAAGATGGGATTCAGTATCATTGAGACGGAGGCTGATAGAATCAAGGAATATTCAGCTAATAGAATGTCTAAATATTATTTACCTGATACATTGTTAATGGCTAAGGCAATTGCATCTATAGAGTGAAGGAGACAAAATGATAAATCCATCGATGTTATTCAAGGAATTTCCTGTAATTAAAACTGAAGGCTATATCCTTCGAGAAATAGAGCTTAAGGATTGCAGGGATATTTATGAGATATATTCAGATGTAGAGGTAATGCAATATCAGGGAGAGGAGCCTATGAAAGCCATTGAGGATGCAGGCGGTATGGTTGAACTGGTAAGGGGCGCCTATAAAAATAAGCACTTTATCAAATGGTGCATTGTAGAGGAGTCAACCAATAAGCTGATAGGGCTAATTTCCTTTTACAGCATTGATTTTCGAAATAACAATGGTCATCTGGGATACATTCTCAACAGGTCCTATTGGAACAGAAGAATAATGAGCCCTCTGGTAAGATGCGTTATTGAGCATCTATTTAATAGCTGTACACTGAATAGGCTTGAGGTAGCTATACATCCAGAAAACCACTCATCCATAAGGCTTGCGGAGGCTATGGGCTTTGTCAAAGAGGGAATTAAGCTTGACAGTGTATACAACCGCTACACTGAAAAATATGAGGATCGTATAATAATGGGGCTGGTGAAGCAGGATTAACAGCTTAGAAAGCTGGCATAAACAAAGGGGAGATAAAATGAGAATCAAGACCGATAGGGAGCAATTGCTACAGGGGTTAAACGCAGTACAAAAAGCAATATCCGGTAGCTCCATTATGCCGATCCTAAGAGGGATACTGATAAGAGGTGAAAATAATCTTATCTATTTAACGGCAAATGATATGCAGCTGGGCATAGAGATAGCTATAAAGGGAACCGTCCTAGAGCCCGGCAGTATTGTTGTAGATGGTAGATTATTTTGGGATATAGTTAAACGGCTTAAGGATGAATTTATAGAGCTTAGACTTACGGATAAGCATCAAATAGAGATTAAGAGCAAGGAGCTGGATTTGAGCTTAAAGGCCTTTGATTCTGTGGATTTCCCACAGCTACCTACTATACCTGAGGCTAACGCTGTTTTTATTGACGAAGGGCATTTAAATAAAATGATTAAACAGACTGGCTTTGCGGTATCCAAGGGAGAGCATATGCAATCTATAACCGGGTGCTTATTGGAAGTATTAAATGATGAAATTATTATGGCTGCCACCGATGGATATAGATTTGCTTTAGCAAGGCATCACTGCAGTAATACTACTGGAATGGAGGCAAAGGCAATAATACCCGGAAGCAGCTTAATACAAATAGGGAAGCTTTTGTCTGCAGAAGAGGGTCGCACGGTAAAAATCGCTCTTCAGGACAAGTATGCAGCCCTATGCTTTGACAATATTAAGATAATTACAAGGCTACTTCAGGGTAGCTTTATAAGCCATAGGTCTGTAATACCTATTGAATTTGAAACGCAGATTAGGGTGAATACAAAGGATATATTATACTCTCTAGAGATTACTTCAATTTTTGCTTCCTACAGCAATACAGGGGTTAAGCTGGAAATATCAGATGATGAGCTCTTAATTCATTCAAATGCAGGAATAGGCAGTATATCAAAGCGGCTTAACATCGAGAAGAAGGGCAAGGACCTAGTTATTGCCTTTAATAATAGCTATCTATTAGAAGGCTTAAGGGTATTTGATGAAGATGAAGCTTTAATATGTTTCGCTAATGGAAGTAATTCGCCGGCGGTTATAAAATCTGTAGCAAATGATGCTTATGAGTATTTAATACTTCCTGTAAGATTAAGCAATAATACCATTATATAAGAATTGAGTAGAATGGAGCTTTATAATTAAGGCTCTTTTATTTTTATCCATCTAAAGGAAAATCGTCTTAATTGTTGAATATATAATATGTCGAAAAATTAGATTAATTGAGAAAGAGAGATTCAGGATGAAAACCACAGCACTAAAGGAGGTTTTTATGGAGAATAAAGCAGTCATTCTTGGCTCAAATTATTATATAGGCCTTAGCGTCATCCGATGCTTAGGCTATAATGGAATATATACAGTAGCAGTAGACTATACAAAGGAAAACTGCTATGCTTCCAAATCTAAATATTTACGGGAGCATTTAATAGCACCGCATTACAGCAAACAGGAGAAGGAATTTCTTGACTTTTTAATAGCCTTTGCAAAAAAAGAGGAGCATAAGCCAGTCCTTTTTCCCTGTGCCGATGCTTACGTTGAATTTATAGACCGGCATCTTGAGGAATTAAAAAAGTATTATCTCATAAATATGACGGAGCAGGGACTATGGTCAAGGCTGATGGACAAGCAGGCCCTCCACAGTATAGCAGTGGAGCATGGTGTGCAGGTACCCGAAACACTGGCAACTGATGAGGCTGGTTATTTAGAAAGAGTAAGAAGCGAGATCGGTTTCCCCTGTATTGTGAAGCCCACCGATTCACCCACTTTTATGGCTAAGTTCCGTGCTAAGATGTTTATGTGTCAAAATGAGGAGGATGTAGTAAGTGCAGTAGAAAAGGCCCATGGGGAGGGTTTGGAGGTAATTGTTCAGAGAATAATACCTGGCTTTGATGACCACATGTACACCTTCGACACTTACTTAAATCAAGACTCCAAAGTCACCCATTGGATGACGTGTCAAAAGCTAAGGCAATATCCGATCAATTTTGGAGCCTCTGTATATACGCGGCAGAAGCACATAAAAGCGCTGTATGATATTGGGGCACCGTTTTTAGAAGCTATAGGCTATAAGGGCTTTGCTGAAATAGAATTTAAAAAGGATGCCATAACCGGCAGCTACTATTTAATAGAAATCAATGTACGAACCACAACACTAAATGTATTGCTGAAACAATGTGGCATAAATTTCCCTCTACTGGCTTATACAGAGCTTACTGGTGGTGAAATTGGCAGCGCCAGCATTAATCACGATACAGGAATCGCCTTTAGATACCTGTATGAGGACATCTTTGCGATAAAGGACTACATGAGGACTAAGCAGCTAAACCTACGCCAAATAGTAGGGACGCTTTTACTGAAGCGAGCTCCCGCCATATGGTCCTTTGCAGATCCTGCACCTGCCTTTAGCTTTTTATCAATTATAGCTAAGAAAGTAAAAAGAAGGCTGATTAAATAATGAAACCTAGCTAATAAATCTGCCCATTGCAGATGCCTAAGGTATATAACTTATCCTCATCAAAGGTGTAAAAGGATGGAGGGATTCATGTGAATGCAAAGCGAATAAAAATCGGCCTGCTTTTTCTAATGATTTTAACAACCTGTATGGGATGTCTTACGGCTAAGGAGGCTAATGCGGAAAAAACAGCTGAAGACATATACATTTATCTCGTGGATAGCCTAACTATAGAAAGAGCTATGGCTAGAGAGCTGAGAGACCTGCCATTAGAGGCTGAGCCCTTGTTTACAGACAAAGAAATTAAACGCTACTCCTGGGAGGAGCAGCAATTTGTTGTGAAGGAGAGCTTCAGTCTTGAGGCTGCTTTGGATGGCAAGGTACCTATAAGCGGAACCCCCTTTGTTGTTATGGTGGGGGAGGAGAGGGTTTTTCTAGGACTATTCGGAAATATGCTTTCTTCTCAAATCTATACAGATATACCCACTATATATTCAATTTGGAGCAAGGATATTAATAACGATAGATATAGAATTTCACATACCAAGGACACTATTGAGGATAATGAACGCTTCTATAATGCCTTGGAGGATTTAGGCCTACTTCAAGATTAATTGGCAAAAAATACTACATTAGAAATATAAAAGCTTAGGTGAAGAAAATGAAAATGACAAATATTAAAAATACAGCAGAGTTAAGAAGAGATGAGTTGAGGATTGATTGCAGCAAATGCTGGGGGCTTTGTTGCGTTTCCTTGTATTTTTCAGCATCAGAAGGATTTCCCAACGATAAAAAAGCTGGTGTACCCTGTGATTATCTAAATGAGAATTTTAGCTGTGGTATTCATTCACAGCTGTCAGAAAAGGGATTTTTAGGCTGTTGTGCCTTTGACTGCCTTGGTGCAGGACAAAAGGTGTCACTGCTCACCTTTGAGGGAGTAAATTGGAGGAATTCTAAGGAAATCGCCAGCAGTATGTTTGAAGCCTTCCTCATAATGAGACAGCTACATGAGCTGCTTTGGTACTTAATTGAAGCCTATGGAATTTTTGAAGAGGAATCAGTAAGGTCAGATGCAATGGATTTATTAAACAGGATTTATGGACTAACCCTCCTTAAGGCCGATGTGCTTCTTTCTTTGGATATCAGCCCCTATAGGGCAGAAGTAAATGAAGTCCTTTTAAGCGCAAGTCAGAAGGCTAGAACCGAGGTGGGTAAAGCTAAGGACAATAGTCAAAAATCTACAAAGCACCTTAAACCAAGAGCTGACTTAATAGGAAAAAACCTAAGAGGCTACGGCTTAAGCGGAGCTAACCTGCGGGGTGCATTATTGATTGCTTCCGATCTGAGGGGCTGTGATCTTAGCGGAACAGATTTAATTGGAGCGGATCTAAGGGATGCAGATATAAGGGGTACAAACCTTTCTAAGAGCATTTTTCTAACACAGTCACAAATAAATGCAGCTAGGGGAGACTCCCACACAAATTTGCCAAAGTTCATTGACAGACCATGTCACTGGGAAACCATGACTACGGCAAATCCTGATTAAATTAATGAGCAAAAGGGGAGATACAGATGAAGTTATTTTTTGGACAAAGCCTGTGGAACAAAAGGGCTATCGAACCCTATGGAATACCACAGAAGGCTAATTGGAAGTTTAATTATATGAACCAGCAATATGTAATACCAATGGTCCATCATTTTTCAGAGGGAATCTCCTTTGATATCTTCACAATATTAAATACTGAAGAACTCAATACATTTTACAATAAATACAAGAGCATAGGAGATAAAATAAATGATGAGGACTACTTATGCCTTCAGGCAGAAAGCCCTATTCAAGAGCTTTCCTTTAGAGAAATACATATAAATAATAAAGCTGTGGAGATAGCAGGCACATCCTCAGGAGTATATATATCTGGCATTAAGGAGGAAGGCAGCCCACAATTGAAAGAAATGTATCAAGAGTATGATTTTCTGCAGGGGAAGGACGTCTCCTTCAAGGTCACTCGAGTACATTTGAAATACCTGCATGATGACCAATCAAATATTAATGAATTAAGACTGATCCCTTCAAACACAATAGTATTTCTACCTATAAAGAAGCATTTTATTGTTGAAACAATCAAGCCTCAATCAGATAACTCCGAAATCCCCTTTAAACACCCATTCACAAACCAAATTCACAGCCTATATATAAATGAGATAGGAGAATTTGACACCTCTACCCTTAGCATCAACAATCATCCCAATAAACATATAGCAACGTTAAACTATGAGCTAGTACCACCTTTAGCTGACAATGAGACATTATTAGTCAAGGATATTGAAGTGAAAACATCAGATGGTAAAGTATATTCAACATATGACTTGTCATCGCCGGCCATAGCGATATATGTAGATAATAAAATCGGAATTAGGGGATACCCTCTTCATTTGGCCATATCAAAGGCATATCCTGAAACAATTGAATACGTTAAATTTAGTATTGTAGGTATTGAAAAAGAAGCCTCCAGTGAGGAGATATTTGTGAGGACAATTGAGGAGGTTTAAAATGAAGGATTAGTCTTTTCGGAGGTGCTTAAATGAAGGATTATTTGATTAAAACTGACAATCTAAAGCTTAGAGAGTTCAAAACCAGCGATTTTCAATCAACGTACAGCTATGCCTCAGATTCAGAGGTTGTAAAGTACATGGACTGGGGCCCCAGCCGCCCAGAAGATACACAGCGCTTTATTGACGAAGTTATAGGGCTACAAGGTCAAAACCCAAGAAGGGATTATGAATTGGCCATAATTTTAGCAAAGGACAATCGTCATATTGGTGGCGGCGGGATTCATGTTTCAAATGTTAAAAATCGAGAAGGCTGGATAGGCTACTGCTTAAATAAGGACTATTGGGGCAGGGGCTTTGGAACAGAGACGGCAAAAGCACTAATTTCCTTTGGTTTTTCTCAATTGGGGCTCCATAGGATATATGCCACCTGCGACCCTGCTAACCGAGGCTCAGCCAGAGTTTTAGAAAAGGCCGAAATGACTTTAGAGGGAATTATGAGACAGCACAAGCTTAAAGGAACTCAATGGAGGGATTCCTGCCTATATGCCATTTTGGAAACGGATGTCAATAAGTAGATACGAATAATATTGGAGAGGAATAGGCAGATTCTAAACTATTTATCGAGTAGACCTTTAAGTATAGGAAACGTGTTTCTATCTTATATTTATTTTATAAATGGAACTTAATGGGGGTACATACAATCATAAATTATATATTACTTTGGCTGCTGTTGAGGGGGAGAGGAAAACCATGGAGCTTCAAGACCGTCTATATAAAATAGAAATACAAAGAGTAACCCTGAACCCAATAAAAGCCTACGGTATGATATTAGATGTTGGTGGTGGAGGAGAAGGTATCATAGGTCAGCTGATGGGAAATAGTGTTGTGTCTATAGACAGTAATGCTGAAGAACTTATGGAGTCACCTGGAGGCCCATTAAAAATAATCATGGCAGCAGAAGAGCTTAAGTTTTTAAATAATACCTTTGATACGGTTACCTCCTTCTTTACGATGATGTATATAGATAAAGGAAAGCATAGAAAAGTATTTAATGAAATATATAGAGTGCTTAAGCCAGAAGGAGAGCTATTGATTTGGGATGCAGCTATTCCAGAATTTGGAGGAGGCAATAAGGATATATTTCTGGTACCCCTTGAGGTAGAATTACCAGAAAAAATGATAGCAACAAGCTATGGTGTAAAATGGAAGGATAAATATCAAAACATTGACTATTATATTAGTCTCGCAGAGGAAGCAGGCTTCAAGGCAATTGAATGTGAGAAAAATGATAAGATATTCTTTATTAAAATGAGAAAATAGCAAATAGTGTGCAAGTTGTTTTTAGATATAGTTGTAATGGTGGGATTCACGAAGAGGAAAAAATACAGAAATTTTTCAAGTAATCTATATTCACAATAACCATAAAAACTAACATGCAGGAGATGATGATATGCCTACATCTATAGGTGTTATGATACTTCTTTTAGCAATTCCAATAGCTTTTATGATTCATAGCAACAGAAAAAAGAGCATAGAGGACATGATTATATCCATCGGCGGAGAAATAATTTCTATCGAAATGAGAAATTTTTTTAACGGTATCGGTCCCTTCTATGTCGTTGGAAAAGGAAGGGTTGTCTATAGGATATCCTATCTGTTAGACGGGGAAGAAAAGGAGGGTTGGGTTAGATTTGGCAGTCTATTCGGACCCGATTGGAGATTATAAAAAAGGAGGTTTTTGAAATGGATTTTCTAGGGAACCCAGCTGGGTGGATAAGTATTGTACCGGTGATAATTCTGATTTTTAGGTTAGCATTATTGGGAGCAACCGTATATGCCTTTATATTATTTGTTAAATTTGCTAATTTGGGAATAAAGGCTTTTAAAATTTATATAGAAAAAAATAGAAATCATTAACTGAAGCATGCCAATAGTTTTTTGATACCACTAGCTATTAAGAGGGGGCAAAGGATATGTACGATATTAAAAGACTTACTATTCACGATGCTTCTACAGTTAAGAGCCTAGTTAAGGCATTCCGCAGCTCAGAAACTGATGATAAGTGGGTTGAAGACTTTTTAGTGAATCAGCACAACTATGTTATTGCATGCTTAAGTGGAGCCTCTCCGATAGGTTTTTTACTGGCCTATGAACTACAGAGATATGATAAGAATGGTATGCTTTACATACACGAGGTAAATGTACTGCCTCAGTATCAAAGGCAAGGTATTGGTAGAAGGCTTATCGAAGAAACCGTTAAAATATGCAACGAGAGAGCGCTTTTCAAAATCTTTCTTATAACAAATAAGTCCAACACTGCTGCCTGTAGTCTGTATAATATAACTGGTGCCATTGCCACAGAGGATGATAACATTGTTTACTGGTATGAGGAAAACTTATTATCGGGAGATAAATAGGAGGGAAAAGCATCATGATAAATGGAATTAATCATATAACCTTTGCTGTTACTGAACTAGATAAATCCGTGGTCTTTTATGTAGATTTATTGGGGCTGAGGCTAGTGGCTAGATGGGATGGCGGAGCATATTTACTAGCAGGAAATCAATGGATAGCCCTTAATGTGGATGAAAATAGGATTAAAGAAACCTCACCTGATTATAGCCATATATCCTTCAATGTGTTATCCTCTGATTTTCAGATGCTTAAGGAAAAACTTATTAAGGCAGGAATAGTGCCCTTTAAGGAAAACAAATCGGAGGGAGAATCCTTTTATTTCCTCGATCCTGATGGTCACAAGCTGGAGCTGCATTACAACACCCTGGAGGATCGTCTAAAATGGGCCAGAGAAAACACTTGGAAGAGCTTTAAGTTAAAGTAAGGAGGAAACACCTGTGGATATACTTTTATTATTAGTCGGGTTGCTGCTGCTTTTTTTCGTAATTGTAATGGCGATAAATTACTCAAATATAGGCACATATTTGAAAAACAATAATATTCTTCTTGCCGAGATCAGGGATTTATTAAGAAAAACCAAATAAAAGGTAATAACGACAGGAGGTAGCGACTATCAGCTTATTTTATTACTTTATATCTGAGCATCCGCTGGATAAGCCAAGTATGGATGAGGTCAAGAAAAGATTTTTTCTGCATGATTTAACAGCAGAAATTAAGGATGATGAAATGGGTCGGGTATATTATGAATGCTTTCCGAGTAAAAATCCTCTTATTGGGACAGCAGAACAGCTACATAAACTAGGTGATTTTATCTTTGTAATACTATCGATAACAGATGCTATCGAACAGGGATATTTTAAAGAAAGCCTTCAACAATGTAAGGAGGAAAGCATCAGCTATATGGATTTTTGCTGGACACTTGTAACTAACGAAAGGCTACTAAAACAGGATGTCATGTATAAAGTGCTATCTGACTAGTTTATAAGGGGTGGAAGAAGGTTGATTCTATATAAAAGAACATCCTTTAAATATTTCAATCATCTCTATGATTGTGATATTATTAACTTTCGTGGAATCATAGTGCACCAACCACATAGAATAGAAGAATTAGGAGAAGAGGAGAATAAATGAAAAGTGCTAAATATAACTCTGTGGCAACTGAATATGACAGGCAGAGACCTGAATACCCTGAGGAACTGATTATGAGACTAGTGAGCGATACCGGAATAGGCTGCAGCAGCAGACTTTTAGAAATAGGTGCCGGTACTGGAAAAGCAACAATGCCCCTCGCCTTTTTAGGGTGTGAAATCGATTGCATTGAAAAAGAAGCAAATATGGCGGAAATTCTTAGGGATAAAAGCAAGGGACTTAAAAACATATCAGTAATTACTGCAGCCTATGAAGACTGGCAGCCACAACACTCTGAAAAATATGACCTGGTATTTTCAGCACAGGCCTTCCATTGGCTTCAGGCGGATATTAAATACAAGAAGAGCCATCAGCTACTAAATAAAAATGGGAAACTGGCATTATTCTGGTATTTTTCAGGGATTGAGTCGGAATCCTATTTAAATTCTCTAAACACTATTTTTCGGAAGTTTAACACTGAGTATGGCTGCTCAGGTATAGAAGCAGCTGAGGTCTTTTTCGAAAGACAGAAAAGTGATCTTGAAAAAAGCCTTTATTTTACTAATGTAAGGGAATATAAATTCGAGGGACAGCCGACAATGGAAAATGCCGATTTATTCATTAAACGCTTCAATACCACATCGGCCTTTGCATCACTGGATGAAGCTACTGCTATAAAGATTAATCAAGACCTTAGGGAGTGCATATGCAAGGAGGGGGACAGCATCCAGTCTAAGCTTTTATTCCGACTTTTTATAGCAGATTGTGCGGTGCTTCAGGAATAACTATAATGAACCAAGGAGGATAATATGAAGACGAAAATATCTTTAATGATGATTGCTGTGCTAGTATCAGCCGTTTTAACAGCATGCAATAATTTGCTGCCAGAGCAAGCTGCATTAACATATGAAAGCACTTACCAGCTAGGGAATTCAGATACTGACTATGTGGAGCTAAACAGAATAAACGACAACATTTGGGTTCATACCACCTATGCGGATTATAACGGCTGGAGGACTCCCTCCAATGGCCTTGTTGTTGTTACGTCGAAGGGAATCGTGTTGTTGGATACACCTTGGAACAATCAACAGACAGAAACACTTTTGAGGCTTGCTGAGGATGTATTTGGTAAGGACACCAGCATTGCGATAATAACTCACGCCCATGAGGATAGAATCGGCGGTATAGATACCCTACTGGCGGAAGGAATTCAAGTGGTAAGCACAGAGCTTACGGCTGAGGAGGCTGAAAAGCAGGGCTATAAAAAACCGGAAGCGACCTTAGATGATTTAACCCATCTAAAAATTGGCGATATAGATTTTGAGGCATTTTATCCGGGAGAAGGGCATACAGTGGATAATATAACCATATGGCTTCCCCAGTATAAGGTGCTTTTTGGAGGCTGCTTGATTAAGTCCTTGGAATCTGAGGATAAAGGAAATGTAGAAGATGCCAATGTTGAGGAATGGCCATTATCGGTACAAAAGGTAATCGATAAATATCCCGATGCCGATATTGTTATACCCGGACATGGGGGCTGGGGGGATGCTTCTCTATTACAGCACACTCTTGACCTGTTAAATAAGTAAAAAACAGCTTTTTTGATATAGCTCTAATAATATTAAGAAGGGGGATGTTAAAAATGCAGAATAGGACAAAGGCAGTACTATCTATTCTTGTATTCTCTCTATCTCTATTTATGATGTTTACAACGAAGCGCATTGATGCCCTCGGGGACTATTTGTTAAATGGTATCGGATTAAGGGCATGGACCGGTAACAATACAGGATTTCATCTGACCATTCTCTACTTTGGTGCAGCATCAATGATTGCTTATTTTTTTGTTAGGCAGTTTGCTATTGAAGGATACGGCATGAGGGGAGGAAGAGTTTTTCTGCTTACAGTCATCTTCTTAACATGCTTTTACCTATTAACCGATGTCGTTGTAATAGGAATAAAAGGAAACTCAGAGGGTTTACTATCTATAGGCTATGAGCCTGATGCTAGGATTAGCTTCAGGTCCACTGAAAAGGAGATTACTAGCTTTCAGGCTGAGCTTCAGCTGACTAACTATTCTAACGAGGATAAGGAATTTTATCTTACAATTTTGTTTCCAATGCATGGGGACTATAGAATGTATCATAAATTACTTACAAAGGAAAATGAGCCCGCTATATTTAGGCTGGAGGGCAAAGAAAGTAGGCTTCTTGAGCTTAATCTGCAGCAGTATAATGTTGTTTATCAGCCCATATCTGCTGAGTATAATAATGCAGGCGGACAAGGAAGTATTCCAGCGTTAATTCTAACGGATAAATATGGTACAGAGATAGAGCTAAGCAGTAAAAATTTTTTTGGACTAGAGCTGGCACGTTAGCTTTTTGTCATACTGAAATATTCTAAGCATCATCAGCAGTGGGTCATAAAATAATAGTAGCTTAATTGCAAAACGAGCTTTACATAATAATATTATGTAAAGCTCGTAGTTTTTCATATTAGCGATAATTTGTAAATTCCATATTAATCGGTAAATCTGCTGCACGAAGTGCTTGTATAACTGCCTGTAGGTCATCTCTGTTTTTACCGGTAACCCTAACGGCATCTCCTTGAATGGATGCCTGTACCTTTATTTTAGAATCCTTTATAAGGGTGGTAATCTGCTTCGCCTCATCCTTATCGATACCCTGCTTTATTTTAATAACCTGCTTGACTTTGCCTCCTAGAGAATGTTCGATTTTCCCATATTCAAAGGCCTTTAATGAAACATTGCGCTTTGTAAGCTTAGTTTGCAGTATGTCCACTACATTTTTCAGCTTAAAATCATCATCTGCTGTAACTATCAAATCATCACCGGAACGCTCCACCTTAGAATTTGTGCCCTTTAGGTCAAATCTTTGGGAAACCTCCTTCTCCGTCTGATTAACAGCATTATCCACCTCACTCAAATCCACCTTTGAAACAATATCAAAGGAGCTATCCTTAGAAGCCATGTAAATCACTCCAATCATACTTATTTTACCAGTTAATTATATATTGAAATAAAAATCCTGTCCATCCCTATTGAGGTAATATTTGTCCGCATTTTATTGAAAATTTAGAAAACCTTTGACATTTTAATTGTGAATAATTATAATTGAGTATATTTATTCATAAAAAGGGGGTTGTAAAATGGGTATTAAGGTAGCTAAGTTCGGCGGAACCTCCTTGGCTAATGCTGTTCAATTTAGAAAGGTTGAAGAGATTGTTAAGGATGATCAGGAAAGAAGATATATTGTCGTTTCAGCACCGGGGAAAAGGTATAAAGCAGATACGAAGGTTACGGATCTATTATATCAGCTGTATGACAGAAGACAGCAAAAAAATGACTATGGAAATATTCTGAATCAAATCAATGAAAGATACCTTCAGCTGGTGGAGGAGCTGGGGCTGGCCTTAGACATTAAAAGCCTCCTAAAGGAACTGGCTGATAATGTTGAAGCAGGCGCTTCGCTGGACTATATTGCCAGCAGAGGCGAATATTTTAATGGTGTTATACTGGCGGACCTTTTAGGCTACAGCTTTTTAGACCCTATCGGCGTCATTGTTTTCAATGAAGAGGGAACCTATAATGATGAGCTTACCCATAAAAACATGCTGCAAGCACTGGCGAAGCATGAACGGGCAGTAATTCCTGGATTTTATGGGGCTACAGACAAGGGAGATATTAAAATTTTCTCTCGGGGAGGCTCAGATATAACTGGAGCCATCGTAGCAAGAGGAGCAGCAGCAGAGGTTTACGAAAACTGGACGGATGTTTCAGGCTTTCTGATGGCTGACCCTACAATAGTGGAAAATCCTAAGCAAATAAAGGAAATCTCCTACAAGGAGCTGAGGGAATTATCCTACATGGGTGCCAAGGTACTGCATGAGGAAACGATATTCCCCGTATTGAAGGCAGGAATTCCTATTAATATAAGAAACACAAATAATCCTAACAATACCGGAACCATGATTGTAAGCAAGGTTAACGGAGGCAGAGAAAGAGGCGCAATAACTGGCATAGCAGGAGTTAAGGACTTCACTGTCATAGCTGTAGAGAAATACCTGATGAACTACGAGGTAGGCTACGTAAGAAAAATGCTGTCTGTTCTGGAAAAATATGATATCAGCTTTGAGCATATCCCCTCTGGTATAGATAATATATGTGTAATTATCAGCAGCCACGAGCTAAAGGGTAAGCTTGAGGGCCTTGTTGAAGAAATTACTCAGATTTGTCAGCCGGATTCAATCATGGTCTATCAGGAAATGTGTTTAATAGCAACCGTTGGTCATGGAATGGCATATACCCCCGGGATGGCGGCTAGACTATTCGGTGCCTTAGCAGCAGCTGGTATAAATGTCAGAATGATTGATCAAGGCTCCAGTGAGATTAATATTATAGTCGGAGTAGAAAACAAGGATTACGAGGAAGCCGTAAGGGCAATTTATAATGCATTTGTATAGGTAAATATGTATAATCATAGCAAAGGGGCTGTCGCATCAGCGATTGAAAAATCGATGGGAGACATCCCCTTTTTGCGTGTCTCCAGAATTTATAAAAATTGTGTTAATGGAGGTCTATATAATGGTATCTATATGATATATTTATATGCAAATAGCTGTAGTCTGCGGAAGGAGCTGAGGCACATGTTACATCAAGCTATGGTATTCATAACAATTATCCTTGCCTTATATATGTTTATTAAGGGTAGTCTAAGATACGATATAGTAGCAATATTAGCCCTATTATTCCTCACTGCCATAGGCGTAATAGGTCCACAGGCGGCCTTTTCAGGCTTTGGCAGCCCTGTTGTTATAACGGTTGCGGCTGTGCTAATTATAAGCAGAGGCCTAATTAATGTAGGCGCTGTTGAGCTTCTGGTAGATCGGTTGGAGGCTATAGGCGGCAACAAAAATAAGCAAATTGCAATATTAACCCTAATGACAGCCATACTTTCCAGCTTTATAAACAATGTTGGTGCTTTAGCCATAGTTATGCCGGTTGCAATACGGCTGGCAAAGAAGAATAATACACCTGCTTCGGTATTATTAATGCCTATCGCCTTTGGTTCTTTATTGGGAGGCCTGACTACGCTTATCGGTACACCTCCAAATATAATCATTGCAGCTTATAGAGCCGAAAATGGCCTAAGCTCCTTTGGCATGTTTGATTTTACAAAGGTGGGGCTAGGGGTTGCCTTTATTGGAATAGTTTTTATTTCAGCCTATGGCTGGAGATTAATACCTGTGAGAAAAAAGGACAGTCCTTCTGAGGAGCTATTTAATATTGAAGACTATGTTACAGAGGCATGTGTGCCAATGGGCTCCAATATCAGTGGTAAAAGCATTAAGGAGCTATGCGAATGGATTAACGCCGATATCAATATATTGAGTATTATCAGAGATAAGGTTAAAATACTGGCGCCAACTGCCTTTGATGTAATTTTTGCTGGTGACATTCTTATTTTAGAGGCCGGTTCCGAGGAGCTCAAGCTTTTGGTGGAAAAAACCAACATAGGGCTACCCGGGGTAGGCTGCAATACTGAGTTAAATCGAGAATTACTGAATTCAAAGGAATTTAGCCTTGTGGAGGCAGTTATAAGAGACGATTCTCCGTTAATAGGACAAACCGCTAAAATGATAAGGCTAAGACCTCAATTCGGTGTAAATCTGGTGGCCTTATCTAGAGAGGGCTCAAGAATCTCCAGCAGATTAAAGAATATCAGCTTTAGGGCAGGGGACATCATATTATTTCAAGCGAAGACTTCAGAGCTTCAGGAGACGCTTAGCAGCTTAAAATGCCTGCCCCTTGCCGACAGGGATTATCGGCTGACAAATAATAGAGAAAATAAAAGCATCCTAGTAGCCTTGGCGACCTTCGTTTCAGCAATCGCTTTAACAACAGCAGGGCTATTAAGCCCACAGGTCTCCTTTGTGGCTGTAGCAGTAGTGATGGTGCTTACGGGCATTATAACCACTAGAGATATTTATGAGAGTATAGACTGGCCGATAATAGTGCTGATTGCAGCATTGCTGCCGGTTGGAGAGGCGCTGGAGGCAACCGGAGGCTCTGAGCTTATAGCAAGCCTTATATTAAGGAGCACCGGAATGCTACCCCCTGCCTTTGCACTGCTTATTCTTATGCTGGTCACTGTGCTTTTAACAAATGTCATTAATAATGCTGCTGCAGCGGTTTTAATGGCACCAATCGCAATTAGCGTTGCAGCAGGCATGGGAAAATCGCCGGATGCCTTTCTTATGGCAGTGGCTATTGCCGCCTCCAGTGCCTTCCTAACACCTATTGGTCATCAATCCAACACGCTTGTTATGGGTCCCGGTGGCTATCACTTCAAGGATTATTGGAAAATGGGACTACCTCTGACAATACTTGTATTAATAACAGGCCTTCCTTTAATATTGCTGTTTTGGCCCCTTTAGCTATTATATTTCGACATTGAAGCTTAATTATTTGCTTAAGACTGTAGAACCAAGGTATTTTAAAAAGGAAAATGTTGAAATTCCAGTATTTCCAAGGCAATAATATATATATTCACTGCTATTGATTAGGAAATTGAGTTAAGTAATTTGTGAAGATGCTGGCAGTATCTGCAATCTGCGGCCCTGTAGCTATTTCTGCCTGATATTCACCTAAATTAAAGAGCTCATTAAAGCATCTGCCATGGAGACCCTGAAGGGCATTTCTATTTTTGATAAGTAGATTTCTCAGATCTTCATTTATAGCTTCATTTATACCGATTTGATAGGTCACTAGATTATGCTTTTCAGATAAAAGCACATCATTTACTTTATCTCTGAGATTAATGCTGATGTCCTTTTCTTTTGGAAGCTTATCAGTGACCCTTTTACCTATCTTTTCTACTCCTGCCTTAGATATTACTGTTTGCTTTGTATCCATTATTGTAAATTACCTCCTTGCTGTTTATTAAATTGTTGAATATAATTTAATAGGTTCATGTAGTTTTGACGATGTAAATCTACGGCATCAAAAAATATTTTTTGATCCTCCGTATTACTTTCGCTGGATGCATAATTATAGCATTTTTTAACAGACAGCAGCTCCCAGGATAAGAGGTCCTTGATATAGTTTAGCTCCTTTGATGAAAGATGTTGCATGATTACAGCTCCCTTCGTAATTATTGCTATTAGTATTTCACATAAATTAATTATATAATCATTAATATGAGGGTATAAAATACATATACAAGCACGAAAGCTATTTGAGGAAATTGCATAATAATGATGCGGGATGAATTTTAACCTTGTATAAACTAGAATATATGAACTTCCTTAGTATTATGCAACTTCCAATTTTTTAAGTAAAATAGTAAAAAACATAGATGAGGTGGAAGAATTGAGGCTGCAAAAATATCTTGCATTATGTGGTGTTGCTTCAAGAAGAAGCAGCGAGGAACTGATTAAGGCTGGACATGTAATGGTTAATAACAGTGTAATTCAGGAAATGGGCTTTATCATTGATCCAGATAAGGATGTTGTTAAGGTCAAAGGAGCAGCGGTGGTTCCTGAGGAAGAGAAGCTATACATAATGATGAACAAGCCAACGGGCTATGTAACTACCGTTTCAGATCAATTTAATCGAAGTAAGGTCGTCGATCTGGTGGAGGTAAAGGAAAGAGTATATCCTGTGGGGCGCTTGGATTATAATACCTCTGGCTTGCTGCTGCTTACCAACGACGGTGACTTGGCCTATAGACTAACCCACCCCAAATTCAAGGTGGAGAAGGTATATATCGCCAAGATAAAGGGTCGACCCACTGCAAAGGAAATGAAAAGCTTTGAATCGGGCCTGCAGATAGAGGACTATATTACTTCACCTGCTAAAATAAGAATCATTAAGGAGCTTCAGCAGGAAACTTTAGTTGAAATTATGATTAGAGAAGGCCGCAACCGACAGGTAAGAAGGATGTGTGATGCCATTGGACATCCTGTAACGGAGCTTAAACGAATGTCCATAGGTGAACTACAATTAGGGGATCTTCCCTTAGGTAAATGGCGATATTTGTTAAATAAAGAGCTTCAATATCTTAAAAATTTGTAATAAAGCAAGGGAAATAGCATCTAGCATTTGCAATTAAAAGCTCCTGAGGAGGAGCTTGGTTTTTTGTAAAAGCGCGTAAAAAAGTATATAATGATTTCAGTAATATATGGAAGGTAGTGAAGTCCATGATTATTATGAGGGCAGCTGAAATAAAGGATGTAGAATTGCTACAGAATTTTTATGATAAAAATAAGCTGCATGGCTTTTCGAGTACACGTATCGCGGATTATTTTCTCCTGTTGGAGGCAGGGGTAATCCTGGGCTATTCTAGATTTAATAGGCTATCACAGAGTTATGCGTCAATCGAAGTTATTTATGTGTTCGGAGGCGAAAGAGGCATGGGCTTAGGGGATGGTCTACTGAGGGCGACCCTGAACTATCTGCTGCAGCAGGGGCTACCCTATGCTGTTCTATTGTCTGATGAAGGCACAAATAGCTTTTATCAGAAGGAGGCGCTAATACCCCTAATACAGACGGAGGCCTATGAAGCTATCATTAATAGCGGAGCATATGGCAAAGCGCTTTTAGACAATGCCTATTTTTGTGATATCAACAGCTTCTTCAGTAGAAAATGCAAGGGAAGCAAAGGACTATAGCCATGAGCAAACAGAAGAGAATTTCAGTAACAACCTTCGTGCATCAGGTGCTTAAGGAACGGCTTCAGAAGGGAAATGTGGTGGTGGATGCTACCTTGGGAAATGGTAAGGATGCTCTATTTCTTTACAGCCTCATAGGTGAAGATGGTAGTCTCTACGGCTTTGATATTCAAGAGCTATCCATTGCCAACACCAAGGAGCTATTCCAACAGACAGGTATAGATAGGGCTAGGAATATACAGCTCTTCAATGCAGGTCATCAGTATATGGAGAAATATGTAAAGGAGCCTATTGACTGCTGTATATTTAATCTCGGGTATTTACCTGGAGGCAGCCATAGCATAGTCACCAGACCCGACACAACCCTAAGGGCACTGGAGGCTTCATTGAATTTGCTTAAGGTTGGCGGCATAATTACTATAGCGATATACTACGGGCACGAGGGTGGCAGTGAGGAAAAGGATGCTCTACTAGCCTACCTTACAGAATTACCCTTTGAGGCCTATAATGTAATGCAGTGGCAGACTATCAATAATCAAAACAATCCCCCCATAGTCGTCGTAATAGAAAAAAAGTAACGGGTAAGATAAAATTTAACTACAGGAGGCTAATTTATGGCTAAGGTTAAAATTACTGAAACTGTTTTAAGGGATGCACATCAATCCTTGCTGGCAACTAGATTAACAACGAATGAAATGCTGCCTATCGTGGAAAAGCTGGACCAAGTAGGCTATCATTCACTGGAAATGTGGGGTGGAGCTACCTTTGATGCATGTCTGAGATTTCTAAACGAGGACCCATGGGAAAGGCTAAGAAAGATAAGAAAAGCAGCGAAAAACACAAAGCTGCAGATGCTTCTGAGGGGTCAGAATCTTTTGGGCTACAAGCATTATGCGGATGATGTTGTAAGTGAATTCGTAAAAAAATCCATCTATAATGGAATTGATATAATTAGAATTTTTGATGCATTAAACGATACAAGAAATCTAGAAACTGCATTAAGAGTAACCCTTCAGGAGGGTGGACATGCTCAATGCGCCATTTCCTATACCGTAAGCCCTGTGCATAACATTCCCTACTATGTTGCTAAGGCTAAGGAAATGGAGGAAATGGGTGCCAGCTCCATATGTATAAAGGATATGTCTGGAATTATAACCCCCTATGCCGCCTATGAGCTGGTGAAGGAGCTGAAGTCAGTATGCAAGGTTCCTATACAGCTGCATTCCCATTACACCAGCGGTATAGCATCAATGTCATATTTAAAAGCGATTGAAGCAGGTGTGGACATAGTTGATACAGCTATTTCTCCCTTCGCTTTGGGAACCTCACAGCCCGCTACGGAGCCTTTGGTTGCGGCAATACAAAACACCGAGTATGATACCGGCATAGATTTAAGTCGATTGAATGAGGTAACGGAGTATTTTAAACCTATTAAGGATAAGTATATAGAAAACGGTCTCATCAGCCCAAAGGTATTGGGCGTAGATGTGAACACATTGGTGTATCAAATACCGGGAGGAATGCTGTCCAACCTGATATCTCAGCTGAAGCAGCAGAATAAGGAGGACCAGCTGGAAAAGGTTATGGCAGAGGTTCCGAAGGTTAGGGCAGACCTAGGCTATCCTCCATTAGTGACCCCTTTGAGTCAGATGGTGGGGACTCAAGCAGTTTTAAATGTCATCATGGGTGAACGCTATAAAATGGTTCCAAAGGAAATTAAGGACTATGTTAGGGGCCAGTATGGTAAGCCTATAACCCCAATAGCAGACGAAATCAAGAAGAAAATAATAGGCAATGAGGAGAGCATTACCGTACGGCCTGCAGATTTAATTCCTCCGCAGCTGAATTCTGCAAGATTAGAAATCAAGGAATATATGGAGCAGGAGGAGGATGTTCTGTCCTATGCGCTTTTTCCTCAAATAGCGTTGGCCTTCTTTAAGGAAAGATGGTCGCAAAAGTATAAAATTGAGTCAACCCTATATAATGAGGAGAATAAAAATCATCCTATATAAATTATGAATAACAATAAAAAGCCTTGTATTAAGAATCATAGGACTCCAGCTGCATTAAAATTTTGCAGCTGGAGTTCTAAATTCATAAATAGGCTTTTATTTTTGCAAAGGAAGCATATACCTTTGCTCCTGCGATATAGCCGCTACGCTTAGGCATTCGTTGTGTAAAAATACCTTGTGTGAGCGATTACTGTAGAATTTAATGACCGAAGCCAATGTATTGCAGGGAATGATACCGTTACATTTAAGACAGGTCAAATCCTTATGCCGCACCTTCTCCTGACCAATATAGAGCTGTAGACTGCTGTATTTCATCCAGCTCCTCCATCCCGTTTTACAAAGAACACTTCTGGCTTCAAAATCTGCAAAAACCCATTTCAGAATTCGATGAAAGTGAAAGGGGAATTTGGTATAGGTAATGAAGTCCCTCGGCAAACCCAATTCTATTGCATAATCTTCAAAGGTCCTTTCGATAATTGTCTGTAGAGGCTCGTTAATTTGTGTACTGATATAATTATATCCATTGCTCTTAAACCATTTATTAAGCTCCTCAAACATATAGCCTCTGCATACCTGTACTTGCTCCTCCTTAGGCACCTTAAGCTCTAGAAAAATCCTACTTACTATATCTACAACATAGGACAAATACTTCTTCTCCTTAAAGGCCTTGGGCTGATAATAGCTTAAGGGAATTATTTCATATTGATATTCATTTGATTCAACACGCAAAACACCGATTATGGTTCCTCCTAGCAGGCTTCCGCTGCCTGCATCATCAATTTGTATCAAAATATCACCTCGATTCAAGGATCATCTAAGAGTTATTATTCACCTTCGCAGTAGGTTATATAAAAGCAAATTCTTCCCAATGTCTAAAATACTGTTATTGAAATTTAAAAATATGACTTTTGTACTGTAAAAACGGAAAATGTATTATAATAGTAAATGTGTGGTAATGCTTGAAAAATTTAAATAAGAGGAAATTTCATAATAAAACGAACAGTATGGTTATATGCAATTTCCTCATACAAATATAAACTAACACGAGGAGTGAGCTTATGAGAATTTTGGTTACAAATGATGATGGCATCCTTTCAGAAGGAATTTATACATTGGCTAAGGCATTAAAAACGATAGCAGGAGAGGTAATAGTTGTAGCTCCTGATTCTGAGCAAAGCGCAACCGGGCATTCCATTACTCTCAATCAGCCTCTACGGGTAAAAAAAGTGAAATTCTTTGAGACGGATATAGAGGCCTATGCAGTGAATGGAACGCCAGTGGATTGTGTTAAGCTGGGGGTGGAGGCGATACTGAAGGATCGCAGGCCTGACTTAGTTATTTCTGGAATAAATAACGGACCTAATCTGGGAACCGACGTAATTTACTCGGGAACCGTTTCTGCTGCCGTTGAAGCCGCAATTATGGAGATCCCTTCGATAGCAATGTCAATGGCAACCCACAATATTGACAGCTACAACGGTGCTGCGGATTTTGCATGCAGGATTGCAAAAAAAATATTTCAATTGCATAAGCGAAACGAAACCATCATTAATGTAAATTATCCGACAATTCCTGAGGAGGAGGTTAAGGGTGTAAAGGTAACAACCTTGGGTATAAGAAAATATGAGAATTCCTTTGAGGAGAGAAAGGACCCAAGAGGGAACTCCTATTACTGGGTTTCAGGGACTGTACGAGATATGGAACAAAAGGAAGAAAGTGATGTTGTTGCCATATTGAACAACTATATATCTATTACTCCTATACACTTTGATTTGACTCATTTCGAGACCTATAAGGAGCTTCAGCAGCTTAATATAGATAAATAATACATAAGCGCATTGTTAGAGGAATAATTTTCTAAAATGAAGAAAATGAAAAAATACTTGCAAATCTCCAAAAATAGCCATGAAATATGAAATAAAAATTGCAAATCCAACTGCTATCTGATATGATTTTCTTAAGAGGGAATACCATATTTGAAGGGAGTTGGGTTCTTTGGGACAAAAAACCAATAAGAAACTAGTGATTGCCGAAAACTGGTGTAAGGGCTGCGGTATATGTGTTGCCTTCTGTCCTACTAAGGTTTTGGATTTGCATAATGAAAAGGTTGTCATTAAGGATATTGACAAATGTATCAAATGCGGATTATGCGAATTACGCTGTCCTGACTATGCTATTTATTTGGAGGGGACCGACAATGAATAATAGAAAAGTTAAGCTTATGCAAGGTAATGAAGCCTGTGTTGAGGGGGCATTAGCGGCAGGAATGAAATTTTACGCCGGTTACCCTATAACGCCTTCAACCGAGGTAGCAGAATTATGTGCTCAAAAATTGCCATTAATCGGTGGTAAGTTTATACAAATGGAGGATGAAATAGCAGGTATGGCTGCAATAATAGGTGGCTCACTTGCTGGGTTAAAGTCAATGACCGCCACCAGTGGTCCTGGCTTCTCGCTAAAGCAGGAAAACATAGGCTATGCAGCGTTAGCAGAGGTACCCTGTGTTATTGTAGATGTGCAAAGAGCAGGTCCAAGCACTGGTTTACCAACTGCACCTTCACAGGGGGATATCATGCAGGCAAGATGGGGAACCCACGGAGACCATCCTGTAATCGCGTTGTCACCCTCATCAGTCAAGGAAACCTTTGATTTAACTGTAAAGTGCTTTAATTTTGCAGAAAAATACAGGACTCCGGTTTTGCTGATGCTGGATGAGGTAGTAGGCCATATGCGGGAAAAGATTGAAATTCCGAATCCCGATGAAATTGAGATTTATGATAGAATAAAGCCTGAGGCAGGAGATGAGAGCTTTAAGGCCTACAGAGTAGAAAAAGATGAGCTGGTGCCAAGAATGGCAGCTTTTGGTGAGGGCTTCCATTTCCATGTAACCGGCCTTATGCACGATGAGTTTGGTTTCCCTACCAATGATACGGATACGTCTGACAAACTAATAAGAAGAATTATGGCTAAGGTAAGCGATAATGTTGACGATATAGTAATATATGAGGAAAGCTTCATGGAGGATGCGGATTATGTGGTATTGGCCTACGGAGGTACCGCAAGGTCAGCCATCAGTGCCGTTAAGCAGGCGAGGGAGCAGGGCATAAAGGTAGGACTATTCAGAGCCATAACCATCTGGCCCTTCCCTGAGAAGCAGGTTAGAGAATTGTCTGGAAGGATAAAGAAATTTATAGTGCCTGAAATGAACCTTGGTCAATATGTTCTGGAGGTTGAAAGGGTAGTGGCCGGCAGAGCTGAGGTTTTAAGCCTTGGGAAGGCCAATGGCGAGGTCATTACTCCGAATGAAATATTAGCTAAGCTAAAGGAGGTACTATAATATGAGTAGTCAATTAATACAGAATAATTTTAGAATGGATCGATTGCCTCATATTTGGTGCCCTGGTTGTGGTCATGGTATAGTTATGAGGTCGTTGGCACAAGCTATTGAAAATCAAGGCTATGATAAGAAAAAGGTATGTATCGTTTCAGGCATAGGCTGCTCCTCAAGAGCATCCGGCTACATGGATTTTAATACCCTACATACCACTCACGGCAGGGCTTTGGCCTTTGCAACCGGTGTGAAGCTGGCAAACCCGGACCTCAAGGTAATAGTAGTCACCGGTGACGGCGATTGCTCAGCCATCGGAGGTAATCATTTAATTCATACAGCCAGAAGAAATATTGACATTACTACAATTGTATTTAATAATAACATATATGGAATGACAGGTGGGCAATATTCTCCTACAACCCCAACCTCAGAGTTTGGTACCACTGCCCCCTTTGGAAACATCGACAAGGCCTTTGATATTTGTAAGCTTGTGGATGCTGCCGGTGCAACCTATGTTGCCAGAGGAACAGTGTATCATACACAACAATTGATCAAGCTGATAGAAAATGCCCTAATCAATAATGGCTTTTCATTAGTAGATGCCATTAGTACATGTCCCACCTATTATGGTAGAAAAAATAAAAAGGGTTCTGCGGTTAATATGTTGAATTCATTAAAGGAAAATGCAGTAGACCTCAAGGCGGCAGAGAAGCTGCCTAAGGAAAAGCTGGAGGGCAAATTCCTTATAGGTGAATTTAAGAATACCGATGAGCCTGAGTATACTGAAGAGTATATGAAAATTATTAAAAAATACCAAAAGGAGAGATAATATGGATAATCGCATCGAAATCAGACTAAGCGGCTCTGGGGGACAGGGTCTAATACTGGGTGGGATTATATTAGCAGAGGCTGCCATTAATGAAGGCAACAATGCCATACAATCTCAATCCTATGGTCCTGAAGCAAGGGGCGGCGCCAGCAAGGCGGAGGTAATAATCAGTAAGGAAGAAATTGATTTTCCAAAGGTTGATAAGGCAGATTTATTATTGGCAATGACAGAGATTGCCTATAAAAAATACATCAAGAGCCTTAAGGTGGGCGGAATTTTAATAGCCGACTCCAGTATCAATGTAGATCCCGAGAATACATCGTATAAGGTGCTACAGATTCCCATAATTGCTACTGCTGCTGAAAAGCTGGGAAGGGTTATGGTTGCCAATATCGTTGCCCTTGGGGTAATTCAACAAGTAACAGGGGTTGTAAATAAGGAATCACTAGAGGCTGCGGTTTTAAACAGGGTTCCAAGGGGAACGGAGGAGCTTAATAAAACTGCTTTAAGCGAGGGTTATATGCTAGCTTCCACAACTTTTTAATCAGGGAAGGTGTATATAGTGGATGATAAAAAGGACTTGATATTACAAATTCAAAAGAGCTTTTCAAAGATGAGCAAGGGGCAAAAGCTAATAGCTCAATTCATAATTGACAATTACGACAAGGCCGCCTTTATGACTGCATCTAAATTAGGAATCAAGGTAGGGGTAAGTGAATCTACCGTAGTACGTTTTGCCAATGCATTGGGTTTTGAAGGATATCCTGAGCTTCAAAAGGCACTACAGGAAATCATTAAAACTAAGCTGACAACGGTACAAAGGGTAGAGATGGCAAGTGAATATTCCAGTGAGGGTGCAATTTTAAAGAAGGTCTTGAAATCAGACATGGATAATATTCGTTCAACCTTAGATAGTATTGATTACGAGGATTTTCAAAAGGTAATTGACATGATTTTTAAGGCGGAGAAAATATACATCATCGGATTGAGAAGCTCTACTGCTCTGGCTGAATATTTAGGCTTTTATTTGAATTTAATCCTAGACAATGTAAAGATTGTCGGCTATGGTATCAGTGACATTTTTGAACAAATGCTTCGGATATCAGACAAGGACCTGGTTATCGGTATAAGCTTCCCCAGGTATTCCAATAGGACCATCGAAGCCATCAATTATGCTAGGGAGGCAGGGGTTCCAATCGTAGGAATCACCGATAGCCTATTATCCCCTATAGCAGGTATTTCTGATCATTGCTTAACGGCTAAGAGTAACATGGTATCCTTTGTTGACTCCTTAGTAGCTCCCCTAAGCTTAATTAATGCCTTAATTGTAGCTGTAGGCATGAGGGAGAAGGATAAGATTCGTGGATATTTCAACAAGCTTGAGGAGATTTGGTATAAATACAATGTATACGAAAGAAAGAGCGGAAATGAATAGCTAAAAAATACGGCCAATGCGGCCGTATTTTTTTAGGTATATATCCGAATAGGGTGAGCAGTATGTTTATACAAAGTCAAAAGTTTCCTGCTTAGTGCCCCACGGGCTAATTTGTATAATTAATTTTTAAATGTTATTAGCCTAAGCACCTTGCATCACTTAAAATATTGGATAACTCCCGGTATAATTTCCCTGTAGCTGCGTTGTCGTCAGTCGCAATATAGCCCGATATTCGCTACTGGAAAATTCTCCTCGGGATTTATCTCAACCTTCAAATGACGCAAGGTACTAAGCAATGCGCGATAAACTTTTAACTTTGTATAAACTAATATATACTCTCCTATCGCAATATGCAATTATCTTAAATTAATAGAGGAAATAGGTAGTGTTGTGGTAAAATAAACCTTAGCTAATAAAAGCTGATAATAATCAATGCTTTTGAAAAAAATATGCAATAAGGGTGATAATTATGAAAAAAATATATTTGGTAAGACATGGTGAAACCGTATGGAATCTGGAGGGCAGAACCCAGGGTCGTAGGGATTCCCACTTAACTGAAAGAGGACTTTATCAGGCAACAATGCTGGCTAAGAGGCTGGTTAAGGAGCCAATTGATAGTATATACTCCAGTAATTTAGACAGGGCAAAATCCACCGCTGCTATCATCGGTAAAGAGCTGGGGCTGGATTGTCATATGCATGAGGGCCTGGCGGAGTTGTCCTTTGGACTGTGGGAGGGGCTTACAATTAAGGATATTGAAAGGGATTACCCAGATGAGGTTAATATATGGCACAGTACACCGCATTTGCCCTGCATTCCCGAGGGCGAGCTACTGGAGGCGGCACAGTCAAGAATCATTGCTGCAATAGATGAAATCGCTGAGGCAACAGCAGATAAAAATATTCTCATCGTCAGTCATGGGACTGTTCTTAAGCTTTACCTTCAGGCCTTTTTAGGCATGGAGCTGAGTGACTTCTACAAGCTGAAGCAGGAAAATTGTGCTTTGAACATCATTGAACATAAAAAACGTGGTCCTATGCTTTCTAAGTATAATGATACTTCATATATGGATATAATGATAGAGGGTGAAGCTGTTGAAAAATCATAGAGCTATCGTGATTGGCGGAGGTCCTGCGGGAATGATGGCGGCCCTCACCGCTGCACGAAGCAATAAGCAGGTTATTCTGATTGAAAAGAACCCCCAGCTTGGAAAAAAGCTAGCCATCACCGGTGGAGGAAGGTGCAATGTCACCAATCTCACCGACCCCGACGAGATGATTAAAAAAACGGTAACCAATGGTAGATTCCTTTATGGAGCCTTTAATTCCCTCAGCAGCAAGGAGCTTATGAAGCAGCTGGAGGCCATGGGAATACCCTTAAAGCTTGAGGAGGACAACAAGGTATTTCCCGTCAGCAACCGATCCGGCGATGTCATAGAGGGCTTTTATAGTAGCCTGAGACAGCTGGGGGTAGAGCTGATATTTAACAGAAGCGTTGCCGAGATAATGAGTGACAGCAACTCAATTATAGGTGTTAGGCTCGATAATAATGAAAGGATTAAGGGGACCTCCGTTATTTTGGCTACAGGAGGCGCATCCTATCCGACTACCGGCAGCAATGGCGAGGGCTATAGCCTTGCGGGAGGGCTAGGACATAGCATACGCAAGCCAAAGGCAGCCTTAGTGCCCATAGTTACAAAGGAAGAATGGGTAAAGGAGCTAATGGGGATATCCATAACAGATGCAGAAATATCCTTTAAAGCTGAGAAAAAGAAGCCCTTCACAGTAAGAGGGCCTATAATTTTTACGCATTTCGGTCTTTCTGGTCCTGCAATTTTAGAGCTGTCATCCCATTTAAATAGCTTAATAGATAAGGGCAGCATTAATCTAAGGCTTGATCTATTGCCTCAGGTGTCGACAGAGGAGCTGGAAAATACCTTAATAAGGCCGGAGGCCTTAAATGCTGATATGTCCATCCGTAGATATCTAAATCAGTACCTCCCTAAAAATCTCCTACAGATATTAATGGAGAGAGGTGCTATAGATGGTGACGTACCACTTAAGCAGCTTACAAAAAAAGCGCGTACAAAGCTGCTGATGCTATTGAAGAATATGGAGGTAACCGCTATTTCCTTAAGGAGCCTTAAGGAGGCAATTGTCACCTCAGGTGGCATTGAGGTTAAGGAGATTAATCCTAAAACCATGGAGTCAAAATTGGTAAAGGGTCTTTATTTTGCAGGCGAAATCATAGATGTAGATGCCGTAACAGGAGGCTACAATCTACATATAGCATTTTCAACCGGCTACCTAGCAGGCTTAAATGCATAAATTAACGAGGGGTGTTGTCCTTGAAATCAAATGATAGCTTAGAAAAAATTGAAAAGATACTTAAGTTTGCCTTTATGTGCTTTCTGTTATTAACGATTATTTCAAATGTAAGCATACTATATAATAACAGCCAAAATACCGTATACCAAAGCAGTACCGATGACGATAGCCTGCAGCCGCTTTCTGCTCCCACAGGCACTATGGTATTGGCGTTGGAGGGCGATGGTCTTTACCCTCAGCTGGAGGTTTTGGTAAATGGAGAGCCTTATAAACCCTTTCAAAATAACAAACAGCTGGAAATTCAGGTAAGTGATCGGGACGTTGTGGAGGTTAAGGGAACGATGTATCAGGAGAAAATTGCGATACAGGTCATTGATATTTCGAAGGAATTAAATACTACATATATTAAGGAACAAATCTCTGTTGAAAAAAATATAGTCTTAATTGGAATTGCGAGATTCTAATTTATCTGAAAATATTGTTTTATTTTGTATATTATTGTATAATTTTCATTAGGCAAAAAGAGGGGTGTTTATATGGTATGGGCTATACGGGGTGCTATTACTATTGATGAGAATAGTACCGAGGCGGTTAACGAAGGTACATACACGTTGATGTCTGAAATCATCAGACAAAACAAACTTAAGGAAGAGGATGTCATAAGCATTGTTTTTACTGCAACCAAGGATATAAATTCCAGATATCCCTCTGCTGTTGTAAGGGATGAACTGAAATGGTGCAATACAGCAATGCTGAATTATCAAGAGCTGGATATCGTGAATAGCTTAAAGCTATGTATCCGAGTTTTAATTCATTTCAATACCGAAGGGTCTAAGCAGGAAATAAAGCATGTGTATCTAAGAAAAGCAGCGGCCTTAAGGCCTGATATAGCTAAGTAGGTTCCAAATAAAGGAGGGCAAATTATGAAACCAATTCAGATAGCTATTGATGGTCCTGCTGGCGCTGGCAAAAGCACCATAGCTAAAAAGCTTTCGAAGCTTTTAAATTATATCTACATAGACACCGGAGCAATGTACCGTGCTATAACCTATATGGTTTTACAGGAGGGTATTAACCCGGAGGACATTGAAGGAATCATCAAATTGGCGGAAAGCATGGATATAAGGTTTGAAAATGACAGCATCTATGTCAATGGAAGGAATTTGAATGAGGAGGTCCGTGGCGTTGAGGTAACTCAAAGGGTATCACATATCGCTCAAATACCTGAAATTCGTGGAATTCTTGTAAAGATTCAAAGAGAAATAGCTGATAACCATAATGTCGTCATGGATGGCAGAGATATAGGTACAAATGTCTTAAAGGATGCCACCTTAAAAATTTTTCTTACAGCATCAGTGGAGGAAAGAGCCTTGAGAAGATTTCAGGAGCTGCTTGAGAAGGTTGATAATGTGGATTTAGAGGCCGTCAAGGCTGATATCAGTAAAAGGGATCAGATGGATAAGGAAAGAAGCCATTCTCCATTGGTGAAGGCAGCGGACGCCATAGAGATTGATACTACCGACTGTGCAATAGAAGATGTAATTAATAAAATAATATTGCTATTAAAGGAGAAAATAAATATAACAAATTAACAGAAAGCCTTAAGGAATCTTACAAAATATTTAATTATTAAAAGCAGGAATTATTCATTCTTTATCGAAATTTTATAAGTCTACGTTTTTTCATTGCTGGAACAGGAGGGAATATGAAAGTAATACTAGCAGATTATTCAGGTTTTTGCTTTGGTGTAACAAAGGCAATTAATACTGCCTTTGATGAGGTAAAAAGAAACAGGGATAAGGCGAATTACTCATTAGGCCCCTTAATACACAATCCTCAGGTCGTCAAAAGCCTTGAAGAGGAGGGTGTAAGAATAATTGAGGATCTAAATGATATACAGGCGGGTAATGTTATCATTCGCTCTCATGGTGTTCCGGAGGAAATATACCGAATCGCAGAGGATAAGCAGTTGAATGTTATTGATACCACCTGTCCCTTTGTGAGGAGAATTCAAAAAATTGTTAAGGAATATTCTGATAAGGATTATCAAATTGCAATCATAGGAAATCCCCATCATCCTGAGGTGATAGGAATTAATGGATGGTGCTATAATAGAGCCGTTATTATTCAAGAGCCCGGTGACATTGAAAGGATTAACGAAGATCAAAAGCTATGTGTAGTTGTTCAGACTACCATGTCCTTAACAACATACAGGGAGCTGATAGAACTACTGAAGGACAAGGCTAAGGAAATAGAGATTTTCGATACGATATGTCATGCAACAAAACAAAGACAGGATGCAGCCAAGAAATTAGCAGGAGATGTAGACGCAATGGTTGTTATCGGAGGAAGAAATAGCTCAAATACACAAAAGCTAGTGGCTATTTGCAAGGAGGAAAAGCCTTGCTCCACCTTTCATGTCGAAGCTGCGGAGGAGCTGGATACAGAAGCCCTGAGAAGCTATGATAGGGTAGGTGTAACGGCAGGTGCCTCAACCCCGATTTGGGTAATAAAGGAGATAGTCGAAGTATTAAAGAGCATCAATAAAGAGAATTAATAAAATGAAATTATAAATTCTGGGAGGGTATTTAATGAACAACGATATGATGAACTTTATGGAGGAAATAGAAAAATCCATGGTTAGACTACGTACAGGAGATGTTGTTGCCGGTAAGGTTATCAACGTAACTGACAATGAAATAATGGTTAATGTTGGATATAAATCTGATGGAATTATTCCAAAAGAAGAGATTTCAAATGACATAACCGTAAATCCCAAAAGCATAGTTAGTATTGGTGATGAAATAAAGGTTTATGTTATTAAGGTAGATGATGGTGATGGCAATGTTTTACTATCGAAAAAAAGAGTAGATGTACAAAAAGGATGGGATGATTTAGAAAAAATCATGGAGTCTGAGGCATTACTGGAAACAAAGATAATCGAAGCCGTTAGAGGCGGAGTGGTTTCTATTTCCAGAGGAATTAGATGTTTTATCCCTGCCAGCCAATTATCTGATTCTTATGTTGAAAATTTGCAATCCTTTGTAGGGAAAAGCTTTAATACAAAAATCATTGAAATTGACCGTAGAAAAAATAAGGTTGTACTTTCAAGGAAGCCGGTTATTGAAACCGAAAAGCATGAGAAGAGAAAGGAAGTTCTTTCAACGCTTAAAACAGGTCAGCTTGTAAAGGGCACTGTACGAAATATCACTAATTTTGGTGCCTTCGTAGATTTAGGTGGCGTAGACGGTCTTATACACATTTCAGATTTATCATGGAACAGAGTAAAGCATCCTTCTGAAATTTTAAAGCTGGGGGATTCAGTAGAGGCAATTGTTCTGGATTTTGATGCTGCTACAGGCAAAATTTCTTTAGGACTTAAGCAAACAGTACCTCAGCCATGGGATATTGTTAATGAAAAGTACAACATAGGTGACGTTATAGAGGGCAAGGTTGTAAGATTAGTTGATTTTGGTGCCTTTTTAGAGGTTGAAGCAGGCGTTGATGGATTAGTACACATCTCAGAAATAAGCGATAAATTTATATCTAAGCCATCACAGGCATTGGAAATAGGCCAGGTTGTACAGGCTAAAATCTTAGATATTAATATTGAGCAAAAGAGGATGAGCTTAAGCATTGCAGCTTTAACTAGGGCAGAAGAGGAAGCTGAGGAAAAGGAATTCATCAGCGAGGAAAACCCAGTAACAATTGGAGATATCGTAAATCCAACAGATGAAGAATAAAGAGTCCTTTGACTCTTTATTTTTTCATGAAATTGTTTTTAGTAATGTAAGCCTAAAGGGGGATGTAAATGGAGGGCTATGAAGCTTTTATAGCAAATGTGTACAAAAAAACAGGTCTTGATTTATCCTGCTATAAAGAAAGACAAATGAAGCGTCGAATTGAATCCCTTGTAATGAGAAACAACTATACTTCCTTTGAAGCATATTTAAACGGATTAAATACAAATAGCAAGCTCTTTGAGGAATTCATAAATTATCTGACTATCAACGTCT
Organism: Natronincolaceae bacterium; assembly: GCA_048264125.1. Classification (GTDB taxonomy): domain Bacteria; phylum Bacillota; class Clostridia; order Peptostreptococcales; family Natronincolaceae; genus M1-B18. Next base: position 75,631 of record JBLXDM010000011.1, read on the forward strand.
CAGAATTTTATAGAAATCCTCCTCAGTGGGAGGTTTTAGAGAAGGAGATTCTGCCGCAGCTTTTGAAAAAGAAATCTCGTCTTAAGATATGGAGCTCAGCCTGCTCCACCGGAGAGGAGCCCTATTCTCTAGTAATGCTCTTATCGAGGTTTTTTGATTTAAAGGATATCAATATACAAGCTACTGATATCGACAAGGGTGCAATAAGTAAGGCACGGTTTGGGGTATATTCCGCCAAGAGCATAGAGGGACTTCCGGCAGACTTTATTTCTAAGTATTTTGACCGCATCAATGATAGCTATGCTGTAAAGGATATCATTAAAAAGCAGGTCACCTTTCAGAATTTAAATCTATTAGAGGACAAATATCCGGATAATTGCGATTTAATACTATGCAGAAATGTTATGATATATTTTACAGAAGAAACCAAAAGCAAAATGTATCAAAAATTTCATCAGGCCCTTGACCAGGATGGCGTTTTATTTGTGGGCAGCACAGAGCAGATTATTTTGCCAAATAGATATAAGCTGACTCCAGTAAAAACATTTTTCTATAAAAAAATGCCATAGATATGAATACTAAATCTTTAAAAGGCAGAAGGGAGGCTATTCATTGAATACTAAGGAGTTTATTAAGGCTATTACAGAGACACCAGGGGTATCAGGTCACGAGGAAGAGGTTGCAAGGCTAATAGAAGATGCCTTGAGCGGCTATTGCCACGAGGTTACAAAGGATCCGTTAGGAAATCTCCTGTTTCTTAAGAGAGGTGAAGGCAAGGGAAAGATCATGCTGGCTGCCCATATGGATGAAATAGGACTGATGGTTAAGGAAATTGACGAAAATGGATTTATTAAATTTACTAATGTAGGTGGAGTAGACCAGAGAACTTTATTATGCCAGGAGGTTACCATCCATGGCAAGGAGAAGGTATATGGGATTATTGGAGTTAAGCCGCCACATCTTACAGACGATGCAGAAAGAAGTAAGGCAATAGGCATAGAGGATTTAATGATTGATACCGGCTTTAAGAGCAAGGAGCTGGAGGAGAAGCTATCCATCGGCGACGTTGTTACCGTGAATCGTCAAAATGTAGTATTAAAAAATGATTATATTGCTGCAAAGGCCTTGGACGACAGAGCTGGCGTCGCTGTGCTGCTGGAATGCTTAAAAGCCCTTAAGGCACTTAAGCATGACATGGACGTATATTGTGTTGCTACGGTTCAGGAGGAGGTTGGAACCAGAGGTGCCACCACAGCAGCCTATAGCATAAACCCTGACATAGGTATAGCAATAGATGTGGGCTTTGGCAGAACACCAGAGCTAAATCAACATGAAACAATAGAGCTTGCTAAGGGACCTGCTATTACCGTTGGACCGAACATTCATCCTAGGATTTTTGACCAACTAAAAACGATTGCAAAGCAGCATTACATAGACTATCAGATTGAAATTGCAACAGGACATTCCGGGACAGATGCCTGGCCTATTCAGGTTAGCAGGGCAGGAGTTGCCACCGGGGTTCTTTCAATACCACTAAGATATATGCATACCTCAGTCGAGACCCTTAGCTTTTCCGATATCGAAAAAACCGGAAAGCTGCTGGCACACTTTATAGTCAGCCTAAATGATAGAGATATGGAGGAATTCCTATGCTATTAGAGAAATTAACGAATGCCTGCGGCGTCTCAGGCAATGAAGGCGAAGTTCGAAGCATTATTCTTGAGGAGCTAAAGGGACATGTAGCAGATATACGTGTTGACAGGATGGGGAATATTATCGCTAAAAAGCATGGTCATAGTAATAAGCCCCATGTTATAGTAACCGCCCATATGGACGAGGTAGGCTTCATGGTAAAGGGTATAGACAGCAGCGGATTAATTCGTTTTGCTCCTATAGGTGGTGTGGATTCCAGAATCCTGGTTTCAAAGGTTGTTCTTATAGGCAAGGACAAGATACCCGGCGTAATAGGGGCTAAGGCTATACATATGACAAAGCCAGAGGAGAGAAGGAAAGCCTTGACCCTCAATGACCTATATATAGATATCGGCTGCAGCAGCCAAAAAGAGACAGAAAAGTATGTGTCAGTTGGGGATTATATCTCCTTTGACAGCAAATATACTGAATTTGGCAGCAACAGAATTAAGGCGAAGGCCCTGGATAATCGTGTTGGCTGTGATATTATAATCGATCTTATAAAGAAGGAGCTCCCCCTGAATGTTACTGCAATATTTACGGTGCAGGAGGAGGTGGGACTCAGAGGTGCAGAGGTGGCAGCTAATCAAGTTGATGCGGATCTTGCTATAGCCATAGAAGGCACCACCTGCTCCGATGTTTCGGGTATAGAGCCCCATATGCAGGCAACAGAGCTGGATAAGGGTCCTGCAATATCCATTATGGATAGAACCTCCATTTACAATAGGAAGCTAGTAGACAGCCTAGTGGCTGCTGCAAAGGAAAATAATATACCGTGGCAATACCGAAGAACCGCCTTTGGGGGAAATGACGCAGGAAGATTCCATACTGCAAAGGGCGGAACCCGTTGTGTTTCAATGGCGGTACCCTGCAGATATATACATTCACCTGTCTCAGTCCTAAGTAAGGACGACTATAATAATGCTAAGGCACTTCTTATGAAATACCTTGAAAAGATAAGTGAAGGAGGCGTGTTGTAATGAAGACTATGGATCTGGAGCTATTAAAATCACTGCTATCGGTATTTTCTCCATCTGGTAATGAAATGAGAGTTACTGAGCTGATTAAAGAGGAAATAAAGGATTATGTTGATGAGCTACATATAGACCCCTTAGGAAATCTTATTGCAAGAAAAAAGGGCAATGGTAAGAGGATTATGCTGGCGGGACATATGGACCAAATCGGTCTTATGGTTACCTTCATTGATGATAAGGGCTTCCTTCGCTTCACTAATGTCGGAGGTATTTCACCCACCATCACGCTGTCCCAAAGGGTTGTCTTTGAAAATGGCACCATTGGAGTTGTTGGCTCTGAAAAACTGGACAGCATTAAGGATTTAAGCCTTGATAAGCTATTTATCGATATCGGAGCCTCCACCAAGGCGGAGGCAGAGGAGAGGATTACTATAGGGGATGTTTGTGTATACCATAGTGAGCCTTTAATAGATGACAAAAAGGTAGTCTCTCAGGGGATGGATGACAGAATTGGCTGCTATGTTATGATAGAGGCCCTAAAGAATATGGGCAGCAGCAACAATGACCTCTACTTCGTGTTTACCTCACAGGAGGAGGTGGGTATTCGAGGTGCTAAGACCTCTGCCTATACAGTTGATCCGGACTATGGCATAGCACTTGATGTTACCGCTACGGGGGATACACCTAAGGCCAAGCCAATGGCTGTAAGCCTTGGAGCAGGTCCTGCAATTAAAATAAGAGACAATTCCCTCCTTAGTCATCCTAAGGTTAAGAATTACATGATTCAGCAGGCTAAGAAAAATAATATTCCATATCAGCTGGAGGTGCTGGAGTTTGGAGGTACCGATTCTGGTGCTATTCATCTAACTAAGGCCGGAGTACCCGCAGGAGTACTGTCCATTCCAACTAGGTATGTCCACAGCAATTGTGAAATGGTCTTTTTATCAGACATAGAAAATTCAATAAAGCTTTTAGTTAAGCTTGTTGAGAATGAAATAGAGTAACACACAAATATGCTTTGTTAGTAGCTGCCAGATGGATAAAACCATCTGGTTTTTTTATTGTATAAGAAGATCCTATTTTCATTATAAATTCTCATACAATGGGAGGCTGTTAAGGGGGCCCTTAACCCTTCAAATTTTACTTATATACCCTTCTTTTCGACATCATATAGAGGATTTTGAATGAATTTGTATGACGAAAGTCATAAATTTATAGAGGAAATGAAGCCTCTAGTATTGAAAAATACACTAAGGAGGTGGAGTCATATGAATATATCAAATATCGAAACCTATACAATTAAAGAAGTTGCCGAAATGACAGGGTTTAAAGCACATGTCATTAGATTTTACGAGAAGGAATTCGACCTTGAAATACCTAGAAATGATGAAAACAATCGAAGGTATTTTACATATAAGGAAGTCGAGGATTTAATTCAAATTAAAACCCTGCAGGAGAGGGGCTTGACCAATAAGCAGATTAGACAGCTTTTAACGTCACCTAAGGTAATTATTGAGCAAAATAATAATGAGGTAGCGGTTGCCAACACCGGCAATGAGGTAGCCATGCAGCAGGAATTTCAATCTGAGGAATGGCTGAAGGAGGCCCTTCAATTTCTAAGGCTGGAGCTGTTGGAGTCGGTAAAGGGTCTGGATTATAAAAAGGAAATTGAGGATTTAACCGAAAAAATTGATGATCTGAGGATGCAGCTGAATAGAGAGGAAAAGGATGTATTGGTTTGCGAAAATGCAAAGCTCAGAATGAAGCTAAAGGAAAAATCCTATGAGGTGGCGGAGCTTAAGGATAAAATAAAAAGGGAGGAATACAAAGGCAAGTCGATTTTTCACAAGCTATTTGGATCTAAGGAAAAACCGGAGATCAAAATTTAGAGAACCCATCCTGTGGTCATTTTAAGGGATAATGGAGAAGCAATGTTTTGTTAAAATAACAAGTTTCTTTGACGACTGTGCCTCAGGATACCAGAATAGCAATATTTTTCTTTGATATTAATCAGAAAAGAAGCTCTAAATCAGAGCTTCTTTTGAGTTTATCTATATTTTTCTTCCTGGATAGCTTTCAACTGCCTTTTTAAGTATAGCCATAGCCTTCTTTAAATCATTTTCATTCAGTATGTATGCAATTCTTGCTTCATCCCTTCCAAGGCCCTTTGTTGCATAGAAGCCTTCAGCAGGAGCAAGCATTACGGTTTCTCCATCTACATCAAAGTCCTTTAGCATCCAGATGGTGAATTTTTCGGCATCATCCACAGGAAGCTTTGCAATTACATAGAAGGCACCAGTAGGCTTCTTACATAAAACATCAGGAATACTATTTAAGCCCTCAAATACGATATTTCTTCTTTTTTCATACTCATCGTTAACAGACTTAAAATATTCCTCAGGGGTTTTGTATAATTCAACAGCACCAACCTGCTCTAGGGTAGGAACACATAATCTTCCTTGACAAAGCTTAAGTATTTCCTTCATTAGGTCTTTGTTCTTACATGCTATGGAGCCGATTCTTGCACCACAAGCACTGTAGCGCTTGGATACGCTGTCAACAATAATCACTCTGTCCTCAATGCCTTTAATATTTCCAAAGCTGGTATACTCCAGTCCATCATAAACAAATTCTCTGTAAACCTCATCGGCTATAATAAACAGGTTGTATTCCTTAGCTAAATCCGCCAGCATATATATTTCATCCTTTGTATAAACAACGCCGGTAGGATTGCCAGGATTTGAAAGCATAATTGCTCTGGTCTTAGGGGTAATTGCCTCTTCAATTTCCTTTCTGGAAGGTAAATGGAAGCCCTCTTCAGCCTTACAGGTGATGGATGCTACTTTAACGTCTACTGCTGCGCTAAAGCCATTGTAATTGGTATAGAAGGGCTCTGGCACTAAAATCTCATCACCGGCATCGGCGATAGCGATGATACTGAATAATAAAGCCTCTGATCCACCATTTGTAATCAGTATTTCATCTGACTCAAAATGCATGTCATACTTTTTGTAATAGTCAATAATTGCGTTTATGAGCTCCGGCATACCCTGAGATAGAGAATAGGCTAAAACCTTTTCATCAAAGGCTTTAATAGCCTCCATAAATAGTGATGGTGTCTCAATATCCGGTTGTCCAATATTTAGGTGATAAACCTTTTTACCCTGTGCCTTTGTAGCCTGTGCGTAGGGGACAAGTTTTCTGATGGGGGACTCTTGCATGGAAGTAATTCTTTTTGAAAAATTCATTTTAATACCTCCTAATTATGTATTTACAAAATTTACTTATATGATATCATATAACCTTGAGAATTAACACTGGTTGACAAATGTTTAAATATTCAAAAAAATTACGTATCTTATTAGAATATTATTGCCCTCAGGGGCTGTAAGAATACTTAAACATTCTAATCAGGACTATTCCAAAGTGTAGTTTGCAGACATAAAAAGATGAGCGTTTAAAGACACTCATCTTTTTATACATTCGAGAAAGCATATGTGTACGCCTCTAGTATTATGCAATTTCCTCAAGTAACACAGAAAGGGGTAATATGAGGAAAGTATACTTAGTTAAAGGTAGTTTGTAAAAGCCTGCTGAACTAAATGGGAGATTCTTTTGTATTCTGTATTATAAATTTTCAGAAAAGTGTTTACAAGATCAAAAATATCATATAGAATAAGTATAATTTAATATCAAAAATCAATGATTGAAGAGAGTACTTACAAGAGCTTGTTGCAGCGAGCCAGCGGTCGGTGTGAGGTCTGGTACATAGGGATTGTAAGGAATGGGTTCATGAGATGCTAGGTGAAAAGTTATGAGTAGCCGATGCCGTTTCCTTACGTTATAAGGGTAAGATATCGAGCAATGCGCTCCGTATCGGATATAAGTGAGAAGATGCTTATGGCATTGGGTGGCTAACAAATTCAAGGTATTTTGTCCCAAAAGGATGGAATACTTTTTTTGTTTTTGACATAGTCAGCAGCAGCTTCTAAATTGGGTGGTACCGCGGAAAAGTAAAGGCCATTTCGTCCCATATATGGGATTGAAATGGCCTTTTTTATATGCACTTTTAGAAAGGAGGATGCAGATGATAGCCTTAAAACCGTATGTGAGGGTCCTGCCGGGAGATACTCAAACACCCATCACCCTATATCAAAGCTATGTGGGATCAGATATAGGATTTTTGCTGGAAAGCAAGGCAGAGGGAAAAGGAAGATATTCATTTTTGGGGAAGAACCCCCATGCACTTATTTCGGGAAAGGAAGAAGTCGTGATTCGGCAGGGGGAGCAGGTAGAGAAGAGAGAAGGAAAGAGCTTGGAGATTATACGGGAGTATATGAAGAGCTTTGGTCTAATCCAAAGAGAGGGGCTTCCCTTTGTAGGGGGAGCAGTGGGAATACTGTCCTATGATATCATCCGACAGCATGAAAGGCTTCCAGAAAAGAATCCTGATATATTAGGAATTCCGGATATGCACTTGATGGTGGCCACAGAGCTGATCGCCTATGACCATCTTCATGGACAGATTTACTTGGTGGTTTTGGAGAGAGCAACAGAGGATGGTGCAAAAAATGCAGCAGCAAAATTAGCTGCGATGGAGGCTGAGCTCCTTCCTCCGATGGAGGATCAGGCACTTTCAAAGAAGAGGGCAGAGGCCGTTGAATGTCCGATTCGATCCAATATTTCTAAGGAAGAGTTTATGAGGAAGGTTGAAAAGGCTAAACGCTACATCTGTGAAGGGGATATTTTTCAAGTGGTCTTATCTCAACGGTGGGCAGTAGAAGTAAAGGAGGCCCCCTTTACCCTTTATAGAAAGCTTCGGGCAGTCAATCCATCCCCATATTTATACTACTTCAACTTTGGCGGTTATCAGGTGGCAGGAAGCTCACCGGAAATGCTGGTGGAGCTAAGAGGGGACCAGGTCTATACCTGCCCCATCGCCGGAACCAGGAGGAGAGGCAAGGATGCTGCAGAGGATGCGCAATTGGCCCGAGAGCTATTAGAAGATCCAAAGGAGCGGGCAGAGCATGTCATGCTGGTGGACCTGGCTAGAAATGATATGGGACGCATAGCCGAGATCGGGTCGGTTCGTGTATCTGAGTTAATGAAGGTACAGCAGTATTCCCATGTCATGCATATTGTCTCGTTGGTGGAGGGAAGAAAAAGAGCAGGAGAGGATGCATTTACAATTTTGGCATCATTCCTGCCTGCCGGAACTCTTTCCGGTGCCCCTAAAATCAGAGCAATGGAGATCATTGAGGAGCTGGAGAGTGATCGCAGAGGCCTCTATGGAGGCGCTGTCGGGTACTTTGGCTTTGATGGCGATATGGATATGTGCATAGCGATACGAACCATGGTAATCAAGGAGGGGCAGGCATATATGCAGGCAGGTGCCGGAATCGTAGCGGATTCGGAGGCGGAAAAGGAATATGAAGAATGCAGGAGCAAGGTACAGGCGCTGCTAAAGGCGATAGGAGGTGAGGCATTCCTATGATTCTGCTCATTGATAATTATGATTCATTTACCTACAATCTCTACCAATATCTTGGGCAGTATGATCCGGATATCCAGGTCCTTCGAAATGATGAAATTACAGCTGAGGAAGTGCAAAAGCTTAATCCAGATTATATAGTGGTTTCCCCAGGACCTAAGTCACCACAGCAGGCAGGCAACTGTATTGAAATCATCCGAAGAATGGCTGGTGAAGTCCCAATACTGGGGATCTGCTTAGGACATCAGTCTATAGGCGCTGCATTTGGCGCAGACATATCCTATGCAAAGCAGCTATATCATGGAAGGACATCACAGATTTACCATAATCAAAGGGGGATATTCGAAGGGCTTCAGAGTCCTATGGAGGTTGCCAGATATCATTCCTTGGCAATTCAAGCAGACACACTACCGGAGCAGCTGGAGGTAACGGCGGTGACGGAGGATGGAGAGATCATGGCAATCCGCCATAAAGAGTATCCGATTATTGGGCTCCAGTTTCACCCTGAGTCCATATTTACACCGCAGGGAATGCAATTGATCGAAAATTTTATCAAGAAGGGAGAATAAATATGCTAAAGGCTGCAGTGCATAAGCTGATTTCCCAAAAGGATTTGACTGAGGAAGAAATGATTGAGGCCATGAATGAGATTATGGAGGGAGAAGCACAGGAATCTCTAATCGCCAGCTTTCTGACGGCCTTAGCCATCAAGGGCGAGACCATTGAGGAGATTACTGGAGGAGCCAAGGTCATGCGGGCAAGGGCTCATCGGTTAGAGCTTCAGGATATGTATACCATAGATACCTGCGGAACAGGAGGGGACAATAGCGGAACATATAACATATCCACAGCAGTAGCTTTTGTAGCTGCAGCTGCAGGAGCTCCCGTAGCCAAGCATGGCAATCGATCCGTATCCAGCAAAAGCGGTAGTGCCGATGTGCTGGAGGCCTTGGGGGTGAAGCTATCCTTGGGGCCGGAGGAGGTACAAAAGTGCATGGAAGAAATAAAGCTTGGCTTTCTATTCGCACCCATGTTTCATACGGCAATGAAGCATGCTATAGGCGTTCGAAGAGCTCTGGGTTTTCGGACTGTATTCAACCTCCTGGGTCCCCTTACAAATCCTGCATTTGCAAAGGCGCAGGTGTTGGGGGTATTTGATGAAGGGCTGACGGAGCCTATGGCACAGGTGTTGAAAAACCTAAAGGTTGATAGGGCGCTGGTAGTTCACGGGATGGATGGATTGGATGAGCTTACGGTGACTGCTGAAACAAAAATTACGGAATTAAATCAGGGAGAGATAAAAACATATTATATATCCCCTGAGGAATTTGGGCTCTCCCGCTGCTCTCTGGCTGACATTAGCGGAGGGGAGGCCTGGGAAAATGCGAATATCATCAAGAGGCTTTTGAATGGAGAAAAGGGACCAAAGCGAGATATACTGCTGCTTAACAGCGGAGCAGCCCTTTACGTAGCTAGGATTGCTGAAAGCATTGCTTCGGGCATTGCGCTGGCAGAGGAGCTGATTGATTCGGGAGCTGCACAGAAAAAGCTGGAGGCCTATATTGCCTATACACAAAAGGCTGGGAGTAAATCGGCCTAAAGGAAAGGAGATTCCTATGATTTTAGAAAGCATTGTCCAAAGAAAACGCCTCACGTTAAAAGAAAGCAGCTATTTGCATAGTATCGATCAAATGATCAAAAGGGCGGAAACGATTGGCCCTGTAAGAAGCTTTATGGAAGCTATCCAAAAGCCTGGATTGTCCATCATTGGAGAAATCAAAAAAGCATCACCCTCCAAGGGAATCATCCGAGAAGACTTTGATCCGGTTGCAATTGCAAAAGAGTACAGCCAAGCGGTAGACGCCCTATCCGTGTTGACAGAGGAGTATTTTTTCCTGGGGCATCCCAGTTATCTGGAAAATGTGCATAAAACAGTAGACCTGCCGATTCTTAGAAAGGATTTTATCATAGATCCGTTGCAGATATATGAGGCCAAGGCATTGGGGGCCAGCTGTGCACTGCTGATTACTGCGATTCTGACGGATAAGGAGCTTCGCAGCCTACTGAAGCTGGCCCGGGCGCTGGATATGGAAGCACTAGTGGAGGTGCATACCATAAATGAGATTATGAGGGCCATGGAGGCGGGAGCGAGGATGATAGGGATCAACAATAGAAACCTGGAGGACTTTAGCGTTTCTCTGCAGACCACCCTTACACTTTCTCAATATATATCGAAGGATATATTAACCGTCAGTGAAAGCGGCATTCATACTGAAGAAGATATAAAGCTGCTGAGGGAAGCCAGGATAGACGGTATTTTAGTCGGTGAGAGCTTTATGACAGCAGCCTCCATCAAAAATAAGGCAAGGGAGCTTCGTGAAGCCTATGAAGCCTAAAATAAAGATATGCGGCTTGAGAACCATAGGAGATATTCATACTATAAATCGCTTTGATATCAGCTATGCAGGATTTATCTTTGCAGAGAGCAAGAGAAAAGTTACGACGGAACAGGCTAAAGCCATGAGAGAGGCTCTGCGTCCGGATATCAAGGCAGTCGGTGTATTTGTCAATGCTCCCCCAGAGCAGGTCAACGAAATAGCCCGCTGCTGCCGGTTGGATATTGTACAGCTACACGGAGAGGAAAGCCCTAAGCAGTGTAAGGAAATCCATATGCCAGTATGGAAGTGCATCCGAATTCAGGATGAAAGGTCCTTGGCGGAAGCTGAACAATACAGTACGGCTGCAGGCATACTGTTGGATACCTATAGCCAACAAGCCAGAGGAGGAACTGGAAGGTCATTTTGCTGGGAATGGGCGGCAGAAGCTTCAAGTCAATACTTTACCATATTAGCGGGAGGCTTAAAGCCGGAGAATGTGCAAAGGGCAGTGGATGTAATTGGACCCCATGTCGTAGACATCAGCTCGGGGGTGGAGACAGACAGTCAAAAGGACCCCTATAAAATAGAAAATTTGGTAAGGAGGATAAAGGATGGAGATTAATAGAAGGTTTGGCATATTTGGAGGACAATATGTCCCGGAAACACTGATGAATCCGCTGATAGAGCTGGAGAAGGCCTATATCAGCTACTGCAGCACCACGGAGTTTAAAGAAGAGTTCGCCTACTATTTAAAACAGTATGTTGGGCGTCCCTCACCACTGTACTATGCCGAAAGACTGACCCAAGAGCTAAAAGGAGCAAAGATTTATCTAAAGAGAGAGGATCTGAACCATACTGGAGCTCACAAGATTAACAATGTCTTAGGGCAGCTGCTTTTGGCAAGGCATATGGGGAAAAAACGAGTCATTGCGGAGACAGGAGCCGGACAGCATGGGGTAGCCACAGCCACTGGAGCCGCCCTCTTTGGTATGGAATGTACGGTTTTCATGGGTGAAGAGGATATTCAGCGGCAAAAACTGAATGTGTTTCGGATGGAGCTTTTAGGCGCCAAGGTACAGCCTGTTTCCTCCGGCACAAGGACTCTAAAGGATGCCACCAATGAAGCTATTCGGGAGTGGGTAGCCAGAGCAGAGGATACCTTTTATGTCATAGGCTCTGTCGTAGGGCCACACCCTTATCCGACTATAGTACGGGATTTTCAAAGCATTATAGGAATAGAAGCAAGGGAGCAGATTTTAGAAGCAGAGAAAAGGCTGCCGGATGTATTGATAGCCTGCGTGGGAGGCGGCAGCAATTCTATGGGATTGTTTTATCCCTTTTTAGAGGATCGGGAGGTAGAGATGATCGGGGTAGAGGCTGCCGGCTGCGGAATCGAGACCAAAAAGCATGCAGCCGCCTTTACAGAGGGCAGAGTTGGCGTTCTCCACGGGATGAAGACCTATCTATTACAGGACTCAGAGGGTCAGATTCTACCAGCCCATTCCATCTCTGCAGGGTTGGACTATCCAGGGGTTGGCCCGGAGCATGCTTACTTGTACGAGACCCATCGAGTGCAATATGAATCGATTACAGATGAGGAAGCCCTGAAGGCCTTTCAAATGCTGACCAAGCTGGAGGGAATTATACCTGCACTGGAAAGTGCCCATGCCATCGCACAGGCATGCAAAGCAGCTCCCTTGAGAAGCCCAGATGAGATCATTGTCGTCAGCCTATCCGGCAGGGGAGACAAGGATGTTCATACGGTGGCCCAGTACCTAAATAAAAAAATATAAGGAGGCGGACTATGAATCGGATAGAAAAACAATTTCAGATGCTTAGAAAGCAGCATAAAAAAGCCTTGATCACATTTTTGGTTGCAGGGCACCCCTGCATAGAAGCAACGGAGGAGCTGATCTACGCCAAGGAACGGGGAGGCGCCCATATCATTGAGATCGGGATTCCTTATTCCGATCCTCTGGCGGATGGACCGGTGATCCAAAAAGCAGCACAGCAGGCACTGGATAGGGGAGTTCGCCTGGGAGATATATTTGCTTGCATAGGGAGAGTGCGTACAAACACACAGATCCCTTTGGTCTTTCTAGTGTATTACAATACCATATTCGCCTACGGAATAGAGAGGTTTATAAATGCCTGCAAGGAGGCTGGAATCGACGGTCTGATTATCCCTGACCTGCCAATGGAGGAGAAGGAGGAGCTAAGCCCATTCCTACAGGACACTGATATAGCCATAATCCCCTTAGTAGCACCTACCTCTAAGGAACGGGTTAAAGCGCTGGTGCAAGGAGGAAGGGGATTTGTCTACTGTATTTCCTCTTTGGGCGTCACTGGGATGAGACAGGAATTTCATGCAAGGCTGGAGAGCTTTTTAAGTAGCGTCCGAGAGGCTACTGAGCTTCCCATTGCCGTAGGTTTTGGAATCTCAACTAAAGAGGATGTAATTAATATGCAGCCCTATGTGGACGGTGTTATTGTAGGCTCGGCAATTGTACGTCATATCGAGGAAAGCGGCGGAGATCCTAAGAGCGTAGAGGCGTTTGTACGCACGCTGGCAGACGTATAATAGGCTAACAATTGTTGCTTATATAAAAATGTTCATTTTAAGTATATATATAAAAGCTCTGACAGTACATGATTTACGTGGACAACAGAGCTTTTTTATATTTTAATCCGTATTTTCTTAAATGTAGTTTACAATGCAAGATTTATGTACTATAATGATAGTGATAATTGATATCAATAACAGGAGGTTTTAAATATGAAAAAACTAGCAGTTATTTACTGGAGTGGTACCGGCAACACTGAAATGATGGCTAAGGCAATTGCTGAAGGTGCCGGAGCAGATGTAGAGGTAAGTTTACTTAATGTTGCAAATGCTAAAGCTGACGATGCTTTCAGTGCAGATGCAATTGCGTTAGGCTGCCCTTCTATGGGTGCTGAGGTTTTAGAAGAGGACGAAATGGAGCCCTTTGTTGAAGCATTAAAAAATCCTGCTCTAAAGGATAAGCCGGTTGCATTATTTGGTTCCTATGACTGGGGTAATGGTGATTGGATGAAAGACTGGGAGGAAAGAATGAAGGGCTACGGTGCCAAGCTGGTGGAAGAAGGCTTAATAGTTCAACTAACTCCTAATGCAGAAGCTCTTGAGGACTGCAAGTCTCTAGGGAATAAGCTGGCCCGCAGTATATAAATTTAAGCTAGGTTACATAATTGGATAAATGTTTTCCTCATGAAAAATCCCTTTTTCAATTCTGAAAAAAGGGATTTTTGCTGTCTATCTCTTAAATGACACAATTAGGTTGTATACCCCATAGGGTAGCAATACCAGACCCACCAGGCTTATGAAAAATCCAATCTTATAAAAGGTGTATAAAGGAGCCCCTGCTGCATTTTTCATTGCCATCTCGAATAAAGTAAGAAGCACTACAAAGATAATGCCAAAGAGCATCTGAAGAAGGCTCTTTTTTACAGTCATAGAAGGCCCTTCTGTGACTATATCCCTAACCTTGTCATTCATTTCCTTCTGAACCCTTTTAGCCTCCAGATATTTGACATCATGTGGAATCGGATCCTTAATATGCATGGTCATCCCTCCTAATACCCTCCGGCACTTAAATTATTGGATACCACCCGGGTATAAATTCTCTGAATCCCGGAAAGTACTATATACATTATACCATTATTTACCTATTAAAAACAAATACGTATTTTATCCCTTGAATAAATTATAGTTATATGATACATTAATATCTGGACAGTTCGAAAGCCTCCTGTCCTTAAACAAAACTAAGGCACAAAAACTGAATGTTCCATTTTCTTTTTTTGTACCTTTTTTTGTACGATTATTTTGTATGTTTTTTTATTATATATAGAGGCTGCCTTTTGGTAGCTTTTTTTGTTTTAATTTTCAAGTTTTTGTTTAGAAAGGAGCTTCTATGAAAAGAGTTGGCTTAACTACAACGATTCCGGTTGAGGTGCTTCTGGCTGCTGGGTGCACTCCGGTTGATTTAAATAATATCTTCGTCACCGGCGGCAGGGGTCTGGAATTGATAGAGTCGGCTGAGATAGACGGCTTTCCTAGAAATCTATGTGCCTGGATAAAGGGCCTTTATGCTACAGCTACAACCAATACACTGGATGCAGTGATCGGCGTTACCGAGGGAGATTGCTCCAACACTAAGTCTCTTATAGAGGTATGGCAATCGAAGGGCATGAGGGTTATTCCCTTTGGATTTCCACAGAGCCGCCAACGGGAGGCAATGGTCAAGGAAATAGACCATCTTATGAATACCTTCAAGGTTTCCATGAGGGAGGTCAAGGAAGTAATTGAAAAGCTATATCCTATTCGTCAAAGGGTTAAGTATTTAGACGAGCTTACCTGGAGGCATAATAAGGCAACGGGCTTTGAAAATCATCTGTGGCAGGTTTCCTGCAGTGATTTTAATGGCGACCCTGACAAATTTTCAAAGGATTTGGAAGAAGAGATAGATGAGATAGAATCAAGAAGCTCATTTCCTGATAATGAGGTTAGACTGGGCTATATAGGCGTACCACCAATCATTGAGGATATATATGCCTTGGTGGAGGCCAACGGTGGACGGGTAGTATTTAACGAGGTACAGCGGGCCTTTACAATGGCTGAGGCCTCTGCCGAAGACAGCATATATGATATATACCTTAGCTACACCTATCCCTACGATTTAAAAGCACGGCTGGTTGACATCAAGGGGGCCATTGAGGAAAGAAGTCTGGACGGTGTCATCCATTATACCCAGAGCTTCTGTCATAGGGGCATCGAGGACATTTTAGTTAAGCAGCAGCTTGGGGTCCCGGTCCTGACGATTGAGGGAGATTTGCCCGGCAAGGCTGATGCAAGAACAAAGCTGAGGCTAGAATCCTTTATGGATATGCTAAGGGATTTAAAGGAGTGACGATATGAGGATACTGGGAATTGATATAGGCAGCAGAGCAGTAAAGCTGGCCCTCTTTGAGGGGGAGTGTCTCGTAAAATCAGATATTATTAGCACCATGAAATTTTACAGAGACTACAGCACCACTGTAGATGGCAGTATAAGACTAGATTTACAGGCGATAGGCTATCATAATATAGATAAAATAGTCAGCACCGGCTATGGCAGAAACAATCTTCAGGTGGAAAATGCTTTAGTCATAAATGAGCTTAAGGCCCATGTTTATGGCGTGCTTTATCAGACTGACCTGCAAAACTTCACCCTATTGGATATTGGCGGGCAGGATTTTAAGGTTATAAAGGTGGAAAACAGCATTATCACTGATATGCTGTTAAATGACAAATGCGCTGCCTCCAGTGGTAGATATTTAGAAAATATGGCTGCTTTGCTGGAGATATCTTTAGAGGAGCTGAAGCTGCATTTTAATAATCCCGTTGCATTAAATACCACATGTGCTGTCTTTGGCGAATCAGAGCTAATAGGGCAGATCGCATTGGGTCATAAAATTCCCGACTTGTCGGCAGGGATAAACTATTCTTTATATAAAAGAATTAAGCCGCAAATACTGAAGCTTCGAGGCAGAACCATTGTCTTAACCGGTGGTGTAGCACAAAATGACGCCATCATACATTATTTGAAGGAGGATTTCCACGAGGTAGTTATACCTGAATTGCCCCAGCTGAACGGAGCAATCGGTTGTAGTTATCTTGGAGTCCTGAAGGAGAGGAAGAAATCAAATGCACAATAAATTAGTAGATGTCACAAAAATATTTACCTTTGACAGTGCTCACAA
The DNA here is from genome assembly GCA_048264125.1 of Natronincolaceae bacterium. Taxonomy (GTDB): domain Bacteria; phylum Bacillota; class Clostridia; order Peptostreptococcales; family Natronincolaceae; genus M1-B18. The sequence continues at coordinate 91,947 of JBLXDM010000011.1, forward strand.
GCTGGATAATTATGAAGGGGACTGCAAATATTTACATGGCCACACCTATAAGCTGGAGATTACAGTTAGAGGAACAGTGGACTATAGGGGCATGGTTATAGATTTCAATGATTTAAAGGCCGCAGTAAAGGAAAAGGTAATTAATATTCTAGACCACAGATATTTAAATGATATATTCCCCTTCAACCCCACCTGTGAAAATATGCTGGTGTGGATTTTTGAAGAGCTGGAGGCAGTCCTTACAAAAGATCGCCACAGGCTCCAAAGGGTTGTACTATGGGAAACACCCACCAGCTTTGGGACTTTGGAGAGGGAGCAGTTCTATGCTTAGAATCAATGAAATATTTTTGAGCATACAGGGGGAAGGGATATCCACCGGATACCCTACAATTTTTGTACGATTAACCGGCTGCAATTTAAGCTGCAGCTATTGTGACACCGCCTATTCCTATAGTGAGGGCGAATATATGCCTGTAGCTGCTATAATGGAAAAAATTGAAGCCCTGAAATATAAACGGGTGTGCCTTACAGGGGGAGAGCCCCTACTTCAGCAGGAGGTGAAGGCGCTTTTAGCTGCCCTTGTGGATTATGAGGTCAATATTGAAACCAATGGCTCAGTTGCTTTAGCTGATTATCCATTGCAGGCAGGACATCGCTTTACTATGGATATCAAGGTACCCAGCTCCGGAGAGTCAGATAGCTTTCTAATCAGCAATTTTGAAGCCCTTGGAGATAAGGATGAAATAAAAATAGTTTTGGGAAGCCGAGAGGATTATGTTTGGGGTAGAGAGCTTTTAAAAAAGCACTACAGAAGGGGAATTATAACCCTTTCACCAATCTTTGGTGCAATTGATCCCAAGGACATCATTAGCTGGATGCTGGAGGACGGTATAGATGCCAGGTTTCAGCTTCAATTACACAAAATAATATGGAATCCCGACGAAAGGGGTGTATAGCATGAGGGAAGAAAGAGTTTTAGAGGCTGTAAGAGTAATACTGGAGGAAATAGGTGAAGACCCTAATAGAGAGGGCTTAAAGGACACACCTAAGCGAGTATTGAACTTCTTTAAGGAAATATACGAGGGCATTGGCACTGATCCCAAGGAGGAACTGAATGCTATATTCGATGAGGATCACACGGAAATGGTAGTGGTTAAGGAGATTCCCTTCTACTCCATGTGTGAGCACCATTTAGTCCCCTTCTTTGGTAAGGTATCTATAGGCTACCTACCCAATGGCAAAATAGTGGGCTTAAGTAAGCTGGCAAGACTGGTGGAAAATGTCTCCAGAAGGGTTCAGGTACAGGAAAGAATGACCACCATGATAGCCGATGCCATCAAAGAAAAGCTTCAGCCCTTAGGTGTTATCGTAGTTATAAAGGCTGAGCATTTATGCATCAACATGAGGGGCATCAAAAAGCCCGGCACTGAAACGGCCACTATAGCCACAAGGGGTATTTTTGAAACAGATGCGAATTTAAAAAATGACTTTTTTCAATTATTAAAGCTATAGGAGGGTTTAGCGATGAAGAGGGCAGTAGTGTTATTATCAGGGGGCTTAGACAGCACCACCTGTATGGCGGTAGCAAAAAGTGAGGGATATGAGCTATATCCCATATCCTTTGATTATAGTCAACGGCATAATATCGAGCTGACTAAGGCAAAGGAAGTTGCGAAATACTTTGGGGTATCGGATCACAAAATAATAAAAATGCAAAATGTCGGTGGAAGCGCTCTGACGGATTCCTCAATTGATGTCCCAGAATACAAGGAGACCGACGCTATACCCGTAACCTATGTCCCCGCACGAAATCTGCTTTTTTTAAGCTATGCAGTAGGCTATGCCGAGGTTATAGGGGCTGAAGCCATTTTTATAGGCGTAAGTGCTGTGGATTACAGCGGCTATCCTGATTGTAGGCCTGAATTCATAGAAGCCTTCCAGAGGGTAGTTGAGGTGGGAACGGCAGCAGGAGCTACAGGAAAAGTGATAGAGGTTAAGACACCTATTATTAGGCTAAGCAAGGCAGAAACCATCGAGCTGGGAAATCGCCTGGGCGCCCCCTATCAGCTGACCACCAGCTGCTACAATGGAAGGGAACAGGCCTGCGGCGTATGCGACAGCTGTACCTTAAGGCTAAAGGGCTTTAAGGATGCAGGCCTGGTGGACCCAATAGATTACGAGAAGGCTGGAGAATAGAACATATTATTTTTATTTAATCACTTTGCGGGCGTGCAGGGTGATTTACTTTTTGGGGTTCTTATTCCTATCCAAATAGGAGATAAGCGATACTAATAGCATGCCAAACCCTATCATTAAAGATATCGCTTGATGCATCATAATCATAATTATATCTAAAACATATCACTCATCCTTATTATGCGATGATCGTATTTAAAAAAGATAAAAAGGTCGAAAAAAACAAAAAAACACTTTACACAGAACACATGTTCTATTATAATAAAAGTATGAAGTACAGTTGATGATGACATAAGAAGATTAACATATAAAAACGATCTAAGGAGGAAGAAATTATGAAGGTATTTGTTTTCAGTGGAACGGTAAAGGATCTTAGAATATATTTAAAGGAATGGCGCAGCAGTAAGTAAGTAAAAAAGGAGGCTCATGATTATGATTGACTATTTGCTTAGGCAAGCCTTTGAGCAGCATACTCCTATTTCAATAATTTACAAAAAAGATAATACCTTTAGCCAGAGAAGGATAAAGATTATCAAGCTAAATGAGGATACCGTATGGGCCTATTACTACTTTAGAAGGGACTATAGGCAGTTTAAGATAGAGCATATTCTTTCAGTTGCAAAACCCTCTGGTACCTATCACTAAGTAAAGCTATATACTTAATTTCATACGATTATTTATTTTTTATAAGGAATTATTTAATAATTCCTTTTTTTATGATATTTTTTAGGTTATAATTGATAATTGAACATAAAGGATATAATATCTATAGGGAAAATGGCTTTTACCTATAGATATCACTTAACAAACACGACTTAATATATACAGCTGATGATTTAAGGAGGAAGCACCATTGAAAAGGACTAACAATTATGAGGTTACTTCTCTAGATATGCAAAAACAGCAGGAAATGATAGAGGCAATGAGAAGTATTAATGAAGGCTTTAAGGAAGAAAAGAAGTACATCATAGTGACCTATGGCTGTCAGATGAATGAGCATGACTCTGAAAAAATAGCCGGAATGCTGCAAAATATGGGATATCACGAAACAACAGATAAAAAGGAAGCGGATTTGATCATCTACAATACCTGCTGTGTTAGAGAAAACGCTGAGCTGAAGGTATATGGCAATCTCGGCTCCTTAAAGAACATAAAGAAGAAGAGAGAGGACATGATTATTGCCGTATGCGGCTGTATGATGCAGCAGCCTCAGGTGGTTGAGGAGATAAAGAAGAAGTACAGGCATGTCGATTTGGTATTTGGAACCCATAATCTTCATAAATTCCCCGAGCTATTAGTAAATGCAAAGCATTCCGACAATATGCTGGTGGAGGTATGGGAAAATGAGGGGGAAATAATAGAGGGCGTACCGGTAATAAGAAAATACGAGCTCAAAACCTTCGTCAATATCATGTTTGGCTGCAACAACTTCTGTACCTATTGTATCGTTCCTTATACCCGTGGCAGAGAAAGAAGCCGCGAGGTGCAGGATATCGTAAATGAGGTTATAGACTTAGCTGAAAATGGTACAAGGGAAATAACCCTACTGGGTCAAAATGTCAACTCCTATGGGAAAAGCCTCGGTGAAAAGGTTACCTTTGCAGGCCTGCTAAGAAAACTGAATGAAATTGAGGGCATTGAAAGAATTCGATTTATGACCTCCCATCCTAAGGATTTATCAGAGGAGCTTATAGATGTCATGGCTGAATGTAAAAAGGTATGTCCCCATATGCACCTGCCCTTCCAGGCGGGAAGCAACAAAGTACTTAAGGCCATGAACAGAAGCTACACCAAGGAAAGCTACTTAGCCACAGTGGAAAAGCTGAAGAGCAAGGTGCCGGATGTCGCCATAACCTCAGATATTATAGTAGGCTTCCCAGGAGAAACAGAGGAGGATTTCCAGGATACAATCGACATTGTTGAAAGGGTTCGCTTTGACTCTGTCTTTACCTTCCTATATTCTAAGAGACAGGGCACTCCTGCCTATGAAATGACCAATCATATCAGTGATGAGGTTATGCATGAAAGGTTTAATCGCCTTGTAAAGAAGATTAATGAAATATGTGCAGAAATAAACAGCGGCTACCTAAATAAGGAGGTAGAGGTGCTGGTGGAGGGCCCAAGTAAAACAGACAACGAGAGGCTGATGGGACGAACCGGACAAAGCAAGCTGGTAAACTTCGCCGGAGACCCCTCCCTAATAGGCAAGCTGGTTAAGATCAAAATAACAGATCCGAAAACCTTCTCCCTAAACGGTGTAGTGGTGGCGGAATAAATAATCTAAAAACCATTATATCCAGATCTTGGGTATAGTGGTTTTTCACTATATGCCTGTCAGCCTCAATACATTAGCACAATAGGCTACTCCATTAATTTATGAGCCCTAGTACCCTGACAACCTTAATTCTTAATTCAGCAATGGTTAAATTTCTCCAGGACTGCGTTGTCGTCAGTCGCAATATAGCTCGATATTACTTCCTCCTCCGCCTTGCTTTGAAAAAATGTTCCACTTTGCTCTTCCTAATTTAAAGTTGTCAGGGCACTAGCTATAGTTTATAATTTATATATTTGTTATAATACTCTTAGAACAAAAGCACTTCATTAGACTATAAAAATAAACTTTCTTATACACAGAAAACATCAGAAGGCGAGGGAAGATCTTGGCTAAATTAACACCAATGATGCAGCAATACACGGATATAAAAAATCAATATAAGGATACCCTCCTTTTATTTAGATTGGGTGATTTTTATGAGCTCTTCTTTGAGGATGCCATTTTGGCCTCCCGTGAATTAGAAATAACCCTAACCGGCAGGGATTGCGGACAGGAAAGCAGGGCTCCGATGTGCGGCGTACCCTATCACTCAGTAGATAGCTACATAGACAGATTGATAGCAAAGGGCTACAAGGTTGCCATATGCGAGCAGGTGGAGGACCCCACACAGGCAGTTGGTATCGTTAAGCGGGATGTGGTGAGAGTAATAACCCCCGGCACTGTTATCGATACTCAGCTGCTGGAGGATAAAAAGAATAATTACATAATGTCCCTCTATGGCGCTGCAACCGGCTGGGGTATAACCTACGGTGATATTACCACCGGTGAGCTTTTTACAACTGAAATCAAGGGTGAAGAAGGTCTGCAAAGGCTTTTGGATGAGGTCGGTAGGATTCAGCCTAAGGAGCTCATATACTGTTTAGAGGGGCTGGAGGATCAAGGCCAGGAGCTTTTAACAGCAGCTTTACGATTAGATGCTATTGCCAATTCCTATGATTCCTGGTCCTTTGAAGATGCCTTCGCAGCAAATCAAATAAAGGAGCATTTTAAAATACTATCCTTGGATGGTCTTGGCTTTGCTGAGGGACATTATGGTCTAAAGTCCACAGGTGCACTTTTAGACTATTTAAAGGCCACTCAAAAAAGATATTTGAGTCATATCAATAAAATAAAGGTCTATAGCCTAGCCGAGACTATGGTGCTGGATTTAACCACCAGAAGGAATCTGGAGCTTACGGAGACTATTCGGAATAAGAGCAAAAAGGGCTCCTTGCTGTGGGTGCTGGACAAAACAGCAACCTCCATGGGGGGAAGAATGCTTAGAAAATGGATTGAGGCTCCCCTCTTAAGCGTAGATGAAATAAACCGTAGGCTAAATGCTGTAGAGCTTTTGAAGGATTCCCTGATAACCAGAAGAGAATTAAAGGAGGCCCTTAGAAGCATATATGATATTGAAAGGCTTGCTGCTAAGATATCCTTCGGTTCCGCAAATCCTAGGGACCTAATTGCCTTGAAAAGCTCGCTTGAAAGGCTCCCCTTTATAAAGGAGCTGCTTTCTGCATATGGTACCGGGCTATTAGAGGACATGCGTCAGCAAATAGACCCCTTGGAGGATATAAGGGCGTTAATAAATACAGCGATAATTGATGAGCCCCCTATAGGACTCAAGGAGGGCGGGATAATTCGACTTGGGTATAACCAAGAGGTGGACACCCTTCAGGCCGCCTCCAGAGACGGAAAGCATTGGCTTGCTGAGCTGGAAAGAATCGAAAGAGAAAAAACAGGAATTAAAAATCTAAAGGTTGGCTTTAATAAGGTTTTCGGATATTACATAGAAATTACAAATTCATATATAAAGCATGCGCCGGACTACTATATGAGAAAGCAGACCCTTGCCAACTGCGAAAGATATATCACCCCTGAGCTGAAGGAAATGGAATCTAAGATTTTAGGGGCTGAGGAAAGGGTTATATTGCTGGAGTATCAGCTTTTTGTAGAGGTAAGGAGCACCATTGCCGCCGAGGTGGAGAGGCTTCAGAAAACCGCCTCTGCCATAGCTGTGCTGGATGCTGTATACTCATTGGCGGAAATTGCTGATGAAGGACGTTTTGTAAAGCCCGTCGTTAAGAGCAGGGGTGAAATTATAATAAAGGAGGGAAGACATCCTGTTGTAGAAAAAACCCTCCAAAATCAAATGTTTATCCCAAACGATACCTTTATGGATGCAGGTACCCATCAAATATCCGTTATCACAGGACCAAATATGGCGGGAAAATCAACCTATATGCGGCAGGTGGCCATCATCGTACTAATGGCGCAGGTGGGCTCCTTTATTCCAGCCGTCAGTGGAGAAATAAGTATAGTGGATAGAATATTTACCAGGGTTGGAGCCAGTGACGATCTATCCCAGGGCCAGAGTACCTTTATGGTAGAAATGACGGAAATGGCAAATATACTAAACAGCGCCACCGCTAATAGCCTATTGATACTGGACGAAATAGGTAGAGGCACCAGCACCTTTGATGGCTTAAGCATAGCATGGTCCGTAATCGAGTATATCAGCAAAATGGAAAAGGGCATGACCCTATTCTCTACCCATTACCATGAGCTTACAGAGCTGGAGGGGAAGATACAGGGAGTAAAGAATTATAGAATATCCGTCAAGGAGGATGGGGAGGATATCATTTTCCTCAGGCGGATTGTTGAGGGCAGCGCCGATAAAAGCTATGGTATACAGGTTGCGAGACTGGCAGGCCTCCCTAAGGAGGTAATAAATAGAGCCAATGAGATTCTTCATCAACTGGAGGAAAATGATATTACCTTAATAGATGCTGCTGAAATCCGAAAGGGAGTAGCGGAAGCCGCTATAACCACAGAGGCGAATACACAGATGGATTTCTATTCCCTATATCAAGAGGAGCTTTTGGAGGAGCTTAGGAATATCAACCTCCTAAACACAACACCAATAGAGGCTTTGAATCACCTGGCAAGGCTGCAGAAGAAGCTGACGGGGCTAGCACCTTGATAACACAATTTATATTTTAGTTTAAAGTAGGTCAAGGTACTAAAATAGGGGGTATAAAATGATACGCATATTAGATGATTTAACTATAAATAAAATAGCTGCTGGCGAGGTAGTTGAGGGCCCCTTTTCGGTTGTTAAGGAGCTAGTTGAAAACGCCATAGATGCAGAGGCGAATACGATAACCCTTGAGATTAAAGAGGGAGGAAAAAAGCTTATCCGAATAACCGACAATGGTATTGGAATACCAGAAGCAGAGGTTCAAAGCGCCTTTTTAAGGCATGCAACCTCAAAAATTTCTAGGCTTGAGGACCTGGAATCCAACCTTTCCCTTGGCTTCAGAGGGGAGGCCTTGGCCAGTATATCCGCAGTGTCGCAGCTGGAGATAATAACGAGACCAAAAAATCAAGAGCATGGACTTTGCCTTGAAATATCAGGCGGCAATATCATCACCAGTAGGCAGGTGGGCTGCCCAATCGGAACAACCATTATAGTAAAAAATCTGTTTTACAATACACCTGTTAGAATGAAATTTATGAAATCTACCCAAGGGGAAACCTTAAGAATTACAGAGATCATCACCAGACTGGCATTAAGCAGACCGGATATTGCCTTTAGGTATATTAACAATAATAATGTTATGTTAACTACAACTGGTGACGGTCAATTATCTAAGACCATTTTGTCTATCTTAGATAAGGAGGTTTACAACAATTTATTGCCCATAGAGGCCTCTGAAGGCGGTATGAGCGTTAGGGGCTATATCGGACAGGCCTCATTGGCAAGGGGTAACAGAAACTATGAAATCACCTTTGTCAATAACAGATACGTCAAAAACAAGCTGTTGTATAGCGGAATTGAGACAGCATACAAGGAAAAGCTTCCTATTAATAAATTTCCCCTTTGTATATTGAACTTGGAGGTTCCGCCAAGTGCTATTGATGTAAACGTTCATCCCAACAAGACGGAGGTCAAGTTTAATAATGAAGAGGAAATCTATGAATTTCTGATGAAAAGCGTAGCTGCTGCCTTGAAGGGTGGAATGAGCATTCCAAAGATATCCATGAGTGTTAATCCCACATCCGTCAGCAAGCCTACAGAGGCTGTAGCTGAGCCGCAAGCCTTGAGACCTGCAGTGAGGCCAACGGAGGTGAAAAGCTATGAAGCCCCTATAAATAAAGCTATTCCCCAACAGCCCTCAGTTGATAAGGGCCTTGCACTGGAGAATAAATCTATTTATACTACAGATACTACACATCAGGAAAACAAACAGCTTCCATTGTTCGATGAAATAATTAGGGATATAGAAAGCAGGCAGGTAATTACTACACCAAATAAGACGGAAGACGAGCCAACAGAAATACAAAACGATTTTCTTAATTCTCTAATGGTGGACTTTAAAATTATAGGGCAGCTCTTCAACACCTATATATTGCTGGAGAAGGACAGCTCCCTTTATTTAATAGATCAGCATGCAGCCCATGAGAGATTGATATACCAGCAGCTTATGAAGGAGCACGAGGAAGCGGAAATAGTTACTCAGGCATTACTGGAGCCTCAGGTAATTACGCTTATGAATGAGGATTATTTGGTGTTGATGGAGAACATAGATGACTTCAGGGGCTTTGGGTTTGAAATCGAAGCATTTGGGCAAAATACGGTTATCCTGAGATCAGTACCCATGATTATCGGAAGACCCAGCAGCTCAAAATTTATTGTTGAAATTATAGATGAGATAAGGAGCAGCCAGCTGGAGGGGCAAGCTATCAAGGAAGCGATAATCCTAAGGTCCTGCAAGCAGGCGATTAAAGCCTCCGATAGCCTGAAAATACCAGAAATAAAGCAGCTTCTGCAGCAGCTTGCTATAACGAAATCACCACTGACCTGCCCCCATGGCAGACCAATAGTTTTAAGTCTTACAAAATATGAAATAGAAAAATTCTTTAAACGTATACAATAGGAGGATAAGGAGCTATTAATGAAGCCATTACTTATAATCGTTGGACCTACGGCAGTTGGCAAAACCGATACGGCAATCTCTTTGGCAAAAAAGCTTAAGGGTGAGATCATTTCTGCAGATTCCATGCAGATATATAAATTTATGGATATTGGAACTGCAAAGCCGACAAAGGTGGAGCAAAAGGGAATACCTCATTATATGATGGATTTTGTAGACCCGTCTGAGGCCTTCTCGGTGGCTGAATTCCAAGCCAAGGCAACAGAGCTAATAGAAGAGCTTTCGACGGCAGGCAAGCTGCCTATAGTGGCAGGAGGTACAGGGCTATATGTAAACTCGCTTATGTATAAAATGGACTTCACCAGCACAGTATCCAATTGGGAGCTCAGAAACAGCCTAGAGAAGGAAGCACAGCTTTATGGAAATTTATATATACATAATAAGCTAAAGGAAACTGACCCCAAAGCAGCCGAAAGAATACATCCTAATAATGTCAAACGGGTTATTCGCGCAATAGAAGTGAATTATGAGAGCGGAGAAAATATTGGAGATTTTAAAGAGGATATCATTCCAAATGATGACTACCGCATATGTATGATCGGTCTCACCAGGGATAGAGAAGAGCTTTATGACAGGGTCAATAGGCGGGTGGATATTATGCTGCAGCAGGGTCTTGTTGAGGAGGTAAGGGGGTTATTGGAAAAGGGCTTTTCTAAGGATCTTATCGCCTTTAAGGGTCTTGGCTATAAGGAGATTATAGGATATCTTGATGGGGAATATGATCTGGATTATGCAATTGAAATTCTGAAACGAGACACAAGAAGATATGCAAAAAGGCAATTGACCTGGTTTAAAAGATATGAGGAGGCAAATTGGTTCAACCTATCTGAATATGCTTCTTCAGAAAAATTAATTGACGATATTATGAAGGTAATTGAAGGACATTTTCACTTGGCATAGAATTAATACATTACGAAATTAATTTAAGGAGGATATACAATGAAGAATAATATTAATCTGCAGGATGTTTTCTTAAATCAGGTTCGAAAGGATGGGATACCGATTACTATATTTTTAGTAAATGGCTTTCAATTAAAGGGGACCGTCAAGGGCTTTGATAACTACACAGTAGTTCTTGATTCTGAAGGAAAACAACAATTGATATATAAGCATGCAGTATCAACGATTTCTCCTGCAACTCCTATAAATTTATCCGTGACTCCTAAACAGCCATAATAATAATGAACAAAAGATTAAAAAGATGCTTAAAGGCATCTTTTTCTATTTATAAATTAACTTTAAAATTTCCTCCTCAAGTAAAAAATGTACGAAAAAAATACATAATTTCATAAAGGGTTATGTATAAAGTTGTCGAATATTAGAAAAATGATGTTTAATTTATCTTAAGGGAGAGGGAATATGTTCATTGTCTTTTTTCAGAATATGACCTTAATAATTGCCTTAACATTTATATATACTAAATTACAGGCTATTATTATGGTCAAAAAAGATAACACTAATATTATGTTTTGGTTAAATTGCCTGGTGATGGGGATATTGAGCTTATTGATTATGATGAATCCCTTTGAAACCAACGGTCTATTCTTTGATTTAAGGTCAGTTCCGATATTCTTTGTTGCCTATAAACACGGCTTTAAGGCGGGTTTATTGGCCAGTATTCTCCCTGCAATATATAGATGGAATTTAAGCTCATTTGCAGCACTTCAGGGAATAGGAATACTAATATTCATACCTGCAATTATAGGTGCTCTTTTTGGCAGCTATTACTCGCAGAAAGATGAAAATGGACTTACCAATCCAAGAAGTATTATTACCAGCTTTTTGTTTTATTGCATGATTCAAACAAGCCTTTTGTTTTTTACCCTGAGTGTTACAATAGATAAATGGTTTATATCCAGTCTTGTAATGACATCGTATTCCATTGTAACGCTTTTGCTTATCGTTATTATGACAAATGATCTTCACAGAAGCTATACAACAGAAAAAATGCTTAAAAAGAACGCAGAGGATTACCGTAAGCTGGTGGAATTTCTTCCAGATGCTATTTTAGTCTATAAAGAGGACAAAATTGTATATGGAAATTCTGCCGCAGCCAGGCTTTTTGGCTTAGAGGGCAATGCTAAGCTCATTAGAAAGAAGCTTAACCAAATCATTAAAAATCCTGAGGCACTCGTAAATATCAATAAAAAAATAGTGGGACGTAATGAAGCAAATAGAGAATTTTTATTAAAGGAAAAAAGACTGACGCTTTGCAATGGAAGAGAAATCGATGTAGAGGTAAGGGGCTCTGTTTTTAATTCCGGAGAGGACTTATTTATATGTAATGTTATAAAGAATATATCTAGTGAAAAGCTGGCCTTTGAGCTGGAAAGAAGCATGGAGGCTAAGCAGAAGCAGCTGCAGGAGGCAATTGAATACGAAAAGCTTAAATCCGACTTCTTCTCAAATCTTTCCCACGAATTTAAAACGCCAGTCAATCTAATATTCAGCACAATTCAGCTTTTGGAGCTGGAATTTAGAAGAGAAAGGCCTGAGGGTGAGTACTCAATAATACGACGCTTTCGAATATTAAAGCAAAATTGCAATAGAATGATTAGATTAATTAACAATTTAATCGACGTTACCAAGATGGATTCAGGATATTTTCAATTGGAGCTGAAGAATTGCAATATTGTAAACGTCATTGAGGATATAACCCTTTCGGTGGCGGAGTACATTGAGAATAAGGATATAAGTCTTGTTTTTGATACCGACATGGAGGAAAAATATCTTATGGTGGACCCAAATGCTATTGAGCGGATAATGTTGAATTTACTTTCTAATGCAGTTAAATTCTCCAGACCCAATAATGAGATATACGTTCACATACATGATGCAGTGGAGCATGTTGTTATTTCAGTTAAGGACAGGGGCATCGGCATACCCTCTGATAAGCTGGAGCTTATCTTTGACCGCTTCAGGCAGGTGGACAAGTCCTTGACCAGAACCCACGAAGGAAGCGGTATCGGCCTATCCTTAGTCAAGTCCTTAGTGGTGCTTCATGATGGAGAGATAAATGTCTCCAGTGAATATGGCGAAGGAACAGAGTTTATAATTGTTTTACCCGTGAAGAAATCTGATAATCTCGAAGATGGCTATGATTCCTCACTTGTTAAGAACAGACGTATCGAGACGATTAATATAGAATTCTCTGACATTTATTCGGCCAACTAAAAACAAGTCCCCTCTGATGCCTTAAAGGTATTACGAAGGGCCTTGATTTGTTTTTTGCTATTTTTTGAGGTATAGCCGAATAGAATTAAGTAGCAGTAGCATAGGGGTGATAAGAATGAGCAAAAAGGTTTTACCCTTTAGAGATGTCTTTGATACTCTTCAAGGCGGCAACTTAACAGGCAACGAGGTCAGCCAGAGCTTAACAGGCAATACAAAGGAAAAAGGCAAGTCGATGGATAATGCAGAGCAGGCTTCACTTAATCAGCTGCTTGCAGAGCTAAATCAGCTGATAGGCCTAGGGAATGTTAAAGGATTGATACATGAAATCTTAGCCTATGCAGATATACAGAAGGAAAGGAAAGAGCAGGGTCTAAATGCAATGCCTCTTGTTTTACATATGATATTTAAAGGTAATCCCGGTACCGGTAAAACTACTATAGCGAGGCTTCTAGGAAAAATACTCAAGGTAAAGGGCTTTTTATCCTCAGGTCATATCATCGAAGTCGAAAGGGCAGATTTAGTAGGAGAGTACATCGGCCATACCGCCCAGAAGGTAAGAGAGCAGATAAAAAAGGGAATGGGTGGCATACTTTTTATTGATGAAGCATACTCACTAGCCAGAGGAGGGGAGAAGGATTTTGGAAAGGAGGCAATTGATTCGCTGGTTAAGGCTATGGAGGACCATAAAAATGATATCATTCTAATATTGGCTGGATACAGGGAGGAAATGGATAATTTTCTGCGGATTAATCCAGGGTTGAAATCAAGGTTTCCCATCCATATAGATTTCAATGACTATTCGCTGGAGGAGCTGGTGGAGATTGCTGAGCTGATGGTAAATGAAAGGGATTATATATTGGCTAAGTCCTCCAAGGCAAGGCTATATAATATATTGGCCCTACAAAGAAGCAGAGGCGGACTGCATTCAGGTAATGCACGTATGGCAAGAAATTTGATCGAGCGAGCAATCCGAAAGCAGGCAGTACGCCTTAAGAATAAAAAATACTACTCTCGAGATGAGCTTATGACCCTCATGAAGGAGGACTTCACTGACGGAGATCAAACATTATAAAGCAGTCTAGACTGCTTTTATTTTTTTTGGTGATTATATTTTAAAGCCCATAAGCATATTCTTTAGCAAATAATGATAGGATGGGTAGGGATATTATGAAGAAATGCATGATCATAGGAGGACCTAATGCCGGCAAAACCTCCTTTTTTATTAGCTTTATTGAGTCCCTTGGAATACGCAGATGCAGGATTGCCACAAAATCCCCCGAGGGAAAGCTTGAAGGAAGGGGCTATCCCATTGACTTAGCATATAAATTCTTGGTCAGTCAAACGCCCTTTAAAACCAAGGGTCTTCAAGAAATGCGGCTATCCCTGAAGAAAAGCAGAGGATCTGTGGAGGTGGCGCTTATAGACAGCGGAGGTGTTTCTGATGCCGGTAGTACAATAACAGAAATAAAGGCCTCTATGCTACTGACCTTGACTGCCCTTCAGGAGGCTGAAATAATTCTCCATATAATAGATGCATCAACAGTTAATCCAGAAAAAGCTTCAGCACCCGAAAGCATAGATAATCAAATTAACAGCTTTGGTAAATGGAAGGGGGCCTATTGTATACTGTCAAGCAAGATGGATCTTTCCGAAAGCCTAGGTGGTTTGGAAATACTGGAAAAGAGATACACCGATTCATATATTATCCCTATATCGTCAGTATCTAAAATGGGATTAAAAGAGGTGAGAGACTTTGTGGTCAGAAATATTTAAACTTTATATTGCAGTGCTACTGGTAGGCGTAATCATTAAAGAGCTGAATTGCGAAACGTCTGGTTACCAGGAAAAAGGCCTCTTGATGAAGCAGCTGTTTGCCCGTATAAGGCCCCGTTATTTCTCTTGCTGCGTTTTAATCCTATCTGTTGCAATGCTATTGGATGCCTATCACAGCTTCACGCTTCTGACCTCAGCTTATATACTGGGGAGCATAAAAATACACGAAAATACAAGCTTTAAGCTGAAGCCCTATCAGGAGGCAGTCATCATCATAATTGTGAGCCTACTATTGGCCCCAGCCCCTATTTTTCTTCATTCTCTTCTTATGATGCTTATACTACAGCTGGGGGATGACCTTTTGGACCTGGAGTATGATTTAATGTATGGCTATTGCAACCATGCACTTAAATACGGCAGAATAGAGGTGGCATTGGTCATCGGAATACTTTTAATTAGCGGCACGATGATTAGCTGGATAAATACCTTAATTGTACTACCTGCCATATTTCTGATAAATTACTTGTATTCAATATAAGAGGAGGGGTATAATGCTATATGGGTATATTATAATTCTTTGCTTGATCATGGTGCTGGCAGGATATGCAGTCGGCAGGCGAATTGGAATTGAGGACGGATTGAAGAAGGGTAGGGCTTGCCTACCAATTCAGTATAAAATGCAATATATCAAAGAGGATAAATGTCCTATATGCGGATCTGGCAAGGGGATATATAAGCGAAGCTAAAGAGGAGGATAAAAATAAAATGCAGCAGGAGATGAATGCTCTCACAGAGCTTTTTAATATAGACCCTGAGCTTGTGGTTAAGGCTTCAAGGGCGGAGGCGGCAATTAATGGTGCCTTCAAAGGACTGGAGGAAATTAAGGAATATAATCAATACAAGGTGCTGAAGGCGATGCAGCTGGTCAGACTTAGCGACCAGCACTTTCAGTGGACAACCGGCTATGGCTATAATGACATTGGCAGGGAAAAGCTGGAGGAGGTATATGCAAAGGTTTTTTCTACTGAGGATGCAATCGTAAGGCCTACTATCGTTAATGGTACTCATGCTTTAACCCTATGTCTCTCAGGTCTTTTGAATCCTGGAGATGAAATTGTGGCAGTTACTGGTAAGCCCTACGATACCCTTGATGAATTAATCGGAATACGGGGTGACTACCGCGGCAGCTTAAAAAAGCACGGTGTAGAGTATAAGCAGGTGGATTTTCTAGAGAAGGGCAGCATTGATTTTGATGGGATAAAACGGGCTGTGGGTAGCGCTACAACAATGGTGTACATACAGCGGTCAACAGGCTATGGCTTCAGAAGGGCGGTAAATATCCGTACCATTGAAGAAATTATACGCTTGGTAAAGGCCATTAACCCCAATACCATCTGTATGATAGATAACTGCTATGGTGAATTTCTGGAAAAGCTGGAGCCCACTGAGGTGGGGGCTGATATAATGGCAGGGTCCCTTATTAAAAACCCAGGCGGTGGCTTAGCCCTAAGCGGTGGCTATATCGTTGGTAGACGCGATTTAATTGAGGAGGTCTCCTATAGAATGACCTCGCCGGGCATAGGCAAGGAGTGCGGCCTTACCTTTGGACAAACCCGCTCAATGTTCCATGGCCTCTTTATTGCGCCGGGTGTGGTTTCAGAAGCAATGAAGGGGGCGATTTTCTGCTCGAAGCTCTTTGAAGAGGAGGGCTATGAGGTAAAGCCAAGATTTGATGAGGAGAGAAGCGACATTATACAAGCAATTCAGCTTGGGGCTGAAGAAAAGGTGGTGGCCTTCTGTAGAGGAGTTCAGGCAGCTGCTCCAGTGGATTCCTATGTAAAACCTGAGCCTTGGGCTATGCCTGGCTATGAGGACCCAGTAATCATGGCGGCTGGCGCCTTTGTCCAGGGATCATCAATAGAGCTTAGCGCCGATGCCCCTATAAGACCTCCCTATAATGTATATTTTCAAGGCGGCTTAACCTATCAGCACTCAAAGCTGGGGGCCTTGATGGCCCTGCAATATATAAAGAATCTGAGTAAAAATAAATAATTGAGCCCACTTTAGCAGGACAAATATAAAAATGGAGATTCCCACGGAATCTCCATTTTTTATCACTAACTATTCACTATTCGTTATTCACTATTAACTATCTTACACTACATTTTTCTCAATACACCAACAACCTTGCCTAGTATTATTACATCCTGAGCAATTATTGGGTCCATAAGGCTGTTTTCAGGCTGCAGACGAATATGACCCGCTTCCTTATAAAAACGCTTAACCGTTGCATCGTCACCTAGCAGGGCTACAATAATATCTCCGTTTTTAGCAACGGACTGCTGACGAACAACAACATAGTCGCCGTCCATTATACCGGCCTCAATCATGCTTTCACCTTTTATGGTAAGCATAAATATATTAGCATTACTATTACCTACAAAATCCAAAGGAAGAGGGAAGGTATCCTCAATATTCTCAACCGCTAAAATAGGACTGCCGGCTGTTACCTTTCCTATAATAGGTACATTAAGCACCTCTTTTTTATAGACCAGCTGGCTATCGTCATTAAGTATCTCTATAGCTCGGGGTTTTGTTGCATCCCTACGGATATAGCCTCGATCCTCCAGCTTTGCAAGATGTCCATGAACAGTAGAGGTGGATCTAAGGCCTACTGCTTCACATATCTCCCTAACTGATGGCGGGTATCCCTTTTCACTAATTTGACTTTTCATATAATGTAATATTTCAACCTGCTTATTATTTAAATCCTCATACATAGGAGAAGCTCCTCTCTAACTTTTATTAATTTACTTAATTATAGCATAATTTGTCAGCCAGTACAAACATCAGTTCGAAATTATTTTTCTTCCTCTAGCCACTCGAAATTCTTCACTATCTCCCGCTTAGCATTTTTTCTATGGGCTGCATAAAGCTGAGTGGTGGTTACATTATCATGGTCCAATAGATTCTGTACGTCAAATATAGAGAAGCCCTGTTGAATCAAGGAGGTTGCTACTGTAGCCCTTAGCTTATGGGGACTATAGCCGCTATCAGTGGTGGTTCCAAGGGTTAAGGCGGTATACTTTTTGACCAAATTTCTTATTGCCCTTGTGGTCATCCTTGTCTTCTGTATGGAAATAAAGAGGGCATCCTTATGCTCCTCCGGCAGATCAGCCTTTGGCCGCTCCAGATCAATGTAATCCTTTACAACCTTTTCGCAGGTGCGATTTATAGGCATCAAGACCTCCTTGCCCCGCTTTCTATAAATTTTAAATTCCCCTCTATTAAAGTTGAAGGAGGATATGTTCAGCTGCTGTAGCTCACTTAGCCGTAGGCCATAGGTTACAAACAGCAGTATAATCGCTCTATCCCTATGCTGTGTCTTTTTCCAAAATACTCGTTCCTTTTCTGTAAAGCTGGTACCCTGCTGGATGATATCCAGCATACGGGCTACCTCGTCAATTTCAAGTCTCTTAATTGCATCCGGCTGTGGCTTAGGCAGCTTAATAGGATTGAAGCCATCAGTTATATTTTGCTTTAGCTTTTCATCTCTATATAAAAACTTAAACATAACGGAAAGCGAGGATTTTTTACGTGCCAGGGATCGATTGTGATTTTCCACCACCTTTATGCCATACTCGTCCTCCAGAGTGTAACGGGAGCAATAATCCCCAATATATCTATTGACATCTCTTGCGGTGATGCTGTTGAATTCCTCCAGGGAAATTTCTACGACGGTAGCGGCCTTACTAATTCCGGTCTCAGCTATTATGTAGCGACAGAAGAACAAAATGTCGTTTAAGTAGGCGTGTCTGGTGGATAGGGCCACTGCATTTTTCAAATACAGAAAAAAATCCCGCATAAAGCCCGGAAGCTGCTGTTGAATTTCTAAGCAGTCCTCAATCATCTGATGCTCCTTTAAAACGATATTGTCGGGCTTGTCGCTTTTATTATGTACCTTAATCCTTTTCTTTGTCATAGTCATCAACTCCTAATTACATTGTAATCCCTATAAAAAGCAAAGACAAGGTATAAAAGCACCACATTTATAGAACTAAAGAAAGAAGTAAAGGTGTAGTGAATACTGGCAACATATGTTAAAATATTAGTAATGACAAAAAAATCATTAAAGATTCTTCTGGGGAGATGCCAAATATGGAAAATGCAAAATTTTATATTGCAGCAAAGGGCTTTATTTTTTATGGTGATAGGTTCCTAATACTTAAGAAATATCAATACAATGAGCCTGGAAAATGGGAGCTGCCGGGAGGAAGGCTACAGGCTGGTGAAGCGCCACTCATTGCGCTTGAAAGAGAGGTATGGGAGGAAGCAGGGCTGAAGATAACCGTTAAAAGGCTTTTGAGCACCTGGAGCTATAGGATTGATTCCACAGAGGAGCTGGTAGGATTAAACTTTCTCTGTAATACGGCTTCCGATTTTGTCAGCTTATCTAAGGAGCATACGGACTATCGGTGGATTACAGCGTCAGAGGTAAACCAATATGATTTTTATCAAGGAGTAACCGAGGAATTACACCTATTGGATAATGAAGGGACCATAAGCACAGAAGGGCAGAGCAGAGCAGCGGAGAAGGGGTTACCAATAAAAAAAATATCAATGATTGATGAGTTCAATCAAGTTAAGAAGTGGAAGGATATTACTATACTCTCCATTCTAGCAATTATACCCTGCTTAGCTTTATTTAATAGTAGGTTTTATCTGTTAGGCTTTGTGGCATTAATTTCAGTATTTGGGTTCTCAATGTACGCCAATAGCAAGTATAAATGTCCGGCCTGCGACAAGCAATTAGACATTAGAACCAAGGATATCTACTGTCCTCAATGCGGTGTTCAATTGAAGGAAATAGTAGAGGGGGAAGAGTAGCATGAAAAATAAGAATTGGAGCTTTATAAAGCATCTTATGCTTTCTGCAATGATAGCTATAGTGGCATATATATTATTAGCATTTTTACCTTCAGCACAGGAGGCAACCAGTATTGGAATTATCGGTGGAGCAGATGGTCCTACGGCAATTTATATAGCAGGAGGCTTTAAAGGGCTACTGACTATAAATAGCCTTCCATATGTTGTATTTGCAATATTGCTGTTTCTATACAAACCCATCAGAAGAAGCATTAAGAAGGGTAAATAATCCTATGATTATATCAAAAAAAAGAAACTGCCCATAAAGGGCAGTCGCTGTTATTATAGCTTGCTTACGTTCTCAGCTTGAAGTCCTCTGTTACCTTGAACTACATCAAACTGAACTTTTTGGCCTTCTTCAAGTGACTTAAAGCCGTTTCCTGCGATAGATGAGAAGTGTACAAACACATCATCTTCTCCTGGAACTTCGATAAATCCAAAGCCTTTTTCTGCGTTAAACCATTTTACTGTACCTGTTTTCATTTAAAAAACCTCCAAAATATAATTTGTTTCATAATTGATGAAAAAATATTCACATATTATGAAGTGATCAATTTATAGATTGATACACTTTATAATATGTGAATTATAAACTCCATCTATACGACCTTTTTTAGTATACTACAGAAGTTAAATTATGTCAACGATATATTTTTTATTTTTTTGCTAGTTTTGGATTATATATCTATCTGAAAAATATTAAGCTCAATATGGAGCAAAGGTCTTTACTACTGAAGCATATTTATTATATCATAATACTCTAAATACCTAATGAAGGACTGATAAACATGAAATATAAAACAATAACAGCTCCAAAGCTTCCTCAAGTCCTAAAGGAATTTGAGGAGACTCAATACGAGATAGAAGCTGATGCCTCCTACGAAGGTCTGGAGATAAAGGATATAGCTTTGGAGGATTATCGAGTGGACGGCTTAAGCTTCCGACAGACGATATTTAAAAATGTAGAATTTAAGGAAACCATTTTAAAAGCAATAGATTTAACGGATGTCAGATTTGTGGATTGTGATTTATCCAATATTGATCTCAGCAATGCGATCATCCATAGAACTGAGTTTATTAATTGCAAGCTTATGGGTATAAGGCTCAGTGATGCCACCTTCAACAATGTTCTATTTGAAGGCTGCATAATTAGCTACGGGAATTTTAGATTCAGCAGGCTAAAGCAGGTGATTTTTGATGAATGTAATCTACAGAGCATAGACCTTCAGTCCTCAGAGCTTAGCAAGGTGAGCTTTAACGGCTCTAATCTCAGACAGGCTGAGCTTTCGGGCACAAAACTGGCAGGAATAGATTTTAGCACCTGCGAAATAGAGGGTATAGGAGCCAGAATAGAGGATGTCAGGGGAGCGATTGTAGATCCTATTCAGGCAGCAGAGCTTTCCAGATTAATGGGATTGATATTGAAGCCATAAATGAAGGCTTATAGGCTTGATATTAAGAAATTTACTGTATATATTGATACACTACTGTGGCAAATGCCACATTATTTCTCAACAATTCAATAGATTAAGGGCATACGCAGGCTGATATAGCCTGTTTTTATTTTGCTGCAAAACTGGCACGATAATTGCAAAGTTATATATAGTCTAGATAAAATAATGATTTGGAGGAAAGTACATGACAAAAAAACAAATAAATAAAAGAGATCAGTTTACACAGTCCAACAAAAGCAAACTCCCTATAATAGCACTGGCTATAGGGATAGTAGTGATAGCTGCCTTTCTATTCATTAGGACAGCAGGGAAGGATAAAGCTGAGGGAGCATACTTCGGTGAAGCTGTAGCAAGCTCCCGCTCCTATGTAGGTGAATTTATTTCTATGACATCTATTAGCCCAACCATTGATGGTGATAAGGTGAAGCTATCTCTTGAAGAAATAGATAAAAACAATATTGTGTTCTTCGAGATAGCAAATGATAGCAATGAGCAGGTACCCCTGATGGCCTATATCACTCCCTCGGGTAGATTATTCGTTGGCAGCAGCCTATGCGAGCCCTGCCGTGGCCGTACCTTTTCACTGGCCGGCGAGACTCTGGTTTGCGATACCTGCCGAACCACCTATGATGTCGAAACCCATGAATATATTTCAGGATCACCTGTATGCGGACAATACCCCCCTGTGAATATGAATCCGGTGGTAGTTGACGGTGAGGTAGAAATACAGCTGCAGGATATTCTAAGCTGGAAAAGTCGTATATAGTGCATTTAAATTTAAGGAGATGAGAACATGAAGAATGAATTAGATCAAGACAACAGCCTAAATCCACCTGAAAAAGGTAATAAGAACAGCAATGGTGGTCCCGACTTCTGGAAATATTTAAATATTGTATTATTAGCAGTGCTTATAATCATAGGAGCAAATCGTTTCATTTTACCTATGATTGGAGGAGGCAACAGCAATTTAAGCCAAGTTGGTTTAGAATATTATGCAGAAAACTATGGTGAAGAATTGGGTACAGATGGTGTAGAATCTAAGGTTCAAAATTTAGGCTGCCACAGTGAGATTCATATTTATAAGGATGGCACATTAGTTATGAGACTAAGCTATTTCAATGGTAAGGTCTATGAGCTCTAATTTAATCACATTGGATTGAGGAGTGTAATAATGAATATATTTCAAATAGCCTTTAATAACATTAAAAGACGCAAGGTGAAAATGGTCTTTTTAGCCCTTGGCCTATTAGTCGGAGTTACTACAGTGGTTGCCTTCTTAAGCATAATAGAAGCTATGACAGTGGATTTGGGGGACAGAATAGACGAGTTCGGTGCTAATGTAGTGATACTCCCACGTTCAGAAGGGCTTGAGGTTCATTACGGCAATACATTGCTTTCGGATTTAAACTTTGACATTGAAAGGCTTACTCTTGAGGATATACCAAAGATCTATAATTCCTCCGTAGCAGAATTTATAAACATTGTTTCCCCAAAGCTGGTGGGGGCTGTGGATATTAATAACCAAAAAAGCCTGCTGGTAGGAGTTGAAACCAAAAAAGAGTTCATTCAAAAACCATGGTTTTCTCTTCAGCAGCCATTAAATCAAGGTAACTCAATGACAGATTTGGCTCTCCTTGAGGTTCCGGAGGATGGTATTATTCTAGGGGCATCAGCTGCAGAGGCATTGAAGCTGAAAACAGGTGACGATGTATCGATAAATGACAGGAGCTTTAAGGTCTTTGGATTGCTGAATAAATTAGGTAGTGAGGAGGATGGCCTTATATATGCCAATCTCACAGCAGTACAGGAGCTTCTAAATAGACCCGGTGAGCTTTCAATGATAGAGGTCTCTGCCTATTGCAATGCATGCCCTATAGAGGAAATTACAATGGGGCTGGAGGAGGCACTACCTCATGGCAAAGGAATACCCCTACGTCAGGCAGCACTTTTTAGAGAGGAGACCATAGGCCAATTTTCAACCTTCGGCTATGCGCTTTCCGGAATGGTATTGTTAATAGCAGCGCTGGTGGTTCTTATCACCATGCTTTCATCAGTAAATGAAAGGACTAGAGAAATCGGAATTTTTAGAGCGATAGGCTTTAGAAAAGGTCATATATTGCAAATTATATTCCTAGAGGTTGGAATGGTAAGCGTGGTGGGTGGTATCGCAGGTTATGGTCTTGGAAGCCTGGCAGCAAAATATGCAGGGCCATATCTTGCTCAGCTTCAGGGTGATATCCCTCTAAGGCCCGAGCTACTGTTGCCAGCAGTATTACTTTCAACCGGACTGGCCATAATTGCCAGTGCCTACCCTGCGCTGAAGGCAGCCAGGTTAAATCCAGCAGAAGCACTTAGGTTTATATAAAGCTATGATGACAATAACAAGGGAGGCAGACTATGTCTGAAATTATGATTTCTATAAACAATATTATGAAAAACTATAAATCTATGGGGGATGAGGTTCAGGCCTTAAAGGGGGTATCCTTATCTATAGGAAAGGGTGAATCCGTAAGTGTTATGGGCCATTCTGGCTCAGGAAAAAGCACATTACTATCAATCATAGGGGCTCTTAATCCTCCGACTTCTGGAAGAATAGAAATTGACGGAATAGATATATACGGTTTGTCACAGGAAAAAAGGGCTGACTTCAGAAGGGAATATCTTGGCTTTGTCTTCCAGCAATTTCAGCTGATCCCCTATTTGACAGCCCATGAAAATGTAATGCTTCCTTTAACCACCACAAAGAGGTCAAATAAAGAAAAGCAGGAAATGGCGGAGGAGGCCCTCATAAGGGTTGGTTTAGGCAATAAGCTTAAAAGACTTCCTAATCAGCTTTCAGGGGGCGAGCAGGAGAGGGTAGCGATAGCGAGGGCTATAGTGAACGAGCCTCCGCTAATCCTGGCAGACGAGCCCACCGGTAGCCTAGATACTAAAACAGGCGATGAAATTATGGCGCTTTTTCAGAAGCTAAATGAGGAAGGCTTAACTGTGCTGATGGTTACTCATAATCCGGATAATGTTAAATACCTAAACCGTACCATAATGATGAAGGATGGACTTCTATTCAATAATGATGAAAATATAATCAGCGCTATAAACAAGACTAGATTGTAACGGAGGGGAAAGGATGAAGCTCTATAATATTTCTATAAATAATCTCCTGCGTAGAAAGGCTAAGCTGATGTTTGTGCTAATTGGATTAATCATCGGCATTTCCACCATCGTCTCAGTTTATGGTGTGGTAGAGGCAATGAAGCTTGAAATGTCCCGTCAGGTATCAGAGTTTGGCGTTAATGTAGTAATTACCCCAGATGCTGGTGGACTTGCTTTTTCCTATGGGGGAATAACTCTGCCAGAGATAATGTATGATGTGGAGCAGCTGACTAATAAGGATGTAGATACGGTGGCTACAATATCCTCAAGGGAAATGCTTAAAATAATTTCCCCAAAGCTATTGGGCCTGGCAAAGCTGGAGAATCATCAAAAAGCTCTGGTGGTAGGTGCAAATCTGCAGGAGGAGTTTACAATAAAACCATGGCTGAGGCTTAAGGAGATTGATGAAGCTGAAGCAGACAACGACAATGAGGCTAGTGCTGAAGAAGGCGACGAGAAGATGCCCTTTCAAGCAATTAATCTATCTCGACAGGATTTGGAGCTGCTTACCCTGGAAGACAATCAAATAATTGTTGGCTTTATGTCTGCCGCTTCACTGAGTCTCGCTGAGGGATCAGTGCTGCAGCTTGAGGGACAGGAATTTGAGGTCTATGGTGTACTGGATGAAAGCGGCAACAGTGAGGATAATCAGATTTTTATGAACCTTAAGACAGCGCAAGAACTTTTGAACAAACCGGATGAAATCACCGTGATCGAAAT
The DNA here is from genome assembly GCA_048264125.1 of Natronincolaceae bacterium. Lineage (GTDB taxonomy): Bacteria > Bacillota > Clostridia > Peptostreptococcales > Natronincolaceae > M1-B18. The sequence continues at coordinate 116,657 of JBLXDM010000011.1, forward strand.
GGCGGTGGACTATTCATTGTCATCGGAGGAGAAGCTGCTGGCTGAGCTGGAAACAGCTTTACCCCATACCAAAATAACCAGCATGAGACAGGAAGCTCTACGAAGGGATGAAATGCTAACTCGTTTGGTTAGGTTTGGAATGACCATTTCTATTCTGGTGCTGCTTATAGGTATGCTGGTGGTTGGTCTAACAATGTTCAGCTCTGTAAGGGAAAGAACCCGGGAGATTGGAGTTTTCAGAGCCCTTGGCTTTAGAAAAACTGATATTGCTAAGCTTATATTGCTAGAGGGCCTTCTGATAAGTATTGCAGGTGGTATCATCGGATATCTGTTTGGAATGCTATTGGCTCATTATTCCGGTGAATTTATAGCCGGAGCTGAAATTGTAGTTCAATGGAAATTAAGCACATTAATTATGGCTGTCGGTCTATCTGTTTTTATGGGGCTTATATCTAGTCTATATCCTGCATATAGGGCTGCAAATCAAGACCCAGTAGAGGCGTTGCGCTTCTTTTAAAGTTCTAACGTACTGTATATAGTAATTATACAGTGCGTTTTTTAATTAGTTTTACATCTTCAAAAAATCTTCATATTTATGCTGTAAACTAATAAGTATCAATATTGCAGAATTAACTTCTATTACTTTAGTAATGCAGAATTGGGTGATAAATATATTAACAACCGGAGATAAAATCTTAATAGCTGTTCTTTTAATACTAAACCTTCTGGCTTTAGTATTTACAGTAAGGGGCAATGCCGCTAATGCTTTAGAGAATTATGCAGTAATTCAAATAAATGGTGAAGTCATTGAAAAAATTCAATACAGCAAAAACAGCGAGCTAATAGCCTATAGCTTTAAATTTGGTGATGAAATCGGAGAAATAGAAATTAAAGATGGAAGGGTAAGGATGAAGGCTATGGATAAAAGCATATGCCCTGAAGGCATTTGCTCCGATACCGGATGGATTGAAGGCTCCTATGAAAGCATAGTATGTCTACCGAATAAAATCATTGTTACTTTGGAAAAGGTTGAAGAAAGTACTTTAGATGTTATTTCAAGATAATATTACTTTCGCAGGAGGATGTGGCACGATACGTGCATTTATATTATTAGATTTAAAACTTAAATTTTAGTATAGGAGGTTATATTTTATGAGAGAGCATGGAAAAAAACATGGATTATTAATGCTATTATGCTGTTTAATACCTGTACTTCTCATTGCATTTCTGCCCAGACTAGGTATTAATCTAGGCCCATTTTCAAGACTGGCACCCTTTGCAGTATTTCTGCTTTGTCCATTAATGCATTTGGGAATGATGTTCTTTATGGTTAAAGGCAAGCAGCAGAATAACGATCAAAATGATAGAAGTGAGCTGTAGTTATCGCTTTATAGATTGTAGCATTTACCACAATTGATGTGTTATTTCATTTAAAGGGAGTGTTGTAATGGAAAAAATTTTACCAATAATATTACTGGTAGCAATGGTATTTGTAATGAGGAAAGGCGGCTGCTGCCAAAGCCATAGAGATAGCGGAATAAGGAGTAAAAAGACAGGAAAAAGCTGCTGCAGCGAAGAGCTTCATCAGGATAAATAAATTCAATAAAATCAATATAGGCGGAGATATGCTCTCTGCCTATTGACCTATATATGAAATTTTTTCAAAGAGCAGGGAGGGATGCAGATGAATGATAATTATAATGGCAGTCAGCAAAATTTAATTCGCCGTTTAAATCTTATTGAAGGACAAATTTGTGGTATTAAAAAAATGATTGCTGAAAAACGCTTATGTGATGACATAATTAATCAATTAGAATCAACCCGTGCTGCTCTTAAATCTTTACAGGTGGTTATCCTGCATAATCATATCAATACTATTGTAATCCACGAGAACAGTAACCACGAATTTAAAAGCTTAATTGTGTTAATAAAAAAAATGTTAAAATAAATAAGCTCCAATCCATAAAAAACTATACTACAATGGTATGAAATTTGCATTATATAATCAGTATTAAGGGGGGATTTATATGCTTAAGTGGTTACAGAAGCTGTTAAAATCAATAGAGGATGCAAATAAAAGCAATTTTGGCAGCCAGAAAATGGACTGTTGTGACTTGAATAAGCAGAGCAGCAAAATAAAAACAGATCCTGCAAAGAAATAATGCTTTTCTAAGCCATCATTAAAGTTTAAAAATACTTCATAATTCCTTCAAATTTTATAAGTAAAATATAACAAAATAAATAATTGAAGGGAGATTTGCAAAATGAAAAGAAAAGGCTTTGCTATAACAGCTTTAATGGTTGTCGTTATCGGTTTAGCAGGAGGTATTGCCTTTGCACAAAATAACATCAGTGAAAATACTGGTATTACTGATAATAAGGCTGTAAATAACATCGAGGAGAACTCACATTGCAATAACAATGAAGAGGTAACTAAAGTCGACGACTCCCACTGTGATAACACCGAAGGCATGATGGGGGTATAAGCAAAGATGATATGGTTAAAATGCATAACAATATGATGGGTAATAAGGCCCCCAAGATGATTATGCAAAATATGATGAAGCCGATTAAAAACTGAAATAACATAAAAAGGTAGCTTTTAAAAGCTGCTTTTTCAAGGCTTCGCACATACCCTACGGGGGTATAGTATGTAGTTTTTATATGATTTATAAATTTATTGTCTGTTGACAGTTAAACGAGAGGAGAGATAAAACATGAACCAGGCTGTGCTAAAAATCAATGGCATGTCTTGTACTAGCTGTGCCGGCAACATAGAAAACAGACTGAAAAAATTAAAGGGTATTAATACTGTAACGGTAAATTTTGCTTCCGAAAAATGTCTAATTGAATTTGATCCGGATGTCGTACAAACTAATGATTTTATAACTGCCATTAATAAATTGGGCTATGGCGCCGAAGCAGTTAACGATACTGAAAGTACTTTAGAGAAGGTAACCTTAAAAATAAATGGAATGAGCTGCAGTGCTTGCGGGGCTAAAATTGAAAAGGCTTTAAAAGAAATTGAGGGTATTGTAAAGGCAAATGTCAACTTTGCAACTGAAAAAGCCATGGTAGAATATAATCCCCAAAAAGCCAGATTGTCAGAAATTAAAAAAAGCATAATGAAGCTCGGCTATGAGGCGAGCCTTGAAGAGGACCTAAATTCTGAGGTTGACGAGGATGAGCTGAAAATGAAAAAGGCCAAGAAAACTATGCTTATATCCATATCATTAACAACAATTATAATGGGTCTTATGATGATAGACATGTTTGTAGCACAAGTGCCCGGCTACCTTTTAATTCAAGCCATATTAGGCTTCCCAATTATATACGGAACCGGTCTACATGTTCACAAGGCAAGCTGGAAGGCATTAAAGAATAAAAGTCCCAATATGGATGTCTTGGTTTCCCTTGGCTCATTACCGCCATATTTAATCGGTCTGTTGGGTATTTTCTTTCCTATACAAACCTTTATAGAAATGGCCACCACCATCATGACCTTCCACATTATAGGGAAATATCTTGAGGTAAGGGCAAAGGGCCGAGCCTCTCAAGCAATAAAGAAACTGATACAAATGGGTGCCAAAACAGCCAAAATTCTCGTAAAGGGAGATGAGATTGAAGTGCCTGTAAAGGAACTGCAAATTGGTGATATTATGATAGTCCGCCCGGGTGAAAAAATCCCTACAGATGGCATCATTATCGAAGGAAATAGCTTAATTGACGAATCTATGGCAACCGGTGAGTCAATGCCCGTCAAAAGGGAGGCAGGCCATGAAGTCATTGGTGCAACCTTAAACAAACAAGGACTTTTAAAAGTGGAGGTAACAAAAATAGGCAAAGATACCTTTCTGTCTCAGGTTATAAAGCTGGTGGAGGAATGCCAGGGTTCAAAGGTGCCAATACAGGAATTTGCAGACCGTATTACAGGATATTTCGTTCCAATCATACTGCTGCTGACAATCGGTATATTTGTATCCTTTAATATATTTCCTGAATTTCATATGGGTATCATTCGCTGGGGTGCCGGTTTCCTGCCATGGATTAATCCGGAGCTTACACCCCTCACTCTGGCCTTTGTCACCGCAACAGCCGTTCTCGTTATAGCCTGCCCCTGCGCCCTTGGTTTAGGTACTCCCACTGCTTTAATGGTGGGTAGCGGAATGGGTGCTGAGAAGGGGATTTTAATAAGAAATGGTGAAGCTGTTCAAACCCTTAAGGAGGTTAAGATCATAGCCTTTGATAAAACCGGTACAATCACCAAGGGTAAGCCGGAGGTTACAGATTTTATCGTAAGCAAGGGCTTTGATGAAAATGTGGTATTATATTATGCCGCAACCATAGAAAAAGGCTCGGAGCATCCATTGGCCCATGCGATAGTGGAAAAGGCTGAAAAGGAGAAAATTTCACTTGGAGAAATTAAGGATTTCAATGCAATAGTAGGTATGGGTGTAGTAGGCTATATTGATGGTAATAAAATTTTAGTAGGTAATAGAAGGTTGATGGCAGAAAATAAAATTTCTCACAGAGAATACGAAAAGGAATTGGTAAGGCTGGAGGAGGAGGCTAAAACCGCCATGCTTATTGCCAGAGGAGACCAGCTGATGGCAATTATTGCCGTTGCCGATCCCTTAAAGGAGGATTCCGTATTTGCAATTGCAGAATTAGAAAAGATGGGTATTAAAACAGCTATGATCACCGGCGACAATAAAAGAACAGCTGCCGCCATCGGCAAGAAAGTGGGCATTAGTCATGTTATAGCCGAGGTTCTTCCGGATGGCAAGGTAGATGAAATCGTTAATTTACAGAAAACATATGGTATGGCGGCAATGGTTGGAGACGGAATCAATGATGCACCGGCATTAAAACAAGCCAATGTAGGGATAGCCATCGGTACAGGCACCGATATAGCCATAGAGGCTGCCGATGTAACTCTGGTAAGAGGTGAACTAAGCGATATCATCTCGGCTATAAAGCTGTCTAAGGCTACCTTTAAAAAAATTAAGGAAAATTATTTCTGGGCATGGTTCTACAATGCTGTGGCTATTCCCTTTGCAATGCTTGGATTGCTCCATCCAATGATAGGCGCAGCTGCAATGGCTATTAGTTCTCTCAATGTCATTTATAACTCTTTAAGACTTAAAAAGGTAGATATAGAACCAAGCTATACTAAATAAATAGTCCTCATCGAATAAGTATTTGTCGTTCTGAAGCGTAGTTGAAGAATCATAAGCGTATCGAAAACGGAAGGAGCTATAAATTTGAAAACCTTATTCAGTTTTGGTGGCATCCACATACAATTATTTGGATTTATGATTGCACTAGGTATCCTTGCCGGCTTTTATATTTTAAGCCTGGAGGTAAAAAGGAAGGGATTGAATAGAGACAGAACCACTGATTTGGCGATTTACACAATCATTATAGGAATTATAGGTGCCCGGCTTAACTATATCATTGCCTTCAAGCCTTCATACTATATTCAAAATCCACTGGAGATAATTATGCTCCAGAAGGGGGGTCTGTCTATTCAAGGGGGATTAATAGCTGGTGTATTATTCGCCCTATGGTATGTAAAGAGAAAGGATATACCCCTCGGTAAAACAGCAGATGCCTTTGCTCCTGCAATAATAATAGGTCAGGCTATCGGAAGAGTGGGATGTGACGTATTTGGTGTTGCAATGTCAAGCTCCTGGTTTTGGGGTGTTATGGTGGAGGGACAGCTGCTCCATCCCTCACAGATTTATGAAGCGATTTTAAACTATATATTATTCTTCGTACTGTGGCAAAAACGAAGATATATTAAGTATAACGGTCAGCTATTTATATATTATTTGGCCGGTTTTTCCATCAACAGGTTTATTGTAGAGTTTTCAAGAAGCAATCCAATCGTAGCAGGCCCCATATCAATCGCACATTTATATAGTCTGGGCTTAATATTAGGGGCCGTTGCCCTGGCTATATGGCTTAAAAGGAGGTCCGACAGCAAATCAGATTTGGATATCAGTGTAAATAAGGTCTTTGAGCAAAGGGCCTTTATCAGCACAACGGCTGCTATAATTACATCGGTAGCCTTCTATTACTTCATTCACGGCAGATAAGAGCTAATAATACAAGGGGGCAAAAATGTGAAAAATAAAATACTATATTTCTTTATAGGCTTATTCTTCTCTATTACTATCCTATTGACAGCTATAGAAGTGATGGTCTTTAATAACAGTCATTATGACAGGATGTTCAGCAAATATGAAATAACAGAGGTAACGGGTCTGGAGGCTGGGGAGCTGTCACTGGTAATTCAGGATGTGCTGGAGTATTTAAAGGATGATAGAGAAGTATTGGACACCGGGATTACAAATGAGGAGGGCTTAATAAGGTCCGCCTTTGGTGAGAGGGCAATTCTGCATATGGTGGATGTTAAAAGGCTCTTTGTAAGAGGAAGACTGATAAGAACCAGCAGCCTGGTGCTTTTTATAAGCCTAGTTGCCTATATAATGATACAGGATAAAGGCTGGCAGAAGAAGCTTTCCCGCGCACTTTTAAGAACCTCTGGCACCAGTCTGCTGCTGATATTTTTACTTTATATATTGATGCAACTGGACTTTTATCAATACTTTACCTATTTTCACCTGATATTCTTCAACAATGATCTTTGGATATTAGACCCTAATAGTGAGCTCCTCATACAGATGCTGCCAGAAGGATTATTCTTTGATACGGCTGTACGGATAGCCCTGACATATATAGCGGCAAATCTATTAACCGGTATATTTACCATTGTTTTTATTAATAAAATAATGACTAAAAAGGCTTTCGTAGGCAGATAGCTATATTCCTCCACAAAATAAATAGTCTTGCTATCTTCATATTCTACACATAATTGTTATGTATAATTTCATTATGTAAGTAACTATCCATAGTCTAAGTTCTTTCCCCTTTTTTAAGTGGCAGCCTTTAGGGCTGCTGCTTTTTAATAATTTTATATCTCTGTTTAATTAGCATCGGTTAAGAGAAAAATATAAGATATTAGTTCTGAGGTGATATATATGTCCTTAAAGCATAAAAGCATCCTAGTTGTAGATGACGAGGAAAGCATCGTTGAGGTAATAAAGGCTTATCTTGAAAAGGAGGGCTGCAAGGTTTATACTGCCCATGAGGGTAGAAGGGCTTTGGCAATAGTCAGGGATGAAAAAATTGATTTTGTCATATTGGATTTAATGCTTCCCGATATAATGGGTGAAGAGGTCTGCAAAGAAATCAGAAGCTTTTCTGATGTGGCAATACTGATGCTGACTGCAAAAATTAATGAAGGGGATAAAATATATGGACTGGATAGTGGAGCAGATGACTATTTAATAAAGCCCTTTAGTCCAAAGGAGCTAATGGCAAGAGTAAGAGCAATTTTCAGACGCACCTCTAAGGAGACTGAGGCCAATATAAGCCTCAATAACGGTGATTTACTGATTAATATTGAAAAAATGGAGGTCAGGAGAGCTGGGAAGCCCATAGAATTAACCTCAACAGAATTTAAAATATTAGCTTTGCTGGTAAACAACAAAGGCAGGATTTTCAGCAGAGAGGAGCTTATAACCAAGGTGTTAGGCTATGATTATGAAGGCTATGATAGAACAATCGACACCCATATCAAAAATATTCGTCAAAAAATAGAGTCTGAGGGCACTAAATATATTGCCACTGTATATGGTGCCGGCTATAAATTTCTGGGGGAATAGGATATGTTTAAGAAAATAAGGCCAAGATTAATATTGCTGACGGTTGGCAGTACGCTGGTTTCAATATTATTCATCAGCTTCCTGACTAATGTCACTATATTTCAGCGCTATAACAGATATCTCCAGCAGGAGCAGGCAAGAGACCATCAGGAAATTATAGAATTAGCCGTAAGAAGTTATCAAATACATGACAGCTGGCGCCTTAATGATACAAATTATTTAGATTTTTCCCCGATAATCCATAATTACGACATTGAAATAAGAGATATGAGAGGTAAACTGGTATACAGCCATAAGCTTGAGGCTTCAATGATTGCCCTCCATAATGAAATGATGAAGCAGATGGGCCATTCTATGATTGGCAGATACACATCTGAAAATATAATAGACGAGGAGGGCAGCTATATTTCTAAAGGGTATGAGTTGAATTCAGATGGCATAAGTATCGGAAGCATAGACATTGCAAGTTTCTCGCCTTACTCGATAACCCAAAGAGATGTTGAATTTACTAAGGGAATTAACAGGTCGATAGGATTTGCCACCATTATCTCCATATTAGTGGCAGTTTTAATCGGTATTTATTCCTCAAAGATCTTTTCAAGCCCTATTATAAAAATCACCAAGGCTGCAAATGACATGAGGAGTGGCATACTGGATATACAACTGAGCCTGTCGGACAATACTGTAGAGCTGCAAGAGCTGGCGGATTCCATTAATCATCTGGCCAAAAGTCTTAATCATCAACAGATATTGAGAAGCCGACTAACAGCGGATATTTCTCACGAGCTAAGAACCCCTTTAACAATACTCCAGAGCCATATGGAGGCTATTAATGACGGAATATGGGCGCCCACTCCTGACAAGCTCAATATACTGAGTAAAGAGGTAAACAGATTGATAAAATTAGTTGGAGAGCTGAAGTACCTGGCGGATATAGAAAATCATAATTTACGGCTGGAGGTGAAGGAAACAAACCTCAGTATAATTTTAAAAGAGGTAATTGACAGCTTCAGCTTTGAATTCCGCACGAAGGGTATAGTCTTACAATCAGATATAGAAGACAATGTATTGTTTACCGGAGACGGTGATAAGCTAAAGCAGGTATTGATCAACCTTCTTGCCAATGCCGCAAAATATACAAATACAGGAGGTATTGTAAAGCTAAGAATAAATACAGATAAAGAGGATATAAGCATATCTGTTAAGGATACAGGAATTGGAATTGAAGCAGAGGATGTGCCCTATATTTTTGAGCGTTTTTATAGGAGCGATGCCTCAAGAAATCGTAAAACCGGCGGCGCGGGCATTGGCCTGACTATCTCGAAATCCATTGTCGAGGCCCATAATGGTAGGATAACCGTCGAAAGCAGGCCTGGAGAAGGAACCGAATTTATTGTTATATTGCCTAAAAATCCATAATACACTTTTTTAATGTAGAATGATACAAAAGTTATTTCAAATTCAAATACATTATAAAATGGTATGTATATTTAACATAATACATTATTTCAATAGGTAGCACTACTTTAAGTAGTGCATTTTTATTTATAAACTATATATTACAAGTTATATTTATGACACAAAAATTATTGCGCATTCAATCTAAAAAATAGATTAATAAATATGGAGGCATTAAAAATAAATAATTAAAACTAATGTAGCTAATCCTTTGTCTATTATATTATAATAACAATATCAGGCTTTAACTATTATTTACTAGATGGGAGCTGAGAATATGAAAAGAGAAGATTTTAAAAAAGAAGCCTTTGAATGGCTGAAGACCATCGGATATTCCTTTGCTTTAGCAATGCTTATAACTATATTTGCACTTCCGACGGTGGTTTCGGGAGTCTCAATGTATCCAACCCTAGAGGATTATGACGTATTGCTGCTGAGCAAGGCAATATATAAGCTTCACGGTCCACATCGTGGTGATATTGTGGTTTTTGAGCATCAGCCGGATGCAAAAAATTATATTAAAAGAGTTATTGGTATCGAGGGTGATATTGTGGAAATAAAGGCCGGTCTTGTATATGTTAACGGCATACAGCTGGAGGAGGAGTACCTCATTGAAGAGGATATAAGATCTGTCGATATAAAGGTTGAGATTCCTAACGGAAAGTATTTTGTATTAGGGGATAACAGAAACGGCAGCAAGGACAGCAGAAGTGCAGAGGTTGGTTTGGTGGATGAAGAAATCATCATAGGGAAGGCCTATTTCAGATTATTTCCCTTTGACAAAATTGGCACGGTAGAATAGACCTTTAGACTACCTGTAAAAATCAGAAAAATCACGTATGCTACAATAATAAAACTATTGGAGGTAACGATGCTGCATTATAAACTTGAGATACCAAATAAAGCTGATTTGTATGGATTATATAAAGCCCTGGATTGGAATAGGTTTTTGGGGCTGGATGCAGAGAAATTACATTCAGCCATGAAGAATAGCTGGAGGGTTGTATGCTGCTATGACAATGACCGATTAGTAGCCACCGGCCGAATTATCTCCGATGGCATAACCAATGGGTATATTTGCGGTCTCGGTGTGCTGAAGGACTACAGACGTCAGGGTATAGCAGCTGAATTATCTAAGATGATGATTGAGGAGTGTAAAAAGTCGGGCCTGCATATACAGCTCCTCTGCGAAGAAGAGCTGGTATCCTATTACGAAAGGCTGGGCTTTAGTAGCTTTACCGTGGGTATGAGGTATTTGGATGCAAAGTAATTAAGTATTGTGTAATTAAACAAAAAGGAGGTACATTATGCTTAAAAAGCTCTTGGTCCTATTCTTTGTTGTAATAATACTATCCTCCTGTGGAGGTAATAATAGTAATGACAATGTAGTCCAAAACAATGCCTCCAATATTGCAAACGGGCAGGTAGTTGATAAATATAAAAACTTTACCTACATCACAATGAATGGCATATATAGGTATGAGAAGGGTTTTTCAAATTCCGAGAAAATATTAGCAGAAGGCTTTTGGGGTGTACATATCGTAGAGGATTGGCTATATACCCGAAGCAGTGAGACAGATAATAGGGGTATGTATAGAGTTAAGCTGGATGGCTCGGGGATGGAAAAGCTTAGTGACGAGGTTGGTAGCTATATAAATGTTGATGGAAATTCGCTTTATTATTCTGTTGTAGGAATTATAAACCCAAGTGTAGCCTTGCCGGTAGAGACTAATAGTTTGACTATAAGATACGATGGCAGTAGAGAGGGCATTTTCAAGTTGGATATAAAAACTAAGGATATTATTCGCTTAGCAGAGGATAAAGCCATGTATTTAAGCCTTGATGGTGATTGGATATACTATCTGAATTATTCAGAAGAGGGAAGAATATATAAAATATCCACCAATGGGAAGACAAGGGAAGCCTTAGGCAATGAAGCAGCACGCTTTATGGTTACAGAGGGTGAGTGGATATATTACATCGCAAACACTGGGGACATAAAACGAATTAAAAAGAATTCCACCGAAGAAGAAACAGTTTTAGAGGCAAATGGCATGTATCATTCAATAAATGTATCAGAGGATTGGATATATATAGGTGTACATAGAATCCCGGACGGACATTTGCTTTTAGCCTATAATATTAAAACACATGAGGAAAAGGTACTTTATGAGGGTTATCCTCAGATGATTAATGTCATAGATAGTTTTGTTTATTTCTCCAGCAAAAATGAATATACACAGATGAATTTAGAAAATGGAGAAGCCGTAACTGTCATATTTGACTAGCATCGATCGGTTTTTCATGATAGACGCTTAGCTAATAGGTGTCTATTTTATTGTTCAAATAATAATTCAGTCGTTTTGTTGAAAATTTTTAATGTCTGGCAGGAATATTAAAAGAATTGTAGAAATATAATTTATAAGCTAAATATAGTGAACAATTTAACGATCTCCGAGTCTCTTTTTCTAAAGGCTTATGCCAATGAAGAATGGACCGATGGGTATTATTGGAAACGATAATGCCTCCCACTGGAAAGGAGGAATAATTTATCAAAGTTCTATTTGAATTTGATATTATTACACTCCCACCAGGAGTGTTTTTTTATGGAATTTAATATAGCTCCGAGTCTATACCTCTAAAGGTTATCCCATGAGGCTGGACCGATGGGCCTTGATGGAAACGTCAATGCCTCCCTTTGGAAAGGAGAATTCTAACCTATGCATGTCATCACTCTGCATAGCTACGGGCTCCTATCTAATAGTTTAGGAGCTTTTTGCATTTTTGTTTTTATTCACAGCCCCGAGTGAGAGATTTAATTATATTGAGGTAGGTGATTACATGCTGATACCCGAAAGGTTTTACGAGGAGCACCAAATAAGATCAATACAGATTAATGAAAAATTTTACAGCAAGAATAATGATGTTTACTACATCAAGGCCTATAGAGAGGGGAATATCCCTTGGAATCTGGCTGTGAAATTCTATAAGCGCTCCAGATACAGCTTTAATAAGGAGGTTGATCTATTAAGGCATCTTAAGGAATATGAGGTGATGGTCCCTGATATATATTTTACAAGTAATAATTTGATTATTATGGAGTATATAGCTGGAGAAATTATGCTGGATCGAATTCTCAGCTTAGAGGAATGTGAAGTAGACAGTAGCTCGGACGAGGTATATCAAACCATTTATCAGCTAGTCCTATGGCTGCAGAGCTTTTACCGAGCCATGAGGAAATGGAAAAAGCGTTTATATGTTAAGGAGGATGTGAATCTAAGGAATTTCATCTATTCCGATGAGAAAATCTACGGAATTGATTTTGAAAACACACATCCAGGCATTATTGAGGATGATATAGGAAAGCTATGCGCCTTTTTATTAACCTATACGCCTGAATTTACAGAGTGGAGATGCCGCTTTACCGAAAAGCTGATTCGGATTTTCTCTAGAGAGCTGCTGCTGGATACAGAGGTGGTTATAAGGGCAATGCGGAAGGAAATCACCGTGATAGCTCATAGGAGGAAAACCAGCTACTCTATGGAGGTGGTAAACAAAATAATTGATTCATGGAGAAGGGAAAGGATAGTCTACAAGGTGTTGTAGCTTAGGTTTCTGATCCCTTTAATCAGCGGCCTGCCAACCTTCTGGCTGATGGGAAGCCTTGCCTCCGCCAGTCATCAGGGTTGGAGAATAATTAAGCTGGACAAGCTTATGATATTCTTAAAAATTAAAATGTTAACAGGGTTCAAAGCCTAGATGGCAAGGTTCTAAAAGCCCATGAGGAGGTAGTTCTAGGAGAAAAGGTAAAGGTGGCGTGTATACTAGAGCCACCTATTATAAATAAATTGAATGAGGTGAGGGCATGAGACGCTTTAAGCTGATTATTATTTTACTGCTTGTTTTTCTACAGCTGGGCTGTATTTACAAAAGAGTCTCCAAAGAGGTTCTCGAAGTAACTGGAGTAGAAAATCTCAGCAGACTTACAAAATACGAGACAGCCATCATAAAGGAGGTGTACATGGCAGAGGCCGTTAATGACAAAGCTGAGCTTATACAGCTGATTGAAGAAAAGGGCTTTAAGGATACTATCAGAATGCTGGTGACTATCGATACCTCTACGGATAGACTTAACTCACTAATTATACTGGAGCATAAGGAAACCAGCGAATATGGAGGCTATGTATCAGATGACTGGTTTCTCAATAGGTTTAAAGAAAAAAACGCTTCTAAGCCGCTTGTGCTGGTTATGCTAATGCCTGAGGCAGATAATGAGATCGTTGCCATAACCGGTGCCACAAAAACCAGTCAGGCAGTAATTCATGGAGTAAATGCTGCCTTTGAAAATTATATGAAAATAAAAGGGGAGGTTAAAAAATGAAAAAGGCTTTAATTTTAGTTCTCATAGCTTTCATACTAATCAGTTCAACAGCCTGTAGCTCCTCAAGCTCTGTTAAAGGCGATGAGCAAGAGGCGGTAGCTGCAGGAAAAATTACCTTAGTGGGCTTAGAAGCTACCGAGATGGAGGTTGATTTGGAGGAAATAATGGATCTGCCGGCAGTCAGCCAGGAGGTGACCTCAGTTAATTCCAGCGGAGCTGAAAACACCTTTACTGTCGAGGGTCCTCTGTTGGAGGAGCTGCTGAAGAGCAAGGGGAAAAGTCAAAAATCCTTTACTGCCCTAAGACTTGTGGCAGGTGATGGTTACTCCGTCGAGGTGCCTTCAGAGATTATACAAAATAGAGATATTATTTTGGGCTATCGAGTTGATGATGCGCCATTGGATGAAATAAGCATGCCTGTCAGAGCCATTATACCTGAAGAAAGGGCGATGTACTGGGTAAGAAACCTTGAGCGGATTGAATTTATAAGCACCAAGACCGCAGCCTCCATAAATGAAATTTTGTTCCTGGAGGAGGCAATAAATACATACGATTCTGTAGATTACACCTATTATGAAAGTGTCGACTCAGCCATTGCTGGTAAGGACTTTTTCTCTGCTGAGGAATTGAATAACGGCATTATCATTAAGGCTAAGGATGGACTTTTGAAAAATGAAACCTCCGAGGTTTTTAATGGCGGATATATTAAACATACAGGAGCCGATGCCCCATTGTTTTTATCTCCAGACCTGCCGAAGGGAATGCATGTTAAGAATATACTTTGGTTTTCAGCAGGGGTGAGGGCTTATTACTCTGTAGCCAGTGGACTTTCAATAACCGATAGGGTCATAGTTGAGGATCAGGAGGGAATACCTCTCCAAAGGCTATTTGAGGAAGTGAACATCGACCCATCGGATAGCTACATCTTTACTGCAGCAGATGGTTATGAGGTTATTATAGAAACAGCAGACATTGCAAAGGGAATTCTTTTTATTAGCGAGGATGGACTGATTTCCGTGAAATTCGACGGTCTGCCTAAAAATACGAATGTAAAGGGTCTGTTTTCCATAAGAGCCCCTCAATAGAGCTTAAGGAGTGATTTTATGTTTAATAGATGGATTGCCTCCTTCTCTATGTTTGACCTAGTGATTATTGCATTAATGGCCGCCATTGGTATAGCAATAAAGCCCATAGTTGTACCCCTGGCCCATATTATTACAGGACCCCTGTATATACCCGGAGGCGTTATAGCAGGAGGCTTCTATATGCTTTGGATTGTGCTGGGGGCCGGCTTGGTGGGAAAGCCGGGGGCTGCAACATTAATTGCATTGGTACAGGCCATTATGGTTTTAGCAATGGGGATTTTTGGAACCCATGGCGCCATGAGCTTTATCACCTATAGTCTACCGGGACTGGCGGTAGATGGTGTTTTTCTGCTATCTGGCCATAGGGGCTGCTGCAGAGGCTGTTGCTTTGCAGCCGGTATAGCAGCAAATATCAGTGGCACCTTTTTAGTTAATGTTGTTTTTTTCCGATTACCGATGATTCCTCTGCTATTGAGTCTTTCCGCAGCCGCCTTTTCCGGAGGCATCGGTGGACTTATAGCAGGCTCGTTAATTACACATTTTAAAAAATGGAATCTTACCCACTATCAAATGTAAGGGGGAGAGCTATGAAATACAAGCAGCTAGTTTTCTGTATAGCTTTACTGTTGATTGGCGTTTTATCCGGAGGTCTCCTAAGGACCTCCACAGTAAATAGCAGCACTACATATACGCCGGTCTTTAAAATTATTGGCGATGTTGCAAATCCCTTATCCATCAATAGTACTACCGAAGCACTAAGCATTCAGCTACAGCATAAGGGGGAAGAAATTTCAGCTATTCCCCTACAGGTGCTGTTAAAGGAAAGCTTGCCCCTCACGGATTTTTATGAGGTATATATCAAAGGCAGCGACGGATTAATGGCTAAGGTAAATGGCAGCACCCTAGAGGAAAGCTACATTGCCTTCTCAGCTGAAAACGGCTGGGTGGCCATCCATTTAAAGCATCCTATAAGCAGCAATATAAAGCATATCCAAGAGATGATCATAAAGGCTGAAGGTGAGTCCTGGGACACAGGCATCAACATAATTTCCCAGGAGGATAATATTGCATCCTACAGCATCGGAGAGCTTTTGACAAAGGGCCATACGCTGCAGTATTATTCCGAAGGAACCTCCAGTGTGGCTGATGAATATGACAGCTACGAGACAACCGTATTTACTACAAAGCGGATTATAAGGCTACCAGAGCTCTACCAGCATGCTTCCTCCGACAGGGTTTTAGTCATTGGTAGCAAGGGGGAGGAGTCCTACTTCACTGAGGAGGGCTATCTTCAGCTAATGGATAATTCGATAACCTACAGCACCTTAAACCGTGATCATAATATAGAAAATGTAAAGGGGCTAGTAATTAATCCCACCATAGCCAGGACAACAGATGCCTACTATGATTCACTTCATTATTTGGAGCAGGGGGATAGGGTTATGGTATTGTTTTTAGACGGCTTTGGTTACCATCAATATCAGCTGGCAAAGGAGGAGGGCTATACACCCTTTATTAGCAGCCTTCCGGAGGCTTCAAGGGTAATGACAGTTTATCAGCCGGTGACAAATGCAGGCTTTGCAGCCATGATTACAGGTAAAACCCCTGCGGGAAACGGTGTTTATTCGAGACAGCAGAAGGATATTTTGACAGAGAGTATCTTTGGAAGAGCCATCGTCTTAAATATTAAAGCGGTTCTAATAGAAGGCAATATAAAGATTTTGAACACGGAGGTAGAGCCTTTTTTAAATTTGGATTCAGATAACAGTGGTACCACCGATGAAGAGGTTTTTGCCACTGCCTTGGAGCTAATAAAGGATGATTATGGCTTTATGCTGGTGCATTTCCATGGGATTGATGACAGGGGCCATAGCTATGGTGATACAGAGATAAGAACACTGGAGCAAATCCAGAAGGTTGACGAATACGTGAAGCAGCTGTCACAGCTATGGGATGGAAAGATCATAATAATAGCGGATCATGGCATGCATGAAACAGCTGAGGCTGGCTCCCATGGAAGCTTAAGATATCAGGATATGTTTGTTCCATATATTCTTTATGATGGAGGTGATGGGCAATGAAAAAAATAAGTATCGTGCTATTGGTTATTGCTGCAATAATGGCAGTGACTGCATATCTAAACAGAGGGGATATTGTAGCTAAAACAGAGCTTCAGGAGGATGAAATCGTAATAGTAAAGAGTGAGGATAAAGAGGTAAAACGTATGGATTTCACGCTAATTAAGGAGCTGGAGGCAATGGAATTCCCTGCCACCCTCAAAAGCAGCGGTAAGGACCCGGTAGAGCTGACATATAAGGGAGTGGAGGTCAGGAGGCTCTTAGAAAAGCTTGGATTGACGGTTGAAGGCAAGAAGCAGCTTATTGCAAAGGCTGTGGATGGGTATACTGTGGCTTTGTCTGTGGAGGAGGTTATGGCAGAGGATAATGTATACCTGGTCTATGAACGAGAGGGGGAGCCTCTGGGGAAGAAGGAAGATGGCGGCTCAGGACCATATCAAATCGTCATACGTGAGGATGCCTTTGGACAGAGATGGGTGAAGTTTCTAATGGAGCTGGAGATAAAATGACATACCCGCTAGAAATTAACCATCTATGGTTTCGTCATCAGAAGGCTTCTGATTATTTACTAAAGGATATAAGCCTTAGGGTCGAGAGGGGAGAGGTTATAGCTCTGGTAGGCTTAAGCGGCTGCGGAAAGAGCACCCTCTGCTATTGCATGGCTGGCATAATACCAAGGATTTATCCAGGAGAGATCAAGGGAGATATTTTTTTAGAGGGCAGATCAATAAAGGACATGACGCTACCTCAGGTGGCCTGTAGATTAGGCTATGTATTCCAAAATCCTGACAATCAGCTTTTTTCTCCAACAGTGGAGGATGAAATTGCCTTCGGGCCTGAAAATCTCTGTCTTCCACCGTTAGAAATAGAGCATAGGGTAGTAGCTTCCCTATCAATGGTAGGAATGCTGCAGCATCGTCATAAAAATCCCCATCAGCTCTCCGGTGGACAAAAGCAATTAATTGCGTTGGCAGCTGCTTTAGCTTTAAATCCAGATTTACTTATATTTGATGAAGCCCTTTCACAGCTTGACAGCAAGGGTAAAGTCATGATTCAGCAGCAAATAAAAGATCTAAAGAATAATGGCAGGACAATTATTATGATAGAGCATGATTTTAATAATATCCCCCATGCAGATAGGGTGCTGCTGTTAAAGCAGGGGGCATTAACTGAGTATGATGGTAGCTTTTAATGTAGAGGAGAAGATCGTATGTTCATACATTTATCAAAGGTCAGCTTCAGCTATAAAAGGGGGGAGGAGATTTTAAAGAATATTGATCTTACCCTGCAGCAAAATCAAATTACCGCCATAAGGGGAGATAATGGCAGTGGAAAGACAACCCTTGGTAAGCTACTGGTGGGAATTTTAAAGCCCAATACAGGCAGTATATTTATTGACTGTCGTAGAGTCAGTGAAATGAGTCTAGGAGAAATAGGTAAGCAAATCGGCTATTTGTTTCAGGAACCAGAGCGCCAGATATTTACTGCCACTGTAGGAGAGGAGCTTTCCTTTTCATTGGAAATAAACAATGTCGAAGATCCCACCACACAGTATAGAATCACGGAGCTGCTGGAGCTATTTCACCTTCTTCCCCTCATAGATCAATTTCCATTTCTCCTAAGCAGAGGTGAAAAGCAGCGATTGGCCATGGCCTCTATACTTATCAATCAACCGAGATTTTTAATTCTGGATGAGCCAACCACAGGCCTCGATAAGGTACGAAGAAGTATTTTATCTGAGCTACTGCAGCAGCAAAGGGCTAAGGGCGTAGGGATGCTGGTAATAACCCACGATGAAGCATTCGTTAATGAGCTTGCAGATAGAATTATAATCCTTGAGGGGGGTGAAATCAAAAGTGACACCTTCATCAAGGCTTGACCCAAGGGTAAAGCTAATAATTGTTATCTGTATTTCTACTTTGGCTGTAGCTTTGGACAAGCTCAGCTTTATGCTAGCCTTGCTTGCTGCAACCTTGCTAATGGCCTGGTGCTTTCGGCTACAGCCTTCAAAGAGCTTGGGCAAATTAAAAAGAGTGCTTTCTGTAGTTCTGTTTATTGCTCTGCTGCAAAGTCTGTCTACAAATGCCGGAAGACCATTGCTTTCAGTGAATAATGTAACTCTTATATCCACCTATGGCCTATATAAGGGTCTGAGCGTTTTGCTTAGGATCTCAACAATAGTTCTTTCGGCTGCTCTACTGTCTACCGCCAGCTCCAGAGACCTTGTGCAGGGTTTAATTCAATGGAAAATGCCCTATGAGCTGGCCTTTATGGTATCCATAGGCATTAGATTTCTTCCCCTTTTGGCTGAGGAGATTCAGGACACCTTTGTGGCCCTCCAGCTAAGGGGCGTAGAGCTTAAGAAAATACCGCTTAAAAGAAAAATAAAAACCTATTCCTACCTGCTTATGCCAATGGTTTCAAGCGTTTTAATAAAAGCAAGGGAGCTATCTACTGCGATGGAGCTGAGGGCCTTTAGGGCTTATCCATCAAGAAGCAGTCTGCGGACTCTTGAAATGAAGAAGGTAGATTATATTTTTATCCTTCTGAGCCTATCCTTGACTACAGCAGTCTTTTATCTATATAAGCAATATTAAGGGGGAATCAAAATGAAGGTATTCTCTGTATTTGGAATAACCTTATCTGGAAAAACCACCACAATAGAAAATATAATTAGGGAATTGACTAAAAGAAGGTATTCAGTTGGATCTGTAAAGGAAATACATTTTGAGGAATTTGCTATAGACCAGGAAGGCAGCAATACGGACAGGCACTGGCGGGCAGGCTCCCAATTGGTTACAGCCCGAGGCTATAATGAAACGGATATTCTCTATAAAAAAATGCTGACAATAGAGGAAATTCTCCGCTTCTATAGCCATGACTATGTGGTGCTTGAGGGCGTTACCAATTCAAACGTGCCTAAAATAATCGCTGCCCACACAATCGAGGAAATAGAAGAGAGACTGGATGACAGTGTATTCGCTATATCTGGTCAGATTGCAAAGGAGCTGACAGAATATAAGGGGTTGCCGGTGATAAATTCAATGGACAATATCGAAGCGCTGGTGAACCTAATTGAAGAAAAGGTTTTCGAGAAGCTACCGGAGTTCCCACCGGAATGCTGCAGCAGCTGTGGCTCCAGCTGTGAGGAATTATCTGCTAAAATCCTAAAGGGTGAAGCCAAAAGGGAGGACTGCAGCATTGAGAAGGGGGCTATAAGCCTTAAAATTAATGACAATGAGATAAAAATGGTTCCCTTCGTCAAAAGCATACTTTTAAATACTGTACTGGGAGTTATAAAGGAGCTGGAGGGCTACCAGGAGGGGGCCGAGATAACAATAAGGATAGGTAATTAGACTGCCGTAAAATCCGGGGCTTATATATAATCAGCCCCTAAAGGAGGGATATATTGCCTAACATGCAATGCAAATGATTCAATGTAATGAAAAAATCTTAAAATGGGGTGCTGAAATGAAAAAACTATCTGTATATATGATTCTAATTATTTCGATTATGACCTTTGTAGGCTGTAGCAAGGAGGTACCTGCTGCTGCGGAGCCTGCTTGGTCCATAGCCGTAGAAGGGGTTAAGGCAGAGGCAATTAGCTTTACGGATTTGGACGTTGAAAAGATTGGTACTGTTGACGCTAAGGCTACAATGAAGAAAAAGGATGGAACGGAGCAGGAGCAGCTTTGGAATGGTGTAAGCTTCAAGGCCTTCTTGGATTATCTGGAGGTAGGGGAGTACAATTTAGTTATAGTAGAGGCGTCGGATGGATATTCGAAGGAATACACCTCTCATGAATTGGAAAACGAGGGCAGTCTACTGGCTGTGAAGGTGGATGGAAAGGAATTAACCACAGAGGATGGTCTGGTTTATCTGGTTGTGGACGGCAAGGGCTCCAATTGGTGGATTAAAAATGTTTCAAAAATTACAATAGAATAAGGTATAAAGGCCTTCTTGCGAGGGCCTTTTATTAAGTGCAAAATTATTCTCTAATTGCGTAAATTTAATAATAACTGTGGTAAAATGTACATAAAACTCTCTTAAGAAGACATTTAAGAATTGATTTGGACAGTGAATTAATGACTGTGAGTCAAGCTTAATTCTAAAGCATGAAAGGATTGAAAAAATGCAAAAATACATACTTCATTATAAATTTGAATAATTAAAACCTGATTTGCCCCTTATAGAGGAGTAAGTCAGGTTTTTTTATTAGAATAGTGCTCATTTAATCTTTTACAAGATACCGAAGCAGGCATTTTGGTGTATTTCTTCACTTTATTTATCCTCTTCAGAAAAGGCACTGATTTTATCACAGCTGACAGCAACCATAAACTTCAAATACTTTATAACATCTGTTATTAGCTCTTTGGGTAATTTAGATAAAAGCTTCATGACTTCTTCGTTTTCTTCACTCAGCCTGCATCTTCCTTCAGCTTCCTTTCCCATCAGAAGCCAATCTGTGGAAGTGTTAAAATATTTAGCTAAGGCTATAATGGCATTACTGGTTGGATTTAGACTATCGCTTTCTATTTTGCTTATATTACTTCTTGCTATACCGGTTGCGGTAGATATATCCTGCTGTTTTACATTCTTAACCTTTCTTAAGTATTTGAGTCTTTCACCTAATGTATTCAAATTTACTGCCTCCTCCTATATCCTACAAGACATAAAATATTATAAAATTATATGTTCTTATTAGAACTGTATGCTTGACAAAGTTCTTATATGAACATATAATTTTAATAAAGTGTACATATACACTTAAAATTTAGCAGAATAAACTAAAAAATACAATGGAAAAATGTACTTTTCACTGCGACTGATTTTAGCAATACAAGCTGAGCCTAGGAACTACATACATATATGCCCATATTAGCTCCTTAATGCTTTAATAAATAGGTATATTATACCATATATAAGCCTTAAGACTTATTTGATAGGTTTATTTCCTTATAAAATAATAGCTGGAGGGGGGAGATGATGGATCAGTACTATAGTAATAAGAGGAAGCTAACTGAATTTGGTATATGGGTTAAAAAGCGACTGATTGAGTCAGACATGAATCAAAAACAATTGGCAAAAGCATTAAACGTCAGTGAGAGTTATTTGGCCGATGTACTGAGAGGTGAGAAAAAGGGCCTTAAATATATCTCGCAGATTGCTTATATTTTGCAGAGCAATGAAAAAGAGAGGGTAACCCCATATTACTAGAGAAATGACAATCACGACATTAATATGAATGGGAGGATCAAGCATGGAGGATTTTGACAAGAAGCCGCGGCTTTTAAGCAATAAGGGTATCTATAGGACTAAGCTAGGAATTAAAATAAAGGTTTTAATAGGGCTGGTTATAGTACTTATAGTTAGTCCGACAATAGCACTATATATCAATAGCTTTATTCAAAGATTTGATATCATAGAAGGAGATTTTTCTGTTTACATAACTACTGTCATCAATTTAGCAACCGGTTCAATACTAATACTTTTTCTGCTGGACTATATCGTTCTAAAACCAATAAAAACTGTTTTAAAAATAGTTGAGGGATTATCGCAATATGACCTAAACGAGATAAACGATAAGGAAACCATGCGCTATAAAAGCAGGGGAGACGAAATGGGAACACTGGTACGAGCCCTAATGGAGATGCAGCAGAGCTTTTCTGGGATTATAAAAAATGTACACAGCAGCGCTCAGGAGGTTAGTACGGCCTCCGCCGGCTTAAAGGGCAAAAGCCAGCTCACCTTGAATACTGCTGAAGAGGTTTCTCGTGTAATATCAGAAATTTCAACCGGAGCCTATGACCAGGCTAAGGATGTCGAAGTGGGGGTAGTAGGCGTAAATGAATTAGGAGAAATATTGGATTCCGATAGGCAGCTATTGAATAACCTAATTACTTATTCGCAGGAGGTTAATACGCTAAAGGATGAGGGCTTTGATATTATATCAGAGCTTACAGTAAAAAATCAGCATGGTAGTCAAAAATCCGCCGAAATTAAGGAACTAATTATAAACACCAATGCAGCAGCCGGTAAAATTGTAATGGCAAGCGAAATGATTAGAAATATTGCAGAGCAAACAAATCTTTTAGCACTCAACGCAGCTATTGAGGCTGCCAGAGCAGGTGAGGCAGGAAGAGGCTTCGCGGTAGTCGCAGAGGAAATACGTAAGCTGGCAGAGCAGTCCAATGAATTTACAAATGAGATAGCTGTTGTCATTGATGACTTGAACAATAAGACGAATGAGGCCGTAAGTAATACTGAAGCCATGAGCAAGGTAGTGGCTACTCAGACTGAAAGCGTAGAACGCACCTATGAAAAATTTGAAGGTATTGCTGCTGCAATAGAAAAAATGAAGTCAGTAATAGCAGATATGAACAGCTCAAGTCAAAAGATGGAACGAAAGAAAGAGGATATCATAGCTATCATGGAAAGCCTCTCAGCAATATCAGAGGAGAATGCAGCTGCAACTGAGGAAGCCTCTGCCGCCGTAGAAGCACAAACTAATTCCATCGAAGCAAACTTAATCTCCAGTGAGGCATTGTCTAATCTTGCAGAAAAGATGCAGGGGTTTATACAAAAGTTCAAATACTAGCTCACTATGCAACAATAATGGACCCCACTGATTGGGGTCTAATTTATTATCTAATATCATATCCATTATTATCCATTATTCTTATCATCTATTCCCTAAATATACATTTAAAGAATAGATATATGATGCTTGAAATTGGGCTTTTAGCCTTAAAAATCCACTTTTCCCCCTTACGCTTAGTCATCCGTATTATTTGCGCAGCATTATAATACTATTTGGTTAAATTCCGGCTTTTATAGATAAAATAATTTATATGTGCTATGTAAATAATAGTTTATAGATTCGCTTGTAGCTTCTTCAATCGTCCATCAGAATCATACGTCCTCTATATATCTGGTTATACTTTGTTAAATATATAACTGTATTGATGTATTCTGTCGTTTTTTACTAATGGCCTCGATAGCTATAGACATATAAAATAACGTTACTGCTGACATTTCGACATATGCATTGTAACATACTGCTTTTTTCGTCAATGTATGGCCTCATTTAAAGCATTGTCGCTATTGGTCGAAAAATCATGTATTTTCAAGGGTTGTACTCGTAATTGAGAATATTTATTATACACATTTTATCCACAAGGGTGTCTCCAGTCGGAGGACTTTGTGGAATATCCTTTAATTTCTCCACAAATTATTTCCCGAGCTTTATTTAATCTACAATATGAAATCCAAATTCAATACTATGAATTACAAATGGAGGTTGTTAAATATGAGAATTAGATTTGGATACGTTGCAATGGCCTTAGGCCTGCAGGATGGCTCACCTAACAAAACCATCACCTACAAAAGATTTGCTGAGCTGAAGGATGATGAACTAAGACTGTATAAGCTTAAGGACCTAACAAGACAGAACCTGGATATAACACGGCGTATACTTTTATATAATAGGGCTTCTGATATTCATTTATATAGATTCACCTCAAAGCTAATCCCTTTGGCTACCCATAGCGAGGTATTAAATTGGGATTATGCAGCTATGTTTAAGGATGAATTTCTCCAGTTAGGTAGCTTTATAAAGGAAAATAGTCTTAGAGTCAGTGCCCATCCGGACCATTTTACAGTTATAAATACCCCCAAGACAGAAATTTTAAAGGCGGCGGTTGCCGACTTAGATTATCATGTTAAATTATTTGAGGCTATGGGCTTAGACGAGAGCCATGCCAAGCTTGTGGTTCATGTTGGTGGAGCCTATGGCAGTAAGCTCAAGGCTGCAGATAAATTTATAGAAAACTTTAAAAGCATTGATCCAAGGCTTTCAAAAAGAATTATATTAGAAAATGATGATAAATCCTTTACTGCCCAAGAAGTACTGGAAATATGTCAGGAGCTGGCTATCCCTATGGTTTTGGATATACATCACCACTGGTGCAATAATGCTGGTGAAAGCATAGGCGACCTTTTAGGAGAAATATTTAATACCTGGAATAGCGAGGCTTTCCCACCTAAGATACATGCATCAAGCGCTAAGGACTCTAAAAACATCAGAGCCCATGCCGATTACCTAGACATCGAATTTCTTACTGACTTTTTAACGCTCGCTAAGGCAGAAGATAGAGACTTTGATATTATGATTGAGGCCAAAATGAAGGATTATGCCCTTCTGAGGGCTATGAAGGAGCTGAAGCTAAAGGAGGATATAAGAATCATAGATAATGGTACGATCGAGCTATAAGAATAT
Source organism: Natronincolaceae bacterium (assembly GCA_048264125.1). GTDB lineage: Bacteria > Bacillota > Clostridia > Peptostreptococcales > Natronincolaceae > M1-B18. The sequence goes on from JBLXDM010000011.1 coordinate 141,670, forward strand.
AATATAATGAAAAGCATAATTTCTATACGTTAAAAAACACCACAGTAGCCTTCCCGTGGTATTTGTACATTTAACATTTAAATGATTACATTATATGATTCCATAATCCGTTATTTCTAGTAGACATAATTACATTACGTTAACACATGCCTGCAATATACCTCAACATTGGCATGGTCTATTAATGAATTCCGTCAGCTTAGTCTGTGTATTCGGATATTACGTTATAGTACTACAGAATACTAAGTATATCCGTACTACAGAATGCTAAGTATATCCTCCGGTTTATATGCAATATAGTCTGGCTGCTCCCCCTCCAGAGTTTCCAGTACATCAAAGCCCCAGCTGACCCAAATAACCTTTACTGCGTTTTTTTTGCAGGCAACGATATCTCTATGTTCATCACCAACATATATTACCTCTGAGCTGGCCAGTTTATTTCTTGAAAGAAATCTCTTTATTATTTTATCCTTTCCGAAGAGGTTTTTAGAGCAATGAATTTTGTTTATAATATCTATTTTATATTTACTTAAAAATTCTCTTATAATCTGCTCCGAATTAGACGATATAATAGCTATCTCATAGTCTCTTCTTTTCAGCTCCAGCAACGTTTCCCTAATACCTTCAAACATATTGAGCTCCTTCATGGCATTTCTATAGAGGGTATAGAATTCTGCAGCCCATATGGGGAGCTTATAGAGGGGGACATTTAAGGCCTTACATTTATCAGGTATAGATAGCTTTCTAAGATATTCTATCTCCTCTTTCTCTATCCTTCTAAATTTATATTTCTCCGATAGTCTATTAATAGCGTCTATAGCGATATCCTTAGAATCCACCAGAGTTCCGTCAAAATCAAAGATAACATATTTTATCATGAGCCTTCTCCTTAAGAAATGTTTAGTCGTTTTAGTGTAAATCCTTATACTAAATATCTTATCAAAATTCGACAGTAAATTGTAGAATTATTTGAAAAAAACTTTCATAACATGCAAAAACACTCTTATAAGACTACAAGAGTGTCGATTAAATTTTAAAATCATAGTGGGGCAGCTTATAGCTGTTCCTCCGGTTTCTTAAAAAGTCCTTTTAGATACCTCATGAAATCCTTTAGCAAATCTCTTTCTGATAACTCCTGTATCCTCTTGTTTGATGAAAACAGACTCAAAATCAAGAGGCCGTTAAAGACATTTATATATACATCCTTTAAATCGAAGGTAAATAAACCCTTAACCAGTATATAGTCCAGGCTTCCATCCCAAAAGATCTTATCGATCAAAGAGCATATTGCCCCAGCAAATACAAAGGCAAACATAATATTTACTATTCTTATAGCACCATGCTCCTTAAGAATATATTTATAGAATAATAGAATAGCGATACTCATTACAGCCACCAGCAGTATATGAAGCCATCTGCTTATGCCTAAATTCAGCATAGAATTAAACCATGAATAATGACGGTTAAATAGAGGCTCAAAATATAGGTAAGGGGCTAAAATTGGATATGTTTTATCTAAGAATCTACTATTGATGATGATTTTTATGAATTGCTCTATTGCAATTAAAGCAATTACTCCAAACCACGTGTTTTTATTTTGTCTATGCATGCGGCTGCTCTCCTTAGAAGATATTGTGATATATGAACAAGAGGTCCCTCTTAAGCTGGAGGGACCCGTATATTATTTCGAGCCTTTTATTACCTGTAAATGAATTTCCTGATGCTCCACTTTATCCGTCAGCCCGTCAACCTTGCCTCTTAAATCACCAATGCCCTCGATGCATTGCTTATAACCATCATAAAGTGCAGAAAAATTCTCATCCATCTTATTTTCAAGTCTAACGAAGTCTTGACGAAATTCAGTCCTCATGTCATACATTTCATCATTCAGGACATCGACCCTTCTAGATAACCCCTCAACTGTTCCAGACAAGCCATCTATCCTTCCGGTTAAGTCGACATACATTTTTTCCAGCAGATTAAATATTTTTTCATCCATCCCCACCAACTCCCTTAAACCTATTCTATCATAGAAAATAAGAGTTTGGACAAAAAATATTCTAAAATTCTATACAAATATAGTGACACATTTGTGAATTTCATCCAAGGTGCCCTTTCCTTGAATTCACCTTCGTGAGGTAGTTAACAGATATCCATTACCATATCCTATTGTGTCAATTCTAATACATAGTTGTTTCTGTTAATATATGTCGTATATACTACAAGATTATTTTCTACTGACATTGATACAATTTTATCGGTAGTTTTATAGATATCTCCACCCTCAGAATCCAAGATTATTAAGCCATAGGCTTCATCGTTGTGTAGCTGCAAAATAAAATATCCCTGTTGGATTTTGAAGCTTTCTATCTTCAGGTCTTCAGCAATGCTCTCCCTGAGCCCTTTTGAAGAATATCTAAATAATCCTTCTGAGGTGGTGAAATACACCTGGTCTTCGTATACAGCATATTGCTGAACCCGCTCTTCTACCAGCAGCTTTTCCTCTCCTGTTACAAGCCCCTTAGAATACAAATTTCCAGTGTTCCTTTCAATAAAAAGCAGAGTGTCGCCTTCAATGATAAAGTCATTTAATGAAAGCTGACTAACCTGAGTCGTTGAATTTGTGTTAATATCGACTCTATATAGCATGCTCTCCATAGTATCTGCTGTGGTATCCATGGCGATGACATAAATCTCATCATTATAGATGCTCATATTGTTACTATACATATAACTGCCATTATCATTAATTACCCAACCATACATTAAGTGGGAATCTCCTATATTACCATAGCTTGCAGTTGTAGGATCTACATAATATAGATTGTTGGCAAGAGGAGGAGCAAAGTGATTAACAGCAATTATAGAGCCCTTGTAGAGCTGTATTGAATACTTACCGGCAATAATTTTCTCCCCTAATCCCTCAGAATTTATCCTGTAGTACAAATTGCTACCCATTGTTGCTCCACCTATATAATTGGTGAAAATGATCTCATCCCCCAGCTTAAAGAAGCTTACATAAGGGTTATATCCGCTACTACTTTCTAGCCTCTGCACCTGTGAGGCTTTAGATGGATTGCTTACTGGTGACCTGTACACATAGCCCTCTCCGCCTATTTCTGCAACATAATAATAATGTCCATCAATAATGGAGGGTACTATAGCTCCCTTCACCTCATATGGTAACTCCAGCCTCTTCACATTTACATTTCCTGTTGCTATTGAAAGGCCCTCCTTGGCGTTGAAGCTATAGTTCCACTTGAATTCCTCCGATGCAAAACGCCAGGTTATGGGGAAATAGGTAATATCCCTGTATACTAGTAAAGGATATTCCTCCTTTGTATTATCAATTACTTCACCATTAACTGTTATTGGCCCTTCTGCAATGCTGGCTTGTAAACTTTTATGATTTTGAGAAACAGCATGCGCCTCATTATACTGAGCAAAGGCACCTGTTTGATGTATCACCAGTCCCTTCTCCTGAGACCATTTTGCCTCAAGCCCTAGTGCTTCACAGTCGTCATAGGTCATTGGAAAATAGGTGATGCCCTTATAAAGGATGAAGGGGTATTGCCTTAAGGAATTATTAACCCTTTCACCATTGATATGGACATTAAAATCAGGCAATGTGGCATTTACCTTATATGATGCAGCATTACTGCCATAGGGCAACAATAACGCTACAGCAGTCATGAGGCCTATTATCCTTCTTTTCATACTATCCTTCCCTTCCCATTTAATTTTTACCAGAAGCTAAATAAATTTTTTGAATATATAGCTTGACGTCATGGCTGATAGACAGCCTCCATAGGCCAGGTGAAATTTAATTTTGTCTCCAACCCTATAATTTTCCGCCGACTCGGTAATATCCAGCAGTAAGTGGTCACTGCTGGCGCCTAAAATCTCAATGGCGCTGTCGTAGGGGCTTAGATGACCAGGGCTTATATCCTGCTTACCCAGTGCGCATATGGCTCTTTTCCTTATGCCCTTTTCCTCAAATACCGGCTTCAGACCAAAGGCATCAAGCCCTATTTCACCTATAGGCACGGAGGGCTTATCCTTTATTTCTACAATTTCAGCCACCAGCCTAACAGCATCATGCTGAAGACCTTCGATAGGCTCATCATTAAGACCAATCCCCAGCGTGAGAGCAGATCCCATACGCAGCTGATTTATTTCAATGGGAAGCTGGTCTCCATCGAATAAGCTGGTGCTGCCGGAGGCTCCTCCTGAAATCACATTAAGCCTTAGGTTAAAATCCGCTTCAATCATTCTCTTTATATCAACTAGCCTGCTTAGGTTTTCCCTGGTAGGCATAACTCCGCCAAAGCAGGTTAAATTTGACCCAACGCCATAGAGGCTTACACCCTTCAAGGGTATAATACCCTTAACAATATTTTTTAGTTCCTCTTCATAGAATACGCCTTCCCGCAAATCCCCCAGATCGATCATCAGAATAATTTTATGCAGCTTATCTTGCTTTAGTGCCTCCTTCGACAGGCCCTTGATGATTTCTAGGTCCGAGACAAGGGAAATATCTGCGTACTTTACCACACGGCTTACCTGACTCAGCATTGGTATCCTAATCAGCATTTTGGGTAGCTTAAACCCTGAAAGTCTTTTCAAGTTTTCTATACGGGAGTCAGCTAAAATGCTAACTCCTCCTTCTATCATTGCCTCAGCAATTTTTTTATGCCCACAGAAGACCTTTGTAACCCCGGCTACCTCTATGCCTCTTCCTCTGCATTCCTTAACCATTATACTGGTGTTTTCCTTTATCTTCTCCAGCTCTATCTCAATTCTCGGATAGCTCATTTACCTTCCCCCTAGCCATTAATAGCTTATTTATTATGTTAGTTTCCTGTATATCAATATATACCCCATCTTCATTATTTTATCAAACCCAGGGGAAGCTTGTATATGTATTTATTAAATGTTATAAATATACCGCCTATTCCTTTACTTATTATAATCAGCCTCCGGCAGCCTTCTATTGAGAAACTCCTGTATCCTCTCCTTATCCTGCATATAAAGCTTTAACACTTCTCTTTTATTTTTGCTTTATTATAGTCCCTCTATTAAATTACGCTTGTCTTCCTCCTTTGAGTTTACCGATGCCATCTGCTGCTTCAGCCTATATTCCAGCTTTTCAATTACTGTGTATAGCTTACTTTTCAATGAATGTACCTGCTCCAAGGAGTCGACTATTTTTGATTGGACCATCCAGTCTACAAAAAAGCCATCAAAGAAGTAATCTGCAAAGGTAAGAAAGGAGCCAATTTCTATATCAACCAAAGATGCATTAGAATCCACATCCATTAGCTCTCTATGGAAAATTCTTAGTCTATGCTTTAAGCTGCTAATAGCGGCAGTGGCATCATCAATTTTAGAATGCTTTATCGCAGTAGATATAAGACCGCCCCCCAGCATATCCCAGGTCCCCCAGCTTCTAGCACTGGATAGATAGTCTATTGCAACATTTGCCTCCTCTACGGCCCCACGCCCAGCAGAAATCGCCTCCTGCAGCTCCTTTATATCTGACCTGAGATCCTGTATATCCTCCTGAAGCCTTAATAAGCTCTCTGCTGCTGCATCCTTCATGTCCAAAATCCTTTCTTCCTTTTCCTTCATAAGCCTGCTGTATTTGCTATCAACATCATTAAGCTCCGCCAGCTCCTTTTTTATGAGGGCCTCATCTTCTGATAATTTTTTTACCGCCCCCACAGCCTCGTCGTATTTCAGCTTAGCAGCAAGGTACTCCTGCTGCTCCTTCTCCAGCATTGCTTCCTTCTTACCCAGCATTGTATTAAACAAACCTGTAAAGCTAAAGCCCTCCAGCTTTTCTACATCCTTGCCCTCCTTTTCTAGATTCAGCTTCAATTGTTGAAGTTTATTTCTTTCCCTTTCCAGACCATTCTCTATTGCCCTTTTATCCCCCTTAAGCTTATCACTTCTTCTCTTTTTTGCCTTTATATCCTGCAGCTCCTCATTAAAACTATCAAGCATTCTTCTTCCTCCCTTAATTTCATATGATTTTAAGCATACTGTCGATTGATAAAATAGCCTTGATGAAGAACCCCATTTTTTAGATTATTTGATTCCTTAGATCAAATAAAGTTCTTCACCCTATGGCATATTCCTTTATTTGGAATAAACTCTTACCTGCCTCATGCTTATGATGCCTGTGGAGGTAAATTTGTTTCATTTATCAATATTAACCTCCAACTATCGGATGAAGGATAGAAATCCTATCACCGTCTTTTACTTTCGTATTGGCATAATCTGCCCTAAATATTTGCTTATGATTTAAGGTGACAATAAGCTCTGAATACTGATAATCACAGATCTCCAAAAGGCTTTTTATCGTCATATCCCTTTGCCACTCCTGCTGAGCACCGTTCACTTTAATCAATTTCAACCCTCCATGTCTTTTCCCGATTATTTTATGATGCTTGTAAAAGAATTTAGTAAAAAACTATTAATTATAATGCACAATAGTGTCAATTCCACACCGCCTTTAATACTATACAGTGTAAGAGATAGAAATGCTTGAGGAGGTTATTCTATGGCTACTACGCTATTTAAGCTAGTAATGGATGCAGTAACGACTACTGATACAGAAACAAATCCCGAGGTAGAAAAATATTTCTATGACCTACGGAGCGATGAAAGAACAAGCGGTACTATAACAATTCCCGCTGTCAGATTTACTGATGATGCAGGAGATACTATGACTGGTAATCTAACTACCGCAGCAGCAGATAATGGATATTATTTACTCTTTATCAACGGTGTATTACAACAATCTAGTTTATTTACAGTAAGTGCTGGTGGATCACAGGTTGCAATTACTCAAGCCTCAACTGTACCAATCAGTGCCCCTATAACCTTGGTGGTAAACAATTTTGCACCAAGCTCAACCTCTACAACAACGATTACAAGCTAACCAATCTATTGTATTTTCTTATGAGGTTTTTATTAACTAAGAAAGAGCTAATGGCAATGCCAGAAGCTCTTCTTCTTACTTATAGAGAACATCTATGATTAATACTGTCTATTTCCTGTGCTATTAAATTGCTGTAGGGGTATTGCTTCTGTACCTCCTTCAGCCTATCCCGCTGTAAATCACAGTAGATATCAAATATAGTGTCAATTATTTGCTCCCTGTCCTCTGTCTCCTTCCATATTTGAGCTGCCTTTTCCTCCTTGGAGGTAAACCATAGTATAGCCAAAATATATAGCCTTGCAGGATTATAGCCCTTCGCGGAAAAGGAGGCCTTTTCAAAGACATCTAATGCTTCATCATAGTCGAGGTCCTTTAGGTAAAGAAGTCCCTCTGTAAAAAATCTGAATTCCTCAGTATCACTAAAGTATTCACTTTCCTCTAATCTGCAGCTGCTATTATGTACTTCTTCTATCGAAAATTCATGATCTCTACATATTTTAGTCAGCCTATCGGTGGCAGCTCTGTCATAGGGATTCCATTGTAGGCCTCTTATGTAGCCCACAAGTGCTTCCCTCCATTTCTGTTGACTTGAATAGCTATCACCAATTAAGACATGAACTCTTTCTGTGGTCAGGGCTTCCAGGCTAAGGGAGTCGGCTTTTTTATTTTTAGTATGATACTGAGACAAGCCCATATAAAAGTCAAGCAATTCTCCTGAGGGTAAATTTCTCTTTTTGAATGATGCAGTGCTTGTTACTGGGTTCATATTTTGCCTTAGCCTTACCATCCTGGAATTCAGCTTTGACATAAATACCCTTGAATCAATCACTGCCGCTATTGGCTCAAATACCTCTGAGGCTCCGACCTCCTGAAGCCTTAGAGCTGCATCAATTCTATTGTTTTTTAATAGCAGAAGAATGATGGCTTTTATAAATTCCCTTCTGTCGCTGCCTTTTATGCTATTGTATATCCCTTCGATTACATTAAAATCATAGTACTCTACCCATAGCTTCGCCAGCTTTATTCCTTTATCCTCATCTATATCCCTTAATAATAACGGCAAAAGCATTTCTGCCCTTTCGGTCTGATGAAACCATAGGAGCCTCTTCTGCAGTAAAAATACCGATTCATATTCATCTGCTGCAAGCTTCTGATTATAAGGTGTATTGCATTTAAACAATTGATGGATTCCATCGTATAGCTCCCTTAGCTCTTCTGTCGGTTCTATGCTACCCAATAGCTCCTCAGCAGATTGCCAAAGACCCTCAAGCCAGAGATCCTCAATTTTTTGCAGCAGCAGCTGATTTTTCATAGCTCCCTCTAGTTTTGTCCTGGAGCATATCTCCTCTGCCTCTTCTTTTTTACCCAGCCAGCTATAGCATAGATATTTCAGCACCTCTATATTTTCATTCTCTCCAATTATATTTTCCAGAGCATTTAGATATTTAATTGCCTCATTAAATTTCCGTTGGTGAAAAAGTATGTCTACTAGAATCATTATTCCTTGGGAATCCCTGTGATTAATTACAGCCTCCATCAACTCTATCAAGATATCTACATTATCGGTATCCTCCGTCAGAGCTCCTATTTTATATAATAGCCTGTAATTATATTTATTTAACTCATAAGCCTCCCGATAGCATAAAAGAGCCTGTGGTAGATTGAATATTTCCCTATGGGTATCACCCATAAGCTCATAAATAGTCGAGGTCGTCATTACAGGCTTTATCTGCATATTTAGTGACTGCTCCCTAAGCTTTAAGGCGCTTTCAAGATCAGCTAAGGCTTCCCCATATAGCTTCTGCTTTTTTCTTAACTCCCCCCGCAATATCAACAGATCCGTATTAAATGGGTAGTTGGCTATGCTTTCCTCCAGTAGTGCTAAGGCCTCTGAATCTCTGTTAAGGGCAGTCAGGACCCAGCTAAGGGACTTATAAAGATGCTGTGTAAATAAATAGTCCTTGTTGAGAGTACCATAAACAGCCTTCAGCTCTTCTACTGCAGCCTCATAGCTGTTGTTGCTCAGGAGATTTATTCCCTTAATATACCTAAGATAGCAATCCTCAGGAAACTCCCTTAAATCCTCCTCCAGCAATCTCACAAGCTTGGTCTCATCCCTCATTTGATACGCCCGCTTAATGGGTGTAATATAGATATTCGCCTCCAGTATATTACTAATATCCTCCTCAGGAATTATTTCATAGGCTCTGTAATGAAAGCGATACTCCCTTCGAGCTCTGATAAGCCGCAGGCCTTCTAGCGGGGATACTAGCCTTTGATTATATAGGGTATTGTCGATATTTAATATATAACCCTCGGCATTAGGGTTCGCTACTAGTGTCTTAAGCTTTGAAAGCTCTGTTGGGGAGATCATTTCATTTCCCTCTAAGAATAATATCCAGTCTCCCTTGGCTAATTCTAAACAATAATTTTTTATTTTACTATAGCTATTTTCCCATTTCACCTGATGGAAGCTGACTCCCTTTGCTTCGATGGCATCCTCAATTGAAGACTTAGAGGAATTCTCAGCTTTCATGATCCCTACTACAATTATCTCATTCACATAGTCCCTCATTAAGTCTAAACAGTTAGGCGGATATCCTTTATTATTCTCCGTTAGGATACACAGGCTTATTTGCCTTTTATGGGACATAAGCTTAACCTCCTTTACAATCCTTGCAGCTCCTGATACAGTCTATCGGCGGCTTTATAATCCCCCATCAAGTAATAGCAATCCGCTGCGCCTTTAATAATCTCTATATCCTGCACCTTCTCTAGGCAGGGCTTTAGTATATCGATAGCCTCCTGATACTTATGCCTTTTATACAATATCCTTGAGTAATTATATATAAAATCTATATTTAAGCTATCCAAGCTATAGGCTTTTTGAAGATATTGCAGGGAATTTTCCCAATCCTCAAGCTGATAAAGCATAGCCCCTATGGCATTTAAAATTTGTGGATTTCCAGGGTCTCTTATGACCCTGTCCAATTGCCTATCTAAAGCCTCAATACTCAAAGCCTTCACTCCTATCCTTGAGCTCCAGCTCTTTTAATAGCTCCTGCAATGACCCTTCAGCAGCCTCTAAATGAACCGAAACGCTCTGTGCAATGATATTAATATGGTGAAAAAAGCTATGCTGCACCTCGAAAATTTCTGATATTTTTTCAGGGCTGTCAATAAACCCTACGCGATTCATCAGATAGAAAAAAACAAATATCACCTGCTGTAAAAAGCATCTATAGAGCTCCTTTGAAATATAGCTCTGATATATGCTGATATTTTTTTGATAGGCCTCCTCCAAAAGCCTGCGACTGCCTTTATCAAAATCACTATGGGCTAAATCCATCATTTTCCTGCATTCCAATTTCCCCTTGGCCGCCTCTCTGCTTAGTCTGTGAAAATCCCTCGAGTATTCCTCCAGACTCTTTATCAGCTGCTTCAAACCATCTACTCTTTCTGAAATATTCACTTGGCCCCTATAGCTTCTTATTAATTCATGGAGGGGAATAGGAAGCTGCCGGCTACAGTATTCACTTATAGCCTCTGAAAGAAGCCTGCATTCAGTGCCTTTAATCCTAGCTCCACCCTCTGTAGCATTTATTATTTTCTTCCCCGAATGGGTGCTTATCTTTCTTTCCAGCCCCTGCTTAAAGTCTGCCCATAGCTGATTGGAGGGAATGCTGCTGCCATCGTTACCCTCCAAATAGACCACAGGCTTAGACTTTAGTATTTCCCTGGCCCTTTTTCCCTTATCTTCCAAATAAACAGCATCCTTGCTATGGGTCACGCCGTCGGGTCCATAGGCATAATCCTGACCGACGAAGACTATGGGGTTTGCGCCTAAATATACCGCCAGCTCCAATGCAAGATGTGATACATTTGCCCCAGCATCCAAAGCGCTTCCATCTCCAACAAAGCTATTTATCCATTGATTTATAGCCTCCATATTTCTGAAAATGGGTATTTTAGCACCAGGAAAGGAGGGGTATACCTGTTTGTCTACGAGGGCCAGGCACAGTAGTGCTATACCTTCGGGATAGTCGATATTTTCAAAATGATAGGTATAGGTATATTTTGTACGTTCTATAATCGTCAATATATCGGGTATGATGTTATTTTTAAGCAAGGGTATGATGGCGGATTCCGTGGATATGATTAAGCCCCTTCCCTGTATTTTTTCAAGCTGCTGTATATTTTTATCCAAGGAGGGCCCATTGGCAATTATAAAGGCCGGATATTCTTTATAGCTGTCCTTTAAGCAGCTGATAAAGGGATTCACGATTATCTCCTTCATATTCCCCAAAATGTTATTGAGGCCTATCAGATTGTCAAGATGATCATTGCCGATATAAAAAACAAATAGTCCCAGCTGAGAAAAAATGTATTGATGAAGCCTTGTATACTGCTGCTTAAAATTTCTACAGGCCAAGGGAGTAACAGCCAAAGTCGGTGAAGTGCAATAAGCAAATACGATACTAAAGAACAATAGCTCAAAGGCCTTTGAAAAATCCTGTATATTTCCAATCATCAGAGCGATTTTTTGAGTCTTTATAATGGGCTCCAGATCAAAATAATAGAGCATGGCTTTAAATATATCGAGGTTTTCCTCAAACAGCACCACCATAGTATGGGGCTGCTTTTTAGCAAAGATTTCAAACAAATAATAGCCAAAGCCACAGCCATACATAAATATAGCACCGGCGCCATCGGTGATTACTCCTTTACCCCACAGCTCAGCCTCCCTCAATGGCTTTTCACCCACAAGGCCTATGCTTATATCCCCCTCCTGATATTTGCAAATAGGATAACCTTCGTTATTATAATACACCTTAATTCTTTGCCAAAGGTCCCCTTCGTCTAGCTCTTCAAGTCTTTCTCTTATCCATGGCGGCAGCAGTATGAGATTTTTTTGATACATCTCTTTTATTTCATTTTCCTTAGCTATGATCATTTCAGTCCACACCTCGCAATCCAAGCAGACACCAGTGGTAATAGCCTAAATTCCAAAGCATCCGTCGCTCCTATTGCATCCTTATTTTCCAGTAGTGTCTTCAGCTGCCGAAGCACCGGCAGTAGAATAGCGATATCCTCTGCAGTTCCCTCTGCAAGCCGGTAATAGTCTATTAAATCCTCAAGGTCATCAATACTACTTAAAAGATTATCTACGGCAAAATGGTCATTGCAGCCTCTAAAATTACCGATGGCTGCTTGTAGGGAATTCTTAAGCCTCTCCCCTTTATTTCTCAATATAGCAGCCTCAAGCATCGGTAGCCTCCCCTCCATCAACCAATTTCCTCCAGCCATGCCGCTGGTAGCCTTCTATGTTTTTTAAGGTATAGTAAACGGTTGCCTGCATTCTGGCATCAAAAAGGCTCTTTGCAGAGCTTCTTTCAGCCACCTCCTGTGGGGACATAAAAACCTCCCTCAAACCAAGGACCTCTTGCCTTATAGCCTTCAATAAATCCTTTGCCTCTGTGGTGGTGGAGATCAGCAAAAAAACCGACTCCACCCTTTTTTTCTGCTCTGCTGAATATGCTTCCTTGTTTTCACATACATTGTCCCTAATTCTCATTTTGACCTCCTATAGTCACCAAATGCTAAGGCCCCCATCTATTATGATGCTTTGTCCTGTCATATAGCTTGAAGCATCTGAAGCTAAAAATACTAATGCTGCCACCATCTCCTCTGGGTAGCCCATTCTTCCCATGGGCACTCTATCAGAATACTTTTTTTGAAATGCTTCATTTTGTCCACTCTCATTACCGCCGGGTATGAGCGTATTCACTCTTATTTTTTTATCTGCCCAGTAGGCAGCCAGATATTTGCTTAATCCAATAACCGCCGCCTTTGAGGTGGAATAAACGGCAGGTGTATTAATACGCCCTCCCATATAAAAGGAGCCGTCGTAAATCCGTTGGTCAGGGGCCACCAGCCCATAGATGGAGGAGGTTTGAATAATGCTGCCCCCCTTATTTTGCTTAACCATCTGGGAGCCTACCGCCTGAGCAACCAAAAACATACCATCTATATTAACCGACATAATTTTTCGCCATTCCTCAAGGCTATACTCCTCAAAGGCAGCAAAAAACGAGGCTAAATCATCGGATTTACTGGCTGCATTATTATGTAATATGTTGATTTCTTTAAATTCATCTAAAGCTCTTTCTACCATCCCCTTAACCTCAAGAGGCACTGCTATATTACAGCCGATGCCCATAGCAGCTATATTGTATTTATCCATCAGCTCTTCAGCAAAGAGCTGGGCTTCAGCCTCGTTTAAATCCACAACCACAACATTTGCCCCATATTCCGCCAGACCCTCCGAAAAACGCCTCCCTAGTATTCCTAGCCCTCCAGTAATAACGGCGGTTTTATTCCTAAGACTGAAGCTATCCCTATACCTGCCTTTATTCAACATCCTCCCCCCTCTTACTAATCAAAAGCTCCACCAGCTGAAAATCCAGCTCTGAATCAATATCGATAGATAGCTCCTGTGGCATAACATACAGCAATGTACCGGGATTAAATATCCCCTGCTGATCTAATAAAGCCCCTCGCCTCCATGCATAAATAGAGGCATTCATATCATAGGACTTCGGCGCATCCTGTCTTCTATAAATAGGCTCCTTGAGGGGCTTGGACAATTGAAGCAGCCCATTGTCATTTATCTCCACCATATTAAAATACGGCGAGCGCCGGGAGGGTGTGCCTGTGATAACATTTTCCGCCTCCTGACTCTCCAGAAGAGCAACGACATTTGCGATATCTTCAGGTCTCCGCAGCGGAGCCGTTGCATCCAGGTCTACGATGACCTCAAAGCTCTTCTTAAGCATCTCCTCCATCGTTAATAGCGCATGCCGTATTACCGGTATTTTGGGAGCCTGGTCGGTTGCAAGCGCCTCTGGTCTTTTAATTAGATAATCTGCTCCCCATTTATCTGCTATTTCAAGAATTTCATCGCCGTCGCTGCTTACCACCACGGCTTCAAAAAGACCAGATGTCTTTGCCTGAATAATGCTATGGGCTAGAAGGGGCATACCCGCCAGCTCCCTTATGTTTTTATTTTTTACTCCCTTGGAGCCGGATCGGGCACATATTGTACATAGCCTTTTCATCTCTCTACCCATCGCCTTTCACCATTGGATTCTTCAATCGCCTTAATCATATTTAAGACCGCCATACCTTCATCAAGCCCACATAGTTGCTCTTCATCGCCGTTAATAACAGCACGGTGCTGCATAAGATAGGTATGGTCTCGATTTACCTCATAACTGGTTACCTCATTGTTTATTCTGAGGGTATTGGCTATTAAATCAGCATGTATTGCGCTATTTCCCGTAACGAGGCTTATTTCCCTCCGACCAATTTTGTCAAGGTAATTCAGATGCAGCTGTACCATTGGGCACTTCTCCATCGACAGCATTATGCTATACATATCCTCACTGGTTATCTCCAGAGAACTGTATTTTCCACCTATTGCCACAAGCCTAAGCCAATCCCCCAGTAGCCATTGGAGATAGTCCAGCTCATGGCTTAAATCCCTCAGCACCCCTCCCCCTTCTGCCCCGGAGGAGGAATAGCAGCTCCTATAGTCTGCCTTAGGCCTCCAATCAGGTAAATATTGGCCTACATAAGCCTGAGCATATAATACCCTTTCAGTGGAAATGATTTCAGCCAGTCTAATGAGGATGGGATGCAGCCTTAAATTATATCCCACATATACCCTTTTAAAGCTATTGGTTGGAAGGGCTACAGGATTATGAAACAGGGGCTTTTCCACAAGAAGCACTCCCGTATATCCTAAAGAAGCCAGCTGAAAAAATGTGGGATAGTGATCAACTGTTCTATTTGCGATAATGATGTAATCCGGCGCTTCTTTAAGTACAGCTTTTTCTAAATCGTTATATACCAGCGGATATGTGATATCCCTTTTGCTTACGACGGCTACTCTACAGCTTAGCTGATTTAATATACGTACATGCCTTTCTCCGATTGAACCATAGCCCACCACAAGACATTTCATTTAAACACCTCATAAATCTCCCTATTGGCCTTTTTAAAATCCGCCATATCCCCAATGTCTATCCAATATTCTCTGATGGGAAATACCGCTATTTTATCCGTATCCTTCAGCATTGACTCCAGCAGCTGATTCATATCAAAATATGTGTCTTTGGGAATTTTGTTTAAAACAGAGGGGTCTAAAACATAAATTCCTGCATTAATAAAGCAGCTATATATGGGCTTTTCCTCAAAGCCTATAAGTCTATCTCTGTTTGCTTTAACAACACCATAGGGGATTTCTATATCGTAGCCCCTTACTGCAACGGTGGCCTTTGCCTGGTGCTCTAAGTGGAACTCCAGCAGCTCTCTGAAATCCAGCTTTGTCAATATGTCACCATTGATAACGATAATGGGCTTATCGGTCCTTACGGGAAACAGACTTAATGAGCCGGCTGTTCCCATGCAGCATTCCTCTTCTATATAATTGATTTCTGCATTGTGTCCAGCGCCATTTCCAAAGTAGCCCTTGATTTGATGGCCTTTGTAATTTATAGACAAGCAAAAACGATAAAAGCCCTGTTCAATCAGATTCTCCATGATAATTTCAAGCAATGGCCTCTCCCCTATCCTCAGCATCGGCTTTGGGCAATCATCGGTTAAGGGCCTTAGCCTGCTGCCCAGACCACCGGCCATTACAGCGACCCAGTTATCTATTTTGGAGGCCCCCATCAGCTCCTCCATACGTCTTATACCAATGACCTCCCCTGCTGGGCCTATTACTGGAAGATGTCTTATGCTATGTTTTTTTATTAATTCCAAGGCCTGCTGCGGATCGGTATCCGCTTTTATGGTTATTGGATTTCTACTCATAATTTTTTCTGCTGAATCCTCAAGGGTTAATCCCTTAAGAAGACCCCTCCGAACATCTCCATCCGTTATGGTTCCTATCAATCTATAACAATCGTCAATGACAAGCGCAATTTGCAGGGAGCTTAAATCTATAATCCTGATGATTTGCTGAATACTAGTATCAGGAGCTACTAATATTCTCCTCCACTCCTCCATACTAACCGTTCCTTCCCGACAATTCTCTGCTCTATCTGGCAGGTACTCCTTTTACTATTATATTGTCGGGAATGCTTTTTGTTACTACGGAGCCTGCGCCTACTACAGAGGAGGCCCCTACTATTAGCTTTTCAGCTATTGCCTTGCCCTGGAGAATACAGGCATTTGCCCCTATGTAGCAGCCGTTGGAGAGCTTCACATTGCCGGAAATATTAGCCCCTGGAGAAATGGTTACAAAATCCTCGATAATGCAATCATGGGCGACGGTACAATTCAAATAATATATACCGAAATTTCCGATTTCTATGCTATTGGTCAGCCTGACTCCGGCAAAGACGATATTTCCCTTGCTTTTCTTCAGCTCCTTCAGCTGTCCGTAGCCAAAGCTGGCAGCCGGATGTATTAAATTCACATAGCATAGGTCAGGATATCTTCCCCAGATTTCCTTGCGAAGAGCCGGGCTTCCTACCCCTATTATGAAGCTAAAGCCGGCATTTTTAAGGCTATTTAGTTCTGACTCACGTACCACCTGAAAACCATCCATACTTTCGAAATCAGTCTTATCAATGTATAGAATTTTTTCATATCCGATTTCATGGGCTATGTCCCTAACCTCCCGGGCAAAGCCTGAAGCACCAAAAATTGCAAGCTTCATTTGAGAACCTCATCCCTTCTGTAGTCCTTTTCAGCCCTTTTCCCCATAAGCTCCCAGTATAGCATCGGAGATGGCCCATCGCCTGGTCGCCTTATAGCGATATTTTCCTCCGTCAGCAGCTCTCCCTTTCTAATATCCACAACTGCTACGATGCTTTTTCGAGCTGTCCTTATATTTTTGATTTCAGAGGCTGTGGGGCCTTTTATCGGGCTGCCTAAGGCTTTTTCCACCTGACGTATTCCCTCCACCATATTTGAAAGCTCTATTGGCTCAAGGGAAGCCCTATGGTCCGGTCCTGGCAAATTTCTATCCAGAGTGATATGCTTTTCGACTATAGTTGCACCCAAGGCCACCGCCGCCAACGGCAAAGCAATGCCCTTTGTATGATCAGAAAAGCCTATGGGTATGCCAAAGGCCTGCTTAAGGGTCTTCAACACCCTTAGGTTGCATTCCTCAAAGGGTGCAGGATATTCAGTGGTGCAATGCAGCAGAGCCACCTTTTGCAGCATCAATTTACCCCGTTCCGATAGATAGGCCTCCCTAAAGTCTTGTCGTGAAGGGGACTTAAGTGGATTCTTTCCCTCCAGATAGCCATAGGCAATTACCCCCAAAGCCTCCTCTATTTCTCCTAATGTGGCCATCCCCGTCGATAGAATTATCCTCCTGCCAGAGGCGGCTGCCCTCAGCAGCAGCGGCCCATTTGTTATTTCTCCGGAGGCTATTTTTATGATGGGAAGCTGCAGCCTATCCACTAAAAAATCCAGGCTGTCGATATCAAAGGGGCTAGATAAAAATTCTATTTCCCTTCCTATGGCATACTCCCTTAAAAGCTGCTGCTGAGCCTCCTCCAGCTCCAGTGCCTTAACCATTTGGTACTGCCCCTCCTCTTTGCTGCTATTTTCTTGCTGATAGGCAGCCTTGGGGGTGTTCCTAAGCATTAGCTTATCGGTGTGAAAGCTTTGAAATTTTACTGCGTCGGCTCCTGCATCAGTGGCTGCATCAATCAAGGCCCTTGCCATTTCCATAGAGCCATTATGATTGACGCCTATCTCAGCAATGATATAAACCCTCGTCTTCATAGTTCACCTACTCGATAAAATTTCTTTTTAATTAAAGCCCGGTAGTCATCGATGGACTTAATTGCCTCTAATATTCTCTTAGCGCTTCCTCCATCCCCATAGGGATTTACTGTATTTGAGCAGTCCTTTATTAAAGCCGCCTTTATTGCAGCCTCTATTTCTCCCCTAGCAGCCGGACAATTAATAACGGAGCTGGCTTGAAGCCTACCCTTTTGCCTGTCACCTATATTAACCGTAGGCTTCTTAAAGGAGGGAACCTCCAAAAGGCCGCTGGAGGAATTGCCTATTACAGCATCCACCTGCGATACCAGACTGAAATATAGCTGCTGCCCTAAGGCGGTATAGGCGACTGCATTATTATGGGTCAAGACAAAGCCCTCCAGCTGTCTCATCAGTCCCCTTCCCTCCGGATCAGCATTGGGCTTTGTAAATAATAGGCCTATCTCCGACCCAAGACTATGCAATGCCTCCAGCAATTCATTAAACTGCTGCTGTGGGGAGACATTATCCAAAGTAGCTGGATGAAAGGTAATTAAAAGATTCTTATTTAGCAGCTTAAAATCCAATAGCTCCTCCAGCCTTTTTTCCTCTAGAAGCTCTATATTCAGTATTCTGTCAATTGCCGGATTCCCCACATTAAATATATGCTGAGGATTTTCCCCCAGCTGTCTTACTACCTGAAGTGAGGCTTCATTGGTGACAAAATGAAGGTGGGAGAGCTTTGTTATGCAATGCCTAATGGCATCATCAAAGGCGGCCTCTGTTATATCTCCACCGCAGATATGGGCAACAGGAATTCTGCACATCAATGCTGCCTCTGCAGCCGCCAATATTTCATATCTGTCCCCCAGCAATATGATCAGATCAGGCTTTAGCTCCTCAAAGGCCTCTGAAAAACCAATCACCCCCAGGCCTATTGCTTTTCCAGCCCCCACCGAGGTGTCGCTGGATAATAGGGTTTCAATTTTCTTATCTATTTTAAAGCCTTCGGCCTCAATCTCCCTGTAGGTCAAGCCGAATTCTGGAGATAGGTGCATTGCAGTGGCGATAAGCTGCAATTCCAGGTCATCATCCTCCTTTATTTCCTTTAATAGCGAGTAAAGTATGCCGTACTCAGAACGTCCTCCTGTGATTGCGCATAATTTAGGCTTCATCGTCATTCACTCCTAGATGAGCACTGCTGGGAATATTGATAATAGACCTTTCCAGCACCTCCGCTATAGAAAGGTCCATGCTGGGACAGCCTTGATACATCGGGAGCTTATTCATCAAAGTCCACACAGGCCGAGTTAATATTCCCTCCCTATGGGTTGCCGATAACAGCGCATCCCTCTCCTCCCAGCACTCTTCAGCTAAGACCAGAGTATTCAGCCAATAATTACTGCGGCCATATTCGGGCTCCTTAAAGAAGCTGATCCCCTCCACCTGTCGAAAAGCCGTCTCATATTTAGCCGCTAGAGCACGCTTGCTTTTAAGGAAGCTCTCAATATTTTCAATTTGCCCACAGCCAAGGGCGGCATTTATATTGGGCATGCGATAATTGTAGCCTATCTTATCATGCACATAGGCCCATTTGTGGGGAAGCTTTGCCGTAGTGGTGATATGCCGTATCTCCTCTGCCAGTGCAGAATCATTGGTCAATATTGCACCGCCCCCGCCAGTTGTAACTATCTTATTTCCGTTAAAGCTTAAGACGGATAGCCTTCCCCAATTTCCTGTATGCCTGCCTTTATAATAGGAGCCGAGGGATTCTGCCGCATCCTCCACAAGCGCTATATGATACTCATTGCATATGTCCAATAGTGGCTCCAGATCGACAGGATGACCAAAAGCATGCATGGCTACAATGGAACTTATGGGTCGCATGGTTTTCCTGTTATAGCATTTTCTATTCTTTATGATGGCTATATCCTTCAAATGAGCCTTTAGCTTCTTAATGTTAATTCCGAGGCTTATGGTGTCGCTGTCGACAAAATGGGGTATAGCCTTGCAATAGTAAACGGCATTAGCGGTGGCTACAAAGGTGAGGGCCGGAACCAATACCTCATCTCCCTCCTGAACCCCTGAATATTTTAAGCAAATATGCAGTGCTGCCGTACCATTAACAACCGCTATGGCATGGTTTACTCCAGTATAAGCTGCTATTCTTCTCTCAAATTCACCTACATATTGGCCTGCATAGGAAACCCAGCCAGTATCCAGGCAGTCCTTTAGATAGTCCCATTCTCTGCCCCAAAGGCTGGGCTCATGCAGTGAAATGGGGATTTTATTCATCTTTAAGATTTCTTTAAGAATGGCTGTAGTATGCTCTACATCAATACCCCTTCTCATATATTGTACCTATCTCCCTTATACATTTTCAGATTGTCGGGATTGGTAAACCACTCTATCGTCTCTCTTAAGCCCCGCCTAAGGCCTTCCTTTGCACTATACTGGGGGGCCCAGCTCAGCAGCTCCCCAGCCCTTGAAATATCCGCCCAAAGCCGTTCCACCTCACTTTTTTCAGGCCTAAGCCTAAGGAAATCCCTTTCTATTTCAACCTCAGCCCCCATAAGCTCAGCAATGATCTCCACAGTTTCTCCAATAGAAATCTCATAGCCGCTGCCGATATTAATAACCTTACCAATGGCTGCCTCAGCTGTAGCCACTTCTATAAAGCCCCTTACTGTGTCCTTTATGTAGCTAAAGTCTCTTGTAGGAGTCAATGACCCTAGTTGAAGCCTTCTTGCCCCCTGTGCTATTTGTGTAATAATGGTGGGAATAACGGCTCTTGCAGACTGCCTTGGACCATAGGTATTAAAGGGCCTTATGATGGCAACCGGTGTAGAAAAGGAATTATAGAAGGAGAGGGCCAATTGATCTGCAGCTATTTTCGAGCCCGAATAGGGTGATTGCCCCTGTAAAGGATGCTCCTCTGAAATGGGAGCATATTGGGCTGTTCCATAAACCTCACTGGTGGAGGTAATCACCAGCTTTTCCACATCCAATTCCCTGGCTGCCTGTAAAACATTCAGGGTACCCTTTATGTTTGTATCCACGTACATCTCCGGCGATTTATAGGAGTAGGGAATTGATATCAAGGCAGCTAAATGCAGTACACAGCTGCAGCCCCGCATAGCCTCCCTTACGCCGTAGGAATCCCTTATATCTCCCCTGTATATTTCCAAAGCAGCCCTGATCTCCTCAGGTGACTCCTCCAGCCAACCATCGGAATTAAAGGAATTGTATAAAACAAAGGCTCGGACATCGTATCCCCTTCTCACCAGCTCCTCAGTTAAATGGGAGCCTATAAAGCCTTCAGCTCCCGTTACCAACAGCTTTCCATCATAAAGCTTCATCCTATTCCTCCAATCAGCATTACTATTGATATAATATATTTATTTGATTTTCCGTAAAATAGAACCTATAGCTGGCTTTAGGTACCAGAAGGTACTGGTAAGGCTAAGGTCTTTTTTTACTACTAGAACATATGCTTAACTATATACATAAAATGATTAAGGAAACTTAAATTTTGGAGTGATTTTATGCTTGATAACAGCTCCCCAAAAACAAATAAGAGACAAATAATTAAGCCTCTAAAGGCAGAGGTTTATCAATATAATGCTGTGAGCGACGGAGAAAAGAGGATATTCACTAATCAGGATGAGTTGGTGGCATATGGCAATAAAGGCATCCTGGCCCCTGATGAGGTATCCTATTACAATCTCTTTATAAATGGAGTATTGCAGCCAAGGACAAACTATGAGCTTTCAAAGGGTCTGCTGATATTAACAACCCTTGATGTCCCACTAAGGGGCGTCATTATAATTCTTTCCTTCGTTACCTTCTTTAATGAGAAGTTTGCCCAGCTGAATCTAGCCTCCGCCGAAGGGCTTATTCCCTCCGGTGAAACCAAAGCAGGACCTGCTTCTGATCTGGAAATAACCGTAAATAGCCTGCCACAACCCCTCCAAAGCCCCCTAGTCATAGAGATTTCCTATAGTTCAGGCCCCCAGCAGCTTTCGGTGGGTCAATTAGCCAATTGGATCTTTGCATGTACAATAACAAATAGTGGCACTAGCCCTATTAGAAATTTAGCAGTAGCTGATACGATTCTATTGGATAGGCTATTATGGGGAGAAGCAACAGCTGTGTCTAAGGGTGAGATTCGTTTTGAAGGCAAGGAAATTAAATGGCATGTTGATTCACTGGAGATTGGTGAATCTGCCTATGTTGTATTTCGTATTAGAGGATGCTTCACTGCCACAGGAACCCGTTATTTAAATCGTGCTTGGGCATTAGGAGATACCTCTGGGAAGCTTATGAAATCCTCAGTTTCTTCAGGAGAGCCAATTATAGCGACAGGTGGTTTGAATATAGTCAAGATAATAACCTCAGGACCTTTAGAGCTGCAGCTCGACAGTCCCGGTAAATGGAGAGTGGAAATAAAGATTACAAATGCCACTACCTTTAAGGCAGGTAAGCTTATTATGACAGATGAATTATTCCTTGATAGTCTTAATAAGATCAATCCCATCAGCATATCTCATGGGGCAATAGCAGCCACTGGAAAAGAAATTGTATGGAATATCGCTGCCCTAGAGGCTATGGAAACTGC
This sequence comes from Natronincolaceae bacterium, assembly GCA_048264125.1. Lineage (GTDB taxonomy): Bacteria > Bacillota > Clostridia > Peptostreptococcales > Natronincolaceae > M1-B18. Next base: position 164,019 of record JBLXDM010000011.1, read on the forward strand.
AGCTTTAGTGATTGACATTGAAGGTTCATTTTCCGAGGTGGGTAGCAAAAGCCTCGACCGTGCAGAGGCAACAGGCGAAAATGTCTATGGACAGCTAGTTGCAGGCCCCACTGAGGATATCAGCATATCCGTCTCTGCAGCTATCGGAGCTGCGGCTGGCGGTCTCAAAATAGAGAAGGAAATTTTAGGCTCTCCCTTAGTGGCCTTTAAGGATAAATATAAAGAGTGGTGCTTCGCTTTAAGGATTTACAATTTATCAAAGGGCTTTATCAAGGATGTCATAGTGGTTGATTATATATTGCTGGATGAGCTCGTGGATATAAAAATTGAAGCTCCTGTTTCGGGAGAAATTGAAGCGGCTGATGGATCAATATTCTGGAGAATACAGGAGCTGGGTCCCGGCAGCAGCTTAACTGCTACTATAAAGGTAGGCGGGTATTTTAAAGCCACGGGCTTGCGTTCTCTCAACAGAGCAATGGCAACAGGTCATTATTCCAATAACAATTGCTTTACTATGACAGGTATTGAAGCTGGTGCTTCCATCAGGGTTTTAGATATTCAGCAGGACCTGAGGCATACCTGTATAATAACCGATAAAGTATTTTGGCAATGCCAAGACAGGTGTTTCTTAGAGGGCATATATATGGATTTGATTGGGTTGGGCTATAGGGATATTTTATTTAAGCCCGGCTATATTCCTCAGGACAGCATAAATATATCAAAGCTGGAGCATCGTCCTCATTTTAAACGGGTTAGGCTTAAAATACGAATTCCCTTTGGGGTCAATACCCCCGATGGAAAAGTAATTGAGGCTTATTTACCTGATATATATAAAGATATTATTATGTTTTTACCGGAGACAGCAAATCAGCTTTCCTATGAAATAATTGTGGAAACTAAGACGGAGCTGCTGAAGACTCCGGTTGTAGTCAACAAGCAATTGAATCTGTCAGTCGGTGTCTTTATACTACTTAAGGCTGTGGGAAAAGCACAGCTGATGATACCCTACTACGACTATTGTCCGGAGGCTGCTGAAGGTAAGGATTATTCCATGACCTCGGCAGTCCATACAATTAGCTTTGACAAAAACTATGATAGTCTATATCCCCTTCAAAGGGGCTGTAATACAAGCAGAAGGAAAGGCAGCTGTATTCCCCCTCCTATGATATTCGGAGCTTTAGAGGTTGAAAAATACATTGTAGCAGGCCCATTAACTGTAAACTCCCTTATCAGTACATGGAGGGTAGAAATAAAGGTGACCAATAATGGACATGGCCCCGTCAGCTTTATCAAAGCCTTTGATGAGCTGCTCTTGAATAGCGTTCATTCGGTTGAAGCCATAAGCTCAAGCCAGGGAACCATTTCGGTGAAGGGAAGGCTAATAGAATGGGATATTGGTACCCTGTATTCATTCTCTTCAGCGGTGCTTTTGCTGGATATCGCAGGCTCCTTCGATATAGCAGAAATGGATTTATCAGTTGTTAATCTTCAATACAATACCGTATCTAATGGAGAAAAACGAGAGTTTACCAATGCCGATGAATTGACAATTTATGGTGATGCAGGAATACCCGGTCCTGACGATGTCACCTTCTACAGCTTATTTATAAATGGAGCCTTACAGCCTCCCGTAAATTATGCGGTGAGCAGAGGACATCTGTTGCTAACAACTGTCGATGTTCCCCTAGAGGGTGCCCCTGTAATTTTACAATCTATGATTGTAAAGGATGGGCTTCAACAGCTTTTAAAGGCCGATACTTATCAATACAATGCCCTTGCAGGTAATCAAAGGAGCTATACCGACAGCGACGAGCTGACAATGTACGGTGACAAGGGAATACTTCCCCCAGAGGATGCTTCACTGTATAATCTTTATATAAATTCAGTTCTACAGCCTCCTATTAACTACTGGGTTGTTAAAGGGCTTCTTACTCTGACGACATCAAACCTTCCACATCTAAATGCACCGGTGTCCCTGCAATATATTACAATATATATGTAAAGTAAAGGGACTGACCTCAATGAACTGCTCCCTGTCAAGTAGACAGTGGAAATAACTAATAGTTCTTATGACGTCAATCATTAAATATGGTTGGCGT
>JBLXDM010000012.1:0-155473 GCA_048264125.1 Natronincolaceae bacterium
TTTCTGGGTTCCATTTTTCTAAATGGATAAAATTTATGCTGGCTTAATATCTATACTGTTCAGTTTTCAAAGACCTGTTTTTTAGGACTCTTGTCCTATCGCCATCTATCGGCGACTTATATACTATATCACGTTTTAATGATTATGTCAACATCTTTTTCGTTGCCATATTTTGTCGCTTTAAGTAACGGCGACTTAAATACTATACCACGTTTTAAATGGTGAATCAACATATATTTTTTACCATACAAGTGCTTTTTATCCACAGAATTTCCTGCCCATTCTTTTCTTCAATTACACTATAGCACCTTTCAATTCTATCTCATTTATATTGTCGTATAAACGCATTATATAATGCTTACTATGCATAGTCTTCTTTCCTTATATATAATGTAAGTTTTAATTTATCATCTTCTAAGTTCTATCCATGCATTATATTTATCCCGGAGCTCTACCCCTGCCACGTTGATTTTAGACAAAAAAAGAAGCCAGTCAATGGCTTCAGCTAATTTGATCCTAACTTAATACTTTCTTCTTTCAACTCTTATCATAAGCTTATTATCGTTATATATAACCTCATTATCATCAATCATCATCCCAACAAGATTAAGCTCATCGAAGACTTCACCTTCACCCACCATCTCCCATAGGTATTCCTCCACCTGCTCTTGTCGAGGGGTGTCCAGAGAGGACTTTAGATCTTCTATCAGCTTGTCTACATTTTCCTTTGTATTACATTGGAATATTAGCTCAAGCCTGTCGTCTATATCCTTTAAATCAATCTGCAATTGACTGGCCCCTAATTTAAATGAAAAATTAGTCAGCTCATTTACAATTTTTAACATCCTGACTGCTTCGTGATCCAAATTAGACTTCCTTTCTTAAGCTTTCAAATATAGGTACTAATACCGCTGCCACTATACCACCTGAAAAGCCATTGTTATATAGGTTCATTGCGCCATGCAGAGATCCCACATTCATCACCAGAGCCATATGGACAACGCCTGCAATAATACCTGCAGTCCAACCGAAGACGCCTGCTATTGGAGCCAGGGTAGTTCCAAATAGAGCTGCCAGAAGAGGTCCCGTCGCATTTACCTCCCATTGCATCACACTGCTGGCTAACAACACCCCCAGCATGATAGGAAGGATATTTTTTGTATGCTTTCCAAAGGCTCCGAAGCCTGCAACAGTCAATATGCCACCTATTATAGGTCCATTAAGCTGCCCCTTCACCAGAAGAACATAGCTGGTGGTTATTACACCTAGTATAGCCATATTTATAAGCGTTAATCCAAAGCCCTCTAGTAAAACGAAATCCTCTACTGCCCTACCGCTACGCTTTAATAGTCTTCCATATCCCTTAAAGGATTTATTATTAAAGACATATCCAAATACAAGTATAGAAGCAAAGAGTAAATACAGATATATTCCCAGTTCCTTATTATGTCCGCTCGCCACAATAGCTCTTTTTTCATTTTCCAGTGTAAAGGCCCTCATCACTGCCATAAATATAGTGCCCACAATACCACAGGTAAAACCTAGATTGTAAAGATTAAAGCCCTGATGGAACTTTACAAAGTGTGCAGCCAATGGCGGTAAAACAAAGCCTGCCAGAATACCTGCCAGATATCCTGCTACAACTGCTACTCCAACTGGAAAGCCTAGACCAAAGCTAATTTGACTCACCAATGGGCCCAGTGCCGTACCAAAAAAAGCAATAAGGATAAACTTACTGAATTTTTCACCCTTATACTTGCTGTATAGATATACGCCCAGCATTATGGCCCATACATTATAGATGTTTTTACCGAAGAGAGCAAAGCCTCCAACCGTAAAAACAGCCGCCATAGTGGTTCCATTCATGTTTACCTTGTTCTTTTTTGCTATTAGGGTACATAGCACCATCAGTATCCCCGCGTTAAAAAAGGCTGAACCGATATTTCCTATTTCCATATAGTCAGATACCAGTATACTTCTATCTACAGCTATCCTTCCTAGTCCACTGATGATCTCCTGTGGGCTATTGAAGATAAAGGCAGATAGTAGAACTATTACTGAATATAAGAGCATAAAGTTGTATTTGACTTTTTCGTCAACTGCAATAACCTTATCCACCTCTGTAGATTTCAACTCCTCTTTTGACTGTACCTGCAGCTCTGCTGAATTTTGCATTATAATCCTCCTACTATAATAGTTACAGAATAAGGGCTATACCCCCATTCCTTCACGGAAGTCCTTGCTTCCAAGATTTATCACCTGTATACCTGCATAAAAATCCACTTGTTTTTGCTTTGTATACAATAATCATTATAATTATATAATTTTTTGTCGAACTTCTCAATGATTATTTCAAAAGTGATTCATCTAATTGTTTCCTATTATCAAAGTAGGCCCTATAGGCAATATATCCACCTTTAAAAGATAGCAGAAACTACCCTGTATTATATGCTCTTTAACAGATTTGCCATCTCTATGGCTGTAACAGCTGCCTCAAAGCCTTTATTTCCTGCCTTTGTGCCTGCTCTCTCTATAGCCTGCTCTATGGTATCCACCGTCAACACTCCAAAGATTGTAGGAATCTCTGTTTCAAGGCCCACTAGGGCAACTCCCTTTGTTACCTCGCCTGAAACATAGTCAAAATGCGGTGTTGCTCCTCTGATTACCGCTCCCAAGCAAATAACAGCATCATATCGTTCCGACTTGGCAAGCTTCTTTGCCACCAATGGAATCTCAAAGGCTCCGGGCACCCAAGATATTTCTATATCCTCCTCTTCACCGCCATGACGCTTAATGGCATCTATCGCTCCATCTAAAAGCTTACCTCCTATAAATTCATTAAATCTTCCTACCACAATACCAAACTTTAAATCCTTAGCAATTAGTTTACCCTCAAATATCTTCATATTATTTCTCCTCCTTAAATTCCAGCATATGTCCTAATTTTGATTTTTTGGTTTTTAAATAATAGGCGTTGCTTTCGTTATGATTCATTTGGATAGGTACTCTTTCCACTACTTCTAGGTTGTATCCAGCTAAGCCTACAAGCTTTTTAGGGTTGTTGGTCATAAGTCGTATCCTTTTAACACCCAGGTCCTTTAGTATCTGCGCACCTATACCATAATCCCTCATGTCCTCTGGGAAACCCAGTGCTAGATTTGCCTCAACGGTGTCATATCCCTTATCCTGCAGCGCATAGGCCTTTAGCTTGTTGATCAGACCTATTCCTCTGCCCTCCTGCCTCATATACAGGATTATACCACTTCCTGCTGCCTCTATTTTCTTCATGGCTGCAGCCAGCTGATCCCCACAGTCGCATCTTAAGGAGCCAAAGGCATCCCCCGTCAGACATTCGGAATGAACCCTTATTAATACGGGCTCTTCTCCAGCTACATCTCCCTTTACCAAAGCTACATGATGCTCATTATTCAAGGTGTTTACATATCCAACTATCTTGAAATCCCCATATTTTGTAGGCATATTGGCTTCGGTTTCTCTCTTTATCAGCCGTTCGTTTTTTCGTCTGTAGGCAATAAGATCCGCTATGGTAACTATTTTCAGCTCATGCTCCTTGATGAATTCCATCAGCTCAGGAACCCTAGCCATGGTGCCATCCTCATTCATTATTTCACAAATGACCCCTGCAGGCTTAAGGCCCGCCATTACTGCCAGATCAACCGAAGCCTCCGTGTGGCCTGTTCTTGTCAAAACCCCTCCTGTTTTAGCGGCTAAGGGAAAAATATGCCCCGGCCTTTTAAAATCCAAGGGCTTTACATTTTCCTCCACAGCCTTTTTTATGGTATGGGCCCTTTCAAAGGCTGAAATACCCGTTGTTGTTTCTGCATGATCTATTGATACTGTAAAGGCAGTCCCATACTCATCTGTATTTCTTATAACCATCTGAGGCAGCTCCAGCTGCTTAAGCCTATCCTCGGTCATAGGAAGACAAATTAGCCCCCTTCCATGCTTAGCCATGAAATTTATTATTTCAGGGGTGGCAAGCTCTGCTGCACAAACTAAATCCCCCTCGTTCTCACGATCCTCGTCATCTACTACGACTATAATTTTTCCGTTTCTAATATCCTCTATAGCCTCTTCTATTGTGTTAAATTGATACTTCATTTTTGTCTCACCCTTTCTTATTTTACAAAGCCGTATTTTGCCAGCAGCGCCATACTAATATCCTTTTTTTCCTCTTTTGGTGCAGCATTAAAGCCCAGAAGCCTTTCTACATATTTTCCCACCATATCACACTCAAGATTCACATAATCTCCAACTGCTTTACCCATAAGGGTGGTTTCATCCCTAGTGTGGGGTATAACGGAAACCTTGAAAACCCTCTCATCTAAGTGGGCTACCGTTAGACTAACGCCGTCTATTGCTATGGAGCCCTTTAAAATAATATACTTCATAAGCTCTGGTGCCGGCTCCACCGTTATCCATACGGCATTGTCCTCCTTTTCGTAATGTCGGATGATACCAACGTCATCGATATGCCCGCTGACTATATGGCCCCCCAGCCGGTCACCGACGGCTACTGCCCTCTCTAGATTTACTCTGCTGCCGATGATCAGCTCCCTTAAATTGCTCCTTCTCATGGTTTCTGCCATTACATCCACCCTAAAGCTGTTTCTATCAAATTGATTTACCGTCAGACAAACTCCATTGGTTGCTATACTGTCCCCCAGTCTGACATCCTCCAGGACCCTTTTGGCTTCAATATTTATGGAGGCACCGTCTCCGCTTTTAGATATGCTCCTTATCCTTCCAATCTCCTCAACAATTCCCGTGAACATAGTTATCTTTCCCTTCTAAATAGCCTTCAATAAGAATATCCTCCCCAAAGCTCCGAAGCCTGATATTTGACATCTGAAAGGCATCTCTTACCAGCTGTTTTCCCATTCCCTCTACCGGAGTCAGGGCTTCCCTTCCACCCAAAATTTTAGGTGCTATAAAGGTCATTACCTTGTCCACCACTCCAGCCTCTAGGGCGGAGTAGTTCAAGGTTCCTCCACCCTCCAGCAGTACGCTGTCAAGCTGCAATTTTCCCAGCTCCTCCATTAATAGCCTCAAAGGCACCCTTCCTTCTTCCTGTGGAAGCACCAGCAGCTTAACCCCCAAGGCCTCCAGTGCCTTTTGCTTGCCTATATCGGATAAATCTGTGGTGGCAACGATGGTAGGCTGTTCTCCTGCTGTTTTAACCACTCTGCTTTCCAACGGTATTCTACATCTGCTGTCAACTATAATCCTTGTAGGATGCCGCACTTCTTTACCAGGTATTCTTGTATTTAATAAAGGGTCGTCCTTTAGTACCGTTGAGATACCCACCATTATTCCTGCCATTCTGTCTCTGATGGTATGTACAAAGTCCCTCGATTCTTGGTTGCTAATCCATTTGGAGTCCCCTGCTGCTGTGGCTATCTTTCCATCTAGGCTCATGGCTGTTTTAAGCAGACAAAAGGGCAATCCAGTGGTTATATATTTTATAAATATCTCATTAAGCTCCAAAGCCTCTTTCTCCAGCACTCCCGTTGTCACCTCTATTCCCTGCTGCCTTAGGATTCCTATCCCTCTGCCGGCAACCTTAGGATTAGGATCGGTGGTGGCTACTACCACCCTGGATATTTTACCTTTTATGATCGCATCCACACAAGGGGGTGTCTTTCCATGATGAGAGCAGGGCTCAAGGCTGACATACATAGTTGCTCCCTCTGCCTTAAAATCCAGCTTCTTTAAGGCATTTACCTCTGCGTGATCGCCACCAAAAAAATGATGATAGCCTTCGGCGATTATACCGCCATCCTTGACTACTACTGCCCCCACCAAAGGATTGGGCCTGGTTTTACCCCATCCGAGTCTTGCCAGCTCCAATGCTCGCCCCATATATAATTCATCCATATCCACACCTCCACATTTAATTATTGAGGAATTTGCCTATTATCATGAGAGTGCATAAATATACCACTTCATCTTTATTATGCAATTAGCTCAATTTATTTTTCCTTTAAATGCAAAATAAAATACCCTGAGTAAATAAACTCAGGGCATATGTCAAAAAATTGTATTTATATACAAAAAAGCTGCACAAAAACACATTCTTCATTCCTTCTCTCATCCAGACTGTACTGTCGGCTCTGGAATTACACCAGATCTGCCAAAATGGCTCGCGGGCTTCGTATACACGTTACCGCCGGTCGGGAATTTCACCCTGCCCTGAAGGATTATTAAATTATAGTTATAAGATATCATAGGGATAATAAAATATCAATACAAATTTAATGGACGGGAGAAATCTCCTCCTCCACCAAGACCGCTGGCTGATTCATGGGCTTTGTATAGCTTACTGCCAGTATTCCTGACAAAACAACTACCCCTCCCAGCACCTGCAACGGAAAAAGCCTTTCTCCCAGCATGAAGTAGGCAGCAAATACCCCTATAAAGGGCATCAGATTTATATAAATGTTGGCTTTTGTTGCCCCCAAATGCTTTAATCCGAAGAGGTATAAATAATAGCAAAGGGCAGAGCAGAAGAAGGCAAGATAAAGTATACTGACCCAGGACACCGCCGAAATAGGCCCCCAGGCCTTCCTTTCCAGCAAAGCAAAGGGAACCAGAAAAACCCCTCCATAGAAGCTTTGTCGGGCGGTTAAAAATATCGTGGGATATTTCCCCTCCATCCCCTTATTCAGCATTGCGAATATAACCCAGCAAAGGGCTGCCCCCAGCATCAATAGGCTTCCTATTACCTCATTGACATCGGCATTCACTGAAATTGAATTCCCGATAACAAGTGAAACTCCGATTATAGACAAGGCTACACCTATCCCCTTAGAAAGACTGATGGGTGTTTTGTATACAATTCGGTCCACTGCAATTGTAAATAAAGGTATTAGGGCCAAAATAATCGTTGCATTGGCGGCTTTTATAAAGCTTAATCCGTAATTTTCAAACAGGAAGTATGTCGTTACCCCCACCAGCCCGCATAGCATCATGCTTTTCTTGTCCTGCTTCTCAGTCCTCAAGCCCGGGTATAGCGCTTGAGTTATAACATACAGAACTACCGAGGCGATTATAAATCTAATCAGCGCAAGTGTTGCCGGCGGCACTTCTCTTAGGGCTATTTTCACCACTGAACTGGATATCCCCCATAAAACAACTGTAATAAATAAAGCTAGATTTGATAAAAGTAAACCTCTCTTTGCCACCATTGCGCTCCACTCCTCTAAGGTATATTTATTAATTATAATGCTGTGGCATTATTTTGTAAATAACACTTGCACCCTTTCTTTTATCCCTCATAAGCTAATAAATAACCATATTAAGAGGAGGGATGATATGCTACAATGCTTTCTGATAGCCCTGGCAATTAGTATAGACAGCTTTAGTGTGGGTATAGCCTATGGTATAAAAAATATCAAGGTTCCTTTAAGGTCTATTCTCATACTGGATGTCATATCTATCACCCTACTGAGCATAGGCTTTTTTGCAGGCAATGTATTGACTAGGTATATGCCTTCGCTTTTAACCAATATTCTCGGAGCTTGCATTCTCTTTATCATCGGCCTTTGGTATGTCGTACAGGGCTGGCTAAATTACAAATATCCTAAAGAAAGAACAAAGGAAGCAGTGTCCATTGCCATGATCAGTATAAATTCGCTTGGGATTGCAATAAATATAATGAGGGATCCTTCAAGGGTGGATTTAGATATTTCAGGTGTTATAGATACCAGAGAGGCTATATTATTGGGCTTTGCTTTAGCCGCCGATTCTTTGGCAGTTGGCCTGGTGGTGGCTTTATCCTCTTTGACTATGATTTTACTAACGCTTCTGCTGGTGGGAATACTAAATCTGCTGCTCCTGAAGACAGGTATTAATTTTGGTAAAAAATATCTGTCATACCAGTTTCGTGATAAAACCGCCTTCATCCCGGGAATAATCCTCATTACCCTAGCTCTTATACGATTATTTTAGCCTAATTAATTTATAGCTAATGGACATAATAATACAAAGGAAGAATTATGCTGGTTGAGCTACTGAGGAGGGTCATCAATGATCGAGCATTATATAGAAACATTAGTGCTTTATACGATATATGTTTTAGAGGTTATTGGGATTTTTATAATAGGGTATTCATCGGTAAGAGGCTTTTTTAACTACATACGTAATAAGCTAAAGTTTAATGATACCTGCATCAAAATTGAGATAGCCAAGGGTTTAGCTCTTGGGCTGGAATTCAAGCTGGGTGGAGAGATACTAAGAACCATATTAGTTCGTACAATGACAGAAATAAAGGTATTGGCGGCAATAATCGTTCTAAGAGTAGTTTTGACCTTTGTTATACATTGGGAGATATCATCTGAAATTCATCAGGATGAGGAATTGCGCGAAAGTCATTTAAGTAAAAGAAGATTAAAATAAGCCTTGTTTCCACCCCCGGATATTGGGTATAATTTTTTCAGAGGATTGGGGGGATGATATGAATTTTCTAGACATTATTCTTGGCAGTGCCGAATCGGCCTTTTTGGAGGTCGGTGTCTTTGTCGGTGCTGTTTTGCTTTTGTTCGGTTACATAAACTACAAAAAATCCGGTAGCTTTATTGCCTCTATACAGAGGTCTAAGCGCTGGCAGCCGGTTATCGGAGCATTATTAGGCCTTACACCCGGCTGTGGTGGTGCAATTTTCGTAATGCCCTTGTTTTTCAAGAAGGCCGTGAGCTTTGGTACTGTAGTAGCGACTCTAATCGCCACTATGGGTGACTCTGCCTTCGTTATCATGGCCAGTCATCCACTGCAGTATTTAATGATAAGTGCAATATCCTTTATTGTCGCCATTATTACCGGTTATGCCGTAGATAAGACCTCTTTGGGTGAAAGGCTTCTTGAGAGCTATAGCAGAAAAAAGAAATCAAGGGATGCCCTCAAGGAAAAGCAGGATCATGCTAAGCATCAAGAAATTATCCATAAAATGAACTCTACAGAGGAAGGGGTTATTTCCCATATTGGTCACCAAGAGGGGGACGACATAGATTTTTACCTTCACCATAATTTAAAGGGCCATCAGGAGCTGGGAACCTTCGGCTATCATTTCACCCATAGGGGCTCGTACTTTTACTGGGGCTTTATATTCGTCGGTTTAGTGCTGGGTATAATGCTACTGGCTCAGCTGGATGTAAATACCTTGTTTATTCCCAATCTTGGTCTTGTTGTGGGAGCAACAGGTACACTTTTTTCCGTATTAATGATGCTTATGAGTAAAAAGTTTCTACGGGACGATACCCATGAGGAGGCGGAGCTAAAGGCCATGTCCTTGAAGGAAACCTTTATTCACAACGCTCAGGACACCGCCTTTGTAGTGACCTGGGTTTTTGTTGGCTTCCTTGCTTATGAGCTGCTGGTTTTATTGCTAGGGGGAGGCGACTATCTAGCCGGTCAACAGTTAATTGAAACTGCTTTGCTAGCTACTGGTATTCTTTCGATTATCATAGGTGCCTCTGTGGGGCTAATACCAGGCTGTGGTCCTCAGATCATATTTGTTGCATTATTTGCAAGAGGTCTCGTTCCCTTTGCTGCACTGTTTGCCAATGCGGTTTCTCAGGATGGCGATGCACTGATGCCTCTTCTGGCTATAGACAGGCCCTCGGCCCTATGGGCAACTGTTATCACCACCATACCGGCCATTATCTTCGGTCTAGCTATATATTGGCTGGAGCTTAATACCGTCTTCGGCTCAATTTTTCACACCCCCCTTGAATTTTTTAGGGGATTGCTATAATTGACAAACTCAAAGAGCCAATGGCTCTTTTTCTTTTTTACGTGTATTGACTATTTGTAACGCTTAGTGTAATATTACACCATAATATAACTTGAAGGAGCCTATAATGCCTATGGATAGAAATCAATTTGTATCAGTAGTTTGGGACAAATTTAAGCTGGTAAGGGTTGAGAGAAATTATACTCAGGAGGAAATGGCTGAAATCCTTGGAATTTCAAAAAAGACTCTGGTGCAGATAGAAAAGGGAAGGGTATCACCGGGATGGACCACCTCCATTGCCCTTTGCTCAATTTTCCGTAACAGTGAGATATTACAGAGCTGCTTTGGCGGTGACCCCCTTGAGCTTTTGGAGATTATTAGTCATACAGGCGAGCTGCGTCCTAAGGAATTAACTATGGGGGGCAAAATCTGGTGGGTGAATGTTATCGAGGAAAAGGGCTTTACGCTGCAGCAAAACATGATTACGCAGCATTATCGAATCATTGACGGCTCGAACCGAAGATGGTTCAGCACCTTCGATATAGATATTGCTAAGGCTAAATTTCAGATATTAAAGGCAGAGAAGAGTTAGGCCTCCTCTCTGCTTTTTTCTTTGCTATATTTCAGCCCCTTTGTACCCCTATGCTCTATATATCCGTATACCACTGTGGCTAATGGCAATAGATAGCATAGCAGAGCAAAGGGTAAGTATTGCAGCGTCTGAAGCTTCAATATTGAGGCTATAGCAACAGCATTTACATTCCAGGGTATCAAGGCCACCGTCACCACACCGCTATCGGCAATTGCTCTAGCCAGAGTGGTATTTGGTATGCCTCTTTTTTCATATTCCCCCTTCAAAAACCTTCCCGGCATTATAATTGCCAGGCTTTGGTTGCATGTTACTGCAGCTACTACAAAGCTGATTAGCGAGGTCTTCATTATAAGCTGCCCGCTGCTCTTGATTCCCTTAATAAAGTCATTGATAAAGGGTTGCAGTAAGCCCATCCCCTCCAGTAGTCCGTTTAAGGCAGTGGAGATGGTAATAATCATTATAACCATCCTCATGGAATACAGGCCTCCCCCTGACAATAGCTGTGCCAGGCTTATATCCTCGGGGTGAAAGCCTAACAGCAATACGCTTAAAATGCCAATGGGCTCCTGACCCTGCAGTATACTTAGAGCTACGGCAGCCATTAGTCCTGACAGCATGCAGTATATGATAGGCAGCTTAAACAATATCAGTAGAAATATCAGTATTGGAGGTATAATCAATATCCAGCTTATGGAAAAGCTCCCTTCTATAACGGCCTTTATTGCATTCACCTGTAGCAATAGCTCATCCGTCATCACAAAGCCCTTCCCCAAAATATAGTAAATTATCATGGATAGGATATATACGGGAATAGCAGTCTTTAGCAGGCCCTTCAACATGTCCAGAAGCTTTGATTCGGTTATTGCCGCTAGTAGGTTGGCGCTGCTGGACATCGGTGAGCTTCTATCCCCCAGGTAGGCACCGGATACGATTACTCCAGCAATTAGGGGAAGAGGCACTCCCATTGCCTTTCCTATCTCCACCAAAGGGATACCGATTGTACCGATTGTACCTAAGGAGGTTCCCAATACCATAGAAATCACGGAGGTTATTAAAAAGGCCGCTACTATAAAATTAAATTCCGAAAGATATCTGAAGCCGTATATCATCATGGTGGGTATTGTTCCGCTCTGCATCCAGGAGGCTGAAAGCATGCCTATCAATGACATGACCACAAGCACTATCGATGCCTTTTTTACCCCATCCAGCATCATTTTACACAGGGCACCAATACTAAAGCCTATATATAATCCGTAAAAAAGAAATAATATTGCCCCCAATGCCAGGCCTAAAATGGCTGTTTCATAGAGCTTTATGCCGGCTAAAATGCCCGCAAGGGTCACAGTTAATATCACTACAGTAGTCAGCCTTTGATTTTTCAGCATATGATCCTTCCTCTTCTGAATATTAATTGATGAAATTCATTAAATTAGCCCGTGGGGCATTAAGCAGGAAACTTTTGAATTTGTATAAACATATTACCCAACCTTATTTTGCAATTTTCTCAATTCATTCCTATTCTACCACAATGCAATGGTTAATTTTATATCATTTATTTCATGTTTACAATTCCCCCCTTTGAATGTATGATATTTATTAAGGCAGAGTAGGTAGTATGCGTTAAGTGTTAGGAGATGGGAGGTCGCTCCTAAACGAAGAATTATATTCGCGATATACTACCGCTTCCGCTGCCACATGAGAGATTTATTACTTCTTCTCTTAATGTGGTATGTTTGTGCCAAATTAAGAGAAAGGAGGTGTAATTATGGGAATCTCTCAAAAGGATGCTGCTTTAAAGGGCTCCGTCGGCAGCAGATTAACTACTAAGAAGCTGGTGCTGGCATCTATTTTCTGTGCCCTTAATATCGTCTTAACCAGATTTTTTTCAGTTATGGTCATGGAAGGAACCGTAAGGCTTGGCTTTGGTAATATACCAATCATTTTATCCGGTATGCTGCTTGGTCCCTTTGCTGGCGCTTTGACGGGTATAGTCAGCGATATCATAGGGGTAATGGTTAATCCTATGGGCTCCTTCCATCCGGGAATTACCTTAAGCATGGCCCTAACTGGTTTAATTCCGGGCCTTGTCGTTGCCTTAAGGCCGAAGCATAAATTCTCAAAGCTCAATATTGTAGCTTCACATTTATTGGTATATGTTTTGATTTCCATGGGCCTAACAACCTACTGGCTGTCTCAGCTGATGGGTAGAGCCTTTATGGTTTTGTTACCGGGCAGAGCTCTGGGAAATGGGATTACAAGCCTTGTGTCCATACTTGTAATCAGCCTTTTGGCTAAGTTTATTAAGAATTTAGAGCTTTAAAAAATAGTATAAATATGAAACAAATAAAAAAGATTGGCCTATTTATTTAAGCCAATCTTTTTTATTTTATTTTATATTATAATGTATCTTCTCCGGGCTTCCAATCTATTGGGCAAAGTCCGCCTGATTTTAATCCCTGAAGCACCCTTAATGTCTCATCTACACTTCTTCCTACGTTTAAGTCATGTACTACTGAATATCTTAAAACACCCTCTGGATCTATTATAAATAAGCCTCTTAGGGCTATTCCTTCTTCTTCGATTAATACACCGTAATCCTTTGCAACCTTTTGCGTCATATCAGATGCCAATGGGAATTCCAGTTTTCCTAATCCTCCCTGCTCCTGAGCTAAATTGATCCAAGCCTTGTGGGAATGCTCGCTGTCGGTGCTTACACCTAAAATTTCTGCATTCAAGCTTATAAAGTCTTGGATTCTGCTATTATAGCCCTTGATTTCTGTCGGGCAAACAAATGTAAAATCCAGTGGGTAGAAGAACATTACAAGCCATTTTCCTTTATAATTGTCAAGAGTCACCTTGCCGAAGCTTTTGCCCTCTCCATCAACTGTATTCATCTCAAAATAGGGCGTTTTTTTTCCAACCATTCTTTCCATTAAATAGTACCTCCTTGATTTTAAATTTTATTTTTAACACAATAGATGTATTCCCATTTAAAAAAGCTTTAAACAGAAAAATTTATCAATTAATAATACTTATTTTAACAAAGTGGTAAATGCCTTTCAAAAAAGGAATAGCATCTGCTACTCCTTTATTGAACCTCGGTTAATTCAGTGACCGGAACCTCTGTAATCTGATTTGAAAATATATCCCTCTTCACCTTTACTGTGCTGTTTTCAGCCCTTACCTCTGAAATCCAAACAGACTTTCCCTTATGCTCCACCTTTATTACCTCCTGTGAGGCCAGTATTTCTTCTGCTCTTCTTAAATCCATATATCTTCCTCCTAAGCTTTTTATATATTTTGCTTTATTTTATGAATATTATTTATTCTAAGGCACATTACTTTAAAATAGATTGGCCAGCTTCAATTCTTCCTTTTTCATCATGAGGTCCACCACAAACTTTAGCTCTGCCAGTTCACCCAATGTTAGGGTTTTGTCACGATTTTCTATATACCTATTGAGCTTTGCAATGGCCACCTCTGCCCTGTCCATATCATTATGCTCTATAGATAGCTCAAGAATATGCTTCATATTACTCCAGTCCTCCTTAATGAGCTTAAGGTCCTCCTCTGCGGCGCTCCAGTTTTCACTGGTAATAGCCTCGTCCAGCTTATCCAGCCTATTTAGCAGAGCCTCTGAATGAAATTGTACATAGTTCTTAAACATTAGGGCTCCTGTAAAAAATAGCACCAGTATTAATATGGTAATTACAACTACCTTCATGCTGTTTTATCTCCCTTCCTTTTGCTGTGCATGGAAATCTCCCTCCGTAGACAAAAATGCAAAAAAGGTATCCTCTATTTTATTTATGCCTGCCTGCTTCAGCTGCTGCTGCACCCATTCTATCCTATGGCCTGTTTTCTTCAGATTTTTTTCAATCAGCTTACCGTCAACTATTAGGGTAATCGGCAGCTCCTCCTCCTCAGGGGTTATCTGTAAATCCGATATGTTTACCTGCCGTTTATCAGCCTTTGGAATTATACTCAGCTGACCATTTGTCTCCAAAATTGCATATTCTACATCACTTACATTTGGATAATCCTTGCTCCTTAGCTGCTCCAGCAAATCATTCATATTGATTCTCAGTCGCCTTACCTCCATCTGAACGATTTTTCCTTTATTTATTAAAATGCTGGGTTTGCCGCATACAACCTCCCTGAAGGTCTCACTTTTTATTGATATATAGGAGACTATTACCTGTATTGAAAGCAATGTAAGTATTGGTATTACACCACTAATTAGGGGTATGGAGGAGTTCTCCATTGGCGTTGCCGCCAGCTCTGCTATCAGTATTGTTATCACCAGCTCAAAGGGCTGCATTTGTGCTATCTGACGCTTCCCCATCATTCGCATTACGATAACCACCAAAAAATACAAAATAAACGCTCTAAAAAAAATTACTAGCATCCCTTCACCTACCTTTAATTGCTTACCTTATTATTACCAATAAGGTAAGATATATTAATTTTGAGTGTTAAAATAACAAGTTATAATTTTCATGATTGGGTATATTTATTAAGAGTATCTATTATCGTATATATTTGGAAAGGAGAAATACTATGAGCAGCTTATTTTCACCCTTTGAGGTTAAAAACCTAAGTATAAAAAATCGAATAGTGATGGCCCCCATGTGCCAATACAGCGGGGATGACAGCGGTTTTGCCAAGGACTGGCATCTAACGCATTATGTTTCCAGAGCTATCGGAGGCGTTGGCTTAATCATTTTTGAGGCCACAGCTGTGGAGGCCAGAGGTAGAATTTCCGCCAATGACCTTGGCATATGGCAGGAGGCGCATATTGATGGCTTAAGTAGGATTGTAGCAGAATGTAAAAAATATGGTGCCGCTGTAGGTATACAATTAGCCCACGCTGGAAGAAAGTGCAGCATTTCCTCCGAAAGGATAGTTGCCCCAAGTGCAATCGCCTTCAGTGAGGACTATCAGACACCAGAGGAGCTGTCTATAGACGAAATCAAAAAAATAGTGGTTTCCTTCAGTGAAGCCGCGGCAAGGGCTTTAAAGGCGGGCTTTGATATTATTGAGGTCCATGGTGCCCATGGCTATCTGATCAATGAATTTTTATCCCCCCTTAGCAACAGACGCACAGATGCGTATGGCGGCAGCCTCGAAAATCGGGTTCGATTTTTGAAAGAAATACTTGAGGCCATAAGAGGGGTGTGGCACAAGGACAGAGCCTTGGCATTGAGGGTATCGGCTGAGGATTATATCGTAGAGGGCAACCATCCTGAGGATTTAGCCGCCATGATAAACCTCCTGAAGGAATATGAGGTGGATATTGTAAATGTAAGCTCTGGGGCTATTGTCCCCGTCACCTTTAGAAGCTATCCCGGTTACCAGATACCATTTTCCGAAACAATTAAGCAGCTTACAGGGCTTCCCACAATCGCAGGTGGATTGGTGACCTCCTCCTATATGGCTGAGGAAATAGTAGCAAATAACAGAGGTGACCTGGTTTATGTTGGTCGTGAGCTTCTAAGAAATCCTTATTGGCCCCTACAGGCTTCAAAGGAGCTTCGAGCTGATATTAAGTGGCCTGTACAGTACGAAAGGGCAAAATAAAACTCAGCATGTGCTGAGTTTTATTTTATAGCTCCATAGATATAAACTTTGTCTCCAGAAATTCCTCCAGGCCGTATTTTCCACCCTCTCTGCCTATTCCGCTTTCCTTCATTCCACCAAAGGGAGCCTGAGCAGTGGAGGGTCTTCCGTCATTTACACCGATTATTCCAAACTCCAGTGCCTCCGACACCCTCATGGACTTGGATAGGGATTCGGTAAACAAATATGCCGCCAGTCCATAATTTGTTGCATTGGCTGCAGATACTGCCTCCTCCTCTGTGCTAAAGGATATGATCGGTATGACGGGGCCAAAGGTCTCCTCAGTGCTGATGATCATATCCTTACGTATACCGGAAATAATGGTGGGCTCTATGAAATAGCCTCCCTTTTCGGTAGCTCCTACATGCTTTAAGCCCCCGCCATACTCCAGTACAGCCCCCTTTTCCAGTGCATCCTCTATGTGTCGCTTCACCTTTATATAGCTTTTACTATCGATAAGGGGCCCTATATCGGTATCTGCCTCAAAGCCGTCCCCCAGCTTCATGGTCTTCAGCCTCTCCGCCAGCCTCTTGATAAATTCCTCTCTGATGCCTTCCTGTATATAAAAGCGATTTGTAGATATGCAGGTCTGTCCGCAATTTCTAAGCTTGGTGGCAATCGCTCCCTCTACGGCTTTGTCTAAGTCTGCATCGTCAAAAACCAACATTGGTGCATGGCCTCCCAGCTCCAGCGAAACCTTTTTTACTGTAGCTGCCGCCTGCTGCATTAAGAGCTTACCGACCTCCGTGGAGCCGGTAAAGGTAAGCTTTTTAACCCTATGGTCCCCCATTAATGCCCCTCCTATTTCATCAGCGGGCCCTGCGACAAGGTTCACCACTCCCTTGGGAAGTCCTGCCTTTTCCAGCAGCTCCATTATTTTTATTGCCGTAATAGGTGTTTGGGTTGCAGGCTTAAGAACAACCGTGCAGCCCGCCGCCAAAGCAGGCGCTATTTTTCTAGTTACCATAGCTGCAGGAAAATTCCATGGGGTAATTGCCGCCACAACTCCAATCGGCTGCTTCAGTACCATGATTCTCTTATTCATATACCAAGATGGGAGAGTTTCCCCATATATCCTTTTTGCCTCCTCTGAGTACCATTCTAAAAAGCTGGCGGCATAGGCCACCTCTCCCTCGGCCTCCTTCAATGGCTTTCCCTGCTCTAGGGTCATAATCTCTGCAATCGCCCTTTTATTCTCCATCAAAAGCTCATAAGCCCTTCTAAGTATAGCACCTCTTTCATTGGGTGGGGTTATAGACCATTTTTTATATGCCTCCGCCGCTGCATCAATAGCCCTTTTAGTCTCGGCTGCTCCTGCCTTTGATACCTTTCCTATCACTAGGCCTGTGGATGGGTTTACCACCTCAAAAACCTCTTCACTGTCTGAAGCAACCCATTCTCCGTCAATGTATAGCCTGTAGCTTTTCATTTTTCTTCCCTCCATTTTTCTAATGGTTTTATTTTATTTTATTTATATGCTTTATATGCTTCTATTCAATGCTTTAAAAAAATAAGGCCTCCTAATCTCTATTAGAAAACCCTATTTTATATAGGCTCAATAGCCTTATGCTGCATTGCGTTGATGAGCTTATTTTATGTATACCCTCCCATAATCCTCTTCAAACCTGAGGATTATGGTTTAAAAATCGCAATACATTCATCACCTGAAGCTTAACCCCTACAGCCAGACAGTCCTCATCTATGTCAAACATATTGTTATGCCCCGGATGGCTAGCATTTTTCTCTGGATTCCCGCTGCCCAGCCTGAAAAAGGCACCGGGAACCTGCTGAAGAAAATAAGCAAAATCCTCTACCCCCATGCTGGCCTTGCCTATCTCAACAACTTTATCTAAGCCCAATAGCTCTATTCCGTTTTCCTTTATTATATCCACTGCAGCTTTATGATTTATAAGGGTAGGATAGCCCTCCTGCAGCTCTATGTCGTAGCCTCCTCCCATACCCTCCGTTACTCCCTTCATCAGCAGCTCTATTCTCTCTAGAGTTTGCGCCCGCAGCTTTTCCTCCAGAGTCCTTATGGTCCCCGTCAGCTCTACCCTATCTGCTATTATATTGGCTAATTCTCCGCCCTTTATTACGCCAAGGGTGATGACAGCCGCCTCTCTGGGGTCGGTATTTCTGCTAACTACCGTCTGTAGCGCAGTTATAGCATATCCCGCTAGGGCTATGGCATCTATTCCCTTATGAGGATATGCCCCATGACAGCTCCTTCCCTTCAGGGTTATTCGAATTGCATCAGAGGAGGCATTCATCTGTCCATATCTCACTCCAATGCTGCCGGATGCTATTTCAGGTGTAACATGCAATCCAAAAATCATATCCACCACAGGATTTTCCAGCACCCCATCCTCTATCATGGGCTTTGCTCCTCCTACGGTTTCCTCTGCTGGTTGAAAAATCAGCTTTACATTTCCCTTTAGCAGGTGACTGCTTTTCTTCAATATTCTCGCTGCCCCCAGCTGTACCGTCATGTGGGCATCATGGCCACAGGCGTGCATTTTACCGACTTCTCTTGATTTATAGGCTACCTGCTTGATATCGGTTATGGGCAATGCATCCATATCTGCCCTCAAGGCTACGGTTTTACCCTCCTGATCGCCCTCTATAAGGGCCTCAATTCCATTATGCTGTTTAAATTCTCTAAAGGGGATACCCATTTCCTTTAAGTATTTTATGATTTTTTCCTTCGTTCTGAACTCTTCAGTTGAAAGCTCCGGGTACATGTGAAGGTCTCGTCGCACATGGATTAACCAATCCCGGATCTGATCAATCTCCCAATTAATGTCCTTGTATTTCATCATGGTATTATAGCACTCTCCTTTATAATCAATAACCCCCCCTCAGCATTTATACCAGCCTCTCCCCCAGAGAAAGGGTAATATTGGGGCTGAAACGGATTTCCAAGTGTAGGCTTTTTGATGAGTATAATTATTTCCCGGAAAATATCCTGTATACATCGGCTCTCCTCTGAGGCAAAGCCTAATTTACCAGCTATTTTTATTATATCACCTTTTAATTCCTCTGGGCTTTACCTATTTACACCTCTGTGATATCTCCAATGACGTATATTGTTAAGAATATTTATAATCCTATAATATGTCTATCACCAGAGTTTTTGTGTTATAATCTTAAACAGTGAATATATTATCAAAGAAGGAGGTATCAGCATGAATATTATTAAAGCTATTATATTAGGCATCGTGCAGGGTCTGACGGAGTTTTTGCCAGTCAGCAGCTCAGGACATCTGGCAGTTGCGCAGCATCTATTAAATGTTCCCGAGGACAAAATTGTATTCCTTACTGTGCTATTGCATTTTGGAACCTTGTTGTCGGTTTTCTTTATATATTCAAAGGACATATATATGATAACCGTGGAATTTATAAAAATGCTCCTTGAATTTATCACCGGCAAAGGCTTTAAGGTAAACAACGAATACAGGACACTGGGCATCATGATTATTATAGCTACGATTCCTACAGGCATCATGGGATTATTTTTCAAGGACCTCTTTACCAGCTTTTATTCCTCAACCTTGATTATAGGTATCGCATTGATGATAACCGGTACCCTTTTATGGTTTGCTGAAAAGGCCAATAGCGGCAAGCGAAGCATTCAACATATGCGCTGGTATGATGCTGCCATAGTAGGTATTTTTCAAGGCCTTGCCATCACACCCGGTATCTCAAGGTCCGGCTCCACCATCGTTGGCTCTCTCTTTAGAGGCTTTAATAAGGAGCTGGCTACAAGATTTTCATTTCTAATCTCAATACCGGCTATTTTAGGTGCTACGGTTTTCCAGGTTAAGGACGCTATGGAAATGGGTCTGGGGGATTTCACCTTCGGTATTCTTCTGGCGGGTATTTTATCTGCTTTTCTGGCGGGTATATTGGCCATAAGGGCTCTTATAAACTTTATAAAAAAGGAAAAGCTGTATTATTTCTCCTTCTATACCTGGACAGCTGGAGCAATTGTAATCATAGTTTCCCTACTAAATTAAAGAACCTCGTATTAAACAAGGTTCTTTTTTTATTCATACTTTATTATTTTTGAGACTCTGCCGTCAGCCTTGGGAATAGTATATTGTTTTCTAAATGAATATGCTGAAATAAATCCCATTCCAATGCTTCAAGTCCCTTGTAGGTCAGTACATAGCTACCGCAGCCATCCGTCGGAGGCATATAATTGTCGGTAAGCTCCCTTAGCTCCTTCAATATATCTCCTGCTCCCTCATGCTCCTCCTCCAGCTCTTCATTCACTCTATATATTTCATCCAAAAGCCTTTGTGAGGGCTTTGCTTCATAGGCCTTTGCCAAAGGAAACAGCACCTCCTCCTCCTTGATCATGTGCTGCTCCAGCTCCATTTCTAGATTGTGGAACAGTCTGTGAATTCTACTAAGCTCTGGATGAAGCTGTCCATGGACCCTCAGTATTTTACCTATAAGGCTCCTTAGCTTCGGTAGCTCTTTAGTCAGATATGCATGGTGGGTATTTAATATATAGTCAATCAGCTTACCATAGGCCATTGTTCTAAAGCCCTTGTCCTCAGCCGCAATTGTCTGCAGCTGCTGTTGTGCCTCCCTCAACTCCTCCAGTAGCCTTTCCAGAGATATGTTCTGCTCTGCCGCCACACTGCTAAGGCTTCTGCCGCCACCGCAGCAGAAATCTATTTTGTATTCCTTAAAAATTTCTGCAGCCTTAGGAAGGCTTGCCACCACTTCACCTATTGATTCATTTCCCTTAAGTTCCTTCATATGATAACCTCCTGTTTTTTTCTTTCTTGTATAGGATTATCATATAATAGGATTTGTTTAATTTCTTTGATTCAACTCACATTATAAATTATTTTTTTCTTGTCCATCGATTTGCGTCTCTGATATTGAATTTTTCCATCATCTTTAAAAATGCACCTTCTATGTCCAGCTCCAGGGAATTAGCAAAGCATAGCAAAATAAAAAGACAGTCTGCCAATTCCATTTCAATTGAATTTTCTGGCTCATCCTCCCGTTTTGGCTTTTCTCCATGATGGTGGTTTACTTCTCTTGCCAGCTCCCCTACCTCTTCGGTAAGTCTGGCCATCAGAGCCAGTGGACTGAAATAACCCTCCTCAAATTGGCCTATATAGTCATTGACTATGCCTCTCATTTGTTGTAATGTCATTTCCTTCATCCTTTTTCCTCCCTATTCTAAAAGATGCTTCCCTGCCACCTTTATTCCTATAGCTCCCAAGGGTGCTGTTATAACTATTGATAACACTGCTAGGGCTAAAATCAATTCACCGGACTCAACGCCTGCCGCCAATGGAACCGCTCCTATTGCCGCCTGAACCGTGGCCTTTGGTATATAGGATATGATACAAAAAAGCTTTTCCTTATCGTTAAGCTCTGAGCCCCATAGGGACATATATACCCCGAAGCTTCTGGCAATAAGCCCTAGAAGTATGATAATTAGGCCTATAATCCCTGCATCCGCTGCCACATATATATTTACCTGAGCTCCAACCAACACAAATAATAGCAGCTCTGCAAAAACCCATATTTTGTTGAACTTCGAGGATAGCCTCATGGCTATCGTAGGCTTTTTCTCCAATAGTACAAAGCCTATTGTCATAACCCCTAAGAGGCTGGCAATTGGTATAATGCTTGCAGCGGCCTCCTCTAGGGTTGTTAATAAAATGGCTGCCCCCATCAGCATTAATGCCTTTTTCGTATCCCTTATGGCGTAATTATTGAAAATATATACAAATAAAACAGCCACCAACAGCCCCAGCAGCATGCCTAGCATTATTGAAATGGGTATGTTGATCATTTGCCTCAGGAGATTTATGTTCTTTCCGCCATAGGCACCCAGCAGAGCCGAAAAAATTGTTATTGCAACCACATCGTCAATAGAGGCCCCTGCCAGTATAATTGTTGGTATGCCCTTTTTTTCTCCCTTATTCTGCTCTATCAGCTCCAGCATCGAAGGCACCACCACAGCCGGAGAAACCGCCGCTATTATAAAGCCCAGAATACCAGCCTCTAGTCTTGATATTCCAAGGAACCTGCTGCCTACAAAAAGTATTGTCATGCCCTCTATTACTCCCGGTATAAAGCTAAGCCTAAAGGCATATTTACCCACCTTGTTTAGGGTATCTCTTTTAATGCCCAAGCCTGCTCTAAGAAGTATGACGATAAGTGCTATCTTCCTTAAATCCGCAGAAATAAATATGAGTTTTTCATCCAGCAGGTTTAATCCATAGGGGCCTATAATAACCCCCAGAATTAACATCCCCAATAAACCCGGCAGATGTATTTTGGTAAAGAGCTGATTCATCAGCAAGCCTATAAGTATGATTAGTGCCAAGCTAAAAGCCATATCTGCAACAACCTCCCTGCTTTTATTATTTCATCGTTGTATCAAAAAAACCCCTACAAGACAAAATAAAGCTGTCCTGTAGGAGTCATTAACTGCTTTAACAGTGGTTAAGGGTGAACTCCATCACCGCATTTCATATGTTATGTTCATTGTACCAAAGGAGAAATATTTTTTCAATATCTCAGATAAAATCAATCGCTATAACCTAAAAGCTCAAAATGTACTGAGTCAAGCCATTTGCTATTCACACAAATATACTGATGGGATCTACCTACAAATTGAAATCTATTTTTTATCAGCACTATCTGTGAGCCAATATTCCCTGGGTCCGTCGATGCTTCTATCCTATGTAATCCATGGTGCTGGAAGGCCTCCTTTGCAACCAAGGAAACGGCCTCTGTAGCATAGCCCTGTCCATTATGCCTTTCTCCTATTCTATAGCCCAGCTCTGTTCTCTGAAAGATTCCCCTAAGTATTGAAAATAGGTTTATTCTTCCAACTATTTCCCCCTCACCATTTCTTATGATATGCATATAGCACAGGTCCATTTCGGCATCCCTTTCCGCCTCTTCAATGGATTTCTTAATATTGTCCAGAGTAAAAAAGCTCTCCTGTCTAGCGGGTATACTGGCCTCAAAGAATTTTCTGTTGTTATATTCAAATTCTAAGATTTCCTTTGCATCCGGCATAGAAATTTGATGTATGGTAACTCCTTTCATCTAATCCCCTCCCATTATGAATATTATATACCGTCTTTATGGCATAATAATTCTCTATAATTATAGCACAGGCTTTTCTGAAGTGCTGCTTTGATCGGAGGAATATTTATGCTTAAACAGATGCTGAATCCCGATTTATATCATGGAGGACATCCTTGGAATGTCTTTGAGGGCTGGTATTTTAAGCTGACAGATGCAGTGGAAAACACATTTGCCTTTATTCCAGGTATTAGCTGGAGCAAAAGTGCAAAAGAAGCCCATAGCTTTATACAGGTACTGGAGGGTCCAAAGGGCAAATACAACTATCATAGCTTTCTACCCGAAGCCTTTACTGCCGGACAAAGCGCCTTCAGTGTATCTATCGACGATAATTACTTTTCCCTAGAGGAGCTTAGCTTGAATATAGACACAAAGGATCAACAGCTGAAGGGCCGTTTGTGCTTTTCTCGACATACTAAATGGCATGACAGTAAATTTGCCCCCGGCAGCATGGGCTTCTTTAACTTCATTCCCTTTATGCAATGCTATAGTCAGGTCTGCGCCATGAGCATGGCGGTGGAGGGTGAGCTAATAATAGATGGGGTAAGCTATTGCTTTGATGGAGGCTGGGGCTATGTGGAGAAGAACTGGGGGAGAGCCTTCCCTTACTCCTGGATTTGGCTGCAATCCAATCGCTTTTCTGATCCCTCAATAGCGCTGAGCTGTTCTATAGGCAAGATACCCTTTTTATTTGGAAGCTTTCGAGGCTTTTTAGTGGGCTTGTGGTTTAATAATGACTTTATTAGCTTTACAACCATGAAGGGCTCCAGGGCAAAAATTCATCCTCTGGGGAGGGATGTTTTATTGGAGCTTCAAAATGATAAATATCGGCTCTATATAAAATCAGAGGCAGATATTAAGGATTTTATCCTATGCAGGGGGCCAAGAGACGGTAAAATGGTTCCGTTGGTGGAGGAATGTCTGAAGGGTAGGCTTTATATACACCTTTTGGAGCTTTCCAGCGGTAAAATATTGCTGGAGGACGTTGGCAGGGCTGCAGGCATTGAATATGGTGGTGACATGATGCGGATTTTTAGCAAAAAAAAGTAGGCAGCTGAAGTGCCCACAGTTTTATTACTAATAAAAGTTAAAGGTATATGCCTTTACTATTTTATCCTTGACCTCCCAGTGGCATTTTAAGCCCTTTGAAAAGGTCACCAGCATATTTTCGTGTAAACGGTGCTTTTCCTCACCTATGGTTACTATTACCTCGCCCTCGAATATATAGGCCGTCTCCTCCTCAGGATATTCCCAGTCGAAGCTGCTGGGGAGGCATTCCCATCGGTTCCAGCTGTCTAGTCCCAGCTCCTTTGCTCCCTTACGGCTTAGCTTTTCTATTTTTATTCCCATCATAAATTATACACCTCTGATATATTAGCGTTATGTTATTCGTGTCTTTTGCATAGGACCATGAGCCTATTTCACTTCAAATATATAGTATTATAACATAATATTATTAATATTTATACAGAGATGATATTTAAATGTTCGGCGTTTAATTTACAGCTCTATTTTAACATCATATTGCTTCAGCCATGTATTAACCTGAATCAAATAGGCCATGAGCTGAGGCCCTGTCATTAGCTGACCGAACCACGGCTTGCCAAAGGCAGCTCCTCCGGTTTCTGCTATTTCCATTATAGCCTCCTTATCAATAAGCTGCAGCAATGGAGACGAAGGCTTCAAGAGCACCATTTTTAATTGCCGCTGCAATGCCTTTGTATATGCAGGGTTGTGGGTCTTAGGATATGGACTCTTTTTCCTCTCTATTACCTCCTGAGGAAGTATACCCCTAAGGGCCCTTCGTAATAATCCCTTTTCTCTTTCATCGCAGAACTTCATTTCCCAAGGAATATTCCATGCATATTCTACAATTCTATGATCCGCAAAGGGTACCCTTACCTCCAGTCCGTTGGCCATACTCATGCGGTCCTTTCTATTTAGCAGCGTCACCATAAACCACTTCAGATTCAGATAAAATATTTCCCTCATCCTATGCTGCATTTGTGTTTCTCCCTCCAGCCGCGGGACCTCCTTAAGGGTTTCCTCATACCTGGAGGCAACATACTCCTCAAGCGGTAGCCCTGCCAAGCCACCCCTCAGTAATCTTTTTCTCTCAGCAGTTGCCTTGGACCATGGAAAGGTATTGGCTGCAATATCCTCAGGGCGCCTAAACCAGGGATAGCCTCCGAATATTTCATCTGCACATTCCCCTGAAAGTGCAACGGTTGACTTTTCCTTTACTGCCCTACAGAAGAGATATAGGGAGGAATCCACATCTGCCATACCGGGCAGATCATTTGCCCCTACAGCATCCTCCAGCGCCGCCAGCAGCTGAGGGGTATCTATCAGTATTCGATTATGGCTGGAGCCTAAATATTGGCACATTTTTTTAACCCAAACATCGTCTGAGTCCGGCTGGAATTCTGTGGGCTTAAAGAATACATCATTATCCACATAATCTATTGAGTAGGTTTCCAGCACACCCTTGTTATTCTCTTGAAAATGCTTAGCTGCAATGGAGGATATGGCACTTGAATCCAGACCCCCTGAGAGAAATGTGCATACCGGCACATCCGATACCAGCTGCCTCACAACTGCATCTAAAACAAGGCTCCTGGTATGCTCAACAGTCGTATCTAAATCCTCCTCATGGGGCTTGCTTACCAGCCTCCAGTACTCTCTTAGCCTTATCCCATCATATTCATTGTAGATCAGGCAGTATCCGGGAGGCAATTCCTTGATTCCCTTGAAGACACCATTCCCCGGTGAACGGGCTGGGCCCAATCCGAATATCTCCATTATGCCTTCCTCTGTAATAACAGCTTCAATGTCAGGATGTGCCAGCAGGGCCTTTAGTTCTGAAGCGAAGACAAAGCTATTTCCCCTTAAGGCATAGAACAGGGGCTTTACTCCCAGCCTATCCCTTGCCATAAACAAGCGCCCTTCCTTTTCATCCAATATGCCAAAGGCAAAGATACCATTCAGCTCCTCTACGCAATCTGGACCCCATTCTATGTAGGAGGTCAATAGTACCTCTGTATCTGAATAGCTCTCAAATTCATAGCCCCTATCCAACAGCTTCTTTCTTAAATCCTCAGTGTTATAAAGCTCTCCATTATATATAATCGTATAATCATGGTCCCCTAAACGCTTTGTCATGGGCTGTCCTCCGCCCTCAGGATCAACCACTATCAGTCGGCGGTGTCCAAATGCCGCGTTGGGATTAAAATAATAGCCCTCAGTATCCGGACCCCTTCTTGATAGGGTATCCGTCATCTTTTTTAATATTTTTGATTTATCCTGCAAATTGACCTCGTAGCTTACCCAACCTACAATTCCACACATCTTCCTCATTCTCCCTTCGGAACACCAGTCTACTCCCCTCGCAATCAAGGTCTTGGCTTCACCCTGTAGGCATTCATAGACGAAGGATTTACCCATGCTTGACTGCTACGGGACACTGGCTTTTTTAACCTTATATCAACATATGAAATAAGGCCGAGAATGATGTTTGTCTATATTTCCTTTCGCATAAATAATAACTTTTTCTATAACTTTAATTGCTTTTTACACGCTTCTATAACATGTCTCACCAATATTGAGGTTGTAACCGCCCCAACGCCACCGGGAACCGGTGATAATCCCCTAACCTTGTCAAAGACTTGGTCGTGATTGACATCGCCGCATATTCCGCCGTCCTCGCATTCATTGATGCCTACGTCAATTACTACGGCATTTTCATTGAAGTATTCTTCTCCGAAGAATTGAGGCTTACCTACCGCTGTCACAACAATGTCTGCTTCGGAGGCCACTTTTGAAAGACTACGGGTCTTGGAGTGGCATAGGGTTATTGTGGCTTTTTGATCCAGCATCAGCATCCCCAATGGTCTTCCTACTACTGAGCTGCTGTTTATGATTACCGCCTTTGCCCCAACTAGAGGCACCTCATAATACTTCAATATTTCCATAACCGCCTTTGGCGTGCATGGCGCAAAGCCCTCCTGCATCCCCTCAAAAACTCGGCCCAGACTTATGGGATTCATGCAGTCAATATCCTTGATGGGAGATATTAAATGCTTGATTACTTCAATATCCAGCTGAGGGGGCAATGGCCTGAATAGCAGTATGCCATGGATGCTGCTATCCTCGTTAACCTCCTTAACAAATGGTACAAACTCCTCCATACTTATGGCTTCCTCCAGCTGAAAGAGCTCAGTTCTTACTCCGACATTCTCACAATACCTTATAATGCTGTTTTCGTAGGCCATATCATCGGGTCTATTGCCCACTCTGATTATGCCCATAGTAGGTATAGTACCCATGTCATTTAGCCCCTTAACCTCCTGCATAATACCCTGTTGTATAGAAGCGACTACGGGCCTCCCACTTAACACCTCTGACATTCTGTTGCCTCCTTTATGTCCTATTCTCTGATATAGAAGTAATTCTAGTTTGCAAACCCATATCCTTTATTTTTTTGCAATGCAAATTTGTCTATTTCTTATCAGATAAATTTTTAATTGTTTTATGATAAAAGTTAATGTATTTCTTAAAGTAGCATGCCCCATTTTACATTAGCTTTTATTATAAATTAACATCATCATTAACTTGCCCCTTCAGGCCTGTGATTTATGTCGATTTATGAAATTTAGTGACTGCCATAGACGGATTAAATTATAAAATGACAATTAATATATTTTCTATACATTTTTTTCTTTAGCACAGCATATATTTAGGTAATATAAGGAAATTAGTCGAGAACTTTTCCTGCTTTTATGCAGGAAGCTTATAAGGTCATAGCGAATTGTCAAAGTAACAACCCGTATGTATGTCATGTAAATCATTTCGCGTATGAAAATAAAAATGAAATGGGGAATTAAATATGCATTATAATAAGGGCAATTCTGATAATATGCATTCCTACAGCACTAATACTCAAGTGATTATTACAGGACTAACTAGCTTGCACAAAGGTAAGGCCATACTACCTATGCTATTACTAATCCTACTCCTAGAGACATTTACCCGGAGCTTTTACCGTTTGCCAAACACCTCCGGACTGTTAACAATTATGCTTATGTATTGTATATTTAAATTTGGCATCCATTATGGCATAATAAATGCATTGCTGGCCATTGTGTATACGATCTACTATTATGCATTACCTGTCGGGCTTTACCCCTATAAATATTTTAGTATACTGGCTATTCTGTGCAATACCGCTGCCCTGACGGGAACCCTACTTATAATGGGCCTCCAGCGATCACAGCTGCAAAGCTATAGCTCTAGACTGGAGAAAAGTGAAAAAAAGCTCAGCAGCCTTTTTCAAAATGCAAACGACTCTATCTTTTTATATAGATTGAATGAGGAAAACTACCCCGGAAAATACATTGAGGTTAATGCTACTGCCTGCAGCAGGCTGGGCTATACTGAAGAGGAATTTATGAAGATGTCCCCCTTTGAAATAAATGCCCT
Organism: Natronincolaceae bacterium; assembly: GCA_048264125.1. Lineage (GTDB taxonomy): Bacteria > Bacillota > Clostridia > Peptostreptococcales > Natronincolaceae > M1-B18. The sequence goes on from JBLXDM010000012.1 coordinate 28,572, forward strand.
AAATCCTCAGCAGTATATGGCAGTAACGAAAAGGCTGCTTATTGATGGACATTATACGATTGAAACTGTCCACGCAGGCAAAGACGGCAGGGAAAATCCCGTCGAAGTCAGTAGTCATATGATCATGATAGGTAATGAACGAATGGTATTGGCAATAGCTAGGGACTTAAGCGACAGAAAGAAGGCTGAAATGCTGGAGGAAAACTTTCTGGAAAAGAAAAGGCTGCTGGAGGATGTTATGCGAACCGATCAGTTTAAAACAGAGCTTTTTTCAAATATATCCCACGAGCTTAAAACCCCTATAAATGTTATTTTCTCCACCCTGCAGCTTATGGAGCTATTTATAAGGGATCAATTGAATTGTGATGATACTAAGGCCATCAATAAATATTTGCATATAACCAAGCAAAACAGCTATCGTCTCCTGCGTCTGGTGAATAATTCTATCGATCTCTCAAAAATTGACTCAGGCTACTTTCAGCTTAGCCTGCAAAATTATGATATCGTAAGCCTCGTAGAGGACATTGTCCTATCGGTGGCTGACTATGTTGAGCATAAATCCATAGAGCTGCAATTTGACACTGATATTGAGGAGCTGCTCATTGCCTGTGACCCTGATAAGATAGAAAGGATTATTCTTAACCTCCTTTCCAATGCCGTTAAATTTACTGAAAGGGGTGGCTCCATCTTCGTTAATATTCAGCATCAGCTGGATACAATCTACATTTCCGTTAAAGACACTGGTGTCGGTATACCGGTGGAAAAGCTGGAAACAGTATTTCAAAGATACAAGCAGCTCAATGAATCACTGATTAAGAACTCCAATGGAAGCGGTATTGGACTCTCACTTGTAAAATCCTTGGTAGAAATGCATGATGGTAATATAAGGGTATATAGTGAATTGGATAAGGGCAGTGAGTTTGTTATAACGCTGCCTATAAGGACACTGCCTGAAGGTGAGGTGCAGGCTACCCTCCAAAATATAGACGAAGGCAGGATTGAAAGAATAAGCGTTGAATTTTCCGATATATATACATAGGGTAAGAGGACTGCTTAACTCAATCAGCAGTCCCTTTATTTTTTAATAGGAAAGTTCGTTTTAATTCCTATGAAATGGGGGTTGTGTCCGATTATAGCATGTTTTGGGTTTGAAGCATTTGGTAATTCCTAATGGTTGCCTTCGGCTAAAGCTGATGGTCAGCCTCGTATTCATAATATAAATAATCTGCATTCCAGTCACACCAAACTGTGTAACCATTTTTCCTTACATCCTCCAACAATCTTTTATCCTCCTGAAGGACTGTAGTAAGGGGAGGAAAGCTTATAACGCCCTTATGCTTTAGGCCATAGTATTTTGCAAAGGTTTCAATGGCCTCTATGCTCTCGTCCACCACCAGAAAATTAGGCTCCCCCTTATATTTGTATATTCCCTTTACTCCGTTTATCTCCATAAAGCCTTTATCCTTCTTAATCGAGTTGTAAAGCTCCAGCGTTGGTCTCTGAAACACAAAGGCTATAGGGAGAAGATTATTTCTTCTTTTTATATAGGGTAGCTCCTTAAACTCCTCATACTCTGGCTGCCATTCCTTAACGTCAAATTCTTCTATCTTAAGTCCCTTATCCAAATCATCAAAGGTCTTGAATACTGTAACATAGCTTTGCTTCAGCTTAAAGCCCCTTTCCTCCATAAGATGGATGCTTTTGCTGCTGGTGGTATGGGTGGAATATGCTATTCTTTCAATCTTCCCCTGTGCTTGTTCCTTTTTTGCCAGCTCTAAAAGCAAATCTGTAATTTTATTGGAGATCCGCATGCCCCTATAGTCCTCATGTACCCTGAGGCCCTCCAACCAGCCTGTTCCGTCTGGTAAGATGCTAAATTTACCTGCACCAATTACCTTATCAGCCTCCTGATCTACAGCTGCCATAAAAAATCCCGGCGCCTCCAGCCATTGGTGAAAAAGCTGAGGTAAATAGTCGGCACCATCCCATATATCCCTGCACATTTCCACTACATCATTAAAATCTGTTGCCCTCATCTCCCGATAGGTAATCATCTTTTGTCCCCCCTGTTTGGTATCTCTAGTATATAATTTTAACACAATTTTACAGTGGTTTCTCCGTCTTCCTAAATTTTTTTCATAAATTAAAAAGTCCACCATTTTTTATGCTATAATATTGTAGTTAGTGTGACGAAATATTTTTTTAGAAGGGGGACTTATACCTTGAAACAATTTATAAAGTATTATAGGGCGCATCTGCCTTTGTTTTTTCTGGACTTCTGCTGTGCCGTTGTGCTTTCCCTGCTGGATTTGGTTTTTCCTTTAGCAGTTACCTATTCGATAGATACTGTTATACCCTCCGGAAGCTTCCGTATGCTGGTGATCGTAGGGGTTGTACTATTCGCTATAAATATCGCTCGATACATATTAACCTACATCGTAGATCATTGGGGCCATGTTTTAGGAGCCCGAATTGAACATGATATGAGAAGTGACTTATTCAGCCATATTCAAAAGCTTTCCTTTAACTACTTTGATAATACCAAAACCGGCCACATTATGTCCCGATTGGTTAATGACCTGAATGAAATATCCGAGCTGGCCCACCATGGCCCTGAGGACTTATTTATTACCGTTATAACCCTGACGGGCTCCTTTGTCATTATGTTTAGACTCCATTGGCAAATGACGTTGATTATATTCTCCCTCCTACCCCTTATGCTGCTGTTTTCTATTATTAAAAACAAGCAAATGCAGCTTACCTTTAGGAATATGCGCCTTCGAATAGCAGATATAAATGCCCAGATAGAGGATAGCATTTCCGGAATAAGAGTGGTAAAGTCCTTTACCAACGAAGAATATGAGCAAAAAAAGTTTGAAAAAGGAAATTTCAACTTTAAAACCACCCGAGAAAATGCCTTTAAGATCATGGGGGAATTTTTAGCAGGAATACAGTTTTTCTCAAATACAATTCATCTGCTGGTTTTGATATTAGGAATCTACTTTATTTATCAGGAGCAATTGGCTATTGGACAGCTGACTGGCTTTTTACTCTATGTTTCTATGTTTCTTCAGCCCATTAGAAAATTTACTACCTTGATTGAAAACTATCAAAAGGGAATGGCTGGCTTCAGTCGTTTTCAGGACACAGTTAATCTGGTTCCAGATATTAAGGATGCCCCAAATGCCATTAAGGTCCCCAGGCTATCCGGTGCTTTAGAGTTTAAGAATGTAAGCTTTAGCTACGATGACCACAGGAGTGTTTTGGAGAATATTAATCTGAACATAAAGGCTGGGGAGACCATTGCCTTCGTGGGCCCTTCAGGTGCTGGAAAAACCACCCTATGCAGCCTCATTCCTCGTTTTTATGATATTGCAAAGGGAAGCATAGAAATAGATGGTATCAGTATACAAAGCATGACCCAAAGATCCCTCAGAGAGAATATCGGTATTGTTCAGCAGGATGTCTTCTTATTCTCCGGAACGATTATGGATAATATTGCCTACGGCAAAATCAATGCCAGTCTTGAGGATGTCATCGAGGCTGCCAAGCTGGCAAATGCTCATGACTTCATCATGTCATTGGAAAATGGCTATGACACCTATATCGGCGAAAGAGGAGTAAAGCTCTCGGGAGGACAGAAGCAGAGGATATCCATAGCCAGAATCTTTTTAAAGAATCCGCCTATTCTGATTTTGGACGAGGCCACCTCCGCTTTGGATAATGAGACGGAAAAGGTTATTCAGGAATCCTTCAACAAATTGTCAGAAAGCAGAACTACCTTGGTTATAGCCCACAGATTGGGCACCATAAGGGATGCCGACAGGATAATGGTTCTGACGGAGGATGGAATTGTAGAGGAGGGCTCCCACAAGGAGCTGATGGAGACCTCCATTATATATGCAAGGCTTTATAAGGCTCAGTTTGTGGACTATATGATTTAGTAAAATACCAAAGGGCTTAGGTGATATTTCTTCACCTAAGCCCTTTTTATTTCAACCATTAACCATTTTTCCACTCATTCCATAATCACAATATTCAGGGCCTTAAAGGTATCATGGTCTATTACGGGATTCTTGGCAATTCCCTTATCCTTCTGAAAGCGATAGAGGGCCTCCTCCATTCTGGGACCATATTTCCCATCCAGTAAATCCGCATCATAATAGCCCCATGCCCTTAGCCTTCGCTGGACCTCCATTACGTCGGAACCAAAATCCCCTGGAGCTATAGGCTTTAGTCCATAGCCAAAGGGGCCGTGAAGTCCATTGACAATGGCCACTGGCGTTCCAACCTTTACATATTTATATAAGTCCTCAACATCCTGGTTTCTCATTCTAATGCATCCGGCTGAAGCATCGTAGCCTATGGAGCTGGGCTTATTGGTACCATGTATACCGAAGCGCCCCCAGGGTACATTCCAACAGGAACACTTAGCCCAAAGGGTTCTTAAAGCTATAATGAATAGTAATTTTCTTATCCTCGTATATATCTATACGTTCGATCATTTTTTCTAAAATCCTTCTATCAAGCTTATTAAGATTCAGAAGCTCCTCTGCCAGCTCCTCAACATTATCATTATCTGAATTATGAGCCTTCAGATCTGCCTGCTTCTCATTAAAGGCATCGACTCTACGCTTCAGAGCTACCTTTTCCTCTTTAAAATCCTCGCTAAGCTCCTGGTATTGCTCCAGTGATATGGCTCCACTAACTCTATCAGAATAAAGGGTCTTATTGATTTTGTCCAACTCAGCTATCCGTCTGTCAAGCCGTGAAAGCTCCTGTGATACCCTGCTAGTGATGGTGCTGCTCTCCTTTTTACTTACCCTTGAAGCCACTTTTTTATAGTCTAAGGATGCTTTAGCCATCCTTTTTAGGTCCTCCAGTACAAGCTGCTCCAACTGGTCCTCGTGCATAGTATGACGGCTGCAATAAGCAGCGGTGTATATTTTATAGGTGGAGCAAATCAAAAAGACATTCTTACCGCCTTTCGACTGAGGGGTCATGTAAGAACCGCAATCACCACAGAAGATTAAGCCTGAAAAAAGTCGGGGCTTACCCCTCCCTCTGTAAAAGCTACTGTTGGCTAACTGTAGCTTTTTCTGAACCTCTTCAAACATGACCTTATCAATAATAGCCTCATGGGTATCCTCAACGATGATCCATTGTTCTTTAGGCATTCTTATACGCTTCTTCGACTTATAGCTAAGCCTATTTTCGGTGTTTTGCCGCATACATCCCATATAGGTAGGATTTTTTAAAATCACCCTTATGGTACTATGGTTCCACAAATCCACCTTAGACGTTCCAGAATAATTTGAAATGGTTTCCTTGTATTTAGTAGGGGTAATAACCCCCTCCCGATTCAACTCATGAGCAATTTTGGAGGGGCCATACCCTTTAAGGTACATATTGAAGATGCGCTCTATAATCGCTGAGGTTTCCTCATCAATAACCAGCTTATTCTTATCCTCAGGATCCTTCCTATACCCAAAGGGAGGAAAGGCCCCTATAAACTTCCCTGCACGCTTCTTAGTATCCATAGCGTTTCTTACCTTATTGGATATATCTCTAGCATATAAATCATTTATAACAGACCTGAAGGGGGTTATATCGTTCCCAGCAGTCTTCATAAAGGTGTCTATACTATCAATAACAGCAATATAACGAACCCTTTTTTCTGGAAAGAACTTCTCCAGGTAATAGCCGGTAGTAATATAATCCCTGCCAAGCCTACTAAGGTCCTTTGTTATGATAAGATTGACTCCATTCTCAATGTCTTTAATTAGTCTATTAAAATCAGGTCTATCAAAATTAGTGCCGCTATAGCCATCGTCAATATAGATACCATATACCTCCCAGCCCTGCTCCTTTACATATCTCTCAAGAAAGTCCAGCTGGTTTTTAATAGATTCAGATTGACTGACACCTTCGTCCTCACGAGAAAGCCTACAGTAGATTGCTGCCCGCCATATAGTTTTAGAAGGTTTATTATTCTCCATTGTATGGTAGTTATTTATTCCGTACATTGCTCCTCCTTCCTAGATAACTACCTGCCTAGATTAATAATATCCAATCAGGCCTGCATTATCAATAAATTACTATACAGCATAGGCATCAGTATTAAGCTTCTCCTCAAGTAATTCAATAAACAGCTCCTCAAGACTTTTGCTTTTGCTAGAGAAAACCCTCTCTACACTATAGCCAGCCACCTTTTTGTCCATTTACATCCCCCTCTCTTTTTTATCAATATATGTAAATACTCGCTTGTCCTAGTATGAAGGCAAAATAAAAAACCGTATAATCAACGGTTTGACTGTAAATAACTATTCATTTAAGACTATCTTTCATTAAACCCTAAGCACCCCTTAGAGCTAATCTTTCCACTGCACTTACCTTTGTTGCCCTTGTACCTGGTACAAATCAAACAGCAGCCGCTGATTAAATATTGCTTAACATCCTCAAGCTTTTTCATAGCACAAACCCTCCTTATTATTTTCTATAACTACCTTCGCCCAGAAGCTTCTCCAGCCTAGCCCTCTGCTCCAGGACAATATATTTATCAGCCTCCATACTAAGCTTAAGAATTTCATCACAGGTTAGATTATCTACTCCCATAATGGCATTATTAAGCCTCTCCTTCGCTTCATTTAGATTCATGGGCCCTACCCCCTCATAATCTTTTGCACGCAAAAACAGACCCCTTATATGGGTCTGTTAGGAATCTGCTATATTGGCACTGCTTATTAGTTACTTCATTTCATAATGTATTTCTTTTAGTTTTGGCTCAGCCTCATTTATAGGCAGCTTAGTGTCTGTTAGGTCCCCTGGTTCTAAAGATAATAGCTCTTCAATTTCCCGAGCATATAAGGTTAGTCCCTTTGCCGATAATCGATCTATAAACTGTCGGTTAGTCATTTTGCCATTGTTTTTTAAAAGCTCAAATGACTTTCTAAACAATGTCGGTTTCTGTAATGGCCACACATCATCATAAGGCTCACTTATTCTCCATTTCTTAATAGCCATTTTCTTCATAAGGGTTTGGTATTCCGAGTTAGTTATTCGTCCCAGTGTCCTTGCCCTAAAAATCATGGCTGAGACAGAGACCTTCCATTTTTTCTTTAACTGCACATAGTAATCTAAATCTGTTGGATGTAGAAGGTCTTTAAAAAAACTCTCCCTTGGAAGTAAAAATGCTCCCGCGAACTGATTAGCCTGTATTTCTAGCTCTCGCTGTTCTTCACTTTCCAATAATGATAAATCCCCCATAGAATTGTGCAATAAAATGTGCCCAAGTTCATGAGCACAGTCAAAATTTCTTCTTACCATGGAAGGTTTATCATTTCCCAACACCACACAGAATTGTTCAATATTATCCAGTTTATGCATCTGAGTAAATGCATCGATTTTCTTGTTGTTAACTTCAAAGCTGGATACTATTATCCCCTTACTCTCTAACAAATTTACCATGTTAGGTATTGTTGCTTGACCTAAAGACCAATAATTCCTAACGTATGATGCAAGAATATCGACATCTTCATTCTCCATCTCTGATACATCCGGCAAATCCAGTCTTGGAAAATCTAAATATGAATTTAAGTAGTTATATAGTCTAACAATTAATTCTGTCTTGATCTCCTGGGTTTTCTTATCGAGATTCTTAGTACTGGATAATGCTCTAAAAAAGGTGTTTTCAATACTGATGTCATAGTCATCATACTCTTCAAAAAACTTCTTAGGAAATCCTAAGGCTAAAACTATAGCAAATAGCACATCTGGCTTTGGTGATATAGGTCCCTTATTAGTTGTCCCCTTCTCAAATTGTGATATAGCCTGTTTGCTTACATTTATTTTTTCAGCTAACTCTGTTATTGTCATGTTTCTATATAGTCTAGCTTTTTTTAATCTCTCACCATTGAATGCCATAGCCAAATACTCCCTTATAGTTATTTTGTCTTTTTGTCTTCTTTAATGCTAATAGCGATATCAGTCTCAGACTTATCTATATCTTCAGTATTTACATCATTGTCAGCCTTATTACTCTCATTATGTATTGCTTCAGAGGATCCATCTTGTTTTATACTTATAAGAATATTCTGTTCCCCTACTGCCAAATTATTATCCTCAATATCAGGCTTAATAAACTCACTAAAGTCATTCGAGTCTATAACTTCATAATATTCATTTGTTAAAAACGCTTCTACATTTTTAACGGCAAAGCCATCTTCTTCGAAAGCAATTGTCACATAGTAGTTTACATCTGTTTCTTCGATTTCAAGGCCATTTACAATTTTTTCTTTTTTCCAGCCTATAATATCCTTATCTTTTTCTGATAATTCCGGAAGATCAACCATGGCTATTTGCTCAACTATCCTTGGAAGGTCTTTATTAAATTTCAAAGTGCAATTAGCATAATGCGTAGCCTTCTTTTTTCCATTTAGAAAATCTTTATAATTTGACTTTCGCATAATACTGAATAAGAGCTTTGTCTCCACTTCATATATAAACGCAACCTTGAAAATACCTGTGTTATGAATATGTAATTTGTAATTCTCATTATCCATGAAATTAAATATCTTGGTCACTATACAATCCCACTTGTCATTAGGTACGCTCATATTTACTATGGTTTCCTTTAATAACATATTGAATTTAGCTTTTCCCATAGCACTTTGTATAGCTGAAACTATCAATTCCCTAGTTTTGTTTTTAATATTTAGTGTCATTTTACAGCCCTCCCAAGATAAATGATTTTAACTAAATAATACCATTTTCTTGAAATTTGTCAAGTAATTTCTTTAAATATTAAAATTATTAAAGCTAATACACAATTTAAGCAAAAGAGTTAATTATTTAAATTAGAATGCATCTCTTGTTTCATTCTTCCCTCTCAGATTTTTACAGTTCAAACAGACCTATCCGAAGGCCAGCTCATTACATGATATACCTAAGTTCCTTATTAGAACAACCCCATGCTAAAAACTGATAACATGGGGCATTATTTATCAACGCAAAACCAATATCTCCTGACTATCCCCTTCAGCAATCTTGTCAGAGATGCTAAACAGTTGCCCATCACTCTGACCTTGCTTATAGGCCTCTGAGTGTCCTTGGAATTTAGTTTTGGTATCGATAGACCCTTTGAACTTAATATTCTCATATGCATCTATCACTTCGGCATCCTTTACAAGCACCAATCCCCATTCTTGATTTGCCTTCTTCTGTTCCTCAAACTTCTTACGTAGCCCGGCTATAAACCCCATTGCATAGTCATTTTCAAGACCTTTTGTGCTATACCCATCCTTTACATACTGATATTTAAATCTCTTCACCGAACTATTAATGCAGTCTATGGCATATTCCAAAACTATATTGCATACGGTAATATCCTCTTCCCTTCCAAAAAAGGCTATCGTATGAGAATGCCTTGTTTTAAAATAATGGTAGCAGCCGAAGTTTTCAGCGATTAAATATGCCAGCGAAGCCTTCCATCTGGCTTTTGTAAAGGTAACATTGCTTCTCTTTTCTTTTATAGCACTATCAATCAGTTTAAAATCTTTAACCTCTCTTAAAGATAACTTATGTTTGGCCAGTAGCTCCTGGGCTTTTAGCATAGAAGCCTCTGCTTCATGTTCATTGCCGCTCTCGCTCAAGGCCAATAGTTTCTTTATTTTCTCCACTAACTTAGTGTCCAAGTTGGCTCCCTCCTTTTATAAAACTAGCCCCAGTAGCTTAAATACCGGGCCTATTCATCCAAAGACAGAATTTCAAATAATTATTGATAGGTCTTTGGCACTTATGATATAATTTTTGTATAGTAATTATTTGAGGGCCTCTTCTGTTGCAGCAGATGGGCCTTTTCTATTTCTATCTCCACTTCCAGCTCCTTTCTGAAGATTAATAACCCACCAAAGGAAATCAAAATGCAAAACAAGATATAGCCAATGCCTCCGTAGTTCATGGTATCACCTCCTCCCATAAATACCTACTAGCATACCAGCTCCAATGAGTATTGAACATCATGGCAATGACCTTCAGATGTATTCTGGCGTCGCTCACCTTACGGGTCGTGGCGTACTCTCGCTCGTTTCAATATTCATTGGAACCGGTATTCAATTACTTAAATTTGGTCGCACCTCTCCCCTTACCATTATTGGGTAGATTTGACACCCGTTTTTTGTTTGATTCTATTGATGTATCCTTTAACAGTATTTATGCTAACATCCATCCTAGCTGCGATAGCTTTAGGCCTCAATTTTTCATGAAAATAGAATATGTATACTGCTTCTTCCTGAGAGCTTAAACCTATAGGGATTGAACTTTGCTCCTGCTTTTTTAATTTCAAAATCTTATTTATAGACTGCTTGAAGGTTTCAAATACGCTTGATGGGTCAAGATTAAGCCTACTAGCTATATCATAATAATTCATTTCCTGCCTTAATAAGGCTATATCCCTCTGCCGCTCCGTCAACCCATAAGCAGGATTACAAATATCCTCCACACTTATAGAATTGAACTCATGCAAGCTCCGTTTCTTTAGCTCCTTTATGGTGGCTGCCAGCTCCCCCATCATGCTTCCGGCCAGCTCACAGTCCACTGTATCCTCCGTGGAGCCTGTCCCCTTCCTTCTCTGCTTAAGTTCCTCCAGGCTCCTGTAGCTCTCCTTATACTCAGTGGTGAGGTCTACCCAGCTTGAACTATTTTGATACATGAAATTACCCCCTTAAATATTGGCAAAAATTTGATTTCCATTTAGCCACAATGCTATAATTCGAATATACAGATGTCTCATAGTGCAAAATGATAAAATTATTACTAAGGAGTGTTTAAATGCGTAAACATCTTTGGAATTTAAATCTCGATACTATCCCTTTAGGATGGGATTCCATCTACCAAACTGCCTTAGCAGAATATCCTGAAGGTACTTACATTGATCCCTCACAGTTTGAAGGAGGTCTTCCTGGGAAAGTCATCTATCATCCAGTTAAATTTAAGTTGACTCTTTACAGCAAGTACAATTTTTATAAAGAACAAGCAGAAAATTTATACCAAAGCAGAGAGCATCGTGATTTTGATGAGGTAGCCAGCACACTTCTAAAATATGATGTAATACTTTTTAATCTATTATTAATCTGGATTCAACCAGAAAGTGAGACGGACTATTCTACCTTTGATTCAGAAAAATTACTAGACGATTCCTATTTACTTGATACTTCTGTTTATTTTGATAGCGGATATGGTGAAATTGAAAAATATAAGTTCTTAAATTTCTAATTCCTAAATTTCATGAGTTGAATAAGCCTAGAAACCTCAATCTTTACAGTAATTTCTTCTCTATTCCTTACAACTCTTTTTAGCCTAACAGCTTGGTTTAAGGAAATATTAAGAACTTCGCATATCTTACCAAGACTCATGTTTTCAATAATGTATATAAAGTCACCCATTAAATCCTTAGACATTTTTTCATCCCTTTTCTTTAGAGACTGTTTGTACTGTCTCTTTTTTTATAAGTAATCTTCCATATGCTAGATATAAAACACATCCCCCAGCCCTGCATCGAAGAATACACAGACCTTATACATCAGCTCCGTACCGGGTGTATACTTCTGGTTCTCCAGCTTAGAAAGATACGTCCTGTCTATCTCCAGTGCATCCGCCAGCTCCTGCTGCTTTATCCCCTTAGATGTTCTGAACTTACGGATGTTGTTCTTAATAGGTGCAGCACAGCCTGTGCTATTATCAAACATACAACCACCCCTTTATCTCATGTAAAATGTTGACAATTCAATGTTTCAAGTGATATAATAATAAAAACTTATATATCCCCCTGTGGGATACGTGAAGGGAAAGAATCTGTGACTCGCCAAAGTTAAGCAGATTCTTTTCATTTTTTGTAGGCTTCTAGCCTGTACCTTATTTCTCTAACAAGTTTATTAGGCTCCCAGCCCAAATACAAACTTAAAATATTCATTGCATTATTCAGTGCTTTTAATTCTCTCTGATGTGGGTTATCATTGTATCTTTTGTAGTCCCCAGTTTTTTGCTCATCTATGTACCAATCTAGCAGCACTTCATAATGTGGTAGCATAGCACTTATTGCATGATCCATAAGACTACCTCCTTTACTTTAATTTATCCATCGCCCTGTTAAAGGCAGCTATGATGTGCTTTACTGTTGATGTCTCCCATCCACATAGCCATATAAGACTATGCTCCTCTGCTCCCGTCAGCTCTATATCCCCTAAGGCCTCGTTTAGTAAATCTATGTTTCTTTTTTCCTCATTTAGTGCTGCCTGACCCATGTTGCGCTTTTGGGTTGGCTGCTTTAGCATTTTGCTCCCTCCTTTCAATGATTTATAGCTTGTGAAGACTATTATGTGAAGTGCTAGATAGTAGTATTAGAAGGAATATTCATTGAGCCTATAGAAAGTTATAGGTTAAGTGAAATACAAGTAAAACGATATAAAATAAATTTACATTTTGCTGATTGTGAATTTAATTGGTAAAAAAACATCCTTTACATCTACGTCTAATATTTCAGCGATTTTAGTAGCAATTTTCTCAGGCACGTTTCTCTGTAGATTTTCATACTGGTTGTATGTTGATACGCCTATGCCTAGCGTTTTTGCCATTTCTTCTTGAGTTTTATTTTTTTTAATTCTCAAGCTACTTAAATTATTCAAACCTTCCACCTCACATCCATTTTGCTAATTGTGAATATATATATAATTATATTTTCTCATTTAGCAAAAGTCAATGCTTTTTTTCTCTTTTTGTGGAAGTTGATTTTCGAAGTGCAAAACATAATATATAATATTTTCATAATGAGAAACTAGGAGGTAATGTAATGCTGGGCAATAGAATTAAATACTTAAGAGAAAAAAAGGATATGACTCAACTTGAGTTAGCCAAAATTCTTAACATTAGCAATACAACACTATCTCAATATGAGAGTGGACAACGAACCCCTAGTGATGAAATCAAGATTACGATAGCTGACTTTTTTGGGGTTTCCATAGACTACTTATTGGGAAGAAAGGATTCGAATTATGTTGATACCATTGCTGCTCATCACGACGGTGAAGAATGGACAGATGAAGAATTAGCTGACATAGAGAAGTTTAAGGAATTTGTTAAGATGAGACGAGAACAAAAAAAGGACAAGTAGTCCTACACTATCTTAGTTCCGTTAACTATGGAGGGCCTAATGTACGAAAAAATTTTAATGGAAATTGATAATGAAGATATAGATATAATTTCAATACCATTATCTGATAAAATAAAGGGCTTATATGCAGATAATGTAATAGCCATAAATAAAAGCGTTACTACTGAAGCAGAAAAAACCTGTATACTGGCTGAGGAGCTAGGCCATCATCATACCAGCAGCGGCAACATCCTAGATCAATCCAAAATCACCAACCGAAAGCAGGAGCTCCGTGCCCGCCGCTGGGCAGTAAAAAAGCTCATTACCCTGAATAGTCTTATCGCTGCCTACGAAGCAGGAGTAAGGAACCGGCATGAGCTTTCTGAATATCTAGGTGTTACAGAGGAATTTATTGATACTGCTTTAGAGCATTTTAAGGGTATCTATGGGTATTCTCACTCTGTTGGGAAGTATAGTATTATTTTTAGTCCGCTTGTGGTGGTTAAGAGGGTTGAGTAGCTCTATATACAAATGAAATAAAATAACTTTACTTAGATTGAGGGTGAAAAGGTAATGCTATCGGAAAAACTAATCGAAGATAACTTGATCAAAAAGCTGGAGGAGCTTAAGTACACATACCGTCCGGACATTCGAGACAAATCTACTCTTGAAGCGAATTTTAGAGAGCGCTTTCAACAGCTCAATAGAGTCAAACTTAGTGATTCTGAATTTGCTCGTTTGCGTGATGAAATTATTACTTCTGATGTATTTAAAGCCGCAAAGACTTTGCGGGAGATAAATACATTTCAGCGCGAAGATGGAACACCACTTCAATATACATTGGTTAATATTAAGGATTGGTGTAAAAACGATTTTGAAGTCATCAACCAACTTCGAATGAATACTGAGGATAGCTACCATCGATACGACGTTATTTTACTTATTAATGGAGTTCCAGTTGTACAAATTGAACTCAAAACATTGAATGTAACACCAAAACGTGCTATGGAACAGATTGTTGAATATAAGAACGACCCGGGCAACGGATTTACAAATTCGCTGCTCTGCTTTATGCAACTCTTTATTGTTAGTAACGAAAGTAATACATACTACTTCTCAAACAACCATAAAGATCATTTTTGTTTTAACGCGGATGAGAGATTTCTACCAATTTATCAAATGGCAGATGAAAACAATAAAAAAATTACACATTTACACGACTTTGCTGATTTTTTTCTACCCAAATGCAAGTTAGGGCAACTAATCAGTCGTTATATGGTTCTCGTAACAAGCGAACAGAAACTGATGGTCATGCGGCCTTATCAAATCTACGCAGTTAAAGCTATTGTGGACTGCATTCATCAGAATAGAGGAAATGGATATATTTGGCATACTACAGGAAGTGGAAAAACACTTACATCTTTCAAAGCATCTACACTTCTCAAAGACAACCCTGATATTGAAAAGTGTTTATTTGTCGTCGACCGAAAAGATCTTGATCGACAGACGCGTGAAGAGTTTAATAAGTTTCAGGAGGGGTGTGTTGAAGAAAACACCAATACTGAAACTTTGGTACAAAGACTGCTATCGGAAGATTATAGTGATAAGGTAATTGTCACCACTATCCAGAAACTTGGCCTTGCCCTTGACGAAAACAGTAAAAGAAACCAAGCCAATAAGGAAAAAGGTAGAATGACCTTTAAGGAAAGGCTAATGCCTCTTCGGGACAAAAGAATTGTCATAATTTTTGACGAATGCCACCGTTCACAGTTTGGAGACAATCATAAAGCCATTAAAGAATTTTTCCCTCAAGCTCAACTTTTTGGTTTTACAGGAACACCTATTTTTGATGCAAATGCGATCTACAAACAAATTGACGGCACACAGGCCACATATAAGACAACTAAAGATATTTTTGAAAAGGAGTTACATGCCTACACAATTACCCATGCTATTGATGATGGCAATGTCCTCCGTTTTCATATCGATTTTTTTGAATTGGATAGCAAAAGCCCAATTAAACCAGTAGTGATAACTAACAAGAAAGCTGTTGTGGATGCAATTTTAGACAAGCACAATGCTGCTACAAATGGTAGGCGTTTCAATGCTATCATGGCGACAGCTTCAATTAATGACGCAATTGAATACTATAATCTTTTTAAAAAAAGGCAAGCAGCACTGCTGAAAGCTGATAAAGAATATGATTACTTAAATGTAGCATGCGTATTTTCTCCACCTGCTGAGGGAAATAAAGATGTTCAACAGATCCAAGAGGACTTACCTCAGGAAAAAGCTGATAATGAACAAGATCCTGATAGTAAGAAGGAAGCACTGAAGACCATCATGTTGGATTATAACCTACAGTATGGAACAAGCCACCGCATAAATGATTTCGATTTATACTATCAGGATGTCCAAAAGCGAATTAAAGACCATAAATATAGCAATGCTGACTACCCACACAAAAACAAAATTGATGTGGTTATCGTTGTTGACATGCTCTTGACTGGTTTTGATTCAAAGTACTTAAACACTTTGTATGTGGATAAAAACCTGAAAACTCATGGATTAATTCAAGCCTTTTCTAGAACAAATCGTGTACTGAATGATACTAAACCATATGGTAATATCCTAGATTTCAGAAAACAGATCAACGAGGTGGATGAGGCCATTGCTCTCTTTTCCGGTGAAGATACCACTAAGGCTAAAGAAATATGGCTTGTTGATCCTGCACCTGTGGTTGTCGAAAAGCTTAGTAAAGCGGTAAAAGAACTCGAAGAATTTATGGAGTCCCATGGGGTTTCATGTAGACCAGAAGAAGTAAATAATCTAAAAGGAGATCAGGCACGGGCAGAGTTTATTAATAAATTTAAAGAAGTGCAGCGGCTTAAAACTCAGCTCGATCAATATACAGATCTTTCTGAAGACGAGAAGGCGATAATTGAGAAGCGATTGCCAGATGATACTCTCCGTGCCTTCCGAGGTGCTTATATCGAAATAGCTCAGCGTCTAAAGGCTCAGCAGGGGAAAAATGCTGCAGATGTAAACCCTGATGTTGAACAGTTAGATTTTGAGTTTGTCCTGTTTTCTTCAGCAGTCATTGACTATGATTATATCATGTCTTTAATATCTAAGTTCACCCAAAGCGAACCAAGAAAGCAGAAAATGACCCGTGAACAATTGATCAACACACTTTGTTCGAGTAGTAATTTAATGGAAGAACGGGATGATATTATTGCCTACATTAATACCCTTAAAGCAGGCGAAGCACTAAATGAAAAAGAGATAAAAGAAGGATACCAGAAGTTCAAGGCAGAAAAGGCCTCGAAAGAAATGTCGGAGACTGCACAAAAGCATGGACTTCATCCAGATACGCTACAGCCTTTTGTGAGTGAAATAATTGACCGCATGATTTTTGATGGGGAGAAACTTAGCGAATTATTGTTGCCACTGGATTTGAGTTGGAAAGAACGTACCAGAAAGGAGCTGGAACTCATGGAGGATATGATTCCACTCTTAAAAAAACTTGCCGGTGGGCGTGAGATTGTGGGGTTAAGTGCATATGAGTAAAGAAGACAACAAGCAATTGGTGCCTAGGCTCAGGTTTCCTGAGTTTCAAGAATCTTGGGTAAAAGAAAGAATTGGTAACTTTTTACATGAAAGTAGAATAAAAGGAAATACAGGTAATATCGCAAAAAAAATAACAGTTAAGTTATGGGGAAATGGCGTTTTCGAAAAACAAGAAACGTCAAAAGGCAGTGAAAATACACAATATTTTCGTCGTAAAGCTGGTCAATTTATATATAGTAAGCTTGATTTTTTAAACCAAGCATTTGGAATAATACCAAGTCATTTGAACCATTTTGAATCGACAGTTGATTTGCCCTGTTTTGACATCAGCAAAAATCTTGATGCGAAATTTTTGCTTGAGTATGTACAGCGGAAAGACTTTTACAAAAAATATGGCGAAATAGCTGATGGCGGTAGGAAAGCTAAACGTATACAAGTAGAAACATTTTTGGAGTTTCCTATTTATTTACCAAATATATTAGAGCAAAAGAAAATCGCCGATTGCCTAACCTCTCTTGATGATTTAATCACTGCAGAGGTTAGGAAACTCGAATCCTATAAAAACCATAAAAAGGGATTGATGCAAAAGCTGTTTCCTACTGAAGGGAAAAGCTTGCCTGAATGGCGACTTCCTGAGTTCTTAAGTTCTGAGGAGTGGATAAAAACCACTATTGGTCATATTGGAGATGTTCTGATGTGCAAAAGGATATTTGCGGATCAAACAAATGAGAATGGCGGTATCCCATTCTATAAAATAGGAACATTGGGTGGGGAACCTGATGCATATATCAGTAAGGATTTATATGACGAATATAAGTCAAAATACAAATACCCAAGAAAAGGTGAGGTTTTATTAACTTGCAGTGGGACAGTTGGTAAATGCGTACCCTATGATGGACAAGATGCATACTACCAAGACTCAAATATAGTGTGGATTGATAATCCATCATTAGCAATTACTAATGAACTTCTGTTTAATATCCTTTGCAATGTTAATTGGGAAAAACTAAACTCAACTACCATTAGAAGGATATATGGTTCTGATTTAAGAAATTTGTCAATAGCATATCCTATATCCAAAATTGAACAGCTGAAAATAGCTGATTTCCTAAACACTGTTGATGTACTCATAACCGCTCAAGGTCAAAAAATAGATGCTCTAAAAAATTATAAAATAGGCATGATACAGAGTCTATTTTTGTCAGATGGGGAGGTGTGCATGTGAGTAATGAGGTTATTTCATTAGATAAAGATATAATAGAACTGGCAAATCACTTGATAGAGTTAAATAAAAATATAGTTCTGATTTTTGCATTTAATGGCACTGGAAAAACGCGACTCTCTGTAGAATATAAAAATATCACAAAAAATAAAAATAACGATACCCATTCTGGTGTTTACTACAATGCATACAGTGAAGATTTATTCTATTGGAATAATGAATTAGAAAACTTAAAACTTGAAGTAATTCCCTCGAGTTTAAATCAATTTCATTCTGCAATAGATGAAAATAAATTACGAGAAAAGCTTTCAATCTTCAAGCCCAAGTTCGATTTTAATTTCAGTTTTTTTAAAGACAGATCACAAGGTATAGAAGCTATTCAATTTTTTTCTAAAGCAGAAAGTACGGATACCGAGAGAAATTATATTAAAATATCGAGAGGAGAGGAGCAAATCTTTATTTGGTCTTTTTTCCTCACCTTATTTGATGTACAGGGTTGGACAGGCGAACAGAACAGCCATTTTTTTATTGATGATCCTGTTTCCAGTCTTGATGATCACAATATATTCATTACTGCATCAACCTTGATAGACTTGATAGATGAGCATTACAAAGAAAGAAAAATTATTATAACAACACACCATGTTGGTTTCTTTTCAATCCTTGCAGATTGGCTTACAAAAGGAGAAAAAGCAAGTGCTTATAAGAATTCCATTCAATTATATATTATGAAGAATACAGATTATTCTTGTGAGTTTCTTGGTTGTAACAAGGATGTTTTTTTATATCATCTTGAATTACTTCAATTGCTTCAGCATGCTGTAAATGAAAAAAAAATATATGCCTATCATTTCGCAATACTAAGGCAAGTCTTGGAAAGTATAAGTTCTTTTTTAGGTGTTGGTCGAATATCGTATGTATTGGAACAAATTGGTATTGATGATACTGATGTAGTAGCAAGAATAGTTAATACACTGTCACATAAAACAGTTTTCCGATATGAGGCAAAAGAAATGGTACCGGATAACGAAGAACTTTTCCTAGATGTTTTTAATAAGCTTCAAAATAAGTATAATTTTATTACTCATGTAGGGGTGAAATAATGACTGATTTAATATATAAACAAATTGGCGCTACTTTATGGAGTATTGCCGATCAATTACGTGGAGCAATGAATGCAGATGATTTTCGAGATTACATGTTGTCTTTCCTGTTTTTACGTTACCTTTCAGATTACTACGAACTTGCAGCTGAAAAAGAACTCGGAAAAGATTACCCTAAACTGCAAGAAGATGATCGAAGGACTCCGCTATCTGTATGGTATGAAGAAAACGAGAAAGATGTTGCTGAATTTGAAAAGCATATGCGTCGTAAAGTTCATTATGTTATAAGGCCGGACTATTTATGGAGTAATATTCACGAGCTTGCGAGGACTGGAAGCAATGAACTCTTAAAAACCTTACAAGCTGGATTTAATCATGTCGAAAATGATTCGTTTGAAAGTACTTTCCAAGGATTGTTTTCAGAAATCAACTTAGACTCTGAAAAACTTGGGAAAAACTATTCTAACCGCAATGCAAAACTATGCACTATTGTTAAAAAAATTGCAGAAGGGCTATCTGATTTTTCTATTGAAAGCGATATTTTAGGGGATGCCTATGAGTACTTAATCGGCCAGTTTGCTGCTGGTTCAGGAAAAAAAGCTGGAGAATTTTACACACCACAACAGATTTCAACTATATTATCTCGAATTGTCATATTAGATAGTCAGAATCCTAGCTCTGGAAATAAGAAAAAACTGAAAAAAGTCCTTGATTTTGCCTGTGGCTCTGGATCACTATTACTAAATGTTAGGAAGCATCTTGGCCCCAATAGTATTGGACAAATACACGGTCAGGAAAAAAATATTACAACTTATAATCTTGCGCGAATGAATATGTTGTTACATGGTTTGAAGGATAACGAATTTAAAATCCATCACGGGGATTCACTGCTTAACGATTGGGATATACTCAGTGAAATGAACCCAGCAAAAAAACTGGAATATGATGCTGTGGTTGCAAATCCGCCTTTCAGCTATCGCTGGGAACCAGGCGAGACCATGCGTGACGATTTCCGCTTTAAGAATTATGGAATTTCACCAAAATCATCTGCAGACTTTGCCTTCTTACTGCACGGTTTTCATTTTTTAAGCGATGAAGGAACCATGGCAATTATTCTTCCACATGGTGTTTTATTCCGAGGTGGTGCTGAAGAACAGATTCGTACAAAATTATTGAAAGATGGCAATATCGATACAATCATTGGTTTGCCAGCAAACTTGTTCTTTTCTACGGGTATCCCTGTATGTATATTAGTCTTAAAAAAATGCAAAAAGTCCGATGATGTATTGTTTATTAATGCAAGCGAATACTTTGAAAAAGGTAAGCGGCAAAATTATCTTGCACCCGAACACATAGATAAAATTATTGAGACTTACCAGTATCGAAAAGAAGCCGAACAGTATTCACGTCGTGTTTCTATAGAGGAAATTGAAAAAAATCAATTCAATTTAAACATATCTCGATATGTCAACACTGCCCAGCCTGAAGAGATTATTGACATTACTAAAGTCAATAAAGATTTGGTTGAAATAGAAGAAAGGATAACTAAGGCAAAGAAAACTCATAATGAATTTTTGAAGGAGCTTGGATTACCGGAACTGCCGTAAGTTATGATTTATATACGTATTAACTTGAATGAGAAGAGGTTCAACATGTAAAAGCATGCATCCACGCACTACTTAATACCGCTTAAAACGGATAAGAAGTCATTGATATCTATATCATGAAGGGACTGTACTGGGAAGGGGAACTTACATAGTTCCCCTTCCATTCTACCTTATTGGTCAACTTACAAGCAATTTTACGACAACTCACCTCATCTATCTCAGGACACGGGAGTATTAACACTCTTATGTTTAATGTAACACTATATTTTTGACAATACTATTAAGCACTAATAGTTGTCTTTATTCGCAATAGCATCCTCTATTAGCTGCTCAATGTTTTCACTAATATCGTTATAAACATATTTGCCAGTTAAATGAGGAGGGTCAAAACATGTAATATATTTGGATAGGCGCTCTTTGTCTTTTCCAATTAAAATATTGTAAAAAGGATTGCTCCCCTTGGTGGTTTGTTTACCATCACTATCTTCTAATCTATGAATATAAATACCAACAATCCCCTTATTTAATTCGTAGGCTTTTTGAATTTCATAATTAATCCATTTACGTCCTGATGTGGTTGCTCCGATTAACACAACTAGACAAGATCGCTTTGCCATTTGGGCATCTATCCATTCCTTGATTTTGGCATCGGTCTTTTCTTTAACTTCCTCCCAATCATTGTCCGAAAATGTTGAACTGTTATCAACCTTCCCCATGTTTCTTACCTGTCCTGCTCTCCAACAATCCTTGTTGTACTCAAAGCAAAAAAATACTTGCCTCTTGGTCATAATAATTCTCCTCTCATAAATCTAAGTTTTGGCAAATGATATACTTCGAAGTGGCATTTTGTAATAATCTATATACTACTCTATCCACTTTGCAAAATTATTGTAACCATCATCTGAAATCCAATCATATACTGAATATCTCTCTGAAAGTCTATATATCTTGTCTCTGTATCCAACCTCTACTTGATTTACAGTCCATCCTTCTAAGTCCGTATAATCAGTCCACTTGCCTTTAATAAAATTATGGAGTTTAACTTTAGTGCCATTATTTATAAATGAATAACCCAGATAATAGAGAGGATTATTCCCATTTGCCTTTATTTGGCCATATTTATCTTTTATACCATTTATATGTATTGCCAATATCTTGTTACCTTTCTCCAGGCTTTTGAAAATCTCATAATCTACCCAACGCCTTTCAAAAGTATGGGTACCGACTAGCACACAAGTAACTGATGTGTTTTGGATTTCACTATTTATCAGGCGCTTCAGTGCCAAATCGCTTGTCTTTTTTGCTTCTTCCCAAATAGAAGCATCGAAATAGCCA
Source organism: Natronincolaceae bacterium (assembly GCA_048264125.1). Classification (GTDB taxonomy): domain Bacteria; phylum Bacillota; class Clostridia; order Peptostreptococcales; family Natronincolaceae; genus M1-B18. The sequence goes on from JBLXDM010000012.1 coordinate 50,553, forward strand.
GCATTATTATCTTTTGTCAGCTTGTGGTTTCTAACTACATTCGCTCTGAAATCAATAACGTCTTGATAATGAAAACTAAAAAATACTCGTTTTGCCATGGCATACTCTCCTTACAATTTTTTATTTTAAAAATTTAAACTATTAAGTATTTTGTTTGAAAGAGACATATAATCAACGCTCGTCATCAATTCCATGTTATCTTCAACTGACAAGCTATTTATTTTTTCAGTCCAACCAATTTCATTGTAATATTGTGCAATTTCTGCAGACCGTCCACCTACAGACCCGATAATGAAAACCGGTAATCCCTTTGATCTTGCTATCGCTATTTCTTCATCAACTCCAGGTTGATGTCCTCCTAACTTAGTTTTACCACCCAGACAGACTAAAGCAATAGCATTTTCGTCTGATATCATCTCTTTTCTCATAAGAGTAAGACTTTCATTTCGACCATTTTCAACTATATCGGTTGCCTTAACTGTAGCCTTTTTATTCATTTCTTCAATTACAGCTTCTGTTGCGAAGAATTTAGAAACATATAATCGTGTTGCATCTTTATAGTCATCCGGTCTATACATCTTACCCATATCAAAAATTAAATGCTGAAATGTAGGATGTGCCCCAAATATAACTTTACCCTTAGACTGAAAAATAGATTTAGTCAATGAATAAACAGCATCAGTTAAATATTGTTGATAATCTGGTTGGCAGTCTGGGAATGCACCCGAAATAATTATGCCTTTTCCATTAGAATTCCTGTGTTTTATAGGATTTAAATATTCCTCTAAATAGTAAAGATATGAATCAAATGATTCAGTCAAAAAATTAACACTATAATCTACTTCCTCTTCCATTATTGGTGATAAGAGTATAGTTGTGTCATAATACGGGCCATATTCGTTGTGTGTAATGTATCCTAACCCTTCTAAAATGGGTATTATATTTGAACGTTCAGCATCTTTTGGTCGTCTTCCATAGCATTGTACTATTTGCATAATGGGCTTCTGGTAATACTTAAAACTTTTTCTTGGAATTTCAATTCTATAGATCATATGTTTAGAATCTAATTTTTTTAAAGTCATACCATTGTTTTTAGCTATGTTCTTCAGTAAATGTATTCTATCAAAAACATGTTTTGCTGACTCTCTAGATATTCGGAATGCCTTGTGAATAATGTTATCTATTAAAGAGGAATCACTTGAAATATTACTTAGTGTAGAGTCCTCGTAATAAAAATGATGGGTATCAGCCGGCTTAACATCTAAACGTGTTCGATTTTCTGAATCTCCGACTTTTACCCAAACAATTGGAATATTCAATGCAAGTGCGATGCTTAATTCTCTTTTTATCCAATATGACTCACCTGATTTCGGTGTATCAATAAAGACAACTACATCACTCTTCTTTAAATTATCTTCAATAATTTCTTGAGCATCTTCTCCTACTTTAATGTCAATTAAATCTCTAAAAGCACTTTCAGCGCGAACTCTAAATTCACCATAAAATTGTGCTGCTAAATCTTCACCATCCATACGCCTATGACTAATAAATATTTGCATATCTTCTTTTGATAAAGTTGGCTGGATTCTACAAATTATTATTCTAGCTAACGCATACGCTACTGTAGTTATATTTCCATCAGTCAAACGTCTTTGTCTTAGGGCTTCAACAACATCGAAACTTTGTGATTTACTTAAAAGAATAGGGGGTTCTCTGTGATATTTACTTATAGCTATCGGGAAAAATTGAGCTTTATTTTCAATAGCACAGGTGAGAAAAGCCGTAAAATGCAAATTATAATTCTGATCGTTTCTATTGAAAAATACAATAATATCTTCATCAACAATATCAATTGATAGCATAACAGTCGTAGATTTTACATGTACTACTTCAATATGTTCTTCCATTTCTTTGCTGCAGATAACATAAAAATTTTCTGCTTGTTCATTGGTTGCAATTGTCAAAGATGGATGAATAAAATACACTTTCATTTGAAGCCTCCTATTTATTGAATTTTATTTTGATAACACAAATTCACTTGTCTTAAGGATTGTTTAAACTGAACCTCAAATTCTTATTATAGATGAAACTACATTCATTAAAGCATACATTATTGGCTTACTACTTTTACTTCTAAGAGTCTAACACTATCAGAAATCGATGTCTCTGCCCTTGCACTGATCCCCTTATTTCGTCAAGTTTGGAATCCCCCAATATTTGTGTTGAAATAAAGCAGTCATTTTATTCATATTTTCCAACTGGATTATTCTAACATACTAATTAAGGATATGGTTATTGATATGGTGCTACCAATGTTAAATAAAAATGGATGAAAGGGCTGGCCCTACAAGCGGCAAGACAGTTTTAGAATATTTTGTTTATAATATCATTCTATGTGACAATACAAACCACCTTTAATAAAAGTTCGTCAAATTCATCTAAGATTCGACATTAAAAGGAGTAGAAGCTGTACCATTAACATACCTGCTACGTCAGCATCCTAGTTCAGTCAAAAAACAGCAACAGAAAACAGGAACACCGAGCCCGCCGCTAAAAAAGCCCATTACCGTTACCATGAAAAAACCTAACTTTACCTACGGAGTAGGGGGAAGAAGCGGTATGAGCTTTCTGAATATTAGGAACTACAGAGGAACTTACACCCTTTTATAAATAACCACTCTCTTTCAGTATGAATTAAACTTATATCTATTGCATTTCTAACACTTCCCCCAGCTTCATCCTCAACCTAGCTTCCTCCCCACTTTCATCAGTCCCAATCCTCAGCACTGGAATACCCATATTTCTGAAGAATAGTATCCTTCATTCTATCTCGTTGCAGCTGCACTGGGTTATTAGCGTGGTAGGCATACCCGTCTACCTCCACAACTAGAACTGGCATTTTATCTAGCCTGTTAAAAATAACAAAATCTGTGTGGGTTAATATATTCATTGCATACTGGCACTGTTCCTCATTTAATTTTTCCAGGTTCCTTATAACCATCCTTAAGGGCTGATTCATTACACAATCTAAGTTACCGAATTCTGGTGATGATAAACCCTTACTTATTACAGCATACATTAAATTCTCAGACTCATATTTTGAAACTATTCTTCCTTTTTTCATGACAGCAGCCAATTTTTCTGAATACCTATGGTATAGCAGATCAAATACTGAGTAAATATTACTATCAATAATTTCAAAATTGTTGTACTCAATATATCTCAATAAATCTCCTAAATTTGATGAAGTATTCTTTTCATTATCGGATATAACAACCACTAGCTTATCTACCGCTCGTGATACTGCTACGTTTATTAGATTGGGATTGTCTACAAAATCATTAACTTCATTAACAACCGTAGTAAGTATAACTACATCTTTTTCACGGCCCTGAAACTTATGAATTGTGTCTACTTCAATCTCATGTCCTCCTACAGCAGTTTTAAGCCTGTCCCTTTGATCTCGATATGGAGATATGATACCGACTGACTTTTTGTTCTTGGCATCAATTTGCTGAGGGATTACCTCTTGCAATATTACATCTATTTGTCTTTGGTTATATTTTCCCCTTGCATGATTGCCCTTTGCTGTTTTATAGGCTACTAATGGGTTTTCTCGATCATTTTCTTCGGTTAGAACAATTAGCTCATTGTTATAGAACTTCTGATTACAGAAACCTATGATTTTGGGATGGCAACGATAATGCTCTTTTAACAGGGTCTTAGGTATTTTTTCAAATAGCTTAGTCACTGACGAAAGTATACTATTATCTGCATAGTTGTAGGCTTTATCTAATGGAAATGCATCGAAAATGAAGTTTGTCTCTATTTTTGTCTCCTCAGGCACTACATTTGGTAATTGCTTAAGGTCTCCAACTATGACTGCTCTTTGGGCGCAAGATAATGCTAAGGCCCCTGTCACTATGTCAATCTGGGAAGCTTCATCCATTATTACACAATCAAATAAATAATTTGGAGCTGCTGAGCTCCTCAAGGAGTGGGTGGTGCTCATAATCACAGGATATTCATGAATAAATGAATCAAAGTCCTTCCTCAAGGAATCTTTTGTGAACAATGGCCTTTGACCCTTATTTCCATATCGCTTAGCAAGCTTTGCCTTGAAAAGCCTCATGGAATCTTCACTGTATTTTTTAATAGCTTCTTCAAAATGATAGTTGGCAAGGCTCTTGTCTATTGTTGCTATTTCAGAGTTTAATCCCTTTACTCTTTTCTCATAGTAAAGTCTTTGAAATAGAGATATAATTTTTTCGCTGGAATGATCATAGAAGGAAAAGTTGAATATACCGTATCTTAGTAAATACATCAATTTATGTTTTGTAGAAATATTTACCCCTGCTTCTACCAGCTGCTGATAGCTTAGCCACAGTTTTATTATAGTACCTGAATTATGGAAATATAGGGTTCCATAGGGTTTAATCTCTTCGTTAGTTTCCTTGTGATAGGTGAAAAAGTATTCTCTTTCCACCATTAATGCAGATAGCTCCTGCTTTAAAACCGCCACCTTGTTTTTCAGCTCCAGCATCTTGTTAAGCTGTTCTCCGCTTTCTTCAACAGCTCTTTTAAGAGTGACGTAGTTATTTAAGGATAATTGCCACTTCTTCATATTAGGGTATGTCTGAGTTTGCTCAGAAAAAAACTTACCCTTATTCGAAGTATTTCCTAAATATGCTGCAATGAAGTCTACACCATATTTTTGAAGCTTCTCTAAGACATTTGCTGTTGCTGAATTATTATTTGATACTACTGCTACGGTTTTATCATTCATGATTGCATTTGCTATAATATTTAATATTGTTTGGGTCTTTCCTGTACCTGGTGGCCCCTCTATAACACTAATTTGTTCGGATAGTGCTTTCTCAGCTGCAGACTTCTGGCTTAAATTGAATCCAAATGGAAATATAGGTATTTGGGGCGTTGGATATTGGCGCTTATTTACTATAGCTGGTGATAAATATTTTGCCAGCACAGAGTTCGGGCTAACATGGGTTATTTTCTCATACTGCTTGCTTAAGAATCTCCTATCATCTTCATCCGCAACCCCAACACTATCTGCCAATATTTTTAAGTATCCAAAGGTATTAAAGGCTTGGGGGTTACGAAGGTGGTTATAGTCGAACTTCATCTCATATTTGGGATAGACTTTTTTATAGCCTGTATTGAAGATAATCCGTATGTATTCTCCAAAGTCAAGAATATTGCATATTCCAGATAGGGGTTGATTGTTGTGGTATACTATCATTGATTCAGGCTCAATCAGTACTGGTTTAGTGTACCATTGAACATTATGATAACTATAGCTGTAGGTTCTTCCCTAATTGTATTTGATGTCGTACTTCCCATTATTATATGAGCAGTGGGATACTCGTTCTGTCACATCCTGCCCTTTAACTATGATTAGGTTTTTCTCTGTATTCACTTATATTAACTATCCTTTCTTTGTGGGCAATTATATACTTAAATAGTTGTCTAGATATAATTTGGAGTGCTCCTATAGTAATTCTATGTGCCAATTTATTTCACCTTTTTAAATAATTCGTCAAATTCTTCCGTTATTCGACAAAGTTTTAATATACTGCGATTTTCGATGGGTGGAAATGAAAAAAGGCTGATTATAACGCATTAATCAACCTTTTTCTTCAGAAGAAATATATTATTTTAGTTGGTCATTTCCATTATATTATTTAGGTTTACAAGTTTGATTGGTTTGTCTTTAACAAACTCATAGACCCCAACTGTAAAACCATTTCTTGAGACTAGGATTCCATCGGAGAAGCCAAAGTGATCCATTGTTCCAAACAAATCACGAGCTACTGCAGGACCGACAGGTTTTTTATGTGCTTTGCATTGAACTGCAATTCTCTGATTCCCTTTAGTTAGAGTAATATCAATGCCTCCGTCACCGCCCTGTTTACTCACTTTAGCAATATATCCATGTTTTCTATAAACACGAGCAACGGCTTCCTCAAACTTATGTCCATCTAGATTCATCCAGTAATTAATGCTATTCATCTGGAGCCAATAATTATACAAATCCAACTGTTTCTTATACTCAAAGAATTTTTTGTGGAGCTCAGTATTTTTTCTATATTTGAAGATTCCTTCTAAAAAGGCAGCAATAAAGAAATAAGAAATCATTACTAAAATAGCATATCCTATGCCCGCACCGGGATTGCCTTGTTCTATTGCAATATAAAAAAATGATATGATTGCAAGACTAACTGATACATAGAAAAATAGGTATTGAAGACGTGAACGTTTTGAATTATATCTTTCCTCCATATCTCTCAGTACAACTTCAATATCTTCAGGCAAACCATACTCAGACAATAGTGGTTTTACTCTAACCAAGGGTATGGTTTCTCCATATTTATTAATTACTTCACGTACCGAGTAATAAGGATCATTCGTGTGTCTTGATATAAACTTCATTATATTTCTGTACTGTTTATTATCCATATTTTCACCTCAAGGTATGTGTCTGATATCATAATAAAAACTCTAACCATACGATGTGCAAAATAAGAAAACCATCAGCCTATAAGTTTTTGAATTTTACTTTAATTTACTTTGTAGTATCTGCTGAATTTTACTTAGACTTTCAAGAATGTTGATGATATCCGTATGGGTTAGCGTTACCTCTCCGGAACTTTGTTGCTCGTCCATTTTATTATAATTCTGCTCTTCATGGAATGAATTAGTCTCATTTATCAGAAAGTGTTCACTTGTCAGCTCAGGACCGAGGGTGAATAAGCTACAGAAGTATTCATAGAATTTTTCCTTATCTATTTTTCTATTGTATGATTTATTGATTTCTGAGTAATGCTGTTCAAACTCCTCACTATTTATGCACTCCTCAATCTTATGCCCCATGAAAACAAGCAAACTTATTTCATTTACAATATATTTATTTCTCATTTTAAAGGCTTTGAGTTTTCCTTCCTTTATTAGCTTCTTAACGTTGTATTTACTCACTTTTAGCTTTTCTGCTACTTGATTTATATCATATGCTTTTGCCATTTTTACCCCTACCTTTTTCCAAAGTGAGACGTCCTTTTTGCATTTTACTCTTTAAACTAATAACTGTGCAAGAGTTACGAATGGCTTACAGAGTGCTCCTAACTCTTTTTTATATAATTTTTGCAATCGTTTCTATGTAATATGTTTTGGTGATACCGAGGTGCGCTCTTTGATTATTTTTTCTTGGGTTGAACAAATTCGTTCTGCGATATTCTCTACCTTAGATTTTAGCCACAAGTATGTTGTTGTTCCTTTAGAATAATCAGCTTCCCCATACATGTCAATTCTTCCATCTGCTCTCAAATTATCAACCTGCCTAAATTCTCGCTCTCCCTCTTTCGGATATACCGCGAAGGTATGACCGCCATTTGATTTTAGTAATGAAAAAACTGGTACGTCACTTGGTCCATCAGCAATATAAATCATGTTTTCAAAGGGTACACGTCTAACATCCTGTGGCATAAACGCATTTACATCAATTTCTGGATAGACGTTAATTCCTTTATTTATTTCAAATATTGCTCTAGTCTTTGATGTATTATCTATTGTATAACCTATTTGTGCTAACTGGGTTTCATCTTTATTTTGATTTTTATACTCTTTAATTACAATATCGGACTTAATGACATTCTCAATAAACTCGCAACCCCATATATACTCAACATGCTCTGCTACTATTGACCCCTTTATCATTTCAGTTAGCCCAGTACTTATTATATAATGTTCAAGTTTAATATCATGCTTTCTATATCTGGCATTGTTCATTGTGTTTCTTAGTTCAGTAAAAATACCTGGAACACCGTCATAAAAATTTAGATTCTTCCCTAATTCTTTTAATATGTTATTGTTTAATCCATCAAATATCCCTTGTCTTACACAGGTTAAGATATGATTCAAATATATTGTATCTCGATTAACTCTCACTCCCTGATCTACATACTTATCTGGTAGTTCATTGACTTCTTTCCAAAACTCCTCTTCATTAACATTATATTTTTCGAAGATCGGTCTCTGCATGTACTCCTTGATTAAAGTTTTATCGAAATCCCAAATAATTGCAATTACGTTACTTGGCATACTTGTTTCCCCTTTCGTCATATACCTTCCCCCTAGCGGTGCTTGCACCCAGTGAGTAGTGCGTGGTGCTCTGTTCTTGCCCATGACACCTATCTCTAGCACCCTCGCGCTAAACACATTGTTAGCTATTGGAGCGTTAGAGTTTTCTTGCCTTGAAGCAAAATGAAATTGGAAGCATCTTGGCTTTTGTTGCTATCATCTCCGACAGACTCCATAGTTTTATATCTGTCTGTTCAATCATTTGTTCCACAGCAAATCCTGCTTGCGCTGATGAATTGATATATGTAGTTACATATAATCTATGACCGGACAATCTCTCTCTCATTAACGATAAAATACTTTCCGCTTATCTCAACCCACTTATTTACAATCGAGACAATGTTGCTAACTATAAAACTGAAAGTCTTACAATTCTCTGAGTTTAGAGAGTATATTTTTAACAAATCATCAAAATCAGTCTTTCTAAAGTTTCCTCCACTTATAACTCTTACTTTTTCTTCATCTAACCTTTCTACCAGAAGATAGCTGTTTGGTGGATTATCTGGATTCATTCTTTCAGCAGAAATCACCTCTATCAATGAATTCTTTTCGGTATTTAAGTCTGGTTTTAATGAATCAAGAAAGCTCAAATATTCTCTTAACTCAAATATTATCTTAACAATTAGTTTTTTTTCAGCTTCCGATAAAAAATATATTTCAACATCATCTTGAAAAAAATCTCTAAATTCGTTTATTTTTAAAACAATATTCCTGAACAACTCAAAGCCCAAGAACTTTCTTTGTTTTACAAATGATTCTATGTCACCCAGAGTGCTATTTAATAATAGAGAGTAATTATATCTCTCAGCACCCTGTTTCTCATTATAAAGAAGTGAACAATAATCAATTAATATAGCCTGCATCGCCAAGTCAACAGTTCTCTTTTGCTTTATATATAGCCTCTTATCTATAAGTTCATTTTCTATAATGTCTCTAATTTGTGTTTCCAAGTATGATATAAGTCTATCCTTTTGTTTTGACTTCTCTTGTCTTGTATCATATATAATAGGCTTTCTTGATCTTATATCAAATGGCAACTCCTCAATTTGAGCATGCTCTGAGTTGTAAATACAGATGATTTTAGACCACCCTATAGCTCTAGAAGCATATCCCAATTCAATCAGCACATTAGGATTAGGAGTTCTTCTATATTTAAAGTCATTGCAATTAACGCCATTTATGATACTTATGTCTGCAATAAAAATATCGCATGCATCAATCTTACTGAATATTGAATGAACTAAGTCGGGTGTCCCAACTTCGTCTCTACTATCACTGTCAATGATATATTCTGTTATACTATCAGTAGTCGAATAGATATTCTTTAATGCTTTTTCAATAGCATTATAAATAAAACTCCTGTTTTTGTTATTTGGTAAATCAGATTGCCAAGAGTAAAATATAGAAACTTTCACAAAATCGCTCCTTTTTTTACCAATTTTAGACTCACTGTAGAAGCGCTGGTTACCCGACGCACCTTGCACAGATCCCAGCGTGCGGAACTACCGCACTGGGCTCTTCAGAAATATTCAGTTCCGTAATTCAGCAAATATTCTTTGCCTTCTGCCTTATTCCTTGCAGTGAGGTTTGCATTAGTTTATCCAGCCCTACGTGTCCGGCTAATGTTTCCTTTGCAAAATACATATTTCTGTCAACCCCTTCCCCATGTAGTTGGCTCTCCCAACCTCAAAGTACTATGAGTTGATCCGAACCCTGTAGTGTCATTGACCGTCCTATTTTATGATTGGATAGGTCTACCAGCTAACTGCTGGAACCTACAGATCCTCCCAAGTTCCTGACATTTCTCTTCTTACATGCCATGTTCTAGGACCCCGACAGACCCTTAAGAATCTCACCTATAGCGATTCTCTTGTATTGACTTCCGTGACGTTAAACACGTCGTCATCTGCATTTTCCTATTTCTAGGTACACGTTTTACGAGGCTGAAAATGCTTCAGGGATTACGGTCTCCCCTATGGCTTATTTGATTCTCTGTGTACGCTTCACCTTTGCTGTCGCCAGCATTAGCGCAACACTCGATACAGGTGGTTGGTTAGACCTTACCTGACAATGACTATCACCCTGTAAGAAATGCCAAGCTTTGCTTGGCGCACTAACGGTCTCGTGTTTGCGACATCTTCGAACTGGACCCACTTGACCTTTCTCCCTGGCGGTGCTCGCACCCAGTGAGAAGGTGTAGTGCGCTGAGCTTTCCCTCAACACGTGCCCACCCGCACCTTCCGTAAACATATGGTTATCTGGCGTATACCACAGATTTTTATGTTATCTAGTATCTAAACTTCCTTCTAAATGCTTAATGCTTTCAGTGATATTATATAAATGTTCAATATCCCATAATAAAACATTTTGTTCTATCTCATCTACGTAATGTAGTAATGAATTTGTATATTGTCCAGTATTAATTATAATTCCTGCATCAAAATGCTCTACTGTCATGATTCCAATCAATTGCCTTAAAACAGTTATTGATAATTTTGATGTGTGTCTATACTTTTTAACTTCTATCGCAACTTTCTTTCCAGATTGTGTATATAGAATAAAATCACACCCCAAATCACGATTATGCGCCGTTTTTTGCACATTTAAACCATTTTCAGTAAGCCACATATAAACTATATCCTCAAACTCTATAGGTTCTATGTTATCAAGAAAGCTAGGTTCTTCAATGAATCTGTATATTAGTTGTTTATAATCATATTTACTTAACATATTGTTATAATGATTTCTAGTATATTCCAAGCTTTCTTCTATACTAAGTAATATTTCACTGATATCACTACTTTTTCTTATAAATCTTAACTGCTTTAAGTCGTATGGAATATCATTAAAATCGCTTACTAAGATAATTTTCTTATTCTTACCTAGAGCATATCCTAACTCAAACATTATGTTCGGATTGTCTTTTTCCATAAAACAAATAAAAATACTACATCCATCTATGATATCAGTTATTGATTGAAATATATTATATTGATAGAAATCCTCGATAGTAATAACATTTATACTATTATCATCAAAATAATCTTTCAAATTTTTTATTATATAATTTATTTCATTGTCCTTGTGTGAGTATGAAATATAAATTTTTCTCATTATTTTACCCTCCCTGCATAATGAAGAGCCCAAAACTCATATAGTGCAGTTAACTTAAGTTGTTCATCTTCAGCAGTATCGGCACCATACACTGTATATGTTGTTAAGAGATCCACACATTCCTTAAATCTTGATTCAATTATGTTATCAATTTTAAGTTTTATTTTATTAGTGATTACTTCTTTTTCCTTATCAAGAGTTTCGTTTTCAATATTAATATGAGCCCTATTTATTATAATTGACCAACCTTTACAAGTCTTGTGACTCCATACAGAAGCATGAACTCTATATATTGTGTCAAGGGATTCAAAGATGGTATTAAGTAAGCTAGTTATCTCAATTCCCCTTAATGGAAATGCACCTAATTCAGGTGTAGTCAGTGACTCCATATCATATATAAATAGTTGTCCACTACGAGTTAACTTTTTTAAAGAATCAAGCACTAAAGATACAAAGGCATTAGGATGTAGTTCATGTGCAACATTAGTGCATGTAATAAAATCAAATTCTTTATCAATCCCTAATACAACTGAGAATTTGGATAAATCTCCATGGTTAAAACAGTATTCTCTCAATTCTAGATTTTTCGCAATTCTAGATGCAATTTTAGTAAATTCTACATTTATATCATAGCCATCATATATGATCTTTTTCCTATTATTATCAGATAAATTTTCTTTTAGTTGAGAAATAATTTGTCCTTTTCCACATGCTAAATCAAGCCACTTAATTTCATTGATACTTGGATCTTGTACCATATTGTTTAGTAGCGTTATAGCAGATTGATGCTGCGGTAATATTCTTTGTAATTCTAAAACTGCATTAGCATCAGAAATCATATTCATAATTAACACCTCCATATTTTTTCAGTATTTATATATAAAATGTCAGAGTCACGGTAGACGCGCCGGTTACCCGACGCACCCCGCACAGATCCCGGCGTGCGGAACTACCGAACCGGGCTCTTCAGAAATATTCAGTTCCGTAATTCAGCAAATATTCTTTGCCTTCTGCCTTATTCCTTGCAGTGAGGTTTGCATTAGTTTATCCAGCCCTACATGTCCGGCTAATGTTTCCTTTGCAAAGTACATATTTCTGTCAACCCCTTCCCCATGTAGTTGGCTCTCCCAACTTCAAAGTACTATGAGTTGATCCGAGCCCTGTAGTGTCATTGACCGTCCTATTTTTCGGTTGGATAGGTCTACCAGCTAACTGCTGGAACCTACAGGTCCTCCCAAGTTCCTGACATTTCTCTTCTTACATGCCATGTTCTCTGACCCCGACAGACCCTTAAGAATCTCACCTATAGCGGTTCTCTTGTATTGACTTCCGTGACGTTAAACACGTCGTCATCTGCATTTTCCTATTTCTAGGCACACGATTTACGAGGCTGAATATGCTTCAGGGATTACGGTCTCCCCTGTGGCCTATATGATTCTCTGTGTACGCTTCACCTTTGCTGTCGCCAGCATCTGCGCAACACTCGATACAGGTGTTTGGTTAGACCTTACCTGACAAGAACTTTCACCCTGTAAGAAATGCCAAGCTTTGCTTGGCACACTAACGTTTTGTTATTCACGACGTTTCTGAACTGGACCCTAAGAGTCCTTCTTCGTAGGCGGTGCTTGCACCCAGTGAAGGAATGTGCAGAGCGAACGGGAATAATCTTGTTAGGCGACGGAATCAATGGCAAGCTAAGATATATCGTAGCCAATTACCTTAATCTCTATGTTTTTGATAGCTTTGACGTATTCTACTTAAAGATTCCTCGTAATATCTTTTACGCAACTGATATTCATCAGTATTAGTATAAGAGCTATCTTCTTTTACTCTTGCAATTGGCTCAAAGTACATACTGTAACTATTAATAACTGGAGAATAGTCGCAAGTAACCGCACATGCTATAGTTTTTGAGTTCTTTCTACCAGCTTCTCCGAGATATAGCTGAACTTCTCTTAATGCCAACTTATTGAATCCCTTTTCAAAGAACAAAAAATTGACCCCTCCATCTTTTGCTACAGAATTGTAAGCAAGGCAATCTGGTTCTAGTTCTTTGATTTCATCAATTATTGTAAGTTCATCTGCTGACAAATCAATGTCATCTTCTATCTTTAAGAGTATGTCGGAGAACCCCACCTCTCTTCCATCTATTATAACTAAGTCCTCATCAACACCTAATGAAGGAAAAGTGCTACTCACATCATCATAAGCTTCAAATGTCAAATAATTCTTATTCCCGTTATGCTTTCTAATTTCAGCAAGAGCCGTAGACTTATAATCAGCCCAATATGATATTTTTTCATCTGGGAACAACTTCGAGTATCTACCATTCTTATCATTAAATCTTAAATTACCTGAATGTAGTTTACTTATCGTTGTACCATAGACCCAATCGTCAACATTCACACATCTGTAGAATGTAAATTCATCAGTTATATAAACGGGTAATCTTTTGTGTTTTAATACTTTTGAAAAATACGAATTGTTGTTTAAATGTGTCCCCATTTTAATCCATCCTTATAAATTATGGTTTCAATTCTTACCAAGATCATAAAATTTGCTACACCTTCACAACCCAATTGATTCTGTCGCCTAACATTTAATATTTGCGTCATAGTGTTCGCAAATACCTATCTAATGCACGTATTCACGAACCTTATTTGTGTCAATATTCATCACATCGTTTAATAATTTGTTCTTCTCTTAAGGTTCTACACCTTAAACATTCAAAATTCACTAGCCGAAAACACAAACTCCTGACCCGCTGCTGGGCAGCAAAAAAGCTCATCAGCCTAAAGAATTAATTTTTTAGCGTTCAAATTTTGAGAGGTTTAAAAAATTTCATCACTGGCATTCGAAATTACAGCTGAAAGAATTTCTAAATATTGTTTGGGTAGGTTATCGGATAATATAATCATTAACTTTTGATTGACTTGAAGTATACGCCATCTAATCCTCTCCCATTCTCCCTAAATCTACTTTTAATATGTTCTCTATTACTTTTCTATCTTCAATTTTATCTCTGAGCAATCTTCCATTGGGCTTATGCTTCAGTTGAAGGTATGTAATAATGATTACCCTTACATTGTTATCTAATGCCCATTTCTCTTTTCTCAGGTCATATATTTTTCGCTGCTGCCCCCTACTCACCCCACTTATGGTGATGCGTTTGTCCATAATATCTACTGGCTTAAAATGCTGCTTTTCCCAGTACTCGATTATCAGATTTGATCTTGGAAAATATGCGTCCACTGGCAGCTTTCTTCTATTACCATTTTTACCTGGATCACCTAATAAGGTATCAAACCTCTTTTGCCATTCATATTTCTCATTTAACACCTCAGCCATTATATCAAGCACATATTTTTCATCACTATTTGTTCTCAAAATTGCATCACCTGACTTTATCATCGATATGTGGCAGTAGATTTACGAATTTTTATTTTAGTATGCAACTGGGGACGGTCCTTTGTTTGCATTAGTATAGTTCGTTTATTTTACTACAGTAGCTATATCAACGATTATAGTACATAGCGTCCATTAATGAGTTATACGTTGTCAAATCTTGCGACACTCCATTGAATTCTAAAGCCTGCAATTCGAAGCTATTGTCTTTATAATACCTAAACTGTAATACTACATTTACTGGACGTGAATCGTACATTATTTCACCTGATATATTAACATATGTATTTCCATCATTAGCAACAATAGCTTGGTACTTAGGATTTTCAAAGTAATTATCAACCATCTGCTCTATAGTCTTATCGGGATACGCATATAAAGTGCCACTTTTAACCGCCATAACTGTGCTCGGGTCGGCTATACCACTTATTTGAGAAATTAAATTTGGAGAAAATACTACTAAGGCAAAAACTATACACCATGTAATTGCATAATAATTCCTCTGTTTAAGCAAACTTGCTCTTCTGAAAAGATAAACTGGAACTAAGAATATAGCCCATACTAATTGATTTTTAGTATTATGACCTGCTTTTCTTAGTTTTCTTTCATCATAAATACATAGTACGGAATTTAATATAGCTGTAACAAACCATAATGAACCACTAGCGGCTCCAATCGCACCCGAAATAATATACTCAATAATAGTTCCAATAATAGGAGCGAATGCCAAAAACCACACTGTTGTATTACTAATGTCGTTACCCAATAATGGTGGAGGCAAAAAATTATCTTTTTCAATTATACCCACACTTCCCAACTCCTGCCATTCCTTCATGTCATTATGCCATACTTTAGTGAATAATGAAATTTGCTCTGTTTTATACAACTCAGTAATTTGTGACTTTGAAACAGGGCCAAGTCTTTTACCATTTACAACATAATACCATTCGTTTACTTCTAAAGTGTTATCCATCCTCTTCCCCCTCTTTCATTTTCTGTTATTATAGAATAATTAGTAGCAACACTATAAATGCCTTAAAGACTGGCATTTTATCAAGCCTGTTAAAGATAACAAAATCTGTATGGGTTAGTATATTCATTGCAAATTGACATTCTTCGTCGTTTAATCATTGTTAGTTGATGATGACTGTACTTGCAAGCTATTCAAGTATTTTTCATATATACTGCAAATCTGATTATAATCTCCATACCCATTTCTTTTCTGGAGATCCAGTTTTTAATACAATTGATTGCTGTATAATCAAAATTGCCCATCCTTCTTTCACTTCATCACCGATACAATATCTAGTTTTATAAAAAATCTTTGTTGATCCATCATCATTGTTCATTTCTTTGCTATAAGGACAATCTTTGCTCTTTCCCTTTTCAATATTTATTACTTCTCCTCCCATTAACTCTACTTTCTGTTTTATGATTTCAAACCGTTCTTCTGAATTCTTACTAGGTGTTCCCACTACATTATATGAACTGCGCATTATTACAACAAAACATATTATTATTAAACCTATTATAGCTGCATAATACATATTAATTCCTCCATTTTTATAAATATTAAGACCTAATGAGATCTATAAAGCATTGATAGTAATTTCGTTGTGCTTGATAGTCGCATCAATTTATCCTAGCCCATTATTATTAACCCAAAAGATGTCCTCCGATATGAATAAGTTAATGTCATCTAACGTTCCTCGTGTCCCCGTCGCGTAGTGATGGGGATACAGTGTTAGGTGACGTATTTTTAATAGGTTAAGACACTATCAATTCTACTTTCAATACTTTTTACAATCTTCAAATTCTGACTAAATAGTTTTTCTCTCCCTTTTTGGTATAAAATTAGTTCTTTTGAAGTATCAAAACTGTTTATAGTATCAAATAAACTATTGAAATTCTTTTCAATTACATAAGATAAATTGTGCTTTTTAAGTTCCATTTTCAACTCTTCTTTCGATATTAAGAGTGTCATTTCTTCATCAAATGCATTTATCTTTAAATAACCAATAAGTAAATTTGTAACTTCTTCAAGGATTTCATGAGGGGTATCCTCAATTTCATGTTCTATGTCATGAGATTCATCATATAAAGTCATTGGTATTTTGAAATAATCATAAAGGTTATGATAAGAAAAAGACAAAATTGTGTCCCATAACCCATTTGTTTCATTGTATTTATTTATAAGAGCTATGGTTTTCTCAATCTCGCTTTTAGTTTTCACGTCTAATAAAATCCATTCCTTTTCTTTTTTAATTAATTCAAAATCTGACTTCATTTTATTTAGATTCCTAAGCTTAAATATTTTCAACAATTTTTGATACAATTCAATATTTTTTATGAATAACTGATCTCTTCTTTCTGAATTTCTTTGAGTCTGATCAACTCTCATTACAATAAAAACACCAATTACTCCAATAATTGATCCAATATAACTTCCATAAAAACTAATCCAGTCGTTACTTGTTTCAATGTTAATCGGATTTTTTATACTTACAATTATGGCTATAAATATCGGTATAGAAGTTATCGCAATAATGAAAATCAAAAGGTTGTTATACTTTTTCATACTCTTATCTCCAAACTAATTTTAATTATATGTTTTGATTAATATGTCACCTAACGTTTTGCATACCCAACGTCCATGAACTGGACCCTCAGAGCCCTTCCTCGTAGGCGGTGCTTGCACCCAGTGAATGGATGTGGTTCGGCACGCGACCCGTGATTCAATTCTTCCCGAACCCTTGTGGGTATGCTTTGTTAGCTGATTAGGGATGCCCCACGAAGCAAGAACCGCATGGACGCGGTTATCTTAAATAACTTTTACCTTGCTTAATCAAACACTTTTTCCATATTATATATTTTTAATCCCATATGATTACGTATACCTGTAGTCTTTTTGTATCCCATCTTTTGATAAAAATTAACTGTATATAATGAAGACTCTATCTTAATATAATTTGAATTATTTTTTTTCGCCTCAATCTAGTATATTACTTAGTTTTAAAACCTTTTCATGCGATGAGTTAATCTGTAATGGATGGTTTCTAAAATATAAATCTAAAGCAAGGATTAGCTCATCTCTTTTCCATGTTGGATTCCTTGTTGCCATGAAAATTTCCTTCCTACTATTGAGTATCTCTTCTACATCATCTGTTTCATGATTGTCAAAAAATCAAACACGTTTGTTTAACTCCAAATAAACACCCGCTAAAATCCGCCCCACGAACAGGGCGACTAATGCCGCATCTCTCCGAGTCGCATTTTGGCTTCAAGACGTTCTGGCCCTTAGATTCTCTGCTTATGGCTGTGAGCATGCGAACGCCTAAGCGGTGACGACCCGACTGGCTTAGGGGGCTGGATTTGGTCACTCGCTTCTCAGAGTGACCTGAGCGTGAAGGTGGCGTTAACGAAGCAATTTATCTACATACCTATATACCAAAATTGTATTTCATTATCAGTCCGTTTTGTAAAGATTCGATATAATCCTTACTTTGCATTGTTGGAGTACTAATTCTAGAATGTAATATACCTTCAGATAGATTTGATAGAGTCTTCTTCTCAGAAAAGTCATATGTTATTTGTGTAATTGATTCAAAATCAAACAGATTGTGAGAATTTTGTTATCAGCATTCGGATTATGAAATACAATTAATTCATCAGTCAGTATTTCTGGATTATCTTCTGTTACCAGCTGACACTTAAATCGTGGTTCATCTGGACAAAAATACATATTAAACACAGAATTAAACTTCAATTTATCATAATTGTTGGAGATTGCAAGCAACTATCGACCACCTATCCAATATCATACCTCCTATCGTCTATTATTTAATATCTTTCATCATTACTTTCGGCATTTCTGACCTTGAATCGTTTGACTTGCCTTAGCTTGTCTAATTAAATATAAATTATGTCTCTCTTCATCAAGGGATAAGCGAGATAATATTTCTTCATCACTAATATTCGGTTTGATATTCATCAATCCTATAATTTTATCTGTTAAGTACTTATCCTGATCTTCCCTTGTGCTAATCCCTCTCCCGTTAATTCTTAGTCTGTACTCTTTTCCATTTATTCTTATTTTTGTTGTTTTATAAAGTAAGTCTTTTTTCTTATATAACTCTAATTCAGATTCTTCAATATTATACATTATGCACAAATCCTCTATATTTCTATTTTGCTCTATTTCTATTAAGTGATCAAATAAAGAAAATAGCTTTATCTGTCTAATCTCTTTTTCAGTAAGCATTTCATAATTATTTATTCTTCGCTCCATAGCATTTAATAAATTATTCTCTTTATGCAATAAGGTGTCAAAGTATTCTGACAACCATTGTTTTTCTTCTTCGAATTGACTTGTCTTTGATCTATATTTAGAGAATTTTTTCTCAATTGCTGTAATTATTTTATTTTTAATCTCTTTATCGTTCGGATTAATATTTATTACTTCTGAGATCTCATTTAAAAAAATTCTTTTGCGATTTTCAATATTGTCTATGTATTCATTAGATTCATCTTTGTTACTCATGTAATTCGTTATTGACAAAGTTAACAATACTAGACTTGTAACTATTTGTAAGATAATCATTATTCTTACATCTATTTTCCCTAAGATATGCGCATTTGAGTACTTTGAATATTCAGCTATACCATTAGTAATATTTTTAACGTAGATTGTTAAGTCAACATCAGTTAGAGTAGAGATTCCAAAACTTCTTATGAGGTTTCCGGGTATAGTATCAACTACATTGCTGACATTATATAAAATACCGTATATCAGAATTATTTCCAACATGCTTTTTACTGCAAGAGTTACTCTTTCTGGGTTACGAAGAGATGAGGTCTTAGTTTTTTGGACTAAATCATAATAGAAGGCGATAATTATTTCATTTGATCTATAGATCGACCTAACAGCTATAAAAATTCGGAACGTATCTTTTAACCCAGATATCTTTAAAAAATTATTACATTCTAATATCCAGTATACTCCTAATAATAAAAATGTAAAAAATAGATTATATGTATTAAATAGTTTAATTAATGCAGCTTTTTTTTCTCGATAGTTTTTATGATAAAGTGATTGTAGGGATATTTTATACATAGAAGCAACCATATAATCAAATGATAACGCAAAGTTTAAAAATTCCAACTTGTTTAAATAGAAATCTGATGTAATATCACCTTTGATTTTTTTATTTAGATTATTTTTATGAATATCTAACACTGTAAGATATGAAATCCAATGTATAAAAAAAGATATAATATAGTGCATTAAAAAACCCCAAAAAATATATATAGTAGATTCCCTATAGAAAAAAATTGTTGGTGTCAAACCTAGTAAAAGTGAACATGTAATTCCTAAGAGCCAATTCAGTTTATCTTCATATTTATTTTTCTCGTTTATTTGTTGCATTAGCTTTCTTCCTTCCGTATGTACAAGTGTTAGTTCATTATAGTGATATAACATCCCTTCAATATCTCTAAATCGATAATTAAAATTTTCGGTTTTAAACTTCCGATAGGTGCAGCTTTTAGTTTGAATTCCATTTTCATATCCCCCGGTACATATTAACCATAATATAAATAGTAAGTTTTAAAATTACCCTCTTATTTCATCATTTCCCTTATAAAACCTGAAGCTTCCAAAGAATTTCCTTGCATTTCTAATGGATAGGAAGCAAAAACCATATTTTTTCCCCTTGTTAATGCAACATACATTAGTCTTCGCTCCTCTTCTACTGTGGTTATAGGAGACGCCTTTATTTTTGCTTTTTCAATATCTTCAACTGTGGCATTTTGTGCCCTATGAGATGGAAATCCATTTTTATAGCACCCGGGGATGAATACATTTTCGAATGCTAATCCCTTGCTTTTATGAATTGTTAATAAATACAAAGCATTTAGCCTTTTTTTTGAATACTCATCTATTTTCTCTCTCGTATCTGCATTCCTTGATTCTGCTTCTTTTTTCCACTCTATCAACTGCTGTAGCTTTTCAAAGGGACTTAATTCATCCCTAAGTTTTTTCCAAGCTTCTAATTCATCATCTTTTATTGTCAGACACTCCATAATACATGTAATTAAATCATTCAATTTTGCTTCAGCTATATTTTCGATCAGATCATAATATTTATGATAATTTTCTATGTACTCTGCATAATGCTTCTTGCCCTTTTTACATTTCTCTTTAATTAAAATTTGTATTTGTTCAATTGAAGGTTCGTCACCTAACGCCTTAATTTCTTTATTAGAAATATAGTTTTGGTTTAAAAATCGCTGGATGGAATTCTTAATAGCAAAGTATTTCAATTTATCTAGCGAATCTAGTGAGGTTTTCAATATTTCTTCCCAGGACTTATAGAAGGTCAAGAAAGTGAGATTATTGAATATACTTAAGTCATATTCTTCATCTATAATGAATGGTATATTTTTCAGGTAGAGATGTTTAAGTAGAACTTGTATTTGATGGCTACCCCTGTATAATACTACGAATTTGGTAAAATTGGGGTTCTTTTCATCTGCTATCTTAGCTCCAGACTCTTGGCAAATATACTCGAATTTGTCAGTAGGATGTCTTAGAATTTTATCTATAATTAATTCTGCTTCTTCGTTTGAATTCTTAGCTGACTTTACAAAAACACTTTCTGCTCCACTATGAAAGCATTCCATAGGTGGCACCTTATTGTCGCTATTAAAGCTAATTAATTTATTAGCTTTTTGAACAATGTCTCTATTAGACCTATAGTTTTTCATAAGATTAGCTGTCTTCATCCCATCATATACCTTATCTAAATCCTGTATATATTGACTGGATGATCCTCTAAAAGCATATATGGATTGATTAGGATCTCCAACTATAATTAGTTTTACATTCTCTTGATCGGGCGGTACAATAAGCTTTAGAATGTTAATTTGTATTTGGTTTGTATCCTGAAATTCATCAACTATAATATAGCGAAATTTTCCATGTAAATATTCTCTAACTTTGTCTAAGCTAAGAGCTTTTCGAATGTTAGTAATATGGTCATTATATACAAAGATGTTACCTTCCTTTCTTTTAACTTGAAATTCGTTTAGTAAATTATACATTCTTTGGCTAATTGGAACGTAAAACTCTTCTCCCCTATCTTCATATATTTTTCGATATTTATCATCATATTCGCTGACACTCTCTCTAATTTGATCAAAATTATAATCAAGGGTAATCCAAAAATCAATTCTGTCTTTGATACTACCATTTTCATCTTTTAACTCATCTTTTTGAAATTCCTCTAACTCATGCTGTTTAATTAATTCACTTAAGAGGTTTATATAGTTATAGTCATTTATGTCATTTTTAGGTGGAATAATATTAAGCATATCCATATCACATTTCGTTACAATTTTATTTTTTATCATTTCTCTCAACAGCTTATTGAATATTCCATTAAATGTTCCGATTGTCATCCTCTTTGCTTTTATATTATCTGCAAATTTATCGACCCTTTCGAGCATTTCATCAGCCGCTTTTCTTGTAAAAGTAATCATACATATATCCCTGTAATCTACACTTTCGATCGCATTGAGATAAACGGCTTTTGCACATATAGTTTGTGTCTTACCCGAACCCGCTCCTGCCAATATACGAAGATGACTGTGATTTTCCCTAATTGCTTTAATCTGATCATCATTAAATGGATTACCGTCATTTTTTCGTTGCATAAGTGTAAAAAACCCGTAGTCTGAATCATATTCTTCTAATGGGCATTTCTCTTTATCTTCTTCTTTTATGGCAGTCATGTTACCATAAGCATTTTGATATCTAGCGATTAGTTTTTCTGCTTCCTCCCTCTTACTTATTTCTCTTTTTAGATTGATTTGGGAATCGTCTATAGCTTCTTTTATTTCATTGTATTGCTTACAATAAAAAGTTAGTAGCTCTTCATTTCTCAATACCTGACTCTTTAAATCTAATACTTCATTTTGTAAATAATCTATTTCTGTAGACAAATGAATTCTCTGTTTTAATAAATTATCTAAGCTATTCTCTTTTTCTAGAATCACTTGTTTTAAATAATGTATTTCCTTTTCTAAGCTTATTACTTTATGTTTTCCAGTAAGTTTATCAATAAATGTCATATCTGTGCTTTCACTCTCCGCTTAAAAATCTCTCGTTGATTTTTTTAGTACTTTACAATCTATATAGATTATCTTCTATCAGAGCATCTAAAAATAAGCAATCCAGCCTTATGTACATTAGAACTCTCTAAGATACCTATATACCACTCTTCCTAATGCATAAGCATATTAAATATTCTATGTGACATAATGATTCACCTTTTATTATAATTCGTCAAATTCTTACCTATTTCGACATACGCAACACTTCAAGTATTAAGAAAAGTTAGCTACACACCTGCAGTTGCCTTTTTTATGCCTTTGTATTAAGCTTATTGCTATTTTGAAAAAGTAATTAATTACAACTTTTTTCATATAGATTTATGTTAAAATATTCTAAAATAGGGATTATTTATGAATGATGCAACGGATAGAATTCTATTTGAGATGGTTACTGAGAAGTTTATGTAAGACTCTTTCTTGGCACTTCAGACCTTTGACAAAAATAACAATAAAGAGTAGCGATTATTTTGTTTGTGATGTAACATCAATTCCTTTTTTTGGTAAATACGACTCCTGGCTGAGGGGCTGGCTATCACACTGCAGCTGTGGCTATCCTAGATCAGCCAAAAATCACTAACCGAATAAAGAAGCTCCGTGCCCGCCACTGGGCAGTAAAAAGGCTCATTACCCTGAAGTATTTTATCTCTGCCTACGAAGCAGAGGTAAAGGAATAGGCATGAGCTTTCTGAATATCTAGGGATTACCGAAGAATTTATTGATACTGCATTATAAAACATTTTATTATTTTCCACTTTTTCTTCTATTACAGTTTTTGCATAGCATTTGGCAGTTATCAGAATTAGTTTTCCCACCTAAGTGCCATGGTGTTATGTGGTCGCCTTCCATTCCGTTAATCTCAAAATATTTCTTGCAATGAGGGCATATTCCTTTTTGCTTTTCATAAGACTCGCGTTTTTGATTGGCTGTAAACGTGCGAATATTCAAATAACGTTCGTCACCTGTTAGTATATAGGTGTATATACCTTTTTTATTTGTGACATCGTCATCTATCATAAGACTTTTGATTTGCGTTTCAAGATGACTAGGATCTAATTCAGTATCTTTAAAATTATTGTATAATAGACCCCAGTCGATACCTTGCATTTCTTTTCGTTTGTTAGGGAAAATAGTTTCAACCCATTCAATAACACGTTTGAAATATATCCATATCTGATTGGCATTTTCATCATGTTGATGCAATGCCATGTATTCTTCAATCGTGTTTAATTTGTCACGATTTACCACCCATTCAATGGCAGTTTCTAAGTATTCTTGCCTAATAGGTGAACCTAACATATAATCTTTAGCCATATTATATGCTGCACAAGTGGGTTTTGAAAAATGTAGTTTAGCATCAGAGAGCCATGTTCCAGTATAAGCGGTATTTCTTAATTCTTGTGCTGTCAATGGTTTGCCAGCAATGTTAATTACTTTAAACCATTCATGCACTTCAGAAGAAGTTCCGTCACAAATGTAAATATCAAGTAAGTAATCATCAATATTCTTTTGTATATCTTTTTCTAAGTTAAAATAGTATTTTTCATCAACAGCAAAAGTACGTTCACTCTCGGCAGCATAACGGCAGATAGAAATTGTACGCTGTTGTCCGTCCATCAATTCATAATGTCCGTCGTCTGTTTTTGCCCAATACATAATATTTAAAGGAAACCCTTTTTTGACAGTACGAATAACTTCATCACGCTCTTTGGGTGCATAAACATATTCACGTTGATAAGGAGGGCGAACATCAAGCTTACCGCTATAGGCTACAATTCCTTCTATTCCATCAATTCCTTTTTCTTCATAGCCCTTGACTAAATCTTTTATAGAAATTTGTATTCTTTCAATTTTCATTAACTTAGTCCTCCTTGTCTGAAGTGCGCTTTCTTATTGCAATTCTTTTGTATTTTGCTTTTCCGTTGATAATTGGTTTTGCTAAATCTAAATCATTTGAAGCACTTCCTCCATCAAACTTACCTAATATTTCAAATTGCTCGTCACAATGGTAGGCCAAATATGTTATTGGAACACCCATAATCTTATCCGTATCTACTGGAATTTCATTATAGTATTCGATATGAATTGCATCATAAGTATCATATGTTGGGTATTTCTCTGGTGTATAGCGTTTATATAAATCTAATGGTTGATGTCTTTTCTCTATATCCATATTCGTAAACCAACAAATATTACCTAATCTTCGCCATTTTTGGTTGTTTTCATCTATTTTAAAATCAGTATTTTTGTCTTCATAATAATCAGGAACTTTAAACCAAAAATGTCCAGCGTTGTTCCCAAGCCACATTTTATTATTTTTAAAATAATGAAATATTTCTTTGAATGTGATATGATTCATATTTCCTAATACTAGAAAATTCTTCCCACTTTCTAATATGAGAGGAATATATTCTTTCATTAAAGAAAATGGTGGATTTGTAACAACAATATCACATTCATTTAAAAGACTCAAACATTCCTCGGAACGAAAATCGCCATCTCCAGTTAACAGCGTTAATACATTTTTGCCATTTTTTAAAAGGTATTCAACGTCAGATAAATCAATTGTGCCATTTCCTGTTTCGTCTTTAACTTCTGCTATTTCTATCTTATAAGGCTTTCTTCCTTCTTTTTCTATTTTTTCTATTTCCAACCCCTCAAATAATGATAGTTGTGTATAAATGATAGGTGATGTTGCATAACAAGTAGTAATCAGCTTTTTTAAACCTAGCACATTAAAATTCAATGCGAAATACTTAAAAAAGTTACTCTCATACGGGTCATCGCAATTACAAAGAACAATTTTATCCTTGAAATATTTTCTGTAATATCGCAATTCTTGTTCAATTGTGGAAAGCTGTGTATAAAATTCATCAGTCCTTCCAGTTCTAGACATATGTAAATTGCTATTATCTGCCATTCTAAATAACCCTCCAAATTTTTTGTTTTAAATTTTGATGTTGTATAATCAACATCTAATATATCTAATTTTTCTTACTCTCAAGCTGTAAAACACCAAGCAAAATTGCGCACTCCAAAAAATTACCTAATAAATAAATTATCAACAACTGTGCATATTAATTAATGAACTAATAGTGTTCTCCCACTCAAAAGGCAAAAACAAGCTAGAAATTGGAATATTAGAATAATTAGGACACTTTGTAACTGATGTTTCTTGTTTAATCAAATCCCTATAGAATAGCTTCTCCAATATATATAGCCCAGCTAGTGCATTTAATACATTCTCTAAATTAGCATGTTGATAATTATAAATTCCTTTTCCATCTTTATCTGTTCTTTGATGTTTCACTTTGTTATATTTTGTCCACCATATCAATGGGCTTTTATTATTACTCTGCTCATTCCATGCTCTCCATGGGTCTAATATGCATTTATCCATATCTCTAACGTCAACCTTATGAGAGGCAATTTCCGAATGATTAGATAGTAAGATGGTTCGATAATCGTTAATGTCTCTCCCTGGTTTGCCCGATAAATAATTGCAATATTGTTTACACACCACGTCTATTTCAGAGCAAATAGCTTGATAAAGCTTTATAAACTCATTTGAAAAACAATTAAAATTATCTTGATGAAAAGAAACATAAGGCTGTATGTTGATTAAATCTCGTTCGAGAATTAAGTAATAATCCCAGTACTTTTTCTTAAACTCATCGGATGTCATACAATAGCCTCCCTATCTCAACTATAGTAGTTCTGTTATGTTTTCTCTCCCTAAATCGGTTATCTTATTCCTAACCCTTTTACCCGAATCTTTTATGAGTTACTAGTACTCTTCATGATTTTTATGAATAGCAATATACATTAAAACTGTTCTGGTTCATAAATTCACCCATTTTTCTCCACATTCTGTTCATTGTATTATTTGCTTTATTTTACCAGAATGCATGTAAATGTGCAATCTCATGCTACAAAATAGACTATTCAGTATTATGTGTAGGAGAAATGTATTCTGGTTATATGAACTCCTTAATTGGATCTGATGGACCCGCTTGTCACTATGCATAAAATTATATTTAACCCAACATTTCTAAAAATATAATTATAGATTCATTATTCTCAGGCTTCTTTTTATAACATCAGCTATACGTAAAGTATCCTTATCATAGTTTACACTCAAGTTATTATAGTTCTGGATAGCCTCAGCAACACATTCTCTTACTGTTTTAATGCGCATCGTCCCAATTACTGATCTTTTGCATTGTCTGAATATACGCCTTGTTTTTTCATCTGTTATTTTAGAATAAGTAGTATTCTTACATATCTCCTCGTATACCTTATCCAAAATATCCAAAGAATAAGAGAGACAGAGCTGATTAGAAAACGGGACTTCATTTATATTATAGCTATTATTCCTGTAAAGTGTCTCTCCATTTGGTACAAGGTATGGAATGTCATCCACATGGTCTCCATGTATAGCACGTTGATGCTCAATATGATATTTGTTCTTGCAGTCAATACAATTAATACATATATTTGATTTCACCTGATTCCAATCATTGCTATAAGATGTTTTGACGATATGCCCCTTTTCACAAGGACAAGGTATTTTCTTTTCATAATCTAATTCATAACTCATGTATTATCTCCTCTTTTAAAAAATTTCAGGCTTGATTATATATAATTTCTACATCAAATTTTTTACTCAACATAGACTCCAAAACGCCTGCTCACTATCACTGCATGGATGTCGCGTCTTTATCGTGTGGTTTCAGAGATTGGTCCCGTGTTTGCGAAGTCCATGAACCGGCCCCTCATCCAACTTCCTAACGAAACTGTGCTCCCGGTGAAAGAATGTGCTAATTTTATATTTCAGAATCATTTTTTACTTTGCTAAACTCTAGCCATGTATCGTTTTCTTTATCATATAAATAAAGCGTAGTTGATTCTTCATAATTAGTACTACTACCTAAAATCATGGTTTGTTCATCAAGCATGTAATGATAATATAAATTCTTATCATCAATTTTATCTTTATCAATAATCTTCATTAGGAAATCGGAGTTAAAGTTTTTAATGCTATATACACTTCTATGAAGTTCCCTATATACAAATAAAATAAACAATATTAAGACTGTACTTGTATTAAACTTGATGAAAATTTCTATCAACAGACTAATGTCTAGTTTATTTATTTCTATGCCTCCGTAATATTCAGAAATTAGAATGGTATATAATACAAATATACTGGCTGCACTTACTAATATAAAATTTTTATATACTGAACTCGCCACCTCTGAAATACTTGTTTTTAAACTCGGGTTAAGAGAAGATAATGGCTTTTTGATTTTTGAGAATATTCTTATAAAAATATTGTTTTTAATGAACTTTATTTTTTGCAACAATATTATGATAGGTTTTAATAATATAAAGCCAATAATTATCGTAATAGTTACAAGCAAAATAATTACTGCTACTAACCCCACCAAAGAAATTATTACTTTTGATATTCCTAATTTTACCAGTATGAAAGAAGATGTTGTTAAGTAGATGTTTGCCAAAATACTTAGTCCAATAATAGAAAATGCTTGTTCCCAGTATTTTTTAATCTTAGGCAAAAATAGTTTATCAAAATCGTTCATAATACTATAATCAAAAAGCTTCTTGATTAAAATAATCATCACACTAAATAATAATACTGCGATTATAACTTCTATTCCATAATCCTTTAATACAACCTCTACTAGGGTATTGAAAATATCCATCCGTTCCCTCCTTTCTATTACATGACCATTCCTGTTATGTTATATCTCTCTTAAGATTTAATAAGCCCATTATTTAATAAATGTCTTTTGGAGTACATCAAGTTCAACTTTAAACATTTAATCGTTCTCCTTCAGTAGAGTGTATAGTAATGTTTTCCGGGATCATTATAGCCATGGGATCATCCTTATCTGATTTGTTATTCTAACTATTGCAGCAGTATCTATAAATATTTTATGTATATTAAATTTGCTGAGGTCTTTAATTTTATATTCGTTGTGACAATACATTACACCTTTTACAACGATCCGTTAAAATATCGCAAAATTCGACATTAACACTATAGTTAATATGCAATCTCTCAGGCCAAAAGGAACAAAACAAAAAAGGGTAGTTGATGTCCTACCCTTTAGTCTTTACCTTTATATGGTTATCTGTATGTTAGATCATGATATTTCTTAATAATTGACTTTCTTTTCCATTTTCCATGCCATATAAATACGCCGATATCATATTTATTCTACTACTTTCGCTATTATCTATAGTATTTCTATATGCTACTTCTACTAAATTTGAAATGAAATAAGGAAATGAAAATCGGTTGATATTATACAAAGAATAATATTCACTTTCATTTGCTATCCAATATTTTAAAAATAAGTTTTCTCCGAAAGATATATGATTTATAAAACCATTATACTGCTTTAGAGCGTTCTCTAAATTTTTACTTCCTTGGATATTAGGGTCTCCTAGTTTAAGTTGATTATCATACGAAAATATACCATTAAATATATTATTGCCTACTATCATACCATTGTCATGGGATTTTTTAATAACTGTCTCTATTTGATTTAAATATATCTTAGTCTTGACTTCAATTATTCCTACAGTATTTTGATTTGAGCAAATAACAAAATCACCTTCTGAAAAAATTAATGGGAATCTATTATCATAGATTATAATATCTATTTGCTTTGTCATTAAATCATTAACTCCTATTACAAAACCTGTGCCTACTGATAAATGCTTAGGTAGAAGTTTTTTAAGCATATTCATTAATATAATCTCTTTATATCTACCTTCTTCTCCCCAATGACTATGACCTATTAAATTCCTTACTCTATTCTTAACAGCCCTAAACTCATCAGATATTGATTGTTGAAACAATTCAATACTCCTATCCATTAGCTCACCTTCTTTAGCTCAATTTAATAACTCCTAACTTGTCTTTAATATCTTGCCTCATTATTGAAATTAGTTAAATAATAAGGCATCATTATCAATGTTATGCTAGAGTATATATCTTGCTCTTCTCCTTAGTATATCCTTATCGCTTTCTAAATTTAAGATATGCATTTTTCTATGACAATTAGGGCATAGTGCTACTGTATTTCTAATTGTGTCAGCTCCACCATTAGATAGCCAGTCTATGTGGTGGGTCTCAAGGAAGCCTTCGCCCTTTTTATTTATAAAGGGTGCTGGTTTGTCGCATAACTGGCATATTCCATTCGCTCTTCTTTTGGCAAATTCTGAAACAAACGGATTTCTTTCATATGTCTGTGATACGGTTTTCCTAGTGCTTATTTTCTCCGACTGACTTTCTTCAGCCCTCTTTTTTAAATCGTCATTACTTAGCTTCTGAGCAATTCGCTCTTTCTTCTCATAATTGCTCCTTAGTATCTTTTCATCTATAATAGCGGCTTTCCCAGCATCATCGATTACTTTCAGCGGAAAAATCCATACATCTCTTAAAACACCATCTTCATCCTTCTGTTTTTCCTTATATGGTTCATCTATTACTTGTACCCTTCCTCTATAGATATAATTATTTTCTTTAAATACCTCAAATAGGTGCACCTCTACCCCATTATGGTTTGAATCGTAGAGTGTTTTATTTTGATTCCCTTTTAATACCTGTTCTCCTTTTTTTCCCATACCAGTGTAGTGTAGGATATCCCCTATCCATTTATCCTCATAGAGACCTTTAGTGTGATCTGAAACAACTACAAGAGTATTCGTAGTATGTGATCGCCTCATTCCTCCCATATTTCCGCATACAAATATCTCTCTTAGTCGATCATTACTAATTACTTCCCCGTAATTTAAACCTGTATTGAAACTCATGCTTTCCCCCCTAGCTTACTTATAAAAGGTATATCTGCAGGTGCAAAATCATAATTTTTAAGTTCTCCTATTGTTACCCATTCTACTGCTTCATGCTCCATTAAACTTATTTCCCCTTCTACATAATCTGCAAAATAAGCAATTAGTTTTATTTCTCCCGAATCATAGTTGTATATACTTTCTGCGAAGAATTCTCTAACCGCTATCCTTATACTCAATTCCTCCATTAATTCTCTTTCTAGACTTTCCTGGACTGTCTCATTGGCTTCTATCTTTCCACCTGGAAACTCCCACTTAAATGCTTGAGATTTATGCCTATTTCTTTGTGCTATGAGCACCTTATCTTCTCTTTTAATTATGGCTGCGCTTACTAATATCATTTTATCACCTACTGATTAGATTTTCATTTGGTTATTATGTGCACGTTATGAGTTGGTTCTAAACCAGCAATTACATCTTCAAGGATAAAAAGCTCTAATTATATTTTTTCCCAATACTCGCAACTCGTCGGAAACTCCGACAAGTTGATACATCATCTAATTTGACTTTTCTTCCAATTCTTCTAGTTTTATATACATTTTCTGTAAAAGAAATAAAGCAGGACTTAAAAAACCAACAATGCCTAATGCACCCCCAAGATTATAGGCACTTCCAAGAAACATACCTAAATATCCCGTTAACAAAGAAACAATTATTAAAAACATATTTTCACCCCTAAAATTCGCTGTTGAACCGCATGTGCTTTCAGTGTACTTTTGTCTCTAGTTTTCATGCTATATATCAAACTCTGTTTTCAGCATATTTACCAATTGGATTGCTGTATCTTTGTCAAATTGAATATTCTGACTTGCTTGATTCCTTACTTGTCGCTGATCGGTTCCATAAGTGTCAATTTGAATATACTTTTTCCCCTGTTCATCAAAGATACAATATGTGCACTCTACTTCAAAATGAATGGAGTTTCTTATTTTATCTATTTTTACAAATTTCCTTATTCTAGCCATTTTATACACTCCTCGTATTTAATAATACATAAAACTGTATAGCTACTTGAAGATAACATCTCCTTCAAAAATTGTATTTTATAGGATTTGCAGCACCTTTTTTTCTGTAATTCGCAGGGACCCTTTTATGCAAGTATAATTTCTTGATGGATTCATCAGCATCATATCCTACGAAACCGTATCTTTCTGGTCTATCCATATAGAATTCAGGAAAATTGGATATAGTTGCAGCCTTCCATTCAGTTGGAACAAAAACTCCCACAATAATTCCTTCATTAACAGCAAGTACAAAATCCGCCTTATTTACTTTAGTTAAATTTAACTTCCATGCAAATCGCGTGGCATCATAGAGACTGCGTTCTACAACAGATCTATTAATTGTGATCATAAGAACTCTGTGCTCATAAACTGCTTCTTTTGCACTATACTTTTTAATTATCTCTAAGGCATTCATAGGACCATAGTCATTACAGCCATGACCTCCCATTATATTAGATACTCCGGGATATGCATCAATTAAGGCTGCTTCAACTTCTAGGGCGCATTTTTCATCCATTCCATGCCGGTGAATTACGTGGATTACCTCTAGACCTGCAACTAATATTTCCCTTATAATTTGTATTTTATCATCAATTTCGTCGAAATTATCAGCCGCATAGAACCCTTTCATATGATTAAACACTCTGTTTCCTTTCCCTTTACCTACATAGAATGTTTCTCCGTTTCTAGGATCTATAAGTCTATATACATAATACTTAAGTTCAGCAATTACTTCATTTGGAAACTGTTCTGTTTCAATATTGTACATGGAAACCTCCTTTATTATTGATTATAGATTACGAACTAAGATTTACAGCAATGATCATTTAAGCAGCGAATAATCTAGAATTATAATTTTTTAAAAATGAATGAATGTTCATGCTTCAATTTCCTTCAGAGATATCATATTATAATTCTGCTTGACAAAGTAATTTACCTCCTATTGAAATTCGCCAAATTATTTTATAATACGCCATCAAATTATTGTTATATAAATTGATTCTACGTCACATATATCCATGTTTAAATTATGCATTAGCATAATGTTGTAATATATTCATTTTTATTGTATATTGAGGAAGTACAATATCCATATTGTACCAACCTATTTGTTCTAAAGTGAAAAAAAGCAGCTGCATTCCCCTGCAACTGCTTTTTTCACTATACACTAACTTTAATATTTCTATGATTCCTTTCACATCTTCCTCAATGTCCAGCCCACCTTATCCTTATTATAAGCTATCTCAAACAACCGATCCTCTCCTGCAAGCTTCCCCTGACACTTAAATATGTGGAGCTCATCGCCGGCAAATTTTTTAACCTCTAGTAGAAGACTGTGATCGATTTTTATGATTTCCTGGATATCTTCTATTTTTAATTTTAAGGGCACTATATTTCTTTCTGTATCAAACATTGCTATAACCTTAATGGGCTTTAATTGAAATTTCATTCTTATCGGCCACTCCTTTCAAAAGTTTCAGCAATTAATTTGCTGCAGCATACCAAAGAGAGCACTGGGGGGACTTGTACTCTCTTTGTGGGTATTATGTTAGGTGCTCAACTGCTGCAGGATTATAGTTTGTTATTATAAGCTCCTTATACATACATCTGGCCTTTCTTTCTTTTGAAACACTATATCTTACCTCTGTCTCGGTTATGAAATAACCAGAATACCACTTTCTTACCTCTTCATGATCGTTTATTGTTAGTATGAATTTTCCTTTGATATTTTGGAGTATATCCCGGAGCTTTAGGTGTTCTTCCTTACCAAATTCAACTCCATAGCCCTCTGTTTCATAATATGGTGGATCGCAAAAATGCAGTGTATGGGGCCTGTCGTAACGCTTGAATATCTCTGAAAAATCCAGGTTTTCTATATAGGTGTTTCTTAGCCTGTTTTTGATTTCTGATAACCTATCTGTACTAAATAGCTGAGGGGCTGGCCCCTTTGTGGTTCCGTAGCCGTAGGTATCGCCCTTGGCAGCAAAGCTCTGGGAGATTATATACACATACCTTATTGCCCTTTGTATGTCTGTCATGTATTTTATTTCCGTATTTTTATAATAATTAAACTGCTGCCTGCTGCTTACCTCGTACTGGAGCTGTCGCCTTAGCTCCTCTTCATGGTACTTAATTACTCTGAAAAGATTCATCAGCTCTCCGTCTACATCATTTATTACCTCTGCTTTACTTGCTTCCTTTCCAAAGTAGACCCAGCCGGCACCGAAAAAGGGCTCAGTATAGCAGCTGTGCTCCGGAAGCATATTTATAATTTTTTTACGTAATTGACTTTTTCCTCCCATTCTGGGGATTGGTGGTTTTAGCATTTTATTCTCTCCTTCAACAATATAATTAGTTGAAAGAATGCTGATGAAAGTTGACTACCTCTAGGAGCTCTTTTGCAGATAGAACAATGTCTTAACCCTTTTCTCTGCAGCAATATAGTCGGATATATTTATTCTCTCGGTCTTATTTACATATCCTAATATGCTTTTCTTCAGCTCCATAGTGTCGTGAAAATATATAATGCTGCGATTCCTGGTAGGGTCCTTTTGGGCCTTTACTATCTCAAAGCCCTTTGATACTAGGAATACTATTAAATCCCTATCTGTAATCTTTCTTAAATCCATGCTCTCCTCTCCTTCCTGAGTAACACCAGTTATATATATTATAACAGAACATATGTTCGTGTAAAGAACAAAAAAATAATGAGCTCAGAGTTAGCAGCTCATTATCACTGATTTATAAATAGATTATCTATCTTTCTATCTTGTAACCGCCGAACATTTTAGGTGAAGCTAGCTTTTTTTGGTAGCTATCATAAAAATGCACATGAACTAATGAGTCCTCTTCTACAAAACCTGCACCTATTACGATTCCCTGTAATACCTCTTCTATTGTTTCTGCTAACCTTTCTTTTTCATAATCTGCACCATCATACCATTCATCGCTTAAAGTAACTGCTACGGATTCCCAGTCACCTTCAGTATAATGTGGTTGAATATTTAGTATTAAACCATCGCTCGTTTCTATCAATTCATCTAATAAACCATAAAATGCTTCTTCAATTGCTTCTATGCTAGGGTATGGAAAAAAAACTGCATCAGGCATTCCATTTTTTCCGTCATTATCTGTTACTTGAGTTAAATTACCCAGCATTTTTTCGCCATTTTCCCCATAAAGCTCAATAATATGGTCTGGTTGTTGAACCTCAGGTAGATTAAATCTTAAGAATGCAATAGCACCATAGTGACCTATTTTCCAATCCTCAGGAACAATAAACTCCTTGATTACTTTACCTGACGAAACCGGCACATAATCACTAATCATATTCATATCACCAGTAAGTATAGCTACCTCGAAGATTCCACCGTCTGGCACATTAGTATTAATCGTCATAATTACTTTATTGCCCAATACCTCTATATCCATTTCCCCTTCAAAAGTTGAATTAGCCTCTAGCTCATTCGAAGCATTATTCTTCTCTTGTAAATTGATTTCAGACTCTTTACTAACTGGATTTTCAGTGGGATCACTTAGACTCCCGAAGGTTGTAGCTGCGAACACAATTGCAAAAAATACAGATAAGATGATTCTCACTACATTATTAAACCTACCATTCCTCCACATTAAGAATATTCCAACTGGCGCAAATAAAAATAATGTCACCCACATAAACCATCCGGTATCATAAAACCGTTTAGTATTATTCTCCATCATTATCCCCCTATCATATTAGACTCAATCAATTAGATTCGGTTTATATTTATAAAATCCTACATTATTCGCTCAACAAATTTCGACTCCTATGCCTTGTTACTAGTCTTATGTAGGCAAATAATTATTTTAAAGCTTTATTAGCTGTACTTACCCAGCATGTGTAGTGTTGTTCCTGCTGCCAGACCTACAGCACAGCCCTGGAAGCCTCTATAGGCTATGATTTGATATGATTACATACAATCAAACCTAAGCCCGGCAAACTATGGGTAAAGGTTCTATAACTTGATCCCCCTGCTATTAGTATGTAGACTCCTCCTATACGCTGCATTAATAGGCTTTTGTCTGACATCCTCCTAATATTAAAAGAAAGCCTGCAGCAGTTGCTTATCTTCTATGCCTGACTTGAGAAGCTCTTGAATGTTTCCTTTTACGTCTATCTCTAGCTCCAGCTTCGCAATTAACTAAAAAAGAGTAAATCACCTGTAATAATACAATGATTTACTCTTTTAAATTACACCATTGATAACGCGCCTACACTGGATTCAAGATTTTTATTCGCTCTTCTCATATTCCTCCTCAGCAACAACAAATGAAAAGTCATGTGTATCTGTAAATAATATAACCTGATCTCCTACTGTAAATAAAAAATCATATTGATCGTATGTAGGATCATCAATATACAATTCTTTTTCTAAATATTTATTAGTCTTTATCTTTCCTATCCTATTTTTTATATCTCTAATTGATAATTTAAAATGCTTTATAAAATTCATTTTATTATCTTTATTAAATCCGATATAATATACACTTTCATTATTTCTAGGTACAAAGCTTTGAATGATATTGTCCTCTGTAAACTCTAGAGCAACTTCCTTATAGCAAATTAAGCCTGCTTCATTTTTTAGCCATTTAATAAAAGTATTTTCTTTCAATAAATGAGCATGATGCCTGTATATGTACACCCCCTCTGATGAACTAATTGCATTATTAATGATTTCATCAATCCTATATATTTCATCATCACAGTCCCAAACAGAAAAATCTGCTATGTAGAGCTTCTTAATATCATCATTTTCATTTCTACTCATAATTTACTCCTCTCCTGTTCTGCAACGAAGGACAGTAAGCTTAGAAATTGATCCTCCATGAGCTTCCCCTAAAGTATCCTAAATTCATTTAGCCCCCCATTATTTCATATATAAATCGTATCATAACCTCCTAAAAATGACGATACGTTTCAAAGCAAGTTTAATGATGTTTTGATACTGTTTTATATAGGGTTTTTGGTAATAAAAAATCAGTATCAAAAGTGTACCTTTTGATACCGGTTAAAGTTATCGTAAAGCTCCAGCTGCTACTCTGCGATTAGAAGAACATTCTTTAAATCTGTCAAATATGTTGTTCCATCAGTTGTGGTAATTTGTATGCTGGTATCATCATAATCACGCCAGGACTGTACCTCTACTTCCAAAGTAACATCACCAATTACAATTATTGCTTTATCAAATTTCCATTTGGTATCTATGATTTGTTTATTACATCCGGTTAAAATCAGTATACTTAAAATTACAAGCATAATAAGCTTATTTTTCATTATTAGTCCCTCCTTTCAATACTGTCTGCAGCTGCTCCTATAGTCTGCCTATCAGCTCAAGCAAATCACTCATTTCTTGGTTTTTATATACATCATTAATAGTATTTTACTCAGTATATAGAGTATAGTCAATTAGGTTCTTTATACCAGGCATGTAGATACTAGGATAAAAATAATAGCTTTCATATAAACACCCTTAAAACCAACAGGATTGAAGCTAGAAATAAAGTCTTATCTACTATTCCTCCAGTGGTGCATGTCACTGGAAATCTCATTCTTGATTTATCTAAAGGATAAAGCAATGCTGTGCCATTATGAGTAAATAAGTCGGCTACAATATGGCATGTAGCTCCTATAGCGATTCCTATTGAAAGACTTTTCAAATCATTATAAGCAGCCATAAGATAGCAGCTATATAGGATAACCCCCAACCCCAATATGCTATGTGTA
This sequence comes from Natronincolaceae bacterium, assembly GCA_048264125.1. GTDB lineage: Bacteria > Bacillota > Clostridia > Peptostreptococcales > Natronincolaceae > M1-B18. The sequence continues at coordinate 88,050 of JBLXDM010000012.1, forward strand.
AAGGTTCTATGGGAGGATATTCCTGCCAGAAATAAAAATATGCTAATTGCCTTCATTAGCCTACTAGGCTGCCCAAATCCTCCTATAAGAATGTATATCCCTAACCCAACTAACAGCACCATTAATACAAACTTGTTCTTTATGGGTAGTATTTTGCTGTTTATGAGGGACTTTGGATGCTCTATATCTAGAAGCAGCGAGCCCAGGGCAGCTCCTGCAATCAGCAGGGTATTTACCTCCATTCCTATTGCTGTTGCTAGGTAGATTGTTGCTGCTGTTCCTATTGCTAGGTGCGTTTTTCCTGTCATATTAAACCTTCTCCTTTTGAAAAAAATAGCTCTGCAGCCAGTGGCCACAGAGCTTTATTTTACTACTTATCATGCTTATCCTTTATGCCTGGTTTTAGGAGCTCTAGGATGTTTCTTTGTACCTCTAAATCTAGCTCAACATCCTTGTAATTACTTCCCTTCCATGCTCTTACTATGAATTTGTAAGTAGGTCTAAGCCTGTAATTATTTCTGTCCAAAGTTTCATCTGTAGTAACCCATAATGTATATTTCATAATGTTTGTTTTAACATTGACTGCGCCATTAACATTCATACTCAACGGATAAACCTGAGCTGTATAGCCCATTTCTACCCGTTTATCCATCGCCATAATATCCGGGTCTACAAATATTTCTAGCCTTTCTGCATATCCTTCGGTGTCTATAGTAAAGATTAGCTGATCACCAGCCATGGCTGGATTGGGAAGTAGGGTTGCACTAACCTTTAGACCATCTATCTCATAGTTTCGGCTCCTATAAAAGCTATTTCCTGCATTATCTGTGGCCTCCATATGGAGATACCATACACCATCCTGATCCTGGTCTGTTGTTGCTGTAGATTGTGTTAATGTTGTCCATCCAGCTGAAGGTTTTGCAGCCGATTGAGTCCAATTGTACCTTATGCTGCTTAAGCCGCTGCCACCTGTATCTGTGGCAGTAATAATTACGTTCAATGGCCCCATGCCCTTATAGGTCTGTGGATTGGCATCTATACTTGGATCAAGCTTATCTATTAGGAATGGCCCAGCTACTACATTCTCACTCAGCTTCCCATCTGAATCCTTTGCTGTTAGATGCAGATACCATACGCCATTATTGACCTGTGTAACATTAAAATTATCCTGATATGCTGTAGCCCATGAACTGGGAGCTGTAACCGTGTTTGACCAAGAGTACCTAACTTCTTCAATAGTTCTACCATTAAAGGCCCTTGCTTCTACATTCACCCTCAAGTCGCCTTGGGCTTGGGCCATGTTCTTGTTGTACCATCCATATGTCTTATCTGGGTTTGCGGTCACCACAGGCGGCAGATTGCTAACATCTATCGTTACCACATCATAGTAGCTCCATACCCCTTCGAGGTCCCTAACCCGCAGCCTGACGGTATATATATTTCCATCCTTTAAGGTTGTAGGCTTCCCTGTATTCCAGACTATATCACCTTCTTTAATCCAACTCCAGTCCTCTAAGGCTATACCCCTGTTGGGTTTGCTTTGGTGGTCTAGGTCGTAGGAGCTGCTGGTAAAACTAAAGGTGAATTCTTTAGTCGTAGGGTTATAATTGGTCATGGCATAATTAATCTTTGCTATCGCCCTCCTGTGGACGTACAGTTGGGTTGTAGAAAGCCCCTCTAAGCTCCATAGGCGGTAATTGTCAAACCTATCATCGTTCTTTGGATTATCTTGGCCCTGGTATAGTACATTGTAAAGTCCGGTGTAAAGGAATTTTGTAATCGGCCCTGGGAACCATGCCCCTGAATTAGGCAGCTGCCCAAGGCTGTTTTCATATATGCTTGGGTCGTGGGTATACCTCCACCGTTCTGCATACTTAGGGTCGTTTTCTCTGTCCTCGTAGCTAAATTCATACTGCATTTCTTCGCCCACTAGGATATATTGGGTATTGGAATTGTCTAGGTCATAGACTATTTGTGTCTTTACCTCAGATATAAATTCCTCCAGGCTGTTAGTGACTAGGTTAGTACCGTCCACTAAGGCTGCTATTGTTCTATTGGCTTGCTCCTCATAGTTCCCTATTATTTCATCCCCTGGTTTGATGGAAGGATAATGAGAATAGTCCCCGTCATCATCCTGAGACGGGTCCCAATAATATGCGTATGGCCCAGCCATTTGATAGATACTATGTCCTTCTTCAGCTACTAATTCCATGTGTAGATACCTTCTGGTGTCTCTAGGTATTTGAATTGTAATATCTCTATCTACATTTACGCTATCTACAGTAATAGGGTTTGTATATGTGCCTGGCTTGGTGGTGCTATCAGTAAGACTATATCTTATTTCTTTGAACTTATATTCGTTGCTTCTGCCGGTAATCCTGATTGTTTTGCTTACGGATGCAGGGGCACTCCAATAGTTCCTATCTACATGTACTTCCTCTTTTGGATGATATACAACTTGAAATTGTGGCTTTTCTAGGTTGTAAAACTTAGAATTTGCGTTCAATATTTCTGATATTGTGCCACTCATGCTTGTTCTTTTGGAATCAAACAACCCCTTTGTACTATCATCTATATTTATAATATACCTCTCTGCTCCATCCCTCCAGTGTGTCTTTAGGGATATTTCCTCCATCCCTTCTGCATCCTTAATGGGGTTAGGTGCATTTGGTGTTGCTGCTATATTAGTTGAGCTGAAGGATGGATAACTATTGGAGTCGTAGGTACTATCATAGATTATTTTATTTGCAGCTTCATCGTAAATCATTATTTGTCCGCTATACTTACCATTAGTGTAAGTGATTCGGGTAAGGAGTAATCTTCCTCCATATAATCTTGTTGTTACACAGTTAGTTATTAGTGGGGCTTTTAAAGGGGTTTCTTCTATCTCCTTAGTATGGACATTAATCCGTATACCATAGTTCATATATACATAGTCCCTACCCACACCTAAATAGTGATATGCGAATGTATATGGATAACCCGTAGAGCCTGTTTCTCTAGGTATTGGTTGGCCATTATGCAATATTACTTGTCCTGCTATATATAAATTGAAATGACTTCGTAGTTCCTCTGTTTTATAAAACATAGGGGCATTATTGGGCCCTGTTGTATTCTCTGCTATTACAAAGGAGGCATTCTGATTGTCCGTCATAGTTGAAGATGAATTATATAATGATGGAACCATGTATCCACCAAAGAGTCGGGTAGTATAGAAGCCTGGTCTTAGGACATTGGTGAAGGTAAAGCCATTTTTCAATATTTGATAATTTTCTTCCCTATCAACTAGACCATGACCAAATAAAACAGATACTCCTAGGGTTTTTGTATTGTTTTGATCAAATACATATCTCCTGTATGTCCCCCAGCCTCCGGCTTGATAGGCGGCTATGACATATACCTTATTATCGGCCCCAGCCCTAAGCTGTTGCATACCGTTAGGTGTATCGTTGTAATCATCATTATCAAGGTCGAATACCAGGGTTGCTGCCTTGGTCTCTATGTCTACATATTTAACCTGCCAAGGCCATCCAATTGACCCTCCCCCTACCAACTTGTTTTCAATAAAGTAAAGCCTGTTATTGGGCATTAGGGTTAAGTCGCGAATTTGATACTGTGTTTGATATATATAGTCCTTTTCAAGGGTATATAGATGTGTCCTGGCTATATAATATGTGGGATTATGCCCTGAAGTCTGCTCTATATTGTAGAAATGTAGATTGTGGCTTGTCTGATTGTCATTGTATATTACTTTATAGTCTATCCCCCTGGCCCCCAGCTCCACCTCCAGATGCTCTGTTATGGCAGACTTAATATCGGTTATATCGTGCTTTGAATCGCCAGCATTAACCAGGATGTCCATGACAGGCTTAGGCTTGGCCTCAAAGGTCACTATAGGGGGTGTATTTATTACTTCAATAACCTTTAGCTCTTCATTGCTTCTCCTGTCTGCCTCCGTCACAAACTGGTCTACCGTCGGCTGCCCGAAAGCCTCCTTTACATATAGCCTTATTTGGTAATTGCCTACTTCGGCTACATCATATTCTATGTTCTTACCTTCCCCTATCTTAGTCCAGCTGCTTTCAAATATGCCATCGTTGTTGCTGTCATAACGTATAAACCATTCTCTATTTGCAATGGTGTCACTGTCGTTAGAGTAGGAGTCGTCTCTCAGCTCTAGCTTGGCCATAAATACATTATCAGGATTTCTTAATATTTTTGATTGTGCATTTATAACCACCACTGGCGGCTCATCCGGGGCAATGGTTATAATTCTTTCTGCTACATCATTATTACCATAGGTATTTTCCACGTATAACCTAACCCTGTAGTCCCCGGCTTCCTTCATTAAGGCTGTAAGCTTTGTAGCCGTCAAAGAACCATCAACTCTAATGCTGCTTCCGCTTTGCCCACCAGCTGGAGCTATTGTCCAGTAGGTCTTTGTATTGTCTATTGGGTATAGGTCATTTCCTGTACTTGTAGCGGAGTCCATGGTAAACATCCTATTTTCCTTCAAGGTTCCTCCAACCGTTATACGGGCTACCGGATATGGTTCCGTAACCATAACCGTATGTCGTGCCGGATCTCTGGAGCTTACCCCTTGATTATTCCATACATCCATTTCAATATTTTTCTGTCCTATAGTAGTAAAGTAAACTTCAATTCTTGACTGCGTCCTGTCTATATAGCCATAATCCGGATGCTTTGTCAGTACCGTTGTCCCTGAAGGCATTTCCCACCAATGGGCTTCGATGAAGAACTGTGGATCAGGGCTGTAGGACTTAGTACCATCAAGCGTAACCTTGTCGCCTAGACTTACCGTTGTCGGTCCCTCGATAATAGGTATTGGGGGCTGGGCCAGTTGGCTTGTGGGTACATCTACATAGCCCTCGCCGTAGTAGGTGCCATAATTTGTTTTCAGCTCCGCTTTAAGCCATACCCTCCTATTGGTATGACTTACGTCAGTATTCAATGCCCTGATAATCGTAGCAGCTGTGCTGTCGTGCTTTATAGGCAGCCTATAACCCAGTGCCTCATTCCTTGGGGTTTTAACCTCTGTATTCCATTCTAGTATAGTTTCCCCTGCAGACAGACCATCTGCTCGAATAGTGAAGTTTACATTCGCTTCGGCCCAAGTAGCACCATAGGGAATATTTATAGAGTTTGCGCTGCCGGTGATTACTATCATAGCGTCAGGCTTTACTATATCAAGCCTTATGGTTCTAGTCTTAGTGCCGACATTATTACTCGTATCTCTAGCCTCTAGGCTAACGGTCATTTGATCGCTGCCAGTCAAGTATTTCTCCAGGGCAGCTTCATCGGCGAAGGTCATGGTGGGGTTCTTTGTGCTGGAGAAGCTCTCTGTGGCATAGGTCTGGGTATTTAGCCTAGTCCAATTCCAGCGGTTAATTGAGCCTCCCTGGGACGTGGATTTATCCATCAGGTTTATTGTCAGCGGAAAATTTTCAACCCTTATAGTGCTGTTATTTACATTTTGCATGTTATGAATGACATCAAAGTCAACATTAATGGAGCTGGGCTGATTCTTGTAATAGTAAGTGACTATAAAATACAAACCCTTTCCAGAATCAAAGCGGTTTTTAACCTCTTCCCTAGATAGACTAGGATTACTGGCATCAAGATTAATATTAACATTAGATGCATGCTGCCTATCGTTATAACTTAATGTTGATTCCCAAGAATATCTAATTAAAACCCCATCAGGCACCTTACCAGCAAAGGCTTTATGCTGCCCGGTATAACTCTCCCCCCATGTCTTGGCATAACTTGTGGTAGGCTCGATCTCTGTAAAGCCTAAGTCCGAATCTATGTATACCTCTTGCACTTGTATGCTAGGTACGACTACCTTTACAGCGGAAAAGTATTGTTTAAAGAAGGTATTACGCCATGCAGCACTTCCTGTGCTGGAAGCTCCACTGGCCCAGTGATTTCCGTTATCTGAAGGGGTATCTTCGGTGTTGATGGCATATAGATAATATCTATACTCCCCTGGCATTGTTAATGTCTTATAATTTTCATTCAAAGGTACATCAGTTGTACCGGCAGAATGAGTATTGTTTAGCACCGGAAACATGGCTGAGTGCTGCTGCACGTGTATATTTTTTATCGGCAGAGTTCCAGGGGTAGACATATTTGTCATAGTAACTACGTCACCTTTTTGTGCATAAAGGACAGCATTGGCAAAATCACTTTTGCCCTCACCAAAGCCTGTGCCTATACCGACACTTGGATTATCTTCTGGCCCATCTATCCTTGTAATTCCGTATTGGCTGCCACCATTGAGTGATAGAGAAAATATTCCTTTGGGCTTTTTTAGTCTACCATCTGCTAGTTCAGGGAATAATTTAGACTCATAAGGTACCTCTTTAAATCCTTGTCCTCCTAAAAGGGTGTCTAATAAATAATCGATCTTTACCCTTCCATTTTCAACTACTTCACCATATGCATAATTAAAGCTAAAAAAAGATAGCAGCATTGAAAATGCTGCTATCACCGAAACGTGTCTTTTATTCATTGGATTACACTCCTTTTATGGCTTACCTTAAATCCTTAAGTTTTACCGATATTTCCTGCTCATATACAAAATATACATCTGTTTTTTCTCTTAATGGGTCATTGCTTAATGGCCTTCTACTTCGTATTTTGTAGGTGATTATATCACCCTCTTTGAATTTGTATGTTTCTCTGTACTTTAAAGTCCCATATCTTTCAAAATGTAACCAATCCATAGGTAACCATATTCTTTTTTCTATATCGTGAGATGCGTAAGTAATGAAAGTGCCACTCATTGCCCAATGAGTGTCTAATCTCTCTGTTATTTGATATTTTTGAGTACTGTAATTATACGATTCAGACCTATTTAATTCAGGATGACTAGTGCTCATAATATTAAAGGTCCAGTCCATATCCCAAAGCTCTTTAATGTCATGTTCTATAAGGTAATATATCCCGAACCACCATTTCATTCTCTCCTGCATTTCCTTATCGGCTATTACCTCAAATCTCAAGGGCTTTAATGACTTGGCCAACGCATAAACCTCGTCAGTAATTTGCTCCTCTGGCCCTTCTATATAGCCGTAGCCCAGCTCATCCTGATATACTACTCGGTTTATAGGCTTCTTTATCTCATCTGCCTTAAGCCGCTTGGAGGGGTTTATAAGCCTCTCTATCATAGTGCTGGCTTCAGCTCTTGTGGCTTTAGCTCCGGCTCTAAAAGTTCCATCCGGGTAGCCCCCCATTATGCCGGTATAGTAGGCAAAAAGTATATCTTCACTCATATTTGCTTCAATTTGACCAAAGTCCTTAATGCGGACACTGTAATCCTGAAGATTTTGTGGATGAGATTCATCTGTTAAGGCCCTTGACACCATTCTGGCCATTTCTCCCCTGGTTATATGACGATCCCAATCTACTGCCTTAAACTCTCCTGACCTAATGATCCCTCGTTTTGTTGCTGCCTCCACATATGGTACATACCATTCACCGGATGTGGTAGTATTTATGCTTTGTCCATTGGAAGTTGCTATAATCTTTGTGAATTCTGCCACTGTGATATTATTGTCGGGCTTAAAGGTCCCATCCAAAAAACCATTTATGATCCCCTTATCAAACAATATTGCTATGGTATCCTTGGCCCAATGGCTATTTATGTCTGATATCCTATTGGTAACGCTGTTGATGAGTCCATCCAACCCGGACTTTATATTATCAAACAAACTGCTATTGGCATATACGTTAACACTTGAAAACATTGTAATAACAATCAATATTAAGCATATTCTTTTTTTGCTTGTCATTAGTTTGTAGCCTCCTTTTTATCAGTTCATATTTATATTATTGTATAGGAATCTATAAGTTTCCTTCCTGATCCAAATTATTAAGCGTAAAGCAATTTAAACTGCTTAATCCCTTTTATTTTGTCAAACTCTATGTTTAAGAAACTCTCAAGAAATATTGGATTATACTTTTCTCGCTCCTTTAACATTTCCTGCAAGGCTTCCTCATGACCAAAAGCCCTTTTATATGGCCTTTTCATTCTCAGGGCATCATAGGTATCGCAAATTCTTATAATCTGAGCTCCTATACTTATGCAGCTGCCCTTTAATTTTCTAGGGTATCCAGTACCATCGTAATTTTCATGGTGATATATGATATTTTTTATTATGGATTGAGACTGACCCATGTTGGCCGCTATCATGCCACCAATTTCCGTATGATATTTTATTGAGTTCCATTCTACCTGTGTTAATCTTTCAGCCTTATTCAATACGCTTAAATCTACCATGCTTTTGCCAATATCGTGCAAAAGAGCAGACACAAAAATTTCTTTTGTAGTCTTATTATTGAGATTCAAAGCTTTACAAAGGGCTTCCGAAAGGTATGCTACCCTGAAACAATGTAGTATATCGGGAAGTTGTATTATACTTTCTTTATTTAACTTTAATCTAAAGGCTTCCATTGTTCGCCTTCCCTCCTTATATAAAAATAAAAACCACCCAATTAAAAAGGGTAGCTTTACTAAAATCAATAATTTTTACTTTACTATGTTTATTTTTTTACACTATATGGTATAATAAAGGTAATCGGAGCCGCTGATGCGGTTGCCACAATCAGGTGAAAAATTATCTAATCACTCTGCAGGGCTAATGCAGGGTGATTTACTTTTTTGTGTTGTTATTCCTATCCATGTAGGAGATAAGCTTCAAGAGAAACATACCGAAGGCCAGCATTAATGCTATGGCTTCATATGTACTCATCCGCACCACCTCCTTTCTTTTGTGAAAGTTGGTGGCAACCACACCCTGCTTTATCCGATTACCTTTAAACTATATTACCATTAATTTCTATATCGGGCAATCTGTTATTAAATTTTGAAGCTTCCAAAATCTTTATTATCTTAAAATATCCATGTTCCTTCTCTTGATTTATTAATTATAAACGGTTCATAATAAGCACCCCCCTATTATCTATAATTGAATTTCAACAATCCCTCCCTTCAAAATAAAAAAACCACCATAAAAATGGCAGTTTTTTAGGTAATTCACTTTTTGCTGTTTCTTCGTAATAAGTAGACAATATCTACCTGAACGCCTTGAAGAGCTGTAATAAAGCTATCTATAGTCTTTTCAGCAAGGTATCCTTCGGCAGAATTAATATAATCAATTAAATAATTTGATGTTATTACTGCATTGTTAAGGTTCTGTTTATGTAATTCCAATTGTGTATTCATAGGATCTGGACTAGGCAGTTGATTATTGGCAATCTGCTCTCGCATCCGAAAATATCCATCTACCAGCTTCTCATATTGCTCCCAGGCGAAATCATCCTCTAATATCTTGAGGAGCTTTGAATAGCCTCGTTCGGATAGGAGGTAGATGTTTTTAGATTGATTAAATACTTGCTTTGTAAAACCTAGTTTTCTACCTAATGGCTCATACCCATTAGCCCTAATATCTAAAATGTCTATTCCCACTTTAAATCTTTTAATATTCTCATTTATTCTTCTATTAACTTCACCCAATGGTTGATTGTGTATAAGTGAAATGTCCCTTACAAGCATTGATTTTTGACCTTCACCAAAGCCGCCTTCTATATGATGAAACTCCATATCGTCTAACTTGATTTTCCCTTTAAGCTTCAAATTACTCATAAGTAATATTCTCCTTTCAATTTTAGGATAGTTGAAAGAAGCATATCTTTATGATATGATATTTCAGAAAGATACGTCTTTCGAGATGAAACAGTCCGAGCTGTCCAAGGCTATTATACGGGCTGTTTCTATTTTTTTACCCAATTCATAACATTCTCTTTTTCTATACGCCAATCCCTTCCAACCTTAAAAGCTTTTAATTCTCCTGATTTTATAGCTCTTTTAATTGTAATGTCGCTAACCTGAAGGAATTCTGCTAATTGTTTTACTGTTATGATATCAGGTAGATTATCCAATCCCATATTACACCTCCCTTATATATCTAAACATATCATAGTATATCAAATTATGTCAATCCATTAAAGTATTTTTTAAAATAAAAAAACCACCATAAAAATGGCAGTTTTTTAGGTAATTCACTTTTTACTGTTTTTTCGTAATAAGTTTATTACAAAATAAAAAACTACCCTAGCATTGGGGTAGCTTTACACAAATCAATAATTTTTACTTTACTATGTTTATTTTTTTACACTTTATGGTATAATAAAGGTAATCGGAACCGCTGATGCGGTTGCCACATAGGGATTAAATTGCTTTAATCACTCTGCAGGGCTAATGCAGGGTGATTTACTTTTTTGTGTTGTTATTCCTATCCATGTAGGAGATAAGCTTCAAGAGAAACATACCGAAGGCCAGCATTAACGCTAAGGCTTCATATGTACTCATCCGCACCACCCCCTTTCTTTTGTGAAAGTTGGTGGCAACCACACCCTGCTTTATCCGATTACCTTTAGTCTATATTACCATTTCTTTCTATCTTGGGCAATCTGTCATTTAGTTTTCCAGCCTCCAATCCTCCGGTGTCTTGATTATCTCAAAGGCCATACCTAAATGCTTAAATTTAGTTATCTGCAGCATTTCCTCCTTTGTTTCAACAGCAACATTTATCGTCTTGGCCACACCCTCTCCATTGCTGAAGATCTCCTTGCCCACATTGTCTACCAAGGATACTATTTTAACCATATGCCTTACATCCAGCTCTCCTGCTAGGTTATCATAGATTAGTCCATAATATCCGCCTGCCTGAAGCTGTATACCCATATAGTTTGATATATCCTTTACGTCTATACCGATGATCCACATATCTTCTACATCCACCTTGATATCGCCCCTTGATGTTGTCTTAGTACCAGTCGCATATTCCCACCGGTTGACATCTATTATGAGCCTCTTACCCACGAGAGACTCTTTGCTGCTTAATGCTCCTTCCGGTGCTCTTGATACTGGTACCTCCAGGAGCTCTAGGTCTCGATCCTCTAGTATTGTATTTTTCGGTATGCTTTTATTGAAGTGTACTATCTTTATCGTAGCTTCCGGCATGGCAGCACGCTTTACGTTTCTATATAGATAGGCTGTCAGGATTAATGCCAATATAATGCAGCCTACTCCAATCTGTATAAGTCTTTTATTTATCTTTGCCTTCAAAGTTTTGCACCTCTTTTCGATTATATTTGATTATTGGCCAGGAAGCTCTCTATATCAACCGGCACACTTTTTCGTAAATAGGCTGGGCCATAAAACTTTATTTCCTTTGGAATAAGAGCTATTATGTGTATTGTGGTCCTAGTTAGCCTTATACCATCGCTGGTGAGTGCCGGCAGCTCGTTAGGGTTATATATTATAATTTCCTCTATGATTACAGGCTGCTGCTTATCCTGTATAAAGCTGTCGGGTAAAGCTCTTAGGCCCGAATCCAGCCTTAGATTCTGCAATATATAGCTTTCCACTATATATTGAGCCTGTGCCTTATTTAGATAAAGCTCTCTTCCTTCGAGATCATCTACATCCAGCCTTTCACCCATCTTCATTAGATCAACCTGTGATAAGCCAGCCCAACCTGAAGCAATGAGAGCATTTTCTACCCTCACCCCTAGGCTATATATGTCTCTTATCTCCAGTATCGCCATCCAGCCAAATATGAAAAAAAAGAGTATTACTGTTGCTATAAGTAAAATCACCCATAGATTTCCATCCATTTTATCCTTCCTATCTGTTTAAGGTCATTACTATGGTTCTCTCATCAAAGTTAGCCGTTAGGACTGCATTTTCTTTAGTCAAGTCTGGCCTCGTCTTTGTAATCATGTAATCAGCTCTAACTATGAGCCTTGCCTCCTGCCCCCATTCTACAGATTCTGGAGAGGTTATTCTTACGTTTGTAAAGCCTATGGCTGTAAGCTCCGAAGTCAGGAGATTTTTCGCCTGTTGAGGTATTCCTCCATTGGTCTGCAGCTGCATGAAGTATCGATTACAAATGGCATCAAAATCCGTTCTGGCGAAGGCTGGTATTGTATTTTCTGCCCCTATAAGAAAAAACAGCAACAAAAATATAATCACCAGCCCCATTATCATTAAAACTGTTGGCAATTGCATACTATCTCTCCTTAATTGAACAGCTGCGTCAATTTGCTGGCCACCCAAGTCTTCCATGAAGCAGCTGTATCTGTGAATACTGATACTACATCAGACCTAACCGCAAGTATTCCCAATATGACAATAGCTGAAAACAAAATCACCTCTAAAACTCCGAATCCTTTTTCATTGTTTAATATTTCTTTAACTCTATTAACACCATTTGCTATTCTAACTTCTAAGTTGATTTTCTTTGTTTGTAATTTTTTCATTTTCTAGTTCCTCCTCAATTTTATCTAAATATAATATCTAAATTTCTCATAACTTCCTGCAAAATTGGCACTGTCACCATCAAGGCATAGCATATAAAAAGTAAAAAAGCTGCTACGAGAAGTTTTGTTCTTTTATGCTGCCTTATAATCTTCCTCCTGAGACGCTTGCTCCTTTTAAGCATATTTGCCTGTGCTTCAAAGTTCTTTTCAGATATGCCCATTTCGTGCTTTTGTGCAAGAGCAAAGCTAAATGCCTGTATCTCTGTTATGGAGGACACATTCCTGAAGTTCTCCAAAGCCTCCTCAAGGCTTTTCTTTACTTTCGGAGCGTTGGCTATATACTGCAGAGCCTCTTTAAGGGGTTGTCCTGCGGCTCTTGCTGCATAGGTAAGGATTACCTCCAATGGAGTTCCGATTTTACTCTGAAAGTACATTATGTCCTGTATGTTGCATAGCTCTAATCTAAGTTTGTTCTGACGGTTTTTTCTGCGCTGTCCAATATATAAATTAAGGGGCAGCAAAGTAAATAAGCCAAGCCTTACAATATTGGTTACAACCCTAGTTATCTCCCCCATCATAAGACTTTCTAGGCTGGAATAGAAAGCAAATATAAGTACCACCATATTCAATGTTAAATACACTTCCGTACTTACCGGATAGCCGGCCTCCTTCATATAGTCGTCTGCCATGACGTACCATTCCTGCCTTATCAGTCTTTTCAGAAATCTGCCCTTCTCCTTGTAATAACTTTTCTCCTCCCTTTTCTCTGCTATAAGAAAGTATAGTGCTGCAGCTGTCAGGGCTACCGCCCATGCCAATGCTATTGCTAATATCAATCATTTCACCTCCTTAAGTTACCTTCTCTAGGGTTAAATAGGCGATATAAAAGGAGACCAATAGATCTAAGGTAAAGATCATTTGTCCCCATCCAGAGTCAAAAACAGCCATTTTGTAGCTGCTATTGAAAAGTATATATATAATCAGGAAGTTTACTGCAAGAAGTACATAAAGTCCCATGCTTAAAATAGTGTCCTGAGCACTCTCTTCATCGTCGTCATCGTTCTGTTTGTCTAGTTCTTCGATAAAGGTATCCGTCAACTCTACCACATCACCGCCTCGTATATAGCATATTTTTAAATTCTCTATATACAGCTTCAACTCAGAAGTCTCCAACCGATCCTTTAGGTTGTCAAAGCATTGTATCGTGTTTACCTTGTGTTCATACTCATATGCCATCAGCTCCACATAGTTCTTCAGGGGCTGCAGCACATACTGGCTGGCCTTTTTAAAAGCCTCGAATATATCGGTTCCCTTACCACCCACCAGGAACCTCCTCATTATTATGAGAAAATCCACTGACATTCTCTTTACCCTGTAGCCCATTATGTCAGAGAAAAGCTGTAGTAATATATAAGGCAGCAGGGCCGCTAGTGCTCCGAAAATAAGGGCGACATAGGGCTGCATATGCATCTCCATCCAGCCAAAGGACAAAAGGAAAAGGAGTAGGCACAAAAGCAGATGTAGCCATGCATTATAGCTGATATAGAAGCGTATATTGGAGCGTTCTATCCGCTTCTCCAAATCAGTAAAGAGCCTCCCAGCAGCTATAATGTTTCTGTAATAAGCTTTATTCCCTTCCCTGCGTTTCTTGGCCCGCTCCTTATATACTCTATAAAGTTCCTTAATGTCCAACTGTGCTATCACTAGAAATAGTCCTGTTGATAGAAATAATGTTATCAATGTCCAAACTAGCAAGTTATACATCCCCCTCTCTTAAAAGCTGCCTTTCCACCAGCTTATTAATCATATCAGGAGATTTCAGCCTGCCCACCTTTTTATGGGTACCTTCCACAAAAGTAATTTCGCTTTTGGTCTTTTGAAACTGCCACAGGGTATTGTACTTACCTTCCCCAGTCCCTTCTGGAACCACCTCCACAACTTCAGCCACCGTAAATCGGTCTAAATAAACTATAATATTTACTGACTCATATAGCATATCGAGAAGAATCTCATCAGAAAGGTTTGTTCCCGACATCTTCATGTTTATCATCATTTTCCTTAGTATCTTTCTTGCGGAGCCTGCATGGCCGGTACTCCAGCATATGTTGCCGGCAAAGGCTCCGTTATAAAAGCTCATAGCCTCGGCGCCCCTAATTTCTCCGAAGACATACATATCTATTGTCATAAGAAGTCCCATGTCGGTGAGTTCTTCTATTCCGTATATTTCTCCCTTTGTGTTCCGTTTTACTAAAAGCTGTATAGCATTGGGATGCTTCAGGTGAAATTCTGCGTGATCTTCCATTGCCAGCATCCTAAGTTCTTCTTCCATCTCCTCCAGCAGCGCCCTTAGCAAGCTGGTTTTACCAGCGCCACCCCTGCCGCAAAATATTATGTTTGCTCCTGCCCTTCCGTACCTCACCAGCTCATCCGCCAGCTGCTGTGGCAGCATACCCATTTCTACTAGGTCCTGAAGGGTAAAAGCCTCCCCCTTGTGCTTCCTGAATACAAAGGTGGGGCATATGTGAGCCACAGGCTCTATGGCACAAATTATCCTCAGCTTGTTTATGGGGTCCTCAAACTTTGCTAGGGCCTTGTCCTCGTTCAGCTCACCCTTAAGATTTGCCTGTATGGTGGTTCTTATATACGAGCGCATGTTTTCAGCCGTGCCAAAGCTTATATTGGTTCTCTTGACCTTGTTACCTACCTTCACCCATATGTTGTTGGGGCCATTTCCGAATATTCCACTGCATTCCTCCATGTCTATGTAAGGCTGTAGTAGACCATAGCCCAGTATATGGTCCATTACCTCCTTAACTAGCTCCTTTCTTGATATATCCACTACCTTGTAATTCCTTTGATTTATAATCTTTATTATAGCTGGCTCTAAAGATGCCTTTGGTGCTCTGCTAAGGTTAATCTCCCCTATCAGCTCCCTATGCTCCTTTATGGTCTCATGGGCTATTCTCTCTATAACCTCATAAATAGACTTAAATACCTCTTCCTTTTCCTCTTGGGGCCTGTGCTGTGCCCTCTCTTCGATTCTGTTTACTATCACTTATGCATCACCTCCTTGGATGCTCTATTGAATAGGCTGAATACCCGTTTATGCTTTGTCGCCTTCATACCCATGGAGTTTAGGACTTCTATATATTCATTTTGCATTCTTTTATCCCGGAAGCCGAAGGCCTTGTCTAATGCCTTATGATTACTTATGTAACCAATAATCCTCCCCTGAAGCTTCGCCTCCAGCTCCACAAAGGTTAAATCCTCGCCACTATAACGATTTATTAGGAAGCTGAACTTCCTAACATCAAAGTCGTTATACCTTTTGAAGGCCTCCATATACCTGTTTACAGCTTCTACAGAATGTCTGTCCCCATACATTGGTATTATTACCTTATCTGCAAGCCTCAGGGCAGTATCGGTGCTGTAGACATCAAACCAAGAATGGGTATCTATAATCACATAATCATAGTTAAATCTTAGCTTTTCTATAACCTCTCGGTACTGCTCTCTTCCGGAGGCATAATAATCATTTATATCATAGATACCCGGTAGTATATCTAGGTTGGTCTGCAGCTTATATGCTTTAGTAAAGCCCTCCAGCCTTTCATAGGTTAGATTTTGCCTTACAGCTGCATCTATTACATCTGTAAGGGTAAATTCAAAGCTGGTGTCAAATATTCTTTTGAATGAAGGCTTCAATGGATTATAGTCCACTATGCAAACCCTACAGTTTTTTGATGAAGCCAATACAAAAGCCAGCTGTGCAGCTGTCGTCGTTGCACCCTGGCTTAATGGGGAATATACTGTGATAACCTCCTTAAATACACTTTCTACAACTCTTTCCACCCTTGTATTGCCTTCTTCTGTGGCAAATAGATTATAATTAAACTCCTCCGGATAATCCTTAAGGTGCTTCTCAACTGCTTCGGCTGTGGCCTCCTTCAGGGGGATATAGGCTGTTACCCCTTCATTAATCAGGCTGCCAATTAGCTTTCTTTCAGAAAAGCTCTCAAAGTCATCGGTCAGTATGATGACCTTTATTTTTTTCCTTTTGGCCTTTCTGCATACCCTAATGAGGGAGTCCCCTTCGTCATCCATAAGACGATTTATGATAAGGCCCTCCATCGGCATCAGCTCCACCAGCTCCTCAAGAGCCTCTAGGCTGTCCACCTCGTCTATGAACTCCAGCTGCGCCTCATGGATTCTTTCTAGTATTTCACTATTTCCTATTGCGGTTAGTATTTTCATGCTTTCACCTGCTTTCGTGATATAATTACTATAAATTTACTTTTTAGGAGTGGTACAATGAGCGATTTTAAGCTAGTTGAAGGTTTTGTTATTAAAGGTAAAACATTTTCTTTTAATCTAGATAAGGGTACCTGCTTTTACAAAAAAACAGGAATCTGTCCTTTATGTTTGCGTCACCTTTCAGATAGAATGTTGAACTTTATTAAGAAGCGAAATCTAAAAAACCTAAGCTCACTAAAGAAAAACACCATTACTTATTGCCCTATGTTATCTAAGAATATTTCTAAAATTCATAGAGATGAAATAAGGCTATACTTATTTTTGTATATCTGGTAAAGCAAATCAAAATCTTACAGTTTTTTTGATGGAGGTAGATAATACTCCTATTTAAAGGCTTTTTAAATCACCGCTTCTAAATATTCTATTTCCTTCACTATTCTTTAATATAAAGTTCCCTTTGATATCCCAAAGCTCTGTAGCATCTAAGTTACCCAAGGCCATATTCGACTCCTTCGGGTTGCTATGTCTTCCTGAAACGACAAATGAAAAATTCCCCATGGCTTCTTGTGGTATGGCATACATGCTTTGATTCTCAATAATTATCTTTAGCTTTGGACTAGCATGCCTTAAAAGCCCTAAAAAGGTGGTTTTTATTTCGCCAAAATAATATGAACCCCAATTGTAAATATCCTTCTCCAGCCAAGATGCCCCATTTATGACTAAATAGAGTTCTTTATTGGCGGCTGTAAGTTCTAGCAGGACCCTTAGTAAGCCCTGCTGGTTATGAATAAGTGTACAATGCTGCCAATAATAGCTCCCAAATTCAGCGGGCATCCTCATATCTACCAATACAATTATTTTATCTTCTTTAATTAACTGATTAAGCATTTGCTGGAGCAGGTGGGTCTTACCGACTCCAGTATCGCCTGTGATTAACACATGCTTTTCATTTTCTAGATTTATAGCTGCCTTTTGTCCATCATTAAAATAACCTAACTCTATATACATAGCTAAACCTCCGATTCAGTTATTATCATTGATTGATATATAGATATGGGTCTATCAGCTGCCCTGAAAACCTCAGCTCAAAATGCAGATGCGGACCTGTGCTTCTGCCGGTATTTCCTACAGCCCCAATTACATCTCCTTGTCTTAAAGCTGCCCCTACTGTAACATTTATCTGAGACATGTGGCAGTATCTTGACTCCCATTCGTTTCCTTCTTCATCGATGTGCTTTATCCTCACATTATATCCCGCTGTACTTTCATTGGTATAGTTCACCTGGTAAACTACCCCATCTGCTACCGAAATAATTGGTTGACCCATTGCATTGGCTCCCGATATATCTGTTCCATAATGAAATTCTCTGTTACTAGTTACAGGATGAATTCTATATCCAAAATGTGAAGTTATTGTTCTAAGTGTTGGTGTTGGCCATGCAAATTTAACGTCGCCAGCTACAGGAATATTGGCCGGCAGATCAAATACACCACCATACATTTCATAAACAAAATTACCTTCTATCAAGAGATTTACCCACTCTATTTGTTCTTCCGAAAATGATACCATTAGATCCTCCAAATCCTTGGATGAGAAACCAATGATATATTCCTCCCCATTATTAATTCTGGTAAAGGTATCTAGGATTTCATCAAATTCATAATCTCTGGCATTTGAGAACCAACTGTTAAGCTTGCTTTTCATTTGATTCTTACCCTGCAGGAAGCCCTTCTCAAGCGTAACCCAGTATGTGTATACCCATACAAGGTTACCACTCTCGTCATAAATATATTCTGTTCTTTCTTCTCTTTTCTCATATTCAATTATAAGAAAGTCGAATACAGTCTCCGTTGGCTCTGCCTTATCAAGATCATTATCATAACGAACGGTGTCATAAATAAGCATGTCCACCCAATTGACAAAGGCTTTCTGTCCAACTCTCTTATATTCCTCAGCAAATATTATTTCCGCTGCCGGCATAATAGCCATCATTTGCCCTCCTGAAAATATCATTACACAGCTCATCAGCATGAACTGCATAAAAAATAGAAGGAGGCCCAGCTGGATGAGCTTCTTCTTAAGAAACCTGTTTTCATTCGACATGGCCTACACCTCCTTGTTAGCCTTTTTTCTCATATCACTAAGGGTGGCTTCTCCTCCAGCTGCACGCTGCCTTTTTTCTACCTCTAGTACCTTATCCCTTTGGTTGTTCTTTAAACTGGTGGTCAAGTAGCCGGCAGGGTTATTTATTGTTTTGTCCTCCCTTTCTTCTACATCCTTCATTCTTTCCAGCATCATATCTACGTTTTCCTGCCCATATTTCTTAAATAGCCCCTCAAAGAAGGCCTTATCATACTTTGTATTGTATCGACTATTGAAGGCCTCTGCATGGTCATTGGCCTGCTGCTGCTCTACAATGCTGTAGGCCTCTTTCTTGTCCAGCTCTTGGCTACCTCCACCAATCTCTAGCCTTATACTCTCTATATTCTTAGGTCTTTCTGTCTCAGGTGCCTCTTGAGTAGTTAACCCTTTGTAGACATCCTCAGCTGTACTTCCATTGAATTGAGCAATTTGCAATGACTTCACTACGGAGGATATTTCCCTATTGTCAAAGCGTGGTGCCCCTAGCTCTTCCCTGGTTTTAACACGTTTTACAAAGGAGCTGTATTCAGGCTCCTTGCCTAGCTTCTCCCCATGCTTCTCGGCCTCCTGAAGCTCATCCTCATACTTTTTATTTAAGAGCTCTTCGGCCTTTCTTGTTAACGCCTTGAGGCTTTCATTCATATGGCTGAGCTCTGCTTCGTTTGCCAGCTTAACCTCGAAGCCCTCGGTTTTACTTGCAAATATATCTCCGCTAGTAGAATCCCTCCTCCTTCTGCTACCTTTATCATTCCTTATATATGTTCTGGAACCTGATGATGATTCTACTTCATCAAATTCATCCTGGTACCCTGGTCCCTTTTTCCCAAAGCCTAATCTACCATTCTCCATTCTTAATTTGCCCTCTAGGTTAAAGTCCTTTTTAGAAGGCTTTATATTGCCGCTCTGTAGGCTTTTCCTTGTGTTTGTAAAGAGATCTACAAAGTCCTTTCTTTTCCATACGATTATCCCCATCATGAGGATCTGCAGTAGAAGCACCACAAACCAGCCATAGACTCCAATGAGATTAAACAGAGCTGCATTTACAGCGAAAATAATAGCCAGCACAAAGCTTATTATCACCTTAATTAGCCCATTGGCTATGACTTTTACGGCCCAATTATTTATTACGCTTGGACCAATAAAGGGGATCAGTGCTAGAATGAATACAAATATACCTCCCAAGGTGAAGAAAATTGTCAAAAACTGATAGCCCAATATAAGTAGTGCTAATAGCCCTATGATTAAGCCCATCGCCAGCATAGGCAGCATATATAATAGCATAAAGGCTAGTCGCCTGACTCCCCAATCCGATTGAAAATGCTTTCCATCATTTGCTAATTCTTCTATTATGGCATTCCTTTCATCGCTATTCGGGGCCAAGGACAGTACCCTGTGCTGCTCCTGTTCTGCAACCTCAAGGCTTCCAAACTCTAGCATCTGCCAGGGCTTATGGACAAACATCATCCATATGTCGTTTGAAGCTGCCAATACTGCTGATTCGGGACTAGCCCCCTGATTAGTAGCCCTATAGGTCCCAGCCAAAACACTCTTGGACATATCCTTAGAGAAATCATCAACTCCCTTAAGCATAGCTGTAGGATTGTGAAATAAAGCTAAGGCCAGCACCAGTATTACAACCGTCTGCAAAATGGCTACCCATATCTGTGTTTTTTGATCCGAGATTATTTTGATGCAATAATAAAACCCTAGTAAAACGATAGCCAAAGAACTCAGCTCATCAAATAGCACAATTTTCATTTCTGCAAACACCGAGTCAATCATTGTTGAAAACAAGGAATATAGGTCTATTTCATAGGCATAATACACTATTGTTATTAGTCCTATTGTTAGATACTTCTGTAAACTAAAAAACATATTAGCTATCGGATTCAATATATGCTCTGGATGCTTGGCCCCTTCAACTAACCCCATATTCTTCATATCAAGATGGTAGTTATCTCGGTACTCCGATATGAAGGGATTGCTATTGTTTTTAAAGAGCTCATCTATCTGTGGAAATGCACTATCAGCTGGATCATAGCCATATGAGACAGTGAGGGCTGCCAACAATAGAATTATTAATAGAGTAGTCGCCACTACCCTTTTATGCCGAAATTTCATCCCCTTCACCTGCTTTCTTTTTGGTTGGGGTGGTTTTAAAGGCCTCAAACAAGTGCTCAAATACTACATCAAATTTGAGCTTTCCTACCCTTCCATCTAAGTCCTGAAATAAGCATTCACCATTTCCTAAGCTCTCAACCTCAAGTATGTTCTCATCGGTGACCTCCAGCTTCATAAACTCCAGGGCCTTTATAGTTTCGCTTCTCTCCTCCATCTTGAAGCAGAATTTAAAGCTTATAGCGTTTTTAATACCGCCTTCACCTAGGTCCTCCACTGAATGACCTATAAAGATACAGCCAGCATATAGACTTCGTCCCATTCTGGCCAAGAAATCCATGAGCTTTAGTCCCATTGTGGTGGCCTTTAGACCCCAGGACTCATCAAAGAGCACCAGCTTAAATAGTTCCTCTCCCGACATTGCAAACTTCTTAGCAAAGGATGCTATAGGAAGCATTAACACCGTGGAAATTACCTCCTCCTGGTTTAGGTCCTCCTTTGGTGTTCCAGCCTTTGGTAGAGATAGATTCTGTATCTGAATGATATTGACTCTGTTTTTAAAGCTCAAAGCCTCCTCAGTTCCATCACCGAACAGTAGGCCCGCCATTCCATTATCTCTTAGAAGCTTGATCCTTCGCCCAAGCTTCCTAGCTGCAGTCGCCAGCTCATCCCCTTCAGGGAAGTCGTTCAATAGCTCCGCAAGTTTAATCATGCAGCGATTTTCCATTTTCTTAAGCTGATTTGCCGCCTCCAAAACAGCTATATACTCATCATCCTTAGGGTTTAGTTTAAAGGTTTCTGCCAGAATATTTATGGCCAGCTCCGAAGCCTCCTCAAGATTGTCCTTGTAGACTATATATGGGTCCAGCTTTCCTTTGTCCTCCTTTGATGGCGACAGGGTTATGATATTTATAAGGCCCTTTAGCTCAGGAAGCTCCTCCAGCCATTTTGTCCTTTCCCCCTTAGGGTCAAATATCAAGGCCTTTCCCCCATACATGACATTGAGATATGCCAGATAGTTGGCATTGAAGGACTTTCCACCTCCTAGAGTACCAAAGAAAAAGGCCGAAGCCGAGCGATTTAACAAGCAGGCCCTGCCCATATCTAGGTATACATTTTTCCCTACCACGCCTGTAGTTCCAATATATGGCCCTACATTGTCCCCCAACTGCCGGGTGGCAGCAAACATGGCACCGGCTAGAGTTCTTGGGGGTAAGGGCTGAATATGGTCAGTTACATATCTGCCAGTACCAGGAATAAACTCCAAGAAGAGCTTCAGCTGATCGGAGTAGGACCTTTCAATCATAAAGTTTTGGTCCTCATAAAGCTCCTTTATGAAGGCTGCTCTATCCTCCAGCTCCTCCTTGTTGTCGGCAGCCACACAAATGCTGATTGATGCCCTAGTTATAGGTGCTCTTGTTGCCTTTAGCTCTGCCTCCAGTAGATTGGCATTTTCCCTAGCATCCTGAAGCTCGTCTGGAATATCCTCATAGTTTTCAGCCACATGCTCTATCTGCCCTTTTATATCCCGTTTCTGTTTTCCAACTGCTCGTATGCTCTCCTTATGCTCCTTCGTATCAATGTGTATGCAGACCTCCGTCTGCAGGGGCAGATCCTGAAGCACCAGCAGCCACTCCGATCCGGGGAATATGATCCCATCGGGTATATGGGATACCGAAAGAAAGGCCTGGTATGAGGTTTTTTCATCATTATGATGTATCTTTAAGATCCTTCCTTCCGAAATATCAATTAAGCCCTCTGCTAGGGTAAGCACCTGAGCTGTATCAATCAGGTTGGCATACTCACCATTTTTTATTACCCTTTCAGTATATGGAGTCCAGGGCCGCTGCATGGTCCTCTCAATGGACTCCCAATCTCTGTGAGCCTTTTCGCGGTTCCTTTTTAGCCAAGCCTTGCCTTGAATGCTGTTGTACCAGTTGTCCTTTACCTTCACTTCCCCAAGGCCCCGCCTAAAGGCCCTTCGATTTAACCATTGGGTGGTGGTTTCATCAGTTTTGTATAGCCTGATCCTTTTATTCTGCTTTTTAAAATACTCCGTTGAAAGCTCCCTAAAAAACTCTATTTCCCTCTCAAGTACAGTCTTATTTTTAGTCCCAAAGGCCTCCTCAAAGGTGTTCAAGGGATTCTGGAACAAGTACTGAATTGCATCCTTTAAGCTTTTTAAAATACTTTCCTGAAGGGTAAGCTTTGTTCCAACATAGACATTGTAGTCATTACTCATGCCCTTGGATTTTATTTTCTTGTTTATGTGGTCCCTAGTGCCTATAGCATGGGCCTTAGTCTTTGGATATAGTGGGTCCTTTTTATCCAGCTCATCAAGCAGCCTATCATAGTGGCTGTTGACATCCTGAGCTATGGGGACTATGTGAATCTTTGCCTCCAACCCTATGTTAGCTATGAAAAGAGCCAGAGTATTAAGGGCCTGAATCTTACTCTCCTCCTTCAGAAAGTCGTAGGCTATGCCCCCCAGCTTGAAATATGCCCAGCATTCGTTCTTTGAGCTATTAAATATTAGATTATCCGCAAAGTATTTTATAGGGTAGTCATACATCCTTATCCAGCCCTCCTTAGAGCAGGCCTCCCTTTGGCCTGCTTACCTTTTTTGTTTAATGCTTCTTCTGTTTTATTAAGAAAGGCCGTCACCCTAAAGACTGTTACAGTCTTAAAGGTGATTGCCTTTTTTTGCTCCTCTATCGGCCTAAACTGCTCCAGCTTCTTAGGAGAGAGCTTATATACAATAAAATCTAAAAAGAACTTATGAGGGTACTTGCCATCAAGCTTCTGCTTGGTTAGAAACTTCATAATGCCGTAGGGTATGGCCCCATGCTTTACAACAAAGTTGACATTTCCCAGGGGTGGAATCAGTTTTACTAAGATGATTGATATTATAATACTGATTGTGAAATACAGTACCTCTGTTGGCTTAACCGGCAGCAGAAGCTTAATCCCCTCGATGGAGTGGATCTCCCTTTCAAACTTCCAAACATTTTTATAGGTTCTTAAGATTACTTCTTTTTTTCCATCCATTAGCTTCTCCTATCTAAAGACGAAATTCCAAACAGTTAGTCCAATGTTTTTGAGTCTTTCTGGGTCATCTATAATTACTAATACTACAGCCCCTAGTACAGCCAGTCCACCAACCTGCGCCCAAGCCCTTTTGGCCATATATTTCACAACGAAAACTGCTATAACCGTAAGTGCTCCCCACCAAGCGAGATCCTTCCCGAAACTAAAAGCATTTCTTCCCCAGCCTGGGTTTGTAGCATAGGCAAATATACCCATCATATTTAGTATCAGCAGTGCAGCTAAAAGAATTAGAGTAGTCCTTTTAAATTTGTTCTTCATCCTATATTCCTCCTTAATTTTGAATGTTTACTGTCCTAGTTTTAAAGTCTTTAATATAATACCGATTATTACTTTTTATCATCTCGACATGATAGCCCTGTTTATGACTGAGCTTTGATATATCATCGATTATGGTAAGCTCAACTATAGCAAGGTACTCACCCTCCAGCTCCCTTAAAAATACTCTGACGTTATCTAAGCGACTAAGAGTATACCTGTTTTCTAGCCCCTGAACCCGTTGATTTTCGTGGATATAATAGCTTATCTCACCAGGGCTTCCGCTAAAATAGGTTTTAAAGAAGCTCTCTAAAACCTCCTTAATCTCATTCTGGACCACAGCATCTACACCATCACCGGAGTAAAAGCTCCTGTTGGCATCCGCCTTTGGTGGTGCCGGCAGCATCGCTGGATAATCCTCAACCATGTATCTGCCCTCCTGCTCTATTACAGGGACTGCAATATATACTTCATCTTCAACCTGTTGAATTTTTCTTTCCCCTTGCTCTTCCACCTCCAGCTCATAAAGGACCTTCACCGCCACCTTAACATCCAGTTGGTTATTACTAAACCACTCAAGGCCATAGCTTCTGGCTGCCAATGCCTTTGTTTTTCCGTAGCCGGGGCTCGGAAGCGTTAAGGATGAAGGAGAATATTTATATAGCCTTTCCTCATAGTCACCTCCCCTCTCGTAGGTAAAATACTCCATAGCAAAGCCTTCAGCAAAGGCAGCCGCCTCCAGCTCCACCCTTTCCCGGTAGCCCTTCCCCTCCACAAATTCATTAATCAATCGTTGGGCCTCTCCTGTCTCACTGCTGACAAAGAGAGTACCTATTCCCCTTAAAATGAGAAAAATAATAAGAGTCCATAAAATGACTCTTCCGACCTTTTGGAATATTACCGTTTTAACCTTAAAGGTTTTCTTTGGTCCCTTAATTAATGGTAGCTTCATATTTCTTCACCTCTCTTAAATTTATGTATTTAAAAGCCTTCATACTCCTCATAATCCTCCTCGTCCTCCAGCTCCTCATCTACTTCATCATCGATTACTTCATAATCTTTTTCATCCTCATCATCGTCAAAACCAACATACTTTTCATCAGCAAAGGAGACTATCTTAGCCGGACCTGTATCATCCCCAAAGGGCAACCAATCATCATGTAAATCCTCCAGCTCTGCAGCTGCTTCCTTCTCATGTTTGTTAGCATCTATCGTTTTAACCTCTGCTTCTTTATTAACCCTGCTTACCTCATCTTCATCATCAGATTTTTGTGTCAGCATGCCACCTTTTACACTCTCCACATCAGTGAGCATCTTATCGTCATCAAAGTTATAAGCCTGGAATTCTTGGGTGTCAGCTCCAACCTTGAACAAGAACCTTCCCTTGACCTCCGGAAGCTCCGTTGCTCTACCGTTGCTTAATACAATTTCCGATGCAGGTTTATCAGCAAAGCGGCCGCTGATCCTAACCGGGATATTATTCTTAATCTGTCCTGGCAGCACCTTTGCATCAGGTCTTTGCATACCAAGCACCAGGTTAATGCCTGTTGCCCTTGAAAGCCTTGCTAAGGTTGATATTTCCTTTTCAATTTCTTCAAATATCTTTTTTTCAGGCTTAGCAAGACCTGACTTATCCATCATTTCAGCCACCTCGTCGCAAAAAACCACTATACGGCAAAGCTTCTTCCATCCGCTTTTTTCAGCCCTTTTATTATATTGTGCCAGATTCTTTACGTCCATTGTTCTAAAGAGCTTCAGCCTGGCTTCATTCTCACGGGTAAGATCCTTTAATACCTTTAAAGCCCTCTGACGCTCGGTTATTACCTCCCCATACCGTTCATACCTTATACCAAATTCAACCCCGCCCTTAAAGTCGATCATATAGATCTTTGCCACCTTTAGGACAGCCTGTCTAAGGATTAAACGTAAAATTACCGACTTCCCTGATCCGGTCTCCCCAGCCACCAAAGCATGAGGGGTGCTGTTGAAGTTGAATTTAATCTGCTCCAGCATATTCTCGCCTATTATGATTTCAAAATCCTTATCGGACAAATAGCTGTCCTTCCAATCAGCATACAGGGGAATTATTTTTGAAGCCGGTACCGTGCGGAGCTTCACAACCTTTTTGGTGCTTAAGGCATTATCAATCTTTAGGATATTACAATCCAGCATAAGCTCAATATTCTTCTGCTTGGTTCTCCAATCATCCAGGGGGATGTTGCTATGGAAGGAATAAATGGTTATGTCCCCCTCCTTTTCCTCTCCTAAGAACTTAGGGTATGCTTTCCTTTCCACCATGTCACCGTTATAGTCTCTCTTTTTGCTCTTGGTATAAAAGCCAATCTCCTCAAACTTCTCGTCAAAGGAGGTAATGAAGCGGCGACGTTCTTCACCTTTGAACCAAAGATATAAAAGTGGCAGCAGCGGCGCTGCATATACAGCATACTTTAGTGGCAGCAGCTTCTTGTTATCTGTAGGTATAAAGGTCCATAGATATTCGCGCATTAAAAAAAGCCCTATTCCCAAGGCTGTAAATGCAAACAGTGCTATATAATTTGACTGTTGGGAAGGTATTTCCCTTATTCCATAATACACACTACTAAAAAATCCAAATATACCTTTGAAGGCATTATATATGACCATGCCTACTATTTCTTCTTCGTTTCTTTTGGATGGCAATTTAAGACCTCCTTTTTCACTTAATTGCTGGTCCTTTAAACCTAAACAGCTCTATCTTTTCTATCCTTTCCCTGTTTTTCTACAATCTTCAGCTCCTCCATGGTCTCAGGAAGCTTCGGTTCTGCTCATTATTTTGTGATGTGCAACCAAATAAAATACCGTAGAATCCATTTCTGAATAATACGGTATTTTAAATATTAGCTTTTTTATTTCCTATAATCTATTAAACTGTAATTCGATTTTCCCTTCACCTGTATTGTCAATACTGTTAAAAATTAAAGTCCATTCTCCAACTATTTTTTCAAATTCTCTAATCTCATTAATTGATTTTTCTGAAGTAGCTTTTCCATCCCATCTTAAATCTCCATTCGGGTCTTTAAGCTCAAATTCAACATCACCTTTTGTGAGCTCTAAGTTTATTTCTAATTTCATTCCGTTAAAATCATCTTCAACAGTATAACTATAAGTATCAGTCACTTTCTGACCTTCTTTAATAGTATAGTGTGCTGAGCTTTGATTTCTTACAATACATCCTGTCATTCCAACAATTAAACTTAACACAATAATTAATATTAGAAGCTTTCTTTTCATTTTGTCTAATCCCCCTATAAGTATTAATTCACTGTTTCCCATCATTGACATTTATCTAACAAGAAAATTATACCATATTTTTTAGCAGTTTTCTATTTTAATACCGTATTATTCAGCTCTCAAAGATCGTTGTTCATACTTTAAGCTTCAAAGTCTTAATTGAAAATATCTCCATTTTACAAGAGTTAACCAATACTTTTAAGAGCTACTTCTCTATTCTGTTTCAGGCTACCTTGCCACTCTTTCTCTGCTACCTCAGAAAAGTCTAAATTGCTAAGGTACATGTGCAACATTACTTTCTTAACAAGTACCAATCCCAAAATAATCCCATAGCTTCATCTGTATCCTTTATTGTCCTTGGAGACCAATAGGCTCGCTCTTCTTTATTTTCTTTAATTTGGTCACATTCCATATAATCATCATACAAGGACAAATTATTCTTTTCTTGTAATGACCTCAGTGACCGCCTAGCTATAAATCTTGATTTATCACCACAACAAGATGAACCTTCAATTTTCTCCATTAATTGTCTATAAAAATGCTCATATAGTCCACTTGTTATATGTTCTAATATATACATGTTTTTTTGATTTGGTATTTTTACAACCAGTTTGATTATTTGATTCAGCTTGAATTGAGCAGAATTAATCTTTCCAAAGAATGCTTTTGGGTCAGTATCATAGATATGTTTTATTTTCAACACCATATCTCCATTTTTTTCCACAAGCTCTTTAGTAAACCCATCTGACATAATTTCAATAAAGGTATTTAAATCCTCTTCAAATTTGTTCATAATAACTCTCCTTCGCATAATCTCCATAATCCGCAACGAACCTCATTTTCTCTTAAACTTATATCCAAGATAAATATCTGTAGTTTTGATTTTCTCATGCCCCAGCTGCTCCTTCACAATTTCCTTAGCCTCCTCTAGGCTCTTGCCTTCATCTAAAGCCCTACTCAACCGGTCCTGTGCATTTAGCCTTCGTAGATCATGGGTCTTTATATCTAATTCAGCGGCCTTTTTCTTGATATAGCTCCTGGAATAAAATAAAGGCTCTTCAGTATTATGCTCCTCCACATAATCCGAAAGCCTTTCACTTAGGTACTGGTCCTCCAAAACCTCAACAACTCTATCCTTTCTGCCCTTTCCCTGCTTTACTACAACCTTTAGCTCATTATCCTCACCAAAGAGCAGCTCACCTTTTTTAAGCTGGGATATCTCCTTAACCCTTAAGCCACTCCTTAGCTGGAGCCTCAGGGCGTATTTAAGCTTTTCATTTCTCAGAGCGTTTATTTTTCTTGATATCGTACTACCGGAATGCTTAAACTGATTATTACGTTTACTGCCGCCATGGCTAAATAAAGAAAAAAGCTCTGCCTCAGGCTCACCGAATAATAGTCCTTTATCTCTTTTCATTACCGACTGCTCATATTTCCTTATAGCCGATACATATTTAATCAGCTCTGCCCTAGATTTTGCAATATCAACAAGTATGCTCTTAATTTTCTCAGCGCTAAAATCATCCACTGCCCTTTCATGTATCCGCTTTACGCACCCCAGGTAGGTAGCAGCAGTATCCTCTGTTATCTCACCTTTGTCGACCTGTCTTTTCAACGCATCTCTAAATGAATCAAGTTTCATTATCTTTCTCCTCCTGCACCATGGCGTTAAGGGCTTCGAACCTCCTTCTATCGACGGTAATTACACGTAAAACTCTATTTTTGAACCTTTGAACATTTGTATAGGAATTCTTCTCATTAGTTATAATTAAGCCCAGCGCCTTATAAAAGCCTAAATATCTATTGATATTCTTATTCTCTGCCACATGCTGGAGCTTCACCCTGAAGTCCTTTGGTCTAAAATTGATGTAGCCACTATCCTTTGTCTCAATAAACAGCCTTCCACCGCTGGGAAGCCTCTGATTGATAAGCTGATCCACTGTATTAACAAAAAAATATAATGCCTTCATACTCAATCATCCTTCCCCTTCACCCCATCCTTGAAATTGGCCAAAATTCCTCACGGAATTTCGACCAAAAAACACTAAATAGCGATGATGCCGCAAAACATTAAACATTAACGATGAGTGTTACGAGATATAATCCTACTAATAAAATTCACCCCGAAAGCGCCGCCTAATAGTTAATACACCAACACACAAATGTTACGATAGAAAACATACAAATTTTCTATTCTGTCTCTAGTAACAAATATGGCAAAACTACTACAAAAATCAATGCTTTAAAGCAAGTAACTTCAGGGTATAGTGTTTTTTACAAATGTTACGGGTGAAATTTCACCTTTCAATACCTTTTTTTCCCATTATTTCACCTCAGGAATAGGCTTGTTATATCGAATCTGGATGCCACATTTTTTACATCTACCGGTATGCAGTAGGGAGTGTTTTTTATCCTTTTCCAGCTCCGTCTTGATAACGGTGTAGTCTGAAGTCATGCACAATGGGCAAAGATACTGATCATCAATAAAAACTGCATCCCGTTTGACATTTCTATTTTGCACGAAATTAGGTCGAGTAGGTATTTTGTAATTTGGAAAATAAGCAACCATCTACAACCCTTCCTTCAAAATTTAATAATTAATCCCCTCAAAATTCATATCTGCATTAAGCTTAAGCTTTGCATGCCAGATGGCATTATATATACATCTGCTTAAATATACTACAGGGTTTCGTATCCTCTGATTTTTCGACTCCTTTTGAAAGTCATCAAATGCAGCATTGACAATATTATAATCAACCTTCTTTAAATCTTCTCTCACCTGAGCCGGCGGCACATGAATATTATTGACCTTAAGGGGTTTGTCTGAGAAATATAGGAGCCTTAGGGCCTGTTCAGCTGCCAATGCGTCCTCGCAATACTCTAGCTGAGCCTGGTTAACTATGCTCTCAAACTCATTTTCCCGCCTCTTACCCGTTTTATTGATTATGGGTTTCTCTATCCTTCCTTCATTCCCCGCTGTCCTTCCATCCCTTATAGGACTTTGTATTAGCTGCAAGGCTTTGTCTTCTGAGAGTATTAGTTTTATTAGCTCTCTTTCATCCTCCTTGAGATTATCCATATTATTTAGATAGAAGGATAGATTATTATATATATCTGTTAATTTTAAATAAATACTGTTAATATTAGTACCTTCGTTTTCCGTGCACGGGAAATGAAGGGACGGGAACGTTTTTTGTCCCGTCCCTTCATTTTGAAGGTGCGGTTTTTCTTCGACCGTACCGTCATTTTGAAGGGACGGTGCTTCATTATCTGAATTTGTATTTTGAAGCCTTGATTTTATTTCAACTACAGCCTCAATTTCAGCTGTCGGCTGAGGAGTATCAACTAGGGTATATACATTATGGCTATATTTGCCGCCGCTTTTCAAAACCTGCTCGACCCTAATATAATCATACTGCTTCAATTGCTTAAAATGCCTATAATACCTATTTTCACTAATACCTAAATCCGCTAGTATCTTTGGTACTCCTGGGAAGGCCGATGTTCCTGCTCCTGCATAGCTTCTAAAATAGGCATAAATAGCCTTGGCTTCTATCGACAAGCGTTTGTCCTGCATAGCAATCTTGCCAATTATGCCATAGCCCTTGGCATTTACCCCCTCCAGCTTTAATATGTCCTGTATATTTTCCATTGTACACCTCCCCTTTAAAGGTAATACCTAACCTATAGGGTAATACCTTTTTTGATGCTTAAACACTTGAAATACTTTGTAAAACTATATCATATTATATTACCTATTTCCGTTATTTCCGAGGAAATAAGCAGCGTTTAGACATAAAAGGTAACACCTTTTTTAATTCCTAAGCCTTTTATCAATACCTTTTTAAGTATAAAACCTTAAATGTCTGATAAAATCAAGGGCTTTAGACTATTACCTTTTAATAGACCCAAAGGTTTTCTCAATAGATGAGTAGCCGCTTAGTTCATCAAAATCAATATCCTCTACATCGTATACAGGTGCATTACTTTCCTTGCCTTCAGCTTTAGCTGCTTGATTCTTTGAGGCCGCAGCTCCGGCATTAGGCTTGAGATTGTCCATCATAAACCTTAGCTTCAAAGCTTCTGTAATCAGGCTGTTCAAGCTTCTATAGCCATACCTTTCATAGGAGTTAATCCAATTATAGAAGGCCTCTCCCTCGGGGCCTTTAATTACTGGGAATTTGTAGCTGGTAATCTGCCCTGCCTTCAGTAGCTTTGTTTTTTTTCTGCCCTTCATATTACTCTACCTCGATTTCATCATCTTCCTGAAATACATACTGCTGAGCTTTCTTCTCCAGCTCTTCATAATATTTCGACTCAAGAAAATATCCCCTGGCGTCTTCAAACAGGGGATCTGATGATATGACCGACTGCACTCCTGGTATAAAGCTATCCAGCGCTGTAGCTGCCGATAGCACTGTGCCTCCTGAAATTAATAATGCACCGGCTTCTCCCAGCTCTATCCCCTTCATTTCTACTTGATCATAAAACTTAGTTTTTAATAAAGCCACTAGACTCTTAAAGGGCCTTTTTGCTATTTCCTCCAGCTCAATTACCCGTCCCTTATACTTGATCCTTGGATAATGTCGAATCAGAAAATCTAGCTTCACCTTTGTGACGTCATAGCCATAGTCCGTGTATAGCTTAGCTCTGATTTCATTTAACGCATTACTGCTGCCTACCGGTATACCAAAGAAGCCTGCTGGTTCAAACTCAAGCCTTGAATTCATTATTGCTACATCTGTTGTGGAGGAGCCAATATTCATACCTATAATGAAGCCCTTCTCTAGATATTTCTGTATATCTCTCTTATTCTGCAGCTCATCTGTATAGCACATAGAAATTACTGAAGCAGTCCCCTCCGGCTTGAAGTGCACCTCGGGCACCCTCACCCTTACTATTGCTTCCGAAAATATAGGATGCTTAAATACCACCCTGTATTCGTGCTTCAATATCTCAGCAAAGCTTGCCAGAAGCTTAGGCTGCTCAAAGTATTCCTCTGTTGGTGCGCCGGTTCCCAGCCTGAAGGATTCTTGCTTTTCCTGCCCTGGCTCATGGACCGCCAGAGCCAAATGGGTTACCAGCTTAATAATCTCATCAATGCCATTCTCAATGTCATGGAACTTAGGTATACCATTAGCCGACCACCTTAAATCGCCTCGGTTAAATCGATAGGCCATACCTCCTACAAAATACCTCCCGAGGTATTCCTCATCCCTATACACCTCGACATCAAGGAAGTTCTTATGCTCGCCTGTCTCCTCCTCCAAAATCCTTCTTTCATAGCCATTACAAATGGCATTCATGTTGATTAGCTTTTTGTCCTGCATAAAGAGCTTGTTGTTTAGCCGACCGGGGTCCCAGCCAGCTATGATTGTGTTTTTCATTTGAATTCCTCCTCAGACTTTAAAATTTTATAAAATAAAAAAGCCTATTTCTAAGCTTTTGTATGGTTGGCAGGTAGTTTTCAATTTTGTGTACCTATTGGAAGCGCCCCCAGGGTACATTCAGTCCCATCCATCTGGTGCCAAAGCCTCCGCCCCACCTAGCCTTGCCGACTATCTGCCATGAGCCCAAAGGCGACGGTGACTCGGGCTTTCCAGAGGCGATGGTATAGGATTTGACTAATATATTTTCGTTTAATAGATACAGCCTTTTTTCTGATATATCAATCAGTATTTTTAAATCCTTGTAATCAGGAGTTTCCAGTAGCAGGCTTTGCTCCCACAGCGTATATTCCTTCAGCCCTCTGGAATCCCCCAGCTCAATTCTATTGGAATAGATATAATTTGCAGATATTCCGGATACTATAAATATGCTTAGTATCGTTAAGAACTTAGTCAGATTCTTCAATATGATATCCCCCTTTATACGAATGAGGAGAAGCCTCCCCTTTGTTAACCGCCTTATACTTAAAAAACATATACTCCTACATATAAATATATGGCGAAGGTATCGATTGGATGAATATATCAGCTAAATTTAAAGAGCTTCTGGCTATCATTGGCTCTCTTCATTTATTTAATTTCCAGGTGTATTGTTATGGAATTTATGATATAATAACGCGAAGCTTGCGAAATATTTTAGTAGAGGAAGGTTATGACGTGATTACTGTTACAAATTTAAGCCTAAGATACGGAGAACGTAAACTATTTGAAGATGTGAACCTTAAATTTACGCCTGGTAACTGCTATGGTGTAATAGGAGCCAACGGCGCTGGTAAAAGTACATTTTTGAAAATACTTTCAGGAGAGCTGGAGGCTAATACGGGAGATGTCAGTATTGCTTCCGGTGTTCGGATGTCGGTTTTAAAGCAGGACCACTTTCAATATGATGATAAAGAGGTGCTGCAGACTGTTATAATGGGTAACCAGAGATTATACGAGGTTATGCTGGAAAAGGATGCTATATATTCTAAAACGGAATTTACTGACGAGGATGGTATTAAAGCATCTGAGCTGGAATATGAATTTGGCGAAATGAACGGCTGGGAGGCAGAATCAGATGCATCTGCTCTGCTGCAGGGCCTTGGAATAGCCACTGAGCTGCACAACAAAAATGTAGGTGACCTGCAGGGCTCTGAAAAGGTGAAGGTGCTATTGGCACAGGCCTTATTCGGAAAACCCGGTATTTTAATTCTCGATGAGCCTACAAACCATTTAGATATTAAATCCATCAGATGGCTGGAGGAGTTTTTGATCGAATTTGACGGTACCGTTATCGTCGTATCCCATGACAGGCATTTCCTTAATAAGGTATGTACCCATGTTGCGGATGTGGATTACGGTAAAATTAAGCTATTTCCAGGCAACTATGACTTCTGGTATGAATCAAGCCAGCTGGCACAGCAAATGATGAAGGATCAAAATCGTAAGAAGGAAGATAAAATCAAGCAATTGCAGGAGTTTATTGCAAGATTTAGTGCAAATGCCTCTAAGTCTAAGCAGGCAACCTCCCGTAAGAAAATTCTTGATAAGATTACCTTGGATGATATACAGCCCTCCAATCGAAAATATCCCTATGTTGGCTTTAAGCCTGAAAGGGAGGTTGGAAATGATATTCTGTTTGTAGACGGACTATCTAAAGCCATCGATGGCGTGGTAATTTTAAATAATGTTAGCTTTACCGTTTCCAAGGGGGACAAGATTGCCTTCGTGGGGGACAATGAGCTGGTCAATACAACCCTATTTAAAATACTCACAGGCGAAATGGAGGCCGATAGCGGCAGCTTCAAATGGGGAGTAACCATTAACAAGGCATATTTCCCAAAAGACAACTCAGAGTACTTTAATGATGTTGACTTGAATTTGGTGGATTGGCTAAGACAGTTTTCGGATGAAAAATCTGAAACCTATATTAGAGGCTTTTTAGGAAAAATGCTTTTCTCTGGCGAGGAGGCCCTTAAACAGCTGAAGGTGCTTTCAGGAGGAGAGAGGGTTCGATGCATGCTCTCTAAAATGATGCTGAGCAGTGCAAATGTACTGCTTCTGGACCAGCCTACCAACCATCTGGACCTTGAATCCATAACCGCCCTTAACAATGGCCTGGGGGATTACAAGAGCATTGCCCTATTTACATCCCATGATCATCAGTTTATTGAGACAATTGCCAACAGGATTATTGAAATTAAGCCTGAGGGCATCCTAGATGTAAGAATGAGCTATGATGAATATCTTGAGACCTACAAGGCTTAGGTTTAGCACTATTTAATAAAGTAAAACCTCCTATGGCAATGCCATAGGAGGTCTTACTTTATTCCTCTACCCAGGTTATGATATATTTCGTGTCCCCTAAGGCAGCAATATCCTTAGGTAATATGTTCTGCCATTTCCCCTTAATATTTAGCTCCTCAGCCGCCAGCTGGAAATGACACATTGCTATTCCTATATCCACCCTCTGAATATCAAAGCCAAGACCTTCTCCATAGCCCTTTGAAGCCTTTAGATAAAAATGCCATTGGTTATTATCCCTTACGAGCCTCCAAGGCTGCTTATTTGAGGCAGAGGGTGCTAATCGTACCATTTCCAGTAGGGCTGCATAATTGCCGGCATTTTCCTTGGTCATAGGT
This sequence comes from Natronincolaceae bacterium, assembly GCA_048264125.1. Lineage (GTDB taxonomy): Bacteria > Bacillota > Clostridia > Peptostreptococcales > Natronincolaceae > M1-B18. The sequence continues at coordinate 123,617 of JBLXDM010000012.1, forward strand.
GTGCTAAAGCCTTTGTTAAAAAATAACTCTCCCCAGGGCTTCCTGTTATTTGATCCTGCTGCAAACCTGACAGCCCTTTCCATTAAGCTCATTTTCTCCCTTGGATATCCAATCGGAGTGACTATAGGCAGGGTCTCACCCTCCGTCAGACTTAGGGACTTGGCAAATTGTCCCCTGTTGAAGGTTCCCCCCAGCCAGCAGGTTCCCAGGCCAATGGAGGTGGAATACAATATTAGCTCCTCCAGCATATAGCCGATATCCTCCAGACCATGCTCCCTATCCGTTTTCATTATAGCAGCAATATATGTATTAGCTCCCTTTATAATGCCATAGGTGCCTATTTTACCACCGCTTTCCTCCACAATACTTGACTCCTCCACCATCCGAAGCCTTATTCCTGCATTAAAGGGCCCCCTTAGGGTCTCTATATAGTCCTGAATGCTGTTTCTAATAGCTGCATCAAGCGTTATTGGCAGGTAGCTTCTAACGGACCTTCTCTCCTTGATTACCTCCACCACTGATTTCTCGAATTTCATGCTCAGCCCTCCTCTATATTTATTGGTTATATAAACTATTTTTTACAGCTATAATATCATATTAGCATTAAATTAGATGAAAATTAAGAAAGTTTTAATACTTTATTAAAGAGCAATTTAGATTTTAAGGATATAATTGATAAAGAAGCACTTAGTGGCTATTTGCCTAAGCCGCTTACCTGTACCCTCCTTATTGAAAGCAAGGAGGGTACCCCCCTTCATGGGACCTTGGAAACGAGCTTTTTTATTATATTAAATAGAATAAAGGAGGATAATATATGGACTTGGTTCTTAGTTTTGTAAGATTCTATCTGATTTTTCTAGCAGTTAAAATATTCATAAATACATTGTTCAGGATTAAGGTGGTTAAGCCCCGAGTAGTAGAGGAGGATATCCCTCAGTCAGCTTCAAATAGTTTTCCTGAAGCAGATATAAAGGAGGCTGCTATTGAAATGGTGTTGGACGAGGTTTGTAATACCTATGTACCGATTAACAAGGCCTTTCAAGTAGTTCGTGAGGACTCCACCCACTATTTCTGCAGCTGGGAATGCAGAGAAAAATTTATTGAAGGAAATACTAACTAGTAGAACAAAGTGGCTTCGCCCTTAATAGCCCCCCATTGTATAAGAATTTATAATGAAAATAGGACTTTCTTATGCAATAAAAAAGGATGACCCCCTAAAGGCCATCCTTTTATTATTGTAGCTTATGCTCCCATGAACATTTTAATATCATCCTGAACATTTGTTATTCCACCGATACCGAAGTTCTCCACCAGTACCTTAGCAACATTTGGTGACAGGAAGGCTGGTAATGTTGGTCCTAGGTGAATGTTCTTAACTCCTAGATGCAATAATGCCAGCAGTACGATAACAGCTTTTTGCTCATACCATGCAATATTATATGAAATTGGTAGATCATTGATATCATTTAACTCGAATACTTCCTTAAGCTTCAGGGCAACTACTGCCAAGGAGTAGGAGTCATTACATTGACCTGCATCCAACACTCTTGGAATACCGCCGATATCACCTAAATCCAGCTTGTTGTACTTATATTTAGCGCAGCCGGCTGTTAGAATGATTGTATCCTTTGGTAATTCACTAGCAAAGTCAGTATAGTAGTCTCTGCTCTTCATTCTACCATCACAGCCTGCCATTACGAAGAATCTCTTGATTGCTCCTGATTTAACCCCTTTAACAACCTTATCTGCAACGCTTAATATTGTATTGTGGGCAAAGCCTCCGACAATTTCTCCTCTTTCGATCTCTGTTGGAGGAGGACATTTCTTAGCATGTGCTATTACCTCAGAGAAGTCCTTGGTCATTCCATTTTCTCTATCGGCAATATGCTTTAGGCCTGCAAAGCCTACTGCTCCTGTTGTGTAAACTTTATCCTTATAGGAAGCCTTCGGTGGTACCAGACAGTTTGTAGTCATCAGTATCGGTCCGTTAAAGCTTTCAAATTCCTTATCCTGCTTCCACCATGCATTGCCATAGTTCCCAACGAAATGCTCATACTTCTTAAAGGCTGGGTAGTAGTTGGCAGGAAGCATTTCTGAATGGGTATATACATCCACCCCTGTTCCCTCTGTTTGCTTCAACAGCTCCTCCATATCCTTTAGGTCATGACCGCTTATTAAAATAGCTGGGTTATTTCTAACGCCTATATTCACCTTTGTAATTTCCGGGTGTCCGTAGGTTGAGGTATTTGCCTTATCCAGTAGGGCCATAGCCTTAACCCCCAGCTCACCAGACTTCAATGTCAGTGCAACCAGCTCATCTGCAGTTGCATTTTCATTTGTTAAATCAACTAAGGCCTGTTGCATAAAGCTGTATAGCTCATCCTCCTCATAGCCTAAGTTAAAGGCATGCTCAACATAAGCTGCAAGTCCCTTTAAACCAAAGGTGATTAAGCTGTGTAATGAACGAATATCTTCGTTTTCTATGGCAAGGAACCCGACCTCCGCTGCCTTAGCCTCAAAGGCCTCTAGGGTATCAGCTGACCATAGCGCTGAATCGTGTAATATATTATCAACGTTGCCTCCGGCCTTTACAACCTGAGCCTTAATCTCTTCTCTTAATGAGATAATTGTCTTAACTCTGTTTACAAAGGCATCCTTATCAAAGTTTGCATTTGTAATTGTCGCAAATAGGCTTTCGGTAACATATTTGTCAATATTGTTGGTGCTTAGGCCAAGCTTCTTAGCCTCCATATTGTAGGCAGATAAGCCCTTCAGTAGGTATACCACTAAATCCTGTAGATTTGATACATCATCAGTCTTTCCGCAAACACCACTTACTGTACATCCTACTCCCTTAGCGGCCTCCTGGCATTGATGGCAAAACATTGTACTCATAAAAATTCATCCTCTCCTGAATATTTATTTCTCACATGAAATAATCTTATCATTGATGGATGCTTTAAACTGTGACATCTATCACCAGTTTTTTTGATATTTATCACTAAATATTGAAGGGATAGGACCACGCCCTACCCCTCAACTATACCCTGTATCAAGCTGTCTTCCTTCTGCTTAAGCTGCTTTTTAAGTATTAGGATAAACCACGATGTAAGCAGTATCCCCTTAAATACACTGGTCATGCTTATGCTCCACCATACACCCTCCAGACCGATGATTGTGGAGAGCAGCATCGCTGAGGGGATTCTTAGGAAATTAAAAGCAATCCCAATTATAGATGGCGGCACCGTTTTGCCTATGCCGTTAAAGGCACCGCTGGTGGTTATTTCTATACACATGAAAAGCTGTGAATATCCTAAAATTCTAAGATACACGATTCCTATCGCTATAGCCTCCTTCTCAGCTATAAACCATGAGAATATAGGTCCTCCAAAAAATATAAACAGTGTTGTGGCCATAAGCCCCACTATACTTACCAATGCGATTGCATTGTGATAGCCCTTCCGTATTCGATCCCACTTTTGGGCTCCATAATTCTGCCCGGTAAAGGCGCTTAAGGCAGTGGAGAATCCTCCTGCAGTCATCCATGACAGAGCCTCAATTTGGCTTCCGACCCTTTGAACCGCCACAGGAACAGGCCCCCACTGGGCTATGATTCTTGCAATCACCATAGCAAAGATCGAAAAGAGTCCGTTTTGCAAGGCTACTGGAAGTCCTAGCTCTACAGTTGCTGTTATTCTCTTTTTATCATAGGAGGAAAATAAGCCTAGACCGCTAAATAAGGCAGAGCCTTTAACAGCCATCAGGAATATCAGAGCCACCATAAGCTGTGCAAAAACTGTTGCAATTGCTGCACCCCTTACACCTAAAGCAGGAAATGGACCAATACCCAGTATTAGCATTGGGTCCAATACAATGTTAATAGCCAGACCTATTGAATTTATAATAAAGGGCAATCTACTGTTGCCTGAACCATTCAGTATTGCTGTAAATATAGGATTAATAAAATTAAACAGCATCCCGAAGGATATGATTAATAAATAGTCGGTTGCGTTTTTAATTACCTCTGCATCACCTAGATTAAAGAAGCCTATCAGCTGATGTCTGAAGAGAAATAGAAGGAGACCATATGCAGCAGCTAATAATAAATTCAGTTGAATCGATGCCTTTGCAACGCTTTTGGCCGTAACCATATCATCCTTTCCTATGGCTTGAGCCACGCCAACCTCTGCACCGATCTTTGAAATGAATATTAATGCCATTGAGAACCAGGTGAAGAACCCGGCAGTACCAACAGCTGCCACCGAAAGGCTTCCCAGTCTACCTACCCAGAACATATCCGTTAGATTATATGCCATCTGAATAAAGGAGGTACCCATTATCGGCAAAGCCAGCCTCAATAAAACCTTTGATATATTGCCTTCTGTTAGATTATTTCCCCTCATGCCCCTTGCCCTCTTTCTATTCGCTTATTCAGTAATAATGCTGCCCTAATAATTATACTTTCTGCTTCATGGGTTAATCAAGTTAAATAAACTAAATATTTCGTGCTTCTAATAAAAAAGGAGCCCTACACGGCTCCGACTTTAATTTAGCAAATTCCTTCTATGGTTTTAATTCCTCAGCCTCATCGAAGCTTCTTCTAAAGATCTCCTTGGATTTCATTATATAGTATAGAGCTATTGCTGCACATATACCTACAAAGACCTCTATGACCCATATATTTAACCCACTAGACATCAGTAATGGCAGGGGTGAATCAACTACAAAGTGTAGAAATATAGCTAATATCACATATTTAAAGTCCTTTTTCTTTACCCCATACAGTACTAATAGCGTAAAGGCAATCTGCAAAGCTATGGTAAATATCCTCTCTACTCCTGCCGCCAGAAAGAGGTGAGCGGGGGTATTTGTAAGCTGTGTTTTTATCAGATATGCTACGTCTGATGATAAATTGGGTGCTATGCTACTGTCAAAGACCCCTGAGTTGATTGATAAGCTATAGAATATGTTATTGATAAAGGATAGTCCCACCAGCAGTATGGCCTCTATCCCCCCATGCCCTATGCCGAAGGCGATACCATCAGCCCAGCTTAGCTTGTTTTTTAATAATAGCTTAAAGCCCAGGAATCTCCCTATTTCTTCAAATAGTCCGGCGGTTAATCCAAGAAATATTCCCAGCAGTACTACATTTGAAGCCATCTTAAAGTACCAGGTCTGCTGGCTTAGGACCTGCAGCAAGGGGATTCTTGTAAGCATCTGAAACACAAAGAAAACCAATGCACCAACCATTACCGCTTTAAAGGAGGCCTTTTCCTTCTTAATAATGTAAATTGCTAGGCCTATAGGTAAAGCAAAAACAATAGCCAGGGAAATAAACATAAAGAAGATCGACAAATTGCTTACCATATAATTCCCTCCTAAATTTTATAATATCATAGGCAAAACTAATGAGCCCAATAAAAATACTATGATTACCACTGTTAGTAGCTTTCCGATAGGATGTGCATGGTTTATCGTCATTCCTATACCAAAGCGTTTCTCCACCCATAGCGTTGGGTCATCGGGATTATAATATAACATGCCAAGCTTCCAATAGCTATCGTCATCCCTTGCTATAAGCCGATTATTCTCAGTCTCCTGCTGCTCCTCCTTCAGCTTTATTCTGCTTCCTCCCTGACCAGTGGTTGCTCCTATGAATACCACCAGCCCCAGCACAGCAACAACCATTGAAATTGTTACAGCCATGCTCCATCGGGAGTCCACCAGCTGAAGAACCATTAGCTGGGTATATAGAAGCTGCAGATTCATCAGTATTGCCATAAATAGAGCAAATATGCCCCATCTTCTATTGGCCAGCTGTCCCCTTAATAATGACAACTTTGGTTTACTGGGATTTACAGCAATTCTTGCATTGCTCATAACTTTATATATTCCAAACATCATTACTGTTAATAGCATTTTAGTCATTGGTATCATAAATGCACTTATTAGACTTTTATTGTCGTAGCGGGTTACCTCTCCTAGCGCATTAAAGTGACCTGGGAGCTTATCAGGAAGATGGGGGTACTGTATCATCGTAAATAGTATACCAAATAAGCATATGGCGGCTGGTATCAAGAACCACCATGGTGATATGGCCCTTTCATTTGGTCTTACCTTGGTATCCACTATAACCACCTGCTTCTTATCGATAAACCATTTTTCCTGCCCCTTAAGCGCCTTTACTTTATTATGAATATAGTAGTAGTTGAAGAACAGTAGAATAATAAAGGCAAAGGGGCCTAGAATTACATATATTTCCCTACCACTGCTGCCATACAGGTACGCTAGCAGGCCGTAGATGATGACACTCGTTATTGTAAAATTGATAAAGTACTTGTTTCTTAATAGTCTAAGTCTGCTGTCTTTATATTTTTCCTCCGGTATGTTTACGCCAAAGAATAGGGTGCTTTTAGTTAATAGGGGCATCAAAAGACCCAATATAAGCATTGGAATATAAACCACCATAAGATTTATCATTAAATAATTCATTATTTCCCCTCCTTTTTATATTCTGTATAATGCTTCTCAACAATATTAAGAAATTCTTCCTTTGTAACCCCTCTTAGAAATGCCTCTGCGGTTATGTTCCGCAATGAGTCCTCCAGGCCGGCAATGTAATCTGTACTCTTTTCTACCTTTAGCTCGGGGTTTATCATTACTCCGCTTTTTCTGTGGACCACCACCCAGCCCTCCTGCTTCAGCTGAGTATAAACTTTGTTTACGGTATGAAAATTAATACCTATGTCGGAGGCCAGCTGTCTAACCGAAGGTAAATCCTCCCCTAGCCTCAGACTCCCGATGGCTATCCCCCTTATTATTTGATTTTTAATCTGAAGATAAATCGGTATCTCCGACTCGAATTCTATCTGAAGCAGCATAGCTTTTCACCTCCTTTATTATATCTGTTATATATATAATATAACAGATATAATATTTATGCAATAGTCTATTTAAAATATTTAGGGACCTGTTTACACAGGCCCCTAAACTTAACTAATATTCTACTTTTTTAATAAGATTATCTGCAAGCTTATCGAAGTCACTATTTCTAAATTCTTCAATGGCACCTGAGTTTACCGCCTCAATAAATTCTTTTATTATGGGCAGCTGCCCCCAATAATCAATACCAAGGCCCTCCGCTAGGCCTGCGGTATTTCCTTCTCCAAACAAATAGTAGGGCTCTGAATAGCCGGGTGGCTGCACATAGCTCATGTTCTCCACCAATCCCAGAACAGGCGCTTTCATTTTTTCAGCCATTTTGATTCCCTTTTCTACGATCATATTTACCAGCTGCTGTGGTGAAGTTACCATTATAATTCCAGTTAGAGGTATAGACTGCATTACCGTCAGTGCTACGTCGCCGGTCCCCGGTGGAAAATCTATAAGCAAAAATTCTAGTTTTCCCCAGACAACATCCTTCCAAAACTGCTTTATTATTCCGCTAATTACTGGCCCTCTCCACAGTACCGGGTCAGTTTCCTCCGGTAGCAGCAGATTCATAGACATCACTGATATACCTGCCTTAGACTTCACCGGCAGCAGGCCCTCCTCGGTATTTTCCGCCGGGCCCTTCAGGCTAAAGAGCTTTGGAATGCTGGGCCCCATTATATCTGCATCTAAAATTCCCACCTTATATCCCTTTCTATTAAGAGCTATGGCTAAGGCTGCTGTTAAGGAGGATTTGCCCACCCCACCTTTACCGCTCATAATTCCAATTGTATGCTCTATTTTGGAGGCCCTGTTTAGCGCTTCAAAGGTCATACATTTTTCTGTTCCGCATTTTCCCTCCTTATAATGTGCACAGCTATTGCATTTTTCCATGGCTATTCTCCTCTTTTCATTAGCTTTAGTGCTCTTTTACCAGCTCAGACAGATAAACAAACTCGACTCCCATGGCCTCAAGCTCAGGTATCATCTCCTTTATCGCCTCTGCTGTAACAGCTCCTCCCTCCGGCCCTACATGACCAATAGCCACTGCATGACCATCCACAACCGCCAGCTCTCCAAGCTTTTTTATTTGCTTTTTTATGTAGGCCTTATCCTTAGCATTGTCGAGAAATATAGACCTTTCAGTATAGGGGACCTTGTAGCTCATGGCCACATCCTCTATTATAGAGCTCATGGTGGTTTTACTATCTAAAATGTACATGTTTTTTTCCTTTAGTACCTTCATTATTGTCTCCATTACTCTTCTGTCCTCAGTTGCCTTAGAGCCCATATGATTATTTGCTCCAACTGCATATGGATTCTCTTCAATTGCCTCTCTTATTATCTCTTCAATTTTTTCGCTGGATAGGCTTACCTTTATTCCTTTTTCCCCCAGCCATCTAGGATCTCCATGGTGGGGCTCCATTGGTAAATGTATTATAACCTCATGTCCCTGCTGACGGATTCTCTCTGAGTCTGCTTTTGTATACTCTGAAAAGGGCAGCACTGCACATGTAATAGGTATATTCAGCGCCAGGATTTCCTCTGTGCCGCCTCCATTAAAGCCGAAGTCATCTATTACAATCGCTACCCTTCCGCTTTTACTAGCATCTACCCCTATTAGATTATTTCTAGATGTAGTAAGCTTATCTGCTTGGTTGTATTTATAATCAATAGCAATGGCAGTAGTCAATATAAGCAACATGTAAAAAAGTATTCTTAGGTGCTTCTTATGCATTACTATTAGATGTATCCTTTTCATATTATCCCACCTTAAATAAATAATATTAAATACATAATTTTTTTGCTAAATAGGTAACCTAATATAGAATATCAATGGAAAGGAGAAATATTATGTCAGAGGAAAGAGGAAATAACAATAAAACCCAAAGCTCTAATGGTATAATGGGATTAATCTTAAGATTTATTGTGTCAGCTATAGTAGTGGCTGTAGCCGCCTTCCTGACACCTGGCTTCAGTATCAGCGGCATATGGAGCGTACTGGTGGCTGCAGCTGTAATTTCTATTATAGATTATTTATTAAACAGAGTATTAAATTTGGATGCTTCACCCTTCGGCAGAGGAATCACAGGCTTTTTAGTTGCCGCTGTGGTGCTATATGCGACACAGTTCTTTGTTCCTATGATGCGGGTTACTATTTGGGGTGCCATCCTTGGGGCTTTGGTTATAGGCCTTATCGACCTTGTTATCCCCGGCAAGACAATGTAGCTGTAAAAAATTTAAAATAGCTCTGAATACATCAATAAAATGAATCCGCATAAATTGGGATTCATTTTATTTTTTATGTCATAGGAAAGTTCGTTTTTAATTCCTATGAGATGGGGGGTTGTTAAGGGGGGCGTCACCCCTTATTAAAATAAGGAGGGTACAGCGAAGCGTCCTAGGGCGAGTAGTGCCACGAATAAGTGGCACTGCGGTACGAGCGCCGCCGAGATGGTGAGGCGGCAGGGTGCTTGCACCGCATGGGTTCCCTGGAAAACAAACGTGGCGGAGCCACTTTGTTCTAGCAGCTTAATCCATACAATCCACAGCCATTTAATGAATTGTTCACAATGTTTATCCACAGTCTGATAGCTCTTAAACCCCCTATATATTCCTAAATCATTATAAATTTTTATCGTTATCCACATTGTCCACAATTATTATCCACATATCTATTGAGCTCCGGTGAAAAAATCCTGCAGCCCCACATAAATAGCCCATGCAATTTTTCGTTGATACTTTGAATCATTCAGGCTCTTTGCCTCTTCTGCATTTGATAGAAACCCGCATTCCACCAGAACTGTAGGTATACTTAGCTCATTGATGATATACACATTATCCTTTGACAGGGCAACCCTTGTATTACTCTTGTCAAGGGCATTTATAAGCTCCTCCTGAATAAGCACCGCTGCCCTTTTTCCGCTGGGGTTGTCTAGTGGATAAAAGGTTTGAGCCCCATTATACTGGGACTGCGTAAAGCTGTTAAGGTGAATTGTAATAAAAATATCTGGGTTGGTTTCCCGCACTATATTCTTTCTGTTTTTTAAGTCCTCTCGCTTTTTATTGCTGGAGTTTGCCGAATAAAGGCCCATGTCCTTGTCTCTAGTCAATATTACAATTGACCCGCTCTGCTCTAAGTACTCTCTTAAATATAGGGCTATTTTCAGATTGATATCCTTCTCCAATATCCCCGACCTGCTGACGGCTCCAGGATCAATTCCGCCATGACCCGGATCAATTACGATGACCTTTTTGGTGCTGGGGACATTCATCGTCATCATCGCTCTTCTGCTGCCATAAATTAGTGTAGTAATCAGTAATGCCATAAGAAGTATTAAAAAAAGCAAAATCCATCTTTTCCTTATATATATAATCTGCAATTTTCGATTCCTCCTAAAACCATCTTATATGCTATTATATTTTTATGGAAAATGTATCATTCATAAAGCGCTAGTACTATTTAGCTTCCTATTGTATTTTATTTTTTTACGGTGGGAAAATAGTATTGATGATACCTATGAGGAGTTGATTAAATGGAAAATAGAAGGGATGTCGATGATATACAGCAGCAGTTAAAGCTTTTGATGGAAAATAATCAAAGGTCTCTTGAGTACCTAGTAGCACTACAGCTGCTGGTGGTGGAGGATAACAATGGCAAGTCTAAGGACCCCAGTCTCTCTACTAATTTTAATAATCTATCTACTAAGCTTAACCATCTTTCTGAGGAGATTGAGCTTTTGATGAATAATATTGCTAAGTAAACGTGATGCTTTCGAGGACTTTAAACGCAAAAAACCCCAAAATCCGTAGATCTTGGGGTTTTATTTGTGTAAATATTATCTCTTTGAGAACTGAGGCGCACGTCTCGCAGCCTTTAAGCCGTATTTCTTTCTTTCCTTTGCTCTTGCGTCTCTTGTTAAGAAGCCTGCTCTTTTTAGAGGTGTTCTTAACTCGTCGCTGGATTTAACCAGAGCTCTGGCAATACCATGTCTTAAAGCACCTGCTTGTCCTGTAAAGCCACCACCTGTAACTGTAGCAATTATATCGTATTTACTTAATGTATCAGTTAAAGTTAAAGGAAGCTTAACTTCTCTCTTTAATGTCTCGTAGTTAAAGTAATCTTCAATGTCTCTTTTATTTATAGTAATATTCCCTTCACCAGGAAGTAATCTTACTCTAGCAATAGACTTCTTTCTTCTACCTGTTCCGTAATAAGCTAATTTCGCCATGATTTATATCCTCCCTTCAATATGGAATCGACTAGATTTCTAGTGTTTCCGGTTGTTGTGCTTGATGTTGATGACTTGGTCCAGCATATACCTTAAGCTTAGTTAACATTTGTCTTCCTAATCTGTTCTTAGGAAGCATACCCTTAACTGAGTTTAAGATTAACTTATCAGGCTTAGTTTCCAACATCTTTCTGAAGGAAATCTGTCTTAATCCGCCTGGATGTCCTGTATGATAGGTATAGAATGATTGATCTAATTTCTTACCAGTTAATTCAATCTTCTCAGCATTAACGATAATTACAAAATCTCCCATATCTAAATGTGGAGTAAACTCAGGCTTGTGCTTACCTCTAAGAATCTTTGCAACTTCAGACGCTAATCTACCTAAGTGCTTGCCTTCAGCATCAATTACATACCATTTTTTGTCTGCTTCAACTTGTTTTGGAATAAAGGTCTTCATCGTTTTCCCTCCTTGTTACTTATCATTCTCGAAATTTCTTTTGAAATACTTATGTCCGTCTTCATCTATGCGTAAAGATCCGGGGCTAGTGGATCGTTTATACACACTCTAATATATTGTAATACAACGTCCCTAGTGTGTCAAGGAAAATCAGTGGTATTTCATCTTTTTTTATTATAAATAGAATACCTTCTCCAGATATAATCCCTGAGGCTGAGCTGTAGGCCCTCCCAGGCTTCGATCCTTCTCTATTAGCATCCTAGACAGCTGTTGAAGCTCCATTGAGCCCCTGCCCAGCTTCAGCAAGGTACCTACAATTATTCTTACCATATTGTAGAGAAAACCATTGCCTTCAAAGCTTATCCACAGGCTCTTGTCCTTTAAATCAAGCTCTATACTATGTATTGTCCTTATTGTATCCTTAACAATACCGCCTGTGGACATAAAGCCTGCAAAATCATGGGTACCCAGTAATAATCTACTTGCCTCTCTCATTATGCCCAAATCCAAATCATATAAAACCTGCATGCTGAAATTTCTTAATAGCGGGCTTCTGCTTTTGCCTATATGAATAAGATAGGCATAGCGCTTTCCGATTGCGCTGTAGCGGGCGTGAAAGTCCTCAGGCACCTCCTGTGAGTCAACAATAGATATATCCATCGGCAGTAGACCATTTAAGGCCTTAGAGAAGCGTTCTGGGGGTATAGTGGAGGCTGTGTAAAAATTCGCCACCTGACCTCGTGCATGGACCCTAGCATCGGTTCTTCCGGCACCATTAGTTTTGATATTTTCTCCCGTAAGCTCTTTTAGAGCCTTCTCCAATTCCTCCTGAATCGATGGGGCATTGATCTGAAATTGCCAGCCGGAATAATTTGTACCATCATATTCAATTGTTAGCTTAATATTTTTCATAATATCCAGTCCTTGCATTCATATGAAATAAAAGGGGAGTGCTTGTTAAAAGCTCACTCTAATATACACCAGCACCACCAGCACCATGGCTGTTATGGTCATGCTGACAAAATCTGCTGCCGCCATCCTCAGCTGCTTCATACGGGTTCTATTGTCTCCTCCACGGTAGCATCTGGCCTCCATCGCCATTGCTAGATCATCGGCCCTTCTAAAGGCGCTGATGAATAGGGGTACCAATAGTGGCACCAGGCTTTTGGCTCTATTTATTATATTGCCGCTTTCAAAGTCTGCTCCCCTCGCCATCTGAGCCTTCATTATCTTGTCGGTCTCCTCCAGCAAAGTTGGAATAAATCTTAGCGCAATTGTCATCATCATAGCCAGCTCATGGGCCGGTACTCCAATTTTTGAAAAGGGCTTTAATAGATTTTCTATACCATCCGTCAGTGAAATAGGTGATGTTGTGAGGGTTAATAGGGAAGTACCTATTACCAGCATCATTAATCTTATCGCCATAAATACACCCTGATTAAGGCCTTCTCTGGTCATGTTCAAGGGCCCCAGGGTATAAATAGACTCTCCAGGGGTCATCAGTAGATTTATAAAAAAGGTCAAAAGAATAATGACTCTTAATGGCTTTAAGCCCTTTATCATATATTTAAAGGGAATTTTTGATATCTGTATAGCAGCTGCTACGAACAATATTATAAAGCCGTAGGCTATGAACTGCTTTATTATGAAAAGACCTACGATATATGCCATTGTTATTAAAATCTTGGTTCTTGGGTCTAGCTTATGAATAGGTGAACCGGTAGGATAATATTGGCCTATTGTAATATCTTTAAGCATTTTTCTTACTCCTTATCCACTTCATTATTTCATCCCTTGCCTCTTCTATGGTTAGTATATCCTCACGAAGATGTATATCATAATCCTTTAGCTTTTTCATCAAATAGGTTATCTGAGGGATACCTAATCCGATGGATTCCAGCTTTTCCACCTCTTTGAATACCTCTCTGGCAGTCCCGGTTAAGGCTATCTTTCCCCTATGCATAACGATGATTCTATCCACAAGTCGAGCTATATCCTCCATGCTGTGGGACACCAGTATTACTGTATTTTTAGCCTGCTGGTGCAGGGTTTTTATCTGCTCAAGTATTTCGTCCCGGCCCTTTGGGTCTAGGCCAGCGGTGGGCTCGTCCAATATTAGTATCTCCGGACGCATAGCCAGTACTCCTGCGATGGCAACCCTTCTTCTTTGACCACCACTTAGTTCGAAGGGCGAGCGGTCCTTTAGCTCATCAAAGGGAAGCTTAACCAGCTCCATTGCTTCTCTGACCCTTTCCTCAACCTCCGCCTCCGACAGGCCTTGATTTGTTGGGCCAAAGGCTATATCCTTGTATATGGTCTCCTCAAAAAGCTGGTGCTCAGGATATTGGAATACCAGACCTACCTTTTTCCTTACCTCCGCCAGCTTCACCGACTTATCTGTTATATCTACGCCGTTGATAATAATTCTGCCAGAAGTAGGCTTTAGCAAACCATTTAGCTGCTGCGTCAGTGTGGACTTCCCTGAGCCGGTATGTCCAATAAGCCCTATAAATTCTCCATCGTTGATTTCAAGGCTTACATCATCGAGGGCCCTTGATTCAAAGGGGCTTCTCGGATTATATATATAGGATAGATTTTCTATTTTAATTGGCATAGCTTCATCACCATCTCATCTACAGTTAGTATATCCTCAGGCATATCTATTCCTTCTTCAATTAGCTGATGGGCTAATTCCGTCACCTGTGGCACATCAAGCCCCAGAGCCTTGAGCTCCTCCACTCTGGAAAAGACCTCTCTAGGGGTCCCCTGGGAAACAATATTACCATCCTCCATAACGATGACTCTATCGGCATCAACTGCCTCCTCCATAAAGTGTGTTATGTGGATTATAGTAATTCCTTCTTCTTTATTAAGCTTTTTAATTGTATTTATAACCTCTTTACGGCCAGAGGGGTCCAGCATTGCTGTAGGCTCATCAAAAATTATGCACTTAGGCCTCATGGCTATTACGCCTGCAATAGCGATTCTTTGCTTTTGTCCTCCTGACAATAGATGTGGTCCTTTATTTCTATATTCCTCCATGTCCACTATCTTAAGGGACTCATTCACCCTCTTTATGATTTCCTCTGAAGGCACCCCCATGTTCTCAGGGCCAAAGGCTACGTCCTCCTCAACAATTGTTGCTACTATCTGATTGTCGGGGTTCTGAAATACCATGCCGGCCGCCTGACGAATGTCCCAAACTAAGTCCTCATCCCTTGTATTCATGCCCTTAACCTTTACATCGCCGCTTGTAGGTATCAATAGGGCATTCATATGCTTAGCCAGAGTAGACTTTCCTGAACCGTTATGGCCTATAACCACCACAAATTCTCCTTCATTAATCTCCAGCGATACATCATTGAGGGCGGTTACCTGCTTATCATTGCTTTTGTATTCATATACCACCTTTTCTATCTCAATCATTAGCTTTCTTTATCCCCTTCTATTTTAAAATAAAGCATTATAAATAATATGATGAAATTGCACATTATCATGAAAAAGTATATATATTCTAGTTTATACAAAGTTAAAAGGTTATCGCGCATTGCCTAGGACGAATAACATTTAAAAAATTTAATAAATTAGCCCGTGGGGCACTAAGCAGGAAACTTTTGACTTTGTATAAACCTACCACTAAACTTTATTATGCTATTTCCTAAATATATTTATATATTGCTTTTTTCTGAGGTTTTTAACCAAATTCACATTAATTATTATAACTTATTTCAAAATAAAAGACTAGTGCCTTGTATCATTTTAAAAATAGGCTTAAGTTATGGTGAAACAGGGTACTAGAATAAATAGATAAAAAAAACAGGGACTAAGCTCAATACTTAATCCCTCCCATCTTTTTAGAATTATTTAATTTAATACCTATAATTAAACTAATTCAAGTATTACCATTTCAGCTGCATCGCCTTTTCTTGGTCCAAGCTTCATGATTCTGGTGTAACCACCATTTTTTTCTTGGTACTTCGGTGCGATTTCATCAAATAAATTTTTAACTGTTGTCTCATCTGTCATAAAAGCTAATGCTTGTCTTCTTGCATGTAGGTCCCCTCTTTTACCAAGGGTAATCATCTTTTCTGCTAGCCTTCTGGTTTCTTTAGCTTTCGCTTCAGTTGTTTCAATTCTACCACTTTTAATCAGGCTAGTTACCAGATTTCTAAGCATTAAATTTCTATGAGCAGACTCACGACCTAATTTTCTATACTCAGCCATGCTAATCCCTCCTCACCGCTTACTTTTTAATCATCACTTGGTCTTAAACCTAAACCCAGCTCTGCTAATTTTTTTTGAACTTCTTCAAGAGACTTTTTCCCTAAGTTTCTTACCTTCATCATATCTTCTTCTGATTTTAATGTCAGCTCTTCTACTGTATTGATTCCGGCACGCTTTAAACAATTGTAAGATCTTACGGATAGGTCAAGCTCTTCTATAGTCATTTCAAGAACTTTTTCCTTCTTATCTTCTTCCTTTTGAACCATGATTTCAACGTCGTTGACATGTTCAGTTAATGTTATGAACAGGTTTAAATGCTCATTCATTATTTTGGCTGCCAGTGATATTGCTTCATCTGGTTTAATACTACCATCAGTAAAGATGTCAACTACTAGCCTATCATAATCAGTTACCTGGCCAACTCTAGTATTTTCAACAGAGTAGCTAACTTTCTTAA
This sequence comes from Natronincolaceae bacterium, assembly GCA_048264125.1. Classification (GTDB taxonomy): domain Bacteria; phylum Bacillota; class Clostridia; order Peptostreptococcales; family Natronincolaceae; genus M1-B18. The sequence goes on from JBLXDM010000012.1 coordinate 139,920, forward strand.
CAGGTGTGAATATGGAATCCACTGGAATTACACCTATTGGCATACCGGCAGTTTTATTATTTTCAGCAGTTACATAGCCTCTTCCATTTGCAAGATTTATCTCCATATGGAATTTTGCATCAGCATCCAATGTTGCTATATGCATTTCCGGATTAAGTATCTCAACATCAGCATCAGCAATTATATCACCAGCTGTAATAACTCCTTCACCTTCTGCTTCAATACGAACGGTTTTGGGTTCATTACCATGAAGCTTAATTGATAAGTCCTTCAGGTTTAAAACTATTTCCGTTACGTCCTCCTTTACACCAGGAACAGTTGAGAACTCATGCAAAACTCCATCAATTTTAATAGAAGTAACTGCAGTTCCTGGTAAAGAAGATAGCATAATTCTTCTCAGTGAATTACCTAATGTAGTACCATAGCCTCTTTCAAGAGGCTCCACTACAAATTTTCCATAGGTGTTATCATCATTAAATTCAACAATTTCCACTTTAGGCTTTTCCATCTCTATCATTTTAAAACCCTCCCCTAAATCTATTCTATATAATATCGAGGGCAACTGATTCTAATATATTATTATCTAGAATATAGCTCTACTATTAGGTTCTCTGCAATCGGTAAATCTATATCTTCTCTTGATGGCAGTGCAACTACCTTAGCTTCAAGCTTTTCAGCGTTAACAGATAACCAGTTTGGTACTGTCCCATTGAAGTTTTCAGCTAATGCCTTAAACTTATCTGACTTAGCAGATTTTTCTTTAACAACGATATCGTCGCCAATCTTAACTAAGAAGGAAGGTACATCCACTTTCTTTCCGTTAATGGTAAAGTGTCCGTGAACTACCAATTGACGAGCTTCTGGTCTGGAGGCTGCAAAGCCTAATCGATAGATAACATTATCTAAACGAGTTTCCAGGATTCTTAACAGATTATCACCTGTTCTACCAGCTTGCTTATCAGCTAATTCAAAGTAGTTTCTGAACTGAGTCTCTAAAACCCCGTAGAATCTCTTTGCCTTTTGCTTTTCTCTTAATTGAATACCGTAGTTGGAAAGCTTCTTACGGCTTGCACCATGTTGTCCCGGTGGAACATTTCTCTTTGTTATTGCACATTTATCTGTATAGCAGCGATCGCCCTTAAGATATAATTTTAAACCTTCTCTTCGGCACAATCTACATACTGCGTCTCTATATCTTGCCATTATTTTACACCTCCCACTTAATTAAACTCTTCTGCGTTTTGGTGGTCTACAACCGTTATGAGGTATTGGAGTAACATCCTTAATTGAGTTAACTTCTAAACCTGCTGCTTGTAATGATCTAATCGCAGCTTCTCTTCCGGCTCCAGGTCCCTTAACAAACACTTCTACTGTCTTTAATCCATGCTCCATTGCAACCTTTGCAGCATTTTCTGCCGCCATTTGTGCAGCGAAAGGAGTGGATTTTCTTGAACCCTTAAAACCTAACTGACCTGCACTAGCCCAGGAAAGCGTATTGCCCTTTAAATCAGTCAATGTAATAATTGAATTATTGAAGGTTGACTGAATATGTGCTTGCCCACGTTCTATATTTTTACGTTCTTTTCTTCTACGAACGGTCTTCTTTTTAGCTACTTTTGCCGCCATGCTAGAATCCCTCCTTCTTTATTATTTTTTCTTCTTACGACCTACAGTTTTCTTAGGTCCTTTTCTTGTACGGGCATTTGTTTTAGTCTTTTGACCTCTTACAGGTAAGCCCTTGATATGTCTGATACCTCTGTAGCATCTGATTTCTTTAAGACGCTTGATATTTAAAGCGATTTCTCTTCTTAAGTCACCTTCAACCTGATATCCAGCATCAATAGTTTTTCTTAAAGCATTAACCTCTTCTTCTGTTAAATCCTTGATTCTTGTGTTTGGGTTAATACCTGCAGCAGCCAATATATTATTTGAAGTTCTTCTACCGATACCGTATATATAAGTTAAGCCTATTTCTACTCTTTTGTCTCTTGGTAAGTCAACACCAGCTATTCTGGCCATAAATGATTACACCTCCTAATTCTAATACATACATCCTTCAATCATACAACAGAATTTAAGTCTGAGGAAATGTGATATATATGAATCAGTCTACACTGTCAGATTACCTGACCAGCCGCGTGTAAACTAATTACCACAATTTAAAATTATATCATTAAACAAGACAAAATACTAGTATGAAATTACTAGTCTAGCCTTGCTTTTGCTTATGCTTAGGATTTTCGCAAATAATCATTACTCTACCCTTACGCTTAATTATTTTACATTTCTCACATATTTGCTTTACAGATGGTCTAATTTTCACTGCAATCCCTCCTTGACTACTTCTTTCTCCACGTAATTCTACCACGAGTTAAATCATATGGAGATAACTCCACAGTTACTGTATCTCCCGGTAATATACGAATAAAATTCATTCTAAGCTTGCCTGATATGTGTGCCAAGATTTCATGCCCATTTTCGAGCTGTACAATAAACATCGCATTTGGTAGGGATTCTTTTATTGTACCCTCTACTTCAATCACATCCTGCTTTGACATTTGGCAACCAAACCTCCCATCTTAATCACGAGATCTTACTCCCAATCGTTCTAGTTCTCTTCTGATAAAGGCATTATTGATCTTCTTCTGATTGATAATTCGTTCCTTAACTTCATCTGAAGACGTGTTAAATACAGCAATGTGCTTTAACTTCTTCTTTTTGGGCTTATCTATTCTTCTGAGCTCTCCATCTGAAATCAGTACATGCTGATCATCAACTACGCCTACAACAATAAATACCCTATCCTTATCTCTTCCTTTAACGGATCTTACCACCTGGCCTATTTTGATATCATCACATTCCACAATGTCACCTCATTTACCGGATTATACAACTGTCAATATCTCCGGTTCACCCTCAGTAATTGCTAAAGTATGCTCATAATGAGCGGAATACTCTCCGTCCAACGTCACAACAGTCCATTCGTCCTTTAACACTTCTACCTCATAGGTTCCGATGTTTATCATAGGCTCTATAGCCAAAACCATACCAGCCTTCAATCGAACCCCTTTTCCTGGTGGTCCGTAGTTTGGAATTTGGGGCTCCTCATGCATTTTGGTGCCAATTCCATGACCGACATAATTTCTAACTACAGAAAAGCCATAGGCCTCTACATATGTTTGTATTGCGTGGGATATATCGGATAATCGATATCCTTCCTTTGCAAACTTAATACCCTCATAGAAGCTTTGTCTTGTAACATCAATCAGTTGCTGTGCTTTTTGACTGATGCTGCCTACGGGATGTGTTTTTGCTGAATCAGCATAGTATCCTTTATATAGAGCACCTATATCTATGCTTATAATATCTCCATTTTCCAAAGTTTTTAATCCAGGGATACCATGAACAACTTCGTGATTAATTGAGGTGCATATACTGGCTGGGAACCCCCCATACCCCTTGAAGGCGGGAATAGCTCCTTGCCCTAAGATATAGGCTTCAGCCATCTCATCCAGTTCCTTTGTTGTTATACCTGGTTTAATTGCCTGTTTCAGTAACTCATGGACCTCAGCAACTATTTTTCCGGCTTCCTTCATTATCTGTATCTCTTGTCTTGATTTTAAATAAATCATTACAGGTCTCCCCTCAGCACAAGGACAATATCAGAAAACACCTTGTCAATATGCTGTTGACCATCGATGACAGCTAACTTGTTCTTTTCCTGGTAGTATGCGATCAAGGGTAGGGTTTCCTTCAGGTAGACCTCGATACGCTTTGTGACCGTCTCCTGATTATCGTCATCTCTTTGATATAGGCTTCCGCCGCACTTATCACAGGTCATTCCCTTTGATGAAGGGTTGAAGTTAATGTGATATGTGGCACCGCAGGCCTTGCAAATTCTTCTACCAACAGCTCTTTCAATTAGGATTTCCTTATCAACCTGAATGTTTATAACCTTATCCAGGCTGGTACCCATAACTGCAATGGCATGATCTAATGCCTCCGCCTGGGTGACGGTTCTTGGAAAACCATCTAATAAAAATCCGCCTTTACAATCCTCTTGCTTTAGTCGGTCTTCAACAATGGCAACAACAATCTCATCTGGAACAAGAAGCCCCTGATCCATAAAGGATTTTGCCTTTTTGCCAAGCTCTGTACCTTCTTTTATATTATATCGGAATATATCCCCTGTAGATATGTGGGGAATGTTAAATTCCTCTGCAATGGCTACTGCCTGAGTGCCTTTGCCGGCACCCGGAGGGCCAAGTAAAATCAAACGCATTCTACCATCTCCCGGTAAGAAAGATTAGATTCATGGGGGGCTTCCCCCATGAGTCTTTTTTAGTTAAAAGACTAATCTATATTACTTCAAGAAGCCTTGATAATGTCTCATTAACATCTGTGCCTCAACCTGCTTCATAGTCTCAAGTGCAACACCTACGACGATGAGCAATGCAGTTCCTCCGAAGTTGATATTCATTCCGGTAATCTGCATAATCAGGTTTGGTACTAAAGCTATTGCAGCCAAGAATACAGCACCTGCCAGGGTAATTCTGTTCAGCACCTTGCTTAAATAATCTGAAGTAGGCTTGCCAGGTCTGATGCCCGGAATGAACCCGCCGTATTTCTTCATATTTGAAGCAACCTCAATTGGGTTAAAGGTAATAGCTGTATAGAAGTAAGTGAAGAATATTATTAATACGGCATATAAAACTGTATATAATATTACTCCCCCTATTTTAGGGCTGTTTGGAGAAAGCCAGTTGGTTATAAACATATAGAAACCGCTGTCTTGTCCAAAGAAATAAGCAATAGTTTGTGGGAATGCCAATAAAGACATTGCAAATATTACGGGAATTACTCCGGATTGATTTACCTTTAAAGGTATATGGGAGCTTTGACCACCATACATCTTACGCCCAACTACTCTTTTTGCATATTGCACAGGAATCTTACGGGTTCCCTCTTGAATCGCAACAACACCAGCAATAATCACTATAGCTAATATTAGGAATACAATGATGGATACAATTGATATTTCGCCTTGTCTTGTCAGCAAGAAGGTTCTATATACACTGTCAGGTATACTAGAAACTATACCGGCAAAGATGAGTAAAGAAATGCCGTTACCAATTCCCTTTTCTGTAATTTGCTCACCTAACCACATTAGGAAGGCTGTTCCGGCAGTTAATGTCAGTACTACAGTTATGACACTGAAGGCGTCTGTTTGTATAAGAGCACCTCTGAATAATCCAATGCTGATGGCAACTGCCTGAATAATAGCAAGGACTACTGTTGCATATCTTGTGTATTGAGCAATTTTTTTTCTGCCCTCTTCACCCTCTTTAGCCATTTCTTCTAAGCTAGGGATAGCTATAGTAAGAAGCTGCATAATAATTGATGAGGTTATATAAGGTGTTATGCTTAATGCAAAAATCGTCATGTTACCGAAGGCTCCTCCGGAAAACAAGTCGAAGAAGGATAGCAATCCGGCCTCTGATACAATATTTTTTACATAATCAATATTGATACCCGGCACCGGTATAACAGAACCTAATCTAAAAATAACCAGCATTACGAAGGTATATAATATTTTGCTTCTTAACTCTGGTATCCTCCAAGCATTTCTTAAGGTTGATATCAACTTATATCACCTCTACCTTTCCTCCAGCAGCTTCAATTTTATCAACAGCTGACTTGGTAAATTTATTAGCTTGTATCGTTAAGCTTTTTTCTAAGTTACCATCTCCAAGGATTTTAACGCCGTTCTTTTCAACCTTCTTAATCATACCTGCTTCAACTAATAGCTCAAGAGTTACGATTGTTCCGTTTTCGAATACATTTAAGTCTTCTATATTGATGATGTTAAATTGCTTTTTGAATATATTTGTAAACCCACGCTTTGGAAGTCTTCTAATGATAGGCATTTGGCCTCCCTCGAAGCCAGGTCTTACTCCTCCGCCGCTACGAGCCTTTTGACCCTTTGAACCACGTCCACCAGTTTTACCAAGGCCGGTACCAGTACCTCTACCTCTACGCTTGGTATCTCTTACAGCTCCTTTAGCAGGTCTAAGTTCATGTAACTTCATGTCTACACCTCCTTTGATTACAATTCGCTTACTTCAACCAAATGTTTAACTACATCGATCATACCTCTAGTTTGAGGACTGTCTGGTAATTCAACAACCTGACCGATTTTCTTTAAACCTAATGCTTCAACTGTTTTTTGTTGCTTAGGTAGTGTACCAATAACACTTTTTGTCATTTTGATTTTGAGTACTTTAGCCATGTATTTCCCCTCCTAACCTAAGAGTTCATCTACGGTCTTTCCTCTTAGTTTTGCTACTTCTTCAGCTTTTTTAAGCTGCTTTAAGCCATCTAAGGTTGCATTAACCATGTTTCTAGAGTTGTTTGTACCTAAAGATTTAGCTCTAACGTCCTTAAGACCAGCTAGCTCTAATACGGCACGAACAGGTCCACCTGCAATGATACCTGTACCTTCTCTAGCCGGCATGATTAATACGTTTCCTGCTCCAAAGTGACCGATAACTTCGTGAGGAATAGTAGTTCCAACTGTAGGAACATTAATCATGTTCTTCTTAGCGTCTTGAATTCCTTTTTTAATGGCATCCGGCACTTCCATTGCTTTACCGGTACCAACGCCTACGTGACCATTTTCGTCACCTACAACTACTAAAGCAGCAAATCTGAAGTTTCTACCACCCTTAACTACTTTAGTAACACGTCTTATATCAATAACTTGTTCTTTAACATCAAGTTGGCTTGCATCAATTAGCTTGCGTTGCATCTATTTCCCTCCTTCTTATTAGAACTTAAGTCCAGCTTCTCTTGCTCCTTCAGCCAAAGCTTTAACTCTACCATGATAAATATATCCGCCACGATCAAAGGTTACTGTTTCGATTCCCTTATCAAGTGCCTTTTTAGCAAGAAGCTCTCCTACCAATTTTGCTGCAGCTTGGTTTCCTGTAGAACCCATTTGTGCTTTTATTTCTTTATCTAGGCTGGAGGCAGCAGCAATTGTTGTTCCAGCAGCATCATCTATTATTTGAGCGTAGATGTTGGTTAAGCTACGGTATACATTTAATCTTGGACGTTGAGGAGTTCCAACTACTTTTCCACGGACTCTTTTATGTCTTCTTTGTCTTGTAAGGTTCTTACTTACCTTTTTAAACACCTCGTATCACTCCTTTCAATTACTTCTTACCTGTCTTGCCTTCCTTACGTCGGACAATCTCGCCAGTGTACTTAATACCTTTGCCTTTATATGGCTCAGGCTTCCTATGGTCTCTTATCTTAGCAGCGTAGTTTCCTACTCTTTGCTTATCGATGCCCTTTACAATAACCTCTGTTTGAGTTGGCACCTCGATAGTAAGACCCTCTGGGTCAATCATTTCGATTGGATGAGAATATCCTAAGTTTAGCACAAGCTTGCTACCCTGCTTATTAGCCTTGTATCCTACACCAACTAATTCTAATTTCTTATGGTATCCGACAGAAACGCCTTGAACCATATTAGAAATCAGTGTCCTCGATAAACCATGTAGTGATTTATGCTTTTTGTTATCGGTTGGTCTTGTGATGTTTAGGACATTGTCAGCATTTTCTATGTTAATATCCTTACTAATTTGTTGACTTAAAGTACCTAATGGTCCTTTAACTGTTACTAAATTGTTATTATCAACAGTAACCTCCACGCCTTGTGGAACTGGAATCGGCTTAGAACCTATTCTTGACATACTTGCACCTCCTTGTAAGTTTAATGCGATTACCAAACGTAAGCTATTACTTCTCCACCAACGCCTTCTTTTCTAGCCATCTTGTCAGTAATAATACCTCTAGATGTAGAAATAATCGCTATACCTAATCCACCTAGTACTCTTGGCATTTCATCCCTCTTAGCATAAACTCTTAAGCCGGGCTTCGAAATTCTCTTGATACCGGTTAGAACCTTCTCGTTTGCTTTTCCATATTTTAATTGTATTCTTAAGATACCTTGCTTACCGTCTTCAATAACGTCGTATCCCTTAATAAAACCTTCTTCAAGAAGAATATTTGCAATTTCTCTCTTAAGGTTTGAAGCGGGAACATCAACAGTCTCATGCTTTACTGCATTAGCATTACGAACACGAGTTAGCATATCTGCAATTGGATCTGTCATTGTCATTTTACATACCTCCTCTCCAAAACTACCAGCTGGCTTTTCTTACACCTGGAATTTGGCCTTTATAAGCTAATTCTCTGAAGCATATACGGCAAATACCGAACTTCTTTAGTACTGAATGTGGTCTACCACAGATATTACATCTAGTATATTCTTGAGTCTTATACTTAGCTTTTCTCTGTTGTTTTATAATCATAGATTTTTTTGCCACTACATTTTTCCCTCCTTACTTACTTTACAAAAGGCATTCCCATTAATTTCAGCAGTTCACGACATTCTTCGTCTGTTTTTGCTGTAGTAACAAACACAATATCCATTCCGCGCACTTTTTCTACCTTATCGTACTCTATTTCAGGAAAAATTAATTGCTCCTTAATACCTAAAGCATAGTTTCCTCTTCCATCAAAGGCGTTAATGCTAACCCCTCTGAAGTCTCTAACCCTTGGAAGTGAAATATTTATAAGCTTATCTGCAAAGAAGTACATTTTTTCTCCTCTTAATGTAACCTTTGTGCCTATAGACATACCCTCACGGATTTTAAAGTTAGAAACTGATTTTTTAGCCTTAGTTACTACGGGCTTTTGTCCCGTGATTGTAGCCAATTCCTTTACGGCCACCTCAAGGGCCTTAGGATTATCCTTAGAATCGCCTACACCCATGTTAACTACGATTTTTTCCAGCTTTGGAATTTCCATTACGTTCTTATATCCAAACTTCTCCATCATCGCAGGGATAACTTCGCTTATATATTTATCTTTTAATCTAGCCATTATGAAATGAACCTCCCTTCATCCAGCATTAATCTAAAACTTCGCCAGTCTTTTTACTTACTCTTACCTTTTCACCGTTCGCTAACAATTTATATCCTACTCTAACACCTTGGTTAGCTTTTTTATCGAATATCATAACGTTAGATACATGAATCGTAGATTCCCTATGAACAATTCCACCCTGTTGCATTTGTTGAGTTGGCTTTTGATGCTTTGTCATCATATTTACCCCTTCAACAACTACACGGCTATCCTTTGGCATAGCCTGAAGCACCTTGCCTTTTTTACCTTTGTCTTTACCAGAAATGACTACTACTGTATCACCTTTCTTAACATGCATCCGTGACACCTCCTTCACTATAATACTTCTGGAGCTAATGAAACAATCTTCATGAAGTCTCTATCTCTTAATTCTCTTGTAACCGGGCCAAAGATACGAGTTCCCACTGGGTTCTTGTCGTCTTTAATGATTACAGCTGCATTTTCATCAAACTTAATATATGAACCATCTTTACGTCTGATATCTGCGGCAGTTCTTACTACAACAGCTTTAACAACCTGGCCTTTCTTTACAACTCCACCAGGTGTTGCGCTCTTAACAGAACAGATGATCTCGTCACCTACTTTAGCATATCTCTTTCTGGTTCCGCCTAATACACGTATACAAAGTAACTCTTTCGCGCCTGAGTTATCTGCAACCTTAAGTCTTGATTCCTGTTGGATCATCGGAATACCTCCCTTCACTAATGAAAATTACTTCGCCTTTTCAACGATCTTAACAAGTCTCCATCTTTTATCCTTAGATAATGGTCTTGTTTCCATTATTCTTACACGATCACCCATTACACACTCATTTAATTCATCGTGAGCCTTGAATTTCATTGTTCTCTTAACGGCTTTTCCATATAACGGATGACGTACGAAGTCTTCAACTAGAACTACGATAGTCTTATCCATCTTGTCACTTACAACACGACCTAATCTGGTTTTTCTAAGCGCTCTATCCACGGAATTTGCCTCCTTTCACACCCAAAGTTATATCAACTATGCTTTTATTTGTTTAATTTCTCTTTCACGAATCATGGTCTTGGTTCTAGCTATATCCTTACGAACATTTCTGATTCTTAAAGGGTTTTCAAGCTGGCCTGTCGCTAATTGAAAACGAAGATTAAACAATTCAGTTTTTAAATCTAGGAATTTCTGATTTAACTCAACATCAGTCATATCTTTTAAATTATTAGCACTCATCAGCTTCACCACCCTTTACTTCTGATTCCTGACGTGTAACAAACTTACACTTGATTGGTAATTTATGCATCGCAAGTCTCATTGCTTCCCTTGCTTTTTCCTCTGATACACCAGCTATCTCAAACATGATTCTACCCGGCTTAACAACTGCTACCCAAAACTCCGGAGAACCTTTACCAGCACCCATACGGGTCTCAGCAGGCTTTTTGGTTACCGGCTTATGAGGGAAAATTTTAATCCAAACTTTACCCCCTCTTTTGATAGATCTAGTCATCGCAATACGGGCAGCTTCGATCTGGTTGGAAGTAATCCATGCTGGCTCCATTGCCATTAAACCAAATTCACCATATGATACTGTATTGCCTTTATTGGCTTGACCTGTCATTCTGCCTCTATGAACTCTTCTGCGTTTTACTCTTTTAGGCATTAACATGCGTTATTCCTCCTTCCTGTAAGGCTTGACTATTATTTCGAGTCTCTTTTCCTACCTCTTTTACCTCTATCATCGTACTTAGGCGCTTCTATCTCAATTGGCTTAGCGAATCCGCCACCCTTAACCGGTAGAATTTCACCCTTATATATCCATACTTTAACACCTAGTTTTCCATAGGTAGTATCTGCTTCATGGAAGCCATAATCGATATCAGCTCTCAAGGTGTGTAGTGGTACATTACCTTGGTTATAGCCTTCAGTTCTCGCCATTTCCGCTCCACCTAGTCTACCAGCGGTCGAAACCTTGATACCCTTAGCTCCAGCCCTCATAGCTCTTTGCATTGCTTGCTTCATTGCTCTTCTGAAGGAAACCCTTCTTTCTAATGAGGCGGCAATGTTCTCAGCAACTAATTGTGAATCTATATCAGGATTTCTTACTTCGATTACATTAACAATTACTTGCTTATTAGAAATCTTTTCGATATCCTTCTTAAGATCTTCAACCCCTTGGCCACCCTTGCCGATAACCATACCAGGCTTTGCAGCGAAAACATTGACTTTAACTCTGTTATTGGCTGCTCTTTCGATTTCTATTTTTGAAACTCCAGATAAAAAGAGTTTTTTCTTAACAAATTTACGAATTCTATGATCTTCGATTAAGAAGCCGGCGAAATCCTTTTTGTTGGCATACCATTTAGTATCCCAATCCTTAATGATTCCAACTCTCAATCCATGGGGATTTACTTTTTGACCCATTCCTTTCCCTCCTTGATCTTATTTTTCCTTTAACACGACTCCGATATGGCTTGTTCTCTTGCGGATAGTTGTAGCACGTCCCATAGCCCTTGGCATAAATCTTTTCATTGTCGGTCCTTCGTTAGCATATATTTCGGATACAATTAAGCTTTCTCTATCCATATTATGGTTGTTTTCAGCATTAGCAGCTGCTGATTGAATTAACTTGTAAACAATCGGCGCAGCAGCCTTAGGAGTTAACTTTAAGATAGCTAATGCCTCATCTACCCTTTTACCTCTAACGACATCAACGACTTGCCCTGCTTTTCTAGGAGCGATACGTACAAATCTTACTATAGCTCTTGCTTCCACAATGACAACCTCCTTTCATAATGAAAACACAATTATTTTCTTTTAGTAGTTTTTTCTGTATCATCATGGCCTCTATAAGTTCTTGTAAGTGCAAACTCACCTAACTTATGTCCAACCATATCTTCAGTAACATACACAGGTACATGCTTTTTACCATCATGTACAGCTACTGTGTGCCCGATCATTTGTGGGAAAATAGTGGACGCTCTTGACCAAGTTTTGATAACTTTTTTCTCGTCCTTACTATTCATTTCCTCTATTTTTCTTAATAGTCCCTTATGAATAAAAGGTCCTTTTTTAAGAGATCTACTCATTTAAATTTCCTCCTTTCAGAAGCATACCAATTCTTTTATAAGCAACTTCCTGAAACTATTTCTTCTTCTTTCTTGAAACAATAAACTTATTAGAAGCCTTCTTCTTGTCACGAGTTTTGTATCCAAGAGCTGGTTTACCCCAAGGAGTAACAGGATTAGGTCTACCTACAGGAGATCTACCTTCACCACCACCATGTGGATGGTCATTCGGGTTCATTACGGAACCTCTGACGGTCGGTCTGATACCCATATGTCTTGTTCTACCTGCTTTACCTACTGAGATATTTTCGTGATCAAGGTTTCCAACTTGACCTACAGTTGCTTTACAGTTGATAGCAATGTATCTGATTTCACCTGATGGCATTCTTAAAAGAGCGTATTTCTCTTCCTTACCCATTAGCTGAGCTCCGTTACCGGCTGCTCTAGCAATTTGGCCACCCTTGCCAGGCTTCATCTCGATGTTGTGAACTACAGTACCAACTGGAATATTCTTTAATGGTAATGCATTTCCAACCTTGATGTCGGCGTCAGGACCAGATATAACTACATCTCCAACCTTAAGACCATTAGGTGCTATGATATATCTCTTCTCGCCATCTACGTAATGTAATAATGCAATATTAGCTGAACGATTAGGATCGTACTCGATGGATGCAACATTTGCTGTTATACCATCTTTATCTCTTTTGAAATCTATAATTCTATACTTTCTTTTAGCACCACCGCCACGATGACGAGTAGTGATTTTACCATGAGCATTTCTACCACCAGTTTTAGTTAGAGTTTCCAGCAAAGATCTTTCCGGTTCCACTTTTGTTATTTCTTCGAAAGTGGAAACAGTCATTTGCCTAAGGGCTGGTGAAGTAGGTTTAAATTTTTTAACACCCATTATAATTTCCCTCCTTCATGATTCGAGTCTGGACTACATACCCTCAAAGAATTCGATTTCTTTGCTGTTTGCAGTTAACTTCACTATGGCCTTTTTCCAGTCTGGACGCTTGCCTACGTTGGCACCCATTCTCTTATATTTACCAAGCATGTTGATTGTATTTACCTTATCTACCTTAACTCCGAAGATCTTCTCAACAGCCTTTTTAATTTCGGTCTTGTTTGCCTTTTTGCTAACAACGAAAGTGTATTTCTTGTCAGCCATGTCACTCATGCTTTGCTCTGTAACCATTGGTTTTATAATGATATCGTGTGGATTCACCATTATGCGTACACCTCCTCCACTTTTTCAACGGCAGCCTTAGTGATGATGAACTTATCATACTTAAGAATGTCGTACACATTTAATGTGCTTACTAAAGTGGTTTCAACACCTGGAATGTTATTAGCAGATTTAATTACTGCCTCATTCTTATCCGCCATTACGATTAATGCCTTGCTATCAACGCTTAAATTCTTAAGAATATTCATCATATCCTTTGTCTTAGGTGTTGTTAGATTTAACTCGTCTAAAACTAAGAATTCGCTGTTGTTTACCTTTGAAGTAAGAGCAGATTTCATTGCTAATCTTCTAACCTTCTTAGGTAGTGTATATCTATAGTCTCTTGGCTTTGGTGCAAATATGATACCACCGCCAGCCCATAATGGTGAACGGATTGTACCTGCACGAGCTCGACCAGTACCTTTTTGTCTCCAAGGCTTTCTTCCTCCACCTCTAACCTCTGATCTGGTTAAAGCGGATTGAGTTCCCTGTCTTTTATTAGCTAATTGGTTTTTTACAACCTCATAAAGTACGTGTTGATTTACTTCTACACCAAATATATTTTCATTTAATTCTAATTCGCTTACCTGTTGTCCTGAAACATTGTAAACCGCTACTTTAGGCATTTTAAATCCTCCTTTCTACAGTTAGATTATCTCCCCTGCTTAATTGTTTTCTTTATTGTTAATAGACCCTTCTTTGGTCCCGGTACTGCACCCTTTACAAGCAACACATTTCTTTCAGTGTCTATCTTAATTACCTCAAGATTTTGAATGGTTACTTGCTCGTGGCCCATGTGTCCTGCCAAATTCTTACCCTTGAATACTCTACCAGGGGAAGTATTTGAACCCATTGAACCTGGTCTTCTGTGATATCTTGAACCGTGAGATTCTGGTCCCTTTTTTTGACCATGTCTCTTAATAACACCAGCAAAGCCTTTACCTTTTGAGATACCAGTAATATCTACCTTGTCTCCTTCAGTAAATAAGTCAGCTAAAACCTCTTGGCCTATTGTAAAGCTTCCAGCGTTTTCAACTCTGAACTCTTGAATAGCTTTTCTAGGTGTTACCCCTGCCTTGTCAAAGTGACCCTTTAAAGGCTTTGTTACGCTCTTAGTCTTAGCTAAGCCATAACCTATTTGTACTGCTTCGTAGCCATCTGTTTCTGTTGTTTTAACTTGTGTAACAACATTAGATTCTACTTCAATAACCGTTACCGGTATCATCAAGCCTTCACTGCTGAAGATTTGAGTCATACCTACTTTTCTTCCTACTAAACCTTTCATATTTACACCTCCTGATAATCTTACAGCGGATTATGCCTTGGCACAATCATACTAAGACTGGATGTATCAAACCATCACTCTATCTTAGTCATTACTGATTTAAAGTTTAATTTCAATGTCAACACCAGCTGGTAAGTCAAGTCTCATTAATGAGTCAACCGTCTTAGGTGTTGGATTTAAGATGTCAATTAGTCTCTTGTGAGTTCTCATCTCAAATTGCTCTCTAGAATCCTTATACTTGTGCACTGCTCTTAAGATTGTAATAATTTGCTTCTCTGTTGGTAGAGGCACCGGTCCTGAAACCTCAGCTCCACTTTTCTTAGCAGTGTCTACAATTTTTTCAGCTGACTGATCTAGTACCTTGTGATCATACGCCTTTAATCTGATTCTGATTTTTTGATTTTTTGTAGCCATTGTATTCCCCTCCTTCTCATCGCACGCGATTGTTTTACGTACGACTTAGATACTGATACACTGTTCCGGGTGTGTTGAGATTTTTTTGATACACATTTTGGAAATCCTACAATATTAAACTGATATTTCCTCCATGTGCTTCATAAAAACAAAACGCTTATCCCCTTTGAGTTAATGGGATGTTTTATAAGGAACAAAATGCATTCAAATATCTCGTCGCCCGATTCTTGATCCAGCAGTTCTCAGCGAAAATTTCCTAACTCAGCAACCTTTCGCGTCATCGCAACATAAACACACTAGACTAGTTTATATTAAATCCAGTGAAATATCAAGCTTTTTTTTACCTTTTTAATCGCTTTTTTTATTGATTTTATAAATATTTTAGAAGCATAAAGGCAAATTTAGAAGAAGAGATAAAACTCTTCTTCTAATTATGCCAAAGCTTTAATTGCTAATGCTTAAATTATTCAATAATAGTAGCAACAACACCAGCGCCTACTGTTCTTCCACCCTCACGGATAGAGAATCTTATGCCTTCTTCAATAGCGATTGGGCTGATTAGCTCTATTGTCATTGTTACGTTATCTCCAGG
>JBLXDM010000013.1:0-72077 GCA_048264125.1 Natronincolaceae bacterium
TTTGACATATTCAACACCCTTTCATGATTTAATTATACAATCACGATTTTGTGTCCGTCAAACTTGGTATGAGGCACTTCTTTTAACTTTGATTCAATCTTGTCGAGAAGGATTTTTTGAATTTGGTAACCTTGTTTATACGATTCAAGATTGTAACCAAAGTGTTCAATGAACATCTTGCTTACTTCTATTATTCTAGAGCAATCTCGTTCAAGGTACTTCAATGCAAGTTCAATAGCTATTTCGAGATTTTCATCGTTATTAAACTGACCTAGGCTACTAAGGAGCAACTCGTATCTTGTGTTGTTATCGATTAAATACTCACTACAAATTTCATTGTTAAAAGGCATATGATCTATCTCATTTGATATATATAAAAGTGTTTCTTCTGGTTCAACAAACCAAAAAGTAAGAACAAGCTCTCTGTACCTATCATCAAGCGGTGTCTTCCATTTTTGCCACAAGACTCTTATTGCATTAGAGAAGAATTCAATATTACCATAATATGCTAAAACAGCATTTACGTTTTGAACAATACGATTTTTACTAGCTGGGAACATTAAGTTTACAACATCAGAATAATCTAGTAAATATCTAACTTCATAAACGTAGTGAAAAATAAAAACCGATACAATTTGATCCGGTATCACTACAACTTCATCTTCGTAGATATTTACAATTTCATCGTAGTGGAGCTTTTTGTAGATTTCAACAAGCTCATCCTTACTAATCGATGTTAGTTGGCTTACAATATTCATTATTTCTTCTGACTTAATATGTAGTTTATCTAAAAAGGATAATGCACCAAGAGCTTTTAGGTACGAGGTTTCATTAATATTATCTAATTTTTCTCGCATAAATTCATAATACTTTTCAAGAATCTGCCCAATGTTTTGAATACTCTTAAATGTATCTTCCTTTTTTGCAACGCTTGCCATCATAACTGCTAGGCGTACGTTCCCTTTAGAAAGCTTTACAATATGATTATAGAAATCAGAATTGTAGATTCCAAAATTCGATTTTACAATTTCTATAATATCTTCATCTGCTAGTATATCTAGTTCAAATGTACATGGTTCAATATATCTACTGATTTTTGCCAATGTAGAGTTCAAGGCATAATCTCTTACTGTTGCAACGATTTTTATGCGCCCCCTGTTTTCAACTATATAGTATAGTAGTTCATCAAGCGAAGTCAGTTTATTGATGTCGTCAAAAAAGATTAAGTGGTTGCCATTCGAGGTATATCGAATCAATTCTTCATACAAACCTTGACCTTTGTCTTTAATGAACCATAAGTTATCTAATTCTTTTTTATTTTCGTAACTTTTCATAGCTTCACACACAAACTTTGTTTTACCTAGTCCAGTTTTACCTGACACAACAAGAAAGTCATTTTCATCTAACAAGTCTTGAAATTCAACTATCTTGTCACCTCTGCCAAAAAACTCTAGACTAAGAGGTGTTGAAAAAGCCACATCGTCATTCATTTTTATAAATGTTTTCAAATTAAGAAATTGTCCCTTATCAATTGGTACACCAAGATAGTCTTTTGCAATAAATGGATACTTACTAACAAGCAAATGTGAAATATTATCTAAATCAAATTTTTCAAACTCTACATTATTTTCCTCACACAACTTGGATAGGGTACCGATTTCGCCTACAGACAATTTACTATTATATACAACAATCAATTTTTCAATATCTACTACTTTGATATTTGTTTTATCTTCATTAAAACATTTTTTAATATCTTCCATAAGTTTTGCACATACGTTTGTTTGTTTTGTTGTGTATTCGATAAAAATATATTTACCGTACGCATTCAAAATGTACGCATCCGGAGTACCAGTAATTGTCTTATTAGTCCCAGTTTGACCTCCTGAATTTGTAACTTTGCCATAACCAATTTGTTCTAAAAGCTCATTGCATAAGACTTGAAAGGTACCACCTTCAAGTTCTCGTAGCTTGCTTTCAAGAATATTCCTGTAATTCATAACCCTCAACCTTTCTTAAATTATTTATCCACAATTATGTTATCTTTATAATTTCTCAAATACAATTAGCTAATAACGGGAGTTGATACGCGAGCAATGAAACGATTTTTCATTTAAATAGATCTTACGCATAATTCTCATGACAGTTTAATTATTCACACTTGAATACCTGTAATAAACGGTCTAATTTAATCTAAAAAGGGCAATGGTAGGAATAGTCAGACATCTTTTCGCTTGGTTAAAATGGGTTATTTAATCAATTATTACACTACTGTAGTTACTCCCTTATCTCCAAGTAGCCTTTATATTATTATAATCTTCTTCAGAGCATTTGTCATGGAATGCTATCTTGCCGTAGCCAATTATGTTGCTGCATAAAAAAGCCCAATAATGAGGCTATTTGTTTCAGAAAGTAAAGAATTTTGGTTTTATTCACTGCGACTAATACTAATAATTAACCTACTGAAAAAACCGCACCTACTTGTGATACGGTTCACCGTATCGTTGTATCAGCGGTTTTTTTGCTCATACTAATAACTGGATAACTTCAGTGCCAAGCACTTATCCTATAAGTAGCACAAAGGCAAATATGTTTATTACTTACTAAATCAAGTACTCTTAAAGCTAAATATTTCACATCCAAGCTCTCACTATACCCAAGTTTAATATCCTTATTCCCACTATAATTTAAATATGCTTTTATAATTTTCTGATGATTATTAACAACTTTTCTTAAAAAGTTGAGTGCCAAGTACAGAACATTAAAATTTATTAAAGCAATATGTTCTTATGTTCTATATCTGGAATCATATTCTATTATTACTGAAGGTGCTAACCTAAAAACAATATCAGCAAGGCTTGGGCATGCAAATACATAAACAACAATGAGTGTATACACTCATTGTCTCTGAAGTGCCGATAAGGAGTTGCTAACAGGCTAGAGGTCGTTTTGACAAGTAAAGTTCAGTAAGAGAGATTAAAGATAAAACAAGTGTAAACCCACCTGTTTTTACATATTTTGCAGGATTTTGGAACTTTATAGGGAATTATTGATTTGGACGAATTATTTATATTTCGCATTATACAGTAACTACTAACGCCTATAATGGGGCATTCAGCCATGTACAAACATTATTAGTTAGATGTTGTAATCTAAGGGATTTTTACAAAATATTTATTATTTAGACAACAACTCTATGAATTAATTTTGGAGGGATTTATTATGCAACTTAAGAAAATGTCTATTAGAAATTATCGACAATTTAAAGATGCGGTTATTAATTTTGATGAAGAGTTAACTATTTTAGCAGGTGCTAATAATAGTGGTAAAACATCGATTATTGAGTTATTTAAAAGAGTTTTTCAAGATAGAAACTTCACACAAGATGATATCTCTGCTGAATACTACTCACAGTTGCAGGATGATTTTATTAAAACTGTAGATCAACTGCATAACAAAAGCATAACAGAACCTGAATTTAGAGAAAATGTTAAACAATTCTTTTCTGCTAAAGAAAATACCAGACCTATAGCCATTAAAATTGAAATTGAAGTTCAATACAGCAAAAGCGAAAGTATTTCTTTGTTCTCTGACTACTTAATGGAGTTAGATGATACTTGTACAAGCTTCTACTTTTCCTTTAACTACGAAATTAATGTTTCTGAGTTAGTTAAATCTCTTAGTTTAGATGCAATAGCCCTATATAGTATGAAGCAAGAAATACACAAGTTAAAAACAACCAGACAAACTAAAGTAACCCGTAACCAACTTGATGAACTTAAGACCCAATATGAGGATTTTCTTCTCGAAATGTTCGGTTGTGCATTTACAAACGCAGTATACTTTACTGATAAGAACTATGAGAACGAAGAGCGAATTGGGGCAAAAGAATTTCAAAGTCTCTTCAAATACAATTATTTGCCTGCTACCCGCTTATTAAATGATGAAAAAACAGACAAACACTTTTCAATAAGTAAAGAATTGCTGGACCATTTTAAACAAAGTGGTGATTGGGTAGAGTTTAAAACTCAAATTATTAAAGACATTAAAGATGGATTGAAAGCTCAAAAACTTAATGAAAAGGTCAAGAGTCATTCATTGACAAAAGTCCAAAAAGCCTTGGATAATATAGAAAAATATTTTGATTATAATAGAGGAGAATTTTCTTTACAAACAGATATTTCTGATGAACTGCTTATGAACTTTTTATCATCTTCCTTGCAAACGTTTTTCGAGTTTAATAATGGCAGAAAACTTAAAGAATTTTCACAAGGTTTGGGGATAAGCAACTTAATATATATGTGTTTGAAAGTAGAAGCCTTTGTGAAACAGTATAAAACTGATGTGGTCAATATATTTGTTATTGAAGAACCAGAAGCTCATATGCATCCCCAAATGGAAAGAATGCTTATCAAATTTATAAATGAAATTTTGTTAAATGAAGAGAATAACCGTGTACAAGGAATTATCACAACTCATTCCGGTGAAATAATTAAATGTTCTGATTTAAAAAATATTAGGGTTTTAAGAATAAACAAACTTTTGACAAGTGCGGTCTACGATATGAATTTATTTAAGCAAAATCTTGATTCTAACGAAGAAAGACAATTTTTTGCATTTTTATTTTCAATCAACTATTCTGACTTGGTTTTTGCCAACAAAATCATTATGTATGAAGGTGATACAGAAAAATTATATATCGAGAAGCTACTAACGGATGCCCAGTTTGAAGAATTATCAAACCAATACATATCCTTCGTTCAGGTAGGGGGTGCATATGCCCACTGGTATAGAAAGTTGGTGCATTTTCTAAGAATAAAGACACTTATAATAACAGATATTGACTATGACAAAAATCTAGTCTCAATTGATAAGGTTAAAGAAGATACAAAAATTACAAATGCTGGACTGATTCAGTATTACAGAGATAGCGTAGCCATGGAAATACTAAAGACTGAAATTTTTCCATACTGTGAACTTAAGTGTAGAAAAAGAATGGATAATTGTATTTACGAAAAGTCAGAACTCGATAAAGTATCCTTATTGCAATCTGATCTTAGAAGAAAGCCTTGTCCAAAGGTACATAAACCAGATTATACTAACATCAAGAAAAAGCCAACAGTAAGTAATATTGATTTGTGGGTCCAGAATGCCAATCATGCACTGATTAAGGTTGTGTCTCAGGGTGAGAATGATTTTTACGCTCGCACTTTGGAAGAAGCAATGATCTGCAAACTATTAGGAATTACTGTCGAAAGCCTAAATAGCCCTACTTGGTGGAAAAGTCAGATATCTACTAATGAACTCAGTCTAGATGTTCCAAACAAAAGGAATGATATTACTGTACGT
Organism: Natronincolaceae bacterium; assembly: GCA_048264125.1. Lineage (GTDB taxonomy): Bacteria > Bacillota > Clostridia > Peptostreptococcales > Natronincolaceae > M1-B18. The sequence goes on from JBLXDM010000013.1 coordinate 5,350, forward strand.
GATATTATTAACGAGAACAAGAGCAACAAAACCGATTTTATGTATTCAGTAATCCTTGCTGACCTACACATAAAATTGTTGCCTAACTATATTAAGGAGGGGCTAGAATGGTTAGCAAAATAAGTAATATGTTTTTAATCAATGCCCCTGCAGGTAGTGGAAAAACCACTTATATTGAAAATACAATAATGAATCTACTTACAAAGCATCCAAACAGAAAAGTATTAAGCATTACCTATACAAATAGAGCGAAGGAAGAATTACAAACCAGAGTTGATAGCAAGAATGTTACAATAGATACTATACACTCTTTTCTTTCGGGTTTCATTTCCCTCTATCTCTCTAAAACAGAGGTTGTTGATTTATACCTTCTAATATTTAAGAGCAAAATTAGATCATTAATTGATAATGGTGAGAGTGATTCTAGGAATTCAAGGTACATTGAAAAGTATGGGGAATTAAACTTTGAAACAGTTAAAAAGAATCTTCGAAGAATTTTCTATAACGAACAGTCATATAGCAGTTATTATTATGGTGGTCTCTCTCACGATGATATGCTATACTTTTGCCGAGAAATGTTCGAGAAATTTCCGATCCTTAAAAAACGCTTGTCGCATAAATATGCATATATCTTCATAGATGAATACCAAGACACATCTGCCGACGTATTATATATTTTTTATAACTCAGTACTGAATACTAACACTACACTGTATCTACTTGGTGACAAAATGCAAGAAATATATAACAATTACGATGGTTCTTTTAATAATATACTAAGTACATTTGATCAAGATTGTAATTTGGACGTTAATTATCGGTGTACGTCAGCCATAGTTGATGTTCTTAACAATTTATACAACGATAAAAGTTTTTTCCAAAAACCAAATGGAAATCGTAATGGGAGCGCTCCAACTGTTCTGATAACAGACATTTCATCAGAAGTATATATTAATCAATATAAGAATCACATGCAACTATATCTGTTTAATCGTGATCGGTTTGAAAAGATTGGAGTTGGTGATTTATATAGTTCTTTATCAGGAATGAAGGTATATAAATTTCCATCCAAATATACTCCTGTTGATGTTTTAACAGATAAAACAAATGATAATCCTGACAAATTATTTCGAATTTTATTTTCTATTTGTGAATTTATGGAATTGATTTACAGAAATGCTTATGGTAAAAGCATTCGCTTAGCCAGGGAAAAATCTCAAGTATTTAGCAGGAGTTTTACTGATATCAGAAATCACAATGATAAAATTACTTTTTCTATCAAAGTAAAACACTTGATAGAGGAATATGCGTCCACAACTGCAACTATACTGGAATTTTGCACTTTTTTAGCCACTAATGAGTATTGTCATAGAGATACTTTTTCTCCATTTATCGAGAATGAAGAATATCAAAAAGTACTTAATACTCCTTTGCAGCAGTTAGTTTCTTTATACTCATATTTAGACAACCCTAAAATATCTACTCAGCATGGTGTAAAGGGCGAAGGACATGATAATGTTTGCTTTATTTCAGAAGACTCGAAACAGACTCCGATAATTTATATGTATGATTTTTTCTGGTTATTGTGTACTGAGGATATTAATTTAACCGACTTTCAGAACTTTTATTATGATTATAGTTCTGATATTGAATCGATAGATCTTACATATTTATCTCCTGCAGATGTGTATAAAGACCATAAAGAAGAGTATATTGAGAAGGCTCATTTTATCAATGATAAATATAAAGACGATAAGTATTTTGCGTTTTGTCAACAGAAACAGTACATTAAATATCTGAATAATCCAACCTCAACAAATGCAAAAGATTGCTTTAAATCAACAAAAATCAGAGGAGTCTTATGGGCATACAAGATATTCTATGTCGGATGTTCACGTGCAAGACAGGACCTGACCATTATAGTTGATGAAAATAAAATCACACCGTTTAGAAATTTGTTTATTGAAAGAATGACTTCTATAGGGTTTTGTATTAAATGAAATAGCTGATTTTCACTCATAGTCGCTAGCTATTATTAAACATCTCCATTACAAAAATAAAGACATCGCAATCTATCGCGGTGTCTTTATTTTTTGTAATGGTGTACCTAACAGGAATCAAACCTGTAGCACAGGTTTAGAAAACCGATTCACAAAAACCGCCGTCATTTATGATACGGTTCCCCCTTAATAATCCTAAACCCCCTATAAACCTGCTCCAGCAGCACAACCTTCATCAGCTGATGTGGAAAGGTCATGGGTGAGAAGGACAGCTTAAAGTCAGCCCTTTTCAGAACCTCATCCGATAGGCCCAAGGAGCCGCCTATTATGAATACTAGGTTGCTGTTGCCTGACACCGCCAGGCTGCTTAGCTTGTCTGCCAGCTCTTCGGAGGAGAGCATTTTTCCCTTTATGGCGAGGGCTATGACGTAGCTTCCATCCTTTATACGCCTTAAGAGGGCCTCTCCCTCCTTGTTTTTTACCTGCTCCATTTCTGCTGGGCTTATATTTTCAGGGGCCTTTTCATCTGGCACCTCTATTAGGCTTAATTTGCAATAGCGGGTCAATCGTTTCGAGTATTCATCTATGGCCAATTGAAAGGCCTTTTCCTTTATTTTTCCGACGGACAATATTGTTATGTTCATTCGCTTCACCTCAATTAATATGATATCACATTTGGCAAAAGAAAAAACCGGGTTTCCCCGGTTTTAGACATATATGATGCTTTATTTATCTCGTTATTCCATGAAGGTGATTTCAACGGTCTCCTGCTGACCATTTCTCATATAGGTTACCGTCACCTTATCTCCAGGTCTGTATTTGTAAAGCTCCTTCTGCAGGCCGCCCATGGACTTAATTTCTGCATCGTTAACCTTTTGTATGACATCCCCTGCTCTTAGGTCATTTTCCGCAGCCGGTGTATCTGCCACGATTTCTACGATGTATATACCATGCTCTGCCTGTAGCTTTGTACCTGTTGTGCTCTCAATAACCTCAACCTCTACACCTCTGATGCCCAGATATACCCGTGTAAATTCACCCTTCTCTATGATCTGATCCACTATCGGCTTAGCGGTATTTATAGGTATTGCAAAGCCCAGTCCCTCCCCGCTGCTGATTTTGGCTGTATTTATTCCAATTACCTGACCCTTTCCATTTAATAGGGGCCCACCGCTGTTACCAGGGTTGATGGATGCATCTGTTTGCACCAGGTTTTCTATGGTCTCTGTCCCTGTGCTGGAGAGGGGAATTGTTCTATTTAAGCCACTAATAACCCCCTGTGTTAGGGTTCTTTCAAAATTTAGCCCCAGTGGATTACCTATGGCTACTGCTATTTCTCCTACCTCCAGGCTGTCGCTGTCTCCCAGCTCAGCCACCGGCAGGTCCTCTGCTTCAACCTTTACAACTGCCAAATCCAGACTTTTTTCCTGCCACACAACCACTGCCGGCAGCTCTCTACCATCGTATAAGACCACCTTTACCTCCTCTGCCTCTCCGTCTGCCACCACATGAGAGTTGGTAAGTATATAGCCTCTGCTGTCAACTATGACCCCCGTTCCTACCACTGATGCATTTGTGGTGCCAAACATGGTCCGTTGCAGTGTTATGGTGGTGATGCCCACTACTGAGGACATTGCCTTTTTAGCCACTGCCGAATATACCGTTAGGTCCGTTGTGGATTCTATCGTTATATTATCGCCATTGCCCCCTGACACATTTACGCCTCGAAGGGCCATTATTTCTGGCAGAAATGCCACCATTACCGCCATACTAAGCAAACTTCCTATTATGGCACCTATCAAGGCAATTGCAATTCCCCCCTTGCCATTCCTCTTTTTCCTATCGATGGTCTCAGGTGTATTAACCGCTCCAGTAAAGGCCTTAAGCTCCGGTACATCCTCCACACCGAAGCAGGTCTCCTCCTCTTCAATAGCTTCCCTACTGTCCCCTTCATTTAGTTTTAGATCTTCTATGTTCGCATCCTTATTCTCTTTAAAATCCATAAAAATACCTCCATTCATTTATATTTCATATGGCTTAATAAATATTTGCACTGCTAAGCACCGATAGCTTAATTTTACACCCCAATGCTTAAATTAACCTTAAATCCTATCAAAAATACAAAAAACCGAGGAACCCCTCGGCTATACTACTAAGTATTTTGGTTTATCCTGGCAGTAGTCACAATAGTTTGGCTTTGTCCATTCTCCAAAGGATGTCTTATCCAGCTCATATAAATCCGGCGGCTGCTCATACACCTCTATAAAATCGTCGATTGCATCCTCTAGATGCTTATAGCAGACAACATACATATGCTTCACTCCAAAATTTAAGTCTCTATATTACTATTATTGTTTTTATTTAAGGCTTCATACATTTAGTTATCAAAAAGGGGTACCTATTCCTATGAATATGCACCCCTTACAGCTATACTATATACTATTCTACAAAGGTAACCTCTACCTTTTCTTCTCTGCCATTTCTCATATAGGTAACCGTCACCTTGTCACCGGGTCTGTATTTGTAAAGCTCTTTTTGCAGTGCTCCCATTGATTTTATAGTTACATCCTGTACCCTTTGAATGACATCCCCTGCCCTTAGTCCATATTCCTCTGCAGGTGTATCGGGTATAATCTCCACTATATAGATGCCATACTCCGCCTGTAGCTCTGTGCCTGTGGTGCTTTCGATTACCTCCACCTCTACACCTCTAATACCTAAATACACCCTTATAAATTCTCCCTTTTCCATGATTTGATCCACTATTGGCTTCGCTGTATTTATTGGGATTGCAAAGCCTAAGCCTTCACCGGTACTGATTTTTGCCGTATTTATTCCTATGACCTGACCCCTGGAGTTTAGTAGTGGTCCACCGCTGTTACCGGGATTAATTGAGGCATCCGTCTGAACAAGATTCTCTATTGTCTCGGTGCCTGTGCTGGAAATAGGTATGGTTCTGTTTAAGCCGCTTATTACACCCTGCGTTAGGGTTCTTTCAAAATTCAGTCCCAGGGGGTTTCCTATGGCAATTGCTATTTCTCCAACCTCCAGCTCGTCACTGTCACCCAGCTCCGCCACCGGAAGGTTAGCTGCATTTACCTTTATTACCGCCAGGTCAAGGCTTCTTTCCTGCCAAACAACCTCTGCCGGCAGCTCCTCACCGTCATATAGTATGACCTTTACCTCCTGAGCCTCCCCATCCTCCACCACATGGGAGTTTGTCAGTATATAGCCTCTACTGTCTACGATTACCCCAGTTCCTGTTATGGGGGACCTTACAGATCCAAAAATACTCCTTTGCAGGGTCATTGAGGTTATTCCCACCACCGATGACATGGCCTTTCTAGCAACCGCTGAATATACCGTTAAATCCGTTGTGGGCTCTATGGTGATGCTTTCTCCTCTCCCGCCTATATGAATCCCTCTAAAATTCATTATTTCAGGCAGGTATACCACCATAACCGCCATACTTACTAAGCTTCCAATTAGTGCCCCTATCAAGGCTGTGGTGAAATAGCCTACACCCCTTCTCTTTTTTTGTACGACATATGCAGGTGGCACTTCGTCTGATATCGGAGTATAATTTACATAGCTTTTTTCCCCTGTGCTGTCCTCATATGAAAAATCCCGACTGTCGGTGATCTCCTCCGATCCCTTCTCCTCTGTGCCCTCTTGATTCTCATCCTTAAAATCCATAGCCACACCTCCAATAGTTTAATTATTTACATACTAAACAACCCATATACTGCTTCAATGGGTTGGAGTTTATCGCTTAATCAATTATCTACCTTTAAAGATATCGTTATTTTCAAAACTGGTACATAGTACTTATTCTGTCTCTGTGGGCTAGGTCTAAAACCAAGTCCTTCCCTATGCTGATTTGATTTAATTCCAATATATTTTTTACCGTTGCCATGGCCAGCTCTGGAAAATTGTTTTCCTTGCTGAGATGGGCCAGCAATACATTCTTGACATTATGCTTAACGAGGTCTACAATGGCATATCCTGCTGCATCATTTGAAAGATGCCCTTCGTTGGACAATATTCTTCGCTTCAGATAGTATGGATAGCTGCCGACCTTCAACATTTCCACATCATGGTTGGACTCTAAAACCACCAAATGAGAGTCCTTGATCTCGGTGGTTATCTCCTCCGTCATATGACCCAAATCCGTAGCTATGCTTATTTTTATACCCTGGCCTTCGAGGCAGAAGCCCACGGGCTCATTGGCATCATGGGATATGCTGTAGGGCTTTATCTGTATTTCTCCAACATTAAAGCGTGTGGCAGTAGTAAATACCTTTATATTGTCTGGTGACAGCTTTCCCAGCTTCGACTCCATCCCCAGCCAGGTTCCTTCGTTTGCATATATCGGTATGTTAAAGCGCCTCGATAAAATCCCTGCCCCCTGTATATGGTCGCTGTGCTCATGGCTTATCAATATTGCTGTAAGCCTATTGGGGTCTACATTTATTTCCTGTAGCTTTCCCTGTATCTGCTTGCCGCTTAGGCCTGCATCTATTAAGACATGGCTTTCGTTATCCGTTATAAAATGACAATTCCCACTGCTACCGCTCGCAAGCGAACAAAACTGTACCGCCATTTAAATTGCCTCCAATGTAATATCGTTTATACTACTAGGGAATATTACAGGCTAACTCGTCTGACCCGAGCCCCTAATTTTGCCAGCTTTTCCTCCAGCTGATCATAGCCTCTATCTACAAAGTGCACATTCTCTATTTCTGTTTCGCCCTCCGCAACAAGTGCTGCAACCACCAAAGCAGCTCCTGCCCTTAGATCTGAAGCGCTTACCTTCGCCCCCATCAGTCTGTTAACTCCGTTAATTACCGCAACTCTGCCCTCTACCTTAATATTTGCCCCCATACGCTTAAGCTCGTCGACATGCTTGAACCTGCCTTCAAAAATAGTCTCCGTTACAACGCTGGTGCCACTGGCTACTGTTAGCAGACTTGACATAGGCTGCTGAAGATCTGTAGGAAAGCCGGGATAAACCAAAGTCTTTATATTTATGTTTTTCAAGGGTGAATTTGCAACCACCCTAATGGACTCACAATTTTCTATGATCTCAATTCCCATTTCCTTAAGCTTTGCAGTTATTGCCTCCAGATGCTTCGGTATAACATTGTTTAGTACAATGTCACCCCTCGTGGCTGCTGCAGCTATCATATAGGTCCCGGCCTCTATTTGGTCCGGTATAACCATGTGATTGCAGCCCTTCATCTCCTCTACACCCTTTATTTTAATGACATCCGTACCGGCACCCCTTATATCGGCACCCATACAGTTTAAAAAGTTTGCCACATCCACCACATGGGGCTCTTTGGCAGCATTTTCAATGATTGTCATGCCCTCTGCCCTGCTGGCCGCCAGCATAATATTTATGGTCGCCCCTACACTGACAACATCCATATATATTTCTGCCCCCACCAGCCTATCAGCCTCTACGGAGATAATACCATGATCTATTGATACCTTAGCTCCTAAGGCCTCGAAGCCCTTTATGTGCTGATCTATTGGTCTTGTCCCTATTGAGCAGCCGCCGGGATAAACAACCCTAGCCCTTTTGAATCTTCCCAGTCCGGCCCCTAAAAGATAATAGGATGCCCTTAGCTCCTTTGCGCTTTCATAATCCGCAAAGCATTCTGTCATGCCTGTTGTGTTTATTTCTAGGGTTTTAGTGCCTAATACTCTTACCTTAGCCCCTAAGCCCTTTAATATCTCTGAAAGGGTTTTTACATCACTTATTTCCGGTAAATTTTCTATAACACATGTATCTCCTGCTAAAACAGTTGCAGGTATTATAGCAACCGCTGCATTTTTAAATCCACTAATATCTACTTCACCTTGTAGTCTATGTCCACCCTCAATTATTAGTTTATTCATGCTCTCGCCGACCCTAGTGCCTCATCGCAATTAATTCACCTAAGTTTTAACTGCGACGAGGCACTATCCAGCTTCTTCACCACCTTCGATTTATTTGACATCCCTTGTTTTCTATATTAATCAGAACTTAACATAATTTACATTTTGTCTTCATTATAGCACTTCTTAAATGATTTGATAATAATTTTTATTGTGTTATTAACAGTAATTTTTTGCCATTAAAAAACAACATAAAAAAAGTAGAAAAAGCCTACTTTACTTTTTCTACCTTTGTATTTAAAAATCCTCTTATTTTGTCGAATTTAATTGTCAAGAGCCTCTACATAGTAGGTTTTTCCGTTTTGAAGAATTATTCTCCAGGAGGGAAAGGCTGTTCCTGATTCAATATTTTCCCAATCCGCCAGCTGTATTTCCTCAGGGTTAAAATAGTAGCCCACCTCTATGTTGGTGATTAATATTTCCCCTTGGTTGTCATTTATTATATCGCTCATTGTCCTTAAAATAGCATCTGATGCCGATATTATTTTAGATTTGCCTTGTTGTGTCTTATCCGTCGTCAGCAGTAATGCCTCCATTCCTACAATCCCACGGTAATTAACATAAACATTGATATAGCTTTCTCCCAAAAAGCGATTTTTGTAGGTTTGATGATACACCAGCTTATACAGGGGCACCTCATCAAATTCCTTAACTACGCCATAGTATACCTGCTCCATCACCAGCTGACTGCTGTAAAGATCCTGCTCCTTAAGAAACTGTGTGGCCAAAACCGCCGCGTCATCCTCGTCGATCCCATAATCCACCACTTCTTCGCTTTTGTTTCTATAAACCAGCTTCTTATTTCCCAGTACTGTTAGGGACTTATCCTGGGCTTGATATCTGCCCTCTCCAACCCTTCTGTACCCTTCTCCCAGGAGCTGCTCTGCGGCTGCCTCTGGATCAAAATACTTATATTTTACCATTAATACTGGCATTGAAAGTATCTCTCTGGGAATATTTCCTTTTATTCTGATCCCATTTTCCTCTAAATGCTTTTCTACATTCTGTAAATATTCATCACTTATAATTTGCAAATCTCCATCGGAGTACATATCTTTACCCAGATAAAATACTAATAGCAAGTTGGTCACTATAAAAGCTACTATCAATATATTTTTTGCTTTTGACCAATCCATAACTCCACCACCATTAATTTAGAAGACTGCTGTCCAGTAACCTACCATTATATATGTCGAAATAATAAACATTGTTTTTAACTCTAATTCTCCAGCTGGCCTCCAGAAGCTGCTGCTTATCCTGGCTAATTGTATCAAAGTAAACCAGCTGCACCTCACTGATGCTCTTAATTAAATCTGCGTGCATATTTTCTCCGTCTAAAACGCCCTCATAGGTCGCTAAGTAATTTTCTTTTATCATATCCAAATTAATCTCTATTATCTTGGGTGGTACTATGATAGGCTCCAGCTTCGTAACCGGGGGAATATCCATCTTTTTCCTCAAGAAGGTCCGATAGCCTCTGATTTGATTGCCTATAACCTCGATTTCTATGGCATTGTTCATGCCTGAGGCGTTAAAGTGCACGGGGTAGCCCTCCAGATGATATCCAAAGCTAAAGGAGAAGCCCTTCCGCTCTTTATATTCTATTTCCTTTATTTCTCTTAGAAACAAATTATCTGCCATGTCTCCCTGCTGCTGCATATATAATAAAGCCGTCTCCAGAGCCTTTTTTACATTTGTACTGGATACGGGATCAAATTCCTCTTTATACTCCAGCCTACCCCTATTGTTTATCCGGAGGCTCTTTTCACCATAGCCATATAAGTAAACCATTGTTCCCGTGGTTTCCTTGATGGTTTTTATAAAATCAATATTCCTGAAGAAGCTCCTAGACTTTTCCGCCAGCTGTGCATCATTGCTGATATCTATTTCACTCTCCACATATATTTGAGGCACAGGAATGTTAATGCTTAGGGGCATTACAGTGTAATTGCCGACATAGTAGAAAACGGCATTGTAATCTACAAATTCCCGTTCCTCATATTCACTGACATAGGAGACAAGCTCCTCATTACTGTAATTCTCCAATGCAACCCTAAAGTAATTCGAATCTTTTCCTATAATATAGATAATTCCCGTATTTTTAGCGGGAATCAAAATCTTCTTTATTTCTCTTATATTTCTGAGGATCTTGCTGTCGATATTATTAAAAACAGAAGAAACCAATACAGAGGGGATGTTATCACCGAACTCCAGCTCGATGAACCGATTTGCCATATTTTCATTGTAGGCCTCACTGCTTATTGACTCTATGCTAGGATCTCCTGAAAAAAAAGGCTCCAGCACATTCTTTGAAAGCAGCCATACGCTTTTTATGTCATTAAAAAATAAAACACTATAAGCGCTGCTCAGGCTTCTTCCCCCTCCAAAGCCCATAAGCACCCTAATGGGACTAACAAAGCTATTTCTAGCCTCCTCCAGATCGAGGGCATTGCTTTCCAAGCCTATCGCATCTGAGGAAATGCCTTGAAAGGGCGAGCGGAACCATACTTTTTGTGTAAGTAATAAACTCATTACAACCAATATCGTCAATATAAAGGTTTTTATTCTCTCCCTGCTCATTTTCTTCACTCCAAAGACTATGGTTTGCTGCTCCCTGAATTAGTAATATTTTTTAGAACGTTTGAAGAAGATGTATTCGGAATATCTTTAATAGCATCCTCAATGTGCTTCTTTAGCTCCTCTTGATTTTTTACGGTCACATAGCGAACCACTGACTCCTCAGTTCCGTCCTTTAAGGTTGCCAATATCTCTATTTTGCTTAGCCCTCTTCTTAGCTCAAGCGCAGCCCAGCCTCTCTGAAGCGCACCTATTTCTATATCTATAGGGTCGTGGGATGACACAAAGTTCTCCTTGCTTTGCACAAGGCTAATGTTGAAGAATACCTGAATATTAACCTTGGTTCCCTCAGGCGCTACAAACTCCAATACGATATTCCTATTATTTGTGGTTATATCTCTATCGGGGGTCACTACCTGGAAGCCCGTCTCCGCGGCTTCCTCTTCAATATTTGGACTATCTATTTTTTTTGAGTCTGCAGCCACCTCTCCAGCCAGTGCTACAGTGGTGCTTCCTCCTAATATAACCAGTACAATTGTACCTGCTAATAGCTTTCTAACCATAACCATTCCTCCTGTTAAATACACAAGTAACATACTTAACAACATTATACCTAATTATTATTACAGACGTATTACAAGGAAATTAAGATTAAATTACACAACATTTTCCTGTTTCAGCGGCAGCATAATTGTAACTTTTGTACCCTTATCCTCTCCGCTTTCAATCCTTATTTCCCCCTCGTGAGCCTCTACTATTTCCTTTGCTATAGACAGTCCTAGGCCTGTGCCTCCCATCTCTCTGGAGCGGGCCTTGTCGACTCTATAAAAGCGTTCGAATATCCTTGGAAGGTCCTCCTTAGGTATACCTATGCCATCATCCTTGATGGTTAATACCGCATTACCCTCAGCTTCCTCGACATGAATAGCAATCTCACCGCCATCAGGTGTATATTTAATAGAGTTTGAGATGATATTAAGGACCACCTGCTCCATCTTGTCTTCATCTACGCTTACAATATGCGGAGACGCTGGGCAGTAGAATACTAATCCGTGCTCCTTATTTTTTGCAGAAACCTCCAGCTTAAGTACAGCTTTTTTTACAATACTGCTGATATCCACCGATTTTTTATTCCATTTCCCCTGCTGATAGTCCAGGTTTGAAAGCTGCAGTAAATCCCTCACCAGTCTGGCCATTCTATCTGCCTCTGTCTCTACAACCTCTAGAAAATGCGTTGCCAGCTCGGTATTCTCAAGAGCACCGTCCAGTAGGGTCTCGGTATAGCTTTTAATAGTGGTCAAAGGTGTTTTTAGCTCATGGGATACATTGGCTACGAATTCCTTACGCATATTCTCCAGCTTCTCATGCTTTGTAATATCCTGCATCAGCACTATAATTCCCCCAAAGTCCCCCCTTGGGTTCCTGTAGGGCGCATAGCTCACCCTTAAAATTGCCCCGTTGACATTTATCATTCCGTCACCAGACCAATTGCCTTCATCCGACCTTATATCCTCGTATTTTAGCTCATTGCTGTAGCTTGAAAACAGCTCATCGAAGCTGCTGTCTCTTACGAAATCCTCATTTGCTTCCAGCATTTCCAAAGCCTTTGGGTTTGCATGGATTATTTTTCCATCTTCAGTGGTGGCAATAAGGCCATCCGCCATATAGGTTATAATGGTGTCCATCTTCTGCTTTTCATTGGACATCTCCTGTAATGCCGACTTCAGACGGTCCGTCAGATAGTTAAACATCTTAGCCAGCTGACCAATCTCGTCATCGGATTTTACCTCAACCACCTGGTCAAAGTCTCCCTTGGCCATTTTAGATGCTTTAACCGTAACATCATTGATGGGTCCCGTTATGCTTCTGGCGATGAAAAAGCCCAGAATTATAGTTATTCCCAGTGCCAGCATTGTGGCCTTTATAATAATAACTATAGACTGATCCAATGTCCTGTTTATGTCATCTAAGTCCCTACGTAAGTAAAGAGCGCCTATTACTCTACTATGCTCATCGTACAGAGGATACACCATGTTTTTTGAATGTCCGGGTATATCCTTCTCCAGCTCCTGATCTGTAAAGGCACCCATAATCAGGTCTGTTTCCAATATGTTTTGTGTTGCATTTTGGCCTAGATAGATGGGATTTGTTGTGGCGATTATAGTGAAGCTATTATCCTTATCTATAACAAATATCTCCAAACGCAAATCCATTTTATATTCCATTATATTCTGTTGTATGTCCTCTTTGTTGCTCTTCCATTCTATATCCTCAAGGGTTGTAATGACATTATTAGCTGTCTGAGCTATATTGTCCCTTACTATTCCCAGGTGATACTGCTGAAATTGCTGCAGCAAAAATATACCTATTATAATCATGGCAATAAATACAAGGAGGAAATAAATAGTGATAAATTTCCACCTAATACTTTTAAACATATTAAGCCCTCCTGAAATAATAACCTACGCCTCTTTTAGTCATAATGAACTTAGGGCTGCTGGAATTATCCTCGATCTTCTCTCTAAGTCGTCTAATGGTGACGTCCACCGTTCGTATATCCCCATAATACTCGTAGCCCCATACCTCCTTCAAGAGCTGCTCTCTGGTAAAGACCTGCTCTGCTTGGACGGCTAAAAACCTTAGGAGCTCAAATTCTCTTGAGGTAAGCTCTACAACGCTTGTTTCCTTTTTTACCTCATATTTATTAAAATCTATTGATAGAAGACCTGAAACCATGGTTCCACCCTTTTTATCTGCGGAAACCTCTCCGGTTCTTCTAAGATTGGCCTTTATCCTGGCTAAAAGCTCCCTCATTCCGAAGGGCTTTGTTATATAATCATCAGCACCCATCTCCAAGCCTAAAACCTTATCCAGCTCTTCTTCCTTTGCCGTCAGCATTAAAATTGGCATAGTGTAGCTTTCTCTTATTTTGCGGCATACCTGAAAGCCGTCCATTTTTGGGAGCATAACATCTAGTAGTACAAGATCTGGATTAAATTGAACCACCTTTTGAAGGGCTATTTCTCCATCCCCAGCAAGCTCCACCTGATAGCCTTCCTTCTCTAAATTAAATTTCACAATCTCGGCTATAGGCTTTTCGTCTTCCACAAGTAATACTTTTTTACTCATTGTACTAATCACCCCACATAATCTATTATATAAACATTCTACTAAATAATTCTTTTTCCTGCTATCCTCAATTGCCAATATTTCTATGATTTAATTAAACATGTGATAATAGTCCCTTAAATCCTTGCCTCTTCCCAGATCCTCCAGCAGCTCCATAAGCTCAGCTTCTCCATATCTTTCTACAAAGCCTCTGACCAATCTGAAGGACTGAGTATATGCTAGGTATTGATTCAGCTGGGAAAAGGACTTTGTTAGGGCCTCGATATTATAAAGCCCTCCGTCTATCTCTTCTCCCCGCCCCCATTCATAGCCATCGACGGCATATTCCAGATATAGGCTTACCCCCTCAGTAAACCACATGGGGTAATTACCTCTGGCCCTATGGTCCGTAAATAGATGGGCCAGCTCATGGAGGATAGGCCCCTCTGAATAAATAAGCGCCTCTATATTTTCTTCAAAAAGCTGTGCCGGGTCCAGTACATGAATGCTGTCGGCATAATATACCCCCATTGGAGGGGTTCCCTTCCTCAGCATAGTTGTCCTCATCATTTTTTCTGCATCATTATGGACCACCAGAAGAATCTGTCCCTCTGGCTCATACTGATATACTTCCTTCAAGGCAATGTACTTAGCCTCAGCCGTTTCTGCAACCAATTCCACCAGCTGAGCTTCTATGCCCTGATATTTTATAATAAAATTTTCCGTCTCAATTTCCTCGTAGTCTCTTATCTTATATACTAGAATTTGGTTTTCTATCGTTCTTATTGTAGGACTAACGGCTGCAACGATTTGCTGTGGATTTAATAAGGATAACAAAAATAAAAGAATAAAAGACAGGATTAAGACTTTTTTTACATTGAATTTAGTTTTTTTGATTATGTCATTCAATATCATATTCATCCCTCTCCTTCAAAAAAGAATATGTAGAGGGTAAGACAAGTAATATTATAGCATATAATTATGTAAACTTCTATGAAATATCTGTGCAAATAACTTCCATATTTGAATATATTAATAAAAGGACTTTATTTCAGCCCCCCAAAGACCCCCTTTTTAATCACTTTTTTCCTCCTTATGCATACTCTATATTAGAATGATGATAAAGGGGGCGCTGAAGTGTTTGGTTATATTAATATCATTGATGACCTAGTGGTGGAAAGATTGATGAGCCCTGGTGACGAGGATATACCTGTAATAATTACTGCTAAGGACTGTAACTGTGATGATTTGGAGCAGTGTGTTGCAAGAATGGGGGGTAAAATAAAGCACAAGCTTAATATTATTAATGCCGTCTCAGCCTATCTTCCTACACCAGGTGTCAGAAGTGCTGCAAGAGAAAGAAATATTCAAAGGATTCATCTTGATGATAAAGCCTATAAGCTCATGGATATTGCTTCTGTTACCGTGGGCTCCGATACTGCCAATGAATACGGTCTGACGGGAAGAAATGTCAGTATCGCTGTTGTAGATACCGGAGTATATCCACATAACGACTTGATTACTCCTACCAATAGAATAATCGCCTTCAAGGATTTTGTAGGCAATAAATCTACACCCTATGACGATGACGGTCATGGCACCCATGTTGCAGGAACTATTGCAGGAAATGGCTTTGCCTCTAAGGGCAAATATATGGGCATTGCCCCTGATGCCAATATCGTGGGTATAAAGGTACTAAACCAGGATGGCAGTGGAAACATCTCCGATGTTATAGCCGGTATCCAATGGGCTATTCAAAATAAGGATAAATATAATATAAAAATCCTAACCCTTTCGTTAGGTACAAAGGCGAAGGGCACCTATCAGGATGACCCTCTATGCCGAGCGGTTGATGCTGCCACCAGCGCAGGAATTACTGTTGTGGCCGCTGCCGGCAACAACGGACCTGAAAGGTCCACAATAAATTCACCTGCTATAAGCCCGAATATTATCTCGGTTGGAGCCTGTGATGATCGTAATGCCGGGTCTATTTCCATTGCTGATTTTTCCAGCAGAGGCCCCACACCAGAGGGATTGATAAAGCCGGATATTATTGCGCCGGGCGTTAAAATAACCTCCCTTAAAAATGAGAGAAACGAATATCAGTCTTTGTCAGGCACCTCTATGGCTACCCCTATTGTGGCTGGCTGTGCTGCCCTATTATATGAGCATAATCCCGACTACAACCCACAGCAGGTAAAGAGCATAATGACCCAGAATGCCACTCCCTTGGGCTTCAATCAGCAGGATCAGGGGGCCGGACTACTGGATATAAAAAGAATAGTGAGCACACTTGATATAAAGCCTAAACAACAGCCCCCCAGGCCAAATCCCGGCTATCC
Organism: Natronincolaceae bacterium; assembly: GCA_048264125.1. Classification (GTDB taxonomy): domain Bacteria; phylum Bacillota; class Clostridia; order Peptostreptococcales; family Natronincolaceae; genus M1-B18. The sequence continues at coordinate 21,320 of JBLXDM010000013.1, forward strand.
AATAACTAAAGGCCCTGGCTCAAGCAATCTATTCTCCTCCTTTAACCAATGGTTTTGGATAATACTCATAGTTCTGCTAGTTTTAGTGCTTTAGTAACATACCCAGATATAAATGCCTGGAAAAACAGAAAAAGCGTGACTGATGAAGTCACGCTTAGCTTATTCTTTAATACTTTACAAAGCCTAATGGATTTATAGGCGTACCATTCTTTCTTACCTCAAAGTGAAGATGTGGCCCTGTGCTTCTGCCAGTATTTCCTACCTCACCAATCTTCTGTCCCTTATAGACCCTGTCACCCTTCTTAATGGCAAATTTACTAAGGTGTGCGTAGTAGGTCTGATATCCGTTTTCGTGGTCAATGATTATCAGGTTTCCATAGGAACCATTTGAAGATGCAAAGGTGACCTTTCCTGCATCAGCAGCCGTAACCGTTGTTCCGGTTGAATTAGCAACGTCTATCCCGGTATGCTTAGCTCCCCATCTTGTTCCAAATACCGAGGTCAATCTACCCCTTGTAGGATTAGAGAAGGATCCAGTTGCCATTGTAGCAGGTCTTGCCTTTGTACCCTCTGCCACAACTCTGGTGGTGGGCTCACTAAGTAGCTTTTCCTCAATAATCTCTCTGTCTACCTCAACGCCATTTTCCTTCACAATATAGGCCTTAATCTCTCTGCTTCCTTCAGTACCTTGAGTGATAATCTTACGATCGCCCTTGTAAAGCGTATCGGTGGTCTGGGTTTCTGTTTCATAGGGAACAGCCTCCACTAGCTCAGCATATTCCTTGGTTCTTACATTAATATATGGTTTAGGAACAACCAAGCTTATAACCTGCCCAATTTTAAGCTTTTCAGGATTAAGCCCGGGATTAGCACTTTGAATATCATCCACTGATAATTCATATTTTCGGGCAATAGTCCAAGAGCTGTCACCGGAGGCAACAATATGCTCTTTGGTTTCATCGGTTCCCTTTAATATTAAGCTTAATACCTCCTCTGCCGGCTGAATATCAGAAAGGTGCGTCGGTATTTCCTCCAGCTCAACCTTTTCCGTATAGCCTACAGAAGCATTGTTTACATCAAGTGCCATTACAAATGGCTCCTTAATCTGCTCCAAAATTTCCTCAGCGGTTCTCATATCCTCTACGTAAGCTATTATCTCATCATTTACTTTAATCGCAACCGATTTAACTTTAATATCCACTGTTTGCTTAAGATTCTTAACTATTTCATCCATATCGGTTAATTTATTTGAGGCAGCCTTAACCTGAAGGAATTCTATTTCCTCAGTGAATACGACCTCCTGCTGATAAACCTGACCGAATTCTTCCTTTGCAATCTCAACAGCCCTTTCGTAATCCTCCTGGCTTCTAACAACAGCTACAATCCTACCGTCCATATGGACCTCATAGGCTGTTAATGCTTTGTTAACAACTGCATTTAATAGCAAAGCCATGCTGATAAACACCGAAAGACAGATTACTGATAAAGAGTATACGAAAATTCGTTTATTGTGCCTTTTATATTTTGCTGGAAGAGCATTATGTAATTTTCTTTGCAAAAAAACCGATGTACTTTTACCGAAAAGTTTGATTTTCATAAGTGTCATTTTAAGCTTTTTTTGGAAAAGCACCATATTCCTTTGGTTCATTATAAAACTCCTCTCAGTGTATGGGCTTATATTAAGTTTCTCTTCAAGTTAAATTCATACTGCAGTTGGGTAAATCCTAATGAAAAATTAGGACTTTTGTAACATCTTTGTAATAATTACTTTCTTATTATATAATATTATCAAAGACTTGTACAACCCCGAACTTTTGTTCTTTTTATTAATCTAATATATTTTTTCCAGCAATTTCTTAATTTATTCAAAATTTTATGTTTAGCCATTCTATAAATATTTCTTTTAAGTCCTCATCGCTGTGTTTTTCACATATTTTATAGAAATCTAAGGTAGTCGCATTTTTAAACATAAAGCTCTGGTAATATTCCCTTAAGGCTGCAATAAAGGCCTCCTCCCCCATCGCTCTCCTGAGCTCCTCAACAAACATGGCTCCCTTGCTATATACTATGCTGCTATACTCCAAGGAGCTATCAAATTCTCTGAGGCTTCTTAGAATACCCTCTCCCTTATCTGCTTCAATGTTAATGTAATTATTGTATTGCGCCTTTATCATTTTCTCAAATATTTGCTCTTTAATGTGTGCACCATACTTTTTTTCAAAGTACATTAATGTGGCATATTCCGTCAAGGCCTCATCCAGCCAGGGCTCCGCTATTTCATTGTTTCCTACAATGCCATACCACCACTGATGGGCTATCTCATGGGCTATTACATACTCCAGCGGAAAGTCCTCCTTCATGGAATACAGCTCCTCTGAGATCATTACTAGATTGGGATATTCCATGCCCCCCAGAAAAAAGTCACTGGCGACAATTGAAAGCTGCTGATAGGGATATACGCCGAAGAGCTCATTGAATATCTTTATAGCATCTACACCATATTGCAATGCTAATTCGCTTCTCTCCCCCTTAAGGGTGTAGGAATTTATCGCTATGCCATTAACCTCTGAGGAATCCAGCTGGAAATCCTTGCTGAGAATTAGAGCAAAATCCCTCACATTTTCAGCATTGATGCTATAGGTGGCCCTATTCTTTTTTACCTGCCTTTTAAGTATATTACCGGTAGTGGCCAAAACATAATCCTCTGGTATCTCAAGGGTTACCTCATAGGCAGATACCTCACTATAGAAGGGATCTCCTATTGGAAAGTACGGGTCCAGATGCCAGCCCTCTGCATCAAATACTGCCATTATAGGGTACCAGTTTGTGATATTTATGGTGTTTTCCCCATATCCCATTCTCCCTATGACATTGGGCAGCTGAACCTTGAAGTCTATATGGATTTGCACCTCCTCACCAGCCTTTAGCGCCGTCGCCGGGCTTATCCTAAGCACAGTAGAAGCATCTCCCATAACCTTATAGCTTACCTTTTTATTGTTTAGCCTTACCTCATTAATTTTTATCCAGCCGGGGTTAAAGCCGTTATAATAAACATTATCCAGCTCCTCGCTTTCAAAGGGCACACTGCTCTTATCCATGAAGGCATTGGGGTAGATATGTAAATATAAATTGCTTAGCTCCCTGTCTGCTGTGTTTTTATATGTCAGCCGCTGGCTTCCTACAATCAGCTTATCCTCATCATTAAAGGCTGCCTTTATCTGATAGTGGGCGGCTTCAGCCCTTCTGTCGGCCTTGTTAAATACCCCCAGTACGCCATTGTTGTCTATAAAGGATTGAATTAACAGGCTAAGGAACAATACCCCCAGAAATATTCCCGAGAGCTTTAATTTTTTTTTTATATTCAAAATTACACCTCCCTGCTGAAATTCATACATAAAAAGCCTATTATTATAGTCTATTGGTTTAATCCTGTTTTAAGACCATACCATTTAAATGGAGGAAGATATTATTAAAGATTTTTGATAATATGATATAATAAATAATAGTCTATTTAAAAATTTGGAGTGATGAAGGAATGGCTTTTACTCAAAACACCACCAAAATTGATCTGGGGGATACTCCGATTGAGAACATATTTCTGGATGTCTACATGCCTATGGCAAATGGCACCTATGTTAAGGTCTACCTTCTAGCCTATAAGTACGCCTGCGATCCTAAGGCAGGCGCAGAGGTAACCAATATAACCATAGCAAAAAACCTAGACATACCTTTATCTGATGTGCTATCGGCATGGGATTTCTGGGAAAGCAAGGGTATAATAAAAAAGCATAGCTCTCCGGAGGATGACGAAAACCTATATTCTGTTGAATTTATAAATTTAAAGCAGCTTTATATAGATAATAATTTTAAATTAATCAATACCAGAGAGGCCTCCGCTCCGTCTGCTGCCACAAGCATTTCCACAAAGGAGCTGGTGGATGCAGTACAGATACCTGCCATTAAGGAGATGTTTATAGACATCAATAAAATTATAGAGCGTCCATTGGTGCCCAACGAAAAGCATCAAATATTAGATTGGTTTTATCAGTACAATGTGGACCCGCCTTTGATTGTTAAGGCCTTCAGCTATAGTAAATTTCAGAGGAATAACAAAAACGTCAAATATGTGGGAGGCATCCTGCGAAATTGGTACGACTCGGGAATTACAAATATAGAGCAGCTATTGGAGCATCAGCTGAAGCAGGGGGATCGCTATGGTGCCTATGACAGAATCTTTAAGGCCCTTGGCTTTGATTTTAGAGAGTCCTCTGAGGCCGAAAGAAAAATAATGGATAAGTGGATGGATGAATACAGCTTTGAGTTGGACCTTATACTTAAGGCCTGTGAAAGCTCTAGTAAGACCTCTAACCCCAATATCAACTACATCAATAGTATCTTGTCCGACTGGCATGCTAAGGGCATTAAGCGGCCGGAGGAGGTGGCTCAGATGGATCAAAAGCCATCAAGGGCTCCCAGCACCAATGGAAACGCCGCTGCAAATAAGGTGAATCGACATAAAACCAAGTTCCACCTTCCCGAGAGCAGGGGAGAGCAATATTCAGCCGAGGAATTGGAATCCTTAATATTAAATAATCAAAAAAAGAAGTTTAATCGTTAGGAGGGCTCCTGATGAAGGATCCGATAATAAATGATATATTGAAGGGCTATGAATCTAAAAGACTTAAGGCGAAGAAAATGAAGGAAAAGAGAATTGCCGAAATATATATAAAGCTGCCTAGAGTAAAGGAAATAGATGAGGAAATAACAAGAGCTGGGCTATCCATCTCTAAGTCTATCCTCACGGGTGCCTCCAACAGAGAGGAGCTTTTAAACCGGCTTAAAACAAATCTGGATAAGCTTAGACAGGAAAAGGCTATTCTTTTGACGGAAAATAATATTCCCCTGCAATATCTGGAGGAGGAGTACGAATGCAGCAGATGCAAGGATACTGGCTTTAGCGGCAGCGGTACGAAATGCAGCTGCTTTAAGCAGCAGCTTATCAACTATGCCTACTCTATGTCAAATTTAAGGGATGTACTTAAGAAGGAAAATTTTCAGACCTTTGACATCAATTTATTTTCTACTGAATCTCAGGATGACTCTCAGGTCAGCCAGAGGGAAAACATGCTGGAGGTTTTAAATGTATGTGAGGGCTTTGTATTTAACTTCGAAAAAAACAATGGAGAAAATCTACTTTTTTATGGCCCTACCGGCCTAGGTAAAACCTTTTTGACCAACTGTATAGCCAAATCCCTACTGGATAGGGGTAAAATTGTAATTTACCAGACAGCCTTCAAAATCTTTGAAATTATAGAGGATGTTCATTTTCACAACCAAGGGGAGCGGGAAAAATATCAGCTGTTGTTTAATGCTGACCTGCTGATCATCGATGACCTAGGTACGGAGTTCAGCAATGGCTTTACCAATAGTGAGCTTTTTAATATAATAAACAGTCGTCTGCTGTCAAATAAAAAGACCATCATATCAACAAATCTCCCTCCAAAGGGTATCATTGAACGATATGACGACAGAATTTTTTCAAGACTCATTTCTAAATATACTGTGTTGAAGTTCTTTGGAAAGGATTTAAGATGGCAATAGGAGCATAAAAAAAACTACTCAAATGAGTAGTTTTTTTATTATGTATTGGTGACCCCTAGGGGAATCGAACCCCTGTTACCGCCGTGAAAGGGCGGTGTCTTGACCGCTTGACCAAGGGGCCAAGAATTCAGCAATCCTCGTTTCCATCAACAAAAATCACTGAATATAAAATGGTGACTCATCCGCGACTCGAACGCGGGACACCCTGATTAAAAGTCAGGTGCTCTACCGACTGAGCTAATGAATCAAGCTTTTGCCCACAGTTATATATATTATAAGAAAACGATTAGTAAGTCAATAGAAAATGTCGAAAAAAATCAAATAAAAAGAACCCCTGTCAATAGCCCAAAAGACCTGAAGGGGTTCTGCATATTTTATTTATTAAAACATCTTACTTCTGATGATGGTCTGACTGCGCTTAGGCCCTACTGATACAATGCTTACCGGTAGTCCTGTATACTCCTCTATTGCCTCTATATACCTTTTAGTGTTTTCTGGAAGCTCCTCAAAGCTTTTGGCCTGTGTGATATCCTCATGCCAGCCGTCCAATTCCTTATAGATTGGCTTACACTGTGAAAGCACCTTCAAGCTGGAGGGGAAATTCTGTAGAATTTCACCATTATACTCGTAGCCTATACACATTTTAATCTTATCAAAGCCGCTTAATACGTCCAGCAGCATCAGAGATATTGAGGTTAAGCCATTGATTCTGGAGGTGTATCTTACCATAACCCCGTCAAACCAGCCGCAGCGTCTTGGCCTACCGGTGGTGGTGCCGAACTCATTTCCCTTTTTTCTGATTAAATCACCAGTCTCATTGTCTTCTTCAGTTGGAAAGGGTCCTCTTCCTACTCTGGTTGTATAGGCCTTAACAATTCCTATAATTTCATCCAGCATGTTTGGTCCTACTCCTGACCCAATACAAAAGCCTCCGGAGGTAGGATGTGATGAGGTGACATAAGGATAGGTTCCAAGGTCGATGTCCAGCAATGTACCCTGTGCTCCCTCGAATAGCACCTTCTTATTATCCTTTAAGGCTTCATATACCAATACAGTTGTATCAGTTACATATTTCCTTAATATATCGGCATATTTACAATAGGCATCATATATCTCATCGGGATTAAAGCCCTCACCGCCATATATCTTTTCAATAATTTGATTTTTTCTTTCTACCTGAGGATAGAGTCTGCTTTTGAACTCTTCCTTATCCAGCATTTCTCCTAAACGGATTCCTGACCGCTCTATTTTATCCATATAGCATGGACCTATACCCTTTTTGGTGGTTCCTATTTGGTCTTCACCACGAGCATCCTCCTGCAGGGCATCCAGCCTTTTATGATATGGGAAGATAACATGTACTCTTTCATCGATTTTTACCGATGAAGTATCAATTCCTTGATCCTCCAATACCTTTATTTCCTTTAAGAAGCCCTCAGGGTCAAAGACAACCCCATTGCCTATTATGTTTAGCTTGTCACTATAAAGCACCCCTGACGGCAAAAGATGAAAGGCATACTTTTTATCCTCTACGATAACGGTATGTCCTGCATTATTCCCACCCTGCGCCCTTACAACAACGTTTGCCCTACCGGCTAAGTAATCTATAATTTTTCCTTTACCTTCGTCACCCCATTGGGCTCCAACTATAACTATTGATGGCATATTTCCACCCCTTATCAACTAATGTTTGACATATAGCGAACGCTACTTCATAATATTATCATAATCAACCTATATGGTCAATGTATAGTCGAATATTTATGAGCCTTTGTTTAAAATCATTCGACTATTTACGCTGGTGCTTTTTATTAGCTCTAGGTTAGTATACCCTAAAAAGCAATTTCACAAAGCATGCAGAATTACTATTCATAGGAATTAAAAACGCACTTCCTATTAAATAAAAATAAGGGCTAAATCCTAAGATTTAACCCCTTTTTGTTATTCTCCCTTTGTTTCGAAATACTTATTTAAATCAGCAACCAGTAGCTCCACATCAATTCCATGTACTCTGCTGGCATCCATCAGGCTTTCCATCGTAGCACCTGGGCAACCAAGACAATGCATACCATATTTCATGAAGATCGGTGCTGTTTCTCGATCTAACTTAAGTACTTCCATTATAGTCATATTTTCATTAACCTTTGACATTATTAAATCCTCCTTATAAATTATATCTTTGTATACATCTTACCACTTATTATGAAGGATTACAATAATTATGCAGAGTATAAGAGATCATTAGAAATCAAATCTTATGATAGAAGCGCTTTAAAGAAGCCAGCCTATTAAAGACTATGGAAGGCTTAATTTCGGTAATAAGCCCTCCATAGCTCCTCCTATTGCTTGTGCTGCAAATGATTATTTAAATCCTCCACTAAATTATCAACTTTAATACCGTGAACCCTTCCAGCATCTCCGATGCTTTCCATTGTGGCACCGGGTCAGCCTAGGCAATGCAAACCATATTTCATAAATATTGACGCCGTTTCACGGTCCAGTCTTAAAACATCCATTATAGTCATGTCTTCAGTAATTCTAGTCATGTTATTCCTCCTTAAATTAAGATATATCATTAATATCTCCAGATTAGGAGGAAATAAACTGCTGAATTTATGCCAGTTATCCACACAGACCACAGAACTATGCACAGGTGTTCGGTGGATAATGTGGATAGTTTTCTATATTTTTCAAATACATCTCCTTAGTTATATACATGTGTATAAATCTGCACTTCAATATTTTATTTTCCACATGAAAATATTTCCTGTATTCCTGCAGTGCATCATCCTGAAAAATTGGCAAATTTGGGTCCTCAAATTCGTCGTAATGTATTCCATCTACTGCAAATCCACAATTCTGATAGCATTTTTGCGCCCTTACATTAAATTCTGCAACCCTTAAAATCAGCTTCTTCATATTCATTACATCAAAATAATACCTTATAAAGCTCTTTAGACTGTCGGTACCATATCCACAGCTTAAATAGTTTGGATCGAAAACTATCCCCAGCTCGCTTATTTTTCTTACCCATTTTATATTTCTCAGAGAAATATATCCCACCAGCCGATTATGGTGATTGTATACAACAAAGCACTTTCTTGTGAAGGATTGGGTTTTTCTTGAATACCAGTAGTCCTTTTGCTTTTTGTTCATTTTTGGCATAGTATAGCTAAAAAATATAGGATCAGAATGCCGCCCCCAAAGCTGCATTTCCTCCACATGCTTGCGTTCAATTTTTTTTATATAAGTTTTTCTCCCCCATACCATAAACGCTTTACCCTCCGTCTTACCATCCCCGATTATATTTATTATAGCTCTTAGGGCTATAATATGCATTAGTCTTCATATGGTTATACGTATTTAGGATTCCCTGAATTTCTCATAATCTAAAAACTTTTGGAATTGACCCAGCCAAACCAGCTCCACTGCGCCGGTTTCACCATGCCTGTGCTTTGCAATTATAACCTCCGCCAGATTTTTCTTATCGCTGTCGGCGTGGTAATATTCATCTCTATACAAAAACATTACAAGGTCGGCATCCTGCTCTATTGCACCCGACTCCCTCAGGTCAGAAAGAATCGGCCTGTGATCTGCCCTTAGCTCCGGTGCCCGGGAAAGCTGTGACAGTGCTATGATAGGACAGTCCAGCTCCTTTGCCATTATCTTCAGATTTCTGGAAATTGCAGAAATTTCCTGCTGTCGGTTTTCTGTTCTCCTGTCCCCCTGCATAAGCTGGAGGTAGTCAATAAGCACAAGATCGATCCCCTTTTCCATCTTTAATCGGCGACATTTAGAACGCATTTCTAATACGGATATTCCAGGGGTATCATCAAAATAAATCCTTGATTGGGAAAGGGGTATCATAGCTTGGGCTATTTTTCCCCACTCCTCCTCATTCAGGCTACCCTCCTGAATCTTCTTTAAATCCACCATAGACTCTGATGACAGCATTCTTAGCATCAGCTGCTCCTTAGACATCTCCAAACTAAAAAGCGCAACAGAGGCCCCTGCCTTCAGCGCCGCATTTTGTGCCAAATTCAATGAAAATGCCGACTTGCCCATTGCTGGTCTTGCCGCCACCAATATCAGGTCCGTTTTATGCAATCCACTAAGCTTTCTGTCAAGATCCACAAAACCTGTTGTCATTCCCGTAATACCGCTCTTATTCTCATATAGCCGCTCTATCTGGTCAAAGGTATCCGATAGGACCTCCTGTATCGGCGTAAATCCCTCCCTAGAACGGTTTTGAGAAAGATCATATATGCTTTTCTGTGCCTGCTCTATAATATCGCCTACGGGTACATCTGCTGTATAGCCTAGGTTTATAATCTCCTCGGAGGATCTAATTAAATTCCTTAGAGTGGATTTTCTCTCTACTATATCGGCATAATGCTTCACATTTGAAGCCATAGGAACACCGGAGCCTAGGCTTATTAAATAGGGTATCCCTCCTATGGCCTCTAGGGTGCCTCTGGCCTTAAGCTCCTCTGTTAAGGTTATTAAATCCACCGGTTCATTTTTTGAAAACAGACTAAATATTGATTCAAAAATTTCCTTATGGGCCTCCTTATAGAAATCCTCCGGCTTAAGGATTTCCAAAGCGATCATTATAGCCTCTCTATCCAGAAGCATAGATCCAAGAACCGATTGCTCTGCTTCAATATTTTGAGGAGGCACCTTGCTAAATAAATTCATCCCATCCATAAGAACCCTCCTAAAGGAAGGGTTGGAGCATCACTCCAACCCTAACAAGCTATTCTTCAACAACACTTACCTTAAGCTTAGCGACAACCCCGGGATAAATCTTTACATCTATCGTTCTTGTGCCCATTTCCTTGATAGAGTCCGGTAGTACAATCTTTCTTTTGTCCAGCTGAATTTTATGCTGCTTCTCAAAGGCCTCTGCTATCTCCTTTGAAGTAACGGAGCCAAATAATCTTCCACCCTCACCGGCCTTTGTTTTAATTATTACTGTTAATTCACTTATTTTTTCAGCCAATGCCTTTGCGTCGCCTAGCTCTCTATCCTTTTTATTTTGTTGAGCCTGTTTTTGCTCACCAAGGGTCTTCATATTTCCTGTGGTAGCCTCCACCGCCAGGTTCTTAGGGAATAGAAAGTTACGTGCATAGCCGTCACTGGCATTAACCACGTCGCCCTTCTTTCCTTGTCCTTTAACATCCTGCAATAAAATTACCTTCATTTCACTTCACCTTCCCTAAAGTATTCTTCTATCACTCTAATTAGTTCCTTCATTGCCTCATCTATTGAGTAACCCTCCAGCTGAGCTCCTGCAACGGTTAAATGCCCTCCGCCCCCCAGCTTTTCAAGTATTACATGAACATTGACATCACCCAAGGATCTACCGCTTATAAAAACAATTTCCTCTTCCCTTTTCCCCAAGACAAAGGATGCAGTTATTCCCCTAATGTTCAACAGCTCATCGGCTGCCTGAGCTGCCACCAGCTGCCCATTTATAAAATCCTGACAGGTGGATATGGCAACGGTGTTTTTTATTATTTGTGCTCTTTTAATGACCTCTGCTCTGGCAAATATTGTTTCTATATCATCCTGGAACATCTGCTTAACTGCCACTGTATCGGCGCCTGCCCTCCTTAGAAGGGATGCCGCCTCAAAGGTTCGAACTCCAGTCCTAAAGCTAAAGTTCTTAGTATCCACCGCTATGCCCGCCAGCAGGGCCTCAGCCTCTATTTGCTCAACATTTACCTTATCCTCCATGTAGAACAAAAGCTCTGTTACCAGCTCACTGGTGGAGGATACGTAGGTCTCATGATAGTTTAGAACGGTATTTTCTATAAATTCCGTGCCTCTTCTATGATGGTCTATGACAACAATGTTTTCAGTGTATTTTAAAAGCTCCGGACACTCGGTAAAATTAGGCCTGTGGGTATCCACCACCACCAATATCGTACTGGTTTCTATCCTGCTTTTAGCCTCCTCACTGGTGATTATGGCCCTACGGTACTGCTCCTTTTCCATAAGCCGATCGTATAGCACCCTTATAGAGGGATTTGATTCACTTAATACGATGTAGGCCTCCTTACCGAGATTTTTAGCTGCTCTATATATACCTATTGCCGAACCCAATGCATCTAGGTCCGCATTCTTATGCCCCATAATCATAACACTATTTGTTTGCTCCATCAATTGCTTGAGGGCGTGGGAGATTACCCTCGCCTTTACCTTCGTGCGCTTTTCAACGGCCTTTGTCTTGCCACCATAAAAGCTGATCTTGTCGTTTTTCTTAACGGCTGCCTGATCCCCGCCTCTACCTAAAGCTAAATCCTTGGCAGCGTTGGCAAAGTCAGTTGATTGTAGAATTGTCTTGCCCTCAGCCCCTATGCCGATGCTCAGGGTAATAGGGATTTTATTCCCCAGGTTTATTTCTCTTATTTCATCAAGTATCTCAAACTTCTTTGCCTCCAGCTTTTCCAGATAGGATTTCTGGAATACACAAATGAATTTATCGTTTGAATACTTCCGTGTTAGTCCCTCAAGCCTATTGGACCAGAGATTTATTCTTCTGTCTATTTCAGCCACGATCAAAGGTCTCACTGAATCCTCTGTAGTCTGCATAACCTCATCAAAATTATCCACCTGTATTAATGCCACTACTGTTCTTTCTTCCTCATAGCTTTGTTTAATCTGCATATAATCGGTTTTCTCAACCCAGTACAGCATAATAATATAATTGGAGGCATGGTCCTTTGAGAGCTTTATAATATTGTACAGCACCTTGAAATATCGCTCATTAAAGCTTACCTCATTGATCTTGTCCTTTTTGTTCTGCAGTACATTTCTGAGATCAAAGCCGGGAATTATATCCTGAATATCCTTCTCCAGCAAATCCTTCTTCCCAATGATATCAATGAACTTTGAATTATACCATGTGATTGTTCCATCAAACTCTACTATTGTCAAGGGTATCGGCAGATTAAGTATGGCCTGCTTGGTTGCAGAATCTATATCAGAGGATAAGCCTTCAATATATCGGGTCCATTCCTCTCGTCTTATATTACTTATCTTCAGATTGTAATAAATCAAATAGGCAAGCAGTAGAACCCCGATAACCCCAATTAATCTGTTATAATAGCTTATTACGACTATAAAAGCAGATATAATGATCATGTATATTTTTGTGTCAGGTATTAGCACTTTAAAAAATCTTTTATTTAACATGGTACTTCCTCCTAAATTAACCTACTATCCCTGCCTTAATTTTCTAATATCAAACACAGAATCTATTAAGCCTGCAAAAGAAACCACAGTAAGCAATGGACTTATAATTACTATTAGTAGAAGTATAGCTATCCTGACCAGCTTCACTATCCTAACCTTCTTCAGCATATAGCTGATGAGAGCCAGTCCTTGAAAAAAGAAAATAAACACAAATAGTATCGTTACATTCGCCATTAGGCTGCTATGATATACTCCCTCAACATATCTGGACATAAAGGTCAGGGCATAAATGATAAAGGAGCCGAATACGATATTCTTCGGCAATATAAAATGGCTAAACTCCGGCAGCAGGCAATCATTGTAGCGTAATCTTTTCAGTATTGCTACGGTTAAATAATAATTAAGAAAGGCACTGACAAGAGATTGCACCACCAGCATACCTGGAATGATCATTAAAAGATAATTGGTCATTTCCTTAATATTTATTGTGCCGAGATCCACATTCATCAACATTTCCGACTGGGTATCCACTACCTGTCTTATGACAGCGGCGATATTATCAATGAGACTAAAGCCCACAACGGTTGCCATCAGCTGTATTGTTACCGCTATTGAAATTATCGATACAGTGGCCCCCATTCCTATAACTGCATAGGGTTCACGGTTTTTCTTTACATAGTAGCCCATTACTACTGCCATAGGTCCAAATATCATAATTATAAAGACAGTAAATATTAATTCCGTTAATACACCGATTATGAGGCTGGTGATAATAAGCGATAATACAGTATACCTTGTTCCATGTCTTGCAGATAGTATCATAAAGGGTACCGGCAGTAAAAACAACAGCAGCGTAAGCACCGGTATAAATATAAAGCCGATAGCAAAGAAGGTTGCAATTGATGCAATTAATGCTGCTTCTATTAATGCTCGTTTATTTGAATATTTTTGTTCCTTCACTGTTATAACACTCCTATAGCTTATTTGCCACGATTTTTTAAGTATTGATTCAGGCTTGACAGCTCTCCATACCATTTTTCAAGATGATGCTCCTCTATAATATGAAGTTTTGCCTTATCCTGTATTTTTTTATCAATAATATAGTAATCTACTCCAAGTCTTTTTCCCAAGGAATATGCTACTAGTATTATATTTGCCAGCACCTCAATAAGTGCCTCCTGACCCTCCTTTATCCCCTTCACCATAAGCTCAAAAAGCATAGCTACACTATTTAATAGCTCGCATTTTAAAAACTCTATCATTTTTATGCTTTTGCCTATGTCAACCTGATTGTTTTTCTGTAAGTCCGGCATCAGTATCCCCCTCCCATTATAAACAAACGCACGTCGTGCCTTTTGTTTTCCAAGGAACCCCCTGAGTTCCTTAGGACGCTTTGCTGTAACCTCCTCATTGATAATAAGGGCTATCATCCCTCTTTAATTATTCTATAACCTATATATTATTCTCTCTTATGGCTTCATTTCCTGCATTTTTGTAGCTTCTATTATAATATTTAACATTTTCTAAAGATATAGGTTTGTGATTATATTAAATTTTGTAATGCTTTCTTCAAGATTATATATATATACCAGCATTTTAACAACCTCCTCCGTAGGATACCGGTTGATATTCTCATTGAACTTTATTTTTTTCTTTGCTGATTGAAGCTTTTCCAATATCAAGGAAAAGTCTAAATGCTTTTCGGTGCTGAAGAGTCCATCCTTATCCTCTGCTATCTCCATAAGCTTATGCCTTATTTCTTTAAGGTCCTCCATAACTAGCTCTGTTACCTCCGAGCTTAAGCCCTTCCTCAGTATTCCTATGATATTTTGCAGCTGCTGGTAAGTCTCTTTAACCAGGCTTATTATAATTAATAATTCCTTCGCCTTCATATTACCATAAACCTTTATTCTTTCCTCCTTCACCTGGAGCCTTATGTATTTCTCTGATTGCATCAGGGTATCCTCCACCATCTCAAGAGACAGCTTTTCGTCCATAGCCTGAGTGCTTATTTCTTCATTTCCTATTATTAAGCTGATTATGTCTAGATTAATTGATAGAATTCTGCTGCTGACATCCTTAATGTTTGATAATACCTTTTTATCATAGGTTGGGGGCAGCACTAAATAATTTATTACTACGGCTATACTTATCCCTAAAAAGGTGTCGAAGAGACGATGCAGGGCATAGTTGACATTATCTCCGCCCTTATTTAAAAAAATCGCCACCAGTACAACCGCTGCAATATTTATTGATTCGTTCCAATGGAGCCTGTTCATGATAATTATTAGGATTATTATTCCTATTCCTAAAAAAATGGAGTTAGCCGGAAATACTGAAATAAATATAACCCCTACGATTGCACCTATTAGGGTTCCCAGCATCCTATTTGCCCCAACCCTCCATGAGTCAGATACTGTAGGCTGCACAGCTATTAGGGCAGCTATTATAGCAAAAAAGGGGTATTGTATATCAAAGACACCGGCCGCAAGCATAGCGAGACTTACAGCTATCCCTGTTTTAATGGTTCTCAATCCTATTTTCATTAGTCCACCTCAATTTACATTTTATTTTCATTTTCCATTATATAATATTTTTATACTACAGAATATAGCGTCTGATTTATTATTTTACCCTTAGGACGCCCCACTGTATCCTCCCCAACCCCATTTCATCGAAAAAAAAAACGAGCTTTTCTATGAAATGAAATAAAAAAGAATCGCTACAATGAACGATTCCAAAATATTATCCTTTGCTTACTCATATAAAATAACCTACTAATATGATCAATACTACCCCTGGTATGCCTAAAAAACCAGCAACTAGTGCCGTGACAGGGTTGATGGCGATATAGAGTCCAAAAAGTCCCCCCACCAGGTTAATTGCCAGCAGCATCAGGCCACCTAAAATTCCATTCCACAATAGCCTGAATAACAGCTTCAAGGGAACCAGCAGCACCCATCCGATTATATATAAGAGAATTAGACCAAGAGCATACGCTAATATAATGCTTATTTCCATCCCCATACCCATCTATACACCTCGTTTCCCTTTGTTTGCTTAAGCTAAAAGCTACAAAATAAGGAGTAGACTAAGCTACTCCTTATATTATATATTTTATAATGGATTTATATGACAGGCTTTAATGGAAATTTCCTCTAATGCCCTCCTCTTTGGCCTTCTTCAGGAGATATGTATATCTGCTTTTTGCTGCTTCTACCTTGTAAATTGCGTGGTCGATTAAATCTGGGTCCGTCACATTTTCAAAAAACAGCTCTGCTGATTTCCATTCATTATGGGCTTTATCTACTAAATCTATAAACGCCTTGTTTGAGTCCTTTTCCTCTGTACTAATGGTGCTAACCTTGCCATATACATCCGCCAGCAGTCCTGTGAGCGTATTTAGCAGGTAGCTCTTTCTTGTTGCAGTGTTATTTTCCTTCATGGCATTGCCCCCTTAAAGCATTCTTTATTTACCTTGAGGATTGCCACTTTTAAAAAATATATACCCCTTCTTACAATATTTCTGCTGCCAATTGTGCCAGCGAGGACCTCTCTACCTTCTTAAACTTAACATGCGCTGCCATTTCTTGGCCTTTAAACTTATTAATTACATAGCTGAGCCCATTTCCTACCGAGTCCAGGTATGGGTGATCTATTTGCTCCGTATCCCCCATCAGTACAATTTTGGACTCCTCACCAACCCTTGTTATAATGGTTTTAACCTCGTGCCTCGTAAGATTTTGCGCCTCATCTATGATAATGTACTGATTTGGAATGCTTCGTCCCCGGATATAGGTAAGCGCCTCTATTTCTATTCTATTCATCCCTATAAGTGTATCCTCCAGCTTTGATATGGTCTTGGTGCCTAAAATAAATTCTAGATTATCATAAATCGGCTGCACCCATGGTCTGAGCTTTTCATCCTTGTCCCCTGGCAAATAGCCTATATCTCTGCCAACGGGAATAACGGGCTTTGTAATGAGCAGCTTGTTGTATTTTTTTAGGTCGTTGGTTTTATATAGGCCTGCCACCAGTGATAATAGTGTTTTTCCCGTACCCGCCTTTCCCGATAAGGTCACCAGCTTAATTTCGTCGTCCAATAGAGCCTCCAGCGCCATCCTCTGCTCTAGATTTTTACCCTTAATCCCCCAATAGGTGCTTTCCCCAAAATATAGTGCCTCTATCCGATTTACACTTCTCTTATATTTTCCTATAGCGGATTTTGTTGTGCCGTTCTCATCCTTAAACAGCACAAATTGGTTTGCATATAGGCCATCTCTTGAAAGATGCTCCGTGATTTCATTCATCTCCAATGCCTTTTTATTATAAAAGGCATCGATCATATCTGATGGTATGAAGCACTCCACATACCCTGTATTTTCCTCCATCTCACCATAATCCACAAACTTGTCAAACAGATAATCCTGGCATTCTATTCCTATAGAATCTGATTTTATCCTCATGCATACATCCTTGCTGACCAGCACCACAGGCGTTTTTATTAACCCCTTGCTGTTGTCCAGCGCTAAATTCAAAGCAACTGCCAGTATTCGATTATCATTGTTTGCCTCATTGAAATAACCTACCAAATTTGAAATATTTCTATGGTTTAATTCTATCCTAAGCCTTCCCTTGTTTTCCAGGGTGATGCCCTTGCTTAGGCTTCCAAGAGCCTTCAGCTCATCCAGGCTTCTTGCCACCTCTCTTGCGTTCCTGCCTATTTCATTTTGCAGATTTTTCTTCGCATCAATTTCTTCTATTACTACCGATGGTATCACTACCTCATTCTCACCAAAGCTGTAAATACTCTTTGGATCATGCAATAACACGCTGGTATCCAGTACAAAAGTTTTCTGCATATTTCCCTTCATCCAGAGGACAAAGGTCTTCACCATCCTTTCTGTGATCCACTTAAGGCCTATATAATAATAGTATGTCGGTGGTGGTAAATGAATGTCTTTGACTTCACTAATGAATTACTTTCTACACAGCTGCATATATCTCCTGTGGCTTAAAATACTATTAACTAACATTTAACAGAGTGAAAATATAATTGAGGAAATTGCATTTTACAATGATGTTCATATAATATTCTCGTTTATACAAAGTTAAAAGCTTATCGCGCATTGTCTAGGGCTAATAACATTTTAAATTCCATGAATTAGCCTGTGGGACACTAAGCAGGAAACCTTTAACTTTGGTATAAACATACTACTTATGTTTATTATTCAATTTTGTCAATTAAAAAAGCAGACCCGTAGGTCTGCAATTTTATTTACTCCAGCTCATAATGCTCATCTTCATCGTTCAATATGAACTTATTTGTGTTGAGGACTTCATCAATGATATATTTTGTATCAATATATTCTTCATCGTTTATGTAATCGTATAAATCATAGATACAAATAAGCTTTATACCGTTGTCCTTTAAGGTTCTAGCAAAGGAGTTGGTCCATTCTATAAAAGCTTCTTTAGTCATTTGATTTATGGCATCTTCAGATTTCAAAATCCATATAACCCCACTGTAGCCTCCGGCATTGGCATTTTTCTTTATATTTTTTATAGCCTCCGCAGAATTTACGCCTTCTTTATCTATTATATCTTTAGTAGAGTAAAATTGAATTTTATCACCTAATCTTTCCTTTAATCTTAATCTTTCCGCTAATGTACCATAAAACTCTTCCTCCATAGAAAGATAAATTAACTGATTTTTTTTGATAGCATTTTGAAGGATTAGTTCAAATGAAACTAAAAGGTGTGGGATGCCATAATAATAGAAGGCAGCATAATTGTGACTTTCATCATTATGGATCATTGTGTTTCCCCCTTATTTAGTGCAATACTCCTAAAAGATAGCTACTCTAAGGGAATCTTTTATCTACGCTACGCTGCAGCAGGCTAATTCACATGGTTTGTCAATAGCTTGTTACCATAATAATACACTATTAGCGTGCTTTTGAAAAGGCTTTTTTTACCTTATTTAGAAATTTTTCTAGTATTTAGTCTTACAACTGCTCAATGGCTAAGACTCCGACAAATAGTCCACTGCAAAAAATAAATAAACATGGCCGGATATTTCCGCAACCATGTTTTTGACTCTTCACCGCAAAGCTTCTTATTAATTAATATCAATTCTATATCAAAGCTCCCGTCTTCCCTCTAGAGCCTTGGCTAGAGTAACCTCGTCGGCATACTCTAAATCTCCGCCTACGGGTATACCGTGGGCGATCCTTGTAACCTTAATACCCAGAGGCTTTACCAGCTTAGATATATACATAGCCGTTGCCTCACCCTCTATATTAGGATTTGTAGCTAGAATGATCTCATTAATAGAGCTCTCATTTATTCTACGTAGCAGTTCCTTGATTTTAATATCCTCAGGACCGATTCCCTCCAAGGGTGATATGGCTCCATGCAGCACATGATAGTAACCCTTAAATTCTCTTGTTCGCTCCATTGCCGCTACATCTCTGGGGTCCTCAACTACACAGATGATTGAGGAATCCCTGCTGGTGTCGGCACATATGGCGCAGGTCTCACTATCAGTAAGGTTTGTGCAAACATTGCAATACCTAACGCTCTTCTTTGCATCCAAAATGGTATGGGCAATTAATTCAACCTCCTCCAACGGCATGTTGATTACGTGGAAGGCCAGCCTTTGGGCAGACTTTCTCCCAATACCGGGGAGTCTGGTAAAGGCCTCTATCAGTCTGGCGATTGGTGCCGAGAAATAATTCATTTTTTCACCTGCGTTTCTTAGACTTTATATTAGCCCGGGAATATTCATATTTCCGGTAACCTTCGACATTTCCTTAGACACCATTTCCTCAGCAGATCTTATAGCCTCATTCACAGCAGCCACTATTAGGTCCTGCAGCATTTCAACATCATCTGGATCAATGGCCTCTGGCTTTATATCAATAGATAATACTTCCTTCTTACCATTTATTTTAACTAAAATAGCCCCTCCGCCAGCACTTACCTCCAGCTCTCTCTTTTCAACCTCTTCCTGTACCTCCTGCATTTTTTTCTGCATTTGTTGTACCTGCTTCATCATATTGTTCATGTTGGGCATTCCTCCACCCATTCCCTGAAAACCTTTTTTCATTTTATAATCCTCCTTAACCATCATAAATATATTTTTATGGAATTACTGGAATCCATCAAAATAGATTGCCTTTATTCATTTTATTATTATACCATAAATATGATAATTTTTACTTACTCGCCTATAATCTCCAATATTCCTTCAGGAACTACTCCCTTTAACAGCTCTAGGGCTTCCTCCTCCTGCGGGCTTCCTCCTCCAAGACTCAGCTCCGCCTCCATAACCAGACCAAGTCCGATAGCCTGACCTGTAACCTGCAGGATAATGGATGCAATATACTCCTTTGTCTTTTCCTTATCCAGCGCCTCCCGATGAAAGCCGAAGCCCTCCTTAAAGGCAATTATAAGGTTTTTTCCCTTTATATTAATAAGGTTCCCTTCCTTTAGAAAGGCCTTAATTTGGGCCTTCTTATCCTGCCGCATTACCTCCAGTATGTCCTCCCATTTATCCCTAATAATATTAAAGTCTAGGGGAGCACCACTGTCCTTTAATTCAACCGTAGCCTCTTCTATTCCATTCTCCTTGTCAGGCACCTCTTCCTTAGCCGTCCTACTGCTTTTGCTTGGCTGCCTTTCTGCTATTGGGGGGGCTTTTTTCATAGTGCTTATATTGCCACTGCTTATCATTGCCTCCAGCTTTATTATCCTGTCTAGAAGCTCATCTCGGCTGCCGGTAATATTACATAGAGACACAATCGTTACCTCCAGTATAATCTGGGGCTGTGAAGCATATCTCATTTTGGACTCTGCTTCTGACAGTGTATAAATAAGCTGTACTATTTTGTTTGCATCTATATCACCAGCCTGCTGACCCAGCTTAAGCATCAGCTCTTCGGAAAGCTCCTGCTGGCTATAGCTGCTTTTCAGCCTAATAAGCATCAGATTGTGAAAATGGCTTATTAAATCCTTAATTAGCAGCTGTACATCCTTACCCTCCTGGACAACCTGCTGAACCAGCTTTAGGGCTTCTGGGGTTTCCCTTTTTAGAATCGCCTGAGACAAGCTCCAAAGCAGTTCTTCATTTGTTATACCAAGAGTTTCAACTACTAGCTCATAGGTCAGACCGTCTCTGCTGAAGGAAATGCATTGCTCTAATATACTCAAGCTATCTCTAACGGAGCCCCTGCCATTTGTGGCAATAACCTCAAGGGCTTTTTCCTCGTAGTCTATGCCTATTGCAGTTAATATATTCTTCAAATGATCTATGATATCCATGAGCCTGACAGGTCTAAAATCAAACCTCTGACATCTAGACAGGATTGTTGCTGGAAGTTTTTGTGGCTCGGTGGTTGCCAGTATAAATATAATATGCTTAGGCGGCTCTTCAAGGGTTTTTAATAAAGCATTGAAAGCACCGGTACTCAGCATGTGAACCTCATCAATGATATAAACCTTGTATTTCCCCTTTGATGGCGGGTATTTCACACTTTCCCGCAATTCCCTTATATGATCCACACCATTATTTGAAGCAGCATCTATCTCTATGACATCCATTATATTATCCGCTAAAATTCCTTCGCACACCTCACATTTATTGCAGGGGTTAAAGGCTTCCGGCTCCAGGCAATTTACCGCCCTTGCAAATATCTTAGCAGTGGAGGTTTTTCCCGTTCCCCGAGTTCCACTGAAAAGATATGCATGAGAAATATTGCCTTTTTTAATCTGATTCTTCAATGTTGTCACTATATGGCCTTGCCCAACTATGTCCTCAAACACCTTTGGCCGCCACTGTCTGTATAGGGCTTGATAGGTCATTTTATCACCTTCTTTTTAATCAGTACTACTATTATAACATATAGATATCCCTTTTAAGCATATCTTTTCCATTAGAGAAACCAATTTAAAATATGTATCAGTAAATTATTAAAAAAGAACTGTATAAGAACAGATGAATTAATCAGCGAAGACAGATTTCCCTCAGGGGCCGCCATGGCAGAGGGTAAAATCAAAATCAGCAGTACTGCTACCAGTAGAATGCCCCTGAGGCCCCCTACCGCAAGTCCCGCTATCTTATTAATTGAATATAGCCCCGGCAGGTCAAAAACATTATTAAGAATATAACCCACCAATATTATTAAGGCTCTAATTATTAGGAACAGTAGTACAATACTGATGATATTGGTCAGCATCAAGGTAAGCCTTGAAATTATATCCTCTTTTATAGCCTCCACCGTTTGAAGCGCCTGCTCCTGCATCAAGCCCTTCGCCAAATATTCATTTGCCCAGCTGAAGAGCTTAAAGGAGGACTCGTTAGTAAAAACTCCCTCCTGAAGGGTCCTCTCGCCACTTAGCATAAGGTTGCTTGATACCATAGTTCCTAAAGCATCTCCTATAGGGGTTTTTATAAGCAGCCAGTCAGTAAAGCTCTGATAATAGCTTTTGGTTATAAAGGCTGCAGCTATATAGCTGACAGTGCTTGCCATAGTCAAAATCAGCCCTCGCCTATAGCCCATAAATATACTTGCCCCAATAACAATTAGTATTAAAATATCTAATGTTGACATACCGTCACCCCTCAAGCTTAAATCTTTAGAAAGGAAAGCCTTTCCTTTGTTACTACGATAACATGCTGCTGCGGATATAAAAAGGCCCTCTCTATATCACTGTTGTACTTATATTCTGAAATCTGTTGACCCTTTTTATTTATAATATATAGGCTTCTGCTTGAATAATACAACAATTCATTTTTGCTGGAGTCCATTCCAATCGGTTTTTCCTTTAAGACATCGTCACTTAAGCTTTGACCTGCTTCAGAAATGATACTCAGCCTATCCTGGCTTTTACCATATATGATTCCGCTTTTTTGAGTATCATTTCTGTAGACTGCTAAATATTCCCCCATCTCATTAATGGCATCCCTAGCCCCTGCTGCCTCAGCTTCCCATTGTATGCTTCCTTCATTGTCCACAGCCTTTATAGCGTCCTCAAAAATCAATATTAAATTTCCTTTTGCTTCGGTAAAATATTTTATAAGGATATTGTCCTCAAGGCTATCCAGCCTTATAAGCTTGCCCTGTGAATTATACTGAATCAAATTACCCTCTAGCCTATTATTTGCAGTGCTCAACGTATGGAGGAGTATTCGACTATCATTATCCTCTATCGATATATTCATTATCTCTCCTTCAGCAATTGAAATCTCCCCGGTCTTTTTTCCTTCAGAGTTTAAAACAAGAAGATTTCTGTAGCTGCTGCCTTCAGAAGCTAGCTGAAGCAGTACATTCTGTTTGTTATTAGCAGAAAGGCTATATACGCCCTTGTCCAAAAAGACCTTGTAAATTTCCTCCCCGTCCTTTCCCAGTCTCCTCAGCTGATTCTTATTGTTATCCATGATATAGATACTGTCATTTGATGTTCTTATAATCGGATTGATTACCCCTAGATGGTGGGTCCATTGCTGCTGCCCCTTCATATCGTGATAGTACAAAATACCGTCCCAGTATTGTAATATACCCTCATTAAATTTTTCATATAATATTTGACTACTGTGGGGCAGCTCTATTTCATAGAGAACAGCGGGCTCCCCTTTTGAGCTTGCCGATTTTGTATTTATGAATTCTATTACCCTTGGGCTTATTATCAAAAATAATGCTATTAATAAAAACGAAATTAGTATTAAACCCCTTCTTTTAATCAGCATCTCTTTCCCTCCTGTTTCACGTGAAACATAATCTATGCTTTTTAGGTAATGCAGGTGCTCAACATATCCTCTGGCTATAGTATAAATTTTCCTAATCAGCTTTATATTTCCTTCATTTATATATTCCTCAAGGGCTTCAAAAATCCTTTTAAATCAATACACAAAGAAAGTATTAAGTTTTTACAATGTATTTTATTTTTTAATTTGGGCTAAACTTCCTAATGGTAAAACATAATTTTGTCCTTTGCCTAATATGTATCTATATATTAAGTTTCTATGGGAGGTTTTTTATGTCATTATTAAAAAATCAAATCAACGATTCAATTAATGTCCATGTTCCTATGGCTTACATAGATTTTAGTATGCTGTTTATGAAATATCTCAATCAGCACTATACTCCCTCATATAGGGAGCTGGTATTTCTATGCATAGGAACCGACCGTTCAACCGGAGATTCCCTAGGGCCATTAATCGGCTACAAGCTCAGTAGCCAATTGAGTAAATATAATGATATTTATGTACATGGCACCTTAGATGACCCTGTTCACGCAAAAAATCTAAAGGAAAAAATTAAAATGCTGAATGATGTCTATGAAAACCCACTTATAATTGCAATAGATGCCTGTCTTGGTAAAACCGACAGAATTGGCTTTGTTAAAATAGGAAGTGGACCACTAAAGCCAGGCGCAGGCGTAAATAAAGAATTGCCAGCGGTGGGTCATATGCATATTACGGGAATAGTGAATTTGAGCGGATACATGGAATATTTAGTTCTCCAAAACACTCGACTGAGCCTAGTTATGAAGATGGCAGAGACAATAACCGATGGCATCAAGTTTTCTGTGTGGAAGCTTAAGCAGCAAAAGCTGTTAGTTTAATTTTTCCTTCCGTAAGCAAAGCTAAAGGCTGGCGAAAGTACTATTACTTACGTCAGCCTTATTCATTGAATTGGACAGTGTGCAGCAGCTAAGTTCACTTACTATGTAAACAGCCCCTCATATCTTCTGCTTTCTATTATATAGATTATCTGCTCGATTGATTTATTGCTTGCATTAATTATTACAGCCCCAGGACCCTCCATGTCTCCATCATTGTTCATATTCCTTATACCTGCATAATCATCTATATACACGATGGCATCAACTATACCGCTATCTTCAAAATTAACCACCTCATAACCCCTCTTCGAAAGCTGATGTCTGATTTCCACCATACTTCCCTGCACTGCTACTCTCTTCATAAAAGCACCTCCTCGTAGTATTATTGCACCACAGGTGAAGTATTTATACAAAGGAGGCATAATTATCCTAATAATTTTGGTTATAATATACCCAATCGGGTAAGACTTCATTATTAGGAGGTGTTTTCATGGATAAGATACAAAACAATCTTGAGGATTTCATCAAAAAGCATGCTGAAATCTACGAGGCTTATGAGGCATATGGTAAGATGATACATGAAAAGGGTGGCCCTTTGGAGGAAAAGACCCGATGGCTTATTAAAATTGCAATTTCAGCCGTCTCTCAGCACGAATTTGCCTTAAGAACCCATATAAGAAAAGCTAAGGCTGCGGGCTGTAGCTGTGAAGAAATAGAGCATGCACTTCTGTTGGTAGCTCCCTCAGCTGGCTTCCCCAAAACCATGCAGGGTCTGATGATCCTAAAGGAGGAGCAGGAGGGGAGGCATCCATAGCCCTAGCTATTATTATGTCTAATTCTTTACATAGTTAAAGGCCCACAAGGGCCTTTATTAAATTCTGCTATTTAATTATTTTCAATCCTTTGCTCGCTATTGTAGTGCTGATTCCTGACCTTTGATTTCCCTCAGTCGAATAGTGTATTATCTCACCGTCTGTATTAATAAATAGATCGCCCTCTACAAATATCTCCAGCGACTTGGCTTTATAAAGCATTACCTCTTCAAATTCTATATGTCTTCCCTTAAATATAGTAGGAAACAATTTTAGAAGCTTAAGCTTGGACATCTTCTCAACTATGCAAATGTCCAGTAGACTATCGGCTGGATCAGCTGTTGGGGCAATATTCATACCACCGCCATAGAAGCCGCCATTGCAAAAGGCCGCCAGCATGATATGCTTCTCCACCACCACATCCTCAATTACAAGTCTCACCTTCATGCTCTTATAAGTGATTATTCCCTTTAAAAGGGCCATTATATACGCATTGGTTCCGTTGAAATACCGCTTAATTCTATTGGCCTCCGCTGCTATATGGGCATCCAGACCAATAGATGCCACGTTTATGAAAAACTTGTTATTAATTAATCCAACATCGACTTCTCCTACAGTACCCTCTATTATATCGTCAATTGCCCTATAAAAGTCTGTTGAAATATTCAAGGATCTGGCAAAATCATTGCCTGTTCCTGCCGGTATTATGCCTATGACTCCTTCCTTGCTATAGGCACCACTAATAACCTCATTAATTGTTCCGTCGCCCCCTACGGCCACAATAACCTGATATCCTTCTTCAATCGCCTTTACCGCCAAGGCTCTACCGTCACCCTTCCCTTTGGTGAGCTTAATATCAAAGCTAAGCCTCCTATCGGTCATCTCCTTGGATATTAACGGCAGAAGCTTTTCTGCTTTATTCTTGCCTGCAACAGGGTTTAGTATAAAACAATAGGAAATAGAATCCATTAACCTACCTCTTTATTACTTCTAAACCCTTTTATATCAATTCTATCTAGGGCATTTGCCTTAGCTCTGTCCAAGGCCTGTAATTCTTCAACCGAAAGGCTGTATGTGGATTTTCCATCCTTGATAGGCTTTGCATAGGAGATGGTCTCTGTTCTCCCATGTATACCTGTTATGATAACACCATCATTGTTACCGTTTAGCATAGCGATAGAATAGCTTAAATCACTGCCTGTATCCTGAAAGGCGTTGTATCTTATTATTCCCACCTTTTGTGTGCAGAAGCTCAAACGATTGTCCATTATTTCAAGTCTTCTATAGTACTGATCCATATCATCATGGATGGCTTGTACCTTTTCCAAGTGCTCAACAAGAATACCCTCAATATTTTTGCCATTTGTGCCCTTAACAAGCCGCTTATACTTATCCTTCAAGCCAGCGGTAATAGTGCTATAAACAATAAATAAAATTATTAATAATAAGTTCAAGGCAATACTGGCAACTATAAAGGCGGTGCTATTCTGCTCTATAAATTCCAAAACTAACTGCATTTTCATTCTCCCTTCTCTTGTACATCCCCATCTATATCAGGGGCTCAGCCTGATGCCTAAGGATTTTATCCCTTAAGCATCCAAGGCTTTAAAGCCTTTTATTCATAATAGATTTGCTGAACAATACTCCTTATGGCATCTAGTGCCTTGTCAATTTCCTCTTTAGTGTTGAAATAGCCTATGCTAAATCTAACTGTTCCCTGCTCAAAGCTATTGACTGTTTTATGAGCCATGGGAGAGCAATGGAGCCCTGGTCTAACGGCAATATCAAAAACCTTATCTAAAATATATCCGATTTCTGAGGAATCCTCCTCGCCGATATTAATTGATACCACTGAAGCCTGTTTTTTTGCGTCATGAGTCCCGTAAATTCTGACCTCAGGCATCTCCTTAAGCTGATCTATAAAATACTGCGTCAACCCTTCCTCATGCCTTCTTATATTCTCCATCCCTGTTTCTAAAATAAATTCTATTCCTCTCAATAGGCCTGCGATACCAGGAGTATTTGGAGTGCCGCTCTCATATCGATCCGGTACTATTTCTGGCTGAAGCAGCTCTTCCGACTTGCTTCCCGTGCCACCCTCCTTGAAATGCCTTACAGATAAACCCTCACGGATATAAAGAATCCCCGTTCCCTGAGGTCCATAAAGGCCCTTGTGACCGGGCAACGCCAAAAGATCTATGTTCATTTTTACAACATCAATATTATAGGAGCCGGCTGTTTGGGCGGCATCCACCAAAAACAATATTCCCTTTTCCTTAGCAATCTTGCCCACCGCTTCGATCGGCAAAAGTGTACCAATTACATTAGATGCATGCGTCATAACTATAAGCCTAGTGTTGGGCTTTAGTGCCTTTTCAACATCCAGAGGATCAAGCTCCCCAGTGTCACTGCATTGTACGATTGTGCTTTCAACACCAATCGCTTCTAGGGTTTTTATAGGTCTCATAACAGAGTTATGCTCCATGCTGGTGGTTACAACATGGTCCCCAGGGTTCAGCACCCCTTTAATTGCTAGATTCAAGGCCTCTGTTGCATTGGAGGTAAAGATTACCTGCATAGGATTATTTATGTTGAAAAGTCTCCCAACAATCTCTCTTGCATTAAAAACACATCTTCCTGCCT
The DNA here is from genome assembly GCA_048264125.1 of Natronincolaceae bacterium. GTDB lineage: Bacteria > Bacillota > Clostridia > Peptostreptococcales > Natronincolaceae > M1-B18. The sequence continues at coordinate 49,204 of JBLXDM010000013.1, forward strand.
CAATTGCAAGCTTGTGGCCTGATCTTCCAGGATTGGCACCAAAGCTTTTCATTTGATTTAGCATTGCTTCATATACCACCTCTGGCTTTGGAAATGTGGTTGCAGCATTGTCTAAATATATCACTTGCTTCTCCTCGCTTTCAAGGGAAAATTTACTTTATTATTATACCATATTCACATGATTTTTTTATGTATACGATAAATTAAATTTATTACAAAAATAAACTCAGCCCATTACAAGTTGAGTTTATTTTAAGCTCTGTTAGCGAATAGCATTGAAAATAGGAAGCTATAAAAGGGATTCGACGAATCCCTTTTTGCTCGAAGTTTATTAACACATTAATAGTATTTACTGTCTTGATGAAGCACCTAATCGTTATTTGTTAGCTCAAAAATAGCGCCGACATCAATTAAACCTTCCGCATATTCTCCACCTTCAAAAATTAAGTCTTTTACCTTAATCTCAAAACGATAAATTTCGGTATCGCTTACCTTTAGCAATAATTCATCATTCTCCACGGAATAGGTACCTGTAGGTCTATAAGAGGTATTACTTCCACGATTGAACTCAAATTTATTGTTATCCTCAAGAGTAATCCAAGCCCAATCTTCAGTTTGAGCGTCTTTCATTACATATTTTCCTGTCTGTAGCTCTTCAGTCCTATCCTGGGAAGAGCATGCCGTAGTGAATAGAATAGCTAATACGATTAGAGTTATTAAAAATCTATTCTTCATCATTTTGTCCTCCTCACAGACTACACTCTTAAATTACTATGAAAGGCATTGATGCTCTGGATGTGATATATGATTTGCACAAGTGAAACATCGTTTTTCTTTGCATATACTTTATAGCTGCTAAGCGAGTCCGTGCACATGATATAGACTACTTCTATTCTGTCATTGAATATTTTCTCTAAATATGTATAGCTCATTCTTCCTTTACAAGTCAATTCAGAGATAAATGTTTCACGTGAAACATTTTAGTTAATTTTCTCAAACATTTCAAGGATTCTTTCCATATCCTCCTCATTATAATACTCTATCTCAATCTTTCCCTTTTTATTACCATTAACGATGGTAACCTTTGTTCCGAAGAGCTTTTTAAGGCCCTCTTCGATATCGACGATATTTACATCCTTAATTCTAGGCTGAGACTCATTTTTAGCAGGGGGGTTAACAAGCCTTGCTACCAATTCCTCCACCTGTCTTACATTAAGCTTTTCTTCAACTACCCTTACAGCAACCTCAAACTGCTTCTGCCGATCGTTTATACGAAGTAACGCCCTTCCATGTCCGCCGCTTAGCTTTCCTTCCTTTATCATCTCAAGGATTCTCTTATCTAGCTGCAGCAGTCTCAGGGTGTTGGCAATATATGGTCTGCTTTTCCCAAGGGCCTCTGAAAGCTGCTCCTGGGTGATGTTATATCTATCAATGATATACTTATAGGCCATGGCCTCTTCTATTACATTGAGATCCTCTCTCTGCAGGTTTTCTATTAAGGCTATTTCCATTATCTGATTTTCATTATATTTTCTTATCACACAAGGAACCTCAGTCAGCTTAAGCTCCATGGCAGCTCGCCATCTGCGCTCTCCTGCAATTATCATATACCCCTTGTCCTTAGCGGCAACAATAATCGGTTGTATAAAGCCGTGCTGCTTTATAGAGTGGGCCAGCTCCTTCAAGGCATCCTCATCAAATTCCTTTCTGGGCTGATTAGGGTTAGGGAAAAGCTTGTTAATGCTTATATTTTGAATTTTTTCATTGATATCCTCTTCAACATTATAGGTTACTATCTCAGGAATAAGAGCCTCAAGGCCTTTACCTAAGCCTCTTTTCTTAACATTTGACAATTACACCACTTCCTCCTCTAAGTCTATAAACTCCTCTGCCAGCTCTACATAGGCCACTGCACCCTTAGATTTTTCATCATAATAGATAATCGGCTGACCAAAGCTGGGGGCTTCAGCTAATCTAACATTTCTAGGAATAACGGTTGTATAGACCTTACCCTTAAAGTAATTCTTTACCTCATCAACTACCTGTATAGAAAGATTTGTTCTTCCATCAAACATGCTAAGGACCACCCCTTGGATTTCCAGCTCGGTATTCAAGCTTCTCTTCACCAGCTGTATGGTATTCATAAGCTGACTTACCCCCTCCAGCGCGTAATACTCACATTGTATAGGAATAAGCACACTGTCTACAGCAGCAAGAGAATTTATCGTAAGCAGACCCAGTGATGGGGGACAGTCGACAAAAATATAATCATAGCCCTCCCTTATAAGATTGATGGATTCCTTGAGCTTCAGCTCTCTATTCAGCATTGTTGCCAGCTCAATTTCCGCACCTGCCAGCTGTACACTGGAGGGCACTATATCCAGATTCTCATATTGAGTTGGTATTACAACCTCTCTAATGTCAACCTCGTTTACTATAATATCGTATATACTGTACTCAAGATTTTTCTTATCAATACCTAAACCACTTGTAGTGTTACCTTGGGGATCTATATCGATTACACAAATCTTCTTTCCCATTCCCGCGAGGCAGGCGCTGAGATTTACGTTAGTCGTAGTTTTTCCTACGCCTCCCTTTTGATTAAATATAGCAATCACTTTACCCATTATTTTCTCTCCCTTCAGTAATCACTTACTTATAATTTCGATATCATGATAATTTCCCCTGCTTTTGATATAAATTTTTCTCCTTAATTTAATATCAAGCTGCCAATATCGAATCTAATTCGACAAAATACAGCTTCCTCTAAAAAACATTTTATCAATTTTCTAGAAAAAAAGATACTAAATTACTGATCCAACACCTAATTTCAAGCAAAGGATATCATAAAAACAAACCTCTGCCTGCTGAACGAGGGAGAGCTATATTTTACTAATATTACACTAGCCCCTTACATAAAATTGAATAGAGACTCAAAAGGGTATTCTGATATCAGGAGGTTTTAAAATTGATCAGGACTATCATAACCACTTTTTTTATGATTTTCATTGCTGAGCTTGGGGACAAAACACAGCTTCAGACCATGCTTCTGGCTACACAGTCTAGATCCATTTGGCCTGTGTTCATAGGCTCCTCTATTGCATTGATTTTAAGCTCGCTTGTAGGTGTTTTGGCGGCAGGCTTTTTGACTAAGCTGATTAACCCCTATTATCTCCAAAGGGGTGCTGGTATTGTTTTTATCGTTATAGGAGCATTGACGCTATTTGGAAAGATATAACAAAGTGGCTCCGCCACGTTTGTTTTCCAGGGAACCCACGCGGTGCAAGCACCCTGCCGCCTCACCGACTCGGTGGCGCTCGTACCGCAGTGCCACTTATTCATGGCACTACTCGCCCTAGGACGCTTCGCTTTCGGTCACCTCACTGTCTCGGCGCCGCTCGTGGCATAGTGTCACTTATTCGTGACACTACTCGCCTCTCCTTGTTTTAATAAGGGGTGACGCCCCCCTTAACAACCCCCCATTTCATAGGAAATAAAACGAACTTTCCTATGATATAAAAAAAAGATTACTGGACAGTAATCTTTTACGTGCTATGCCTTTGGAATTTTTACAGTAACCTCTATGTACTCACCTTTATCCACCTGTTGGAATTCTGCATTTTCCTGCTTGTCCTTAATGGCGTCAAAGGCCTGTTTGATGGTGTTAATATATATTCTATAATTCATAAAGCTTCTGATCTTCTTATTGCTCTTTGGCTCTTCCTCTTTGCTGATTTCATCCAGTATATCCTGGATGATTTCTTCAGTCTTTTTTACATTATAGTCATTTTTAATGATTTTCTCCAATACCATCATTCTTAAATCGTCATCCGGCAGTTTTAACAATGCTCTTGCATGTCTTTCCGTCAAATTGTTTTCAACCAAAAGCGTTATAATATCGGGTCTTAATCTAAGAATTCTTAGCTTATTGGCTATTGTTGATTGATTTTTTCCAATCTGCAGGGCCAGCTCCTGTTGTGTCAATCCATGATCGCTGATTAAGCTCTGATATCCCTCTGCCTCTTCAATGAAATTTAAATCCTCTCTTTGAAGGTTTTCGATAATTGCCAACACAGCAGAATCCTTATCGTTATATTGGCTATGCACTATGGCAGGTACTGTCTCTAAATTTGCTAGCTTACTGGCCTTTAGCCTTCTTTCACCTGCTATAAGCTCATATTTTTCTTCACCAATTTGTCTAACAATAATAGGCTGTAAAATTCCATACGCCTGTATCGATTGACTTAATTCCTCTAAACTCAGCTGTGAGAAGGTTTTTCTAGGCTGATATGGATTAGGAATTACAGCGTTTATGGAAATTTCAATTATTTTTTTTTCTGCTTTGTTCATAAATTATCCCTCTTTCTTTAGCAGAGTTAATATTCTACTATTTCGATATAAATAGACTTAATCCTGCCTTCACTATGGATTTTGATAAAGTTTCGTTTTACAATTTATAAGCAAAAATTCTATATAATTGGTTCTTTACTTGGTTTTCCTGCTTTTCTAGGGTAATTTGTCGGAGTTTGCTTTACCTTTTTTATAACCGCGATTCTATGGGAAATATCACTGAAGGGCAATTTGATAATCTCCTGCTTGATTACCTCTCCCCCAAGAATACTTATGGCTTTTTTTGCCCCCTTCATTTCCTCCTCCAGCTGAGGGCCCTTCTGGCAGATAAAATAGCCCCCTACCCGTACAAAGGGTAGACAATACTCAGCCAATACATTTAAGGGTGCAACAGCCCTTGCAACAGCATAATCAAATTTTTCCCGATATAATTTACTTTGCCCCATATCCTCAGCTCTTCCATGGACAAAGGATACCTCAGAAAGCTTAAGCTCATCGCAAACCTCCTTTAAAAAATTAATCCTTTTGTTCAGTGAATCCAGCAATGTCAGCTTAATTTCCGGCAGCATAATTCTAAGGGGAATACCGGGAAATCCGGCACCGGTGCCTACATCAATTATACTTCCGCTGCCCTTAAGCTCCTCTATAAGGCAACAGGTAATAGAGTCAAGGAAATGCTTTATGACAATATCTCGTTCCTCCTCTATAGCCGTAAGGTTCATTTTTTCGTTCCACTCTAAAAGAATTCTTTTATATTCAAAGAATTGACTGATTTGCTCCTCACTAATGCTTATATTAAATTGATTACAGCCTTCCTTCAGTAAGTCCTTTGCTTCCATTTATTTATTACCTGCCTTTTGTCTTCTTTTTTGCTCTAGGTATACCAGCAGCACCGAGATATCCGCCGGCGAAACCCCCGAAATTCGACTGGCCTGGCCTACGGATATGGGTCTAATCTGCTTTAGCTTTTGTCTTGCCTCTAGCCTTAGACTCTCTATGTCATCATAGTCAATATCCTCATTTATCTTTTTACCCTCAAGCTTTTTAAATTGGTCAATTTGCTTCAGCTGCTTATCTATGTAGCCCTCATATTTAATGATAATTTCGCACTGCTCCTCAACTGTCGGCAGCAGCTCTATATCAGCGCTCATATTAAGGCTTCTTAAGGCCTCATAGGTGATTTCCGGCCTTTTCAGCAAATCATACAATGACATTCCTGTTTTTAGCAATGCACTATCCATCTGAGCCAGCACTGCATTTGCTCTGTCGGGTGAAATAAAGGTGTGCTTTAGCCGCTCCAGCTCATTTTCAATTTGCTGCTTCTTTTCTGTAAACCGCTCATATCTTTCATCCGTTGCCAATCCAATATGATAGCTTTTTTCCGTCAGCCTCAAATCAGCATTGTCCTGTCGTAGGACTAAACGATATTCCGCTCTAGAGGTCATCATTCTATAGGGCTCATTGGTGCCCTTTGTTACCAAATCATCTATCAATACACCTATGTAGGCCTCTGAACGGTCTAATACAAAGGGCTCCTTATTTTGAATCTTTAATGCGGCATTTATACCTGCCATAAGACCCTGCGCAGCAGCCTCCTCATATCCAGAGGTGCCATTAAACTGTCCTGCAGTGAAAAAATTATTTATATGCTTAAGCTCTAGGGAGGCCTTCAGCTGTAAGGGATTGATGCAATCATACTCTATTGCATAGGCTGGTCTAAGCATTTTAGCATTTTCAAGACCGATAACGCTCCTCAGCATTAAAAGCTGAACCTCCTCAGGAAGGCTGGTGGACATTCCCTGAACATACATTTCCTTGGTATCCAGACCCTCAGGCTCTATGAAAAGCTGATGGGTAGGCTTGTCATTAAATCTTACGATTTTATCCTCAATGGATGGACAATATCTTGGACCCACCCCCTCCATATCACCACGATAAAAGGCAGAGCGATTTAAATTATCCATTATAATTTTATGGGTGTCCTGTGTGGTTCTTGTAAGCCAGCAGGGCTTTTGATCTATCTCCAGCAAATCATTCATAAAGGAAAAGGGAACCACTCTTTCATCCCCCAGCTGTATGGTCATTTTGCTATAATCCAGTGAATCTCTATGTACTCTCGCCGGTGTTCCGGTTTTAAAGCGTCTTAAATCACAGCCCAATGCCTTTAGGCTTTCGGAAAGATATTCGGCATGAAAGAAGCCATTTGGTCCGGAGGCGTAATTAACCTCTCCTAGAAAAACCTTGCTTCGTAGGTACACCCCAGAGGCCAATACTATAGCTCTTGTATTGTACAATCCACCGGTTCTGGTTACCACTCCCTTTACCTCATTATCCTCAACAATTATATCTATAACCTCAGCCTGCACTAGATCAAGGTTTTCCTGATCCTCTATTATTTTCTTCATCTCCGTATGATACTTGCTCTTATCGGCTTGAGCCCTTAAGGAGTGCACCGCCGGTCCCTTTGCAGTATTCAACATCTTGCTTTGAATAAAGGACCTATCTATATTTTTTCCCATTTCGCCCCCAAGGGCATCTATTTCCTTTACCAAATGTCCCTTGCCTGTACCTCCAATAGAAGGGTTGCAGGGCATATACGCAATTGAATCTAAAGAAATAGTTAGCATCAGGGTTTTGCAACCCATTCTTGCTGCAGCTAGGGCAGCCTCACAGCCGGCGTGGCCTGCTCCTATAACCACCACATCAAAGGTTCCCGCATTATATTTAATCAAATTAGTATCCTCCCCTTTAATATAAGGTATAAGCTATTTACCTATACAGAAATTGCTGAAAATATGATCCAATAAATCCTCGCCCACTGACTCTCCGGTAATCTCTCCAAGAAAATCCCATGCGTTTTTATAATCCACCTCTATGAAATCCAACGGCAGCCTTTTCTTTATAGCTTCAATGCCCTCCTGAAGACTTAGTAAAGCCTTCTCAAGGGAGTTTTTATGCCGTGCGTTAGAAACCATTACCTGATCCCTATTCTTAACCTCTCCCTTGAAGACCATATCCGCTATAGCATCCTCCAGAAGCTGAAGACCGACATTCTCCACTAATGAAAGCCTTATCAGGCTCTTATTCTTTAGCATAGCCTCAACCTGCGAGATATCCAGCTTTATAGGCAAATCCGTCTTATTAATTATAACCAGCACCTTTTTCTCCTCCAAAAGCGCCATTATCTGCAGGTCCTCGGAGGTTAGCTCCTTAGAGGCATCCAAAACAAAAATAACCAAATCTGCTTTATTGAAGAAGGCCTTAGTTCTCTCCACGCCTATTTTTTCTACGACATCCATGGTTTCCCGTATACCCGCGGTATCCATAAGCCTTAGCAATATGCCTTTAATATTTAATTGCTCCTCAATAACATCCCTTGTAGTTCCAGGAATATCCGTTACAATTGCCCTTGTCTCCCTTAATAATGCATTTAGCAGAGAGGATTTTCCTACATTGGGCTTCCCTACTATTACGGTATTGAGCCCTTCTCTTATAATCTTTCCCGTATCTGCTGTTTCCAGCATATGCTTTAGCTCTTCCTCTATCTTCAAGCTTTTATCCAACAAGAGATCTAGGGTAACCTCGTCTATATCATCCTCTGAAAAATCGATTGAAACCTCTATATGGGCTAATAGCTCCAATATACCATTTCTTAATCGTTTTATTTCCTTAGATAAAGAGCCCTCCAGCTGTTCGAGAGCGACATCGAAGCCCTTTTCAGTTTTAGCGCTTATCAAATCCATTACTGCCTCTGCCTGTGCCAAATCTATTCTACCATTCAAAAAAGCCCTTTTCGTAAATTCTCCGGCTTCAGCCATTCTTGCACCATTCCTCAGAACCAGCTCCAATATTCGCTTTACAGGAATCATGCCCCCATGGCAGTTAATTTCAACGATATCCTCCTTCGTGTAGGTGTGAGGTCCCTTCATATAAACCGCCAGCACCTCGTCAATCTTCTGCTCAGTAGAAGGATCAAATATATATCCGTAGGTTAGTCTTCTGGTCGGTGCATCCTTTAAAAGACTCCCCTGATTGGATTTAAATAGCCTGTCCATTATTTGCAGCGCCTTTTCTCCGCTTATTCTTATTATACCAATCCCAGCCTCACCGGGGGCTGTAGCAATGGCAGCAATCGTATCATCAAAAAACATTTTTCCACCTCTTTGCTTATAGCTTAGCTCTTAATTTATATTAGTATTATATCAAATTAAAGTAATTCAATAACAAAAGAGCCTTTATATTTAAAATTTAAATTAATGTCTACCATATAGATTAACTTAAAGATTTCCCTACATCAAGTAAATTTATCCATTTAACCGAAATTTATCAGGGATTAACCTCACTTCAATGATATGCTTTATAAATGTGGTTAACCTTATACTTTAGTATTCAGCGAATATAGCTTTAAACATAAATAAAACCCAGTATATCACTGGGCTTTAGCTACTTCTTTAATGTTATTACTACCTTACGGTAGGGCTCGTCCCCTTCGCTATAGGTTTGAACAAAGGGATTGTTCTGTAGAGATGCATGTATTATTCTTCTTTCATAAGGGTTCATGGGCTCAAGAACAACCGTCTTTCCGATTTTCTTTGCCTTTTTAGCCATTTTGTTGGCCAATCTTATGAGGGTTTCCTCCCTCTTCTCTCTGTAATTTTCTGTATCAACAAATACCTTTAAATAGTCATCTCTTTTTTTGTTAACAACAAGACTGACCAAATATTGCAGAGAATCAAGAGTTTGTCCCCTTCTTCCAATGATAACGCCCATATTCGGACCCTCAAGGGAGATATTTAGGCTGCTACCATCTAATCTGGCTTCTATTTGTGCATCAATACCCATGGTACTGAATACATCCTTTAGAAAGCTCTTCGCATCCTCTTCTGGATTTTCAATTATCGTCAGCTTCACCTTAGCCGGCTTGCTGCCGATAATACCTAAAAAGCCTTTATTGGGAGCCTCAATTATGTCGACCTTAACATGCTCCTTCTTACTTTTAAGCTCCTTTAGGCCTGTTTCAATAGCTTCTTCAACAGTTTTACCAGTGGTTTCTATAAAGTTCATATTAGTTAGAACCCTCCTTCAATTTAGAGTAAGGCTTCACTATAACTAATTGTTGAACGACTTGGAATGCATTACTTATTACCCAATACAGGGTTAAACCGGCAGGGAAACTTCTACCCCACCAAAAGATCAATATCGGAAACATGTAGGTCATCATCTTTTGTGTTTGGTCCGTTTGATTTTGAGACATGGTTGCACTGGACAAGTAGGTTGTAATTGCCGCTAAGATCGGTAGCACCATGCTCTTATCCGGTGTCAATAGGCTTGGTAGCCATAAGAAGGCCACATCTATTGCTTCAGCTGCAATTCCATATTTTATCGGCTCTCGTAAAACCGCAAATAAACCTATAATAATAGGAAATTGTATTAGCAAAGGTAGACATCCACCAAAGGGGCTTACGTTTTGCTCTTTATAGAGCTCCATTGTCTTTATATTTAATTTTTCCTTGTCGTTTTTATACTTCTCCTGAAGCTCCTTCAGCTTAGGCTGAAGCTCTTGCATTTGCTTCATAGACCTAGTTTGCTTAATAGTTAAAGGAACCAGTAGAAGCTTGGTAAGAATAGTAAACACGATTATGGATATACCATAGTTACCAATCAGGTCATAGATCAATTTTAGTAACATACCGAAAGGCTGTGCTAAAAAGCTCAAAATCAAAACCCCCTAATCATTTAATATTATTTATCCAAGGGGTCATATCCTCCTGGATTAAAAGGATGACACCTTAATATTCTCTTTATAGATAAAAAAGTACCTTTGAAAAAGCCATACCGTTGATATGCCTGTATGCTATAGCTGGAGCAGGTAGGATAAAACCTGCAGGTTTGTCCCTTTAATGGAGATATCCATTTCTGATATAATTGAATTAACCTAATACATAATTTGGCTAACATATATATTCTCCATCATCCGATAATTAGCTTCATCTTCCTTAATAAATGCAGCATGGCGCTTTCAATTTCCCTGTAGCTCTTATCCTTAGCAGTGGTTCTAGCTACAAATACTATATCGTGGCCCTTCTTTATTTTATCAACGTTTAATCTGAAGCCTTCCTTCATTAGGCGTTTAACTCTACTTCTAATAACACTATTTCCAACCTTTTTAGAAATAGTAAAGCCAACTCTTACTTCATCTATATTATTGTTAGTAATATATATAATAAGTAGCTTATTAGCCATTGATTTACCTTTAGAATAAACCTGCCTGAATTCCTCGTTCTTTTTTAATTTATTATTGGCCTGCATATTTTTCCAGCTCCTATAATTACACAAAAAGGCCACAAAATGTGCGGCCTTACGCAGTCAATTTCTTTCTGCCTCTTAATCTACGTCTCTTTAAAACATTTCTTCCATTCTTAGTTGCCATTCTCTTTCTGAAACCATGCTCTTTGCTTCTTTGTCTCTTCTTAGGCTGATAAGTTCTTTTCACGAAAAACACCCCCTTCAAGTACTATAAAAAGTACAACTATATAAGTCAATGTCTTTAATTCAATCTTATGATTAAATTGGCATTTAAACATAATACAAATAGATTATAACTATATTGCTGCCTACTGTCAAGCTAAATGCATTATTTGGTATGTGGATAATTAGTTCTAAATATGTTTTATTTTGTGGATATTTTTTTATATTTGTTGAATCTATGATAAAAATTTGGTATTATATTAATGCCTGTTGATAACTTGGCGTATTTTATCAACATATAAAGATTTTATACACATATTGTGGATAGTGTTGTGTATAACTTATTAATTTCCCAATATTTAAGCGAATATGTATTAATTTTTCTATTTTATACTGTGTATAAATTAGTTGTTGCCTTTGTTGATAACTCTTTATATAATTAATACAGTACATCCTATTTATAAGTTATCCACATCACCTCTGAATTATTATGTCGATAAGTCAGCTTCTTTTTATTTATTCCCTCCTTTCTATTTTTCCGTAGCTTCTGTGGATAAATATGAGGATACTTTTTTTTCTGTACCATTTATCTTCAATATTTAATGTACGCTTAAACACATAGGATCTTTTTTATACCTAAGGATTCTGTTTATATATAAAATACTCTAAAAGCTGGGGGGCTGTTATATGCACGATAACCTGCCTGAAGTCTGGGATAAAACCCTTCATTTAATTAAAACAGAATTAACTGAGGTAAGTTTTAATACCTGGATAAAAACTATAGAACCAATTTCTATAGAAGGTAATACTGTACTCTTAGGGGTTCCTAACGACTTTACAAAGGGAATTCTTAATTCAAGGTATGTTACTTTAATTAATAATGCTCTTAAACAGGTGACTTCTAAAAAATATGATATTCAGATTATTATACCGTCTGAAGAAAATCTTCAAAGCCTGAAAAAAGAAAATCAAAGAAATAATAGAAATGCCTTAGAAACCATTACCACCTATAATCTAAATCCTAAATATACCTTTGATACCTTTGTTATAGGAAATAGTAATCGTTTCGCTCATGCTGCGTCAGTAGCCGTAGCAGAGGCACCGGCAAAGGCATATAATCCTTTGTTTATTTATGGGGGCGTTGGATTAGGCAAAACCCACCTTATGCATGCAATTGGTCATTATATACTACAATATAACCCAAATGCTCGGGTTGCATACGTTTCTTCTGAAACCTTTACTAATGAGCTTATAAACTCCATTAGAGATGATAGAAATGTTGAATTTAGAAACCGTTATAGAAATGTAGATGTACTCTTGGTGGATGATATTCAGTTTATAGCCGGTAAGGAAAGAACTCAGGAGGAGTTTTTCCATACCTTTAATGCTTTGCATGAATCTAATAAACAAATAATTATATCCAGCGATAGACCACCTAAGGAGATTCCTACACTGGAGGATCGTTTAAGATCTCGCTTTGAATGGGGCTTAATCACCGATATTCAGCCTCCCGACCTGGAGACTAGAATTGCAATACTTAGAAAGAAGGCCCAGATGGAGAATCTTGATGTTTCTAATGACGTAACTACATTCATTGCTAAGAAAATTCAGGCGAATATAAGGGAGCTGGAGGGCGCTTTAATACGAATTGTAGCTTATTCCTCCTTAACTAATAGCGAGATTACTGTTGATTTAGCCAGTGAAGCCCTAAAGGAAATCTTTTCCTCAAAGCCTAAGCAGCTGACAATAGCGCTTATAAAAGAGGTTGTTGCAAAGAAATTTGGAATTAGGCTGGATGACCTCGATTCAAAAAAGAGGACAAGGGCTATAGCCTTCCCTAGACAGGTGGCCATGTATGTTACAAGGGAGCTTACGGATCTTTCCCTTCCAAGAATAGGAGAAGAATTCGGCGGCAGAGATCATACGACTGTTATGCATGCCCATGATAAGGTCACGAATGATTTAAATGCAGATTCAACTATTAAGGGAAAAATTGAAGATATAATAAAGGAGCTAAAGGGCGATGCTTAATGCAACAAAAGCATTAACATTAACTTGTGTATATATTGTTGATAGAAAATTAGTTTAAACTTTACCTCAGGTTTTACATTAAAATCCCAATACTTATGCACAGTATAAATTTTCTTGAAGCTATTATAGCGTAAATCATATGGGGGTTATACACAAATTAACAGGCCCTATTACTATTACTACTAAAATTATTTATTTATTTCTATATATACCGATAGAGGAGGTTATCCACAAATGCGATTTATTTGTCCTCAAAAATTATTGATGCACGGCATCTCTATAGTACAGAAATCTGTATCTACTAAAACTACGCTGCCAATATTAAAGGGTATATTCGTAGAGGCATCTACAAATAAGCTGAGGCTGATAGGAACAGATTTAGAAATTGGAATAGAAAGCTCGGTTGAGGCTGAGGTTATAGAAGAGGGGTCAGTGGTTGTTGATGCTAGGCTGTTTGGAGAGATAATAAGAAAGCTTCCTGATGCTGATATAGAGTTTACACTATTGGAAGGCAATCATTTGAAAATACAATGTGAAAACAGTGAATTCAACATATTGAGCTTAAGCGCAGCAGACTTTCCGGAGCTTCCGGTTATAGAAGAGGAAGAGGCCTATCAAATTCCGCAGGAGCTCTTCAGAAACATGATCAAGCAAACTGTATTTTCCACCTCACAGGATGAGTCTAGACCTATATTAACCGGTGTTTTAATGGAAATAGAAAAGGATCTTCTTAATATGGTGGCTTTGGATGGTTATAGATTAGCTCTTAGAAAAGGGAGAATTGATGCCTCCTACAATTATAAGGTTGTAATTCCCGCCAAGACCTTAAATGAGGTAAGTAGGATCATGAATCTTGATGATGAGGAGCCAATACATATCGTAATTACAGAAAATCACACCCTATTTACTATAGGTAATACCAGACTTATCTCAAGATTGCTGGAGGGTGAATTTATAAACTATAAGCAGATACTTCCAAAGGAGCATAAATCCAGAGTAAAAATCAGCACAAGGAATCTCCTGAACAGTATTGAGAGGGCCTCACTATTGGCTAAAGAGGGGAAAAACAATCTGGTTAAGTTTATAATAAAGGATGAGGTTATGATAATTACCTCTAATTCAGAGCTTGGAAAGGTTCATGAAGAGATACCTATAGCCCTTGAGGGGGCTGATTTAGAGATCGCCTTTAACTCTAAGTACTTTATAGAGGCCTTGAAGGTAATAGATGATGAGGACGTATATCTTGATTTTACAACAAACATAAGTCCAGGTATATTAAAGCCCGTAAGCAATGATAACTATGTTTACTTGGTATTACCGGTAAGAGTAGCTTCAAATTAAGAATAAGCTGTCCAGCCTTAGGCTGGACTTTTTTTTTGATTGGAAATGATACCTTTCAAATTATAAGAAATAGGGGTTGATAAAGGTTGTTCCCCTTAGTAAAACAATAAATGTGGATAAGTCATTTCTTGAAAAATAAATGGCGAATGTGGATAAGTACAAAAATTTATATTCAGTTTCCTTTTATTTATGTTATTATCTTATATAGCTAAATATTTTTTCGCTATTTTCATAAAGCTATAATATAACATTATTTATATAAAGAGGTGTAGAGAATGGAAAAAATTCAGGTTGAAATTGATGGTGAATATATAAAGCTGGATCAGCTGCTGAAATTCAGCGGTGCAATAGACAGTGGTGGGCAGGCTAAGCTCATGATTTTAAATGGAGATGTAAAGGTAAATGGAAGCATATCCACAGAGAGGGGCAAGAAAATAAGAAAAGGGGATATCGTTGAGGTAGAGGATACTTTGATTGAGCTTTTATAATAAGTTTTTTTGGGGGATTAATTAATGTTCGTTAAGGAGTTAAGGTTAATTAATTACAGAAATTATGAAGAGCTGCAGCTTAATGTTAATCCTAAGCTAAATATCTTTGTGGGAGAAAATGCTCAGGGAAAGACAAATGTAATAGAGGCTATATTTTTATGTGCCATCGGAAAGTCCTTCAGAACAAACAAGGATCTTGAGCTTATTAATATGTCTAAAAGGCAATCCTACACGAGGGTTAAGGTGAATAAGGCAATTGGTGATGTTAGCATAGAGGTAAGAATAGACACAGAGCAAAAAAAGAGCATAAGGCTGAATGAAATGTCCATAGGTAAAATAGGGGAGCTTTTAGGAAATCTAAATATAGTGCTGTTTTCGCCGGAGGATCTAAAGATCGTCAAGGAGGGCCCCAGCGAGAGAAGACGATTTATAGACATAGATATATCTCAAATTTATCCAAGATATTATTACACATTAAATCAGTATAACAGGATTCTAAAGCAAAGAAACAAGCTATTAAAGGACAGTAGGGGTAAGGCCATAGACCTGGATATATGGGATCAGCAATTGGTGGAGGCCGGTGCCAGCATAATGTTTTACAGAAAAAGATTCATTAAGCGAATGGGAATATTGGCGAAGCTTATACATAGAAGGCTTACGGATGAAAAGGAAAATTTGGAAATACAGTATACATCCAGCATTATCCTAAAGGAAGATGACCAGATGGATATGATAAAGGAAAAGCTGATGTTAAAGCTAAAGGCCTCCTTAAGCAATGAGCTCAGGCGTGGTCTTACCCTTGTGGGACCCCATAGAGACGATATCCTATTTAAGATAAATCAGATGGATGTAAAAAACTTTGGCTCTCAGGGGCAGCAGAGGACTACGGTTTTATCTTTAAAGCTGGCGGAGCTGGAGCTTATTAAAAGTGAGATTGGAGAATATCCTGTTTTGCTGCTGGATGATGTCATGAGTGAATTGGATATTAAAAGACAAAGCTATATATTAACTAATCTAAAAAATGTACAAACCTTTATTACTACAACCATGATAGAGCATTTGCCCCTTCATCAGATAAAGGACAAGCAGGTGTTCAACGTATCAAATGGAGAGATAAGCATATCAGACTAATTTTTAAAAAATAGAGCCCATAAGCTTTTATTCCTGTTAAAATAAGGTTATAATAGAGAAATGGAATAAATGAATGAGGTGATTATCGGTGTTTCTTCATTTGGGCGGCGAGGCTGTAGTACATACTAAGGATATTGTTGCTATATTTGATATGCAGGCTATACAAAGGTCAAAAATAAGCAAGGAATTCATTAAAGCCTATGAGGACGAAGGAAATACAAATATTATCAGCAGTGAGGAATCAAGAGCTTTTATAATCGTTAAAGCCAGCATTAGGGATAGAAAAGAGAATAGGAAAAGAAAAAGCACTATTTATTATTCTCCTATATCAGCCCTAACCCTGCTAAAGAGAGCAGGATTTATGGAGGATATAGAGAAGTATTGATTATACCTGCTAGACATAGGATACTTGTGGTAGATAGTATCTTCATTTAGCAGTTTATTTATGTAATATATCTTATTACTATAATAAGATTGGAGGTTATTTAATGGAAAATAAGATACAAGAGTATAATGCCCAGCAAATACAGGTTTTGGAGGGTCTTGAGCCCGTTAGAAAAAGACCTGGAATGTATATTGGTACAACTGGGCCCAGAGGGCTTCACCATTTAGTTTATGAGGTTGTTGATAATAGTATAGATGAGGCCCTTGGTGGGTTTTGTGATAATATCGAGGTTACTATTAACGAGGACAATTCAATAAAGGTAATAGACAATGGTAGAGGAATCCCGGTGGATGTTCATCCTAAGACAGGCAAATCAACATTGGAAACAGTACTGACAGTATTACATGCTGGAGGAAAGTTTGGCGGTGGGGGCTACAAGGTTTCTGGTGGTCTTCATGGGGTTGGTATTTCTGTTGTTAATGCCTTATCTGAATTTATTGAGGTAGAGGTTCGTAAAGAGGGAAAGGTGTACATGCAAAGGTTTGAAAGAGGTGTACCCTGCCATGATATCATGATCATAGGTGATACCACCGAAAGAGGAACGACAACTTTATTTAAGCCGGATGCAGATATTTTTGAAGAGACAGAATTTAAATATGAGACTCTGGAATATCGATTGAGGGAGCTGGCCTTCTTAAATAAGGGGGTTAAAATAAACCTAATAGATAAAAGAGCCGGGCAAGAGCAAAATAATCTCTTTCACTATGATGGTGGTATTGTTGAATTCGTCAAGCATTTAAATAAGAACAGAGAAATGATACATGAAAAGATCATATATATTGAAAGGGAAAAGGAGGACTCTGTTATTGAGATTGCTATGCAATATACAGATTCCTACACTGAAAGTATTTTTAGCTTTGCTAACAACATCAACACCCAAGAGGGGGGAACCCACTTAATTGGCTTTAAAGCAGCCTTGACAAAGGTTATAAATGATTATGCCAGAAAGCAGGGTTATCTTAAGGAAAAGGATCAAAATCTTACGGGTGAGGATGTCCGTGAGGGCTTGACAGCAATAATTTCAGTAAAGCTTACAGAGCCTCAGTTTGAAGGTCAAACCAAGACAAAGCTGGGAAATAGTGAAATGAGGGGCATAGTAGATAGTGTTACGTCAGAGTATCTAGATGCCTTTTTACAGGAAAATCCATCTGAGGCAAGGATTGTTGTAGAAAAGGGCTTAAAGGCCCAAAGAGCTAGAGAAGCAGCAAAAAAAGCGAGGGAGCTAACTAGAAGAAAGGGTATATTAGAAAACACCTCCCTTCCTGGAAAGCTAGCGGACTGCTCTGAAAAGGATCCTGCCTTAAGTGAAATATATATCGTTGAGGGAGACTCCGCAGGAGGAAGTGCAAAGCAGGGTAGAGATCGTGCTACCCAGGCCATATTACCTCTAAGGGGTAAAATACTAAATGTTGAAAAGGCCCGTTTAGACAAAATACTAAACTACAATGAGATCAGAGCTTTAATAACCGCTTTAGGTACAAGCATTGGTGAGGATTTTGATATAGAAAAGCTAAGGTATCACAAGGTAATTATAATGACGGATGCCGATACAGACGGAGCCCATATTCGTACGCTACTATTAACCTTCTTCTTCAGGTATATGAAGCCATTAGTAGAATTGGGGCATATTTATGCGGCACAGCCTCCCCTATATAAAATAAAAAAGGGAAAAAATGAACACTATTGTTATTCTGAGAAGGAATTGAATAAAAGGCTGGATGAGCTTGGTAGAGAAACTAAGGCGGATATACAGCGATATAAGGGTCTTGGAGAAATGAATCCGGAGCAGCTATGGGATACAACAATGAATCCTGCAACAAGAACTTTGTTACAGATTAACATTGAAGACGTTGCTGGTGCTGACGAAATTTTTAATACCCTGATGGGTGATAAGGTAGAGCCTAGAAGAGTTTTTATAGAAAAAAATGCTAAGTACGTTAAGAACTTAGATGTGTAGGGCAGGGGGCATAAAAAATGATAGAAGAAAATGATAAAATTATCTCTATAGGTATTGAGGATGAAATGAAAAAGTCCTATATAGACTATGCCATGAGCGTTATAATAGGACGTGCTTTGCCGGACGTTAGAGATGGCTTAAAGCCGGTTCATAGAAGAATACTTTATGCTATGAGTGAGCTGGGATTAACTCCTGATAAGCCCCACAGAAAATCTGCTCGTATCGTCGGTGACGTGCTTGGTAAGTATCACCCCCATGGTGATACTGCAGTATATGATGCTATGGTTAGAATGGCTCAGGATTTCTCAACCCGATATTTATTGGTAGATGGACATGGTAACTTTGGTTCCGTCGATGGCGATAGTGCTGCAGCAATGCGTTATACTGAGGCAAGGTTTGCAAAAATATCCATGGAAATGATAAGGGATATTAATAAGGAAACGGTTGACTACAATTCTAACTTCGACGATACCCTAAAGGAGCCTTCTGTATTACCAAGTAGATTTCCTAATCTATTGGTCAATGGCTCAAATGGTATAGCCGTTGGAATGGCAACATCAATTCCTCCCCATAACTTAAACGAGGTTATTGATGGTGTTATAGCGATGATAGATAATCCGGATATTGATGTAGCAGAGCTTATAACGCATATTAAAGGCCCTGATTTCCCAACTGGTGCAACCATACTGGGCCGAGAGGGAATAAGAAGCGCCTATGAAACCGGAAGAGGAAAGGTTAAGGTTCGAGCTGTTGCCAGAATTGAGGAAATGGGCAAAGGTAGGCAGCAGATTATAGTGACCGAGCTTCCATATCAGGTGAATAAGGCAAGGCTTATTGAAAAAATTGCTGAGCTGGTAAGAGATAAGAAAATAGAAGGCATATCAGATTTAAGAGACGAAAGCGACAGAAACGGAATGCGGATAGTTATAGAGCTTAAAAGAGACGCAAATGCGAACGTCATATTAAATAAACTCTATAAGCATTCACAAATGGAGGATACCTTCAGTATTATAATGCTGGCGATTGTTGAAGGACAGCCAAGGATATTAAACCTGAAGGAGATCATCAGTAATTATCTAAATCACCAAAAAGATGTAATAGTCAGAAGAACAAAGTTTGACCTAGAGAAGGCAGAGGATAAGGCCCATATTTTAGAGGGGTTAAAAATAGCCCTTGACCACATAGACCAGGTAATAGCATTAATAAGAGGCTCTGAAAATCCACAGATTGCAAAGGCTGGACTTATAAGCACCTTCCAGTTATCTGAAAAGCAGGCACAGGCGATATTGGATATGCGTTTACAAAGGCTTACTGGTCTGGAAAGAGATAAGATAGAGGCGGAGCTGGAGGAAATCCTTAATTTAATAAGACAATTAAAGGAGATTCTGGCTAGTGAGACTCTGGTTCTGAACATTATCAAAGATGAGATAACTGAGATAAAGGAACGCTTTGGGGATCAAAGAAGAACAGAGATTGTGGTAGACTATGATGAAATTGATATAGCGGATCTAATTGATGAAGAGGATGTCGTTATTACATTGACTCATTTAGGCTATGTAAAAAGGCTGCCTACTGATACCTACAAAACTCAAAAAAGAGGAGGCAAGGGGGTATCAGGAGTGACTACAAGAGAAGAGGACTTCGTAGAGAAGCTGCTTATTACCTCTAGCCATGATTACCTGCTGTTCTTTACTAATAAAGGTAGAGTATACAAGCTCAATGCATATGAGGTTCCAGAGGCAAAGAGGCAGGCAAAGGGTACAGCCATAGTAAACCTACTGCAGCTGCAGCCGAACGAAAAAATAAATGCGATAATACCTATGAGCAAGCTATGCAAGCAACAATATCTTGTAATGGCTACAAGAAAGGGTATTATTAAAAAGACTGAGCTTCAGCAATTCGAAAATACCAGAAAATCCGGACTAATCGCCATAAGCCTAAGAGAAGATGATGAACTGATCAGTGTAAGGGTCACAGACGAAAATCAAAACATTATATTTATAACCTCTCACGGCATGTCTATTCAGTTTAAGCAAGAGGATGTAAGAGACATGGGTAGAAGTGCTATGGGGGTTAAGGGTATAAATCTCGCACATGATGATGATGTTGTGGCTATGGAAATAACAGAGGATAGCAAGGATTTAATGGTGGTAAGCGAAAAGGGCTTTGGTAAGAAGACCGACATACATGAGTATAGAATTCAAACTAGAGGCGGTAAAGGGATAAAAACCTATAATGTAAGTGATAAAACCGGCCGCTTGGTAGGTGCAAAAATGGTAAGCGCTGAGGAAGATATACTACTAATCAACAATGACGGAACAGTTATAAGATTAAGTATAGATGGAATTCCTAAAATGGGTAGAAGCACCAGAGGCGTAACCTTAATGAGAACGGATACAGAGCAAAAGGTTGTATCAGTAGCACTGCTGCCACAAAGTGAAGAATTAGAAGAATAAATAGAAGGGGCTGTCGCACTAAGAAAATAGTATGACAGCTCTTTTTAATTTCTTATCTTGGGGGTATATTAAACTTTTTATTGATAAAAATGACTATTAATAATAGTATAAACATGCTACAAAATTTCAAAAAGTGATATTTGCTTAAAAAAAAGTGTACAAGCATGTTTAAAGGCTTTAGCATGGGGTAAAAATTATTTTACAGAGTATTTATGAGGGGGTTATTAGAAATGTCTTTAGCTATCAAAAAAATTTTTATAGAGGAAGATAATATATGGAGCATTGAGCTTGCGGGGGAAGTTGATATTTATACAGCAGGCCAATTAAAGGAAGCCTTTATAAAGATTATTGAAGAAAAGAAGGAAAGCATTAGGATAAATGCTGAAAAGCTGGAATACATCGATAGCACAGGCTTAGGGGTGTTGATTGGTGCGTTAAAGAGGCTTCGCCAGGAAAACAAGAACATTATAATCTTTAATATTAAGCCTAGCATTAAAAAGCTATTGAATATCACTGGTTTAGATAAAATATTCGTCATCGAGGGGTGAATCTAAAATAATATGTATAATATAAAGGAGCAGGAAAAAATGAGTAGAATAAGTGATAATATTAGTTTATCAATACCAAATAAGCCGGAGTATGTTAGTGTTATCAGACTTACAGTTACTGCTATTGCCAATAGGATGGGCTTTGATATTGAAAAAATCGAGGACATTAAGGTTGCAGTTGCAGAGGCATGCACAAATGCAATAACTCATGGTAATAATGAAACCGATAATTTTTCTGTGGATTTTTCAATTGATGAAGAAAAGCTAGTGATAAAGGTATGCGATAGTGGTAAAGGATGCGTAACAAATTGTATAAAAAACCCGGATTTAACTCTTTTAAATGAAGGAGGGTTAGGGGTATTTATTATTAAGTCTTTAATGGACGATGTTAATATTAATTCAGATTTAGGTAAAGGTACAACAATAATTATGACAAAATTTTTGGGGGATGATATTTAATGAAACAAGTAGCAAAGGCTACCGACCCAAGTAGCTCATTACAGAGATTAAAGCACTTGTCGGAGAAGGAACTATTTCGTGAGTATTCATTAAATAAAGATATAGAGATAAGAAATGAACTTGTTAATAGGTATTTATATATAGCGGAAATACTGTCTAAGAAATATATCAATAAGGGCATTGATTATGAGGATATATATCAGGTTGCATCCTTGGGTTTAATATATGCCATAGAAAGATTTGATATAGGTAAAGGCTTTGAATTTTCTAGCTTTGCAACTCCAACAATAATAGGTGAAATCAAGAAGCATTTTAGAGATAAGGGCTGGTCCATAAGGGTACCAAGGCGAATACAGGAGTTATCTAAAAGGGTAAATTCCGCTAAGGTTACATTGCAGCAGAGCCTCCAAAGAACACCAATGATCAGGGATATAGCGGAGTATCTGGAGTGTACGGAGGAAGAGGTAATGGAGGCAATGGAAGCAAGTCAGGTATATACGCCAAAATCATTAGATTTGACCTACGACAATGATGGTGAGGATAAGGACATTCAGCTGTTGGATCTGATCGGTGAAACAGACAAGAGCTTTGATATTATAGAAAACAAGGATTTTCTTGAAAAGGCAATTGAAAAGCTGAATGAAATAGAGAAGAAGGTCCTAAAGGATAGATTCTTTAGTCAAAAAACACAAATGCAGGTGGCAGACGAGCTACAGGTTTCTCAAATGACCATATCTAGAATGGAAAAGAAGATCATAGAGAAATTTAGAAAAGAGCTAAATAAAAGCTATGATTAAGAATTACTATTAAAGTGTTTGACAATATCAATAATTATTGGTATTATAATATTCCGGCTTTAAAAAGTCTGCATAATAATAATAAAACAAAAACATAATAGTAATGTTGAGGGATATGCAGTATAAAAAGCGGAAGAGAAATAAAAAAAATACTAAAATAGTGATTGACTTGATCAAGCCATTGTGATATAGTATTTAAGTTGCCTCTTGAGGCAGACACAAATAAATAGGCCACAAATTGGAAATAAAAACATGGTTGACATAGTGGCTGAAAGATGATATAGTAAGTAAGTCGCCTCGCTGAGGGGCGGATTTGAAAAAGCAAAGCAGGTCTTTGAAAACTGAACAGTATAGATATTAAGCCAGCATAAATTTTATCCATTTAGAAAAATGGAACCCAGAA
>JBLXDM010000014.1:0-53392 GCA_048264125.1 Natronincolaceae bacterium
GTATGACACCAATGGAATACAGACAGTATCTAATGAACCAAGTTGCATAAAAATGACGCCAACCATATTTAATGATTGACGTCATAAGAACTATTAGTTATTTCCACTGTCTACTTGACAGGGAGCAGTTCAAAAAATCCTTTAGCCTTTTTTTATGTTGTTTTTAAATAAGGAAATTGCAAATAAAGATAAGTGGTGTGTTTATACAAAGTCAAAAGTTTCCTGCTTAGTGCCCCACGGGCTAATTTGAATAATTTATAAATGTTATTAGCCCTAGGCAATGCGCGATAAACTTTTAACATTGTATAAACTAAAATATATATGCACTTTTATGGTATTATGTAATTTCCTCAATTAATAATTTTTATTCTTTATAAAAATTTAACCTTTTAAACTAGAGGATTAATGACTTTTCTGTTGAATACATTTTTGTAGAGAAAATTTTCTGTAGCCTAGCCATTTCAGTGGATGGAATGGGATATGCATACAAGGCCAGCTTACCCTTTTTTGGGATATTTTCTAAAAAATAAACGGTGGAATATTTTCTCAAAAAGGTGTATATTGTATAGTGAAACACAAGTAAACAACAAAATCAGCAAAGAAAACCAACAGTAATGGAGGACAGGAAAGTGAAAATCGGAATACCTCATAGCTTACTTTATTTTTATTATTATCCATTATGGAAGACTTATTTTGAAGCCTTAGGATTTGAAGTCATAGCTACTCCGCCAACCTCCAAGGAAATTATTGATAAGGGAGTAAAAAACTCAGTGCCTGAGCTGTGTGTACCAATAAAGGTATATATTGGACATGTATTAAAGCTGGAGGAGGCTGAGGTGGACTATATATTTGTGCCACGGTTTGTCTCTATACAAAAGGGCCAATATTTCTGTCCTAAATTTATGGGCTTGCCGGAAATGATCAGGCATTCCTTCAAGGGCTTAGAGGAAAAAATGCTAATCCCATCTATTGAAGCCCATGATGAAAATATAGCAACAATAAAGAATTTTAAAATTTTTGAGGAAAAATTCGGAATCTCAACAAAGGAAAACAAGCTTGCTTTAGACAAGGCGGAAAAGGTCTGGCTAAGCTTCAGAGCGTATTGCAAAAAAGGCTATTCTGCTTCGGAGGCTGCTGACCTTGCTATGGGCATAGCGGTTGAAAATCAGGGGGCTATAGACGACCCCAGTAGCCTTACCATAGGTCTCGTGGGCTATGTATATAACATTTATGATCCATACATCAGTCTAGAGATTTTTAAGCGGCTGAGGGAGATGGGAGTTGCCGTCAAAACCTTTGAAATGCTTTCTGATGCTGAAATGAACAAGCAGCTGAAAAAGCTGTCAAAAAATCTCTTCTGGACCTTTAGTGACAAGCTGCTGGCGGCGGGATATTCCTTCTATGAGGATCAGGAGGTTGATGGACTTATTCATTTAACCGCCTTTGGCTGTGGCCCGGATTCTATGCTGGGTAAGCTACTAGAGATAGACTCTGGGACATATAATAAGCCCTTTATGACGGTAAGGGTCGATGAGCACTCCGGTGAAAACCATCTTCAAACTAGAATTGAAGCCTTTGTTGATATGCTAAAAAGAAAAAAACTGAAGCAAAGAAGAGGTGCTTAAAAATGAAGGTCTCATTCCCTTATATGGGAACTACAGTAGTGTATAAAAAGCTTTTGGAGCTGCTGGGTCATGACGTTATTATGCCCCCAAAGCCAAGTCAGCGGACTATCAATTTGGGAGTAAAATATAGTCCTGAATTTGCATGCTTTCCTCTAAAGGTAATAATGGGCAGCTATTTTGAGGCCATTGAGAAGGGCGCAGAGGTAATAATTACCTCCGGAGGCCATGGCCCCTGTCGTGCAGGCTTTTATGAGCAGGTCCATCAAAGGATTCTGAAGGAAGAGGGTCTGCCAGCGAAGTTTATGGTCTTTAATTCAATGTTTAGAGATTTTGACAATTTTTATAAAAATATAATTGCTCTAAAGGGTAAAAGCTCCTGGCTAAAGGTAGGCAGGTCACTGCTGCTGGTCTACAATATGACTAAAAAGCTGGATAAGCTGGAAAAGCAGGTCCAGACCATAAGAGCCTATGAGGTTAAGAAGGGTGAAACCACAAAGGCCTGGGAAAAGATACAGGATTTATTTGACAGGGCCTATACTAAAAAGGAGCTGGAAAAGGCTTATACTGAAGGTAAAGGGCTGCTGGATGCTATTAAGCTTATAGAGCTGCCGGAGGAAAAGAAGCTAAGAATAGGCATCGTAGGTGAAATCTACGTAGTCATGGAATCCTCGATAAATATGAAGATGGAGGAGCTTCTTGGGAACCTTGGGGCAGAGGTGGAAAGGTCGCAATATTTATCTCAATGGATAGCGTATAATGCCCTTCCCCGCTTCATAAACAAAACCCATGAGACGGATATATTGGAAAAGGGAGCAAAATATTTGCCTATAAATATTGGTGGCCATGCAAAGCAGACCCTCGGACATATCGTTGATTATAGCGAGCGAGGCTTCGATGGAGTAGTCCATCTGATGCCCTTCGGTTGTTTGCCGGAGCTGGTTTCACAGAGTATCGTGCCTAGGATTACTGAGGATTTGGGTATCCCGGTTTTGACCCTAGCTATAGATGAGCAGCTGGGTACTGCAAATAATACAACCAGAATTGAAGCCTTTATAGATTTAATCAAAGGCAAAAGAGCTAAGAAAATATCATAATTACAAGGGGATGAATTCATTGAAGGAATATTATCTAGGAATAGATGTCGGATCTGTTAGTACAAATCTTGTAGTAATAGACGAAGCATGCGAGGTCCATTATAGCGCCTATATACGTACCAATGGACAACCCTTAGATTCAGTAAAAAAAGGCATACGGGAAATGAAAAATTCTCTATCCTCGGATATAAAAATCAAAGGTGTAGGAAGCACCGGCAGTGGTCGCCAGCTGATAGGTGTAATGGTGGGGGCTGATGTTATAAAAAATGAAATCACTGCCCATGCCACTGCAACTGCTTATGTTGTGCCGGATGTAAGGACTATCTTTGAAATAGGCGGACAGGATTCAAAAATAATTGTAATAGAAAATCAGATGGTTGTGGATTTTGCCATGAACACCGTATGTGCTGCCGGTACAGGCTCCTTCCTGGACCACCAGTCTGAGCGCTTGGGCATTCCTATTGAGGAATTTGGAGCGATGGCCCTAACAGCCAATAGAGATGTGAGAATAGCAGGTCGCTGTACGGTTTTTGCCGAGTCCGACATGATTGCAAAGCAGCAATTTGGATTTTCAAAGGCGGAGATAATAAAGGGTCTTTGTGAGGCGCTGGTACGAAACTATATTAACAACCTGGGTAGGGGAAAAAGGCTGGAGCCACCCTTTGTCTTCCAAGGGGGAGTTGCTGCTAATATAGGCATTAAGACAGCCTTTGAAAAGGAAATTAACCATGAGGTCATAATTCCAAAGCATTATAATATCATGGGTGCAATAGGCTCCGCCATATTGGCAAAGGAATATATTGAGGAGTCGGGAGCCAAAACAAATTTCAGGGGCTTCGAGGCAGCTGATCTGGACTTTGAGCCATCAACCTTTGAATGTGGAGGCTGCTCCAATAACTGTGAGATCATCAAGGTGGAAATGGATAAAAAGGTGGTTGCCATGTGGGGAGACCGCTGTGGAAAGTGGGCAAGTTTATAAAAATATTAAAAACACGATTGATTTTTAGAGTCAATCGTGTTTTTTAAGTGCGCCTAGTGGGGCGAGAATTGATTTCAATAATTTCTTATGCAACCAACCGAAGACTCCTTGACTTAGAGTCTCTACACCAGCTGTGCTACATATGCCTCCAGCTTCTCCAGCAATGCGACATATTTTCTTTCGGTTTCCTCGCTTTTTAAAGGCCCCTTCGCCTTTTCAAAGCTTTCCTCCATCTCATCTAAGGCCTGCTGGGTAAGCTTTTCGTCGGCAAAGGTGAAGATGGCATTGTCCTCCTTGTCTATATGTCTGTATAGTAGGTCTGTATAGCAGATTGCATTTGCTATGATATCCACCTTTGCTTCTTCATTGCCTTTTTCAGCTGCAAACAATGCCTCCTCCAGCGTCTTAATAAAAAGTCTGCCAAGATCATGCTCCGCCAGCATTCCAAAGATAGGACCCTGCTTTATGGCAGGACCAAGCTCTGCAGACATTACCTCGAATAATATGTCCTCCTCCTTGCCATGATGAAATTTATCGGCATAGTTTCTTATAAAATCAATGGCATTGTGGAAGCCCTCGTAATAGACCTCCTTTGTTTTAAAGGTTTGAAGGCATAGACCTCTAACAACCTTCAGCATCCTTAAAATATATTTGTGCTCCTCCATAAGTACCTGTATCGCCTTCATTTATATTATCCTCCTTAAAGTTCCTTTTGATGTTATTATACCCGAAGACTTCGTGAGACTATGTGACGGAAATCAATTTTAAATATCCTTGCCCTTGATATTTATCACATATTGCTTTTGAAATCTAAATAATTGGCTTATAATTGTAATATAGCTGTTAAATAAAGAGGAAGTGATCAGATGAGACTGGGCGGTTATTCCCACACCAAGGGTATAACATTTTTTTGCGATGTTTTAAAGGTGAAGACCTTAAGAAAAAGCAATGGCGAAATTGACTATAAGCTGGAATGGATTTTACCACCAGGATGGTTAAGAAGACTTGGAAAAAACAAGTACCTAAGTGTACTTTTAGTATTATATTATCAATGGAGGGCCTTTGATTTGAAGCTTAAGCTGCTGGTATCAGCCTCCTTTGCCATTACCTTGCTGGAGGAGGCCCTGGAGCTACCGGTTCTGGATTATATTATCCCTGACTTTAGCTGGGAAAGGTGGCAGCTTCTATTCCTCATGCCGTTGATAATACTGATGATACCTAAGCTTATAAAGCTCTTTAGGTATCATGGGGCGGAGCATAAGGTAATTAACTGCTACTCCAAGCACGGCTATGTAAGCCTCCATATGGCAAAGGCAGCACCTAGATTTAATAAGCGCTGCGGCACCAATCTGGTGGTAATATTTATTATCCTGTATGGTATTCTATGGGCGATAAATCTCGATACAATTTCCATGACCTTGGCTGCCCTCTTATTGGCATTGCTATTAGTAAGGCGGCTTGCGGAGATTAAAAACGAAAAATGGGAAGGGTACTTTAACATGATGCAGTTTTTCACAGTATGGGAGCCGAGGGATGAAGAGCTGGAGCTGGCAGTAAAGGGATTTTCAGCTCTATTGGAGAGCCACCATCTGTATCAAAGGGAGCTTTCAAAATGAGCAGGTGACTATATTGGAATAAAGGATTTCATATATTTTTGTTGAAGAAAATAGAAAGCTGCGATGGGAGGTGTTGAAGTGCATCAAAAAATACTAAAGGGCTTTGGTTTCTTTGTCTTCTGCCTGTTACTGTCTTTAATATCAGGTACTATCGTATATTTTATTTATTTGGGAGCGGCAGAGACTACAACGGAGTCGCCAGAGAGAAAAAGGGTCTTTGAGGAAGCCTTCAATAGCGTAAATATTAAGCCTGAGGTCGAAAACCCTGAGGAGGAAGGCGAAAGGATTAATTTTCTTGTGGCGGGAATAGACGGTAGGGCCTGTGATGCAATCATCTTTAGCAGCTTTCATACCAAAAGGAAAAAGCTGGACTTATTTGTGGTACCGAGAAATACCCATTATAAAATTAGTGGGGGCGGCAGCAGTAATACCGACAGGCTTGGTGATATATATAGCAGCTATGGTATATCTGGACTTCAATCAGCAGTAAACGCCATTGCAGGGCTGGAAAGTCAATTTTATGTGATTGTAGATTATAGTGCCTTTGAGACCATAGTTAACTCACTGGGGGGTGTACCAATAACGATTAAGCAGCGGATGTATTATGAGGATAATTATGCAAGGCCTCCGCTGGTAATAGACCTTAAGGCCGGTAGCTATACCTTAAAGGGCGAAGAGGCGCTAAATTATATTAGATATATCAACGGTAGCAGTGAGAATACACTTCAAAGGGGAGAAGCTGGTAGAACAGCGGCCCTTCAGGAATTTTTAGAGGCTGGCCTTCATAAGGCCTATGCCTTGAAGCTTCCAACCTTGATTAGTACTGCCTATAGAAATGTCAAATCCGACTTAAAGGCAGCTACACTGGCAGCACTAACTACCTCGGTAGTGGGTATGAAGCTAGAGGATATTCGCGTACATACTATGCCCGGCTACTATACCGACAATCAATATTATGTGGTAGATCAAGATAAGCTTGAAATGGAATTAGAGAGAATTATCAACGAGAAGGAATAATGGGCTATGCCTATGGTGGTGTACAGACTATACGGGGCAGCAAACCTTACTAATAAAAAAGACCCCTGAGGGTCTTTTTTAATTGTAAGGAAACTATGCTTCTCAATTTCCTATACAAGAGTGCTTTTGTTCAATTATTCTAATGCTATAGTATGGATAATGTTCTCTTCATTTTCACTTCTTTCAGCTTTATAGGTATATTCTGGATTAGCAGCCGCAATAAAGGCCCTAACCCAGGCGAAGCGCAGACGATACATGATATCTATGTCCATACCCGCCTGTCTCCAATAGGGCTTGTGAAGGCATTGGATAGTAACCCATACCAGCCTTTCCTGACTTGATTCAACTACATTATTTACATGGTCGCAGGGCATACCATCCAGCAGATAGTTGTTTAACTGCTTGTATAGCTCCGTCGCCTTAAGCTCACCGGCTTCAGCCCTTAGCTCCGCACCTAATCTATTACCCTGTAGGCTGTAGCATTCCTCCAACACAGGAACTATTTCATTGCCGTATTTTTCCAATGCTTCTTTGTAGTATACGGCCTGTCTGGTCTCTGCTATTTGAATTTTGTTTTGAAGCCAGCCATGAATATTATCAGTTTCTATTAAATCCTCCAGCTCGGCATTTGGAAGCATTTTTCCGAACCTATCCGCAGCAGCTGCATGTATAGCCTTAGCATCTTCACCGAAGCTTCTTGAAAGATTTGCTATAGTAAGATTCTCCAATTCTTCAAATAATCGTATTTTATTGAATAACCAATGATGTATAGGGCCTAGAAATGCGCTCATTACATAATCCTCCTTAAATTCTATTTATGTATATCCTAACCTGTAATATGTAAATTTAATATGATGAAAATCACAAAAGCACAAAAATCAATCACACTTTTTCCATAACGGCATAATATAGCATTAAATATGATATTTATTTAAATTTAATAAATGAAGGAGTGTGAATGAAATGGCAGAAGCTGCAAAAAATGATATATTTGGTCTGGGATCATTATTTGGAGGTATTGGATGCGGCAAAGGAGGAATAAGCCCTATAATCATAATTATTCTAATAATTTGCTTATGTAGCGGTGGCCTCGGCGGTATAGGTGGAATTTTTGGAGGCTTCGATAACAATTTCTTACTTATCTTCATCGTATTAATTGTCCTGTTCGGAGGCTTTGGTTCCTTTAAATTCTAAAAAATGATACTTAAAGAAATAGTCAAGGATAGCCTTGGCTATTTTTTTTGTAGAATATAAGCTTTTTAATGCTGTAATATTGGGGTAGAATCATATTATAAAACAGTTTCGGGAGGATAAATATGGAAAACAATATTTGCTTAAGCTGCAATCACAAAATGTGTGCCAGCAAGGTTCCGATCTTTAAAAATTTAAGCTCTGAGGAGCTTGTGGACATTATAGGGCTGATCGTCAGGAGAAAATATAAAAAAGGTGAATTGATTTTTATGCAGGGCAATAAGCTTGAGGGATTATATATAATAAACCACGGGAAAATTAAAATATTTAAGTATACGAAAGAGGGTAAGGAACAAATTTTATACATATTGTCAGAGGGTAATTTTATAGGTGAGCTAAGCCTGCTTAATACCGAGGAGGTCAGCTATTATGCCGAGGCCATTGAAGCATTAGATATATGCCTTATTAAGAAAAGCGACTTTGATGAAATTTTGAAGGTAAAGCCTCAAATATCCCTCCGTATTTTAGAGGTAATCAGCCAAAGGCTTTCTAAGCTGGAGGGTCTTGTACAAAGTCTGGGGACTAAGGATGTGGAAGCGAGGATAGCACAAATGCTATTGGATCTTAAGGAGGAATATGGAATCGAGGCAGCGGATTATACCGAGCTTACAATTCCTTTAACTAGGGAGGATATGGCGAACTATATTGGTGTAACAAGAGAAACCATCAGCAGAAAGCTTAGTAATTTTCAAGAGGAGGGAATAATTAAGCTGGTGGGCAATAAAAAAATTTTGATTTTAGATTCCAATGCTCTTTTGAATTATGTATAGAGTAAATACATGGGTCAACTGAAATCAGTACAATGCCTACCTTTTTAATTGCTTTAGTGAATTTAAAAATTGCTATTGATGTCAAAATTTACAATGATTAAAAGAAATCTAACGACAAATAATACTACTGTAGCAAACAGCTACAAAAAAAATTCACTAAACATTAGAAGGAGGAAATAATTATGGCAGGTAATACTAACAACAATAGTGGTAGTGGAAGAAACAGAATCGTAGTTCCTGAAGCTCGTCAAGCTTTAAACCAAATGAAGGTTGAAATAGCTAGCGAACTAGGTATCGGTAACTATGAAGGTATCGACAAAGGCAACTTAACTTCAAGACAAAACGGTTATGTTGGTGGAACTATAACAAAAAGATTAGTTGAGTTCGCTGAAAGAAATATGGGTAAATAATAAATTTTAAAAATAAAAGCGGAGCTGAGAGGCTTCGCTTTTATTTTGTTTAGCTTTATAAAACTAATGGATAGCTAGCAATTTTTGGAGATGTGGAAAACGGCTGAAATAATTCAAATTAAAAGAATTGGAGCAAATTAAAGGTTGCCAAAATATATATAATAGAGTAAACTATTATGTGAACAGACAAGCTTTGAATAGTTATCTCTGCCTATGGGAGAGAATTTTTTCTGATTATTTTTGAAAACTATTTACTACATAATTTTAAAAAAGTTCGTGTTTAAAAAAATGTGAAGGAGTGAGGGTTTTGAAGATTGATGGTAGATTAATAAGAAAAATGGACTTCTCACTTATCGCAGTAGTTCTGATAATATGCATACTGGGGGTAGTAATGGTTGGAAGTGCAACTCATAACCTTGTCTCCGGCAGCAATCGCTTTATAAGAACTCAGATTATATCCATTATTTTGGGTCTGATAGCAATAGTCTTTATCCTATTCTTCGATTACAATACCTTTGCAAGATTTCATTTGCCTATATATATCATATGTAATGCTCTGTTGTTGGCTGTTTTAGTCTTTGGTAGCGGCTCTGAAACATGGGGTGCGGACCGATGGATTAGAATAGGAGGCTTTCAATTTCAGCCTGCTGATTTCGTAAAGATTGGGATAATAATCTGCATCTCTAGGATGCTGGTTGATCATAAGGATTCTCTACACAAGCTTTCAACTCTTTTGAAAATTGGAGCCTATGCCTTGCTGCCTATGGCACTGATTGCTCGACAACCGGACCTGGGTACAACAATGGCCTTTGCATTTTTTACCTTTGGAATGCTGTTTATAGCAGGGCTCAAATATAAATATATCTTTATAGCTGGGATTGTGGGCATTTTAAGCCTGCCTTTGGCATGGCTGGGGCTAAAGGATTATCAAAAATCGAGAATTTTGGTCTTTCTAAATCCCGAACTTGATCCTACCGGAGATGGCTACCACATTTTACAGTCTAAGCTGGCGGTCGGCTCCGGAATGCTCTTTGGAAAAGGGCTATTTAAGGGAAGTCAGACCCAATACGGATTTTTACCCGAAAGGCAAACGGACTTTATTTTTTCGGTTTTAGCGGAGGAGCTGGGCTTTCTAGGGGCAGCGGGGCTGCTGATACTATATGGCATTTTGCTATATAAATGTATAAAAATAGCAAGAGAGGCCAAGGATGATTTTGGAGCATATTTAGTGACAGGACTGACCTTTATGCTGGCATTCCATATTTTTGCAAATATTGCAATGACCATAGGCTTAATGCCGGTAACCGGGAAGCCTTTACCCTTGGTTAGCTATGGGGGTACCTTTATGCTGTCTAACATGATTGCCATAGGCTTAATATTAAATGTAAATATGAGGCGGGATAAAATAAACTTCTAGGGCTTATAGCAATGGGCCCTTAAATGTAATATTATAGTATGCGGATTTCAAAGGAGGTGGTGTAAATGGACTCGCATCCCAGTTTGGGCTGGTCTAATTTTGGAATAATAATTTGGGAGCAGGGCATTTTCACCACAAGACTTGAGGGTGCCTCTCACCTATAGGAGAGTGAGCGGATGAATGAAAGAATCATTGAACTAATTGAAGAAAAAAAGTTTTCGCTTTTAAAGGAAGAGCTTAATGAAATGATATCAGTTGATATTGCTGAATTAATTGATGAATTGGAGAAAAAGAACAGTATTATCGTTTTCCGTCTTTTATCCAAGGACCATGCTGCAGAGGTGTTTTCATACCTATCCTCAGCCCAGCAGAAGGATATTGTCGGGGCATTACATGAAACAAAGCTGAAGGAAATTTTAGAAGAGCTGTATTTTGACGATATGATAGACTTCCTTGAGGAAATGCCTGCTAATGTCGTCAAAAAGATTCTAAAGGCCTCCTCAGAAGAAGAAAGAAAGCTCATAAATCAGTTTTTAAACTATCCGGAAAATTCCGCCGGAAGCCTAATGACGATTGAGTACGTTGATCTAAGGAAGGAAATGAGCGTTAAAGAGGCTTTAAATCATATAAAAATAACCGGTGTTGATAAGGAAACCATCTACACCTGCTACGTATTGGATGACAAGAGAAAGCTGGAGGGTATTGTATCCCTTCGGAAGCTTGTTTTAATGGAGGACGACCTACTTATTTTGGATATAATGAATGAGGATGTTATAACAACTCAAACCTTAGATGATCAGGAGGAAATAGCAAGCCTCTTCAAAAAATACGATTTAATCACTCTGCCGGTTGTAGATAAGGAAGCAAGACTGGTGGGTATAATTACCATCGATGATATCGTTGATGTTATCGAGCGTGAGAATACCGAGGACTTTCAAAAGATGGCAGCTATGGAGCCGAATGATGAGGAATATCTGGAAACCGGAATTTTTTCATTGGCCCGTAAGAGAATCATTTGGTTGATGGTTTTGATGGTATCGGCCACCTTTACCGGCTCAATAATCAGCAGATATGAGAATGTTTTATCTACAGTGGTTATTCTTGCAACCTTTATACCGATGCTTATGGATACAGCAGGTAATGCAGGCTCACAGTCCTCTACTCTTGTAATCAGGGGAATGGCTCTGGGGGAAATCGCAATTGGCGATTATTTAAAGGTGTTTTGGAAGGAGCTAAGGGTTAGTATTGTGGTTGGTGTAGCTTTAGGAATCATAAATTTTGCAAGAATGCTGTTACTTACTAAAGCAGGAATCCCTATAGCCTTTACAGTGTCCTTTACATTATTTCTTACAATCGTCATGGCAAAGGTGGTGGGGGGAACTCTACCTATGATGGCTAAAAAGCTCAAGCTGGACCCTGCGATTATGGCGGGACCGTTGATTACAACCATAGTGGATGCTATGGCCTTGATAGTTTACTTCAATATAGCCAACTTTATGCTGGGGCTTGTTTAATAGCATAAATCAAACGATCACTTCGGTGGTCGTTTTTTATTTATAAGACGCTATTGATGGATAATTCTTTATGTTTTAGATAAAAATATGATTAGTCTTTATCAATTGAGGAGGGAAGAAGATGAAAAAACCAATATGTATCCTACTGTCGATAGTATTGGCAGTATTATTTGTTTTTAGCTTTTACATAGAAGATATCCATGCTCAAACTCTTGCATGGGGTTCTAAAGGGGATGAGGTTAGCCAGATGCAGACGAAGCTTAAAGATTGGGGCTTCTATGATGGGCCGATTTCAGGCGTTTTTGGAGAGCTAACCTTTGAGGCCGTAAAAAAGTTTCAAAAACACAATGGACTAACAGTGGATGGCGTAGTTGGACCTCAAACTAGGGCAGCGTTGGGTTTAACCTCAAAGGTCCAGCCTCCGTCAACCTCAGTAGGCAGTGGTGTATCAAGAAGTGATGATGTAAACATGCTGGCTAGGGCGATACATGCTGAGGCAAAGGGAGAGCCCTATGAGGGCATGGTGGCTGTAGGAGCTGTTATTTTGAATAGGGTAAGGCACTCGTCCTTTCCCAATACGATTGCAGGGGTAGTTTATCAGCCCTGTGCCTTTGAGCCTGTAAAAAACGGTGCAATTAACGAGGCTCCAAATGATCAGGCCTTCAAAGCCGCCAGAGATGCATTAAATGGTTGGGATCCAACAGGAGGGGCAATCTACTTCTGGAATCCTTCAACAGCCACCAGTAAATGGATTTGGACGAGACAGATAACATTGACCATAGGCAGACATGTATTTGCTCTTGAATAAGGAGGGTTAGAATGAAAAGATATCTATTACCGGCAGTTATGGCATTGGCCCTTCTAGCTACGGCAGGATGGGGTATGTACCAAAGAAATCAATCTAGAGAGTACCATACATATTTAGATTTGCAGTTTCAAAGACAATTTTACGAGCTTATAGGGCATGTGGAAAATGCCCAGGTGGATTTATCTAAGGCCATGGTATCTGGCTCCGGAAAGGACATGACTAAATTTCTCTACGACACTCTTCAGCAGGCCTATTTAGCTCAGGAGAAGCTCACTCAGCTGCCCTTTCACCATTCAACCATCAGGAAGACGGAGAAGTTCTTAAATCAGCTGGGGGATTATAGCACAGCTATGGCAAACAAAAGCATGGAGGGGATCACCTTAACTGAAAGCGAGTTTAGTACGCTAAAGGAGCTACAGTCATATGCGAATTTACTGTCTAGGGAGCTAATAGAAATGCAGCAGGATGTGGTCTCGGGAGGCGTTAATTTCGGGGATCTACGGAGTGAAGGCAATAAGGATTTAGATAGGGTAGATGAGCAGATGAAGGATTTCAGGCTTATAAGCATCGAGGAAAGAATGCAGGAGTATCCCGAGCTAATATATGATGGACCCTTTTCAGAGCACATTAAGGATATAAAGCCAAGGCTGGAGGGCAAGGAGGTAAGCAGCGATGAGGCTATAGCCATAGCTGGTGAAGCATTAAAGGACCAGAAGCTACAAAATATAAGGCTAGTGGGTGAGATAGAGAATACAGCAATAAATGGCTATTACCTAAGAGCAGCAAAGAAAAATGGCAATGGCGAGGAAATATCTATCGCTGTAAGTAAAATCGGCGGCAGGATAATTTGGTTCTTAAATCCAAGGGATATGGAGGACAGCAGGCTTGACAAGGAGGAAGCCCAAAGGATTGCTGAGGATTTCTTGCAGCAGCAGGGCTACGAGGACATGGTTCCTACCTATACCATGGCTGCTGAAGGACAGATGGTGGTGAATTTTGCCTATATGCAGGAGGATGTTATAGTATATCCTGATTTAATTAAGGTAAAGGTTGCCTTGGATAACGGTGAAATCATCGGAATGGAGACTGAGGGTTATTTAACTACACACCATGAGCGGGACATTAAGGAGCCTCAGCTGACTGAAGAGGATGCCAGAGAAAAGCTGAATAGTGCTGTTGAGGTAGAATATGGACGTCTGGCACTAATCCCTAACTCAGGAAATAAAGAAATTTTGACCTATGAGTTTAAGGTGAAGTTTGGTGATGACCATTATCTTGTATATATAGATGCTGAAACGGGAGAACAAAGAAGGATACTATTAATGATTCAGCAGGAGGATGGAACTCTAGTAATATAAAAAAGATGCTTATGCATCTTTTTTATTATTTATAATAAATATTGAGTATAATTAATACCCTAAACAGTAATACATAAAGCTAATGTTAAGCTAGAGGATTAACTTTATATATGTTGAAATTTAGCGATTGCAATGTTAATGTTAAGGCATAACATTAACATCCGGCAAATTTTATTTAATAGCATTAGGAGGAAATTTTTACTTGCTATTGAATATATATTCAAACATGTTTTAATGCGAGGAGGAGTTGGAATGTTATTTACCACATTTTTGTTTGATGGATTAGAAAAGCTTGGAGCTCTGAGGGAAGCCTCCGGTATGATTCTTGACCTTTCCAGTATAAAGGAGCTGGCAGGAATAAATACAATGCTGGAATTGATAGATGCAGGTGATGCTGCTCTAGAAGCAATAAAATATCATCTGGAGAATAAAACAGAGGCGGAATTTATACCTTTGGCGGAGGTTCAGCTGCTGGCACCTATACCAAGGCCAATAAGGGACATTATCTGTCTGGGGCTAAACTATAGGGACCACGCCGAGGAGTCTAAATCCTTCACCAAAGAGGAAAAAACCATAATTGAAAATCCCATCTATTTCAGTAAAATGGCAGCCTATATTATCGGTCCTGAGGGAGAAATAAAAAGCCATAGTGAAATCACTGAAGAGCTGGATTACGAGGTGGAGCTGGCGGTGATCATCGGCAAGGAGGGAACCAACATACCCAAGGAGGAGGCAGAGGCGTATATCTTCGGCTATTCTATATTAAACGATTTGACTGCTCGAAACCTACAAAGAAAACATAGCCAGTGGCTAAAGGGTAAAAGCCTAGATACCCTTACAGCAATGGGACCATATATTGCCTATAAGGGCAGTATTCCTATGCCGGTTAATTTAAGCATAGGAAGCGCTGTCAATGATGAGGTGCGACAGAATTCCAACACCAGCAAATTGATTTTCGATATACCCTATATCATAAGTGATTTATCCCGTGGAGTTACCCTCAAAAGAGGAGATATAATTGCCACAGGCACACCTGCAGGAGTGGGAATGGGCTTTAATCCGCCTAAGTATCTTAAAGCAGGGGATAAGGTCAGCTGCTCTATTGAAAAGATAGGTACAATCACCAATCATGTAAAATAAAATTATTCAAATAGGCGCCTGATTGATATGATACCTCCAAAGTAGACAAAGTAGTTTAATTAAAAATTACTGAGTCTACTTTTTGTTATTGTAACTGTTTTCGTAAAACTGCTTAAGATATAATAAAGGAGGAGATTTTATGGGATTTTTAGATAAATTATCTTCATCAGTATCTGAAACAGCAAAGACACTTTCTAAGAGATCAGCAGATCTTGTTGAAATAAGTAAGCTCAATTTAAGCATTCGTAAAAGGGAGCAGGAAATTCAGGAGCTTTACGAGGCGCTGGGGCAATACGTGCATGCAAGGCTTAAGAAGCTGCAATACATTAATAGAGAGGATGTAGACGAATATATAAGAAAAATTGAGGCGCTGGAGACCGACGTACAGGTGTTTGATAAGCTGGTACTTAAAATGAGAAATGTGAATTATTGTGATAAATGCGATATAGAAATGGATGACGATGTCAGGTACTGTCCCCTATGTGGTAAATACCTTAATCATTAAAAATGTGATGTACTTCACGATTATTTGTGAGAGTTATCACATCAAATGCAGGAGAAAAGTATTAATATATACTTAAGATAAAATTAAGGAGATGAAAACTATGGCATTAAGAAAAATTATAGAAATAGATGAAGCAAAATGCAATGGCTGTGGTCTATGTGTTCCAAACTGTGCGGAAGGAGCTATACAGATTATAGATGGAAAGGCAAAGCTTGTTGACGACATATACTGTGATGGTTTAGGAGCATGCCTTGGTCATTGTCCTGAAGGGGCATTAAATGTAATCGAAAGGGATGCAGATGAATTTGACGAGGAGGCTGTGATAGAGCTACTGGCCAGCCAGGGAAGAACCTTCACTCCCCAAGCACATCAGGAGCCCGTTAAGGCGTCAGCACCTCAGCATCCACATCATGACCACGGACATCATGGCCACGGCGGCGGTTGTCCCGGCAGTAGAATGCTGCAGTTTGACAAGCCTGCCTCAGAAGGCAAAGGAGAGGCTGTAAGTAGTGAGGATATCGAAATTAAAATCAAGCCGCAGCTAAGACAATGGCCTGTTCAGCTGAAGCTACTACCTGTGAATGCCCCATATTTTAAAAATGCAGATTTGCTTGTTACTGCAGATTGTGTGCCTTTTGCATATCCCAACTATCACCTAGAT
Organism: Natronincolaceae bacterium; assembly: GCA_048264125.1. Classification (GTDB taxonomy): domain Bacteria; phylum Bacillota; class Clostridia; order Peptostreptococcales; family Natronincolaceae; genus M1-B18. The sequence goes on from JBLXDM010000014.1 coordinate 16,166, forward strand.
TTATTAAAGGGCAAGGCTGTAGCTGTCGGATGTCCTAAGCTAGACGATGTACAGCTATACACTGATAAGCTGACTCAGATAATTGCAGAGAACAACCTTAAATCTATAACTGTAGCCTTTATGGAGGTGCCCTGTTGCCAAGGCATAGTCATGGCAGTCGAAACAGCAGTAAAAAGGGCAAACTCATCATTGAAGATAAATAAAGTAAGGATCAGCCTACAGGGCGAAAAAATTTAATTTAGAATACAATAAAAAAAGCAATCCTGTTAGATACGGGATTGCTTTTTTTAAACTATGATTTTAACTATTCACTATTCGTCATGCACTATTCACTACTCTTTTTATTGTCCATAATTCTTAAGAACAGGGGTATCACGCATATCTATGATAATACCCTTATTTATAATATTATCAACCTGGTCCCTCTCATAATTGCATTTTGAGAAGGCTATCTGACATTGTATGGTATTCTTACAGGTGGAGCAGGCAATCCTTTCGATTTTGGGACGTTGCTTTTTAGATAGATTTATTAGATATATATATTCTGCTTTGTTTTTATTTGTTTCAATAATATAGGGCTTTACAGCTCTTAAATAGTGGCTTTTCACCAGCTTAAGGGCCCTTTTCCTATCCTTAAGGCGTATAAAGGAAAGCTTGTAGTCGGTTCCTATTATCTGGCCAAGAATTGTGGGGGTTTTTATCTCAAGCTTTAATTCCTCATATGGAATATCAAGATAGTCCATTTTAGCAATGATTTTACCGCTGATTTTTACGGGAAAAAGGTTGTCAAGGTCGTAGGCCTCTTCAGCAGTTACGGCAAAGTACTTATTAAATTTTTCGTTTTTAAGATATCCTATCAAAAGGTAAATTGCTAAAAGCATTAAAGCACCAGCTAAAATCAATAAGTATGTCTCTGTATTCATAGCCTCATCCTCCTATATACATTTTAACATTGTATACTGAATAATTTTACTGGTGAAATTTAGATGGTGAAAACTGGCTACAAATACTTTAAGTACTAATTATGTAATTTAAAATAATAAGGATGAGTAGTATGTATATACAAAGTCAAAAGTTTCCTGCTTAGTGCCCCACAGGCTAATTTGTATAATTTATTTTTAAATGCTATTAGCCCTAGGCAATGCGCGATAAACTTTTAATTTTGTATATTACACTTCTATGGGAATATGCAATTTACCCAATTATAGTGAATATCCAAAAACTAGCGGGGTAAACTAGGAAAAATGAATAGCAGGGAGGAGGAAAAATGGAAGGCTTAAATATTAATTATAAGCTGTTAATTGATGATTTGTTAAATGTAAGAGCTTTTGGTAAAATAGTAGCATATAAAGTAAAAATTGCCAATATAGGCTAAAAGGGGAATGGTTTAATGCGTATTAATTTTGATTACTCAAGAGCTTTAAGCTTTGTATCTGAAGAGGAATTGTCGGCCTATCAGCCCTTTATAGATGCCGCTCATAGGCTAATGGAGGAAAAAACGGGCTTAGGGAAGGAATATTTAGGTTGGCTTGGGCTTCCGTCTGAAATTCAGCAGCAGCAATTGGAGGCTATAAAGCAGGCGGCTGAAAAGATAAGGAAAGACTCCGAGGTACTGATTGTAGTAGGCATAGGAGGCTCATATATAGGCTCTAGGGCTGCAATAGAGATGCTGAGCCCCTATTATTATAATCAACAGGTGGATGATGGTAGGCCAGAAATATATTATGCAGGGCAGAATATTAGTGGAAGATACATCAAGGATTTATTAAGGCTGGTGGAGGGAAAGTCCCTTTCGATTAATGTGATATCAAAATCCGGCACTACAACCGAGCCGGCAATAGCCTTTAGAATATTGAAGGAATATATGGAGAAGAAATATGGCAAGGAGGAGGCCTCAGGGAGAATCTATGCCACAACAGATGAAAGATCAGGAGCCTTAAGAAGGCTGGCTGAGGAGGAGGGGTATCAAACCTTTGTAATACCTGACGATGTGGGTGGTAGATTTTCTGTGCTGACACCAGTGGGTCTTTTACCTATTGCGGCAGCAGGGATTGATATTGACCTAATCCTAAAGGGGGCAAAGGAGGCCTCAATAGAATATAAAAATACAAATATCCTTGAAAACCAATGCTACCAATATGCGGCTATACGGAACATTATGTATGGTAAGGGAAAGACAATCGAGCTTCTGGCAAATTACGAGCCCTCCCTTACACTTATAGGGGAATGGTGGAAGCAGCTCTTTGGTGAAAGTGAAGGCAAGAACCTAAAGGGAATATTCCCTGCAGCTGTGAATTTCTCTACAGACCTGCATTCCATGGGACAATACATACAGCAGGGACTGAGGAATATATTTGAAACTGTGCTCTTTGTTGATGAGAACAATTCAGATGATATAGTTATTAACAGAGAGGATAAGGATTTGGACGGGCTTAATTATTTAGCAGGAAAAACCGTTGACTATGTCAATAGAATGGCCTTTGAGGGTACAATTATGGCCCATAACGACGGCGGTGTACCTAATTTTGTAATCAATATTCCCGAGTTAAACCCATACTATTTTGGTTATCTCGTGTACTTCTTTGAAAAGGCCTGTGGCATCAGTGGTTATCTTTTGGGGGTTAACCCCTTTAATCAACCGGGGGTAGAGGATTATAAGAGAAATATGTTTGCACTTCTTGGAAAGGAAGGTTACGATGCTCAAAGGGAGGAGCTGTTAAAAAGGCTAAAATAAGTGGAATTTTAGATATTGCGCCCTTGAATTGTAGATAATTGGGTTTTGTGTTATTATATGGGTAAGGCAATCGAATAAAGGCAGGATGTGGTTGCCACCTTACTTCATAAAGAAGGGAGGTGGTGTAAATGGAAACTTACCAAGCAATATCATTAATGATTGCATTCGGTTCGTTTCTCATATTGCTTATCTCCTACTTAGATAGGAATAACAATATAAAAAAATAACTACCCTGCTGGCACAGGATAGTTATGTTTAAATAACCGTCTTTGGCAACCGCTTCTTGCGGATTCGATTGCCTTATATGTATTATATCATAAGTATTGATATAGTAAACATTATAACAGAATAAAAATTAATATTATAAGCACTATAAATAAGAAGTCTGCATTTATGCAGGCTTCAACTTTTTAATATGCTATGTATAAATATTGTGCTAAAATAATAATTATTAAGCTTTAGAGGTGATGAATACAATGACAAACAAAGAGAACATGCCCATCGGGGTTTTTGACTCCGGAGTGGGAGGTATCAGTGTTCTAGCTGATTTGATTAAGCAAATGCCTATGGAGAAATATATATATTTTGGAGATTCAAAAAATGCACCCTATGGAACAAGAAGCCTTGAAGAGGTAAGGGCTTTGTCCATCAGGGTTGCCGATAGCCTAATAGCGGATGGAATAAAGGCACTAGTGGTGGCCTGCAACACTGCCACCAGTGGCGCTATAGCAGAGCTAAGGGAGGCGCTGGATATACCTGTAGTAGGCATGGAGCCGGCTGTCAAGCCAGCTATTGAAAGGCCCCATGCTGGTAAAGTGGCGGTTATGGCAACGCCATTTACTCTGAGGGAAAAAAAATTCAACACACTGATATCAAAATGGGCCGAGGCCAATGAAATTATCAAGCTTCCATGTTCTGGTCTAGTGGAAATAATAGAAGCCCATGGCGGAAGAGGTGATGAATTAAAAAATTATCTGGTGAAGCTCTTTCAGCAGGTAAATTTAACTGACATAAGCAGCATTGTGTTGGGCTGCACCCATTATATATTCATAAAGGAGCTTATTCAGGAAATTGTAGGTGATAGCATAAGCCTAGTGGATGGAAATAATGGCACCGTAAATCAGGTGCAAAGGCTCTTAGCAGCAGATAACCTCCTAGTTAACAAACCCTATGAGGTAGCACCCGTTACCGAGGTTAGGATGATAAACTCCAGTGGTATGGAGGAGCTAATGGACCTTAGCAAACTGCTGCTGGAGGAAAGGCTAAAGGGGCTAGGCTGGATTGGTATAATAAAGTATATTGATGACCGTAAGTAAATGTATTAACATAGAAGTGTAGTCTACTACCTTCTATGCAAATTCATATAAGAAGGAGATACCGATATAGATGGAAGAATGTCATGAAAATCAGAATAAAAGCAGTAATTTTAAAATAATAGCCCTTATGACCATGTCTACGGTTTTTTGGGCCGGTGCCTTTATAGCAGGAAAGGTTACTACAGTTGAATTTCCCCCCTTTGCTCTGACCTTTTTACGATTTTTCTTTGCATCGATTTTCATTTTTTTTACGATGGTGAAATTCGAGAAAAAGAACTGGAGACTTAAAAGAGAGGATATGCCGGTGATGATTTTTCTGGGACTGGTGGGAATGGTGGGCTATCATGTCCTATTCTTTATTGCCCTAAAGTACACTACTGCAGTTAATGCATCAATGATTGCAGCAACAAATCCACTTATGACTACGATACTGGCGGCCCTATTTCTCAATGAAAGGCTGGGTATGGCCAGAATAGCCACGATTTTTGTTGCATTAACTGGAGTGGTACTTACAATAACCAGGGGTGATATTTCAGTAATCAAAAGCTTCAGCGTCAATAGGGGAGATTTAATTATGCTGTTGGCTGTGGCCTGCTGGGCGATATATTCCATAGTGAGCCGTCGGGTAATGTCTAAATATTCGCCTTTAATATTGACCACCTATAGCTTTGTGCTTTGCAGTATCTTTACTTTACCCTTTGCAATAATGGAAAAGCCTTGGGTGTTTATACCGTCCACCAGCATTAAGGGGTGGATAGGCGTGCTGTATATGTCTATTTTTCCATCATTTATAGGCTATCTGGTGCAGCAAACTGCAATTAAGGAGCTGGGGCCTAGTAAGACCTCGATATTTATAAATTTAGTTCCGGTATTTTCAATGGTTCTTTCGGTTGTTTTATTAAAGGAGAATGTTACTGCAATTACTATATTGAGCGCTGCACTGATAGTGCTTGGCGTATATTTAACTAACAGGCTTAAGACAAGGGATATTAAGGAAGCATTAGAAAGAGGGTGAAGCCATGATTATCGCAGAAATGATTTTGGCATTAATCAACAAGCTAGGCATTATAATAATTTTAGCAATAGGGATTTCCAGAATCGGTATCTTTAAAAAGGTAATAACAAAAAAGCAAATCACATTGACGGATAAAATATTTCTATCAATTGTTTTTGGTGCGATAGGTATTATGGGAACCTACTCCAGTGTACCCATTTATGGGGCCTTGGCAAATACAAGGGTCGTGGGTGTTATGGTGGGTTCACTTCTGGGAGGACCATTAGTTGGTATTATTTCAGGGCTTATAGCAGGTGGACATCGGTATTTAATTGATATAGGGGGCTTTACTGCGCTTTCCTGTGGCATTTCCACTATAGTAGAGGGGCTAATAGGAGGCTATGCCTATTATCATATCAAGAACAAGTCCAATAAATGGCAGTATGCCTTCTTCATAGGTATATTTGCCGAGATAGCTCAGATGATTATTATTCTCGCACTGGCACGTCCCTTCCAGGATGCTTTAAATTTGGTGAAGATAATACTACTGCCAATGGTGCTGGTCAACTCTTTGGGTATTGCTATTTTTATAGGTATCATAGAGAATATTTACTCAGAGTATGAAAGGGTAGCTGCTGGGCAGGCAAATAAGGCGCTGAAGATTGCCAATCTAACATTGCCGCATCTGAGAAAGGGCTTGAATTATGAGGTGGCACAAAAGGTTGTGGACATCATATATTCCTCAGTAGATGTTGCAGCCATTGCCATAACCGACAGAAAAGAAATCCTTGCCCATCGGGGAGTAGGTGAGGATCATCATCGCGCTGGCTTTGATATACAAACGGAAATTACCAAGAGGGTCATTCAAACGGGTAAGCATATAATTATCAATGGCAAAAAGGATATCCAATGCATAGACGAGGAATGTTGCCTAAAGTCTGCCATAGTAGTACCACTGAAGGAGCATGAAACCGTTGTGGGAACCTTGAAACTATATAAAAGGGATGAAAATAGCATTACCTCAGTTGATGTTGAGCTGGCTTTGGGGCTTGCTCAGCTATTTTCAACCCAGATAGAGCTCAGTAAGCTGGATTATCAGAAGAAGCTTTTGGTGGAGGCAGAGCTCAAGACACTGCAGGCCCAAATAAATCCGCATTTCCTGTTTAATGCAATCAATACAATTGTATCCTTTATGACCTTTGATGTTGAAAAATCAAAGGACCTATTGATTTCACTGGCGGATTTATTCAGAAAGAGCCTTAGGAGCAGTCAGGAGCTGGTGGATATAAAAACAGAGCTGGAGCATATAGCTTCTTATTTAGAGATTGAAAAGGCGAGATTTGGTGATAGGCTTCAGGTGAACTATGAGCTCCAGGAGGACTTAGCCTTTAAATTCCCCCCCCTTATACTTCAACCAATAGTCGAGAATGCAGTTATTCATGGAATACTTCCCAAAAAGCAGGGTGGTTCAGTAACCATTCGCTCCAGTAAGGCGGATAAGGATGTACTGCTGGAGGTAATAGATGATGGGGTGGGTATAGATTTAGATACAATGGACAATCTTATGGTGGAGACTGGCGACACTAAATCCGTTGGACTTCAAAATGTTAATAAGCGACTTATAAATTTATATGGCGAGGATTATAGACTAAATATCACCAGCGATACAAATAGGGGTACGAGGGTGCAAATCAAAATACCCTGCCATGCGTAGGAGGGTTGAGTCATATGAGTACAGTTATTATAGTTGATGATGAAATGCCTGCAAGATTGCATATAAAGAGTCTTCTGTCAGCACATCCTGACTTTAAGCTAATAGGGGAGGCTTCAAATGGCGATGATGCTATTCTATTATGTCAGGAGAAGCTGCCGGATGTGGTGTTTTTGGATATTCAGCTGCAGGATATGGATGGCTTTGAGATAGCCTCAGAGCTGATAAAGCTGCCTAAGCTGCCCAAAATAGTGTTTGCCACAGCATACAATGAATATGCCATCGAGGCCTTTGAATACTCCGCACTGGACTATCTGCAAAAGCCAATTAAGGATAATCGCTTTGCCAGGACTATAGAAAGGCTTAGGGAGGAGCTGAAGGCTCCAGAGGAGGAGGCCTTGAAAAAGGTCCAGCTTATGCTACAAAAACATCTGGAGATCAATCATAAAAAGCAAAAAATAACATTGGAGAAGGACGGAAAGCTTTTTGTGCTGGATTATAAGGATATAATAATCATTGAAACCGAGGACCGTAATACCAAGGTTATTAGCAGCAGAGGAGATTTTATCAGCAATTGCCCCATGGGGGACTGGGAGGAAAAGCTTCAGACCCATGGCTTCTTTAGACCCCACAGAAGCTTTTTGATCAATCTGGATGAAATAGATCAGATCGTATTATGGTTCAACAATAGTCTGCAAATTAAGATGAGGGGCTACAAGGATAAAAACATTCCCATTAGCAGAAATAGGCTAAGGGAATTTAAAGAGCTGGTGGGCTTTGAGGGTTAAACAGAATAAACGTCATTTTGGACATGTTAAACAAATATCACGACATTTTAAACTAAAAATCGCATAAGGCTATTAAACCTCCTCTATAATGTAATTACTGAAATAATACATTATATAAGGAGGTTTATTTATGTCATTATTTATAATTTCTATCGTGGCGTTAATTGCAGGATACTTTATTTACGGAAAATTTGTAGACAAGGTGTTTGGAATTGATGAAAACAGAATAACGCCGGCTCATGAGCTGAAGGATGGCGTAGACTATGTACCAATGCCATGGTACAAGATTTTTTTAATTCAATTTCTTAATATTGCAGGCTTAGGCCCTATATACGGAGCTGTTGCAGGAGCTTTATGGGGACCAAAGGCCTTCTTGTGGATCGTTTTAGGTAGTATCTTTGCAGGCGGTGTGCATGACTACTTCTCAGGAATGCTTTCAATCCGTCATAATGGCGCCAGCGTTTCTGAAATCGTTGGCAAGTACCTTGGACCCTTTGCAAAGCAGTTTATGAGAGGCTTTTCAGTAATTCTTCTTGTTTTGGTGGGAACCGTTTTCATGACAGGCCCTGCTACATTGCTTGGAAACTTGAACTTCTTAAACATCGGCTCAGCCAAAATCTGGTTGGGAATAGTTTTAGTCTATTACTTCCTTGCAACAATTCTTCCTATAGACAAAATTATCGGTAAAATATATCCGCTTTTCGGGGCTGTTCTTCTGATTATGGCAGGCGGCATAGGAACTATGCTGTTGGTTAAAGGATATGAAATACCAGCATTAACAGCGGCAAATATTCATCCGGGTGGATTACCTGTATGGCCATTACTATTTATAACAATTGCCTGTGGTGCAATCAGTGGCTTCCATGCAACACAATCACCACTTATGGCAAGATGCGTTGAAAATGAAAAATACGGTAGAGGAATCTTCTACGGTTCAATGATAGCAGAGGGCGTTATTGCATTAATCTGGGCAGCAGCAGCAATGAGCTTCTTCCATGGAACAGAAGGATTACAAGCAGCTATAGCAGCCGGTGGTCCAGGTGGAGTAGTTCATGAGATTTCAACAAGTCTATTAGGCAGGGTCGGAGGCTTACTGGCAATGCTTGGTGTTATTGCTTGTCCTATAACCTCTGGTGATACAGCCTTTAGAAGTGCCAGATTAGTTATTGCAGACTTTCTTAACATAAATCAAAGCAAGATAAACAAGAGATTGCTTCTTTCATTGCCATTATTTGCAGTGGGCTTCAGTTTAAGCTTAATTGATTTCAACATCATTTGGAGATATTTTGCTTGGTCTAACCAAACACTGGCTACCTTAATGCTTTGGGCATCAGCAATGTATCTTGTTAAGTCAAATAAGCTTCACTGGATTGCTACAATTCCAGCAACCTTCATGACAGCAGTAATCGTAACCTACATTCTGCAGGCTCCAGAGGGCTTAAGACTGGCAACCAGCATATCTTACCCAATAGGTATAGCCGCAGCTGTAATAGCCTTTGCATTATTCATGATAAAGGGCAAAAAGAATACAGAAACACCAGTAAAAGCATAAAAGAATACATCATCAGGCAGGGAAATATCCCTGCCTGTTATTTTTTTTTGCAAATATACATATCACAGATTTTCATTAAATAAAATCCTGCCTTATTTAGCATACTATAAATGACTAAATTTAAGGAGGATTCTTATATATGATACATGCAGAGGTTGCTCTATATCCTTTAAAAACAAACAATGCTACTAAGATTATCAATAATTCTATTCAATCGCTACAGGGTCAGGGCGTAAGCTATCAGGTAGGCTCTATGGATACCCATATTCATGGTGAGGAGGAGCAGGTATGGGGGAGCCTGAAGAAGTTGTTTGACGAAGCTCAATCCTCTGGTGGAGAGGTAAGTATGGTTGTTACAATAACAAATGCTGCCGATTAATATAATAAAGGAAATGTAAAAAGGATGCTTATAACTAGAGCATCCTTTTTATATGAGGAATTTGTATAATAATGATGAGCAGTATGTATATACAAGGTCAAAGGTTTCCTGCTCAGTGCATATATGCACTCCTATGGTAATGCAATTTCCTCATTTGTTTAGAAAATGTAATAAAAACGTAATGTTTATCCTCTTGACGTTATTACATTAAAGGTGTAATATTACACTATGAGTAATATATTTCCTCATGCAAAATAAATTATATTACAGCTTAAGCTTAAGAAATTCTTTTTTAAAGGGGTAGGTGATATGAGTTTGTTTTCGTTGTTAATCATGCTTGCAATAATAGTAACTATACTAATAGTGGTGGGAGGTATTATATTTATGACTAAAAGCTTTAATTTGAGAAGTGTATACCTGTATCTCGTTTGCTTCGTAACCCTTATCATATTCATCATGGGAACTATATTTACAGTTCAAAAGCTGGTGGATATTTTTGTAGATGGGGGATATTATTATCAGACTATAGAGGACTATGAAATGCGTTATCAAAAGTACAATGCAGAGGGAAGACCTACTGAATCAAGCATTTCTAAAGAGGAGCTCCAACAGCGTTATGAGGCTTACTTAGAAACAGAGGCAGAAAGAAATCGTGCAAATAGTATTCGACAGCTGGCCTCCAGCTTATCTGCTATGGTGGTGGGTGGAGCCTTCTGGGCATATCATTGGAAAAAGATAAAAGAAGAATAATTGAATAAGCTTTAATTCAAAGACCCCTCGGGGTCTTTTTATATTAAAAATACTTCCGATAAATTCTTAATTCCCCATCTGCTGGAATATACATAATTAGATAGAAATGAAAAGAGCAAAGGGGTCAGTCTATGTCTAATAAAAAGTTTTTAAAGGGAGCCTTTATACTTGCCTTTGCCGGGCTATTGGCAAAATTTCTGGGGATATTTTTTAAAATTCCACTGCAAAGATTAATACATGATGAGGGCATGGGGCTCTTTGGACTGCCCTATCCGATATACACCATACTATTGTCGGTATCAATTATAGGCTTTCCTGCGGCATTATCAAAGCTTATTTCAGAAAAGCTGGCTATGGGGGATCTAAGAGGGGCAAGAAAAATCTTTAACGTTTCCTTTATTCTGCTGCTGATAATAGGAATAGCCTCGTCACTGATTTTATTATTGGGTGCAAGGATAATTATCAATTTCTTAAATTGGCCTGAGGAATCCTACTATTCGATTATAGGACTTTCATTGGCACCCCTATTTGTGTCGATAATGTCTGCCTTCAGAGGTTATTTTCAAGGGCTGCAGATCATGACACCCACAGCCATATCACAGATTGTGGAGCAGATAGGCAGAGTGGTTTTTGGAATTGCACTGGCGTATATTTTCATTTCAAAGGGCATAGGCCATGCAGCAGGGGCAGCCTCCTTTGGGGCCTCAGCAGGGGCCTTCCTGGGGGCTCTGGTGCTATTTATATGCTATTTAAAATATCATAGACAGCTTTCCCTTCCAGATGCCAATAGACTTTACATAAGGGACAGCACTAGAACCATCATAAGAAGAATTTTGTGGATTGCCTTCCCAATAACCATCGGAGCGGTCCTGAGCTCAATAATGGGCCTAATGGATTCTGTCATAGTGCTGACTAGACTATTGGAAAGCGGATATTCGGTGGAGGGGGCCACGATATTATACGGACAGCTGACGGGTAAGGCAGTAACCCTTATGAACGTTCCCCTCACCTTCAGTATGGCAATGGCCGCCAGCCTTGTTCCAGCAATATCGGAATCCTTCAGTAAAAAAAGATTAACGGAGCTGAGGGAGAAGGCTGAGTCAGGTCTCAAGACCACTATAATCATCGCTTTGCCTGCAAGCCTAGGTTTGGCAGTTTTATCAACCGAAATAATTCACTTGCTTTGGGGTAAAACAGAGGCCGGTGGAGATATATTAAAGGTATTGGCTATAAATGTATTATTTATCGCCACGGCTCAAACCCTCACAGGTATTTTGCAGGGTATAAACAAGGTTTTTCTACCGGTCCGAAATTTGATTATTGGGGTGGTAATAAAGCTAATAGTGAGTAATATGCTATTGGTAACACATTTAAATATTATCGGTACGGTTATCGGCTCAATTGTCGGCTATGTGGTAATCGCCCTTTTAAACTATATGGCATTAAGAAGGGCAATAGGCTTTAAAATTAAAATTAAGGAAATGATAATAATGCCCTTTACAGCAGCAGCCATAATGACAGCGACGGTATATTATGTCTTTGGCTATTTAAATTCAATTCTTAGTATTGAGGCTGTTGCAACATTAGGAGCAATTTTTATAGGCGTTGTGATTTATTTTGGGATACTATTGGCTACAGGCACAATAAGCTTAAAGAGAGAAAGCGGCTTTATTTAATTTTGTAAGCTTTACCAATATTTATATTACCCTTTATATCATCAAAATGAATAGAGGGTTTTGTTTTGTAGCAAATTATTATTAGCAGTTTATTAATAATAATTTACTGAGGAGGAAGCTATATGAAAAGGAAAATTGTTTTATTCATACTTATTGCAGTGTTAATTGTTTTTGCAGCCGCATGTCAGCCGGAGCCAGCACCACAACCAGCTCCACAGGAACCAGCACCACAGGAGCCAGCTCCAGAGGAACCCCAAGGAGAATATGAGGATGGCACCCATGAGGCAGAGCTAGAACCAGATGAAAGAGGCTGGAAGGCAGTAGTAGAGTTGACCGTTGAGGGTGGTAACATTACTGAGGTGGCATTTGATGAGGTAAATGAGGAAGATGCGAGAAAATCTGAAGACGAGGATTATCTTGAAAGATGGGGAACAGCAGCAAATATTGATGCCAGTGAGGTTTATCCAAAATATGAAGCGGATTTAATAGAATCTCAGAATGTAGAAGAGGTTGAGGTAATAACCGGTGCTACATCAACTCATGAAAAGTTTCAAGAGGTTGTTAAGAAGGCTTTAGGAGAATAATGGGCTGTATTCCCTCTGTTTAGGCAGAGGGAATTTTACATAGTAAAAATAATTCTAAGAGATACTAATATTATAAAACAAAATGGAGGTGTTGGAGTGGAACCCAGATATATGGTCAAAACAGAATATGGAATAACGGAGCCGATGTCTTTGGAGGCTGCCAATCGTAAGGTTAGTCAGTATAGGCAGGAGGGTGTGACAGCATCCATTTTACCAGAGGAGGAGGGACTGGTCTTTTATTTTAAGAATCAGGGTTTTATACCATAAAAGGAGGCGGCATTATGGAGCAAAAATACATGGTTTGTACAGTGAACAATATTTCGCAGCCCTTGGACAGGCAGGCAGCCATCAGTAGGGTCAAGGAGCTTGAAAGAAATGGTGTCGATGCATATATCGTATCTAAGGATGAGGGTGAAAGAATTAAGAAAAGTCACGATAAGCTTCATACTCCCAGATGGAGCTAGACTTCTATCTCAATTTTCGTCATCTAGAGTTATAGAGAAGCACTATTTATTGAATCATTAAAATTAAGTCCATGCTCAAAAGAACAGCAATAGAATATGTACCTTATAAACAATATAAACAATCAAAAAAAAAGGCACTGGAGTCAATAAAACTTGACAATGTGTCTTTTTTGCTATAAAAGCTCGATTTTAAATCCAATGAAAAGGGGGTAAAACTAAGCTTTAAGAGATAAAGCTGTTAAATAAAAGTTAAATCCATTAAAGAAGGCAATATACCCATTCCTGACCTTTTCTACTATTTAAAAGCCAAAAATCCAGATTATAGAGAAAAAGAAAGAATGAATAAGATTAAGACCAATTATTACGAAAATAAACCTAAATATAAGACCAGAGTAATATTGAAAAGCTATACCATTATCATGTAATATACTATATATGGTATTGAATTAAATGAACTGTACAATAGGAGGGGTATAATGGCTGTTACCAAGATACAGAAAAGAAATGGTGAAATAGTGGACTTTGACTTTGGCAAAATCAAGTCAGCTATATTCGCAGCAGCAAAATCCGTAGGTGGAAGTGATGAAATAACAGCGGTAAAGCTGACTAAAATTGTGGTGGATATAATAAATGAAACCTATAGAGCTAGTGTTCCATTGGTTGAGGATGTACAGGATATAGTAGAAAAGGTTTTAATAGAGGAAGGTCACGCTAAAACCGCAAAGGCTTTCATATTATATAGAAAAAAGCATGAGGAAATTAGAGAGGTAAAAAATCTTTTCATGGATGCAGAAAAGATGGTGGAGGAATATGTAAATTTAGAGGATTGGAGAGTTAATGAAAATGCCAATATGGGCTTTTCATTACAGGGACTAAACAATCACATAGTAGAAAGCATTACTACAAAATACTGGTTAAATAAAATATATCGCAAGGAATTAAGAGATGCCCATATGCGTGGCGATTTACATATTCATGATTTAGGATTATTGGCACCCTACTGCTGTGGATGGGATTTAGAGGCCTTCTTAAAGCATGGCTTCAGAGGAGCAAAGGGAAAAATAGAGTCTAAGCCGCCTAAGCATTTTGAGTCTGCTCTGGGACAGCTGGTGAACCTATTATACACATTGCAGGGAGAATCAGCAGGAGCGCAGGCTGTATCCAGTTTAGATACATACCTTGCCCCCTTTATATACTACGATAACCTAGAATTCGAACAGGTTAAAAAGGCAGTTCAAAGATTTGTGTTTAACCTAAACGTGCCTACTAGAGTGGGCTTCCAGACTCCCTTTACAAATGTAACTTTGGATGTTAAGCCACATCAGCTGCTTAAGAACCAGCAGGCCATGATAGGCGGTAAGCTAATGGATAAAACCTATGGCGATTTCCAGGAGGAAATGGATATGTTTAACCAGGCCTTCTGCGAGGTTATGATGGAGGGCGACGGAGCAGGTAGGGCCTTTAGCTTCCCGATACCGACAGTTAACATAACAGATGATTTCCCATGGGATTCAAAAATAGTAAACTGTATAATGGAAATGACACGTAAGTTTGGAACGCCATACTTTGCCAACTTCGTAAACTCTGACTTATCACCAGAGGATATCCGTTCAATGTGCTGTCGTTTAAGACTGGACAATAGAGAGCTTAGAAAAAGAGGCGGAGGCTTATTTGGTGCTAATCCTTTAACCGGCTCAATAAATGTAGTTACACTTAATATGGCTAGAATAGGATATGCATCAGAGAGCCCAATGGAATTTAAGAAGCGTGTACGAGAGCTGATGGAGTATTCAAAGGAAATATGTGAAGCTAAGAGAAAGGTTCTGGAGCAATACATGGATGCGGGACTATATCCATACTCCAGATTTTACCTGCAGGGTGTAAAGGAAGCCACCGGCGAGTATTTCAAAAACCACTTCTCCACCATCGGTATTAATGGCATGAATGAGGCTTGCCTCAACCTGTTGGGCAAGGATATAACCACTGAGGAAGGTAATGAATTTGCTGTAGAGATCATGGAATTTATGAACAGGGTAATGCAAATCTTCCAAGAGGAAACCGACAGCCTATGGAATCTAGAAGCATCTCCTGCAGAAGGAACTGCCTATAGATTTGCAAGATTAGACAAAAAGATATATCCTAAAATTATAACTCAGGGGGAGAATGAGCCGTATTATACAAACTCTACTCAGCTTCCTGTAGGCTATACAAAGGATATATTCGAGGCTATAGAGCTGCAGGAAAAACTGCAAACCCTATATACAGGCGGAACAGTGCTTCATGGCTTTATAGGTGAGGAAATAGACAATATAGAAACCTGCAAGCTGCTGATTAAAAAGATAATGGAGAAGAGCAGCATTCCATATATCACCATAACACCTACCTTCTCAATCTGTTCAGACCACGGATATCTGTCAGGAGAGCATTTTGAATGTCCTACCTGCGGCAGAGAGGCAGAGGTTTGGACTAGAGTAGTAGGCTTCCATAGACCGGTACAGGCGTGGAATAAGGGCAAGCAGGAGGAATACAGCCAAAGGGTGGAGTTTAGTCCAGAGGAAAGCCTCCAAAACAGGCATGAAACAGTAAAAGACGTCGAGGCATCAGCAGTATAGACTAAGGAGCGGTTGAAATGAAGCTATTAGGGATTGAAAAGTCCTCCTTTATTGATTATCCAAACAAAATATCTACAGTTTTCTTTACGGGAGGATGCAATTTTAGATGTCCCTATTGTCATAATACCTCTATTGTCAATCAGGAGGGTGAGGTTATTTCTGAAGGAGAGGCTATGGCTTTTCTAAGGAAGCGGAAAAAGTTCATCGATGCTGTTTGCATAACCGGTGGGGAGCCCACACTGCAGCCAGGCTTATATGAATTTATTGTTGAACTAAAGAGAGAGGGCTTCCTTGTAAAGCTGGATACCAACGGTACAAGGCCACATATACTGACGAATCTGATTCAGGATGGCTTAGTTGATTATGTGGCTATGGATATAAAGGCTCCCTTGAACAAATACGATATAGTGGCAGACCAAAGAGTGGATGTAAGGGACATAGAGAGCAGTATCGATATTCTACTCAATAGCAGCATAGATTATGAATTTCGTACGACAGTATGCAAGGAGCTGCTGACCAAAGAGGACATATTAAATATTGCTATGACCATCAAGGGCAGCCGAAGGTACTATCTACAGAATTTCCGAGACGGAGAAACAGTGCTGGCGGGCAAAGGCCGATTTACCCCCTATGACTTGAATCAACTGGAGCTTATAAGGGATGAAATAAAGGATTTATTTGAGATATGTGAAATAAGAGGCAAATAAGAGACGGAGTCCTAAGGGGCTCCGTTTTTTAGAATTGCATAACAAAGATGAGTAGTAGGTTTATACAAAGTCAAAAGTTTCCTGCTTAGTGCCCCACGGGCTAATTTATTGAATTTTAAATGTTATTAGCCCTAGGCAATGCGCGATAAACTTTTAACATTGTATAAACTAAAATATATATGCACTCCTATGGTAATATGTATTTTCCTCAATTAATAAATTTGTAAATATTGTCGGTGAGTTTAATGTTAATATGGATATGTGAATGTATTTAATAGCTAAAGGGGGAAAATACATTGAAAAAATTGAGCATAATATTAATCATTCTGTTACTCTTAATAGGCTGCAACTCTGCCGAAATACCGGAGGCACCTGAGGAAGAGTCATCGTCTGAAAAGGAGATAGCCCTTAGTTTTGAGCCACAGCCAATAGCAGAGCTGGATTACATAGATTACAATGAGAATTGGCAGATAATAGAGGAAAAAACGCTGCAGGATGTTTCAGGGATAAAGGAAATAACACTTTACAATTTTAAACAGGATGACGAGTTACGTATCATACTTAAGGATAGCAAGGGCTATGTAGATTTGGATATGATGCTGGAGCATGAAACAGAGGAGGTTACTATTTTAGCCAGTGATGTAAACAACCAAGCTGATAAGGAGCTGGTGGTAATGGTAACTAGGGGTGCTGCTTATCAGGAAACCAAGATTTATGACTTTGCCGTAAGTGGGTGGAGAAATATATTATCTGCAGACAACATAATTATAGTAGATATGGATAATGACGGCCGGCCTGACCTAGCTTCCACTTCTATGGGGAGTCTGCCGCCATATGTGCTTTTATACCAATGGGATGGCGGCCAATTTTTAATGGCTGATGTTACAGAGGATATAGGGTGCCAATATACAGCTTTAAGTCTAACAGAGGAAGGGCAGAATATCATACAGGCTGGAGCTTCAGATAAGTACAAGCTATATGAATACTACAACGGAAGGTTGCATGAGCTGAAAAACTAAGACTATGTTGCTGAAAAATAATAATGTGAAGAGGCGCATATCAAATTGACGATGGCTCCTTTTTTTATATTGATTTAATAGAATAAATGCTATAATATGTAAAAAAATGAAGGAAATTGAGAGATTTGATAGAATTATCAATATAAAATATCGCTATAATTGAATATAAAAATTGAAGGGATTGATTTAATTGGGAATGAGAAGAAAATTATTTTAAAGACTGAGCGTTTAATTTTAAGACCCTATGAGGCAAGCGATGCTGAAGCGATTTATGGAGTGGTTTCCAGGTGGGAAATTGCAGAAACCACAGTTTCAATACCGCATCCATATCCACGGCAAAATGTTGATTGGTGGATTAATTTCCTTAAGGACAGCATGGAAAAGGGTAATGCCTATGAGTTTGGTATTTTTAAAAGGGATGAACCTCATGTTTATCTTGGAAATTGCGGCTTTGTTAGTATATCCAAGCAGCATAATAACGGCGAATTAGATTATTTTATAAATCCTGATTATTGGAATCAGGGTTATGGAACAGAAGCCTGCCGTAGGCTAGTAGAATTTGGATTTCGAGAGCTAGGCCTAGAAAGAATTTATGGTAGATGCATGACTAAAAATGAGGGTTCTAGAAGGATTATGGAAAAGGCAGGATTAAAATATGAGGGATTAGCCAAGCACGAAATCAAGAAATTGAACAAATATGAGGATGTATGGAAGTTTGGACTGATCTGCTCCGAATGATATTCAGTATAATAGTATGCCTGAGCATTAGTAATAAATAGTGCTTAGGCATTTTTTATGTCATAGGAAAGTTCGTTTTTAATTCCTATGAAATGGGGGGTTGTTAAGGGGGGCGTCACCCCTTATTAAAATAAGGAGGGTACAGCGAAGCGTCCTAGGGAACGCATGGGTTCCCTGGAAATCAAACGTGGCAGAGCCACTTTGTTCTTTATGGTAAAGGCCCCATGTAAGGGACTGCATTAAGATGACTGTGAGGCAATTAATGAAAATATCTGTAAATGAATAAATGCTATAATATGTAAAAAATGAAGGAGTAGGCGAGTTTTAATAGAACTATAAATATTAGGAAATTTTTCTTTGAGCTAGTATTAAGATGAAGTGAGGCATAAGGGAAAAAAATTATCCAGTGGCATTTATAGATACAAGGATATGTATATGGTCAAAACATAATACAATTTCAATATGTTTTGGGAGGCTTGTCTATGAGCAAGACGAGACAAAAATTAATGATTAGCATTCTACTATTAATACTAGGATTTATTATAACAACCCAATTTCAAAATGTTAAAAAAGTCACTGGTAATGATTTATTGTTGACAACAAGGGCGCAACAGCTCTTTAGGGAGCGTGAAGAATTGGCCCAAGAGAAGGCGGCAATGCAGCAGGAGCTTCACCAGTTGGAAACTGAAATAAAAAAGTT
Organism: Natronincolaceae bacterium; assembly: GCA_048264125.1. Classification (GTDB taxonomy): domain Bacteria; phylum Bacillota; class Clostridia; order Peptostreptococcales; family Natronincolaceae; genus M1-B18. The sequence continues at coordinate 34,890 of JBLXDM010000014.1, forward strand.
TGAAGAGGCTGAGGCTGAAGAAAATGGTTTAATAAAAAACCTAAAGGATGAGCTGACCAAGTATCAGATTCTTGCAGGAAGTAGAACCCTTGAAGGTGCGGGGATAATAATTACAATTAAAAATCCAGAAACAGAGAATGATAACACCCTTTCATATGAGAGCACTATTGTATACTATTACTACTATATTCTTGGAATAATAAATAAATTAAATATTGCAGGGGCAGCGGCAATTGCAATAAATGATCAAAGATATCTGGCAACTACTGAAATCGTGCCTAATGTTGATAGTCTTATAATCAATGGCGTACCTATAACCTCGCCTATAAGTATTGCTGCAATAGGTGATCCAGACGAATTAGAGGATTCAATAACCATTCCCCATGGTTTGATTGAAGAAATTATAATACACACTAATCTGCAGGTTAGTGTTAAGAAGGAAGCCAACATTGTAATCCCAAGGACTAATAGGGTTCAAAGCTTTCAATTCGCTAAGCCTATTGAAGTAAGTAATTAACAGAAGAACCAAAGCATGTATTCCATTTCTAAAAGACGCGGGGGAGGATCAGTGAAAAAAAGACCCGTTACCTCAGAAAAAATGTCTGAATTTTGGATATCTCTAAGAATGAGTATAAGGTTCACTCTGCTCATATAGTGTTTCTGGACACAAATCTGCATCATTGTCCCAACAAATTGTATCATAACAAACCCTGACAGTATTAAATAAATTTTTATCTTTAAGTTGTTGAAAGATACCTTTGTTTAAAAGCGGAGACATATCTAATATTCTTTCTTCGTTATTCTCAAATGTAAGAAGCAGCTGATAATCCTTAAGTGGCCTTACGCTTTTTATTGCTAACAAAAACCGTGTATCGAGCGCAGTTTTTGAGGGCAAGAGTATGTGGGTTTATTGTATCTCATCTGTTAGAGATTACTGGTAGAAATATATTAAACTAGAGCTTACAGAAAAACTATAATATTAGGGAGGAAAAGATAATGCTAGGTCGATTAGTGGTTATTGAATTTGCTCTTTTGGGAGCAGCAATATACGTATTTGTAATATTAATAAGGTTCATTCATCTAGGAATTAAGGCATTTAGTATTTATATTGAAAAAAATAAAAATAGTTAGTAAGCTATGGAAGGATATCAATGAAGATATTTAATTACATTCCTTATAAATTGGCACAAAAGGCGACATCGGAGGAGAGAAGAAATTATGCATACAAACATCTTAGGGTTTTTAGCACCGCCTTTATTATCTTTATGATATATTCCAGTGCTTCTCTGTTATTTCGATTTCCATCAGGGGTGGATGTAGGCGTGTTTGTAGTGATTCTTATTATTTCAGCATTAAGAACGATTCCCTTTAGAATAGATTCTAAATAGAGATAAAGCGCATATAATGCCTGAACATTAGTATATCTAATGCTCGGGCTTTTTTATTTATGCAATATTAGGCAGTATTTAGGCATGCTGAAAAAGCACAATCTAGCCCTTTCATCATATACTAATGTAATAGCAAAAGTAAGGGAGTGGGCGATACGATGGGTGAGCAATTACTAAAAAAAATTGCTTTTTTTGTTCGACAGGGGGCAGATGATTTCCTTGGGGACATTATTTTTAAGCTGCAGGATGATTTTGAAATACGTAAGGTTAATATAATTTCTAACGAGGATATAAAGCAAATAAGCGAAGTGATGGAATGGGCAGATATATGCTGGTTTGAATGGTGTGATAGTCTTATAGCCTATGGTAGCAAGCTGCCCATTGCCAAAGATAGAAAAATAATTTGCAGATTGCACAGCTATGAGGCATTTATAAAATATCCTGCATATGTGAATTGGAGCAATGTAGATAGAGTAATATTTGTTTCGGAAGACATAATGCGCTATGTTTTAGATACCTTCGGAATTGAAAAAGAAAAGGCTATTTGCATTCCAAATGGGGTTAATCTAAGTAAGTGGAATTACCTAGAGAGGCAGCCGGGCTTTAAGGTTGCATATGTAGGCTATATCAATTATAAAAAGGGGGCTATGCTGCTCCTACATGCTTTTAATGCGCTATATGAAAAGGATCAACGCTACAAGCTGTATGTTGCAGGGAGGTTTCAGGACCCACGGGATTCAATGTACTTTGAACAGATGATCCGAGAGCTGAAGCTACAGGATAACTATTTTTTTGAGGACTGGCAGGAGGACCTAGCAAGCTGGCTTATGGATAAGGACTATATTTTATGCACTAGTCTGCTGGAGTCACAAAATATGAGTGTTATGCAGGCAATGGCCTCTGGTATAAAACCGATTATTCATAATTTTGTAGGGGCCAAAGCAATCTATCCGGAGAAATACGTCTGGAATACAATTGATGAAGCAGTAGCAATGATCACTAATGAGGAATACAATTCTTCGGAATATAGAGGCTACATTGAAGAAAATTACTCTCTGGAAAAGCAGCTGAAAGCAATTAGGTTGGAATTTGATGAGGTGGTTAAAAAGGAAAAAAAACCTATGGAATTTAATTATCACAATTATTGGAGCAGAAGGCTGAATTCTAGATTTAATCTAGAGGGGGTAGGATATATAGGCTTGGGGGATGAGCATAATCGATTATTATATCAGGGCAGATTGGAAGCACTAGAGAAAGTTTTAAATATTGCCTTTGATGGACTAGAGGACAAAAGGGTATTGGAGCTGGGCCCGGGAATAGGCATCTTTACTGAGTATTTTAAGGATAAAGGAGTTCGGGATTACAGCGCTATTGATATCGTAGAGAAGGCCGTATTAGAGATGAGTAAAAAATACCCAGATTATCGCTTTATACAGGGGGATATAACGGAGGACATATATTACAGTGGAGAATATGATTTGATATTTGCCTCCTCTGTGCTGCTTCATTTAACAAACGAGGGGAGCTATGAAAAAACACTGAATAATCTCTCTAAGCATCTAGCTGATGGGGGAGTGATCATCCTGATAGACCCTGTAACGGTTATTGAAGCAAAAAGTGCATCGCCCCATGTAGTCATCAGAGATATAAGCTATATAAATAAAGCCTTGGATCAAACCGAGCTCCAACTGTGCACTATGCTTCCCATATCCTTTTATATGAATTATCCCTTTGACTATGAGCTCCTTCCCACAGAAGGAAAATCAGCCCTAGCTGCATTTCAAACGGTTAGTCAGCTTTTTAAGCTCAAGGAGTTCAGCGAGGACGATAAGAAGCTTATGGGTAGGCATATTTTCAATAGAGAAAGAAAGCTGTTACATGACAGCGGTATTGGTCTGTCTGAAAAGCTTTTAGTGATACAAAAAAAGGGAATCCAACAGCTGAGCATTAAAATAGAGGACGTATACCATATAGAAAGCATTGAGGCCACAATTAGTGAGACTGGTGAGGAGCTAAGGAAAAGTAATATTATGTCCCATCCAATATTTGAGAAATTAGAAAAGCTTTTGCAGAACATGCAAAGTGAATAGCTAAAAATATATAAGCTTAGTGGAGGGGTCATTCAATAAGATTGGAGAGTTTGCCTGTGAATAATAAACCGTTAGTTACCATAGGGATAATTAATTATAATGGCATGAAATTTTTAAACTGCTGTGTTGAGGCCTATCTGCAGCAATCCTATCCCAATATTGAAATCATAATAATAGACGATTGCTCCAGTGACGGCTCAATAGAATATCTAAAACGTTTGGAAAATGAAAACGAAAAAATTCGCTGTATTTATCATAGTACAAACAGCGGCGGCCCTTCTTTGGCTATACAAGAGCTTATAAATGAGGCTAGAGGAAAGTATTTTCAATGGCTTGCCTGTGATGACTATCCGGATTCAAAAGCAATAGAGAAGCTGGTGGATCTTTTAGAGAAGACGGATAACGACTATGCATACTGTAATTTCAGAGTGATAGATGATAAAAACAACACCATATCCCAGTGGAGCTATAGGCTTCCAACATTAGATGAAATGGTGCATCATATTTTCACCTATTGCTCCGGAATAATTCCGATGAATGGTCTCTATAAAAAGGATTTCTTCCACAAAAATAACATAAGCTGGCTTGTATATAAGAACAACGACCACTCCAGTGATACGATAAATTCTTTATATTTCATTAATCAGGGAATGAAATACTGCATGCTGAAGGAGAGTCTTATAAATTACAGAATCCACAGCAGCAATGAATCCCAAAATATAGCCCAGAGGCTAAGGACCTCCCTTACAGTGTATGACTTCATCATACAGGGCTTTGATGAAGCTGTTTACCTGCCCCACATTAATTGGCAGCAGGATAACAGGGAGGAGATGAAAGCGCTTGTACTGGCACAATTTTACTATGTAAAAATCATAGATTATCTTAATTTAAAGGGGCTGCCAAGTCATTTAAGACAATCCATTCCTAGAGAAGAAATTATCAATCATTTGGAGAGCTTTATAGAGGAGGGCATTTCCTATGTCCAAAGGGGATTAAAGCTGGGAAATGACTTTCGGGAGGAGCTATTGGAGCTGGAGCAGGCTTATAGAAAATTAAAATAAGCAGAAAGGAATTTTTCTATGTTAAATAGAGTGTTTAGATTGTTAGACGAAGGAAAAGAGCTTTCATATATAGACTGTCTTGAGTCCTTAAAGGGAAAAAGTGTGGCTGTTTATGGAGCGGGAGGTATAGGTGTATCCACCGTCGGCATTCTATTGGATTATGGCATAAAGGTGTCCTGCTATATTGATGATGACCCTGAAAAGCAGGGAATAAGCATTGAGGGTATTAAGGTAAAAGCATTGGAGGGCCTATCCATTGGTACTGAGGACGTAATTCAAATATGTGTACCAAATTTTGCAGAGGCCCACAAAAGACTCGTAGACTTGGGACATAAAAATATTCGTTGCTACCCCTTGATGATGAGCAAAAAGGGCTTCTATGATAGGAGTTTGCTCAAGAAGAACCGCGATAAGCTTTATAGGTTGTATGCTTTGCTGGAGGATGATGTATCTAAGGCAGTTCTATTGAATATCTTATACCATAGGGCAACTATGGATTTCTCATATATCGCAAAAATAAAGTCTGATAATCAGTACTTCCCAGAGGATATTTTCACCCTTCACCGCAGGGAATGCTTTGTAGACGGAGGAGCCTATCGAGGTGAGACCCTTCAGGCCTTTATAGAGAGTGCCAAGGGTGACTTCGAATACATCTATGGCTTTGAGCCTGACAAAAAGAACTTTTCAATTCTAAGGGAAAACACTGGCAATATTTCTCCCTACAAAATTAAGCTATTCAATGCCGGACTTCATTCTAATGAGGGTAAAATTAGCTTTAATTCCTTGGGAAACAGCGCCTCTTTTATTTCAGAAGCCGGAGGAGATGTGATAGAGCTGCTGTCGCTTGATGCTGTGGCTAACGAAATAAAGCCCACCTATATCAAGCTGGATATAGAGGGTGCTGAGGCTGAGGCAATGCTTGGAATGAAAAAAACCCTTAAGGATTGTCACCCAAAGCTGGCAATATCAAGCTATCATAAGCCGGAGGATTTATGGGAGCTGCCCCTGTTGATTAAGGAGCTAGAGCCCTCCTACAGGCTTTATATGAGACACTATACCCATGACCTGCATGAAACCGTCTGTTATGGAATGTAGCTACTGCTGGGAGGTGATTTAATGTTTACAGGAAAAACATTGCTTATAACAGGAGGAACCGGCTCCTTCGGCAATGCGGTCCTCAATCGCTTTATGCACACCGATATTAAAGAGATTAGAATATTCAGCAGAGATGAAAAAAAGCAGGAGGATATGCGGCATAAGCTAAATAGCGATAAGGTTAAATACTATATAGGGGATGTCAGGCATTATCAGTCATTATATGACAGCCTGAGGGGAGTGGACTATGTTTTTCATGCTGCTGCCCTAAAGCAGGTGCCCTCCTGTGAATTTTATCCTATGGAGGCGGTAAGAACAAATATTATAGGCACAGAAAATCTCCTGCATGCAGCTATAGCAAATAATATAAAAAAGGTGGTTGTATTAAGCACCGATAAGGCAGTGTATCCGATTAATGCAATGGGTATGTCAAAGGCGCTGCTGGAGAAGGTGATGGTAGCTACCTCCAGGAACATTGAGAAGGATGAAACCACTATGTGCGCTACTCGATATGGCAACGTAATGGCCTCCAGGGGCTCGGTTATTCCTCTTTTTATACAACAAATAAAGGAGGGCTTGCCCCTAACCATCACGGACCCCAATATGACCCGATTTATGATGTCCTTGGACAATGCCATTAATCTCGTGCTTTTCGCCTTCTCAAATGCAAGGCAGGGGGATATATTTATTCAAAAGGCTCCTGCGACAACCATATATGAGCTTGCTACAGCCCTAAAGGATATTTTTTCTGCTGACAATGAAATAAAAATAATAGGAACGCGACATGGAGAAAAGCTATATGAAGCTTTGCTGACACGGGAGGAAATGGCTATAGCGGAGGATTTGGGAGACTACTACAGAATATCCGCCGACAGCAGAGACCTTAACTATGACAAATATATCAGCTATGGAAAGAGCATGTCTGATAAGCTGGAGGACTATAACTCCCACAATACTAGGCGGTTAACCTATGATGAGCTGAAGGAACTTCTGCTGGGGCTTGACTATGTGCAGCAGGAACTGCAGAGGAAATAAGGGGGGTGAATTGATGCTGAAGGTTATGACCATAGTAGGAACAAGACCGGAAATTATTAAGCTAAGCCGAGTCATATATAAGCTGGATAAGCACACAGATCATATACTAGTCCATACAGGGCAGAATTTTGATTATGAGCTCAATGAAATTTTTTTTGCAGAAATGCGGATAAGAAGGCCTCAATACTTTCTCGACTCTGCAGGAAAAACAACAATGGAAACCATAGCAAATATTATGGTGAGGTCCGAAGAGATAATAAAAAAGGAAAAGCCCGATGCACTGCTGGTTTATGGAGATACCAACAGCTGTCTAGCGGTGCTGGCAGCAAAGCGAAACAAGGTTCCGGTGTTTCATATGGAGGCAGGCAACAGATGCTTTGACCAACGGGTGCCTGAGGAAATAAACCGTAAGCTATTGGATCATTTAAGTGATATCAATATGACGATATCAGAGCATGCGAGACGCTATTTGCTGCAGGAGGGTATCCCAGGGGAAACCATATTCAAGGTGGGCTCCTGTATGAGGGAGGTTCTCGATTATTATCACGACGATATTATATACTCCGATGTGTTGAAGGAAATGAAGCTGAAGGAAAGAGAATATTTTGTGGTCAGCGCTCACCGAGAGGAAAATATTGATTCGGATAAGAATTTCAGTCGCTTTATCGAAACGCTAGAAGCTGTTTCGGAGAAATACAATAAGCGGATAATCGTGTCTACCCACCCAAGGACCAGAAGGAAAATTGAAGCCTCAGGTATTAGCTCAATTTCAAAGGTTGAATGGCTAAGGCCCCTTGGATTCTTCGATTATATTAAGCTGCAAATGAAGGCCTTCTGTGTCATATCCGATAGTGGAACCATTATGGAAGAGGCATCTCTTTTGGGCTTCCCTGCAATCACCATAAGAAATGCCCATGAGAGACCGGAGGGAATTGATGAGGGCGTTCTTATATTATCGGGCTTAAAGCCAGACAGGGTATTGGAGGCTATTAGAGTGGTGACTGACAGGGAGACTTTTGACCGCGGCTTAGGTTTAGTTCAGGATTATAGTGTAGATAATGTTTCCGACAAGGTTGTAAGAATAATTATGAGCTACACAGACTATATTATGAGAACGGTTTGGCGGGAGGGGGATTAGGGCTTGGAGAAAAAAAGGGTTATGGTATTAGGCTCTAACGGAATGGCTGGACATATGATAACATCCTATCTGGAGGAGCAGGGGATCTTTGATTTATATAATCTCTCCCATAAGATAAAACTCAACGACAATACCTATCTGATGGACGTAACGGATTTTAACAGTCTTGGGGAGCTTTTAGATAGAGAAGGCTTTGATGTAATAATAAATTGCATAGGGATTCTTAATCATTTCGCAGAAATCAACAAGCATAAAGCAGTACTACTAAATTCATATTTACCACATTTTTTAGAGGAAAGATTTAGGGGAGCCGCCACAAAGGTTATCCATCTAAGCACCGACTGTGTATTTTCAGGTAAAACTGGCCGCTACACTGAAGCCTCCTTCAGGGATGGCGACTCCTTCTATGATAGAACAAAGGCAATTGGAGAGATTTACGAGGATAATAGTCTAACCTTCAGGACCTCCATAATTGGACCAGATATGAATTATGACGGCATAGGGCTGTTTAACTGGTTTATAAAATCAAAGGGCAGCCTCCGGGGATATTTAAACGCAATATGGACGGGGGTAACCACCTTGGAGCTGGCAAAGGCCATTGAAAAAGCCATACTTGTAGACTTAAGGGGGCTATACCACTTGGTGCCTGAAGAAAGCATAAGCAAGCATCAGCTGCTGCTCTTATTCAAAGCTGCTATGCAGTTGGATTCTATCGATGTTCAGCCCTTTAACAATGAACCGCTGGATAAAAGTCTAGTAAACACCCGTAAGGATTTTGACTATAAAGTACCCAATTATAAAATAATGATAGAGGAAATGAGGGAGTGGATATTAAGCCATCCATCACTATATCCTCATTACTCGATAAAAGCATAGGGAAGCTAGAGGACACTGCAAAAGATAAAGTTTTGCATTAAGATTGGAACGAAGTGAAATGAAAATTCGCTAGGGCTGATACCAAGAAGGGGCTGAGAAATCAGCTCCTTCTTGCTGTTGCAGGGTAAAGGTAAAATATGTTAATATGCTATTATACTCAACAAAGGAGGAATACAGCATGCTGGTTAATCGCATTAAATTCTATGTTACTACCTTCGTAATATCGCTGACCTTATTATTTCTTTTGGACAACCCTATTATGGCTGGCGTCATCACGATAACAGTAGTAATGGTGGGTTATATTGCTATAGCCTATGGAAGAAGTAAAAAAAGACTTAATTTATTGGAGAAGTATTGTGACCCCGAGGCCTTTATAGCTGCGACAGAGGCACAGAGAAAGATAACCGGAAAAGATGCTAAAATAAATGCTTATCTGAATATAGATAGGGCCGCAGGTCTAATTTCTTCAGGAAGGCTTCAGGAAGCAAAGGACTTATTGCTATCAACTGATAAATCTAAGCTATCAATAAAAAATGGATCTCTTTTGACCTATACTCATAATTTGATCGTTTGTCTATACGAAATGGGTGAGCTTTTAGAGGCGGAGAAGTTGTTTGAAACACAGCTGCCTATTCTGGCGCCTATAAATAAGAAAATGATACAAACAACAGAGCTACTTATTGCTGAAAGATTTTTTCATTTAAATAGATATGAGGAAGCAAAGGAAAAATATCAAGGGCTGCTGATGGAAAAGCTTAGCAAACGACTAAAGCTTCATATAAGGTTTAGATTAGGAGAAATTGCCCTAATCGCTGGAGATAAAGAGATAGCCTTGGAGCAGTATAGGTTAGTTGCCGATGAAGGTAACAAGCTTTGGATTGCACTGGAGGCCAGCAATCGTATAAGAAGGATAGAAGTGTAGTCATAGGGCATGCCGAACCACAATTTTTTAGAGAAGTCATTAAATCAGTTATTGACAGAGTCTTTGTGTTTTTTTATAATGAGTATATACTCACTCAATAAAAAGGAGCTGCTACTATGCCTCGAACCAAAGAACAGTTTGAAAATATGAGAAGGGCAACTGCGGAAAAAATTCAGTCTGCGGCTATGAAATTATTTGTCCAAAGGGGATATGCCGCTACAAATGTACAGGAAATTGCCGATTTAGCTGGTATAAGCATTGGGCTGCTATATCGTCATTATAAAACCAAGGAGGATTTGTTCGAGGAGCTGGTGGCGTATGCTCTTTCGGGGCTGGAAAGTATAATTGAGCTGTTTAGTACTGAGGCTTCACCCAAATTACTGTTTCAGTCCTTTGTTCATGAGATATACACTGATATAACGAAAGGTGATGAGCTTGTAAACCTACTTATTCTCATGAAGCAGGCCTTTTCACTGGAGGAGACCCATGCAAAGCAGCTTGTGGTCACTCAGCTTAACATAAGACTGATGGGCACTACTGCTGAGCTAATAAAAAAGGGACAGGCGCTTGGAGAATTTTACTCAGGTGATTCCTACGAGATGGCGATATTTTTCTTTTCTGCCATACAGGGACTGGCTGAGGCGAAGGTGGCTTTGAGGGAGAGATTTGTCATGCCATCGGAAGCTATTATTACCGCCTTTTTATTTAAGGACTAAAGGAGGTTTATTATGGAAAAGCTCAACAACACCAGCAATAGATTTATTATCACTAGAGCGGATAAAGCAGACATGGAGGTCAGAGGGGAAATTTCTAAAATTTTTGCAGAGGGCTTTACTCAATGGCTTTCCTACTTTAGCAAGGATAAGGATAAGATCGCAAGAGCCTTTGCACATATGTTTGTTCTGGATCAATTCTATGTGGCTATTGCAGAAAATAAAATTGCAGGGATGGCGGCCTGCACCGACTGCAGAACATGGTCGGTACTTCTTGACTCAAAGGAGCTTAGAAGGCATTTAGGTTTTATTAGGGGAAGTATTGCAGCCTTAGTATTAAAAAAGGAATTTCAAAGCCCCTATAATAATCCAGCTCCAGAAACCGGATCTATCGAATTTGTAGGCACTGCTATTGAATTCAGAGGGCAGGGTGTGGCCTCACAGATGATTGAATTTATAATCGAGAATACCCCCTATAGGGAGTACCTGATTGAAGAAGTTGCAGATACTAATATACCCGCAATGAAGCTGTATAAAAAGCTGGGCTTTCGAGAATATAAGCAAAAGCCAATCCCAGAAGGCAGAAGGAAAAAGATTGGTATTAATAATCTCGTATCCTTAAAATATGTGAAATAAAATGATAGCGCTATATGAAAATTTTCCACAGACTTAAGCCTATTTTTTAATGAGACACAAGATACTATTCTTGACTAATTGCATATAATAAATTAATATAGTATAAACGAACACATACAAAATGGCGTTGATGAGGAGGAGTACATGCTTACCCGAAGCCTAGAGAGAAGATGGTTGGTGAAAATCTTCGTGAAGGAGGTATGGAAGTAGCCTTTGAGCTGTGAACCGAAGGGATATATCCTGGTAGGCTTCAACGGAAATTTCCACCGTTACAAGGAAAGCGATATCGGAGGCAGATTCAATTCTCCCGTATCGACAGAGAGCAGATGTAAATCTGAGATTAGGTGGTACCACGGACCCGTACAGTTCGCCCTAAGCTAGTAAAATAGCTTTAGGCGGACTTTTTGTTTTGTGTTCGAAAATAAAGGGAGGTATTACCATGGAAAAAAGATATGATTTTAAGCAGGTTGAAAAGGAAATGCAGGCTTTATGGGAGGAGCATGATATTTATAGCTTTGATTATGATAGCCCGCGGGAGGTTTATTCAATTGATACTCCCCCGCCAACCGTTAGTGGCAGTCTCCATATCGGACACATATTTTCTTATACACAGGCAGAGATGTTGGCACGCTTTAAACGGATGCAGGGCTACAATGTATTTTATCCCTTTGGCTTTGATGATAATGGTCTACCCACTGAAAGGCTGGTGGAAAAGCAGGAGGGCATAATTGCAAAGAATTTACCCAGAAGTGAATTTATATCCAGATGTATAGCCACTACAGAAGGGTATGAAAGGGAATTTAAAGAGCTATGGCAGAGTCTTGGCTTTTCAGTTGATTGGTCATTGCAGTATGAAACCATAAATCCTATGGTACAGCGTATATCCCAGAGGTCATTTTTAAGGCTCTTTAAAGAAGGCAAGGCATATATGAAGGAATCCCCTGTTTTATGGTGTACTGAATGTCAGACATCTATAGCACAGGCGGAATTGGAGACCGTTGAAAAGGACACCACCTTTAACTATATCAATTTCAGGGTAAGTGGCGAATCGCTGACTGTTGCAACAACTAGGCCTGAATTGCTCTATGGGTGCGTTTGTCTATTTGTAAATCCAGAGGATGAAAGGTATAGAAGGTATATTGGTCTGAAAGCTGAAGTGCCGATATACAATCATACAATACCGATACTTTCCGATACAAAAGTAAGCCTTGAAAAGGGAACCGGTGTTGTTATGTGTGCCACCTTTGGAGACAGTACCGATGCTGAGTGGTATACAGAATATCAGCTACCCTATAGATCCGTAATATTGACTGATGGGCGTATAAATGAAAAGGTACCCTTTATTGGAGGACTAAAGGCATTGGAAGCCAGAAAAGAAATCATCCAGCTTCTATCGGAGAAGGGTTTTCTAAGGGATGCCCAATCAATTAGCCATAGCGTTGCAGTTCACGAACGTTGTGGAAAGGAAACAGAGCTAATTCCCTCAAAGCAATGGTATATAGATATACTTTCCAATAAGAAAGCATTTTTAGAGGCGGCTGATAAAATCAATTGGTATCCTGAATATATGAAAAATAGATACAAAATATGGGTTGAAAATTTAAAATGGGATTGGTGCATATCACGACAGCGTTACTTTGGTGTTCCGATTCCAATTTGGTATTGTAAAAAATGTGGAAGTCCCATCGCTGCAGAGGAGGAGCGGTTACCTATAAATCCGCTTGAAGAGGGGCCTGGCAAGGCATGCAGCTGTGGCTGCAATGAGTTTATTCCGGAGGCCTCAGTTCTGGATACATGGGCGACATCATCGGTGACACCTCAAATAAACGGAAAATGGTGTGAGGAAAAGGATATAACCCATAAGCTTTTGCCTATGAGTATGAGGACCCAAGCCCACGAAATTATTCGTACCTGGGCCTTCTACACGATAGTTAAAAGCCTGTATCATACAGGGGAAATTCCCTGGAGGGATATAATGATATGCGGATTTGTTTTGGCCAAGAAGGGTGAAAAAATCAGCAAGTCAAAGAGTAATTCGCAGCTGTCACCTGCTGCCCTCATCGAAAATCATTCGGCTGATGCCATAAGGTATTGGGCGGCAAATTCTAAGCTGGGTACCGACACCTTTTTCTCGGCAGATGATTTGACCATTGCTAAGAGATTTATAACAAAGCTTTGGAATTCTGCAAAATTTGCAATATCTCATTTGGAGGATTATGAGCCGGATAAGGAAATTGCTTTAATGCCAGTAGACAGATGGATTATTGACCGGTGCAGGCAGACTATCCTAGAGGCAACAAGCTTGCTAAATCAGTATGAAATTGGCTCAGCCCGGCATGTAATAGATGATTTTTTCTGGCGGGATTTATGTGATTATTATTTGGAAATCGCAAAGGAGCGCTTGTATCAGCCAGAGAAGCATGGTCATATAGAACGTCAATCCGGTCAACATGCACTATATTACTGTATGTATAACATACTAAAGCTTTATGCCATCTACGTTCCCCATATTACGGAGCATATATATCAAAATTACTTTAGAGAAAAGGAAGGCTACTTGTCTATACATCGGCTTTGTTGGGAGAAGATTTCATATATCGATGAAGAAATAATTACCTTCGGTGAAGAACTTAAAGACGTAATAGCAAAGGTAAGAAGATATAAATCAGAAAATTCTCTTTCCATGAAGGCTGAGATACCAGAGATTAAGATAGAAACCACAGAAATATATGCTGAGCTGTATAAGGCGACTATTGAAGATATAAAGGCCTGCTGTAGCGCAAGGGATATAAAAATAATTACAAAAAATGGTTGAAGTATAAATCTCCATTGAAATACCAAGTCTGGACAGAGTTGTGAAGCCTGTCGTTCTGTATCCCTATTTTTATTTAAACGTATGTTCTTTTGGTAAAATATTGTAGTATAATTAATTTATTGGCTATTAGTTTTAATTTGAGGGGGATATATATAAATACAGGTATCATATTGCGATAACTTAAGCCAAAGAGGGTTTAAATTAAATAAACAATAAGGAGAGGATAAAATGGCAATCCAGAATTCTATTTTTACTAGCAATTTTGAAGATCAAGGTGAGGAGCCATGGACAGGTGGAGCCCGTTCAGTACGACTGCCTAGAGGAAGAAATTTAGGGGCAAGCGTATATGAGCTTCAGCCTAATACTACTACCGGTTATTATCATTTTCATCATGGCGCAGAGGAAATGCTGATGCTTATAAAGGGAAGCCCAATTTTACGAACTCCGGAGGGTGAAAGACAGCTAATTGAGGGAGAGGTAGTGTATTTCCCAGTAGGGCCGGAAGGCGCACACCAGATAATTAATAACACCGATGAAGCTGTTCGGCTGGTGATGATTAGCACTCAAATTTCACCAGAGGTAGTGGAATATCCTGACAATGGCATGGTATCTATAATGGCAAAAACCAACTCTCAGCTTGGAGAGCCCCTTTGGGATATTAGAGCGCTTTCAACAGAGGGAAATAAGTAAAATAGCGTCCCTATTTTAGATGAAAGGGGTAAAGGGCATGGAAAATAGACAAGGTTATGTGTTAACGAATAAGCAAGCTCGTCAACTCCTGCTGCTGAAGCATGGCTTAATCGGCGATTATAAATTTTCTGGTGAAAAAGGAGTTTGTGATTATGTTCGTCAGGTAGGCTGTATACAATTTGATCCAATTGACGTTTGCGGTAAAAATGCAGAGCTGGTTCTGCAATCGAGGATTGAAGGGTTTTCTAAGGAAATGCTGTTTAAGCTTTTATATACCGATAGAAAACTGATGGACTATTTCGATAAAAATATGTCTATATTCAGCATTGATGATTGGAAATACTTTTCTCGACATAGAGCTCATTATGCCAGAGCCACCAGAAGCAGAGAAGAGGTTGATAAGGTGGCGGATGAAATAATTAGAATTGTGCAAGAGAAGGGTTTCGCATCCTCAAAGGATATTGATTTGAAAAGCAAGGTTGATTGGGCTTGGAGTCCAACGACACTGTCGAGGGCAGCATTAGAGACTCTTTATTTCAGAGGGGCTTTGATATTACATCATAAAAAAGGAGCTATTAAATATTATTCATATGCAGGCGAGTATATTGCCCCGGAAATCTTAAAGGCGGAAGATCCAAACCTAACAAGAGAACAGCATCTGGATTGGTGGATTGCTAGAAGGATTGGGGCAGTTGGAATGCTGTGGGATAAGCCTTCAGATGCTTTGCTTGGAATAGACGGCTTGAGAGCTTCAGAACGAAGCAGCACCTTTAAAAGATTATTTGATGAAAATAAAATAATTAAAGTAGAGGTTGAAGGTATTAAGGAGCCCTTTTATTGCATATCACAGGACAAATATCTGCTGGATATGGTCCTAAAAAATCGAGAATTTAAAAAGAGGACGGAGCTTATGGCGCCACTGGATAATTTATTATGGGACAGAAAGCTTATAAATAAAATCTTTGGCTTTCAATATAAATGGGAAATTTACACGCCTATTAACCAAAGAAAGTTTGGATATTACGTATTACCAGTTCTAAATGGTGAAGAGTTCATAGGCAGGATTGAGGTAGTAAATAACAAAAAAGCAAAGGAACTTATTGTTAAAAACCTATGGCTTGAGGAGGATGCAGAAGAGTGTGGCTATTATATAGAAGATATATATAAATGTTTGGAAAAATTTAAAAGGTTTAATGACTGTGATAGTATAATTATAGAATGTGAAGAGCTTAAGGGTAAAAGTAGCGTGGATTAAATGAATAAGAGAGTTGGGGATAAGATGTACATTAAAATTAGAGATAATATTTTAAAGTATCAGCTTACTGTATATTTTGTAATAACCTTTCTGCTATCTTGGACGATATGGGGCATTCTTTACAGCTCCTCCAAAGGACTGTTATCCTATAGCATATACCAGAGTAGAATGAGGATCTTCGATAATAGCCTAAGCACCTTCACTTTTCTAGGGGGCTCTATGCCTAGCTTTGTAGCCCTTTTTATTTCTTATATTACAGGAGGAAAAAATGAGGCTAAAGAGCTTATTAAAAGATTGGCAAAATGGAGGGTAAAGCCTCTATGGTATTTATTTGTTCTATTATTTTCGTTTATATTTTACTATCTGCCATATCTTATCAGCAATCTATTTGGTGCCAGCTATGAGTTGTATCTAAGAGAGCCCTTTTATTTAATCCCAGTTCATTTTTTAATAGCTCTTGTATTTTGGGGACCCTTGGGGGAGGAGCTGGGATGGAGAGGGTATGCACTTCCAAGGCTTCAGAGCAGGTACGGGCCGCAGCTTTCGTCAATGATTTTAGGCGTTATATGGGGCGTATGGCATTTGCCACTGTTTTTTATAGGAGGCTCAAGTCAAATTGGTTCGAACTTCGGTTTATATACTGTATCGGTTATTATTTACTCTCTAATTTATACATGGGTATTTAATCGCACTAAAGGAAGTGTTTTAATTTCCTGTCTCCTACATACATCCTTTAATTATACAGGTGCTTTAATTGCAGTTAGGCCAATAGCAGATAGTAATACAGCTTATTTAGTTGTTTCAAATATGATGTTTATTAGCTTTTTAATATTTGTTATATTAGAATTGAAAAAGCAAAGGGGAGGCTCTAATGAGCTTAAGGTATCACCTTAAAGCTGGCTGAGGAATTAAATATTCCGCGTGCCGAAGCAAAAGCTAGAGAGTGTCTAAGTAATTTATAAAATTAAAGTAATAATAGACAGTAATGATGAAATAAGCACAGAAGTATAATACCTCTGTGCTTATTTTTGTGAATAAAATTATTAACTAGCTTATATCAAATATTATTATATGAATCTAATAATATTTATACTTCTATTATTTGCTGTAGCGGAAGTGACGTTTGTAGCAGTTGTATAAATGATTCTAATGGTATAGGTTATTGTACCAGTGGTTGTGACCTCATAGGCATAGGTGTCAGCCAGTGGGAAGCGTTGGATACCTGATGCATTAATATCACGCTCAAAGATACGAGTACTAATAAGAGTATCATCTTCATACAACCTAGATTCAAATACCTGGCTGGAGGCTTCGTTAGTAACAGAAGAAACTGAGAGGGAATAGTCGATTTTGACTAAGTTCCCAGCGCTAACAGGTACGTCGGTGCTTACAACTGTAATTTCAGTGTCTAATGGAGGATAAACGTCAATAGAGCCGCTTGTATTTGTTAAGAAAAGCGTGGGAGCACCAGCGAATCCGGCAATTTCAACAAGTCCAGCAGGTCCAGCAGGACCAGTAGGTCCAACAGGTCCGGTAGGTCCGGTAGCACCGGTTGCCCCAGTAGCGCCAGTAGCACCAGTAGCACCTGTTGCGCCAGTGGCACCAGTGGCTCCAGTAGGACCGGTTGCTCCGGTTGACCCAGTGGCTCCGGTAGTCCCTGTGACTCCAATAGGTCCAGTAGCTCCAGTTGCGCCAGTGGGTCCAGTAGCCCCAGTAGGTCCGGTTGCCCCGGTGACTCCAGTAGCGCCGGTAGCACCAGTAGGTCCAGTGGGTCCAGTAGCCCCAGTAGCCCCAGTGGCTCCGGTTGCCCCAGTGGCACCAGTAGCGCCGGTGGCTCCAGTAGGACCGGTAGCACCAGTAGGTCCAGTAGCGCCAGTGGCTCCAGCAGGACCAGTGGCACCAGTAGAGCCAGTAGCGCCAGTGGCTCCAGTAGAGCCGGTGGTTCCAGTGGCTCCAGTAGGACCAGTAGCACCAGTTGCGCCAGTGGCTCCAGTGGCTCCAGTAGCACCAGTAGCCCCAGTAGGTCCGGTGGGTCCAGTAGCCCCAGTAGGTCCGGTTGCCCCAGTCGCACCAGTAGCGCCGGTGGAACCGGTAGCACCAGTAGGTCCAGTAGGACCGGTGGGTCCAGTAGCCCCAGTGGCTCCGGTTGCCCCAGTGGCACCAGTAGAGCCTGTTGCGCCGGTAGCACCAGTAGCACCAGTAACGCCGGTGGCTCCAGTAGGACCGGTAGCTCCAGTAGCGCCGGTTACACCAGTTGCGCCAGTAGCTCCAGTGGCTCCGGTCACGCCAGTTACACCTGTTGCACCAGTAGCTCCGGTAGCACCAGTTGCGCCAGTGGCTCCAATAGGTCCAGTTGCTCCTGTTATGCCAGTAGCTCCAGTAGCTCCAGTAGGACCGGTAGCTCCAGTAGGACCGGTAGCTCCGGTAGCACCAGTAGCGCCAGTGGCTCCAGTTACTCCAGTGGCACCAGTAGCGCCGGTTACACCAGTAGCGCCGGTAGCGCCAGTAGCGCCAGTAATACCAGTCGCACCAGCAGGACCAGTAGCACCAGTAGCACCAGTAGGTCCGGTAGGTCCAGTGGCCCCAGTAGCGCCTGTTGCGCCGGTAGCACCAGTAGGACCAGTAGGTCCGGTTGCCCCAGTAGCGCCGGTAGCACCAGTAGCTCCAGTAATACCAGTAGCACCAGTAGGTCCGGTTGCCCCAGTAGGACCGGTAGCACCAGTAGCACCAGTAGCACCAGTAGCACCAGTAGCACCAGTAGCACCAGTAGCACCAGTAGCACCAGTAGC
>JBLXDM010000015.1:0-53020 GCA_048264125.1 Natronincolaceae bacterium
CCTATCATTACTGACATATCATCCTTTATATAGGATAGAGCCTCCTCCAGCTTTATTATCTTTGTCATTTTTTCATCTCCTCCGCTGAATGACAATAGATGCATTACTAAATGCACCTATTATCTTAATACTATATTTCCATTTCAAGCAACGCAGCGCTTAAGCTCTTTCCATGCTTGTCAAGGGCTAATGATCTTGTAACTCCTCCACCTAAAGCCTTATCCATCACAAAGTTCAAAGCTCCTAGCTTCGGCAGCTCATATCTTACTACCTCTCCCTGTACAATATCCTTAAACCATTCTTTAACAAGCTCAGCTGTGACTTTTTCTGAAATCAGCTTGTAATCCTCTTCGTTATATACAATTAAGGACACATTTGAAATATTTCCTTTATCTCCTGTTCTAGAGTGAGCAATCTCTCTAAGTTTCATATTTAAACCTCCTCGTAGCTTACTGAAAGCTTGATGTCGTCTCTTGGTATAAATATTGATGCAATGGATACAATTTCCTTAACGGATTGGGTTGCACCGCCGCCTCCTGCTGGGCCGTTGGTATATAAGGTTTCAACCTCATTGCCAATTTTCACTGCATCACCACGGCTCTTAGTTCTTCCTGCTACTCTTAATCTAACCTCACCGAAAAGAGATTTATCCTGAACCATGGTGTCACTGATTTTATCTCTGTATAGTGAGTTCACGCCTATATAGTCAATTCTAAGCTCCTCAACATTCACTCCTGTTAGTTCAAGGCGTTTCTTAACTATTTCCCCTGCAAGCTTTGCTCTCTCGTAGGCGCCACTACCACCGTAGCTCATTTCACCTTCACCAATGAAGCAATCGGTATAGCCCAAGCTAACCTTCAAGGTTTCTGGCATTTTTCTGCCTGTTGCACCTTTTATTAATATTCTATCCTTCCCAACCTCCTCCATTGTCACATTTGTATAATCAGCAATGCCATCTGGTGTTAGATATGTGGACGGATCGTGGATTTCATATAGTAGCTGCTCCTTGCAGGTGGCTGTTGACACTCCACCGCCGCTGCCTTCAACCTTGGTTATCACTACATCTCCTGCTTCATTTACCTCGGCTATTGGGAACCCAAGCCTCCAAAGGTCCTCAGCATCCTTGAGACCAGGGTCTGCAAAGTATCCTCCGGTTATCTGCCCTGCACACTCCAGCAGGTGCCCAATCATGATGCCTTTGCCAATTTTCTCATGATCAGTATAGCGCCATCCAAACTCATGCATTATTGGACCTAGGGTTAAGGCTGGGTCGGCAATACGCCCTGTAACTATGATATCTGCCCCTTGCTCCAAAGCCTCTATAACGCCCTCTGCCCCAATATAGGCATTGGCAGATACAATTTGCTCCTTCATATCCTTGAGCCTTGTACCCTCAAGCTCCAAAATATCAAAGTCCATATATTTATCTATCTGCTGAAGCACATCATCACCCTCTACTGCCGCAATCTTCAGCCCTTTAATTCCTTTATCCAGTGCCATTTTCTTGATGACCTTGGCTGCCGCTACAGGATTCGCAGCTCCCATATTAGTAATCACCTTTACCCCCTTCTCGGCACAAAGGGGCAGGACCCTGTCCATACGGTACTCCAACAGCCCATTATATCCCTTTTCAGGATTCTTAAGCTTTTGCTCTTGAGCAATGGCAATTGTCCTTTCTGCCAAGCATTCAAATATGATATAATCTAGATTGCCCTTCTCCATGAGCTCCAGTGCCGGCTCTAATCTATCTCCTGCATAGCCTGCACCGGCCCCGATACGAATTGTCTTCATTATAGTTTGACCTCCTAAAATGTTTTATTATCTTCGAGACAACCTCTTAGAAAATTTATATTGCAATGGCCCCAATTACAAGAGCTACAATAAGCATTACCATAGTAGTAGCAAAGGCATAGGGAATTGTCTTTTTCTGATGCTCGCCTAAGTCAACTCCAGTTAAACCAATTAGCAGGAAGGTAGCACCTGTTAGCGGACTTACCGGGAAGCCGGTGGTCATTTGACCTAAAATAGCTGCCTTACCAACTTCAATTCCAGCAACCCCAAAGCCTTCAGCCGCTTCCGCCAATACTGGTAATACTCCGAAATAGAAGGAGTCGGGATCAAATAAAAGGCTGGCAGGCATTGAAATGATGCCGGTTACAATCGGGATAAATCTTCCTAAAGAATTTGGTATGATTGATACAGTCATAGCTGCCATTTCCTTTATAATGCCTGAGCCAGTCATTATTCCTATGAAGGCACCAGCAGCAAACAATATACTGGCCATCATTAACGCTGCTTTAGCATGAGCATCGATTCTCTCTCTTTGATCCTTAACATTCGGATAGTTTATGGTTAGAGAAACTGCGAAGGCCAGCATAAAAATTACCGTAGGCGGCAGCTTATCCATTATTAAAACTACTATTGCTAAAATTATGGTAGCAGCATTTACCCAGAAGAGCTTAGGTCTGGCAAGCTTTAGCTTTTCCTCATCAACCTTTCTGTCTACTGTAACACTGTCTTCTGCAATACTGCCCAGTCTTTTCTTTTCCTTTTTCCCAAGGGTATAGGCAATGAATAGAACAAAGATTAATCCTGCGAAGAATGGAATTAATACAGGATTAAACAGCTCAGTTACAGGAACCTCAAAGGCTGTGGCCGCTCTAATTGTGGGCCCTCCCCATGGAAGAATGTTCATGGTTCCGGCTGATAATGCCACAATGGTTGCTAAGGTAGTCCTTTGCATGCCAAGAGCATCAAACAATGGAAGCATTGCCGGTATTGTTACCAGGAAGGTAACTGCCCCTGAGCCGTCAAGATGAATAAGCATCGCTAATATTGCAGTTCCTAGTGCAATCTTTACAGGGTCCTTTCCGACAATCTTAAGAATCCTTTCAATAATTGGATCAAAGGTACCTGCATCCGTCAGTATACCAAAGAAAAGAATTGCAAAGATAAACATGGTTCCGGTGGGTGCTATTGATTTAATACCGTCTGTTATAAATTTACCTAAGTCTGCTGAAAATCCTCCCGCAATTGCAGTAATGGTGGGAACAGCTACGAGAGCAACTACCGGTGATGCTTTTTTCGTCATAATAAGTGCTAATAAAACAATGATAGTAAGAAAGCCTAGAATCGCTAGCATTTAGTACTCCTCCTTATTAATTTTCTTGTCGCCATATATAAGAGCAAGCTTCATGCCACTTTTTTTACCTTCGATTTTTTTCTTCTTGCAGACAAACAAACTATGCGTTTTTTTTATCAGACACCAGCTTTTGCAAACCTTTTCACGCATTGCCCTCTTATTCTCCACATATTGAACATAAGAAAATCGTAGAATAAGAATATATTCCAATTTCTAAAAATTTAGAATTACCCTGGTGTCTAATATTAAAAATGGAGGTGAATAATCACCCCCATCGACTCATTTCGCCTTATTATAATGTACTCTATCCAGTATTTTCAATTAGTCTACATACTGGCTGCCTTTGACTTCTAATTTTTTAGAAACAATTTGTGGTTTTTCTAATTTTTTAGAAAAGAGCTTTCTTTAATTCTACATCTATTTTAATTTATTATACAGGGTTGCCAAGGATATTCCCAATGCCTCCGCCGCCTTTCTTTTGCCCTCAACTGTGTCGCTATATAAATATATAGCCTTCTTAATTTCTGTCAATTCTACCTCTTTTATTATTTCATCAAGAGTCTTCATCTTTACTAAATCCTTTTTAACTCCCTCTGATTGAATGATTTTAGGAAGATGCTCCGGTCTTATTTTATCCTCATCCGTCATATTAAAGGCAAACTCTATGGTATTCTTCAGCTCTCTGATATTGCCGGGCCAATCATAATTATAGAGAAGCCTCATAACGTCCTCTGTTAATTTCAGCTGTCTATGAATGTTTGATGTAATATGTTCAGCAAATTCCTCAGCCAACAATGGAATATCTCCTCTTCTGCTGCGAAGGGGCAGAACATTAATTGGAAATACCGCTATCCTATAATATAGGTCCTTCCTGAACTGGTTTTCCTCCACCATCTTTTCAAGGCTCTTGTTGGTGGCACAAATAATCCTTACATCTATTGGAATTTCATTTAAGCCCCCAATTCTTCTAATACAGCCCTCCTGCAGTACCCTTAAAAGCTTGGCCTGAAGCCCATAATTCATTTCTGATATTTCATCCAGAAAGAGGGTCCCACTGGTTGCAACCTCGAAAAGTCCAATTTTGCCACCCTTCTTAGCACCGGTAAAGGCTCCCTCCTCATATCCAAAGAGCTCACTTTCCAATAGGTTCCCTTCAAAGGTGGCACAGTTAACTGCAATAAAGGGGCCCTGCTGCCTATTGCTGGCGTTATGAATGGCATTTGCATAAAGCTCCTTGCCAGTACCGCTTTCACCGGTAATAAGAACATGGGAGCCCTTTTTGGCTATCCGCTTTGCAAGGTTTTTAGTTTCAAGGGAGCTAATATCTCCGCTGATAATATCATCAAAGCTGTATTTCGCCTTCCCCATCCTCTTCATATGGGTCTCCAGCTTCTTTATCATCATATTAGATTTATTCAATTCCTCCGTCAGCTTATAGATATCATTTATCTCATTAAGTATGGAGATTCCACCGACTATTTCTTTGCCTTCAATAATTGGGGCCATATTTACGATGTATTCTACATCTCCAACCCGTCTTTTTATCCTCAGCAGCTTTTTACCGCTTCTTATAACCGACGGCAGCTGTGCACCGGGTCTAATATCATTTAGAAACCTTCCTACGATATCTTCAGTACTAACCTTGGTTATTCTAGTATAGGAGGGATTTACATATCTTACAATACAGTCTTTGTCGGCAATCAAAATCCCGTCATAAAGCGCATCAAATATATTCTTTTCCAAATTGTTTATCTGCATAAAATCGCCTCCTATCGCAATTACCTGTCACTATAATATTATAGCATATACCATAAGATATAAAGTCCTTTGGCCTATTCCTCTTCCTCCATGAGTATATTTAGCATTTTATCCGGATTATTTATAAAGGACTGCATTACAATATAATGCTCTGTTTCCTTATATTTTACCTCCCTGAAGCCCTCTGTAGAAAGCTCATAGATGATTGCATTCGGGTAGGCCATAATGATTGGTGAATGGGTTGCAATAATAAATTGTGAGTCCTTTTTTACCAGCTGATTCAGCCTTGTCAGCATACTCATTTGCCTTGTTGGAGATAGTGCTGCCTCAGGTTCATCTAGAATATAAAGACCTCTGCCTCCGAAACGGTTTATGAATACGGCAAAAAAGGATTCCCCGTGGGATTGCTGGTGGAGGGATCGTCCTCCATAGGAATCGATTACCCTTGGCTCAATACCTTCGGAATCCAGCTCCTCAATATTGGTGGCAACATTATAAAAGCTCTCCGCCCTTAAGAAAAACCCATCCTGAGGTCGCTTTATTCCTCTAACCACCTTAATATAATTATGAAGGTCTGAATGGGAGGGTCTTGATTGAAAATTAAAATTGATTGTACCGCCCTCAGGATTAAAGCCACAGGCTGTGGCAATGGCCTCCAGTATCGTGGACTTTCCAGTTCCGTTTTCCCCTACGATAAAGGTTACCCGTGGGTGAAGTTCAAGATTTGTCAGCTGCTTTACCGCCGGCAGTGAGAAGGGATATTGATTAAAGGAATTTATCTCCTCTCGCTTCAGTCCTATGCCTCTTAGATATCCTGTTTCCTTCATTGTCCTTCCTCTTTCCTATTTGCTATTATCGTAGTATTCTCTATTGGCCTTTTTATTTGTAATATCAACAAAGTCCCTAAAGGGCTTGCCCGCCTCATATCGCCATAGAGTTATAAGAGTTGGCGCTATCTCTACAACCACTTCGTTTTCCATATGGGAGTAGCTTTTATAGGAGCTACTGTGAACCTCCTTAAATAGTCCAGCAAAGCCTCTGTTTTCCTCCTCAAGGGGGTGCCCCTTTATAGTAGCCCTACCCTCCACCTGTATATTATCAACTGCTAATGCCACCCTTGGATTAACTATCATTTGATGATATTTAAGAAAATGGCTATCGGTCTGAAGGCATATTTTATTATCCATAAAAACACAGCTCATGCTTCTGGCGGTGACTCTATTATCCAGACTTGTGGCCAGCACCATTACCTTCTTTGATGCCAATAGCTCATGTACGCTTTTCAATGCTTCATTATAGTCCAATTGCATTTCCCTTCCCCCTTTTATGAAGCCATAACCTCAAATTTTATGATACATTATCTAGTTTTGTAATTTGAATCTGCCCTAATCACTACGCCTTATCATCTAGCTATATCTATTCATCTCCCTCGCTGCCAACAGAAAAGAGATACCTGTAAACACCAGTAATCCAATAATTTTATATGATAAATAGGCTGTTTCCAAATTCAATAAATAAAATCTTCCTACATCCGTCAGCCAGGTTAGTGGGTTAATGATACTGATATACTTGATTATAACCGGCATGCTGTCCACCGGATAATAGATGGAGCTGGTATATAGTAGTGGCGTCATAATCAGATAGTAAACGGTATTAAAGCCATCCTGTGTTTTTAGTCTTAAGGCCAGATAGGTAATTATTAAAAACCATGCCATAGCGCCTACTATTACAATGAGGAAAAAGAGTAGTATATTGCTGGAAATGACTATTTTACCGGGAAAGAGAATAAAAACGAAGACGATCATCGCCAGAGCCTGAATAAATGAAATTAAAATACTGAATATCAATTTCCCCAATAAAATGCTGGTTCTGTTGACAGGGTAGGTCATCATTTCTTCAAAGAGCCCCACATATTTATCTAAAAAGGTCTTTGTGGCTGCCACTACGGCATTGGTTATAAGGCTGATGTTGATTGCTCCCACCAGAAAGAAGGTTATATAGGGTATTTCCATGCTGCTGACCTTTATATAACCTATGGCATTTCCAAGGGCAACACCGAATATAAAGAGGGTGAATAACGGATTTAGAATATTTTCTACCAAGACCCTGGGTGAGGTCATTCTGTTGATGTACTCACGATAAATCGAAGCGCTTATCCCCTTCATTTGCCATCACCCCCGACTACCTTAATGAACATTTCCTCAAGGCTTGGATTATGTACTTCCATGCTCTCTACCTCAAAGCGCTCAGAAATCTGCCTGAAGCAGTCAAGGAGCGCATCAATTCCTGAAACGCTGGTATAAACCAATGTGCTGCCATTGAAGCTTACCTCTAAGCCTCTACTAATGCAATAATCCTCTATTTCCTTAACCCTATTGATATCTAAAGCACTAAAATGCAGCAAAAGCCTTTTATTAAGGTCCGTCTGTTTTCTCAGCTCCATCAAAGAGCCCTGAGCCTCTATTTTTCCATTGTTAATAATCACTATTTCATCACATAGCGCTTCAGCCTCTTCTATTCTTTGGATGGTAATAAGTATAGTCCTGCCCTGTTGTGCCTCCTGACGTAGGTATTGATTAAATCATTTTTTATCAGGGGGTCCATTCCCTCGGTGGGCTCGTCCAATATCAAAACCTTAGTGTCCACCATAAAGGTCTTAGCAATTTGCAGCCTTTTTCTGTAGCCACCGCTTAGTTCTCTAGCCTGCTTATGCAAAAATGGGGTTAGTCCAAACATCCCTGTAACCCTTTTTATTGCTGCCTCCAGCGCCTGACCCTTCAAGCCAAAAAACCTGCCATAGATTTTTAAGTTCTCCAATACCGAAAGCCATAGCTCAAGGCTGCTGTTCTGCAGTACAACTGCAATTCTACTCCTATACGCCTCACTATTATTTTGATAGACTATACCGTCGATTTCGAACTCACCGGAGTCCTGTTTAATGATGGTGGAAAGTATTTTCACCAAGGTGCTCTTTCCCGCACCATTGGGTCCTAAAAGACCTAGAACCTGACCCTTTTTTATGGAAAGGGATATGCCCTTTAGGGCCTCTACATGCTTACCCTTGGTAATATAGGTTTTGTGCAGGTTTCTAACCTCTATCATAATACTCCCCCTTGTAAAGTAAATATTAAAGCCACCCTTTTTTAATATTACCATATAAAGGATGGCCAACGTCATATTTTTTCAATTTTCCTTATATTGTGACATTATCCATCCGTCTGCTCCGTCATGATTCCCCATCTAAAACCGAATTTGTCTATAAGTGAAACCTATATCCCTATAAATCCCCTGAGCTTTGCCCCTTGTGCGGATGGAGCATAGGCCTTTATTCTCTCAGTTATTTCCTCAACAGCCTGCTGCCATGCTATAGCATCTGCCTTCTGGATTAGCTCCTCTCCTGCCCATGCTTCAACCGTTGAAAAGGCTGTAGAGGGCCAACCGTAGGCCTCCCCCTCCGCATTTATTTTTCGCTTGGTGCCGTTGGAGGTTATAAACATTTTCATTTGAAGCTCACTCATGGCAGACTCAAATTTTGAATTTGTCTCCTTCTTTATGCCACATAAAGACTTGATTTCATAAGCGGCTAGAATATCATGCTTTTGAAATAAGTCATATATTTGTTTAGCATAGCTGCTTAAAAGGCCTTCCGAATACATTTCATCAAAGCTGCGGCCTTGTCTTCTTGCGGCTATAAATTTAGGATACCATTCAAGAGAGATAAAGCCGGGCTTTTTGTTAAAAAGCTTGGCATAAGCAGCCACTTTATTCTCCTCAGCCTTGACCCTCCATGACCAGGGGTCCGAGTCCAAACCCGTATGCCAGTTTTCTTCAAGGGTTAAATCCGATAGATTTAAAAAACCTATCGGATTATTTGAGAGGGGCATAAAACCCACTTCCTCAACCTTAGCTACAAAATCCCTATACTCCACAATTTTCCTGACGTCATAATCCTTTGTCATACCCTTCACCTCTTTTGTTTTTTTCCGTTCCTTTGCTATTTAAAATCTACACTCATTGGTTACAAATCGTATTTTTTCCATCATAGCAAAGCGAACATGACAGCATTATGTCATGTTCATTTATACATTTTCACAATATTTTCTGCATTGGCCTTAAGCTGTTGAATCATTTCCTTAGGCTCAAGTACCTGTACCTTATCCCCAAGGCTTTGTATGAACTCCATTGCATAATAATGATTAGTATATTCGAGGGTGAATTTAATACGATTGTCCTCTGTAATTTCGTAGGAGTTGACACCATATGTATCTACGATTTTATACTCAAGCGAAGGGTCTATAAGCATAGTAACTGTCTTCAAGTCCCTATCTAAGTGGCTGTCTAAATCCAATTTTTCTTCAGGTATTTCTCTCGGAAGGAATTTTTTATCCTCCATCCTTAAATCATTTATCCTATTCAGCTTAAAAAGTCTGAAATCCCCCCTGAGCTTGCAGTAGCCGAAGACATACCACGCAGACCATTTAAAGGTAATGAAGTAGGGCTCGATACATCTTACTGAAGAACTGCCCTGTATGGAGAAATAATCAAAGCTAACCTCAGTAAAATTGGCGGCTGCCTCCCTCAATCGCTTTATTTTATCCGACAGGCTTGTCCTATAAAAGGAGGTTAGGTCAATAAAAATGTTATTGCTTACGGAAATGACATCCTCCTGCTTAACCGCCAGCTTTCCCAGTAAATGCTTTATATTATGGTCATCAGAAATACTCTCGATGGTTTTCAAGCCTATGAGAATGTTACCCAGCTCATCGGAGGTCAAAACGCTTTTATCCAGCTTATAGCCTTCTGCAATGCCTATGCCTCCGCCCCCACCCTGATAGGTGACCAAGGGTATGCCTGCTCTGCATATGGCCTCGATATCCCTGTGAATAGTTCGGATGGAGACCTCAAATTTTTCTGCCAGAAGCCTTGCCGTTGCCCTTTCATGGTTTAATAGAAAGGTGATTATTCCCAGCAGTCTGTCTATTTTCATCGATTCACCATCCTTGCATATTTAGAATACCCTCCAGTAGACCTAAGCTATTCCCATGCCTTACAAACATCTACCCAAGCAGAGTAGTTTGAGTATTTTTCCAGCTCTCCAATCGTAAGCTCAACAGCACTGTTACCACTGCCGCAGGCGGGAAATACAGTATTGAAGCGTTTAAGAGACTCATCCAGATAAACAGCAACTCCTTCATTTATACCAAAGGGACATACGCCTCCTACAGCATGTCCTATGAAAGCAACCGCTTCCTCCGGGGTAAGCATCTTGGCCTTTGTTGAAAATTCAGCCTTATACTTTACATTGTCAATCTTAGCATCCCCTGCAACCACTATTAAAATAGGGCCCTCTCCCACCATAAAGGATAAGGTCTTTGCTATCCTTTTAGGCTCACAGCCCACTGCCTGAGCTGCCAACTCAACCGTTGCACTTGAAACATCAAATTCCATTATCTTATTCTCCATGTTCCACTGCTTAAAATATTCCTTAACTCTTTCTATTGCCATTGCCCCATCCTCCATTTAACAAAATTATATATTTCTATATATTTTCGCCAAGGATACCTTTTATCCTACCCAAAATTTATTTTTGCAGCAAATAAAAAAGCAAGCCGCCTTTTTCAGCGACCTCGCCTTAGATTGATGGGCTTCATAAATCCTACCCTCTATTCCTTTTGACTTAACTTCTGCTCCTTTTCCTGCGTTCCCTTCTCCATGGCAGCCTCCAGTGTCCGCCATGGCATAATAGCACACTTCACCCTCGATGGCAAATTTGATATGTTTTGTAAAGCAGCTGCCTCCTCCAATGGCTCCAGCTCCTTTTCCGCCGATACCTTTTTGTGTATCATGGCACTAAACAATTCTGCCAGCTGCCTCGCCTCCTCCACCGTCTTGCCCTTAATAAGGTCAATCATCATTGAGGTAGAGGCCTGTGAAATTGCGCAGCCGGTACCGGTGAAGGCAGCATCCTCAATCCACTCCCCCTTCACCAGAAGCTCCAGTACAATCTCATCCCCACAGCTGGGATTTTTGCCCTCCAGCTTAATGCTGGCCTTCTCTAAAGAATGGCGGTTCCTTGAGGAGGTGCTATGCTCTGATATAATTTCTGTATAAATATCATTTAGATTCAAGTCGCAGCCACCCCCTGACCTTCCCAATGGACTCTATAAAAATATCAATATCCTCCTTCGTATTATAAAAGCAGAGGCTAGCACGGCAGGTGGCATTAACTCCCAAATGCCTCATCAAGGGGTGAGCGCAATGATGCCCAGACCTGATGGCCACTCCGTCAGCCGCCAAAATAGTGGATACGTCGTGGGGATGGACCCCTTCAATATTAAAGGAAAGGATACCCGTACGGCTTTGAGGATTCTGGTTTCCATAGAGGGTAACATGGGTATTCTTCAGTAGCCCTTCCATAGCATAAAGTGACAGCGCATCTTCGATCCGCCTAATTTCCTCGTAGCCTATTTCCATCAGGTAATCTATGGCAGCCTGAAGTCCCACTGCCCCCTCTACATTTTGAGTCCCTCCCTCAAATGTGTAGGGAGCCTCCAGGAAGGTAGCCTCCTGCTGACTTACATCCTCCACCATGCCGCCGCCATATAGCATAGGACGCATTTTCAATAAATGCTCTCGCTTACCGTATAGAACGCCAATACCCATAGGTGCGTAAAGCTTATGACCGGAAAAGGCTGCAAAATCCACATCGAGGGCCTGTAGGTCCACCTTCATATGGGGAAGGCTCTGGGCGATGTCCAGCACCACAGCAGCATTTACCTTCCTTGCCCGCCCAACAATTTTATCAATAGGATTGACGGTTCCCAACACATTCGACACATGGGCAACAGCAATTATTTTTGTTCTGGGTGAAATTTTGGCGTCTAACTCCTCCTCCGTCAGCTCCCCTTTGGAGTCAGTATAGAGATATATGAGGCTGGCCCCCTTTGCTTTAGCCACCATCTGCCATGGAATCAGGTTAGAATGATGCTCTGCTATTGAAATTACAATTTCGTCCCCCTCGTCTACAAAATCCATAGCAAAGGAGCTTGCCACAAAATTCATTGCCTCAGTAGTGCCCTTGGTAAATATAATTTCATCGGAACCCGCTGCATTTAGAAATTCTGCAACCCTTTGTCGTGCCCCTTCATAGATTTCTGTAGCCCTTTCACTTAGAGGATAGGCCCCACGATGGGGATTAGCATTGCTGGTCTCATAATAGTCTCGTATGGCATTGATCACACTAGCAGGCTTCTGTGTAGTGGCTGCATTATCCAGATACACAAGTCTTTTTCCATTTGAAGGGCTATTCTTTAATATAGGGAAATCCTCAGCATAGTTCTTCTGCATTGTCCATCACCTCCTGTAGCACCGTGATCATTTCTTCCCTCAGATCCTCCGGCTCAATACTGTTAATAATCGGACTGAAGGCCGCCAAGGCGATTAGCTTCTCCGATTCCTCCTTGCTGATCCCACGGCTCATCAGGTAAAAAAGCTTGTCCGCATCCGGCCTTCCGACACTGGTGGCGTGCTGTCCGCTGACATTGTCCTCTCCGCATAAAAGTAGTGGGGCGGAAATATTAATAACCTCAGGACTGAAGGTCAACACGGTTTCCTCCTCGTGACCCTTTGCATTTGCTGCACCGGAAATAAAGTCCAAAGTGCTTTTAGCCGTTTTCTTAGCCTTACCCAGCAACGCACCCTTAACATTGATATGTCCCTCGGTGCTTTTTCCACGGTATTCCATTCGATAGTTTATATCCAATTCCCGCTGACCGTTAACGATATAAAGGCTGTCCATATCTGCTGAGGCAGCCTCGCCGATAAGCTTCACACTGCAGCCTGAAATAGACTTTTCTCCTCCAAGCTCTGCCAGAACTATTCCGGCATGGCCCTCTTCCCCGACATTTGCCATAGTTGCATCTATATTTTTATGCCTATGGGAAAGCATTTGTGTTTTAATAAGACGAATATCAGCATTTCTTCCTACATTTAATGTTGTAAAACCACAATGGAAGCAATCTGCATCCTCCTCTGAGGTATATCTAAGAACGATGGTGGCCTTGCTTTCATCTGCCGCACTGATGAGAATATCATCAATAAGCAAAGCATTCTCCTTGTCCAGCTTAAAGTTCAGTATAATAGGCTCATCCATCACATGACCCTCAGGTATTCTGATATGGAGCCTTGTGTTATGAAGGTCCTTCACATAGTTCTTTACATCCCTGATGGCAAGGGGCGCTTCTTCTGCGATTCCCTCACCTATATCCCTATCTATTTCAATTCCTCTATAATTCTTTTCTATTGGATTTTTAGAATAAACCGTCATATCAGCAGCAGGCTCCCCTACAGATATCCCATTAATTTTCAGCGCTCTCCAGGTGGGGACCTGCAGCCTGTTAATCTCCGCTAAAGAATAATTTGTCATAATTACCTCCTAACCGATACTTCCCTCAAATTCCAGTGCTACCAACCGATTCATCTCAACAGCGTATTCTAGGGGAAGCTCCTTTGTGATGGGTTCTACGAATCCCCTTACAATTAAAGCCTTGGCCTCATTTTCTCCAATCCCCCGAGTCATCAGGTAAAAGATCGCTTCCTCGCTGATTCGTCCGATTCTGGCCTCATGACCAATATCTGCCTCGTGATTACGAATATCCATCACCGGTATGGTGTCTGATCGGCTTTCGCTGTCCAGCATCAAGGACTCACAGGTAACGCTGGATTTGCTTCCTGTTGCCTCAGGTCTTACCACGATGGCGCTTCTATAGGTGGCCTTACCCCCGCTCTTGGATATGGATTTAGAAATCACCGTTGAAGAAGTGTTGGGTGCTGCGTGAACAACCTTTGTCCCAGTATCTAAATTCTGACCGGCCCCGGCAAAGGTAATGCCAGTAAACTCACTTCGAGCGCCCTCTCCCTTTAATATACTCATGGGATATAGCATTGTAATTTGGGAGCCGAAGGTACCCGAAACCCACTCGATGGCACCATTTTTGTCTACTACAGCTCGTTTGCTATTGAGATTCAGCATATTCCTTGACCAGTTCTCTATAGTTGAATATCTCAGGGTTGCATTTTCTTTTACAAAAAGCTCTACACCGCCTGCATGAAGGTTCAGCACATTATAGCGGGGGGCCGAGCAGCCCTCAATAAAATGAAGCCTAGCCCCCTTTTCCACAATAATCAGGGTATGCTCAAATTGGCCTGCCCCCGGAGCATTAAGCCTAAAATAGGATTGCAGCGGCATGGAAACCTCAACCCCCTCCGGCACATATACGAAGGAGCCTCCAGACCAAACGGCCCCGTGCAGCGCCATAAATTTATGGGCTGTGGCAGGCAGCAGCTGCATGAAATGCTCCCTTAATATATCCTCGTATTCCCGAAGGGCTGTATCCATATCGGTATAAATTACCCCTTGACTGCTCATTTCCTCCTTCACGTTATGATAGACCACCTCTGAGTCATACTGAGCACCAACTCCAGAAAGCGCCTTCTTTTCAGCCTCTGGTATTCCCAATCGGTCAAAGGTCAGCTTTATTTCCTCCGGAAGCTCCTGCCAATTGTCCTTCATACCAGTGCCAGGCGACACATATGTGACAACCTGCTCCATATCCAGCATATGAAGATCAGGCCCCCAAGCAGGCATAGGAAGCCTCTCATATATCTCCAGAGAACGAAGCCGATGCTCCAGCATCCAGGCGGGCTCCTTCTTTTCAGCAGAAATAGCCATGACGATTTCCTTGCTTAAGCCTTTATTCACCTTGTACTTTGCCTTTTCAGGATTTGCTATATCGTAAATGCTCCTGTCTACATCGGATACCACAGTTTTTTTAAGCTCCATTTATACCCCTCCCCTTAATTCTTCAGGGAGCATAGCGGTAAATCCAACTCTGCCTACTTCTTCAATCAGAGAAGCATCGGAGGTTTTGATAATACGGCCCTCCACCAAAATGTGCACGTAGTCCGTCTTGAGATTTTCCAGAAGCTTTGCACTATGGGTAATAATCAACAGTGCATTATTTTCATTTTTAAAATTGCGTATACCCTCTGACACCGTTTTTACCGCGTCCACATCCAGGCCAGAGTCGGTTTCGTCGAGAATTGCCAGCTTTGGATTCAATGTCAGCATCTGCAATATCTCGTTTTTCTTTTTTTCACCGCCAGAAAATCCGACATTGAGGTATCTTGAAGCGTAGCCGCTTTCAAAGTTCAGCTTCTCCATTAGACCCATAAACTCCTTGTGAAAGCTCCATGCCTTTATAGCTTCACCGGTGACGGCGGATTTTGCAGCCCGGAGAAAGTTCTCCACAGTGATACCGTCTACCTCTTCGGGGCTTTGAAAGGTCAGGAAAATACCTTTCTTTGCTCTTTCATCGGTTTTCGCCTCCGTAATATCCTCGCCCTCAAAAACAATATTCCCTGCCGTTACCTCGTAGGCTGGATGTCCCAGGATTACGCTTGCCATTGTAGATTTTCCAGCACCGTTTGGCCCCATAATGACATGGGTTTCACCGGCACGTATCGTTAAATCCAGCCCCTTCAAAATTTCACCTTCACCGACTCTGGCCTTCAGTCCTTTAATTTTAAGTAGTTCCTTCATGCCTTCTCACTCCCTCCGATTACACTATTTCCGCACCCTCTATTTGAGAGGCAGGTAAATTCGCTGACGGGCATATATGCCTTCACCTTTTCAAAAAAGTTCAATAGAACCTTTACTTCATCTTGATTGAGGGAGGAAAAATAACGGCACATATCTTCATTTGCCTTTTCATGGTACTCGTGATGCCCCTGTCTCACCCTTTCGCCTTCTGGAGTGATTTTATAGTATTTTTCTTTTTTATTACCCTCGGCGAAATAGCTTTCTATCAAGCCCTTACTCGACAGCTTTGCTGCCACCTGTGTTACCGCCCCTTGAGTAATACGCAGAATCTCCGCTAGCTCTCTGGAATTTGCCTCAGAATATTCATAAATTGTATCAATAAAGTTAAGCTCCGAATGATATAGAGTAAGATCCTCTCCATAGCTTCTAGGTGTTTTCTGCTCCTCTATAATCATCTCAATAATCTCAAAAAAGCCTCCAATTAGTTCACAGCTCATCCTAACACCTCCATCTTCATTATATCAATCGAAAATAATAATTCAAGGATTATTTAGCTACTAAAGTATTTTATCCAGTTGATACCAATTTATTCTTTTTAATTGAACTTTTTTTGCAATAATAAGACCCTCATAGAACTGTTTTTCTATGAAGGTCTATTTTGAAAATAACCCACCCAATCAGTTGAGTCAATTAATGTTTAGGCTACAGTCCCGCTAACGGATAACTTACTACAAAAACTTATGCTTTGTACTTACTACAAAATCTCTAAACATCCATTATTAAAGCCTTTTACCCCCAGCTCTGATATTCTCTAGCTTCAGATTAATTTTCTTCCTTAAATAATCAAACAACATTCCCTTTATTCTGCCTAAAGAATTATTATATTGGTTAAAAAAATCATCAGGGCTGTTATATATCCCTAAATCATCTGTTATGGAGAAGCTTTGGATATAAGTGCTGCTGCCCCTCCAGCATAGGCTGATTTTCTCTTTATTCTCCACTGCAATACCATAACCTATATAACCATTCTTAAAGCCCTTTAGCTGGTTCCTTACCTTTTCCAGATACCTATCATCTATTATAACACCCTCCAGAGCCATCCATTGATTATTAAAATAAACCTCAGCCCAAGCATGGACAATTTTTGAAGGAGCAAATAGATATGCAATGCCTGACAATGCACCCCTTTGCATTCTCTTGTCTATGAAGAAGCCATGAATCCTGCAAGGAATACCCAGTCCTCTCAGCAGTGCCATCAATAAAATACTCTTAGTATTGCATTGCCCATATCCATCCTCCAAAACCTCCGAAGCTGGAATGTCATCGCCTCTGTTATATCCAAACTTTATATCATTTCTAACAAAGTCATATACTGCCGCAATTCTTTCTCTTTCCTCCAGATGCCTCCAGCCCCTTTTGTTAATTAACTCTTCTATTTTTTCATTATTGAAATCCAATAGCTTTGTTGGCTCTAAATAAATCTTCATAATAAAACCCCCTTTCACTACATTATAGGGGGTTTTTACTATTTAAACTTGCATATATCTGCTATCTTTTGTAATTTCCCTCGGCACCATTCCCAACTTATCCCGTACAGTTCTAGTAAAATGGGATGAATTATTGAAGCCTGCTTCTAAGGCTGCATCCGTAATGCTGGAGCCGGTGAATACCAGACGTAAGGCCTTTTTAAGCTTCTCGTGCAAAATGTAGCTGCTTAAGGATATACCCATCTCCACTTTGAATAAATGTGACAGCCTGCCTTCAGATAGATACATTCTATTGCTTAAATCCTTAACAGTCAGCATCTCCAAGGGTTGAGAGGATATATACTCCAAGAGCTCTTCTATACGCTTATCCAACTCCTTGACAGCTTCAAGGCTAAAATCTCCTAATGTCTGCTTTATGTGGTTTAGCAATTTATTATATTTCTCTTTATCTATTGCTTTAAGGAAATCATTTACAGCTGCGCCCATAATTTTTTCTATTTCTTTTTCTGTTAATAAATGTACATTTCCAACCGTTAAAAGCTCTCTTTTAATGGTCTCCCCAAAGGTGGATTCAGGATTTATAAGAAGATATAGCTGCCATTGCTTGTCCCCCCTTAGACTATGGGCGGTGTTGGAATCGACAATTATGCCCTTTGTAAAGTATGAGGTGTTTTCTATAACAATTTCAAAATCCTTTTCCACCCCCAAGGTTACTTGTACATAATTATGGCTATGGCAATCAGCATTTACCCTATTAGTTATAAAAGCTA
Source organism: Natronincolaceae bacterium (assembly GCA_048264125.1). Classification (GTDB taxonomy): domain Bacteria; phylum Bacillota; class Clostridia; order Peptostreptococcales; family Natronincolaceae; genus M1-B18. Next base: position 17,758 of record JBLXDM010000015.1, read on the forward strand.
TATGGTCGCTGGCTTCAAACAAAAAAAGTCTTTCATTTTCTATAGTTTCTAACTCTATTTCCATATTACTGAACCTCATATATATTATTTAATGCTGCTTAGCATATAATTGATAACATTATAGGATACCAATGGCCTATTATTATAGATATCCACTAAACCATTAGGACGGCTGGCAAAAATGCCATGCTGAAGCATAGCGGCCCCGAGGCCTCTTTCTATTGCGCCATTGTAGGTTGCCAATACACAGTACTCAGCCGCATTACCGCATAATACAACGAAATCCACATTTCTTTCCTTTAATATTTCCTCTAAATTAGTCTTCCAAAAGCTGTTGTTATATACCTTTAAAACCTCTATATCACTATCCTCCACCACAAGCTCCTCTACATTATTAAAGCGCTCATCATTGCCGCTTTCGATATCCCGTACGATTATCACAGGCTTGTCTGCCTTTCTAAACAACGCAGCTGTTTCGTTTATGTATTCAAAGGTGTCGTGGTATTCCTTCTGCCCCCTCCTATCGCCTATATAGGCCTCCTGCACGTCGATGATCAGTAATGCAATGTTCATAGTGAATTCCTCCTTAATAAACCCTTGTCAAAATAATATATTTAAAGTATAGGATATCCATTGTGTTATTACAAGGGTATTCTATATATCAATAGTAGCTGGGATAGCTTATTAATCTAAAACATTATACTTTTCCGTTACTTGATAGCGTTTTTTTCAAAAGCCTATCCAACAGTGCCTTTTGCTCATATATCATATGTCTGTCTACTTCCATGCTGAGCTGCAGAATATCTCTGCTGGTTAGCCTATTCTCTGCCTTCACTGCTTTATTAAGCCTTTTTCTTGCATCCTCTAGAGTTGTGCTCAATTCTACCCGCCCCCTATTTGTTTTTTCTTTACTCAGATGGTATAAAAAGCAAATGAAATGGGTAATTAATATTTATTATTTTGCAGTAGATTACGTATCAACTCTTTTTTCGTTTCCTTTCGGGACATTTACTTGTAAAAAAATTTCATCCTTCTCTTCTTTTAATACTTTTTTTATTCTAATTGCAACTTCTAAAGATGGATTTTTAAAGCCTAGCTCAATATTGGTATATGTTGTTCTGGCAATATTAGTAAGCCTTGCAATATCACTTTGCGTAAAGCCCAATTTAAGCCTCTTTTCTCTTAATAGCTCTCTCATTCTATCACCTCACTTCATTGTCCCTCAAAGCAACTATGAATTCATTATAGTTTCGTTTAGAAACATTGTCAACGTTTTTCATAGTTTTTGCTTCTTTTGGGGACAATTATAACAATAATGTTTATAATAGGGACATTATGATATAAAATTTTATCTAGAGGTGATTATATGAGTTTTGCTAAAAGATTAAAACAGCTTAGAAATGAAATACACCTAACCCAAGAAGAGTTATCAGTTAAATTAAATAAGACAAGATCAACGATAGCCGGTTATGAGACAGAAAGAAAAGAACCTGATTATGAAACTTTAAAAATGATAGCTAATTTTTTTAATGTTTCACTTGATTATTTATTGGGCGCTTCTGAGATTCGCAATTTACATAAAGAGCAAAGTTCATTTACACGAGTTTTTAATAATTTGGATACATATGATTTACCCGAAGAAGCCCTCAAGCAAATTGAGGAATACATAGAATTTGTTAAACAAAAATACAATAAGGATGCCAGCACGAAGGAAAAGAAGTAATCAATGCTATAACTTTTGGCTTCTAAGACCAAAATAATACCCACAGCAGCCGGAGGTTATCTCTGACTTCTGTGGGTATATGACTTCATATCTTCTTTACAATAATTCCGCGTTTTCATAAATCCGTGATACCTCTTCTGCCTTCATTAGTGAGGAAAGTAGATATGATATCAGTATAATGCCTGGAATATCCACCAGCAGTCTGGTAATGGCAAACCTTGCTCCTAATGCCGATATTTCAAATAAAAGCATAGGTATCTTGGTAGTTGACCACGCACCGATGAATATTAAAACATTGCTTAATTTGACTCCTTTTTTCATAAACACAGCCGCTACAGGAAATGCGCCATACAGCGGACCTGCCGCCACCGATCCTAATATAAAGGACAATACAATCCCCTTTATCCCCGAATCCTCCCCCATATATTTCATCATAGTCTCCTTTGGAACCCATACGTCCAACAGACCTAGAAGGATAAATATCGGAGGTATCACCGAAATCATTTCTTTAAAGCTATAGCCTGTGATACTTATTGCCTTCAAGCCCAGCTCTCTATTTATTAAAAGCATAGCAGCCAAAATTAATGCAGTAATTAATGCAAATCGATACCTCTTTATTAGAACCATATCCCCGAAGCCACCTTTCCTACGATATATGCAACAATAAAAGAAAATAAAAATGCGGTTGCATTTCTTAAAATCGTCAGTCGTTTACCGAAATATTTAATTTCAACCGGTGCTGTTACTACCCCCACCATCATCAGTGTTGATACGAAGGCGCCAATTTGCGTATAGCCTGCCCCATTATTCAGGAGAATCGCTGCAGTAGGAAAGGCTACAAAACCGGGGATTAAGGTAATTGCTCCTACAACAGCAGATAGCATCACACCAAACCAGCCTGATTCACTGCCTATTAGCTTTGAAATTAGCTCTGCATTAAATACCGATAGCAATAATCCAACCAATATCAATACCCCTATTAGCTGAGAAAGTATATTTTCAAATGACTTCCAAGCCTTCTTCAAGGCCATTTTTGTCTTTTTCTTATCCTTAAAAAACGAAATGGTTAAAAGAATAATTACCGATGCATACATAATATAACTGTTCATAATCCTAGCCCCTTTTTTCTATCATACTTTAAAAAGGCATCTATCTATTGGTAGATGCCCAAATCCCATATAATATTAATGACCACAATCGTGATTTTCACAGCTATTGCTTACTGAAAACTCCGGCAACCCACTGCTTTTTAATAGCTCAAGATTGTTTATCAAGGTTTCATTTGCAACTCTGTAGGCCTTCACCCCTTGATTATTTAGCTTCATCAATGCGCCTGCCCCAATTCCACCAACTAAAATCGCATCAACCCTTTCTCCCCCCAGTGCCTTCAGAGGCTGACACATTCCGTGTACATGGTGTAAATCCTCATTTTTAATCGCCTTTAGCTCTCCATTTTCCATATCGTAGATAAGAAAATATGGCGCTGACCCAAAATGATTGTAGGGAACACTTTCCAAACCCCTGTTTTCTTCAACCGGAATACATACCTTCATACTTATTACTCCTCTCCTTCTGCTTTATTATTTCTTTGACAGCATCTATTTTTACCTGCTTTACATGATGCTCTACATTCATCAGGCATACGTATGCCTAGCTTGCAGCTGCTGCTTGAGTGTTCATTATTCATTTGCTGAATAAATTTAACTATTTCCGACAGCATAGGCTCCTGCAAATCATACAGCACATAATACCCTAGCTTCTCCCCAACAATAAGTCCCGCTTCCTTTAAAGTCTTTATATGCTGCGACACTGCTGCTTCGGAAATATTTAAGTGCTTTGCAATTCCTTTAGCACATATTTTTCTTCTGGAAAGTATAACTAATATTTTTAGTCTAGTTTCATCTCCAAGGGCCTTAAATATTTGTACAATGTGCTCCATGATATACTCCTCATTTAGTTAAGTATTTACTTAATTAAATAATATAATACTTAATTATCCATGTCAATATGTAGAGCAAAATAATACTCCTTCGAAATTTAAGGTGGGTTTAATGCCGGAGGAAACCCTGAAGAGTCTTCACTGTATGACTCCGTTGGGTACAGGCAGCACTTACGAGTCAGATGGCATAAAAATAACGCCAACATATTTGAATGATTGACGTCATCAGAGCTTATATTTATTTTCGCTGTCTACTTGACAGGGAGCAGTTCATTGTAGGGTTCATTTCTGATTATTTTTGTATAGCAAGCAGCTCCTCACATCTTTCCATCATGTATAAATGCGAATCGTAAACCCCTTGATTATAGAATTCTGGTGCCAGCTCCTCCATTACAAAATCCAATAGTATCATGGCGGCCAAATCCCCTAATTTTTCATCTCGTTCCTTTAAGTAATGCTTTTTTATTGCTGCTATCATTGTTTCCTTCTTTTCTTTAGATAGCTTTATTTTGTCCTTATTGTTCATAGTCCTCCTCCGTTTCTGGGTAATTATCATATTTCTTGTTCACTTAATAAGTTTCCGTTCAATAGCCTTAGTATAATTCTATCATGGGGTATCGCAGAATACTAACACATTTTACTTTAACAATTCAACCTAATGAGCAATTTGCTTGTTTGGCAGTAAGCTTGTCCCTAATAATTTGCTATGAATTACCATATAATGTATACTTTATATATACCAAATTGATGCTAAATCAGTATATTACCGATAACTATTTTGAAGGGGGGCGATATTAGCATGAGCAAGAGGTTAATTATAGGTATATTCATATTAGGCCTTTTAGGCACATTGTTTCTTGTAGGCTGCGTTGAAAAAAATATAGAGTCCTCTAATGAGGAACCAAGCCTCCTGAAGCCTCCCGTCATCTCCGCCAGCTTCCTTCACCAGCATACAGACTATAGCTACCAAGTACCCCTGAATTCGCCTGTTGTATTTTTTCAAGGCGAATATTTTAGACTAACATTGAAATTTGACGAAGCCTTAAGCCAGAATGCCTACACTAGCTATATCAAGGCTCTGGAGGGAAATGAAATAAACGTTACCGCCTCCCACGACTTTAAAAGCTTCGAGCTGGTTTTTTCAAATATTAAGGCTGGAGATACCCTTAGCTTTACCCTCGATGGTGACATAGAGGATATACGCGGCCTTAAGCTAAAGGATGATATTAATCTAAGTTTTTTGATTGCTGAGCCTATAGAAGCCGCCTATACAATATTAGGTCAGGCATATAATTTAACATATCCTACAGGAAATCTCAGTCCCTCCTACGGCGAAGAGGATAAGCTGACGAATGCCTTTCAGAGGATAAAAGTAGATTTTTCTAAGGAGGTAAATGCCGCAGATGTGGAGGCGGTCCTTAGAAACCGGGTCTTCAAAAACGACGATAGCTTCAGCTTCCAATGGGAGGGCTTGAAAACCCTGTATGTATCTATAGATAAGCTTTCCTCAGAGCTTTATGGCATTGAGCTTTTCTCCTACGAGACGCCGATTATCAACAGTATTTATTTTACCGCTGATGAACCAAATATTCTATATAGCTATTCCTTCGACGACAAAAGCCTAAGGGAGGAAAGGATTTTTGATAATTTCAATTATTACTTTAATGTAAATCCCTTTATCAAGGAATATCTGCTAATGGTTGATACGGCAAGCAGCTATATGTATAATTTGAAGGAAGATGCCGTAATTAGCTCTTCAGATGAAGGCCTACCAAATTATTGGGGGCTGCAGCCCTGGAATCAGGAGGTCCTTTGGCTGGATAGTGAAACCATAATATTTATAGATAATTATAAGGTAAGCACCTATAATTTAATAACTAGGAAAAAGGAATACCTCTTTTCAATAGAAGAAAAGGACGAAGGTTATCGTGTATTTGAATATGTCCTTTCTCCGGACAAACAGAAGCTTGCAATAGCTGTAGGAACTACCGACAATGATTACATGCAGCATGTCGCCTATGTGTCCGTATACTCTCTGAAGGGCGAAAGGCTATATGGCGATATGACAGTCGAAAATATCAGAGGGATATGGCTTGCAGGCTATGTCTACTATCTGAATATGGGGTGGCTAAATAATTCGGAGTTAATTTATGAGGTATCTACAGGAGAAGAAGACCACGGTATAGCTGTTACAAATATCAATAATAATACCACAAGCATTGTGTTGGAGGATGGGATTGAGTCCATTACTGCTGCCAATAGTGGCGTATATGCAGCCAAGCAAAATGAAAGCTATATTATTAAGGCTAAAGGAAAAACCCTTAGCATTCCCGCAGAGGGCATATCTGATATCATTGTAAAGGATGAGACAACAGTATTGTACACTAGGGAAGTAGAGGGAATAACTGAATTTGTAAGCTTTGACATTCCTTCCGAAAGCGAGACGAGCTTAGAAGCAATCCCCGGTGTACGCTTTAGAATTTTGGGATACTCCTATGACACGGAAAGCATCTATTTAATATCGAATCAGCGGTATTTGATGCCGATTACTTAGCAGGAGGCCCTGCATAGCCGGTGCTTCTGGCTATTGTAGGGTTTTTAAGTGTGTCAAACAAAGCGTCCTATTGATATGTTACTCCTTGCTTAAGGTAACAACAACCACCTCAGGTGGATTTAGCACCCTTAGGGGGAAAAGACTATTTCCCAGCCCTCGACTGACAACCATCGAGGTTGTACCATCTGTATAAATACCACTGGTGTACTTTGGAAAAAAGCCTTGATGTGGGGCTATTACGCCACCTATAAAGGGGATTCTTATTTGTCCGCCATGAGCATGACCGCTAAAAACCAGGTCAATAGCTGCGGCACTATAGCTTTCAAATTCCTCCGGCCTATGGGATAATAAAATATTGAAATCTGTTTCTACGTCCTTAAGTAATTTTAGCAGCCAGCTATGCACATACCCGTACTGATCCATCCAATCATACCCACCTAATCTTTGCTGAATAGTAGGATCGGCTATTCCCATGATGCCTATGCTCTGACTGCCTTCGCTTAATTCTCTGTATTCATTATCAATAATATCTACCCCTAAGGCCTCCAGCTCCTTCATTAACGGCTCCAGCTCCTTCGAGGCCTGCTCATGATTGCCGGTGACGTAATATATCGGTGCGATATCCTTTATATCCCTGATAAATTCTACTGCTACCTCCAGATTGGTTTTCCTATGGTCAATCAAGTCTCCTGTAATTACAATGATGTCGGGCTTGGCCTCTTTTATTATCTTTGTTAGCCTACCGTGAAAGTCCTTATTATGTAAATCTGAAACCTGTAGAATTCGATAGCCCTTAAAGTTTTCGGGAAGCTTTGGATTTACATAGGATATATTACTTACACCAATGGCATTATTATGCCATAACAAAAAAACAATTAGACCTATTATTATTAATAGCATTTTATAGCTCCTAGCTTTAATTTTCATTGCTTCAACCATCCTGTTCTAGTTTTAGTCAATTTCATTTATGAGAAACCAGTCTTCTAAAGCTTTATATCGCTTCATTTATAGCTTTCTTTTAAAAAGCTTTTCCAGTTTTCCTCAAAATCCTCCTTATACACCCCTAGCACTGTTTTAAAATTGAAGGGAGAGCTTATTAGCTCAATTAATTTATCATAGCCGTATTCCTCTTTGATGTATTCTACAATTGTATATGAAAATCCGTAGCCACCCTTTTCATCGTATAAATTCCACTTTAGATCATCTAGGCTAGGTATTGTTCCATTAGATACCCTTTGTTTTATAATTCTTGTCCATTCCCTATTCATTTGCTGGGCCTCATAGGTTGCCAGGCCTTCGTTTAACCAAAGGGGTACGCCAACAGAGTTTATTTCTCCTGCTAAAATATGGACAAATTCATGAACAGCCAAGGCTTTAAAATCCTTGTTTGTATAGCCTCTATTGAGGGAAAGAATAGAAACTAAATGAATTTCCTTTTCCCCGGCATATCCCAGCATTGTTTTGTAATCCCTACTTACAGCCTTTTTTAGAGATTCCTCGTTTGGATAGAGGAATACCTCTATTTTTTCATTTAAATCAACCCTCATTTTTTCGGTTAATGGTAGGTAGCTATCCTGTAGAGCTTCTGCCACCACTTGAATATACCTCGTATCATTATCCAGACTATAAAATATAAAGTTGTCTCCTTCAATTTGAAGCCTTAATTCCTCCTTGCTAATGGTCGTAACTGCATTAGTATTACTACAAGCAATGATAGAAATCATCAAGCTTAATATAAGGATTATTAGAGAATACTTTTTCTTCAAAATATAGCCCCCAATTCCACCTTACCTGCAATACAAGCTATCCAAATAGCCCTTCCCGGTATTGGTTTTAAAATATTTGTGTCTAATTGAATCAATCTGATCTTCAGACATACTATCCTCAAAAATATTTACCAGAAAGTCGGCCTCCACTAATATTTGAAAATCTAAATCATCTATTTTACCATAGCTATGATGGTTGCCTGTTAAATAGCAGACTCTATCCACCAGCTCTTTTTCTAAGCTAAACTCCTGCAAAAGCTTCCTCGCAATAGGCGGGCCTTCCAGCTCTTGATATTTTCCTGCAGATGATGAGTATTTTATTTCACTTTCCTTAATCCCAATATCATGTAAAATTGCGGCTATTTCAAGGGACCTCAACTTGTCTTTAGGAATATTCTCTAGCTCGCCGATGCTCTTAGCAAAGCCATATACCTTAAGGGCATGATTAATTCTTTTAACATCACCATCGAGGTATTCTATGGTTTTCTTTATGATGGCACCTTCAATACTCATGATATCAGCTCCCTGCCTTAATCTCTATTCTTTATTTTATTTTATCATTTGCCACTATAGTTGGCAAAAAATAAAACAAGAGGAAATCTCTTGTTTTTATGAAGTATGATTCGGGTGTCAAACAAAGCGTCCCCTTGGCACTACTATATTTCGTCATCTTTTACAAATAAAATTTGTAATGCATCTTCAAGTAATTTACCTCTAATAGCTCTATTTTTTCGACCACTAGTAGCTTGATACATTGATTTGTAGAATATTGAATATTTATTTGAATCTTCTTTAAATTCTCTATTTCCCATAATCTGATTGTCCAAATTATTTAATATGTTACTTATTATTTCTTCATCCCTTCCAATTTCAATTTTGTTTATTATTTTTAGTAGTTCGACTAGTAAAGTAAAATAACATGATCTACTATTTATCCATATTGAATCATCTTTAAAAGATATCTTTTTCAACACTTTATGTAATTTGTCGAATTCAGATAATGTTTTCACTTTATCTGGATATTTATTATTATAGTTCTTTACAAAATTTTCAACTTCTTTATATCCCGCAAAATATCCCTTAAGATCATTTGTTACCATAACTCCTAAAACAAATTCTAAATCTTTCATTCTCGATATTTCATTTTCTTTAAATGTTGAATATAACCCTAAGTACTCCTTTATCTCTTTTGCTGTTTTGATATATTCTCCATCATATAATGCATTATTTATTTCAATAGCTTCAAGAGCATATCCGACTGAATTAATTCTTCTAAAAATATCTTTGATTTCATCTAATGGCAAATGACCCAGGTCTCTTACCACTACTACATAATAAAAGAAGTCTCTTTGTTCTTTTGTATCAAGATGTTCAAATCTTTTTACTTTGTTGTATTCCAATTTATCCGATCCATTAATATACTCATATATTGTTGATAACCTTTGTTGTCCATCAACTACCACTACCTCCGTTTTTCGATTCACTAAATCAATTTCCCCAACAGCCGTGTAAATTTCTGGAAATGGAAGACCCTTCAGAATAGTCTCAATGAAATTCTCCTTATGTTCTTCATTCCATACGAGTTTTCTCTGGAAATCTGGCTGTAACTTTAAGTTTCCCTCCTTGATATCATTGTATATATCGATTATTTTTTTATTGCTCCCTATTCCTATCATTATAGTTTCCTTCCTTTCAATATCGTTCTTATACCTTTTAAATTATCATTATGATATTTCATAAAAAAATACTCTTCTCTGTAAATTGCAGCGGTAATTTTCCTTGAGCCATATTCCTTTTTATACGATATACTTCTAAAAAACTCAAACCATTCATCTGCTCCTTTATACATAAATGGGAATTTATCTGGCCGTAACCAGCCTTTGAAAAAATAATCTAAAAATTCCTCATTATTTTTATCTTTAGAGTTATAAGAAATCTGTGTATCTTTGTATTCCAATATAGATTTCCAATATTTATCAAAGACACGGTCTGAAACAATCACTATATCTATATCTGAATCCTTGGTTGGGTCACCATCGATAGGTCTCCATAATTTTCCTGGTGATATACTAAACCCGAGTTTCGCCGATCCGCACATGAAAATATTTCTCTGATTTTCCGCAAAAAAGTTTGCAACTTGTTTTTTAAGTCCATAATATCCATCTTCATCCTGAGCAAAAATATATGGAGTTCCAAATATTAGATGTTTATGAATTATTTCATCAATAGTATAAGATTCTTCATTCAATAATGCATTTTTAAATTCTTTTATTCTTATATTGATCGATTCGCAAATATTATCTTCCATCAAGCTTGTCCCCTTATTCTTTTATATTAATTAACCTAAAGCAATTCTTCTTAATGACCTCCTACTATTTTATTCTGCACTCTACAATAAAGTGTCGTAATAGTTCATAGCATTAATGGATATGCCCTCATAAAAATTAAGCTACTATCACAATATTCTATAAACAACAAAATTTCCCTTTTTTTCTTTCAAATAATCTCTTTTCACACACTACAAAAACCCCACAGTAATCAGGCACTACTTCACCTGACCACTATGGGGTCCTTTATTTTACCTATATCCTTTAAATCCTTAATTAATCGAGTTTATCTTAGGTATCCTCCGTTTTATTGCCCAGGAAATACCCTATTCGACAGTAACTGACTTTGCTAGGTTCTTTGGCTTATCTACGTCGCAGCCTCTGGCTACAGCGATATAATAGGATAGCAGCTGCAATGGTATGATGCTTAGCACAGGAGCCAATTCGTCCATTGTATCAGGAATATACATCACGATATCAGAGGTCTTTTCAACCTCTCTGTTGCTTTCCTTAGCCACTGCTACTACATAGGCGCCTCTTGCTCTAACCTCTTGAATATTGGATAGCATTTTTTCAAATAGATGATGCTGGGTTGCCACTGCTACAACTAAAGTACCGTCCTCTATTAACGCTATGGTGCCATGCTTTAGCTCACCTGCTGCTATGGCAAAGGAATTGATATAGGAGATCTCCTTTAGCTTTAATGAGCCTTCGTGGGCTACGTTTACATCCACACCTCTGCCCATGAAGAATACGCTTTCGTTATTGAATTGTGCATCCGCCAGCTGTTGTATTTCGCCTACATTATCCAGTATTTGCTGAACCTTTGCCGGCATGTTTTTCAGCTCAGCTATTGTCTGATCATAGTACTCTTTATTGATAGTACCCTTTGTAGCGCCCATATATAATGCTAGGAGATACATTGCGATCATTTGAGTTGTATAGGCCTTTGTTGATGCAACTGCTATTTCTGGCCCAGCCCAGGTGTAAAATACATCGTGGGATTCTCTGGCCACAGAGCTTCCTACTACGTTTACGATGGACATTATTCTTGCTCCCTTTCTCTTGGCTTCCCTTAGGGCTGCCAGAGTATCTAGGGTTTCTCCTGATTGGCTCACTGCTATAAATAATGTGTTTTCATCCACAAAGGGATCTCTGTATCTGAATTCCGATGCAACATCCACCTCTACTGGTACCTTTGCAAACTTCTCTATGGCAAAGCGACCAACCAAGCCTGCATGATAAGCGGTACCGCAAGCAACGATATAAACCTTATTTATCTTTTCCAGGTCCTGCTTAGTCAGCTTAATACCATCCAAGATAATATTATTATCCTTATCCAGCCTTCTAGTAAGGGTTTCATGGATTCCCTTCGGCTGCTCGTGGATTTCCTTTATCATAAAGTGCTGGTAGCCTTCCTTCTCAGCTGATTGAGCATCCCAGGTAACCCTGAAGACATCACGCTTTACCTCTTGGCCCAGCTCATTGAAGATTGTGATCTTATCCTTAGTCAGAAGAACAACCTCGTCATTCTCTATTAAATACATGTCTCTGGTATATTTTAATAATGCAGGGATATCTGAGGCAAGGAAGTTTTCTCCCTCTCCGATACCTACGATCAATGGGCTATCCTTTCTTACCGCTACTATTTTGTCAGGCTCATCCTTGCAGATAACCCCGATGGCATAGGCCCCCTCCATTTTGTCTATGGCCTTGTAAACCGCCTGCAGCAAATCTCCCTCATAGAAATGATCTATCAGATGGGCGATTACCTCTGAATCGGTTTCTGACTTGAATTGAATCCTCTTCTCCTCGATAAGCCATTCCTTGATTTTCATATAGTTTTCAATAATCCCATTGTGAATTACTGCAATATTGCCCGCTACATTTGTATGGGGATGTGCATTTCTGTCGGAGGGCTCTCCGTGGGTGGCCCATCTAGTATGGCCTATTCCCAGCTTACTGCTGAGGTTTTCCTCCGCAATATTTTCTGCCAATATGCTTAATCTGCCCTTATATTTTCTTATCTGAATACCGTCATCGTGAAATACCGCCAATCCCGCTGAGTCATAGCCTCTATACTCCAGCTTTTCCAAACCATCTATTAAAATTGATGTTGCCTCTTTATCTCCGATATATCCAACTACTCCGCACATAATATATTCTCCTTTCAAGCCTCTTTTATTATATTGCTCGATTTTAAAAACATTATAACTTCATTGCAAAATTAACCTTGTTGACAATCCCTTAACAAAGTTTTTGGGCAGCAAAAAAGGCGTAGCGATGCTAGCCTTATTGAAGTGTTTTATTCACTTTTAAGACTTCTCACCCGAAGTATCTTGTTCTATCAATCGCTTGATAGGTTTGTTACCTCTTTGTCGGTGGTGAGTCACCGCAGGGCATCCGCCGAATCTTTCGATAAACCCTGTTCCTCGTCAACTTAGAGCATTCGTTCTCCGTTCCCTCTAAGTCCAGGCGCTTCGTAAACTATTAAGTTTTCTATGCTGCTTCATGGACATCCCTCCTTAAATTTTATATATGGGGTCAGCCTTCGCCAACTGACCCCATGAGTCTAGTTTAATCTATTTTCTATCAGTTTGGCAAGGCTATTTGCTAAAATATTTAGCTCCCCCTGATCCTTACCCTCCAGCATTACTCGTACCAATGGCTCTGTCCCTGAGGGTCTGATTAATACCCTGCCTTCTCCCGCCAGCTTTTCCTCTATCCGATTTATCTCTGCCATTATTTCGGCGTCCTTTAAGTAGGCATTTTTGTCGGGGCCTGTTACTCTAGCATTAACCAGCACCTGTGGATAGGAGGTCATTATTTGGGCAAGCTCTGAAAGGCTCTTGTTTTCTTCCTTCACTGTAGCCACCAGCTGCAGGGCTGTTAGTATGCCATCGCCGGTGGTGTTGTAGTCAAGGAATATTATATGGCCTGACTGCTCTCCGCCTAGGGAATAGTTTTCCTTGATCATTTCCTCCAGCACATATCTGTCTCCGACCTTTGTTTTTACCGTTTGACAGCCCATTTCCTTCATGGCTATATCTAGGCCTATGTTGCTCATTACCGTCGCCACCAGCGTGTTTTTCTTTAAGGCATTATGTCGCTTCAATCTCCTGCTGCATATTGCCATTATATGATCGCCATCTATTATTTGACCCTCATTGCTGACAGCTATTGCCCTATCGGCATCTCCGTCGAAGGTGATTCCCAAATCTGCGCCTATTTCCATAACAACAGCCTGCAAAACCTCCGGATGGGTGGAGCCACAGTGTAGATTGATATTTACGCCATTAGGTTTATTATTTATTATATGCACCTCTGCCCCCAGCTCTACAAATATTTCCTCGGCTATTTTATAGGCAGCACCATTTCCTGTATCTAAGGCTACCTTCAACCCCTTAAGGTCTCCCTCGACGGTAGAGGCTAGATAGCCTGAATAGAGCTGATTGGCATTTTCCAAGGGAGTTAAAACCCCAATGTCTGCCCCTGTTACTCTTATATCTACGTCCTTGTCCGCCAGTATGTAGCCTTCTATTTCCTCCTCCACCTCATCCGGCAGCTTATAGCCCTGATGGTTGAAGAATTTTATTCCGTTATATTCTGCAGGGTTGTGGGATGCTGAAATCATCACGCCACAATCAGCCTGTAAATGTCTCACTAAATATGCTACCGCAGGTGTTGGTATTACCCCCAGGGCCACTACATCCACACCCATGGATAAAAAGCCTGCCACCATTGCGCTTTCCAATAAATCCCCTGAAAGCCTCGTATCCTTTCCTATGATCACCTTTGCTTTTTTGTTATCCTTTAACAGTACATAGGCACCAATTCTCCCTAGCTTGTAGGCCAGCTCCGGTGTTAAATCCTTATTTGCAATCCCTCTAACGCCATCTGTTCCAAATAGCTTACCCATATATTAAGTACTCCCTTCCAATGGCTTATCTTTTTTATTCTAACATATGTGATATTCAAACTCAACGAATATAGTTTATTATGCCCGCTTTACTTATTCAGTATATGACATATATTCAGAAATGCCACAAGTGCCTTACGTCATTTGAAGGTGAGATAAATCCCGAGGAAAATTTACCTGTAGCAAGAAGCCTTTTATTTTGGAGCATAGGAAAAGGATGAGACTTCATCCCATCCTTCTTTTAATCCCTTAGGCATCCTCTTGTATTCTACCAATATAGCTCTAATTAGGCCTCTTGGCCGCAGGCTTTTTAAGTACTGCCACCGCCTGATAAGCCAACACAAAGGCCAAAATCAGCAGCAGCACCGGGAATATAACTAGTATATAGTTTTTAGCAACAAAGTTTGTCTTTATCAGGAAGAATAGAGCCACCACCGTTACTACAAACATAAAGGTCATAGGTATTGTAAACATCTTGTAGTTCTTTCCTGAATTCTTTAGCCATACCGCTACAGCCAATAATGCCAGTGCTGCCAGCAGCTGATTTGCTGATCCGAATACAGGCCAAACCTTTGCATAGCCATATATGGAAAGGGTTCCACCAAGAATTACTGTTATAGTTGTTGAGACATAGCGGTTGGCTAATATGCTTTGCTTCTCTGCCTTTACATCTCCAAAGAATTCCTGGAAGATAAACCTTGCCAGCCTTGTGGCGGTATCCAGGCTAGTGAGGGCAAAGGCGGAAACTGCAAGGGCAACAAAGGGCTTACCCACTGTTATAGGTATTCCAAAGCTTTGCATAAAATTGCCGATGCCGTCGGAGAAGACGTTGATGGCTCCCCCCAACTCTCCCAATCGTTCCTTTGAAACATAGGCTGCTGTAATAATCGCTATAATCGCCAGGACGCATTCTATCAGCATTCCCCCATAGCCTACGACCTTTGCATCCATTTCACTATCCAACTGCTTAGAGGAGGTTCCTGAGCCCACCAGCGAGTGAAAGCCCGATATGGCTCCGCAGGCTACGGTTACAAAGAGCATTGGGAACAGGTATTGACCCTTTACAGAAAAGCCTGTGAAGGCCTCCAGCTGCAGAGTTGGTCTGGTTATGAATAAGCCTAATACTGCACCTATAATCATGGCATATAATAAAAATGAGTTCAGATAATCCCTAGGCTGTAGTAAAATCCATACAGGTGTTACAGAGGCCACAAAAATATAAACCATTAGGATTCCAATCCATACCTCTTTTGATAAGGCCAACGGAAACATATTTCCTAAAGCTATACATATAAAAAGTAATACTACACCGATGACGCTGCCTACTGTTAAGGATACTCCCTTTCTATACACTGCAATGCCGAAGGCTATTGCTAAGAAGATAAACAGCACTGAAGCCGTAGCTGCTTGAGGTACGCTTACGAAGGTGTCGGCTACTATGTTGGTGAAGGCTGCCACCACCAGCAGAAGGGTAAGCCATGCAAAGATTGCAAATAGCTTTTTGCCCTTCTTGCCCATGTTTACCTCAATAACCTCCCCTATAGATTTGCCATCATGTCGTATGGAGGCAAATAACGAGCTGAAATCCTGTACCCCACCAAAGAAAATCCCACCGATAATGATCCAAAGAACAACCGGGACCCAGCCGAACATTGCAGCAGTTATTGGTCCAACAATAGGCCCTGCACCTGCTATGGAAGCAAAATGATGTCCCAATAGCACCGGTGCCTTGGCAGGAACATAGTCTACGCCATCACCCTTTGTATGTGCCGGGGTTTTTCTCTTTACGTCCACGCCCCATTGCTTAGCCAGCCATGCCCCATAGGTGATATAGGCGATAACAAAGATGGCACTGCTGACAAGAACTAAGGTTAATGCATTCATAATTATCCCCCTTCTTATTTTTTAATTTTATAAAACTTAGCCACTTCCCTCCCCCTTCTATTTGATATTACCTCCCCTGAATTCAGGTTCACCAGCAGCAGCCGTTGATATACCCACCCCTGAAGTCCAAAGGAGAAGCTTTTATAAAATTTATAATTCTCTATTTCCCTTTGTATTTCGGCATTGTCAAAATCCGCCATCAAAATAACACCATTCACTATGCTCAGCATGTGTTCATCATGGGGCTTTACATTTTCCATTGTGTACGCCTTTAGGTTGTCAAGAAAGCGTTCCAAGCCTCCTACATCCAGCTGGCTATAATGCTTTAGTAAGCAGTGCTCATTGTTTTCATAGGCATATAGCGTCAGCTTTTTACTGCCTAAATACTTTTCATTTCTAATAAAGGACCTGGCCTTTAGCTGGTATTCCATATCCTTGTATAAATAGTCCCTGCTTATATCAAAATATCTGGACAGCCTTTCTGATATTTCCTGTAAATACCCTCCTGCCTCCACTGCAACCCCTCCTTTGTTTTAATAGTGATGTTAATATATATTCATTTACAGTTCATTTCAGAAGTAAAACAAGGGACGGTCCTGGGTGCACGCTAAAAAACCCTCCTCCATTTCTGGAAGAGGGCTATCTTGTTTCTCTTATATCTTATTTTATTGCAGCTGCGCCACGCTCTAGCGCTTCCTTGTTTAATGGAACCAAATGCTGCTTGTCAGGTCCGAATACCTTTTTTAATGCTTCAATTACAGAATCAACAGATACAACCTTTGTTAGCTCAAGGTATGCTCCCAGCATAACAATGTTGGCTACTCTGCTATTACCGATTTCTCCAGCGATCTCATTGGCTGAAATATAGTAGGTCTTAACATCTGCTCTTTCAGCCTTTTGTGTAATTAAAGAGCTGTTGATTAATAAATTTCCACCCGCCACTAGGTTGCCTTCAAACTTGACTAAGGATGGTAAATTCATTACGATAGCTGCTGTTGCGTCATTTGTTATGATAGGTGAACCTACCGGTGTGTCAGAGACGATGACTGCACAGTTAGCTGTACCGCCACGCATTTCTGGCCCATAGGAGGGTAACCATGATACATGTTTATTTTCAATCATACCTGCATAGGTTAATAGCTGACCCATGGACATAACTCCTTGACCACCAAAGCCTGCTAAAATTACTTTTTCTGCTGTCATATTATTTTCCCTCCTCTGGTGTTCGGAAGTTTCCTAATGGATAGTATGGAATCATGTTTTCCTCTAACCATTTTAATGAGTCAACAGGTGAAATACCCCAGTTTGTTGGACATGTTGATAATACCTCTACGATACCGAAGCCCTTACCCTCTAATTGAACCTCAAAGGCCTTCTTAATAGCCTTCTTTGCCTTTCTGATGGCGGCAACATTGTGTACGGAAACCCTCTCTACAAATACGGCACCATCGATTGTAGCCAGCATTTCTGACATTCTTAATGGCATACCGGTAGTAGCCTGCTGTCTACCGTAAGGGGCTGTAGTTGCCTTTTGTCCGATAAGTGTAGTAGGCGCCATTTGACCGCCTGTCATACCATAAATGGCATTGTTAACGAATATCGTTGTAAACTTTTCACTTCTATGGGCAGCATGAATGATTTCAGCTGTACCTATGGAGGCTAGGTCTCCATCGCCTTGGTAAGTGAATACAACATTTTCTGGTAAAATTCTCTTAATGCCTGTAGCTACAGCAGGTGCTCTACCATGAGCAGCCTCGTGCATATCGCAGTTGAAATAATCGTAGGCTAAAACTGAACAGCCAACTGGAGCAACCCCAACTGTTTTGCCCAGAACCCCCAGCTCTACCAATATCTCAGCAACTAATCTATGAATTATTCCGTGGGTACATCCCGGACAGTAGTGAAATTGTTTGTCGGTTAGACCTTCTGTTTTGTTGAATACTTCAGCCATTATTTCACACCCCCTAATACATCCTTAGCCTTGCTTGCTATTTCCTCCGGTGAAGGTATCATACCGCCTGATCTTCCATAGAAGTGAACAGGTAGTCTTCCTTCATTGGCAATCTTTACATCATCAATCATTTGTCCCATACTCATTTCTACAGTAAGCAATGCCTTAGCTGCAGGAATTTCTGTGAAGGCCTTGTTTGGGAACGGCCATAGGGTAATTGGTCTAATTAAGCCAGCCTTAATTCCCTCAGCTCTTAGGGCTTCAATTGTATTTTTAACGATTCTTGAGGTTGTACCATAGGCTATGAATACAAGCTCAGCATCCTCTGTTTTGTACATTTCGTATCTTACTTCATTTGCTTCCATTTCCTTGTACTTATTGTCTAGCTTAATGTTGTGCTTTTCCAGCTCTGCTGGATCCAATGCCAAGGAGTTAATGATGTTTGGTCTTCTCTTACCCTCTGTTCCGGTTGTAGCCCAGGTCTTTTCAGGCAGCTCTCTCTTCTTAGGCTCCTTGAACTCCACTGGCTCCATCATTTGACCAATCATACCGTCTCCTATAACTATAACAGGAGTTCTGTATTGATCGGCAACATCGAAGGCTTCCATTGTTAAGTCTACAGCCTCTTGTATCGTAGCAGGCGCATAGCAAAGATGTCTGTAGTCACCGTTTCCTCCGCCTCTTGTAGACATGTAGTAGTCCGCCTGCGAAGGCTGGATACCACCTAAGCCAGGGCCTCCTCTACTGATGTTAACGATTACACATGGAAGCTCTGCTCCTGCGATATATGAAATTCCCTCTTGCTTTAGTGCAATTCCCGGAGATGAAGATGAGGTCATTACTCTTTTACCTGTTCCTGCTCCGCCGTAGATCATATTTATAGCTGCAACCTCAGACTCAGCCTGAACAAAAGCTCCGCCTATTTTAGGTAATTCTCTTGACATAAATTCAGGTAATTCATTTTGTGGTGTTATCGGATATCCGAAGAAATATATACAGCCGGCCTTAATAGCAGCAGCACCGATTGCTTCGTTACCCTTCATTAATACTTTAGCCATCAGATTCCCTCCTTACAGGTTTTCTTATTCTTCTACTGTTTCTACTTTTATAACGACATCAGGACAGATTGTTGCGCAGTTTGCACAGGCAATACATTTTTCCATCTCGTCAACAGTTGCCGGATGGTAACCCTTTACGTTGATTTTAGTTTTATTCATCTTAACGATATTAACAGGACAAACAGTTGTACAAAGCTCACATCCCTTACAACGGTTCTCTTCGAAAATAACTCTACCTTGTCTTTTAGCCATCGTTCAACCCTCCTTGATTGTTTAATATATTATTAGCCTTCATCGACCACCGCCTCCAGCAAAGCTACATCCAATCCTCCCGCATAATCATTTTGATGGGCATGATGGTACCCTCAATATTATCGGGAACCTCCTCCTCCATCAAGGTATGAAGTATGCCAGTATATTTAATGGGAATATTCAGAGCCCTAGCTACCTCTTTACAGAGCTCCTGTCCCTTAAGGATTTCTTCCATCGTTGTAAATCTAAGCAAATGGGTATTGTTAATCAACCCAGTTACCTTTGTCTTGGTTGTTGCCTCTATAGCTGCAATATGCCCTAAAACCCCTTGCAAATCCTGAGTTTCAGGCCGATTGGCATTGACCACGCAGAGCATTTCATATTCACCTTCAACAAAATACTCTGTATATCGTGCCAATGTTCTGGCGCCAACAGAATCTCCGCCTACATCCAGTACCACATTGCTTTCAGGATTTTGTAGGGGGCCTAGTATATCTGCTGAAACTGAAGGCAGGTCTGAGCCTGAGCCCTTTACATAGCTGGACAGCACAGCAATATTGTACTGCTCCAGCAGTTGCCATTTTTCACGGCTTCTGAAATATGGATTTACAACATCTAGGTCCGCTAGAGCAACCTGCTGTTTACTTTCCTCCGCCAGCCTTATTGCATAGTTTACAGAGAACTCAGTCTTTCCGCTTCCATAGTGACCTATTATAATACGGATTCTGTTGTCATTTAACATTTAGCATCACCTTTTTTATAGGTATAATTTTGGTTCCTCTTCACCTCTAAGCACTCTTAATCCACCTTCAGCAAGAGCTATCATTTCGTCCTCACCGGGGTAAACAATAACTTCAGAGATAAAATCTACACTTTCCTTGATCCATGCTGTAAACATCTTATCATAAGCAATACCACCGGTTAGGATAATTGCATCCACCTTCCCCTTTAATACTGCTGCACAGCTGCCGATATCCTTAGCCACCTGATAAGCCATAGCCTTATATACTAGCTCAGCTTTTTTGTCGCCCTCTTCAATCATTTTTACAACATCTCTGCCATCATTGGTTCCAAGGTAAGCAACTAAGCCACCGCTGCCTTTTATTTTCTTCTTAATATCTGCATGCGTGTATTTTCCAGAGAAGCAAAGCTTAGCTAAGTCCCCCACAGGTAGACCACCAGATCTTTCTGGCGAAAATGGTCCCTCACCATCAAGGGCATTGTTTACATCTACTACTCTACCCTTTTCATGAGCGCCTACTGATATACCGCCGCCTAAGTGAGCAACGATAAAGTTCATTTCATCATATTTCTTTCCAGCTTCTCTAGCAGCTCTTCTAGCAACAGCCTTTTGGTTTAAGGCATGAAAAATGCTTTTTCTATCGATTTCTGGCATACCGGAGATTCTGGCTACGTCCTCCATTTCGTCTACAACAACCGGGTCTACGATGAAGGAAGGTATGTTTAATTGCTGAGCGATTTCATAAGCGATAGCGCCACCCAGATTAGATGCATGCTCCCCTAAAACCCCTACCTTTAAATCCTTAAGCATGCCTTCATCAACCTTATAGGTTCCTCCGGCGATAGGCTTTAAAAGACCACCACGACCAACAACTGCAGCCAGCTTTGTAAGGTTTATGCCCTTTTCATTTAGGGTCTCCAATATTACATTTTTTCTGAATTCGTATTGATCAAATATGGTTTCATACTTTGCTATTTCTTCGTTGGAATGTCTTAAAACCTCTTCAAATACAGGCTTTTCGTTATCGAAAATAGCTATCTTTGTAGATGTAGAGCCTGGGTTAATGGTTAATATTCTAAAAACTTCACTCACAGTGAATCCACCTTTCTGTATGTTCATATATTTATTAGTAAAATTTAGCTGCGGATAATACGCCTAATGCTATTGAATATAGCTTTGCTTCATCACTATCAGCTCTTGAGGTTAATACCACCGGTGCCTTTGCACCTACTATAATTCCTGCATTTTTAGCCTTTGCAAAGAATACCATTGATTTATAAAGTATGTTTCCACCCTCTATGTCTGGTGCCAACAGAATATCTGCATAGCCTGCCACAGGATGGCTTATTCCTTTGTGCTTGGCAGCCTCTACTGAGATTGCATTATCTAACGCAAAAGGTCCACCCACCATGCAGCCCTTTATCTCGCCATTTTTGTTCATGTTTTCAAGCTCTTGTGCATCTATTGTGGCTGGCATCTTTGGATCAGCCTTTTCCTTAGCACACACCACAGCCACCTTTGGCTCCTCAATATCTAAGGCTTGAGCCACTTGAACTGCATTTTCGATAATTTGCTTCTTTGTGTTAAGGTCCGGAGCTATATTCATAGCTGCATCGGTTACAAGGAATAATCGATCATAGCCTGCAACATCGAATACAGCAACGTGGCTTAAAGCATTACCAGTTCTTAAACCAACCTCTGCATTTAAAACTGCCTTTAATATAATTGAAGTATCCACCAAGCCCTTCATTACCATATGGGCCTTTCCAGAAGAAACTAGCTCAACGGCCTTCAATGACGCTTCGCTTAGGTCCTTTATATCAATGATTTCAAATTGCTTTAGATCAATATTGTTTTCATTAGCTATTTCAGTGATTTTTTCTAAGTCACCAACTAATATGGCATCAGCAATGCCTTCCTTTTTAGCATTGCTTACAGCTAACAGCACATCCAAATCCTGTGCGCAAGCAACTGATATTGTTTTTGGTCCTCTTTGTCTAGCTATCTCCATAACTTCCTTAAAGCTCTTAATCATTTATCTTCACCTCATTCTCATATATCTTTGCAGCCTCTTGACCCTCCAGCACTCTCAGTACCCCTTCGTTTAGTGCCTTCATTTCGTCCTCACCAGCATAAACTACAACAGGAGCCATAAAGCCGACTCTTTCCTCTATGTAGCTTGTCAATCTTTTTGAATAAGCCAGCCCTCCAGTAAGAACAATTGCGTCAATCTTACCCTGAAGCACTGTCGCCATGGCCCCAATTTCCTTTGCAATTTGATATGCCATTGCATCGTACACTATAGCAGCCTTTTTATCTCCGGCTTCAATCATTTTTTCTACATCTCTTCCGTCATTTGTTCCTAGATAGGCTGTCATTCCACCCTTGCCCCTAAGCTTTGTTTTAAACTCAGCTGCAGTATATTTGCCGGAGAAGCAGAGCTTTGCCACATCTCCAACTGGCAAGCCGCCAACTCTTTCAGGAGAGAAGGGACCCATTTCATTTGCATTATTATAATCTATTAATCTGCCTTTTCTAACTGGAGCAACCGATATTCCTCCACCTAGATGCGCCACCACTAGGTTTACCTCATTGAAGCGCTTACCCATGCCAGCAGCAACCCTATGTCCTACTGCCTTTATGTTTAATGCATGACCGAGGGATCTTCTTTCAATTTCCGGCATACCGGAGATTCGTGCAACCTCCTCAAACTCATCTACTGCAACAGGGTCTACGATATATGCATCTACACCTTCAAGGTCAGCTATTGCCTTTGCCAGTATGCCCCCTAAATTTGATGCATGCTCTCCTTGAATCGCATTGTTTAAATCCTTTATCATTGCATCGGTAACCTTATAGGCACCACCCGGCATTGGTCTTAATAGTCCGCCTCTGCCAACAACTGCCTTCAGCTGGCCTGTGCTATAGTTATTTTCCTTCAACCATGCCAATATGATGTTTTTTCTTAGCTCATACTGTTCGGTTATTTTAGAGAATTTTTCTAATTCCTCTGGAGAATGACTAAGATTGGTTTGAAGAAGGTTCTCTTCACCTTTAAAAATAGCCACCTTAGTAGAAGTGGAGCCAGGATTCATTGCTAATATAAATTCCCTCATTTTTTCACCCTTTCAACAGATATATCTTTAAATTTAGCTTTTGCAATATGATAAACTTTTACAAGCACTATTTATATTTTTACTAGGATGTCCTAAATCTCTCAAAGTGTCATTTAGTATAAAGTGCAAAAGTCATGCCAAATAGTCTTGTACCTTTTTACAATATTTTTTCCTTCATATTTCAACATTCATGCCCATGAGTATTGAATAAAATGGTAACGTTTTCCTGACAATTATCATTTGTGCAATATTTTGCATGAAAAAAATTGCACGATAGTGTGCAATTTTTTTCAGAGTCCATTCTTTTTTATTGATCAATTTCATACTTTTCCATTTTATAGTACAAATTCCTTACAGAAATAGCCATTTCCTTTGCCGCCATGGTTCTATTCCCATTATATTTCTGTAGCTTTTTAATGATAATATCTCTTTCAATAGTGTCCATCTGCTGCTTTAGGCTTTGTCCTTCATCCAGCTCCGACTCCGCCAGCTCCCTTTCAGGCAGCTTAAAGTGCTTGTCATTATCAAAAAACTTTGGTAGGTGCTCGATGGTAATCACCGTTTCGTTATATTTCATATTAATGATTGCCCTGCCGATATAATTTTGCAGCTCCCTAACATTCCCCGGCCAATCGTAGCTTGTTAGCTTCTCCAGTCCCTCCGGAGAAATATCCTCCACCTTGCGACCGTATTCCTGATTAAATTTCTTTATCAAATGAATAACCAGTGGATACAGGTCCCTTTTTCTTTTTCTAAGGGGAGGAATCACTATAGGGATGACATTTAGCCTATAATATAGATCCTCTCTAAATTTACCCTTCTCTATTGCCTGCTCCAAGGATATGTTGGTGGCGGCTATCACTCGAACATCAATGTTTGTCGGTGTCGTTCCTCCTACCCTAACAATTTCCTTCTCCTGTAGCACCCTCAAGAGCTTTGCCTGCGTGCTTATGGGTATCTCTCCGATTTCATCAAGAAATATCGTTCCACCATGGGCCTCCTCAAAGAAGCCTATTTTCCCGCCCTTTCTGGCTCCAGTGAAGGCCCCCTCATCATAGCCGAAGAGCTCGCTTTCCAGAAGGCTTTCGCTAATGGCTGCACAATTAACCCTGACAAATTGATTATATTTCCTGACGGATAAATTGTGTATCGCATGGGCAAAGAGCTCCTTACCGGTTCCGCTTTCGCCCCTTAGAAGGACAGTTGCGGGAGTAATGGCCGCCTGTCTAGCCTTACCTATCGCAGCCAGCATACCATCGTCCCTGGCTATAATATCCTCTATTGTATATTTGGCCTCCAGATTTCTGATAATCTGCTTTGCCTGCATCAGCTCGCTGTTGAGCTTTTTAATTTCTGTAAGGTCGTGGAGAACACCTACGCTACCCTTAAGCTCCCCGTCAACTATTATGGGAGCAGCATCTGCCACTACCTCCTTGCCATAGGGCCCCACCTTCATTCTGGCATTCTTAACAGGAAGCTTGGAGCTTATCACCTGCATATGAATGCTCTCACCCTCAGCAATGTCCACCGGGGCAGGCTTTCCGATGATTTCCTTCTGGCTAAGGCCCGTCAGCCTTGTATATGCTGGATTTATTAGCACATGAATTCCCTTCTCGTCACAAACGCTAATGGCATCCTGTGTTGAATATAATATTGCCTCCAGCATACTTTGTACTTCCTTAAGCTTATATATTTCAAGGGTTAAATCCAATATCTCACTTATATCCCTGAAGATTGCTACAGCGCCTATAACATTTCCCTGCTCATCCTTCACAGGCATTCTGCTGGTTATAATAACGGTGTTGCCCAAGGGCTGCTTCTGGTTCAGCTCTGATTCCCCTGTTTTGAGTATGTAGGGCAATCGCGTGCTGCGGATTACCTCCTCGATATGCCTTCCCCGTACTGCAGACTCCTGGAAGCCTGTTATTTTTTCTGCCGCTCGGTTAAAAAGTGTTATTTTTCCCTCTATATCGACTGCGATCATTGCGTCATTTGTGGTGCTTAGTATTACATCTATTTCCTTCTTCACTTTTTCACCTCTATCTTATTGATAAAATAGATTTAATTGTTGGTCTCAAGCCTAATATTTATCTCTGTAGGATTAATGGCTATTTCCTTAAGCAGCGCCTCTTCAACAGAAGGTATTGAAGCACTAAGCGTAACACTATGTTGCCCGGCTTCCATGTCCCTTAAATCCGCCACCAGTTGAATATCTGCTAGGGTTATTTCTTGGACAATTGTCTCTGGTCCTATAATTCTCACCTCTATAACCTCTGGAAGGGTGGTTTTATTTACCGTATAGCCTCGTTTGACATTTGTAAATACTATGCTCTCCCTTGAAAGACTGTAAACCTGCTCCGTTATCCTCTGTACAGTAACCTTTACTCTCACATTTGACTCACCCACCACCTCGACGCCCTCTGGAAGGATTAATGGTACGGTAGCCTCAAAGTCCTCGGTGACTCCTTCTCTCTCTATGACTTCGGTTGTTACCTCCGTAAGCTGGCCCACCAGTTCATCGGGTCCCTTTAAGCTTACCTCCTGCGGTAGAACTGTAATTTCTACGATTTCATAGCCCTCCTCAGTAGTAACCTCCATCTGGGGATTAACCGGAATGGCGTTCAAGCGGTATATCGGTAATACAACATCTATGTAAGGACTCACGATATCAACATTTGTTACCTCCACACCTCTACTATTATAGGCCTTTAGGGGTAGGCTGGCGGATATATTGACGGTATCATTCAGCACCTCCAGCTTTGCAACAATTCTCTCTATACTGTTTACACTGCTTTCTGGACCCTCTACCATTACTAGGGTCGGCTTAAACTCGGCATCTCCCAATACAAAGCCCTCCGGTGGAGCACCTGTTATATCAAGACTTACCTCCTTCTGCCTCTTCACTATCTCCTCTAGCTCTACTTTAATAAACTTGGGGGAATAGTCTAGCTCTATGCCCTGTGGTGCAGTAACCTCAACCGGGATATTATTAGTTCCCACCCTATAGCCTCTTATGTCAGCTACAGCCTTAATATCACCTCTGGCAACTTTATATACCTCATCTCTTCTTCCTGTAAGCTTCACATTTATAGTAAAGCTGTCACTGCCCTCAATAACCAGTCCCTGCGCCCTTATATCCTCGACGCCAATAAGCTGTACGGGAATATTTGACTCAGGCTTTGTCGTTGGGGGATTGATTTCACTCATAACATATATCCAAAGTATTAGAGCAAAAAGAATTGATAGAACCTTCGCAGTTACGTTTCTTGTAAAAAAGCTATTCATCCTTATGCCCCCATTTCCATTTAAAGAATTGCCACTGAGTATCCTCAGTCGATTTATATATTTTGAACAAATGATTCCTAAGGGTGTCTGTATCTAAAAATCTCTTTATTTTACCATTCTCAGCTATTGAAATTGCTCCCGTCTCCTCCGACACTATGATTGCTATGGCGTCAGACCTCTCGGAAATACCAATTCCCGCCCTATGCCTTGTACCAAGCTCCTTGCTAAGGCTTTGATTATCCGTCAGAGGCAATAGACATCCTGCAGCTAATATTTCATCCTTCCTTATAACGGCAGCGCCATCGTGAAGGGGAGTATTTGGTATAAATATATTTATTAAAAGACCTCTGGAAACCTTTCCATTAATTATGGTACCAGTTTCTAAAACCTCGTTAAGCCCTGTTTCATTTATTATTACCAATAGTGCACCAATCTTCTGCCTCGACAGAGAGCCCATAGCCTCTACAATTTCATCCACTGCGAAGCGTATTTCTTCGTCCTCTATATCTATAATGGATTTTGTGAGGAATTTAGTTCTTCCTATATACTCCAGAGCCCTTCGAAGCTCAGGCTGAAATACGATTAAAAGGGCGATAAGGCCTACTTGAATTGTATTCCTTAAAATCCAATGTATTACATGCAGCTGTAGCCATTCGCTGGCTTGAGTAGCTATTAACAACACCACGATACCCTTTATCAGCTGCTCCGCCCTAGTCTCGCGTATCAGTGTGTAAAGCTTATAGAATACAAAGGCTACCAAGGCCATATCAATTAAATCCTTTAAACCCATGCTGCTGAACAAATCAATTAGCTGTTGCACAGTAAACACCTCTTATCAGTAATATTATAGATTAATAAATATATGTAGGGTATTGATCTATCATTAAAGCAAATACTTATTTATTGTGTATATTTCCATAAGGCCTGGATAATACCTTCTGAAAAAAAATATTTTTTGTGGGTCTTGAATACCATTTATTTCTTATAATGCCATAATTGATGCCAGTTATATGGAAAATTTATGATATATCTATTATATTCTACTACATAACTACAATAACTTTAATAGGTTAATTGGAAGTATTTATAATTATTTCAAAATCTTTTTATTATTTTCCTTATAAGTGATATTTTATATGTGCAAAATTTTTCAGATTAAATAAAAGCTTCCCTCCTAAACATATTTATCTGTTTTTTAGAAAAAATAATAGCATAGTTTAAAAAGAAAGGTGAGGAGCTCATGACCAAAAGGAAAACCGATAGCCATTACCAAAGCGGCAATTTATCCAATGATGAAAAAATTACCGATGTCATAAAGGAGAAGCTACATGAAGCAATGCAGGAAAGTGCAATGGATATAAATCTCTTCTGCAGAGACGGCCTTGTTCATATGTCCGGAATTGTCGATGTGCTTACCGAAAAGCAGTACGCTGAGGAGGTGGCAGTACATACAACAGGTGTTCGAGGCGTGGAGAACAAAATCACTGTAGCAATGGATGGCAATTTCACTGACAAGCATATAGAAAAAGAGGTCCGTAGTACACTGGCTGAATATGAAAACAACGATACTATTACCGGCCTTGGCGTAAGAGTCAATGATGGTGTAGTAAGCATAGTAGGTCATGTTGACACACTGATGGACGCAAATATTGCCATGAATCTTGCATCGAGAATACGTGGGGTTAAAAATGTTGTAAACAATACCAGCTTGGCTTCCTCAGAAAAATATGACGATACCTTTATTAGCAACAAAATTTTGCAGGAGCTTAGCAAGACCGAGCTTAGCTATAAGGACATACATCGGGATGTAGACGGTGGAACAGTAAGGCTTTCTGGCTATCTCAACAGCCCTGCTGAGGTGGAGCTGGCAAAGGAAATAGCCATGAATGTCGAAGGCGTCCGTAAAGTGATTAACAATATTCATTCTCGTAAAATGGATTAAAATTAAGTCCGCTGCATAGCCTCGCAGCGGACTTAATCTTATCGTTTTCTCTGGGCAGAGAGTAAACTTAGCGTTTAAAATTATAGAGCGTTTTTGAATATTTGAATTACATCCTCAAGCTTAGCTTTTCTAGGATTTGTGAAGCTACATGCATCCTTCATAGCGTTTTCAGCCATTATCTTCAAGTCCTCTTCCTTAACGCCAATCTCAGTCAAGCCTGCAGGGATTCCGATATCCTGTGACAATCTTACGATGGCATTTAATGCAACCTCAGCGGCATCTCTGGTTGATAGGTGATCTACCTTCTCTCCCATGGCAACAGCTATTTCAGCTAATCTCTTAGGATTACTGATCAGGTTAAATTTCTCTACATGCGGTAATAAAATCGCATTACAAACGCCATGTGGCAGGTCATAGAAGCCGCCTAATTGGTGAGCCATAGCATGAACATATCCCAAGCTTGCATTATTAAATGCCATACCAGCCAAGAATTGTGCATAGGCCATATTATTTCTTGCCTCAAAATTCTCACCATTTGCAACTGCATTTCTTAGGTTTTCAGAGATTAATTTAATAGCCATCAAAGCGGCTGAATCTGTAACCGGAGTAGCTATTGTTGAAACATATGCCTCTACTGCATGGGTCAGGGCATCCATACCTGTTGCCGCTGTTAAAGCCGCAGGCTTTTTGATCATTGTTAATGGGTCATTTATGGATACAGAAGCTGTACATCTCCAGTCTACGATAGCCATTTTTACCTTTGTAGAAGTATTCGTAATGATACAGAATCTAGTCATTTCACTGGCTGTACCAGCAGTAGTGTTGATGGCGATTAGAGGCGTCATAGGCTTTGTGCTCATATTGACTCCTGCATAATCTCTTATGCTTCCGCCATTACCTGAAACGATTCCGATACCCTTTGCACAGTCATGGGATGAGCCACCACCTAAGGAAATTATGATATCACACTTTTCGCTGTTAAGAATCTTTAGTCCTGCCTCTACGTTTAAGTCTGTTGGATTTGGTTGTGCACCGTCAAATATTACCGCCGGAACACCTGCATCCTCCAGTAGTCCTTTAACCTCATCTGGTAGACCTAGCTTCATAAGACCAACATCAGTTACTATCAAAGCCTTAGTTGCTCCAAGCCCCTTGGCTTGCGGTCCAACCTCTTTAATCGCTCCAGGACCCATTAGGTTTACCGTTGGCATAAAATATGAGTATACTTGATCTGACATTTTAAAATCCCCCTTTATAATTTGTACCAATATATAGAGCAAGTACTATGCCAACATGGTATAATGTAATTGAAGTTGCCTGAAAACGTTTTTATTTAAATGATTATTCAGAATTTTCATTATTTTGATAAAATTTCTACAAGCTAAAACTGTTCGACTATGGCACAGTGACTATTCCATAATTGAACAGTTGTATCAAAACAACACAATGTGTATACTGTTGCTGCTTTAAATTTCTGATTTATAGACATTTTTCAACAAAAATAATAGACGAGGTTAATTAAAAAACAATATTTAATAAAAAAAAACCTGATACTTAACCGTAGTCAGGTTTTTTTATTGTCTCACTTCTTCAATATCTCTTCTAAGCATTGATTTATCCCTATAATCAATTCGTCAATATGTTGTCATTTATAGAACCCGCTAAATAACAGGACTAAAATTAAATAAAAAAATAACAAATCACTGTTATCTTTACTGAATAGTCCGCTTTTCATAAGTATTATTGCCAGCAATATAAAGAAGAACAATAGGCTTGTTCTCGTTTTAGCTTTAGCCTCCATAATGCATCTCCTCCAATCTTGATTACTATTATTGTATGTTCATATTTTCCATATGTTACCTAGAAAAGCGTTTGTGGCTATCATCAACAAAAATAATTCAGCTAGCCTTTGTATATTTATGAATATTTACCAACAAGAGTATCACTCCGATTATCTATTGAACCCATCACAAATAGTTATCTAAATTATCTAACTATTTAACCCTTTCAATCGCGTTTTAAAGCCTTTGGTCAGTACGATAGTATCGTGGCAGAATGTAAATAATTTTGAATAAATATTTAAAATAATGGTTGCATATTTATACATTAACCCTTATAATAATATCTATAAGAATGATATTCGGAGGCGATTGTTATGATAAAGAAGGATAAGGTAGTTTTAGCTTACTCAGGTGGCCTTGACACCTCTGTTATACTTAAATGGTTAGAAAATGAATATTCCTATGAGGTAATTGCTGTATGTGTGGATGTCGGTCAGCAGGAGGATTTTTCAGCCGTTAAGGAAAAGGCTCTTTCCACTGGAGCTGTGAAGGCATATGTTTTAGATGTTAAGGACGAATTTGTAAAGGATTATATCTTCCCTACACTAAAGGCCAGTGCAGTTTATGAGGATGACTACCTATTGGGAACCTCCTTTGCAAGACCGTTGATTGCAAAGAAGCTGGTTGAAATCGCCGAAAAGGAAGGGGCTGTTGCTATAGCCCACGGTGCCACCGGTAAAGGCAATGACCAGGTGCGCTTTGAGGCCACTATTAAGGCCTTGAATCCAGCTTTAAAAATCATCGCTCCATGGAGAATTTGGAATTTGAAATCCCGTGAAGACTGTATTGACTATGCGGTAAAGAATAATATTCCTATCCCTGTAACCAAGAAGGATATATATAGCAGAGACCAAAACATCTGGCACTTAAGCCATGAGGGCGGTAACCTTGAGAATCCTTGGAATGAGCATGATAACAGCATTTATAAAATGTCCGTTGCACCTGAAAATGCGCCTGACAAACCAGCCTATGTTGAAATTGCCTTTGATAAGGGCGTTCCTGTGGCTGTTGATGGTGTGAAATGTACTCCTGTAGAAATGATTTACAAGCTGAATGCCCTAGGCGGTGCAAACGGCGTAGGAGTAATTGATATTATTGAAAATCGACTTGTAGGCATGAAGTCCCGTGGTGTTTATGAAACTCCCGGTGGAACTATATTATTCGAGGCTCATAAAGCCCTAGAAAAGCTTACCCTTGACAGAGCAACCCTTAACTTTAAAAAGACTGTTTCTGAAAAATATGCGCAATTGGTTTACGATGGTCTTTGGTTTACTCCTTTAAAGGACGCATTAGACAAATTTGTAGACAGCACTCAGGAATATGTAACCGGTGTGGTTAAGCTTAAGCTATATAAGGGCACCTGCGCCGCCGTTGGCTCCGCATCTCCTTATTCCCTATACAACGAGGCCTTTGTTACCTTCGGTGAGGACGATGTTTATAATCAAAAGGATGCTGAAGGCTTTATCAATCTATTTACTTTACCGCTTACCATCAGAGCAATTATGAAGATGGAAAACGAAAATGATGGAAGTAAAAAGCAAGTAATCTAATAGAATAAAATTACCTCGAGTTTGTTGCAGATAAAATAATTAGAGCCATGATTCTATAATCATGGCTCTAAATTTGTGATACTTTCTCTTAAGAATTAGTAGCTCCTCCCTGAAGCTTATCGATTTCTGCTATAACCTGATTGATATGGGACTGATTTATCACCCGTTCAAAGCTTCTTAGTCCTGCTAATCTAAAGCCGTGCTTCGCTGCCAGACCTCTGATTTCATCAACCCTCTCCACCTTCATATCTCTGCCAAGGCTAAAGCTTTCATATCGTTTCTCCAATGCCAATATCATAGTCTCTGCCATGCAGGCATAGGTTAAGCCCTCGGGAAATCCATAGTTAAAATTGAAGTTTAGACCCTTAGGCACCTCGATGACACCGCCCTCTATCACCAGCACATCCTTACGTTTATCCTGAACGGATTTTGCCACATCCCTAGGTCTTGCAACATCGCATACAATGGCTCCAGTTTTTATATATTCCGGCTTTATAACGTCATTAATGCTGCTGGTGACGGTTATGACGACATCCGCATTCACAATTCCCTTCTCTATGGATATGCTTGTGCGAATATCCTTGCCGGGATATTTTGAAAGCAACTGCAGCTTTAGCTCCTCCAGCTTCTCCATATCCTTACCAACCAGATTCAAGACATTTACCTGTCTCAATATGATCTCTGAGCAGACTCTTCCTATCGAACCATTTGCTCCAACCACTGCAGCCTCACACTCTGCTATCCTCTTATGAAGAAGCCTGCAGGCCTCCTCCACTCCCTCCAGGGCTGCTGCTACAGTATAGGTATTGCCTGTTGTTACGGCTATATTCAAATTATTGGCTATAGTAATTCCTGCGTCACCAACAACAGAGGTATATGCCCCAAGACCCAATATCTTAGCCCCTGCGGCTTCAGCAATTTTTCCTGCCCGTATTATCTTTTTTAAAACCCTTTTCTCCGGAAATTTCATCATCATTCTAGAGGTCATGGGCACCCCGACAAATAGGCCCTCTGCAGTACTATCCTTGCCTACAACATTTTCTATATGAGATACAATTGAGGGAGATAGCCTAGAGGCCAATGCCTCAACAATTGAATCCGGTAAAAATCTAAGCTGCTTATATTTTCTAAATATATCCTCCAGCTCTATTGGATGAATTAAAAATGCAAACTTTTCCATGCTGCACCCCCTAATTTTTATGTAATACCTTGAACAGGTTTTTGGTAGTTGACATTACCATGCTGGATAGACTTAGCTTTTTAGCTAGTATCTTTTCCAAAGCATCAACAAAATGATCTATTTCCTCGTAGCTTATAATCAGCGGTGGCTCGACCCGTATAACATTCGGATTGTTTAAGGTATAGGCCGTTATTATTTGATAGCTGTTGGCCAGCTCCGATGCAATCATGCCGCCAATATATTCGTTTAGGGTTTCGCTATTTGAATTAGATAAAACCCTTTGGATTATTGGATTTTTAATTTCATCAAACTCCAGTCCTATCATTAGGCCCTTTCCCCTTACATCCTTCAGCAGCGGGTGCTTCTCCTGTAGCGCCTTTAGCTTAGCTAGGAAATACGCTCCCTTTTCCTTTGTCCTTTCAGCCAGCTCCTCCTGCTGCATTATTTCTAATGTGGCTAGAGCTGCAGCTGCTGCAAGGGTGTTCCCCCCAAAGGTAGAGGTGTGTAATAAACATTTGTCCAGGCTTCCATATCCTTTTTTCCAAACCGCCTCCGTAGCTATATATGCACCGATGGGCATAATACCACCACCTAGCGACTTAGCTAGGCACATGATATCTGGTGCTATATTTTCCTCCTGGCATGCAAACCAGCTGCCGGTCCTGCCAAGGCCAGTCTGAACCTCGTCTATGATTAATAACACCTGATGCTTACTGCAAGCCTCTCTAACCCCTCTTAGGTACCCACTTGGCGGGACTATGATTCCACCCTCTCCTTGTATAGGCTCCAATATAAAGGCTGCAATATCATTATATTTTGAGAGGGAGGCCTTAAGCTCTTCTATTGATCCAAAGCTTATCTCTTCTGCCATTGGAACCATCGGGCCAAAATACTTCTTGTATTTATCTCTTCCTGTTATGGAGAGGGCCCCCATGGATTTTCCGTGAAAGGAGCCTCTACAATAAATAATCCTTGATTTGCCTGTGGCTATTTTAGCAAGCTTTAAGGCACCCTCTACTGCTTCTGCTCCACTGTTGCAGAAAAAGCTATATTTTAAATCGCCGGGTGTCAATATCGAAAGATTTTGAGCTAAGGCAGCCGTTAAAGGATGAATCGCTGTTTGAAGTAAATTCGGTAAATGAAATGCTTTACTTAGCTTGTTTATAATACCTTTATGATTATGACCAAGATTAATAGCCCCGTAGGCCCCTAAAAAATCCGTATACCTCACATTATCCGTGTCCCATAGCTTAGTTCCCTCTGCCCTCACAAATTGCTTATTCAGTCCTAAAAGCTTCAGCAGCGACAAAAAATAGGGGTTAATATACTCCCTATAATTATCCTCTACATCTGCTACAGGCATTTTTAGTGCCTCCTCTACAGTTATCATTTTTCCACTGCTAACTGCTTCCTCCATTGATCCCACTTCCTTTATCGTTATTATCTATAATAATTACCATTTTTTTCTTAGTTTATTCTTTCGTAGAAATTTTCCTTGGAGGGTGATACCCGCCCCCTCAATATCCCCCTATGTCTAAGAAATCAGAAAGCATAATTTTTTAGACATCAAAAAAACCCTTCTTGAAAAAAGAAGGGCGCAGAATGCTTTTAGCTACACTGTAGAATTACTATGCTTCAAAAACTATAAGAGCCGGAAGCATATAATGCTTCCGGCTGAAGGTTATGGTGCCCAGAGGCGGAATCGAACCACCGACACGGGGATTTTCAGTCCCCTGCTCTACCGACTGAGCTATCTGGGCAAGTTGGTGATCCATCCGCGACTCGAACGCGGGACACCCTGATTAAAAGTCAGGTGCTCTACCGACTGAGCTAATAGATCACTATATTGTGGTGCGGGTGGAGGGATTTGAACCCCCACGGTCGCCCGCTAGATCCTAAGTCTAGTGCGTCTGCCAATTCCGCCACACCCGCATGTTATAATTAAATGGTGGAGGGAGAAGGATTCGAACCTTCGAAGTCGCTGACAACAGATTTACAGTCTGCCCCCTTTGGCCGCTCGGGAATCCCTCCATAATTATAATTTTGAAGCTAGTACAAAGATTTAAAGTGTTTACAAATAACAATGAATAATGCCTTCACATTATTCATCATTTAAATAAAATGGCGACCCGGAACGGGCTCGAACCGTCGACCTCCAGCGTGACAGGCTGGCATTCTAACCAACTGAACTACCGGGCCATTTGTTTTATGGTGGGCACAACAGGGATCGAACC
>JBLXDM010000016.1:0-44691 GCA_048264125.1 Natronincolaceae bacterium
TGTTTAATGTGATTGTGATTGCTGCTGTTAATGTTGTTTTACCGTGGTCAACGTGTCCAATTGTTCCTACGTTAACGTGGGGCTTATTTCTTTCAAATTTAGCTTTTGCCATTTTTTTCTCCTCCTCTATTATCAAGATAAAACAAAAGCACCTCGTGCGTTTGCTTTCCAGGGAAACCCTGAGGTGCTATGCACCCTGCCGCCTCACCTGCTGGGCGGCGCTCGTACCACAATAGTGCTACATACGTGGCAATACTTGCCCTAGTAGCTTCGATGTATTAAACATGAGGTTCGCAGGGCTAGCTTCAAGAAAACGAAGCCGGGTGTTTCTGCATTTTTACAGAACAACACAAGGAAGAAGGCCCTATAAAAAGGCCTTTACTTATATCCTGCTCGTCAACATTTTACTATGTATCATACATAATTGTCAATAACAACGTGTTATTTTTTTATATTAATTATTAGGTATTTCTTACCTCAAGGTATCTCTCCAGCTTTCTCTTAACCCTTTGCAGGGCATTGTCTATAGATTTCACATGGCGCTTCAAATCACAGGCTATCTCCTGATAGGATCTACCCTGCAAATAAAGCATCAAAACTTTCCATTCCAGGTCGCTTAATATTTCTCCAATTTTACTTTCAATATGCCCAAGCTCCTCACGGCATATGATCAATTCCTCTGGATCGGTAATCTTTTGTCCGGATATTACATCCAGAAGGGTTCGATCAGATTCTTCATCGTATATCGGCTTGTTTAAGGAAACATATGAATTCAAGGGAATATGCTTCTGTCTAGTGGCAGTCTTTATAGCAGTAATAATTTGCCTCGTAATGCATAGCTCAGCAAAGGCTTTAAATGAAGAGAGCTTGTCCTGCTTAAAGTCACGAATGGCCTTATATAGCCCTATCATTCCCTCCTGTACAATATCCTCTCTGTCGGCACCTATTAAAAAATATGATCTGGCTTTAGCCCGTACAAAATTCCGATATTTCTTAATCAGATGCTCTAAGGCGAAAATATCTCCATTTTTCGCATCCTCCACCATTATCTCATCAGGTAGATCAGAGGAGCTCTCTATAATATCTTTTTTAGCTATACTAACACCCACACACATCGCCTCCAACATTTTAAAATGCCCAAAAATCATGTCTATATTATACACGATAGAATTATGTAAAGTCAAGATAATCATAGCTTCCGACGGAATTTTTCGAGTTTTTCTAATATTTCGTCACTCATCCTGTTGGATAAGTCAACCTTCTGTATTTTCAAGGCATCGATTCTCTTATTGATCTTTTCCTTGACATTATTATAATCTATTATCAGCTCCCGTACCGAGGTTCTTGTGGCTCCACCCCCCAATACCATCTGCTGCTCCCGTAAATCATTGGTTGCCACCACTACTCTATTTTTTCTGGAGAGGTCTACAATCAGCCTTTCAATATAGCTGTCTGCCGTTTCCTTCTCCCTTGTGTAAACTACCTCTACTCCCAGTTGCTTTTCGGTCTTCTCCATGCTCTTCTTAACTAAATGGGCATCAAAGACGATTATTACTTTTATTCCTTTGTACGTCTGGTATTCTGCCATCATTTCAATTAGTCTGCTTCTTGCATCCTCTAAATTTTTCTGGGCTGTAGAATATAGCGTCGGCCAGGCATTTATTACATTATAGCCGTCAATAATCAAATACTCCTTCAAGAATATATCCTCCGCACTACTTACTTATTCTTTGTCGGAGGACCTCGTACATAAAGACGGCCGCTGCAACGGAGGCATTAAGCGAGGATACATTTCCTACCATTGGTATATTGACCAGAAAATCGCATTTTTCCCTTATCAATCGAGAAATGCCTTCACCCTCGTTACCGATAACCAAAGCTATAGGGCCCCCTAGATTCGCCTCATAATGGGCCTGCTCCCCTGCGGCATCCGCCCCAGCCACCCAAAATCCAGCCTCCTTGAGCTTATCAATTGCCTGAGATAAATTTGATACCTTCGCCACCGGCACATACTCTATTGCCCCTGCAGAGGTTTTTGCCACTACTGCCGTCAAGCCCACAGAACGACGCTTTGGAATAATTATTCCATCAACCCCTACCGCATCAGCAGTCCTCATTATCGACCCAAGATTGTGGGGGTCCATGATCTCATCCAATAACAGTATAAAAGGAGCCTTATCCTTCCCCTTAGAGGCCTCTATGATATCCTCTAGGCTGCTGTATTCGTGAGCTGCTGCCATGGCTATAATCCCCTGATGATTATCAGACTCAGAGATCTCATTAAGCTTATTGCGCTCTACGTTTTGAACAGGGATTCCCTTTTCCTTTGCCATGCCAATAATTTTTTTTATTGAACCCTCGGCAGCTCCCTTTGCAATGAAGATTTTATCTATCTCTCTCCCTGCCTTAAGCGCCTCTATTACGGGATTTCTTCCCTCTATTTTGTCCATTGACATACCTTCACCTCATATAATTTAATATTGTGGGCCTGCCACATCCCATTTTACTTGTAAATCAGTCGACCAAACCACTATACATAGTGTTAATTACATTTCTTTAAATATTCTACACTTCGACTAAATTGCTGAAAATTTTTCTCTTACCTCTTTTATTTTCCCGCAGGTCATAGCGCCTTCAGGGCATGGTTTGTTAAGGCAATTAGGTCCACTGTATTTGAAAACTGTGGGGGCCACGTTTCTTACCAGCTTCAGCATTTCAACCGCCAGCTCCCTTATTTCCCACTGGGCGCGATGGCAGCAGCGATGGTGGAAGAAGTTGAATAGCGCTCTGGCATTCATGGTTACTATTATCTTTGTTTCACAGGCATTGGGAAGTACAAATCTAGCATCCTCAATTGCTAGCTTCTGAGCCGAAGCCTTTGCCTGCTTTTCAGTCTTTCCTACCTTTAGCAAAGCTTCATAATGCTTTTCAAATAGCAATTCTGCCAATTGGTCATATGTCTCCTGCTGCTGCTCCATTGCCTCGATGTACAGGCTGTAGGCCTCCGGTATAGCCTTGATATCGGGAGGAACTACATATTCAAAGGAGCCCTCTGTAACATAACGTTGACTTTTTTGAGAGTAGCTGGAACCAATTCTATGTCTAACCAACTGATGGGTAAGGCTTCTGGAAACCCCTTCAATCCCAAAGGTAAAGCTAATGTGCTCGAAGGGTGATTCATGACCGAAGCTTCCCAGCATCTCTACGAATTTGGTTACTTGGTCCTCACTTAAATTCTTCATTAAGCTCTCTATATCACTGGAGGAATAGCACAGCTTCGCTGCAGATGCTATTATTTTTTCTGGCTCTGGTGTACAGGTTATTAATTCGACCTTTAATTTCGCCTCCATTATAATCCTCCTTCTATCTTGAAGTCCTTGTAAGGAAATATGTATAGCAGGTAAACCCTAGCCTTTGCAGAGTATTGTCCTGTTATTTCCTCCTGAACCATTTTTCCTTCTTCGTCTGTATATGCCACCACGGTTACTCCTTCTTGACTCACCCGTTCAACGTCTATAATTCTGTAGGTTAGAAGTCCCGTTTTAAGCAATAAACTGTTATGTAAATCTGGAGCTACCTCTAAAGCAAATTTGCTATAATGGTTTTGTTCTTCTTCAGCAGCTTTTGCCGGATCTATCCAAATGGATTTAATCATAAGTACTACAAATAATATTGCCGTAGCAATAAGCATTGCTCTTGAGCGCTTGTCCATCTTCTGGCCCCTCCATTACGCTTTATTTACTATATCTATGGCTCTTTTAACTATTTCAACAAGCCTTTCGGTTTT
This sequence comes from Natronincolaceae bacterium, assembly GCA_048264125.1. Taxonomy (GTDB): domain Bacteria; phylum Bacillota; class Clostridia; order Peptostreptococcales; family Natronincolaceae; genus M1-B18. The sequence goes on from JBLXDM010000016.1 coordinate 3,788, forward strand.
TCCGCATAGGAATAAATAGCCTATTAGTGCCTCTAGGCCAGTTGCATATTTATAGTCTATCAGCTCCGCATTTTTAGGAGTAGTCGCAGATTTTTGATTTCTGCCCCGTTTTACTACCGTCCACTCCTCCTCAGTAAGCTCCACCTCCAAGACATGCACAATCTCTGCCTGTGCCTTCGCTTTTACATACCTCGTTGATGCCCTATGTAGATCATTAACTGACGCCCTGCCCTGTCGCACCAGAAAATTCCTTATGTATATTTCATAAACCGCATCCCCAATATATGCCAGCACCAAGGGAGACATCATCCTTACGTCCTTCTCTTCAAGACCTTCCTCAAGGCCCTCCAATAAAACCCTTAAATCCTCCATTGTACTCCTACCTTCTATCTTTTTTTGATTATGTGCTAAATATATTATATATTAATTTGACCTTCTTTTCCTAATAAAGTTTCTAATAAATGTATATTATTTGATTTGAGGACTGTTTAGCTTATAGGGCTGGTCCTTAGGAACCAGCCCCTTTAACTATATTTTTTTCCACTTTACTCCCTGGGGTGTATCCTCCAGAACTATGCCCATAGCCTTCAGCTTATCTCTTATTTCATCTGATTTCGCAAAATTCTTTTCCTTACGGGCCTGTTGTCTTTCCTGGATCAAAGCCTCCACTTCTGCCTCTAGGCTATTGCTTTCTTCTTTATCCAACAATCCAAGCACATTGGTCAGCTCCATCAGCAGTTTAAGAGCCTCCTCAGTGGCTGCCCTAGAGCTGGCAGCAGATATGTTCGTATTTATAAATCTAACCAGGTCAAAGACTACCGCCAAACCATCCGCTGTATTAAAATCATCATCCATAGCTTCAATATATCTGCTTCTGAAGCCAGAAAGCTCCTTAACCCAAGACTCCTTTTCCTCTTGAAGCTCTCTAATTTCAGTATTATCCATAAGATGCTTTAAATTATGCTTTGTGTTATAAAGCCTCTCTAGACCGTTTTGAGCTGCATCCACCAAATCCCTGCTAAAGTTCAAAGGATTACGATAATGGGCGGATAATAAAAAGAATCTAATAACCTCTAGGTCATATTCCTCCTGAATATCCCTTACGGTAAAGAAATTATTTAAGGATTTAGACATTTTTTTATTGTCTATATTTAAATAGCCTACATGAACCCAATAATTTGCAAAGGATTTTCCTGATGCTCCCTCACTCTGAGCGATTTCATTTTCATGGTGAGGGAAAACCAAATCACCACCGCCGCCGTGAATATCAATTGTCTCCCCCAGATATTTCTTTGCCATAGCAGAGCACTCTATATGCCAGCCTGGCCTACCTAAGCCCCATGGGCTCTCCCAGCTGGGTTCACCGGGCTTAGCTGCCTTCCAAAGTACAAAATCCAATGGATTTTTCTTTCTTTCATTTATTTCTATCCTAGCCCCCGACTGCAAATCCTCAAGGCTTTGCTTGGAAAGCTTGCCGTAGCCCTCAAAGGCCTCCACATTGTAATACACATCGCCATCCGCCTCATAGGCCAGCCCCTTTTCCTCCAGGGACTTTATAAAAGAAATAATTTCATTGAGGTTTTCCGTAACCTTCGGATGAAGGTCCGCCTTAAGTATACCTAAGCTTTCTGCATCCTTAAAGTATTCTCTGATGTACCTTTCACTTATTTCGCAGGAGCTTGTGTTTTCTTCCAATGCCCTGTTGATTATTTTATCGTCAATATCTGTAAAGTTCTGAACAAAGGTTACCTTAAAGCTCCTGTATTGGAAATATCTCCGCATAGCATCAAAGGTCATAAAGGTTCTGGCATTGCCTATATGGAAAAAATTATATACAGTTGGCCCGCAGGCATACATCTTTATTTCCCCCGGAGTAATCGGTATAAATTCCTCTTTTTTTCTGGTTAAGGTGTTAAATAATTTCATCACTGTCTCTCCTCTCTATTTCGCCGATTCTTTGCTCTAATGCAAAGAGCTTTTTCCTCAATAAATGTATTTCGTCAAAGACCGGATCAGGGAGCTTTGTTTGATCGAGGTCTATCTCTGTCCTCTGAACCTTCATATTGTCCTTGACAACAACCCTGCCGGGAACCCCCACCACTGTGCAGTTTTCCGGCACCTCCCGCAGCACTACAGAGCCGGCACCTATTTTAGAATTATCTCCAACCTTAAAGGGTCCTAAAACCTTGGCTCCGGAGGCAATAACCACATTGTTTCCAATAGTGGGATGACGCTTGCCCTTTTCCTTTCCGGTGCCCCCCAAGGTAGCTCCCTGATATATTGTAACATTGTCCCCCACCTCAGCCGTTTCTCCTATTACAACCCCCATACCATGGTCTATAAAGAGCTTTTTTCCGATTTTTGCTCCGGGATGAATCTCAATTCCCGTAAAAAATCTTGAAACATTAGATATTACTCTAGGTAATACCACCCACCCCCGCTTAAAGAGTCCATGGGAAATTCTGTGCATTATGATAGCATGTAATCCAGGATAGCATAGCAGCACCTCGATGGTGGTCCTTGCAGCTGGGTCCCTCTCAAATATCGCTTGAATATCTTCCCTTATGGTGCGTAAAAAATTTGGCATTTTCCTCACCCCTCACTCATAATTAATTAAATTGGAAAATTGCATATTGCAGGAAACCTTTGACTTTATACGATTCATCCTTAAATATAAATCTTTAAATAACAAAAACTCCGCCTCTAATAAACATATGGTCTATTAGAGACGGAGTTAATCCGCGGTTCCACTCTAGTTGAATGCGCCTGTCATTCCTCTTTTCGGTCTATAACGGGACCTCCGATTCGCTCTACTTAATTCAAGCAATGGCTCACAGGTGCATTTCAATTTATCCGTTTCCTTGAGCTACTCTCAGCCAATGATAGCTCCTCTCTGTTGGGCGTAATAAATTTACTTCTCCTGATCTCTGCCTTTAGCTATATTAAATTTTCCTTTACATATTGTATGCGGGACAATAGATTTTCTTTACCTAAAACCTTCATCACCAATGGCAAATCCGGCCCGTGGGCAGCCCCCGTCACGGCAACTCTGATGGGTTTAAAGAGCTTTGGCCCCTTTATTCCCGTTTCCTTTTGTATTTCCTTAAATACCTTGCCGCCAAAATCAGCATCAATTAACTCAGCAGCCCTTACCTTTTCAATGAAGGCATCCAATAGCGTCGCTATATGCTCCTCCTTAAGTAGCTCTGCTGCTTCTTCATCCTCTGGAGCTATCTCTGTCTTAAAGAATATACCCACTTTATCGGTAATCTCACCAACATAGGAAAGGCTCCCCTTTAATACCTCAACCATATCCTTCAGCCACTGATATTTTTCCTTAGCCTCTGCTTCAGTTAAATACCCCGCCTCTACTAAATGTGGTATTGCAAGGTCTGTGATCCTTTCGACGCTGCTTGCCTTTATATAATGGGCATTTACCCAATTTAATTTGTTGACATCGAAAACGCCACCGCTTTTCGAAACTCTTTCTAAGGTGAACTTCTCAATAAGCTCCTCCATGGATAGTATTTCCTGATTATCATCGGGACTCCAGCCCACCAAGGCTATATAGTTAACTAAGCCCTCTGGAAGATAGCCCTTTTTCATAAAGTCCTCTACAGCAACATCCCCTTGACGCTTGCTGAGCTTCTTTCTTTCGGTGTTTAGAATGTTGGGCAGATGAACATACTGCGGCGCCTGCCAGCCTAATACTTCAAACATGTAGACATGCTTTGGTGTGGAAATCAACCACTCCTCGCCACGTATAACATGGGTTATACCCATTAGGTGATCATCCACCACTACTGCAAAATGATAGGTCGGAAAGCCGTCAGATTTAATCAGCACCTGATCGTCCATATCCTCTGTATTTACAACAACATTTCCTCTAACGACGTCATTGAAGGCAATATCTGTTTTTTCAGGAAGCTTAAGGCGGATGACACAGGCTTCACCTGCAGCCTTTTTAGCCGCTACCTCCTCCTTTGTAAGACCCCTGCAATGACCATCGTATTTAGGCAGCAGTCCTGCTTCCCTCTGCTTTTCCCTTACCTCATCTATTCTTTCCTTTGAGCAGAAGCAATGATAGGCATCACCGCTGTCCAATAGTGTCTTTATATGCTCTTGGTAGATATCCAGTCTCTCTGATTGCACATAGGGGCCATATTCACCGATCTGAACCAGTGTATCATTACTATCCTTTATCATACCCTCATCGTGATTAACCCCGGCCCAGTCCATAGCCTTCAGCATGCCCTCAATGGCACCCTCAACAAGCCTGTTTTGATCTGTATCCTCAATTCTAAGTATGTACTTTCCGTTGCTTTTTTTTGCAAATAAATAATTGTATAGCGCTGTCCTTAAGCTGCCTATATGTACAAAGCCCGTTGGACTTGGCGCAAATCTAACCCTAACTGACATACCCTTCCTCCTAAGTGTTCCATTCTTTATATTACCATATTATAACCTATTCTATGTTAGGTAGCAAGGCGAAGTGCATTGATTTTATAAAGGCATTATTGAATGGTTAGAGGTTATTCGTTATTCACTAACGCTTTTCCTAACCATGCCAAGAATAGACTCAAATATCCTTTTGATAAAGTCCAGTATTTTGTCCAATATAGATTTTACCTCTTTGTTTTGGTCGGCTATTTCCCCCAGCTGTCTGCCGATGCTCTCCAGCTGCTTTCTCATCTCTTCAGTATTCAGATTGAGACTATTTATTTTCTCCATAAGTCCTGATAAATCATTTATTTGCTCTGTATTTAAATTTATATCCAGCCGCCCGGCGATTTCAATTATAATCCGTTTAATCTCCTCTGGGTTCCTGACATTTTTTCCAACTATTTCCTGCTTAACCTCCTGCACCAATCGAGAGGCTTTGTCCTTCCCAATTTCCTCACCAAGTCTTCCGGTTTTTACGATTTCCTCATTGGCTATTTGCTTCTGCTCCTCAGCGATATCCCTTCCCGTCATCTCCTCGAAGGCCTTGAGTATCCCTGTAAGCGCCGCAGTTCCTGAAACATTAAAGGGAGCAGCCGCAATTACTCTGGCATCCTTTACCCCTGCCGTAAGCAGAGCATTTTCAAACATCTCCTTTGTTACCCATGTAATATTATAGGTTTCCACTTGTATACCCTCACCGTCGGACAGGCCTTCGACATAGGCAGAGGAAATAGCTTTGGTGCCTATTTGGGCTTCTGTAGCAACCCCCTGAAGATACTCTCTTTCCTCATCATTGGTTACTACAAGGGTTTTTACGCCGTCCTCAGCCACATCAAATATCCTAAATATTTGGTTCCGTTCCTCCTGACTTAAATCATTCCCAAGGGTGATTACTCTGTTACTCTGCCCGTAGACCGATATATTAAACAATAGTATAAGCATCATCAAAAAGAGAGCTGATCGATTGAAATATTGTTTTTTCATTCCCTTCCCTCCCGAATTTGTTTATTCTATTGTGCCACAGAGCCACAGTATTATTCCTGTGCCTTAGGCTGCAAGGACTAGATTTCTTCACAAGAAAAAGACCCCTAGTATCCTAGAGGCCCGTTTCTTTATCTTCTATTCTTTATTCTTTATTCTTTATTCTTTATTCTTTATTCTTTATTCTTTGTCTTTGTTATTCACTAGTCATTATTAATTATTCACCAACTCTATTCACTATCCACTATTCACTATTCACCATTCGTTATTCACTATTCTTCGCCTTAATATGCTTTCGCAAAATAAGCCATTTTCTTTGCAGGCTTTCCGCAGAAGGGGCAGGTATCCCCTAAATTTTCCTGCTCAAAGGGAATACAACGCACAGTAACTCCTGTTTCTGCCTTTATATGATCCTCACATGCTCTTTCCTCACACCACATTGCCTTTACAAAGCCAGGACGCCTTTCCATTACCTCTTTAAGCTCATCAAAGCTCTTTACATAGTAGGTGTGCTCATCCCTCATTTGACTTGCCTTTAATAGCAGGTTGTTCTGAATATCCGCCAGCAGACCCTCAACCCTTTCCTTAAGCTCATCAAGGGATACGGCCTCCTTCTCTAAAGTATCTCTTCTGAAGAGCATAGCCTGATTATTTTCTATATCCTTAGGTCCTATTTCAATCCTAATAGGAACACCCTTCATTTCCCAGTCATTAAATTTCCAGCCTGGAGAATAGTTTTCTCTATCGTCCAGCTCTAACCTGAAGCTGCTCCTTAAGTCGGAATATAGCTCCTGCGCCTTCTCATTTACGCCAGCCTTGTGGCTTGCTATCGGTACTATTACCGCCTGTATAGGAGCAATTTTTGGTGGCAATACCAAGCCTCTGTTGTCCCCATGAACCATAATAATTCCGCCGATTAATCTGGTAGACACACCCCATGAGGTATGATATGGATTTTGTTGCTCACCGTTTCTGTCGGAATAATTAATATCAAAGGCAGTTGTAAAATGCTGCCCTAGATTGTGGGAGGTACCTGCCTGTAGGGCCTTTCCATCATGCATTAGGGCCTCCATAGTATAGGTGGCATGGGCACCAGCGAATTTTTCCTTCGCCGACTTCTGGCCTATAACAACAGGAATAGCTAAGACCTCCTCCGCCATCTCCCTATAAATATTCAGCATTTGCAGGGTTTCCGCCTCAGCCTCATCATAGGTCTCATGCAGGGTATGCCCCTCCTGCCATAAAAATTCCGATGTCCTCAAAAAGGGCCTTGTGCTCTTTTCCCATCTGACAACACTACACCATTGGTTGAATAGGAAGGGCAGATCCCTATAGGATTTTAACCATTTTGAATACATATCACATATGATTGTCTCTGAGGTTGGCCTGATACATAGCCTTTCTGCCAGCTCCTCATTTCCACCATGGGTAACCCAGGCCACCTCAGGTGCAAAGCCTTCCACATGCTCCGCTTCTTTTTTAAGCAGGCTTTCAGGTATCAGTAATGGGAAATAACAGTTTTTATGCCCTGTATCCTTAAAGCGTTTGTCTAGATACTGCTGAATATTCTCCCAAATGGCATAGCCATAGTGCTTGATTACCATAAAGCCTTTTACAGGAGAATAATCCACTAGGTCAGTTTTTAATATAACATCTGTGTACCATTGGGGAAAATCCACCTCCATAGGTGTAATTTCATTTACAAATTGCTGCTTTTCCTTTTTACTCATATTACATCCTTCCTTTCTATTTTTATGTAATGTAATCGTTTATTCTTCTTATTTTTTGTAAGACATCAAAAAAATCCCTCATCTCTATCATCGATAGAGACGAAGGATATATTCTCCGTGGTACCACTCTAATTAGCTCACTAGGAGCTCACTCAATGACATAACGGCGTCCACCGAATGACCTTAAACGGTCATTTACTCTAGGATGGGTTCGAAAAAACTGACATGAGAGCCTTTCAGCCGGGGGCCCCCTCTCTTGGAAGCAGTGTTTCTCTACTATTCCCTATCATTGTATTTACACTATTCTTTTTTATAGAATATCTAAAACTCTTCAATATGTCAACTACAAATTAAATTAATTGCTATGATCTGAAAATAGCTGATTCCTTATTAAATATATACTTAGTAAATAGCAGAGCCAATACCACCAGTACCGCAGTAAAGGAGAAGGTTATTGCTATATGTATCGGATTAATGATATCCACCAAGACCTCCTTCATAAGTAATACTGCATTTAATAGAGGTACGAAAAATAATTTATTAGGAATGGTCCTGACATCCATAAACATGGTCAAATAGGTCGGTATCATCAGTAAAAAGGTAATAGGACTCAAATAGGTGCCGGCCTCCTTCGAGGATTTTGCAAATATACTGATGGAGAGCATTAGTCCACTTAGCATTAAAGCCATTGTTAGGGATATGCCTATCATTATCAGCATCGATACTGGAGATATCTTAATTCCTGCAGGCAGCATATCGGTGTTAAATCTTGTTGCTATTAGTATGCCACCCAACGAAGTAATTACTCCAATAATTGAGGCCAGCAAAATAGTCAGATATTTTCCCAGTAATATAGACATTCTATTGGCCCCTGTAGATAGCAGCGGCTCTAGGGACATTCTTTCCTTCTCACCAGCTCCTAAATCTATGGCAGCCGGCATTCCTCCAACAACAGGGTATAGCATCAATAGAAAGGGCAGTAAAAATGTTAATAGCATAACCGAGGTTCCATCCCCTTTAGACTCCTGTCCCTCGGGAACATATGCCTCGTAGCTTACAGAGGTGGGCTTCAGCACCTCCGGATTAATACCTAAAGCCTCCAGCCTACCCTTCAGTATATCTTCACCGAAGGAGGCTATTGCCCTATCCACCACCGACATGGCCATGCTGGATTCATTGCTTATTTCATCATAAATAAGCTTTAGTCCACCAGGCTCTCCATTTTCAAGCCTTTCCTGGAAATTCTCTTCAATTTGAACGATTACCTTTATCTCACCCTTTTCAAGGGCTTCGTAGGGATCAGCAGAGTCTACAGCCAGCAGGCCCGGGCTGCTCTCCAGATATTTAGCCAATTGATTTTCCTGACTACTTTCTATGTATATGGGTATATCACTCTCCATAGTTTTATCTAGATTCGCCTTCCCCAGCCCCATTAAAAAGAACATTAAGGGGAACACCAGAACTGGGATTAGCACACTGGCAATCCAGGTGCGCTTATCTCTAAATATGTCCTTAAGCTCCTTCTTAAACACCACCATTGTGTGATTATATCTCATGCTTTTCACCTACCAATTCTACAAATAATTCTTCAACATCCTTATTGTATTTCGCCTTAAGAGATTGTAAATCCCCCTCCTCCACAATGCTTCCCTTGTGAATGATGGCAACCTTGTCGCAAAGCTTCTCCACCTCTGCCATTGAATGACTGGAGAAAATTATTGTCTTACCCTCCTCCTTGCAGCTTCTTATAAACTGCTGTACAACCCTGGCGGCAGTAACATCCAGCCCGGAGGTGGGCTCGTCAAATAGCATAACCGGAGGATTATGGACGATACATCTGGCTATAGCAACCTTTTGCTTCATGCCCTTGGAGAATTGACCTACCCTTCTGTCAATATACTCACCCATTTCTAGCATTTCAGCAAGGTACTCTATCCGTCTGTTCATTTCAGCCTTTTCCATATTATTCAGCATTGCAAAATACTCTATATTTTCTCTGGCGGTCAAGCGGTCATAAAGGCCGATTTCTCCTCCAAAGAGAATTCCTATTTCCTGCCTTACTGCATCCGCATCAGCTACAATATCCTTCCCATTAATCTGCGCAGTGCCTTCAGAAGGCTTTAGCATAGTGGCCAGCATCCTGAGGGTAGTTGTTTTCCCTGCACCATTTTCCCCCAGCAGTCCTAGAACCTCTTTTTTTTCTACTCTAAAGCTGATTCCTTTGACAGCCTCAACCTCCTTAAAGCGTTTTTTCAAGCCCTTTACCTCAATCATTATATAGCCTCCCCTGCTTTGTTTTTTATGAGGCTTACCACTGCCTGAGCAGCTATGCCCTCACCTCTGCCTGTTGCCCCCAGTCCCTCAGTAGTTGTTGCTTTAACACTTACAGCATCAAGCTCCACCTGCAGGGCCTCCGCTATTTTTCTCCTCATGCTATCAATATAAGGCGCCATTTTGGGTTTTTCAGCAATTATGATAGCATCCACATTATTCACCATATAGCCCTTGCTGCTTACCAGCTCCATTGCCTTTTTTAACAAAACTAGACTATCAGCATTCTTAAAGCTGTCGTCGGTATCCGGAAAATGCTTGCCTATATCCCCCAAGGCCGCAGCCCCCAGCAAACCATCGCTGATGGCATGCAGCAGTACATCTGCATCCGAATGCCCTAAAAGACCTCTTTCGTAGGGTATCTCCACTCCCCCTATTATAAGTCGCCTGCCTTCTACCAGACGGTGAACATCATAGCCTAAACCTATTCTCATTTATATGTCCCCTCTCTTTAGAATTTCCTCTGCTATAATCAAATCCACCGGCGTTGTGATTTTTATATTTTCATAGCTCCCCATGACGATCTTAACCTTCAAGCCCATACTCTCCACAGCTGCAGCATCATCCGTAACAACCATATTGTTTTCCCTTAGCCTTTCATAGGCCTCAAGGAGTATTTCCAGCTTAAAGGCTTGAGGGGTTTGAACTGACCAAAGGCTGCTTCTCTGAAGGGTTGCCTCCACCTCAAGAGCAGAATTTGCCTGCTTTATGGTATCCTTCACAGGAACAGCAGCTATAGCAGCCCCCTCCTCCCATGCAGTCCTGATGCTTCTTTCTATCATCTCATCGTCAATAAAGGGTCTGGCTCCATCCTGTACCAAAACAATACTACAGCCATCCTTAAGCTCCTCAAGGCCCCTAGCAACGGAATCCTGTCTTTCTGCTCCTCCGGCCACCACGCTTTTTACCTTACTTAGCCTATATGTATTTACGATTTCATCTAAGCAAAGGTCTATTTCCTCTTCCCCAACGACTATAATTATGTCATCTATGCTCGAGCTATTCTGAAGCACCTCCAGCGTATGGGCCAAAATCGGCTTATTTCTCAATTTAATAAATTGCTTATTGCAGCTGGCACCCATCCTCTTTCCCTTACCCGCCGCCACCACTATTGCTGATGCTCTTATATCCTCATTCAAATTTTCCACCTCATTATATGTTAGTCTTGACGGTCTTAATTCTTAGTTCTAATTATAATCATCCTTCAAAAAAATTTCTACATGTATATTGGAATTTAATGTAATGAACAAAAGCACTAAGTGCCTTTTGATTTCCTAGACATAAACAAAGGACGGGGCTTTAATTCTTCGCCAAAAGCAAAGCATTAAAACCACCGTCCCGAGATTCATTTTTAGGCTGATTTATCAACCATAGATTTAGGCTTAGCAAATATCATTCTTCCTGCTGCTGTTTGTAAAACACTGGTTACAAGAACATCTATGTTTTTGCCGATGAACTTTTTACCGCTATCAACAACGATCATAGTGCCATCGTCCAAATATGCCAGACCCTGTCCTGATTCCTTACCGTCTTTTATTACCTGCACCAGCATCTCCTCACCCGGCAGAACAACCGGTTTTACGGCATTAGCCAGTTCGTTGATGTTAAGTACAGGTACCCCTTGAAATTCTGCCACTTTATTAAGATTGTAGTCATTTGTCAGCACCTTGCCGTCTAACACCTCAGCCAAACGCAACAGCTTGGTATCTACCTCCGAAAGGTCTTCAAAATCCTTACTATAAATCTTAACTTCAATATCCAACTCCTTCTGGATTTTATTCAAAATATCCAGACCTCGTCTTCCTCGGTTTCTCTTAAGCGAATCAGATGAGTCGGCTATATGCCTTAGCTCCTCTAAAACAAATTCAGGAATTATAAGGGGACCTTCAACAAATCCCGTCTTACATATATCAGCAATTCTTCCATCTATAATGACGCTAGTATCTAATATCTTTGGATAAGATTTATTTTCCTTTTTATTTCCTTTTTCCTTACTCATATTCTTTTTGAAAACCGACTGCAAGCTGGTAATTTCGTCGATCTTCTTGGTTGCTATTCTTGCACCAAGATATCCCATAAATATATGCAGCACCGCAGAAACAATAGTTCCTACAAAGGGAATGGGTATATTATATAGCAACTGACTGATCAAATAAGCAATGAACAAACCTATTATCATTCCTACAGAGCCTAATACCACATTTACCATTGGTACATTTGCCAGCTCCTTTTCAACCCAGTTTACAGTGCTTCTGCCTAGATTGATTAACCAAGGGGTAATTAAGAAAAAGATAATACCACTTAATAAAGATGATAAAATAATTCCGGTAACATAAGCTGCTAGGTTTGATAGAACACTCTCAAGCGCCATGATATTAATAACGTATACAAATAAAGCTAAACCTAAAAAAGAACCTAATACTGTTAATACTCCTCTAATGATTTTATTAATCATTCAACCACCTCCTATCTTCATTATTCCCATTTTTTTGTTTTTTAAAATAAGTTGAATAAAAACTTATATATTTAGTGCTTAAAAGTAAAATTATTATAAGCTAAAAAGTGAGTTCTTATTTATTGTCGTAGATAATCTAGGAAATGTCAAGCAAAGTCAGTCGACCTTTTAGCCTATTTTTCCTTATTTAATAAACATTTTATCAATATTTAATATTTATAAAATTAACAAAATCAATATTTAATAGGATATTTATTTTATGGCCTCTTCAACCGTAGCCATGATATCCGCATCAGAGTTACCTGTTGCAAGAATTAATTCACTTATTAAAATTTGTCTTGCATTGCTAAGGATCTTCCTTTCGCCGGTGGATAGTGTTTTTTCACGATCCCTAAGGGTCAAATTTCTCACAACCTCTGCCACCTCAAAAATATCACCGGTTTTCAGTTGGTCCATATTCGCACGATATCTTCTGTTCCAATTTTGAGGCATTTTGGTTTCATTAGCCTCCAGTACAGCAAATACACTTTCAACCTCATGACTGCTGATTACCTGTCGAATACCGATGCCATCGATAGTGTCCAAAGGAATCATTACCTTCATTTCATCTAAAGGCATTCGCATAATGTAGTATTTTCTTCTTGTCCCAAGTATCTCCTTTTCTTCGATGGCTTCAATAACACCAGCACCATGCATTGGATATACGATTTTATCCCCGATATTAAACATAGTATAAACCTCCTAATTGGCTATATTACATCATAATAAGTATACAACAGCAGAGTTAAAATGTCAAACAAATTAATTATTTTATCACACCGCATAATAGTTGTCAATCGAAATTTTTATTTTTTATTATTTTTTATTTGCATAACCTGACTGTCATAGGCCATACAACTCGTAGTCCCATAGCCATAATTTTATTATATCCTTTAAAATCCAAATACATCTAATTGACAAGGAAAATAACATATCAGTATAATGTTGATTAGAGCTAATAAAAACTATACTCATGAGGGGTTGAATATATGAAAAACTTATCAGATTTTCAGTCAAAGGTGGACGAGGTCCTAGTTCGTCATAGGAGCATTTTAGACGTACTAACAAAGTTTCAGGAGAGCTCAGCAAAGGTCAATAGAGCTGTTGCCAAATCAGCTACATATTGCGGCTGTATTGAAATTCATACTGAAAAGCACGACATTCCACAGGACGCTACATTTTCAGAGTTAAAAAATTTTGTTGGACATCATATTGAAGGTGCATTGTGCGATATCTGTCATGAAAAAATTGAGCAGGAGCTGGCTAATAATCTCTTTTACCTTACTACCCTGTGTAATTTATTTAATATTGACATGACAGAAATGACCAATAAGCATTATGAACAGTTAAACACTCTGGGAAAATACGGTCTGCTTTAAATGAATTTAAATAAGCCCCGGAAAAATTCCGGGGCTTGCTTTTGTTTATATGTGGCGTCCCAGCATTACCTGCTCCTGCAATCTCCGCAGGCCTTCTTTTATTGCCCTGGCCCTTACCTCACCAATTCCTTCTACATCATCTAGCTTCTCTATTGAGGCCTGAAGTATTTTTTGCAGACCACCAAATTGCTTAACCAGGTTTTCTATAACCGAAGCCGGCAGTCTTGGTATTCTGCTTAATATTCTGTAGCCCTTAGGCGAGAGATTTGCATCTAATGCCGCTAAGGTGCTTTCATAGCCCAAAATTCTGGAAAAGGAGGATAGGTCCAGCAGTTCCTCAGAGGACAGCAGCTTTATCTGCTTCTGGACCCCTACGTAGTCCAGCTCCGGATTTTTGTTGTAATCGTATACGACATATTTTCCGTCCTCTTTAACATTCCCCACCAGCTCATCCAGCTGCATACTCACCAGTATTCCTTCATTCCCCAGCTCACTGATGAAGCGCTCTATTTCCTTTACTATTCGCATTACCATTTCTGTTCTTTGCAGCACTACCACCACATCATAAAGCGTCACCAAATCTTCAAATTCCAACGCACTGAGGTTGCTCATTGCTTGGTCCAGCACCGACTTATATTTTTCCAGGGTTTGTATAGCCTGGTTTGCCTTTGTCAGAATCCTTCCGGTGTCCTGCACAATATACTTTGTATTGCCTTGATATAGGGTAATGATATTTCTTCTCTGCGATATAGATATTACTGTCTCGCCTGTTTCCTTCGCCACCCTTTCAGCTATACGATGCCTGATACCTGTTTCTGAGGTTGAAATTGTTGGATCAGGTATTAATTGCGTATTGGCATAGAGTATCTTCTTATTATCATTGCTTAATATTATGGCACCATCCATTTTTGCCAGCTCATATATATATGCCGGTGAAAAATCAATATTTATATAGAAGCCTCCATCCACAAGATTCAATACAGGCTCGCTATCACCGAATACGATCAAGGCCCCCATCTTACCCCTTAAAATATTTTCGAGACCTTCCCTCAGAGGTGTGCCTGGAGCAACCATTCTAATTGCCTCTATCAACTGTTTTTGCCTTTTTTCCTCTTCCTTCAACTGAATACTACCTCCCCCTAAGGAACTTATATTTATTACCTGCTATTTTTACCTAAAAAACAAATAATGAAACCATTATTCTTTAATTTATTCTATTAATTTTATAGCCTCTTGTAGATTATTTACGGATAATATTTTTATATTATTACTTTCATCGAGTTTATTATTATTTTTCCTGGGCAATATTATCCTCTTAAAGCCCAGCTTATGGGCCTCCCTAATCATCTTATCCGTATGGGAGACAGGTCTTAAATCTGCTGTCAGGCTTATCTCTCCCACCATGATGATTTCCCTTGTGGCTACGGGTATCCCCCTCAGGCTTGAATAGATGGCGGCAGCAATGCCTAGGTCTGCAAAGGTGCCCTCCAGCTTAAGCCCCCCTACTACATTAATATAAATGTCAAAGTTCACTAAGGGAAGTCCCATTTTTTTCTCCAGCACCGCTATGATCATATTCAGTCTATTGATATCCACACCAACAGCGGTTCTCCTTGGGAATCCCGTGTTGGTGGGTGTAACCAAAGCCTGTATCTCCAAAAGAATAGGCCTAGTGCCCTCCATAGTGGCTATAACAACAGCCCCCTCAGCCTCAGGATTTATTGACTCCAAAAAAATTGCCGAAGGATTTGAAACCTCCATAAGCCCCTGCTCTGCCATTTCAAATATACCAATTTCACTGGTGGTCCCAAATCTGTTTTTTAGGGCTCTTAAAATTCTAAAATCCTGAGTTCTCTCACCCTCAAAATGCAGCACGGTATCCACCATATGCTCCAGAACCCTTGGCCCTGCCAGCTCCCCCTGCTTTGTTACATGGGCAACTAAAAATATCGGTATATTTTTGCTTTTTCCTATCCGCATAAGGTTGTTAACACATTCCTTCACCTGAGATACGCTTCCGGGTGCAGAGGATAGCTCTGATTGATACAGGGTTTGTACAGAATCTATGATCACAAAAACCGGCAGCATTTCATTAATATAGCCCTCTATTATTTCCACGTTAGTTTCGGAAACGATAAAAAGGTCGTCCGCCTGAGCATCAAGCCTTTCGGCTCTCATCTTTATCTGTTCCTCCGACTCCTCACCAGATACGTATAATACTGCACCATATTTTCTTGCAATATTACTGCCGGTCTGTAATATGAGGGTTGACTTACCTATCCCGGGCTCTCCTGAAATAAGAGTTAATGCGCCTCTAACAAGCCCTCCACCTAAAACTCGATTAAGCTCCGTTATTTCTGTATTATATCTTTCATATGCACCGGACTTTACATTTTTTATAGATTGTGGCTTTGTTTTTCCTTCAGTAGTAGTGGACCTTTTGAAATCCTTTTTAGCAAGGACAAGCTCCTCCTCCATTGAATTCCATTGATCACAGCCGGGGCACTTTCCCACCCACTTGGGACTATCGTAGCCACAGGATTGACATATAAAACTGGTTTTACTCTTCCCCATACAATCACCGCCTGTATTATTCTTTTTTAATTGTACCACAGTGGATGACGGTAAAGTATAGTGAATAGTGAATAGTGAATAGATATCAGAGAATAATGAATACCATAAAAAAAAGGAGCTCCGCCTCTATCTCCTTAGTGCGGCAGCCCCTCTTTTTCACTATTCATTATTCTATTCTTTATAAACTAAGCTTTTCTCACTATTCGTTATTCACTAAGGTTTTGCTCACTATCACCAATTCATTATCCTTTACATCCACCAGTACATTGCTGCCTGCTTGTATAGCACCCTTTAGGAATTCCTCCGAGAGCTTATCCTCTATCATTTTTTGAATAGCCCGTTTTAAAGGTCTGGCACCAAATTGGGGATCGAAGCCCTTTTCTGCAACATGCTCTATAGCCCCAGCACTTACATCAAGTGAGATATTCATTTCCTTAAGTCGTTTGTTTAAGTCCTTCAGCATAAGGTCCACTATCTTTCCTATATGCTCTCTTTCAAGGCCATGAAAGACGATTATATCGTCTATACGATTCAGGAATTCTGGCCTGAAGGTTCTTCTCAGCTCCTCCATGACATTTTCCTTCATTTTTTCGTATTCGCTTTTTGCACGATTCTCCTCTGAGGCAACAAAGCCAAGGGTTCTTTGCTTTTTAATCGTATGGGCCCCGACATTTGAGGTCATTATTATTACTGTATTTTTAAAATTTACAGTTTTACCCTTGCCGTCGGTAAGCCTCCCATCATCCAGTATTTGAAGCAATATGTTAAATACATCGGGATGGGCCTTTTCTACCTCATCAAAGAGGACTACAGAATAGGGCTTTCTTCTGACCTTTTCCGTCAGCTGTCCTCCCTCGTCATAGCCTACATATCCCGGTGGCGATCCGATCAATCTGGACACCGTATGCTTCTCCATGTATTCCGACATATCTATACGGATCATGGCATCCTCTTCACCGAACATTGCCTCTGCTAGAGCTCTGGAAAGCTCTGTTTTTCCGACTCCTGTAGGTCCCAGGAATACAAAGGAGCCTATAGGCCTTTTGGGATCCTTCAGCCCGACCCTGGCCCTTCTAATGGCCTTGGAGATTGATGCAACAGCCTCCTCCTGGCCTATTACTCTGTCATGGAGTATCTCCTCCAGCCTCAGCAATCTATCGGATTCCTCCTGTTGCAGCTTATTAACCGGAATTCCCGTCCAACTGGAGACAATTCCTGCGATATCCTCTACACCAACAATCAATGGATTTGTTTGGTTTTCACTTTTCCAGTTATTTTTTCTTTCCGCCAGCTCATCCTTGGCGGACTTCTCCGAATCCCTAAGCTTCGCAGCCCTTTCAAAGTCCTGGATGCTTATAGCCTCCTCCTTTTCCTTCAGAAGCTGCTCCAGCCTCTCCTCCAGATCCTTAAGATCAGGAGGTGCGGTAACAGCCTTAATTCTGATTTTAGAGGCAGCCTCATCAATAAGGTCAATAGCTTTATCTGGCAGAAAACGATCTGTAATATACCTATGGGATAGCTCAGCAGCTGCGGTTAAAGCCTCATCGCTTATTTTTACTCTGTGGTGAGCCTCATATTTGTCCCTCAGACCCTCCAATATCTTTATGGTGTCCTCAACTGAAGGCTCCTCAATGGTTATGGGCTGAAATCTTCTTTCTAGGGCAGAATCCTTTTCTATATGCTTTCTATATTCATCAAGGGTAGTGGCACCAATAGCCTGCAGCTCGCTCCTTGCCAGAGCTGGCTTTATAATATTTGAGGCATCAATGGCCCCCTCTGCTGCACCTGCACCTATAATGGTGTGGATTTCATCGATAAACAGAAGAACATCTCCTGTATTACGGATTTCCTCCATAACCTTCTTCAGTCTCTCCTCAAACTCGCCTCTATATTTTGCACCAGCCACCATGGATGCTAGATCTAGGGTTACTACCCTTTTATTCCTCAAGACCTCCGGTACATTTCCTTCTACAATTCTTTGGGCCAGGCCCTCTGCAATCGCTGTTTTACCTACACCAGGCTCACCGATCAAGCAAGGATTATTTTTTGTTCTTCGGCTCAAAACCTGTATTACTCTTTCAATTTCCTCAAATCTTCCTATTACAGGGTCCAGCTTCCCCTCCTCCGCGTATTGGTTTAGGTCTCTGCCGAATTGATTCAGAGTAGGTGTTTTTTTTGATTTTATAACCTCATTTGAATTTGCACCGCTTTTATTGCTGGAATTGTTAAAGAGCTTTATAACCTCGTCCCTAACCTTCTGAAGAGATAAGCCCTTATCCAATAATATTTTAGCTCCCACACCTTCACCCTCTCTGATTAGACCCAGTAGAAGATGCTCCGTACCTACATAGTTATGCCCCAGCTCTCGGGCTTCTGCAACGCTTAATTCGAAAATCCTCTTGGTCCTGGGTGTAAAGCCCAACAGTTCTACATTTTCTTCCCCATATCCAATTAAGGCGATTATCTTTTCCTGTATTTCCGCCTCACTTATTTGAAGATTTTTTAAAGCCTGAGCTGCTATTCCCTCGCCTTCATTAAGAAGTCCCAGCAACAAATGCTCTGTACCTACGTAATTATGTCCCCATTGCTTAGCAAACTGCTGTGATAAAATAATTGCCTTTTGAGCTCTTTCTGTAAATTTCCCAAATACTGACATTGTAAACACCTCCTAAGCTATATGCTTCTTCTTATTAATTCTGCTCTCTTTTTATCCCTTTCATGCTCACCAATTTCTCCACCAAATTGCTTCTGTATATAACCAGCCTGTATCATAATCATCAGCTCATTTAGCTGCTGCAGGCTAATATCATTTATAAGCTTTAAATTTACTCCCAGCTTTAGGTCTGAGATTAATTTCATGGCCTCGTTGCTGGTTATCAACCTGGCATTCTTCAGAAGACCATAGGACCTAAAAATTCTGTCCTCCAGTTCAACCGGTCTTTCAACATATAGGTTTTCCCTCAGAGCTCTTTCTTGTTGAACTATCTGCCTGACAACATCCTGGAGATTCTTAATGATTTCCTCCTCCGTCAAGCCTAGCGTAATTTGATTGGAAATCTGATATATATTTCCTGTAAATTCAGTTCCCTCACCATGAATACCCCGCACCGCCAGACCAATCTGTCCGGCAATTTTTATAACATTGTTCATGTATCCCGTCATATTCAATACCGGCAGATGCATCATGACAGATGCCCTGATGCCGGTTCCAACATTTGTTGGGCAGGAGGTCAGATAACCCAGTCTTTCATTAAAAGCATAATTGACCCTTTCCTCAATTAAGTCGTCTATTTTATTTGCGAGGTCCCAGCCTTCTGTCAGCTGAAGCCCCGGCAGCATGCACTGAATCCTGATGTGATCCTCCTCGTTTATCATAATGCTTAAAGCTTCGTCATTATTCACCAGCAGAGCGCCAATATCATTGTGTTTTAATAAATCCGTACTTATAAGGTTGCTTTCCACATAATTCATCTTTTCTAGTTTGTTAAGGCTGTTAATCTCAATCAAGCTAAATTCATTTTTCAAGGAGGCGTTCCCCTCAATCACTGCATCATATACTCTGTTTATAATTTCCCTCCCCTGAGGCTCCTTCAAGCTTTGGGGAAAGGGTGTGGCTTCTATATTTCTAGCTAATCTAATCCTACTGCTTATAACTACATCCGAATCGGGGCCCGTTTCCTTCAACCATTTAGGCATAGCTATCCCTCCTAAACATTTTTAATCTGCTCCTCTATATCCCTAATTTCATCTCTGATATTGGCAGCAGCTTCAAACTCCTCCGCCTCAATAAGCTGCTGAAGCTTCTGCTTAAGCTGTTTAGCTTGCCGCTTTAGGTGAATCACCCCACCAGTCCTCTTTGGCACCTTCCCTAAATGCTGTTGATTGCCCTGAATTTTTTTTATTAAAGGATTTAATTTTTTTTCAAAGGCTTCGTAGCAGGCCTCGCAGCCCAATCTTCCCTCCTGCTTGAACCTCAAAAAGGTCATGCCGCACTCCTGGCATATCTCATCTACGTATACGAAGCTGTGCTGAGGGCTCATATTTGCATCCAACAGGCTGGTTAAGAAATTGGGTATAGTAAAAGGATTATGCAGACTTATATTCTCTTTGTTTTTAGCACAAACCTCGCATAAATGTATCTCTTCCTTTTGTCCCTGTATTATCTTAGTCATATGAACTGTAGCCGTTCTTTTCTGACATTCATCACAAAGCACAATTACCCCTCCCTTTTTAACAGCACCGACAGCATACTCTTTAAAATATTCCCTCTTATTTGATCCTTAAGATTTAAAGGAGCAACCAGAGCATGATCCTCCATCGCCGCCTGCATAATTTTTGCCTCTCTATTGCTTATGAATTGATATTCCACCAATGCCGTTATAATGCGGTTGGCTTCGCTCTTTGTTAACGAGCTTTGCAGCTCCTCCATAACGATATGCTGAAGAAAGCTGTTCTTATCGACAATCAGACGGGTTATTTTTATATACCCCCCGCCACCTCTTTGACTTTCAATAATATAGCCTTGATTAAAATTAAATCTTGTCATAAGCACATAATTTATTTGTGAGGGTGAGCAATCAAAGTATTTTGCCAATTCATTTCTCTGTATCTCAATACTATCTTCAACGCTTTGTTGAATCAGCGTCTTTAAAAAGTTCTCTATTAGGTCGCTTATTCTTGCCATTTCACCACTCCCTACTTTTTGACCTTCTTTGACTTTTATTATAATAATTTACCATTTTAATTTCAATGGGGTTTTACTATAATAATATCGCAAATTTGCCAGTTCTAAACAATTAAAATAAATTAGCGCCGGTTTTCTCAAAATATCTCCTATTACCTATGTTTCTTATAAAAATTTTCATGCATCATCAATATATATGTAACAAAAAAAAGTGCCCTTAGGTATTTTAGCCTTTTTATAGCTTAAAATACCTAAGGGCAGACATAAATTACCTACTTTCTTTTAGCGTGTATATAATATCGCTCTCCAACTTCATCTCCCTTGGGAAGGCACTGAAAGCCCTCCCTTTCAAGCACTCCAATTAGTTGGTCTGACTGATGAGCATCTCTGTTGTCCATTCCGATAACAATCTCGTCGTTATTATCAACATTTCTTAATGCCTCCATAAGCCGTTGGCTTGCACTTGGACCCAATTCACTATTATAGTTTATAAATATCTGCTGCTGCATTATATCACTCCTTCCTATTGTTAGTTTCGATAAAATTTAGTATAATGTTGCGTTGTATTTTTTACCTATAAATCCATCTTTTTAATAAATCACTGTAGAAGAAAGTATAAAAAAAATAGCATGTGCTGTAGCACATGCTGGAAGGATCTATTCTTTAGCCGCTCTCGCAGCTTCCACTATCTTTTCGCTAATCATCTGAGGCACCTCTTCATATCTTGTGAAATCCATTGTAAAATATCCCCTAGCCTGTGTCATTGATCTGAGATCTGTGGCATATTTAAACATTTCCGACTGTGGCACCTCTGCTATTACTAATTGGAAGCCCTTTGCCTGTGGCTCCATTCCTACGATTCTTCCACGACGTTTGTTTAGGTCTCCCATTACATCCCCCATGTAATCCTCCGGCACATAAACTCTTACCTCTGCTATCGGCTCCAGCAGCACCGGCTTAGCTGTCTCCATGCCCTTTCTGAAGGCCAATGAGGCAGCTATTTTAAAAGCCATTTCCGAGGAATCAACATCATGATAGGAGCCATCATATAATATGGCTTTTATATTTACAACAGGATATCCTGCCAAGGCGCCTGCCTCTAAGCATTCCCTCACGCCCTTTTCAACTGCCGGGATGTATTGTCTGGGGACTGAACCACCGAATATCTCCTCTGTAAACTCAAACTCAGAGCTACTGGGCTCAAATCTCATTTTTACATCACCATATTGACCATGTCCACCGGATTGCTTCTTATGCTTTCCTTGGACATCTGATTTGCCCTTAATGGTCTCTCTATACGGAACCTTGGCATCCGTTAGCTCCACATCTGTGCCAAATTTATTCTTTAGCTTGCTGACTAAAACCTTTATGTGCAGCTCTCCTTGACCCTTGATGATAGTTTGCTTTGTTTCCTTGTTTCTATCAAGTCTGAAGGTTGGGTCCTCCTCTGTCAGCTTCAGGAGACCATGATTGATTTTATCCTCATCACCCTTTGCCTTTGGTTCGACTGCAAGATATAGCTGTGGTTCACTGAATTCAATTCCGCTGTATATAATCGGGCTATTTACACTGCATAGGGTATCTCCAGTACTGGTATTTTGAAGCTTTGCAACAGCTGCTATATCTCCAGCCATAACCTCTTTAACCTCGATCTGGTTCTTACCTCTTAATAGGAAGGGATTACCCAGCTTTTCCTTTTCATCTCTGTTGGCATTAAGCACCTCCATATCTGAGGTTAGTTTTCCTGATATAATTTTCAGCAAGGAAATCTTTCCAACATAGGCGTCAACTATAGTTTTAAATACCTGCGCCGAGAAGGGTTCATTCGCCTCAAGGGTTCGCTCCTCTAGCTTATCATTATATGGATTCTTGCCTTGCTTTGCAGGCATATCCTTTGGCGATGGTGAATAGTCCACGATCATATCCAACAGAGTATGGATGCCGACATTCTTAGCTGCTGAGCCGCATATTACAGGAATTATATCAGCATTGATAATTCCTCTTCTCAGTCCGTCTTGAATTTCCTTCTCTGTGAACTCCTCACCGGCGAAGTACTTTTCCATAAGCACCTCATCGGACTCTGCAACTGACTCCAAGAGCATCTCTCTTATGCTCATTGCCTCCTCCATTAGTGCCTGAGGGATTGGCTTGTCTATACAATCCTTTCCGTCATACTCTCTGGCTGTCATTTTTGCTATGTTAACGTTTCCAATAAAGCCTTCCTTTTCTCCTAATGGGATTTGGAAGGGGGCAACCTTCTTGCCGAATTTCTCTCTTAAATCATTTAGAACCTTAGTAAAATCTGAATTTTCACGATCCATCTTATTTACAAATATAAAGGTTGGCGTCTTTTTGTCAACTGCATAGTCCCATGCCTTTTCCGTACCTACTTCGATTCCACTGGTTGCATCCACCATAATGATTATGCCTCCGGCAACCTTAATAGCACTTTGAACTTCTCCGACAAAATCAAAATATCCTGGGGTATCTAGAAAATTAATCTTGCATTCCTTCCATTCTATTGGAATCAGTGAAGTACTGATGGATATTCTTCTGGCGATTTCCTCTTTATCAAAGTCTGAAACAGTATTTCCGTCCTCTGTTCTACCCATTCTAGTAGTCAACTTTGCTGCGAACAATGCGGCTTCCGTTACTGAAGTCTTACCACTTCCACCATGTCCTAATAAGGCAATATTCCTGATCCGATCAGCTTCGTATAATTTCATTACCCTTCCTCCTTATTCTGTAAAGTTAGAATTTTTAGATTAAATACAATATTCTATATGTTTTAATAAATCCCTTTTTTTATTTATTACAAAATCTAGAAAAATTCACAATCCAGAGTTTGCAACAGCTACATCTTCTCCTAAGGGCCTTATGCCTTTTCCCCTCCTCGCTCTCTGAAAAATATATGATTTTTTTAAAGAATAATGACAAATAATTTCTTCACTTTATGGGATATTATAATATGGATGAAATACCAATTTTTATCTATTGCTATTTCTATTGTTTACAATTATGCTATAATGTATTTGTAGGATTTTAAATTTTTTTGATGGATGAAAGGGGATTTGTATGAGCATACAGTTTAGACCTCAAATTAAGGATTTAGTACCATATAAGCCTGGAAAGCCAATTGAGGACGTAAAAAAAGAATTTGGCTTAAAGGAAGTTATAAAGCTGGCTTCTAACGAGAATCCGCTAGGCTCCTCACCAAAGGTTAAGGAAGCCATATTAAAGGCCCTAGATGATTTAAATTTTTATCCTGATGGGAATAGTACCGATTTAAAAAGAACAATAGCTGACAGACTAGGAATAAAGCTAAACCAGGTTCTGCCCAGCTGCGGCTCTGACGAAATGGTTGACCAGATTTCCAAAACCTTTATTAATGAAGGCGATGAGGTAATAGTTGCCAATGTTACCTTCCCACGATACCTTTCTACAGCTATTATGATGGGGGGAACTCCTGTTATAGTTCCATTAAAGGATTTTACATATGACCTGGAGGCTATGAAGCAGGCTATCACCTCCAAGACAAAGCTTATATGGCTTTGCAACCCCAATAATCCTACTGGTACAATGTTTACTGAAGGAGCCCTGCTGGACTTCCTGGACAGTGTTCCAAAGGATATCGTAGTGGTGTATGATGAAGCCTACAAGGAATATGTAACCCGTGAGGATTATCTGCATGACAGCATAAAGTTGCTGGATAAATATTCAAATGTGATTATTATGAGGACCTTCTCAAAGGCCTATGGTCTAGCTGCCTTAAGAGTAGGATACACTATGGCTTCTGAGGAAATCATAAATGAGATAAACAAAATACGTGGACCCTTCAATGTCACTACCCTATCTCAGGTTGCTGCTATAGCTGCACTGGAGGATATTGATTTTTTAAAGGAAAGCTACGAGGTAAATAAAGAAGGTAAGCTCTATATTTATAAGGCCTTTGAGGAAATGGGCATAGCTTATGCACCTTCAGAAACAAATCATATTTTCTTTGATGCAAAGAGGGATGCACAGGAGGTCTTTGTTGAATTACAAAAGAAGGGTATGATCGTACGCCCAATCTTTGGCACCTTTGTTAGGGTATCCATAGGCACAATGGAGCAAAACAAGAAATTTATTGACCTTCTAAAAACAGTATTATAGGAATTGAAATTGCTAAGGCACCCCTCAAGGGTGCCTTTTTGATGACTTTATATTATGTCCTGTCTAATATCCCTTTATCATTTATTTGTCTACCGTAGGTGAATCGTCTCCACAGCCATTCCATAGGTCCATAGGTGAAGGAGCTTAGCCATAATTTGCTGAATATAAGCTGTGCGATGTAAATTGCGACTGCGATTAAGAGACCCATGGCGTAACCAGCCCTTCCAAAGTATCCTAAGCCATAGCCATTAAAAATAAATATAGCCACCACAGTTTGCAGCAGATAGTTGGTTAACGCCATTCGTCCAACATAGGCAAAGGGCTTCATTAGCCTGTAGCCTAATGGTCTGTTGATAATTAATACGATAGAGGTAATGTAGAAAAAGCAAATTGCTATGCCTGAATAGTACTTAATGATTTCCTTAAGGGCCATTACCCAAGCTATCGTGGTCGATTCCCCCAGCCGCATAAAGATAAAAAGTGCACTATTCAGCAGTAGACCCAATATCAACGTCAGCCTCCATATCCGCTTAATTAAGCCCATCTGCTGGCTAAGATTTTTATGCAGCTGAGTTTTTCCTGCATATAGCCCCAAGAGAAACAGCACCATTACATTGGGTATGACAAATAAATTGTTCAATAGTGCATTAAATACCTCATATGTAATCCTGGTTCCAAGAATTTCAGTATAGGTGCCCTGCTGAAAAATATTTACAATATCCATACTTCTGTATTTCATCTGAAGCAAATACGTCTGATGGTCTACACCTGCCAGATAAATGCCATTTAACAGATAAATTCCTCCCAGCAGCACTGTTGCTAAAATAAAATATCTAAAAATACTCTTCTTAAGCCTCGGCAGCTCATATTTCCATTTTCTTAAAAGTATAAAGCCTGCGATTGCATAGGTGTGTAGAACATCACCCGTCCAAAGAAATATGAGATGCGTGAGCCCCACGATAAGCAGTACAAATATTCTCCTTTTAAAAAGCCTTGATGTATCTCCTCTGTCCTGGGCCCTCTCCATAAATATATAGAAGCCTAGGCCAAATAAAAATGAAAATATGGTGTAAAACTTTCCCTCAACAAAAAGCTTTATGAACCACGCAGCTATGCTGTCAGCTGAATTGGTTATACTGCTGAGGGGAGGGGTGAAATAAAAAACCGTTCCCTTGAAGGCCAGCATATTAGCCACCAAAACCCCCAGCAAAGCGAAGCCCCTGACGATATCCAGCGCTTCTATTCTATCTTTAGCTCCAACAGGTCTTGCTTCAAGCTCCATAAATAATCTCCTTATACAAAATATTTGAAGCCTTGCTCCACTTTAAATTATTTCTATACGAATTACTTTATTCCTTCAATTAGCTGAGGAAATTGGATATTATCGTAGGAGTGCAAATATATTTTAGTTTATACAAAGTTAAAAGTTTATCGCGCATTGCCTAGGGCTAATAACATTTAAAATTATTCAAATTAGCCCGTGGGGCACTAAGCAGGAAACTTTTGACTTTGTATAAACATACTACTCATCTTTATAATGCAACTCTCACAGCTAAAAATCCTGTGCAACACTCCAAAATTCTCCTTTTAGGAACTATAGCTACTAAGTTCTCGTCTAATACTATATAATTATAAAAAAAGGAGGGATATTATGGACCGCTTTGTATTAATACTTTTAGCTATAGCCCTTGCATTTGCAGTAATAAGCTATTTGCTGAACCGAGTTTTTAGAGGCAGACGCTTCGTTAAATATATTTTGCCCATATTCATCCTGGGTACATCAGCATATTATTTCTATTCAGCCACCATAGTTAAGGGAGGTACAGGCTTTGAGGACCTGGGAAATATATTGCTGGCCATAATGCTGCTGGCGGGAGGCCTAGCAGGCACAATAACCAGCCTTATTCTGGATCGTCGGCGCAAAAGAAAATATTAGCTACAAAGCAATCACCGAAAAATTATCAGTAACTGCATGTTCAAATTTACTGTGTTTTGATATAATAAACCAATAGATTTATGCAGAGCCATAAATAATTATTGAAAATAGTGGAATTGAAGGTGATTGTATTGTCAATTTTAGTATTCGGCCATAAAAACCCCGATACTGATTCTGTTGCAGCGGCCATAGCCCTGTCTCATTTAAAAAAACAAATGGGATTAAAGACTATTCCCTGCGTGATAGGAAATATGAACAAGGAATCAGAATTTGTCTTGAATCGGTACAACTTAGCAAAGCCAAGGCAGATACAGGATGTTAAAACACAGGTGAAGGATTTATATTATGATATTATAGACGGAATTTCCCCTAATGTCTCTATTCTTCATGCATACAAGCTCATGGAGGCCTACAAGCTTGAAACCCTGGCAGTGGTGGACGAAGGTAATAAGCTATTGGGGATCATCAGCATGAAGGATATTGCCATGGGCCTTATAAAGGGAAATTATTATGAGCTGAACACCTCTATGGAAAATCTCATCAATGATTTAGAGGGCAAGGTGCTCACAGGAGGAGCAGTTGACGAGGTTCAAGGTAAGCTTTCTGTAATAGCCTATGACCACAGATCAATTGAGGGGAGCCTCAGCAGCAATGATATTATTATCGTTGGCGATAGATATGATATTATTCTGCATGCAGTTTTCTCAAGGGTAAAGCTGATCATAATAACCGGAGACAAGCAAATCCCTAAGGAGTACCTATTGGCAGCAGAAGCCCAAGGGGTTCCTATGATTTCCCTTCCATACGACACCTACTTTACCTCAAAGCTTATAAACCAAAGTAATTATATTTCAACAATTATGCGCAGCAAGGGAATTATAAAGTTTAATAGCACGGATTATCTTGAAGAGGTTAAGGAGGAGATGGGAAACACCCATTTTAGAAACTATCCTATAGTAGATGATTCCAATAGCTTCGTTGGTTTTTTAAATCGCAAGCATATCATGAACAGCGGTAGAAAAAAGGTAATACTGGTGGACCATAATGAATATGCCCAAAGCGTTATTGGATTGAGGGAGGCTGACATTTTGGAGATCGTTGACCATCATAAGCTGGGGGATATCTCCACCTCAATGCCCATTAGCTTTAGAAATATCCCTGTTGGCAGCACCTGTACGATAATATTTAATATGTTCAGGGAAAACGGCGTGGAAATTCCACTGGAAATAGCCGGCATTCTAATGTCGGGCATAATATCCGATACCCTATTATTTAAGTCTCCCACCACCACCAATATGGATCGTCAAGCGGTGGAGGAGCTGAATACAATACTAGCGCTGGATATTGAAATATATGCTATGGAAATGTTCAAGGCCGGCACCTCCCTTGAAGGACAGGATGTTGAGGAAATATTTTTCAAAGACTTTAAGGAGTTTACTCCAGACAATTACAAAATAGGAATTAGCCAGGTTTTCACTTTAGATATTGAGGACGTCTTCAATAGACGCGAGGAGTTTACTGGCTTTATCGAGAGAATTTACGATCAGCGTCAGCATCAGCTAACCCTAATGCTTATCACGGATATCTTGAAGGAGGGCTCATACCTTCTGTATAAATCAAAAAATCAATTGTTAATTTCCAGAGCCTTTAACATAAAGCCGCAACAGGGGGTTTTTGTTGAGAATCTGGTCTCAAGGAAAAAGCAGGTACTGCCTCAGCTATTGGAAGCAATCCAGCAATTAAATACAAGATAAAAACAAGGATGGTGTTAGGGCAACCCTATATCCATCCTTTAATTATGCTTTTATTTTTTATATCCCTCGAGTGGAGCTCCCCATGTATTTTTGCAAAAGCTTCACTTTTATAGCTCCACAAACATACTATAAATTGAAAAATCTATAATTTTTTAAAGGAGGCGCTATTTATGAAATTTAATATAGATAATTCAAAACGGTACTTAAGCCAAACCCCCCAAACCATGACATGGTGGAATTGGTATTATTGGAATAACATTACCAGCCAAAATCAATATTGGTACTATATTCAAAATAAAAAAATAGCAATAGCAACAATAAGAGGTGGCCCACTGGCACCTGAAATCTATGGCATTGCATATTTTATAGATGTCCCGGGAGGAACAGAGGTATGCATAACGGTAAACGGCCTGCCGCTTTACAAGCCCGCCACCGATAATGAAGCCCCCGTTGGACCCCATGGCTTCCATATACATGAGAACGGCACCTGTGAGGTTGGCAATCCGGAGGACCCCTTCCTGGCTGCAGGAGGCCACTGGAACCCATATAACCAGCCCCATGGCAATCATGCCGGAGACTTCCCGGTCCTCTTCTCCAATAATGGGGCTGCAAGAATGTGCTTTTACACAAATAAATTTAAGGCTAAGGATGTGGTTGATAAAGCAGTTATTATTCATAGAAATCCTGATGATTATCGCAGTCAGCCCTCAGGTGATGCAGGAAAAAGATTGGCCTGTGGTGTGGTGCATTGGCCCAGTTGATTATTATTTTTAAAAAAACTACCCGACATTGGGTAGTTTTTTATTGTTAGTAGGCTTATTCCGTTTTTATGGCTTCCAATGCACTTAGCTTCATTGCCCTTCTGGCAGGATAAAAGCCTGAAACCAAGCCAACAATTGATGTGAAACCAATTGTAGCCAGACTCAACCATAAGGGTATTATAGATATTTTTCCGCCCTCTACAGGTCCAAGAAAATTCATAAAACTAACACCAACAGAATTTAGAAAGTACGAGGCAGCATAGCTTATTGCTATTCCGACGATACCGCCGGTCAAGCCTATTACACCTGCTTCTAGAAGGAATAATCTACGTATATCCCCCAATGAAGCACCTATAACCTTCATAACGCCAATTTCCCTCGTCCTCTCATAAATAGACATTATCATGGTATTGGTAATTCCAAGGGCTGCTACTAATAGAGATACAGCCCCAATCCCCCCCAATACCGCCTGAATCATGGAGGAGGTCTTCTGCATGGATTCTAGAAAGTCTGTAAGGCTGTAGGCGTCATAGCCCATTCCCTTTATTTCATCTTGAACTCTAGTTACATCTTTAATCTCCTTTACCTTTACAAGAATCTCATTATAGCCCTGTTCAGTATTTGAGGCTCCACTGGACTTGTTGTTTTTGTTGTTTTCTTCAATAAGCTTCTTAAGCTGTTGTATGGACATAAAAACATAATAATCCTTGTTGTAGTCACCCTCTGTAAGAATTCCTACACCCTTTATTTTGTAGGTTTTAGGTGTCTTAGCATTAGGGTCATAGTTTTCAAATGACATCTCCAGCTTATCCTTCATTACATCTACCTTGGGCCCATTATCAAAGCTGTTATAGAAACCCCTAGAACGGGAATCATAAAAGGTTTGCGGAATATAACCCCCAAATACAACGTTTAGGGTATCCCCCTCCTGCAGCAGCCTTCCATCTGCCGCCTCAAATTCAAATAAGCTCATGGAAGTAGGGTCAATCCCCTTTACAGAAGCATAAGAAACATATCTTCCGGAGGTTATCTTCAAATAGCTGTTCAATACAGGTGTAACTGCCTCCACTCCCTTTAGAGCGACAAAATCACTTACAGATTTATCGTCCAGCTTTGTGGGCTGGCTGCTTCGCCCTCCCATGGAGCCGCCATCATAATTATAGGGAGGTGTGACATTAATAATATTTAGACTGCCCATTCTACTGATTTCATTCTTATAGCCTTCATTCATTCCAAAGCCTAAAGAAACCATTATTACAATTGCAGCAGTACCTATTATCACCCCCAGTACTGTTAAGAAGGTCCTTAATTTTCGTCTCCAGAGATTTCTTAACCCCATTGCAATTAAATCAATAGGCCTCATCTTCTTCTAATTCCTTCCTCTTCTTAATTTTTTTCCTGTAAACAAATACACCAACAGCTACAGCTATAACAGCAAAGGCACCCCAAAAGAGCTTGCTTGTTAATATCCGTTTTACCATTGATTGCTGTGGTGGCTCCATAGGAATATCCATGCCTTCTTCAGGAAACTGATTAATCATCTCTATTACATTTAATTCAAAGGGCTTGATTAGTTCTATAGCTTCTCCTGCTGCATCCTCATAAGAGAAGACTATATTGCCCTCCATTTTTCCAAGCTCAGTCGGAAATATCATGGCTTCATAGTATTCACTGCTACCGGCCTCAAAGTTTCCTACAAAATAGCTTCTGTTCTGAGTTTCGAAATTCCCCTCCAGCTTAATTACCAAATTATTCAAGGTAACCTTACCCATGTTATAAAACTCTAGAAAAATTTGTAGTGGATTGCCAAGGGGCAGCTCTGGCGGAAGGACAAAGTCATTAACCTCCAATCGAGATTGCTGAACAACCGGTATACCGATTAGCTCAGTAGCGGTATATTCCTTACCCTCATTATCCTCATATTCGAAATTAACCGTAACTGTGTAAGTCTTTGGCTTTGCATCTGGTATCGTATATAGCGTCAGTATTTTCTCCTCACGGGTCCTTGGGGCTATCGAATCGATAAAAAAGGTATTACTGCTGTTGACAGGAGTAAACGCACTTCCGCTTTCGTTGGTGGTTTCATTTACCGTTAAGTAAATTTTTACATTATTTACTGACTTAAGCTTATTGGTATTTAAAAAGGAGACTGCTATATCAAAGGTATCTCCAGCCTGAACGATTGTCGGGTTAAGCTCATATTTGTCTATGATGATTTTAGGGGTTCCTGCCTTACCTCCGCTACCACTGACAAGAACGCCGTAGTATTGAGTTATTTTTTTGGTGACAACATTGCCATATTCATAAGCATCATACTCAACCTCAATTAATATCGGGTGATTTTGAGCTTTTGCCTCAGAATCAACATAAAAGCTGAAGGCCATGTTTTTTTTAGCCCCTGCATCAAGACTATGGATCATTTGCAGATTCTGGCTTCTGGGTAAAATTTTCTCTCCCCCGTCAACCCTTACCTTTACATTACTTACTGCAGCCGTACCGGCATTTTCTACATCAAAGCTAATGGCAAAGGAATCATTAATACTAAGCTCTCCATTGGGTCCCTGCACTTCTCCAAGCCTGATATCTCCTTTACCTTCAGTAACACCCCCTACCGGAATAAAGAAAGTAAATTCTTCAGTATAGCTTTTATTTTGCTGGTCCATATAGCTGGCTTTAAGTGTGAGGCTATGATTTCCCTTTGTCATCTGGTCTGATGCATGTAAATCAAAGAAAAAGTTTGCCTCCCCCAGTCCCCTTAGCTCACTTTGGTATGCAGTATTGGTTCCATTTACTATTGTAAAGGTCTTGCTGTCCAGTCCCTCCAGGCTAAGCTTTAACTCTCTCGCCGGCAGGGTCCCTTGGTTTTTAAGTCTGATCATTAGCTTTGTTGCTTCTCCAGCCTCCAGAGTCTGAGGCTGTAGAATGATATTACTGACACTTATAAGTGGTATTGTATTGCTATTTTTAATCCCTATGTAGATGGCTTCCGTAGTAGTAAAACTATTTCCAAATGCATTCACAAAATCCATCTTAAATTTTACCGCATATACATCTGCTATTGCTGCATCCTTTATCCTCATGTTAAACTTTACATCAACTGTTTTGCTTGCGGTAAGATCTGCAACTGCAACTCTAGTGGTTTGATTTTCTAAAATAAAGGGAAGGCCTTGTATATCATCTATTATTGGTGTTATATAAATATCCTTAGCATATTGACTACTATTGTTTTTAATAGTCAATACCACCTCCATTACCTCTCCAGCCTCTTCATTGGTAGTTTTAAATGTATCAATTATTAATTTTGGAATATACAATGATGTGTCTATAATGGTTAAATAATTATTAGATATTATCAGTTCTGTGTAATTAGCATATGATTGTTCTATAGTCAAAATAGATATAAACAACATAACCAAAACTATTGTCTTTGATATATTTTTTCTCAATTACAGTACCTCCCTATCTTCATGTGAATCTACGACTTTTTCTATACAACCATCACGAATATACACAATATAATCAGCGTACCCAGCTATTTCAATATCGTGAGTGACAATAATTAGAGTTTGATTATTCTTTTTTGCCATGGAGGTTATGAGCTCCATAACTTCCTTTGAGGTCTTAGTATCTAGGTTCCCTGTAGGCTCATCTGCAAATACGATGTCTGGATTACTGATAAATGCTCTGGCTATACTCACCCTCTGCTGCTGGCCCCCACTCATCTGAGATGGCCTATGATTTAACCGTTCAGCTAATCCAACGGCCTTAAGCAATGACTTAGCTTTATTGTCTCTAATCCTTTTCCCAACACCTCTAAAGGTCAAGGGCAAGCTGACATTTTCCAGAGCAGTAAGCATTGGAAGCAGATTGTAGGATTGAAAAACAAATCCAATATTCTTTTGTCTAAACTTGGCCAGCTGGTCTTCACTCATTTTACTGACTATAGAATTCTTTATTCTGATTTCGCCCCTATTGGGTTTTTCTAATCCAGCTAAGAGATTCAGCAAGGTGCTCTTACCCGACCCAGAGGTTCCCAACAAACAATAGAACTTACCCTTTTCCATAGTTAAACAGATATTATTCAATGCAACTATTTTTTCATCCCCCATCCTATAGATCTTACTCACATTTTTAACTTCAATGAGGCTACCCATCTTTTCACCTGCCTTGCTTAAATTATCTAATATACATGATACGCCTTTTCTATTTAAATGTATTTAAGAAATGGTAACAAATTCTATTATTAATTATTTATGCTCTTCACCTCACTTCCTCAAGCCTTTTTTTGTCTAATTCTTAACTATTAGTAAAATTCTCTATTTTATTCAATTTTCCTGCCTAAAATAGCCTATAGGCATACCTGTTATTCCAAATATATATATTAAAGACATTCTTATTTTTTGAATATTTCGACTAGATAAGCTATAATTAAAATAGCATGTCCCTGCAACGACCGACATATTCTATAATAGACGTCTATTATAAGGACATCCAATAGGAGCCATTGGTTCCCACATAACATATTTTTTTTGTTTGATTCTAATCAGAATATAAAAGGGGGTTAAAAAATGAAAAATCATAAGCTGGTAATGATACCAGGCCCGACACCTGTGGCTAGATCTATACAGGATCAAATGGGCAGGGAAACCGTTTCCTTTAAGGATCCTCAATTTGTTCAGGACTTTAAGGAATTGGTAGTCGACTTAAAAAATCTTTGGGAAACCAAGGGTGAGTGTTTTGTAATAGCAGGAACTGGAACTCTGGCTATGGAAATTGCTATAGCCAATACAACAAAAAGCGGTGACAATGTACTCATTGTTTCTCAGGGCTTCTTCGGAGATCGCTTTATAGACCTATGTCAGCGTAGAGGCTTGAATGTGGATGTATTGAGCAGCCAATGGGGAGATGTCGTATCTGAAAAAGAGCTGGAGGATAAGCTGGCTGAAAAGAAATACGCCGTAGTTACGGCTACACATGTTGATACTTCAACAGGTGTCCGTGCCCCTATCGAGGAATATGGTCAAATCATCAAAAAATTTGAGGATACCCTATTTATAGTTGACGGGGTTTGTGCTACAGCTGCCGAGCCTGAATTCGTTGATGAAATGAGCATTGACGTTTTATTGACAGGTTCACAAAAGGCCTTTGGTGTTTCCCCTGGCTTAGCCATAGTTTGGGCAGGCCCTAGAGCCTTGGAAAGAAGACGCTCCTTCGGAACAATACCGGACTCCTACTGTGACTTCGAAAAATGGCTGCCTATTATGCATGACCCTATGAAATATTATGGAACACCTGCGGTTAATCTTATCTGGGCTCTGAAGGAGTCTGTAAGAATAATCCAGGAGGAGGGCTTAAAGAACAGGTATGCCAGACATCGCAAGGAGGCAGAAGCTCTACAGGCAGGACTGGAGGCTATTGGCTTCTCAATACTTGCAAAGCCCGGCTATAGGGCATCCACCCTTTCAAATGTCGTATACCCTGAAGGCGTAAATGATGTTGAGTTCAGAAAATTCCTTGCTGAAGAGGGCGTGGTTGTCGCTGACGGCATCGGGGCCACCAACGGCAAGCTCTTCAGATTAGGTCATATGGGTAATATAGATAAGCATGTACTGGTTTCTACATTGGCAGCAATCGAAAGAGCCTTATACAGATGTGGATATCCCGTGGAATTTGGCAAGGGCGTCGGTGCATTCAGCAAAATGCTGTTTGAATAATTATAAGAGGGAGTGGTTTTATGATTAAAAGAGCTGAAGAGTTAAAAAAAGACATAAAGACCCTTTTTGACGGTAAGGGTGATGTTCAGATTACACATGTGCTTGATATGGATCAATTTGACGGCAAAGGTAGACTTTTTTCTAAAATGACCTTAGCTCCTGGCTCCTCCATTGGCTTTCACCAGCATAATAAGGATTTTGAAACCTACTACGTACTAAAGGGCGAGGGTATCGTCAATGACAACGGAACCATGACAAAGGTTACAGCCGGTGATGTTGTTTACACCCCTGAAGGCCAGCAGCATTCAATTGAAAACGATGCAGCCAGCAGCTGCGATCTCGAATTCATGGCATTGATACTATTTAAAAGCTAGTTAATAAATAAAACTCCTTCCGAATAAGAGTAAGCTCTCACAGGAAGGAGTTTTTTTGTACCTTAATATCCGGCAGCCATTTTTCCTAAGGGGCCATCCTCTTTTATGATGTCACTCAGCTGGTATACGGATATAGGAAAGAATGGCAGTCCATAGGCATATGGCGCAATATCATATAATTGAAAGTATACAACTAAAGCCTTGTCAGCTATGTAATAATCCTGATTGGGGCTTATGCTCTTAAAATCATCAATTAAGGGAATATCCCTTTCTTTGATTTGCACCTTGATAATATCTGAAAGCACCTTTACATAATCGCTTCCCGGCTTAAATAAATCCCCCAGCTTATATACTTTACCATCCTTAACATTGAAGGTCAGGGATTTGATTATGGTCATCCCATGGGCTGCCCTGTCGGCATAGTAATACATCCCGATGGAAAGGCTCAATATTCCTCTTTCGTTTGATTTGATTTCATACCATACCTGCACCGTAGTTTTGGTGGCTGGATCATAATAGCTGGATTCCTTTACTAGCTTGTTGATTAATGCAATAATTCTAGAATTTATCGTATACTGTACCATTTCGTTGGTCATTCCCACCACTACAGGATAGTCTATCTGTAATGATAGATCTGCTGTTGCCATCCTCTTGGTTATAATTTGTACGGGATTTTGTATTATCGTCATAAAACACCACCCTTTAATAAATAGTATCAATACATACTATTCAGGCATTGCCTAAAGGGTTAATGTTTATTTATTATCCACACATTGAAAAGCCGCATTCCATGCAAATCGTACAACCGCTGGCATGTACTATAGTTGCGCCGCATTCAGGGCATTTTCCTGTAGCCGACTTTTCCTCCACTGATTCCGCTCCCGCTGTCTGCTCTAGAACTCCCAGCTGCACAGAATTTTTACCAGTGGTTGTTTCTACTTTCTTTTCTTTCTTTTCTGTTTGGTAAACAATGTCGGTTAAGCCTTCATCAACAGCTACCGACTTATTTATCAAGCCCTCCAGTGCTCTGCCTATTGCATCAGGGCAGGATAAAACCTTTATATCCTTATCATTTACCTTCTTCCTTAGGGTAGAATGGCATCTGATACCCTTCAGCTGCTCAACAACAGACTCAACACTTACTCCTGACCTTAAGGCTATAGAGGCCAATCTACTGGTGGCCTCACTTTGACTTGGACAGCCCCCTGCTCGCCCCAGATTGGTGAAAACCTCACATACACCCTTTTCATCATAATTTACAGTTACATATAGGTTGCCACAGCCTATTTTTACCTTCTCAGTTTTACCGCTGGTTATTTCCGGCCTTTGTCTGGGTGTGATGGTGGCGGCAGATGAGCTTTGAGAAGACCCACTGCTTTCCTGTGCTTTCCCTTCAGCCTCCTTCGGCTTACCTACATTTAATACCTGGCCGTCTCTGCTTCCATCCCTATAGATTGTTATGCCCTTGCAGCCTAGCTTATAGGCTAAGAGATACGCCCTCTCAACGTCATTTATGTCGGCATCATTGGAGAAATTGATGGTTTTAGAAACCGCATTATCCACGTGCTTTTGAAAGGCCCCCTGTATTCTGATATGCCATAGGGGAGAAATTTCATGGGCGGTAACAAAGGTCGTCTGTATATCCTCAGGTATAGCAGCAATTCCATGAATATGCCCAACTTCAGCGATTTCATTTAAGAGCTCATTGCTATAAAAGCCTCTTTCCTTTGCCACAGCCTCAAATAATGGATTAACCTCCACCAGCTTATCATTATCCATTACGTTTCTGAAATAGGATATTGCAAATAAAGGCTCGATTCCACTGCTGGCACCTGCTATGATTGATATGGTTCCTGTAGGGGCTATAGTTGTAGTAGTTGCATTTCTCATAGGGACCTTATCTTTAAATACACTCCGTTCATGATTTGGGAAGCTTCCCCTCTCTTCAGCCAGCTGTGTTGATTGTTCCTTTGACTTTAATTGAATAAAAGACATAAGCTCATCAGCCAGTGCAACCGCTTCCTCACTGTTATAGGGTATTCCCAGCTGGATTAGCATATCTGCAAAACCCATAACCCCAAGACCTATTTTTCTGTTTGCCTTTGTTATCTCTTCAATTTCCTTTAGCGGATATTGGTTTGCATCAATCACATTATCTAAAAAATGAACTGCTTTGTATACTATATCACCCAATCTCTCATAATCCACTGAATTGATGCCGTCAGTAGATTTTATGAAGTTTGCCAGATTAATTGAACCCAGATTGCAGGACTCGAAGGGTAGCAAGGGCTGCTCGCCACAAGGGTTTGTGCTTTCAATCATACCAACCTCAGGGGTTGGATTAGCTTCATTAATTCTATCTAGAAAAACAATTCCGGGTTCTCCGTTATTCCATGCCATTTCAACTATTTTATCAAAAACCTCTTTAGCATTTAAGCTCCCCACCGCTGCATTCGTACTTGGATCTATCAAAGAATAATCGTTGTTATCCTCAACCGCCTTCATAAAAGCCTCAGTAATACCAATGCTTATATTAAAGTTAGTTATATCCTCATTATTTCTTTTACACATGATGAAATCTATAATATCGGGGTGATCAACTCTTAGAATCCCCATATTTGCTCCCCTTCTTGTTCCCCCCTGCTTTACTGCTTCCGTCGCTGCATTAAAAACCTTCATAAAGCTAATTGGCCCTGATGCTACTCCTCCTGTTGACTTTACAGTTGCTCCCTTTGGTCTTAGTCTACTGAAGCTAAAGCCTGTACCGCCACCGCTCTTATGAATTAGGGCAGCATTTTTTATGGAGTCAAAAATCCCCTCCATAGTGTCCTCAACCGGCAGCACGAAGCAAGCTGAAAGCTGTCCCAGCTCCTTTCCAGCATTCATTAGGGTTGGGGAATTTGGAAGAAAATCTAAATCCACCATCATCCGATAAAATTCATCCTCTAGGTGATCTATATCCTCCCTACCATAGCTTTTATCTGCCTCAGCTATATGACGGGCTACTCTCCTAAACATCTCTTCAATGGTTTCTATTAAATCACCATTGACATCTCTTGATAAATATCTCTTCTTCAAGACGGTTTTTGCGTTTTCTGATAAGTTCATTCTTTATCCCTCCATAACTACATTTTGTATGTAAAATATGTATATGCACAATATATTGTATCATCCTTAATTTTAGTAGTCAATAATACTTTTATACCCTATTTATCGCTTAATAATATTCTTTCAAATTTTCCAATGAATTAATGCAATTTTTATCACCTATGTAAAATCCAACTTTTTTTATTTGTGTAGCATAGTAAACAATGCTTGTATATTATTAACGGCATAAATATATTACAACCACTTCATTACTTGTGGCTTAATTATAGAATGAAATTTTCCAATGCAATAAAAAAGGAGCCATTCAAAAGTATGTCTAATGAATGTACCCCCTAGTATCTAATTATACAGAGCGTCCCATGTATATTTGTTTCCCGCGTTCCATAAAATCCATTCCTCGAGACCCGCATCATAGGTTGCCTTTATCTGTGCCTTTACTTCCTCTACCCCATAGACCTTATAGTATCCAGCTCCCAGATACGAAGCGGTAAAATCCTGAAGCCATGGTCTAAGCCTTGCCTTTGGCAATGGTGTTTCCACTGCCTCTATTCTCTCCCTTGCTCTGTTCATGCTGGTATAAACTATGGTATATGGATCGAAGTCAGGCTTCGGAACACCATAGCTACCCAATGCATAGTGAGAGGGGTATACCATTGGACTAAGAATATCTGTAGCAGTTGATAAGGTCTCAAGATGCTGACCTAACGCCATGTCGTCACTAACAGTCGTAACTAAACCAAATATATCGGCGGAAACAAAAACACCATATTCCTTCAGCTCCTCCCTTGCATGGGCTAAGAAGGCGGCTATAGCATCATATTTTGTTTCAGAAGCAGCAGCTGGTCCATAATCAATCTGGCTTCTGTCTCCATCAGTTGGAAATCTAACATAGTCAAACTGAATCTCCTTGAAGCCCTTTGTAGCGGCCTCCTTTGCTATATCTATAACATATTCCCACGATTCTCTATTATAGGGATTTAACCAAGCATCCCCCTTACGGTCCCTCCACACCTGGCCCCCTTTAGTCTTTATAGCTAAATCCGGCCTAGCAGCTATTACCTGCTTATCCTTGAAGGTTACAATTCTTGCAATCGGGTAGATGTCGTTTTCCCTAAGGGTTTCCATAATGCTATGAAAATCCTTCACCTTGACTGATTTATCTGCTGCTGACTCCTTCACCAGTGGTATCTGTGAAGTATAGGTCATGGTTCCATAATCATCCTTAACATCTATAACCCATGAGTTAATTTCTGTTTCTGTGGTTAGCTTTACCACATTATTAAATCTTTCTGCATATCCAAGGCTATGACCCGTCATAAAAATTGCCTTCACTGTCCTAGGGACCTTGTAGGGCTCCCAGCTTACATCCGGCTGCTGAAGATAGTCCTCTGTTTCAAGTATAGCAGCCTCAGAGTCAATGGCCCAAACATGATTATCTAAAATAAAGCGATTGGTAATCTCCTTTATTTTATTATAATTTATACTTAAAATTAAGGAAGCTATAATCAACCCAATTATAATTACCCATACAAATTTTCTTCCTGATTGCTCCATACTGTCCCCCCCATGTCATCGTGCTTTCATTATATCACAGGGATTGACATTTCTCATCATATTTTTACATGGAAATTCTCTACAGCTTTGAAATATTAACAAAAAAAAGAAGCAGCTTTTGACTACCTCTTTATGATATCCAGTACTTCCTTAATTGTATTAGAAACATATTCACCCTTACTGTATTTCCGTTTGGCAACAACCACCTCAACCTGATTTCCTTTTGCAACAATATCCTTGATTATTTTAGGGGTTTCTATGAAGGCACCTAATTCATTAAAGCCATCGTCCATTATGATGAAAGTAGGGATTTTTGCTTTTCCACCGACTTTATACCTGCTTAAGCTGTCTTCATTCCCCTCTCGAGGAAGCAGTTTGATTTCCACCTTTGAATTGAGGTCTTGAATTTTTTGAAGAGCCGGTACATTGATCATGCAGTCGGGGCACCAAATCTCTGCAAAGCCTAGTATTTTTATTGTAGTGTCTATAGCTTCTATGTCCTTAAGTATTTCTTCCTCCAGCTCAATCTGTTGATATATTTCCAGTGTCTTTTCTCTGTTGATGTCCTTATCCTTATTTACAAATTCTGCAAAAGTGCATCCCTTCAAAAACAGTTCTTGAAAAGTCATAAATACTCCCCCTCATATTTGCTCTTCAGTTTTATTATATCATCATTTTAAGTTTTGTTAAGTGCAACAATCATAATATGTAAAACTTACCATTTCATTATATGTACAAACCATATAATTATGAAGAAAAGCGGGTAGTAAAATAAAAAAACGCAAAAAATAAAAAAATCATACCGCAACGTCCTACTCTCCCAGGAGGCAACCCTCCAAGTACCATCAGCGCAGAAGAGCTTAACTACTGTGTTCGGGATGGGAACAGGTGTGACCTCTTCGCTGTAATCACGGCATGATTTTTTTTATGTTTTA
>JBLXDM010000017.1:0-38859 GCA_048264125.1 Natronincolaceae bacterium
GCTTTACAAAGGCATCTAGTTCAACAAAGGTGCCTTCATCAAACAATAAATTAATTCTTTCTCGGGCTGTTAATTTGTCCTTTTCATGCTGGCTGTCAATTCTCTTTTGACCTCCGCCAAGTTGGATTTGCTCCTTCCGCTGTCGAAGATCTTCTAGTTTATTCATCATTAAACCTCCTCATAAAATTACTTATATCATGTGAACTTTTTGATCCATGTCCACGCAAGTGCTCTCTATTTTATACTTTATAGCCCTTCTATATTTAAAATATTCCTTAGCCACCTGTGGGAATAGGGCATAGGACAATACATCCTCCTCCTGCTCTAAAAATTCCTTCATTTGATTTCGTAATCCCTCTAACTGAGGAGCTATTAAATCAGCTGGCCTGCCAGTTATAACCGATTCGTTTCCGATAATCTTTTTCTGTAATTCCTTATCTATTTCTACAGCTGGTTTGCCGTATTCACCCTTAACATAGGCTTTAATCTCCTTAGGAATCATCTTATACCTTTCACCCATAATTACATTAAATACAGCCTGGGTTCCTACCATCTGACTAAGAGGTGTTACCAATGGTGGGTAGCCTAGCTCAGCCCTTACACGGGGAACCTCCTTTAATACCTCGTCATATTTATCAGCAGCGTTTTGCATCTCAAGCTGTGATACCAAATTAGAAAGCATTCCACCTGGAACCTGGTACAGCAGGGTATTAACATCAACCCCTAATAGCTTTTTATTTAATAGACCACTCTTTAAATATTTATCTCTAATAGGAGTAAAGTACTCCGCAATTTGATTTACTGTCTTTAGGTCTATTCCAGTATCATACGCTGTTCCTTCTAAAGAAGCTATAAGTGGCTCCGTAGGTGGTTGAGAGGTTCCAAGGGCCATTGGAGAAATGGCACAATCCACAACATCGACTCCTGCCTCGATTGCCTTAAGATTTGTCATTGAAGCAAAACCACTTGTATAGTGGGTATGAAGCTGAATAGGTATCTTTATTGTTTTTTTCAAGCCTATTATTAGCTCATATGCATCGTAGGGCTTTAGAACCCCTGCCATATCCTTAATACAAATAGAATCTGCCCCCATTTTTTCCATTTCCTTAGCAAGCTTTAAATAATATTGGATATTATGGACAGGGCTTGTTGTATATGAAATAGCTAGCTGGGCATGTCCACCAGCATCTATCGTTGCCTTTAGGGCGGTTTCAAGATTTCTTAAATCATTAAGAGCGTCAAAAATACGTACGATATCTATGCCATTTTCAACTGCCTTTGTAATAAAGGCAGTTACAACATCATCTGCATAATGTTTATATCCTAGAAGATTTTGACCCCTTAATAACATTTGAAGCTTTGTATTCTTTATATGCTTCCTAATTATTCTTAATCTTTCCCATGGATCCTCATTTAAAAAACGAAGGCAGCTATCAAAGGTTGCTCCACCCCACATTTCTATGGAATAATAGCCTACTTTATCGAGGGCTTCTAGTATCGGCAACATATCTTCTACCTTCATTCGCGTAGCTATTAAAGACTGATGAGCATCCCGTAGTACTGTCTCCGTTATTCTAACTTTATTCATAATGACACTCCTTGCACAATTTTTTATAATAAATTTTAAAATACATATTATTTTTTTGTTGAAAATTAATAAATAGATGAGAAATGTGTCCCATCTATTTATTAATTAATGTAAACGATGTCCTAAAACATAGCTTCTAGGTTTCTATCCCTCTGCAGCTGTCTAAACAATAAAGAGAACCGCCAAAGTCAAAGCAGTACCCAAAAGAATCGACCACTTGAAATTCGCCTTAAATGCTTCCCTATAGTCAAGTCCCATA
The DNA here is from genome assembly GCA_048264125.1 of Natronincolaceae bacterium. GTDB lineage: Bacteria > Bacillota > Clostridia > Peptostreptococcales > Natronincolaceae > M1-B18. Next base: position 1,848 of record JBLXDM010000017.1, read on the forward strand.
AGCCCTAATCCAAGATATACGGTTGGAGTAGTGAGGCATAAAGGTACAGCAATACAATGACCAACAACAAACATAGCGGCGATAGTGAGACTATTCACACCGTATTGTGCACCGACATTGATAATGACAGGCATGACACCATACATAATGGCATCTGCATTTAAAAGATAGCCAATCGGAGTAATAATAAGGCCTAAAATAATATGCATAACGCTGTTCAATGACTCTGGAACCAATGCCACCAAAGCCTCTGCCAATGCTTCAAACATTCCAAGACCACTCATAATTCCTAGCAGAGCGCCGGCACCGATAATTGTATAAACTGAGATTAATATATTACCTGCATGCGCTTTCACCCGTGCGTTTTGTTCTTTTAGGGTTCTATAATTCAATGGTAGTATGATAGCACATCCGACTAAAAATGCAATATAGGATGGAACACCAATAAAAAGTGCTACCAGCACAACCACAGTAATTGCCGCATTTGCCCATATGAGCTTAGGTCGTTTTAATGCTAATTCTTCTTCACATATCTCTCTTTGGCAGAATTCAACGTTAGCACCTTGAATAAACTCGCCTCTTCTTTCTTCTGCCTTTGAAGCTAAGTATAAAATTACAAAACTCAAAATCAATCCAATAATCTGTATAGGGATCAATGCTCTGTATAATACCATAACATCCACCCCCAAAACAACGGCTGCACGTGCTGTTGGTCCTCCCCATGGGATTATGTTCATTGTAGCGGTAACGGTAGAAAAAACCAATGCCAACAGCGTACGCTTAATCTTCATTTTATCAAAAATAAGAAGCATAGGCGGCACTGTAATTAAAAGAGTCGTAATACCTTGACCGTCTAAATGTGCTACCATACCAATCAACCCCGTAATTGCAACCACGCTAAAAACAGTTTTCCCGATTTTTTTTGTCAGAACACTAATAATCGGATCAAACAATCCAGCATCTGATATTGTACCAAAATAAAGAGTGGCAAGAATAAATAAGGCCGCTATAACCAAAACATCACTAATACCTTCATGCATAAAAAGCATGGTTTCGGAAAAACCAGTACCTATTGCCAGTGCAATTACGAGTGGAACCATTGCCAAAACATTTCCAGGCATGAACGAGCTTTTCAAAATTAAAACCATCATGATGCAAATTATTAGAAGTCCTCCAAAAACTAACATTATAATTCCCCCTATTAATTAATTTTTAAAACTGTTTCTTTTTCCAATAAAAATCATTAATCTTTTTCCATTTAGAACATTAAAGGCGATATAAAACTGCAGTATATCTCTGTGTTCACTAGGATGTATTGTTGTCGGGAATGCATGTCATATAGCCTATATCAGGTTTTTTCAGGTTTTAATATCTTGGGTTTTGATGTGTGCCATCGATAAAGGAATGATTTAAAAGCTTGGGCAGTAATATATTTCATATCGTAAGGGTGGAATAATAAGCACCAAGGCTTTCCGGAAGATTTAATACAGGAAGCTCAGCGCCCTTAATGCTTTTAAGCACTTCAAAAGCATTTTTTACTCGTTCATCATTCCCTTCAATAGCAATGACGACAGATCCTTCGGCTCCCCCCAGACCTCCTGCTGCAATCGGTATGGCTTCGACGCCAAATAATCGAAACAGTGCATCGGTTTCATCGATTTTTTCTCCTGAAACTGGAATCAGACCGCTGGGGATGCCCATTGCACTGCCAACCTTTTTGAATGCAGCCGCACGACTGGCTTTTTCAATGGTGACAGGTATGAGTTTTTCGATACCGATTGGCAGTATCACATGAAAATTTTTTGTGCGCTTAGCCACCATAACTTTTCCAATCGTGCCACCTCCTCCTGCAGGATTCGCAAAAAGAACCCCCACATTACCAAAAGCATCCAACGCATTCGATCCCTTGATATAAACATCTGTTTCAGTCATTTGATCTAAGATTTCTCCCAGTGGAGTCGATTCCTGAAGAATCCCTCTTTTAAAAAACCATGTCTCTTTGGAAACCTCACGAGGATCGTGGGCTCCTGGTCCCCGTGATTTAATCATCTCTACCGCCTCTGTAGAACCGCAAAGACCTTTTCCACTAATTACGCCGCATACCCACAAGCCCTGCGGCAGCTTGTTCATAATTTCTTCATAAAGAAAAACCGTGGAACTACTGGGATGTATTGCCACAATACCGTTTTTCAATGCCTCCTGTATCTGCGGCATGTTAAATACTGCCTTGGCAATGAGCTTTTTTGATTCTGTTGGTGTTAATACAACTTGTGCCTGCATAGAGAATTTCTCCTTTCCGATTGACAATTAAAAGCTTAGCCGGTAAGCCACTGTTTCCGAATAGAAACAGTGATTTCCGTGCTTAAGCAACATATTCAATCTGTTCTAAAGCTCTGTCTCTGCCAATAGGATATATTGCTGTCCGAAATGCATGTCATTTTCATACTTATGACCTTGTGTAAAATTGCGGGGGAAAGAGAATTTTATGACGTTAATATTGTCCACATAAAAAGCCTTCACCTTGCTTTCATCGACATCATACAGCTCTGCAACCTTTTGTGCTGTAACTTTTGAGGCTTTAATCTTCTCATAGTTTTCTTTTGTATCACAATAGATTTCCAGCGTAGCCCAAAAGGGACCCGCATTTTTTGATTTGACATAATGTGCTACATCTTTTACTTTTGTCATTTCTTATCACTCCTCTCTTCTAAAAATTTACATATCCACATATTCGAATCTAACTAATTCAAATGGATCCTCTACATCGACGATATGGTGTAGACGAAATTCATACGTACAACCCTTTGGGATATCAACCGGTGAGAACGGAAAAGCGAAGCTCGGCAATTGATCTTTAAAATCAGCCGGATAATGCAACAAGAAGGGATTGAAAAATTTAGCAATCTTCGTTGCTTTTTCCTGGGTATCCGAGGTCACAGTCAACAGCATACCAATTTCTCTCGGAGGCGGTGTGTCCTTTGGCACAGGACCCGGAATCACTGCATTGTATCCGTAGGCCTTGAAGTCAAAAGTATACTCGTCCGGTGATATCCCCATTTTACTAAGGTATTTAGCCACATGATTGCTGATATTCTTAACCCACGTATCTGGATCAGCCATAACTTTTTTATCTGCAATCCCAACTAGACTAATATTCTGATATCCAGCAATTGAAGCGCCTTCTAGTTTCATGGTATAATGCTTAGCATGTTTAAATTTTGTGCCAGTCACATAAACGGTTTCATCAGTCACCTGAGTATATACCGCATCTTCTGCATGAATGCTGCCGGAAGGCTCGATCAAACGAAATGGATCAGTGTTTTCATAAAGTAGATGGGCTGAAACTGTGTATGGGGTGCAGTGAACACCTTCCTGAATCGGAGTTACATAGAAACCTTCCTCATCAACTACTAAAAACACGCCGTCTCCGCCGGCACCATCTGTACATTGACTGCCACATTCCACAGTTTTTGCACCATGCCAGGATGCCGCCACATTGCAACCCTTCATCAGCGGAACTGCTGCTATAATAGCCGTATCTGTGGCACGGCCGCACAGCACCACATTGGCATTGTTGTTTATAGCCTCAATAAAGGGCTCCGCTCCCATTAGTGCAACAATGTTGGAGCATTCATCAAAGACTTCTTTCGTAATTTCAGGAGCACCTTCTAATGCATGAATCTTGCCCTCATCCCACTTCTTTTTCAATATTTCTTTATTCTGCTGGGAATATACTTTGGCAATTCTGCCTTTAAAGCCTTCCTTCTTAAAAATTTCCTCTACAATATCTGCACATTTATCCACTGTTGAATCTGTTCCGCAGGTCCCGCAGGTTCCTACTAATAATGGAATTCCCGCCATCATTGCACCTCGCACGCATATGCCCAGGTCATGTTCCAGCATCTCCCTCGAATACTTGGATTCCCCAAGTGCCAATGAGGCAGGCCCGGAATCTGTAGATCCGGCATCAACCGCAATAACATCCGGCTTCATTGCCATTCCACGGTCGAAAGACTCTTGGTTGATACCAGCTCCCAAGCTTCCTATGGGCATTAGAACTTTGCAACTTTTCATAATTTAAACTCCTTTCAAGACTATAGTAGATTAGATATATTTTGATCCGAAAAAAACAAATCGTTTTTATTTCATCGGATTATATCACCAAACAGTTATTTACATCTGACACCCTATCATGTAAACTGATAGTAATTATGTTATATAAATCAAATATTTAATAAGTATTTCTATATAAACAGAAAGGGAGACCAGCAATGAACGAAAGACAATTGAGATATATTTTAGCCATAGCAGAAGAAAGAAATATTACAGCTGCAGCACATAAGCTTTTCATCTCTCAGCCTTCTCTCAGTTATCTATTATCCCATGTTGAAGAAGAACTGGGCATAAAGCTATTTGATAGAAATGTCACTCCTTTGGCCCTGACTGATGCAGGTAAATGCTATATCGAAACTGCTAAAGGTATATTAGGCCTCTATAATGGATTAAAGAATCAAATTGATGACATTCAGCATCTTCGGAAGGGACGTCTCACAATCGGGTGCAGTCCACAGGTTTCTTCTTTTTTGTTTCCTACTTTGCTTCCAAATTTTTGTAGAAAACATCCCGATATTCAAATTACTCTGTACGAAGAAAGCCTGACTGTTCTTGGGGAACTATTGGCCTCCGGTGACCTTGAAGTGGCTTTCACCAATGCAGTTATAAACAACAAGACCTTCGGTCACGTTCCTTTGTTCAGAGAAGAGCTCATATTACTAGCTCCTGATTCTTTCACGCCCTCTACGATTGAAAAAAATGAAAACAGCTCCTTGCCTATCATCGATTTGTCTTGTCTGAAGGATTGTTCATTTGTCTTATTGAAGCCAAAGCACCGCCTAAGACAAATGATTGACAGGATTTTTAGTGACATTGACATTCAACCGAAAATCATTTTTGAAACAAGCAACTGGGAAACATGTTACAGTATGGTAGAGGAAGGTCTTGCTTTTACAATTCTCCCTTATTCTCCCTTGAATAGATTTTACTGGACTGATAATATAGTCAAGCGATATGGGCTACATGGTAATCATTACAGGCAGCTGTCCATTTACTATCGAAATAATACCTATCATCCAGAGTTAATCGAGGCATTTATAAGTTTAACCCAGTCAATCATAAATGATCATATGAAAGATACACGTTTATAAGTTTGACTTACTTTTCATACTGATTTTTGATGAGGTTTTTTATGCCGTCATTCACTAAAATGTGAAGCATATACTCTGAAATTTGCTCGCCTCTCATTTCGATACCGCTGGTTTCATTTCGTACCAGACCAGTCTGAATATCTACAGAAAGTCGGTCACCGGATTTTACCTTTGCACCGATTTCAGGAATTACAAGCACAGGCAGTCCTAAATTAATTGCGTTCCGGTAGAATATTCGGGCAAAGGATTCAGCCAAAATCGCCCCTACCCCGGCGTTTTTAAGCGTGATGACTGCATGTTCCCTGCTGGAACCACAACCGAAATTTTTCGCAGCTACAACAATGTCGCCAGGCTGCACTTTATTAACAAAATCAGAATCAGCCCCCTCCATGGCATGCTCTGCTACCAACTTCGGATCGGTCAATGCCAGATATCTCCCCGGATAGATTTGATCTGTATCGATGTTGCTGCCAAAGACAAAGGCCTTTCCCGCAACTATTTTATTCATCGCAATCCTCCCCTTCAACCAAATATCTCGCCGGATCTGTAATATAACCGTTTAATGCCGCGGCGGCCACACTGGCCGGTGATGCCAGATAAATTTCAGCCTTCGAGTGACCCATTCGCCCAGGAAAATTACGGTTAGACGATGTAATACAAACCTCACCTTCCGCAATCATACCCTCATGGGTACCAAGGCAGGCTGCACAGCCAGGCGTAACCAGTGTTGCCCCCGCATCGACAAGCGTCTGTATATAGCCCTTTTCCATTGACTCAAGAAGCACTTTAGAAGAAGCCGGAACAACCAGTAGCCTCGTAGAAGGATTTATCCTGCGACCTTTCAATATATACGCCGCAACAGCAATATCTTGGACTCTTCCGCCTGTACATGTTCCTAAAAAGGCCTGATCAACCGCTTTTCCTTCAAATTTGCTGAGGGAGAAAACGTTATCCACACTGTGGGGAGCAGCGACCTGCGTACATAAATCAGTAACATCAAAGGTAAGTTCGGCACTGTACTGATAATCTGAGTCCGTTTCGAACACTTCATAATCCACCGCTTTATCTTTAAGATAAGCGAAAGCTATTTCGTCAGGCTGGATATAGGAGGTTTTAGCCCCCATCTCAGTTGTCATATTGCATAAAGCCATACGCTCCGAAATGCTTAGTTGTTTAAGTAATGGGCCCGAAAATTCCACAGCTTTATAGACGGCATAATCCGCTCCTAGTTTTCCAATGATGTATAAAATCACATCCTTGGCATAAACGCCCGGCTTAAGATCCCCTTCAAGGTTAATTCGTATCACTTCTGGAACACGAAACCATAAAGATCCTGTTCGTAGGATAACCGCCAGCTCCGTTGCCCCTACTCCTGTTCCAAAAGCACCAAAAGCGCCATTGGTGGTTGTATGAGAATCAGTAATCACGATCAGTTGACCGGGTTTTGAAAAACCCTTATCTGCCATAATCTGATGACAGACTCCTTGATTGATATCCATCAATTTATCAATTCCCTGATCGCGGCAAAACTTGCGGAACTGCTTTTGATTGTCGGCCTGTATAATCGTGGAGGCCGGTGCATAATGGTCAAGGAAAACGATGGTTCTATCCGGTGCAAAAACCTTTTCCCCACCCATCTCATAAAATGATCGAATCGTCTGCAGATAAAGGTCATTGATACCTGCCATATCTACCTGGCAGTTTACAATCTCACCTGCTCTGACCGACTCTTTTTTTGCCGCTTTTGCAAGAATTTTTTCTAGAGCGTGCATATATTTTCTTCCTTTCAAATATTCTTTGTTTGCTGATTGACAATACTTACTTCTTCATTGCCTATCTGTTTAATACCTCACGATTTACAATTCCGACTGGCACCTTGCCTTCCATCATATCCAAAATATTTTGTGCTGCCATAATTGCCATATTCCGACGTGCATCCGGTGTCGCTGTACCGATATGCGGCGTCATCACCACATTATCAAGCTTGAAAAGCTCCGGATCAACATACGGTTCATTCTCAAACACGTCTAGACCTGCACCCCATATAGTACGCGTCTTCAATGCATTCACCAACGCCTGTTCATCCACTACTGGACCTCGGGAAGTATTAATTAAGATGGAAGTGGATTTCATCATAGCAAACTCATTTTCTGAAATCAGATGGCGAGTCTCAGGTGTCAGCGGTGCATGTATGGAAATATAATCCGCTTCCTTTAATAACGTTTTCAAATCAACCCGCCTGGCCCCCAATTCCTTCTCCAGCTGTTCATTTGCCCTGCCGTCGACATAGATAATTCTCATCTCGAAGCCGCAGGCTCTTTTCGCCATGGTCATACCGATCCGCCCTGCTCCTATGATTCCTAGTGTTTTCCCGGTGAAGTCACGACCTAAAAAAAACAATGGCGACCAGCTCCAGGGTTCTCCCATTCTTATCAGACGATCTCCTTCAGCTACACGGCGGGCAATACTGAACATGAGGGCCCATGCAATATCCGCAGTAGCGTTGTTGACTGCACCCGGCGTATTGGTAACAACAATTCCTTTTTTTGATGCTGCCTCAACGTCAATATTATTAAAACCCGCAGCATAGTTTGAGATTATTTTTAATTGAGGTCCTGCGGCCTTCATGACTTCTTCATCAACCTTAACCCGCGAATCTGTCACAAGAGCAGTAATTCCCTCAACATTTTTTAAAAATTCCTCTTTGCTTTCAAGAGCTTCATTTGGATTAGATTTTACAACAAATAATGGTGCCAGCATCTGTTCAATTGGTTCCGGCAATTTCCTAGCAATGTAAAGCTTTGCTTTTTCTTTCAACATTCTCACTCCTCTCCGCTTCCTGTACTATTTTTCATCTTGAGAACCTCCCTGACAGCATCAGCTATGTTAACTCCCAGCAGCCCAAATTCCTTCATTAGAACATCTGGATCACCCGATTCGCCGAACCGGTCATACACACCCACCATTTTGGCCGGTACTGGGCAGTTCTGGGCTAGCAGTTCAAGGACAGCGCTTCCCATACCTCCAGCCACCTGATGCTCTTCAGCCGTTACCACGGCCCCAGTTATTCTGGCAGCTTCAATAAGAGTTTTTGAATCTAAAGGCTTTATGGTGTGATTATTGATTACCATTACCTGAATCCCTTCTTTTGCCAGTTCCTCTGCCGCCACTAGGCTTTCATATACCATGGCTCCACAGGCAATGATGGCAACGTCACTTCCAACGCGAAGGCAATATGCCTCCCCCAATTTGAAAGGCGTATCCTCATTGGTGATAGACGGTACTTTTTCTCTCCCAAATCGAATATAAATGGGTCCATAGATTTCAGCCGCAGCCAGTGTCGCCTTTTTGGTCTCATTCGAATCTGCAGGCACTACAACCTTCATATTAGGCAAGCATCTCATAACAGATATTTCTTCCAAAGCCTGATGAGTCGCGCCGTCTGGTCCTACTGAAATTCCTCCATGGGCACCGCCAAGCTTTACATTGAGATTCCCATAACAGACAGTCGTTCGTATTTGATCCCAGGCTCTGCCGGCCAAAAACACACCATAATTGGTTACGAAAGGAACCTTTCCTGTAAGACTGAGTCCTGCAGCTATACCTACCTGATTTTGTTCTGCGATACCTACGCTGATGAACCTATCTGGATATTTATCTCTAAACCAGTCTACACGTACCGATGCGGTTATGTCCGCACCCAGCACCGTCACATTTGGATCCTTTCTTCCTGCTTCTACCAATCCCTCGCCGTATCCATCGCGGGTTGGCTTTTTCTGTATATTATTGAAATCTAGCTTCAGATCAACTGTAATCATTGCTTTTCACTCCCCTTTTGATCCGAGTTCCAATAAGGCCTCCTCAAGCTGTGCATGATTGGGTACTGTTCCGTGCCAAGCAGGGGAATTTTCCATAAAGGAAACACCCTTCCCCTTCACCGTATGAGCGATGATAACCGTCGGCTTTCCTTTATAGGCCTCAGCCTGCTTGAAAGCTTCCTCAAGCTTCAGTACGTCATGCCCGTCGACTTCAATCACGTTCCAATTAAAGGCAAGCCATTTGTCCTTGCATGGATTGATGGTCATCACCTCATCCACCACACCATCAATCTGTAGTCCGTTATAGTCAATGATTCCACAAAGATGATCCAGCTTATAATGTCCCGCTGCCATAGCTGCTTCCCAAATTTGTCCCTCCTGGATTTCACCGTCTCCCATAAGGCAATAGACGCGAACTTTTCCTTGGTTCATTCTGCCCCCAAGAGCAATGCCTGTTGCAATCGAAAGCCCCTGTCCTAATGAACCTCCCGATACCTCTACACCCGGTGTTTTGTTCATACAGGGATGCCCCTGAAGCATGGATCCGTATTTTCTCAGGCTCTTCAGTTCGTCATTATGAAAATATCCGCAATCTGATAAAACAGCATACAAGGCCGGACAGACATGCCCTTTGGACAAAATCAACCTGTCTCTATCCTTCCAACCTGGGTTCGTAGGATCATGCCGGAGGATATTATTATAGAGCACTACCAAAATATCAGTAGCTGACATGGATCCACCGGGATGGCCCGACCCTGCTTTTGAAAGCATCTTTAAAATATTGATTCGAAGCTGTCTGGATTTTTCTATCAACTGTCCTTCATTTAAATGACCCTTCATTGATATCCCACCTTACCTTAGTTTGACCATTTGTTCACGCCATTGCCGCAATTGATCCACCGTAGGCTTTTCACCTTTTTCAATGAACCTGAGACAAGGTTCCAGCACAAATAGTTCAGCACTGGCTACCCTACGGCAGGCCTCTGCTAATCTTGGAGCAACCTCTGCCGGGATTATCGTGACGCCATGCCGGTCCGCATGTATAAGCGCCCCCGGTCGAATCGTCAATCCACAGATTTCTACCGAAGTGTTCCGTTCCACCAGATGCGCCTCTGCACGGGCAACCATAATTTCGGTGGAAAAGAAGTAAAACCCTAATGAGTCAACTTCGTTTAAATCCCGTACCCCACCTTGCGTTAGAGTCCCAACTGCACCTAACGCTTTAAATGTAGCTGCCTGCACCTCTCCCCAGAAAGTCCCAATGGGCAGCTTATCAATGTCCTGAATGACTGCAACGGTAGGTTCCTCAACCTCCCGAACATCACGAAAATACGAAAACATCATCTCTTTCTGTTCTTCCGTCGGTTTTACCCAGCCTGAAATTTTAGCAGTTACAGCATAACCCACCATCGGCTTGATGTCGGAAGTACGCAACTCCATGCCAGGATAACAGAATCCAACCGTATTCGGACGAATTTTAAATCCTTCCAAAGCATTACAAACAGTAGGAGTATCGAATTCCCTCAACTCATCCAGCTGTTCTTTATTTAAACGCTTCATAAAAAACCTCCTAGAAATATTTCATATCTTCTTTTTAGATAGGATATTAACATCCCAAGAATATCGATCACAAATGGTGTGCAATAATGCTGGTACTACTAGTGATGGTATCAAAAATCATAATCAGGACGAGGGCACAGGTGGCGTTTAAGTCTATGATATAAATATAGCTTAGGATATTATATAAGTAAAATACTATATTGTTTATATATATCATAGGTAAAACCTTATGTCTAATTAAGATTTAAAAGAAATTGTGGATTAAGAAGACGATGTTTGCTTATTCCTGTTAAGGATACCTAAGTCATTCTGCTTTTGTTCTCCGAGGAACGAAAAAAACGGGTAGTAATTAAACCACCCGTTTCTTTTAAGAACTCTAATAGGATTAAATAAATCTCTTTCCTTATAACCATCTTCGGCTTTAACAGCAGACTTTCCTTATATACTCCAGAACCAAACCCAATCAGATTGTAGCTTTCAAGGTTGATATCACAGGCATCTCTAATATTTATTAGCTCACAATTAGTCTTCTCGGCGAATATCCGTGCAATTTTTTCTGTATTTTTCTTATACTCGGAGCAATAAATAATTAAAGCCTTCATAAATCATTTCCCCCCGCTTATATTAATAACCATATTATACCATACCATATCAAACAAATGGGAGTCATCCATATCATTCTATATGTAGAAGTATCTTACACTATAAATGCAAGTAGTTTGGTTAAACTACTTAAGAATCATATTTTAACATAGCATGGAGGTAGTATCCATGGTTTTGCTATATACACTAACAATTGCAATCTTGATTCTTCTCGTTCTTTTATTCATCGTAGCTTCAAAGATTAGAGTTCATTTTGATTCTACTTCATCAGATTTTAACGCAACACTGTTGTGGCTTTACCCTATACTGAAATCAGTGATTGAATCAGAGAATGACACTTTTACTCTAAGTATATATATTTTTAGTAAAAGAATTTTTAAGAAACAACTGACTAACAATAAAACAAAAGGGAAAAATAAGAATCTGCTTAGTAATTTTAAGCCTACTGATGTTCATATAAATGCTCAGTATGGATTTACGGATCCTTATTTCACAGGCTTAGCTTTTGCCGCACTCAACATGATTCCAAGATTTCTTTCCTTGGAATCTCTATGCCAAAGACCAAATTTTTTAGTTAGCAATGATTTCATAAATATCGATGCTACTGCAAAATTAAATCTTGGGCGGCTTTTATTAAATCTCGTATAAAATTTTAAAATTTAAGGGAGGAATTAACCATGGATGTAAATAATACAATGGAACAGAATATTAGTACCTTGTTTTCTAATATCGAAAGCTTTACTCAAGAAGAGGGTACCCTTGGCAAACCCCTTTCAGTAGAAAATAAGACCCTGATTCCGGTTATTTCAGTTTCTATCGGATACGGCGGCGGCAACTCCGCTGGTAAGCTTACTCAAAGCATGCAATCAACATCTCAGGGCTCTGCAAATACAGGAATGGATGCGCTAGGCTTGGGTGCAAAGATAACAACTGATGCTGTGTTGGTTATAGATCAAGGCAACGTAACTACGATACCAATAAATTCTAATGCTACCGGAGCCATAGGCCAACTGGTTAGCAAAATACCTCAGATGATGGGTATGGGTCAAAGCCCTCAGCAACAGGGTCAACAGCAGCAAGGACAAGGTCAAGGCCAACAGCAAAATAAGCAACAGAATAAACAACAAAATCAATAATATAAAATAAAAAAATGGCGGTTTTGATTTTTCAAAACCGCCATTTCCCACAGAGTACAGGTTTGCGGCATAACTAACCACCGCCAACAACGTTTTTTTCTTTTTCCACTATATCATATAAAGCTATTGTTATGAATGCTTTTATAAAATATCAATTATGTCTTGTAGCATATCAATCCAACTATTTAGAAGCTTTGTATCGTTAGCCAACTGCGCCGCGTTTTTTTCATAACCTTGAAGCAAGTCTTTTTGATGTTCGTAAAAACGCTGTAATTTTATGAACATTTCTTTGCTGTTCAAAAAATTGTCCCATTGATGATTTTGACTTTGACTTTGCAAAGCTTCTAATTGCTTTTTGAAGCTATCAGCAGGTAGCCCCATTTGTTTTTTGAAGTCGTTAAGTATATACTGCTTTTGAAACAGTTTTTTCTTTTGCCAACTTTGGTATTGGTCAAAAAAAATGTTTGCAATGCTGGTAAATAGTGCCGTTAATCTGTCATAGTCAACTTGTATTTGCGTATTATCTGGTTTTACCGTATTGTCAATTATTAACCCGTCGTCCACCAACACTTGATAAGATGACGTCATTTGTCCGTTATACTTTTCCGCATTTACGACTGATACAGCATATCCAACGCCCGCAAGCTCAACGTCCAAAACAACCTCTTCAAGTGATTTGTAAAAATCTTCTGTTGTAATTCCCAACGAGGAAGCCACGATTTCTACCGCTCTAATCGCAGTATCTGTTTTTACAAATCCGGGAGCTATTGAGTACACCATAATATTAGTCCCGGATATCTCTTCAAATAGAGTGTTGCAAAGCTCTACCTGTGAGGATTTGAAAATCTCGTAAGCTGCCATGTACGGTGTAACGGCTGCCGACGGTACAAAGACAATAATCCCACCTGTGTTTTTCATGGAGGGAAGAAATTTTTGTGTTAACAGGATAGGGCCTCTCAAATTTACCGCATAGCTTAGATCCCAATCGGAGATAGATACTTTTTCAATCGCTCCCATCGGAACAACGGCGGCGTTATTTATAATGACATCAAGATGAGTGTACTTCTCCATTATATATTTATATAATTCGTCAATCTGTTTTTCATCTGAGATGTCAATTTGAAAAAAGTCTACGTTTTCATTGCTGTATTCCTCGTTTATTAGTCTTTGCATATGCCGCCCTTTTTCGACGTCTATTTCTGCAATGATTACGTTAGCACCCATATAGGAAAATGCGCGTGAAGCTTCATAGCCTAGTCCACCGCCACCACCTGTTATCAGAATGGTTTTATTAAGTAAAGCTTTTCTACTATAATTGTTTTTTTTTAGAAACATATTATTCACTCCCAATTTTTTTTAGTTTTGCCGATCATTATCGACCTTTAATAAATCAATAAACCAATGGGGTTCCGGGTAAGGCGTGTCAGGATTAAGGGCAATCATTTCCATATACGCTTGTATGGAAAGCCAAAATGACAATGCTAAAGCCACAGGATTTCCTTTGCGGATTATTCCTTGACACTGCCCTTCTTCAATGAGTTCAATTGACTTCACGATGACATTGTTTTGTTGGAGTTTATCTTTTATGTTATTTGACAGATTGGGATTACGTTGCGCTTGGTTCATCAGCACAAATAATTCCGCGGTATAATGGTTGTCCTTTGCCATATCAAAGATGTGTTTTGCAGCCTTCAGAAAATAATCGAGAGGGTCATAATATTGAGGAAAATATTGCCCTGTACGGCCAGAAAGTCCAATGCTAATTAATTCCTCATGTAAAAGCTCGATTGACCCAAAGTAATGATACAGCAACCCAACACTCATTCCTGTCTTTTCTGCAATATCATTTATTTTTGTTGCTTCATACCCTTTACGGATAAAAATACTCAATCCAGCCTTTAGAATATCTTGCCGTCGTTTTTCTTTTTGCTCTTTTCTTACAGTCATTTTTACACATCCAATTCATTAAAATTATTTTCATTGAATATTATTTTAATAATTATACCACCTTTATAAACCTAGGTCAAGGGCCCTTTTATCAACGCAGCCCCGGCATCAAGCTGTCTATTCCCATATGTATAGCTTAAACGAGCATGTCTATCAAATATCATTAATTAGCCTTTTCCCTTTAAATATCCCATCACACTTGATACACTGTATTTTTTCAATCATGCCCAACGGGATATTTACAATCCCTCCATTCCACTTCGGGCCAACTTTACCCGAAGTACCGCTATCCACGCAAAAGCGCCGCCCATAGTCCCACTAAGGCGGCGCTTTGTTGTAGGATGCTTGACATCCACTATCTTAGCATACGTATTGTCAGGAGAACCGTCCCCATGACAAGACAATGACAACAATAAAAAATTCTCTTGACAAATTAAATGTAGAAGGTATATTATAGATAAATAGAGTCTATAATATACACAAAGGAGGATGACTTATGAAATATACAAAAGCTACGAATTATGCACTACACATTATGGCCTTTATTGTGAAGCATAATGGAAGTGAAAACCTAAGCCTGCAGCCTCTTGCTAAACATATGAATGTGTCGCCAACCTATCTTTCTAAGATACTAACCCAGCTGGTAAAAGCAGATTTAATTCAATCCGCACCGGGAATGAATGGTGGATATAATTTGCGGAAATCAAAAGAAGATATTTCATTTTTTGATGTTATTCAAGCTATCGAAGGCACTGGGGCACTATTTACTTGTGAAATGAGTGATCAGCGTGATTGTATGCTGGAAAAGGTTATGAGAGAAGCAGAAAATGAAATGGTAGCTTATTTAAAGGATAAAAAAATATACCAAGTAGTAGCTGAACATTCAACAGCTAGTATCTAAGATAGCTGATAATAGTTACATTTAAAATAAGTGCAATTTTTTGCCTTAATTATAGATAAATACAGTCCGCAATATATATATTAAACTCAAGGAGGTTTTCAAATGCATAAAAATCACAATTGTTTACAAGACAAAAAGAAGTTCATGGATAAGGTTGCATTTCTAGATGGAATTCAAAGAAAACAGCTTCTTCCGCCTGAGGAGATACTAAATATGCTCTCCATAAAAAAAACCGATAGAATTTTGGATGTCGGCGCTGGATCAGGATACTTGACCCTTCCAATTGCTAAAAGGGTGAATGAAACAGTATTTGCACTGGATATGGATAAACGGATGTTAGAGGTAGTACAAGAAAAATCCCATAATGAAAATGTTGACAATATTGAACTAGTGCATGGAAATATAGAAAATATTCCTTTGCCGGCAGAAAGTGTAAATATTGTGTTGGCCTCACTTATTTTACACGAGGTAAGACCACTACCAAATGTACTCCAGCAAATAAACCGTGTATTAAAGACAGATGGACATTTGCTATGCCTAGAGTATGAAAAGGATGAAAATTTTGTACAAGGCCCACCGATGAATATTCGTATCCCGTCATCTGTGATGGAGGAGGAATTAGTTAAGGCTGGGTTTAGTGTTGTACAGAAGGTATTTCCCCAGGAGGCCATATATATCATAATTGCTAAAAAGCAGGAGGTCTTAAAAAATGAAAACAATAAACGATCAATTAGGGACAAAGCCCATAGGTAAGCTTCTACTAGAATATTCACTACCCGCAGTTGCAGGTATGCTGGTTAATTCCCTCTACAATCTCGTCGACCGTATTTTTGTGGGCAGGATTGGCACTCTAGCCATGACAGGAATCGGACTTAGTTTACCTTTTATGGTGATCATTACAGCTATGAGCTCACTTGTTGGTATTGGCGCCTCCGCCATCGTTTCAATGAGGATGGGGGAAAATAGAAATGATGATGCTGAAGCAGTCATTGGAAATGCTTTCTCCTTAATTACTATGCTAATGATTATCGTCACCTTTATCGGATTGATATTTAAGCTTCCTATTCTCAAGGTGTTTGGCGCTAGTGATGCAACTATCGGATATGCATCTGAATATATTACGATTATACTTTATGGAACAGTGTTTCAGGGTATCGGGCTAGGGCTAATTAACATCATGAGGGCAGAAGGAAGCCCTAATAAAGCAATGATTACCGTGGTTGTGGGTACGTTAATCAACATTATACTTGACCCAATTTTAATCTTTACTTTAAATATGGGCATTGCAGGGGCAGCATGGGCAACTATTTTTTCTCAATTCGTGTCAACCTTATTAGTTATTGGTCACTTTATTGGCCAAAGGAGCAATTTGAAGCTAAAGATAAAAAATTTGAAATTGAGATTTTCCGCCACAAAAGATATTCTAAGCATCGGTTTTTCACCCTTCGTTATGCAGCTTGCAGTCGTTCTTGTGAATATTATTTCTAATAATTCTCTCCGCTTATACGGCGGTGACATAGCTATTGCTGCAATGACTGTTATTAACTCAGTTATGATACTATTCTTGATGTCTGCTATGGGGATAACTCAAGGAGCACAGCCCATCATAGGGTATAATTATGGCGCTAAGCAATTTGACCGTGTTAAGAAAACTTTAAAGCTGGAATTGATTTCGGTGTCCGCCATCTGTATTTTAACTTTTTTAGCAGTTCAGTTTTTTTCAGAAGCACTGGCCGGAATTTTTACTAATGATCAGAATTTAATTAATGTCGCTAGCCAAGGCATGCGAATATTTCTTATGATGATTCCTCTTATTGGGGCTCAAGTTGTTGGAGCAAGTTATTTTCAGGCAATCGGAGAAGCGAAAAAAGCCACTGCTCTTGGTCTATTAAGGCAGGTAATACTGCTTATACCCTTGCTCCTTATTCTGCCTAGGTTCTTTGGCCTTACAGGGGTATGGGCTTCGGTACCGGTTGCAGATCTCGCATCCTGCTCAATTGCGAGTTTACTCCTCGTGAAGGAAATGAATCGCCTTAAAAAAAGGAGCTTAAACCCGCAGGTTCAAGGTGGAATCAGTTATGGAAATAGTATAGGAAGAATAACTTAACCTTCAATAAAGAAAGCCCAGCACTCGGTGTATTCTGTGAACACCAAAGCGCTGGGCTTTTAAGCTGCTGTAGGAGACAGTGGTTTTAACCTCAAGCTATATTAGCTTTTCAGTTCCTCCACCATAACCTCATAGGGCTTCCCGTTAACCTTTAAATGAAATTTTCTGCTATTTATAACTTCCCGCTCTTTGATAGTACTCTGTTTTTTGAAGGTCTCAATTTTATTTTCCAGCTCTCTGAGTAAACGATGGGCTTCCTCCAGAGCTACCTCTTTAAATACAATTTTATCTCCCGGCTTTGCCTGAGCAACCTTAGGCAAATCAACAGTGACTACATTGCCTATCTTTGTATAGCCTCCCGTTGTTTGTCGGTCTGCCATCATAATAATGGGCTGACCATGGCTTGGAATCTGTATTGCCCCCATAGCAATGCCATCGGAAATAATGTCTCCACCCTTTTTATGCTCAATTTTTTCACCTTCAAGCCTGTAGCCCATTCTGTCGCATTCATTGGTGACTGCATATGCATTGCTAAAGAAGGTCTTCACTCCTGCTTCTGTAAAGGCATCGGCCTGAGGTCCCAAAACTACCTTTAGCTCTATGGTTTGATTGTATTCATACCAGCTTTCCCGAAGCTCTTTTCCTGTCAATAGGTTCAAAGGCTTTCCAGGGTTTCCGATGGTCAGAATATCCCCCGTCTTTAAGGCCCTGCCCTCATGTCCACCGATGCTTCCTCTGGTAAAGGTGGCCTTGCTTCCCATCAGAATAGGCACCTGGATGCCACCGGAGAAGGCGACATAGCTTCTGCATCCGTTTTTGACGCCTCTAAAGGCTAACTTGTCTCCACTTTTTGCCAGGAAGCTTCTCCCCATCGCTACAGCATTGCCATTTAACATCGGAAGCAAATCTCCCCCTGTAATGGCAACCACCATATCCTCTAAAAGCTCTATTTCTGGTCCCAGCATAGTGACCTCTAAAAGCCCTTCGCCTTCATCATTTCCAACTAAAATATTTGCTAATCTCGCAGAAACATTGTCCATAACCCCTGATACGGTAACCCCATATTGCTGATACCCGCTTCTGCCTAAATCCTGCACCGTCGTCAAAAGTCCTGGTTTTATGATTTTAATTTGTCCCATGCTCATCACCACCTTCTTTTTTAGGGTAGCTTTTACAATGATAAGCACCTTTTTTCGCTGCTATTTCTATTTCTCTATATTCCTCTTCCCCAATGGCTTTAAAGACAATATAATTTCCTGCCTTCAACAGGATAGGGGTTTCCCGCTGTGGATCATACAAAAGGACAGGGGTTCTGCCAATCAATTGCCAACCACCGGGACTATCTATGGGATAAATCCCCGTTTGTCCTCCGGCGATTCCCACAGAGCCTCCAGTGATTTTTGTTCTGGGGGATTCAAGTCTCGGCGTAGCAATTCTTTCCTCCATCCCACCCAAATAAGGAAATCCTGGCGTGAATCCCAGCATATAAATCAAATATTCTTTAGAGGTATGGATTTTTATTACCTCCTCCACCGTCAGCTGATTGTGCTTGGCAACAGTTTCAATATCCGGCCCATAATCTCCACCATAGAGTGTGGGGATTTCGATTACCTGTGGTAAGGGCAGCTCAATACTCCCCAATTGCTTTTCCACTTCCTCTAATGTGTTTTTCAGTTCATCATAGCTGATTTTTAAAGGATTATAATGTATCATCAATGAGCGATAGGTTGGTACGAATTCCACAATCCCCCTAATATTTTGTGCCTCGATGGCAGCCGTCATGGTTCGAATTTTATTATTGATTTCTTCAGATATGCCATTGCCAAACTCCATTACCAGCGCCTTATCTCCTGCCATCAGATATTTTGTTTTTTCATACATCAAGGCTACCTCCAATAGAGGTGAACCTATTGGTCCACCCGGATATTTACTTTATTTAAAATAGGTTCTTGATATTTTGTAAAGATACCCAGCCGCCGTAGGCAGTCAGTATAACAACAATGATTCCAAATACCAATAACCAGGTGGGATGCTTGTACTCTCCCACGATATCCTTCCTTCGTGAAGCCATCAAAATAGTACCCAAGGTTACGGGTAAAATCAATCCATTTAACGATCCCGCTAAAACCAGCAGCTTTGCAGGCTGTCCTAGGAAAGTCATAATTACAGTTGATACGGCAATAAAGCCAATAATAAAGTAGTTTTCATGCTTCGCTATGGTTGTATTTAATGTCTTTAGGAAGGATACAGAAGTATAGGCGGCTCCTACGACAGAGGTTAATCCAGCTGCACATAATACAATCCCAAAGAATTTATAGCCAATATTGCCGGCACCGTGTAAAAAGGCTGATGCCGCTGGATTAGAAGGATCTAATGTCAGTCCCTTTGTCACAACCCCCAGAATAGCTAAGAAAAGAAGTACCCTCATAATAGAGGCTAAGCCTATACCCATCAGAGAGCTTCTATTAACCTCCGCTAAATTTTCCTCCCCAGTAATTCCGGCATCAATTAAACGATGACCTCCTGCAAAGGTGATATATCCGCCTACAGTTCCTCCTACTAGGGTGATAATAGGGAATATTAACATGTTTATCCCATCAGGAACAATGGTTTTTGCTACTGCCTCGCCAACAGGTGGATTGGTAGAAAAAGTGACATAGGCCACCAGCAAAATCATAAGTCCGCCTAAAATCTTAGTAAACCTGTCCACAAGAGAGCGGGCATCCTTTGCTAAGAAAATGATGATCCCTATAATACCAGCTATAATGGTTCCCAGCTTAATGTTCATACCAAGAAGTACGTTGAGACCTAGCGCAGCACCACCAACGTTCCCGATATTAAAGGCCAGGCCGCCTAGAGCTACCAATGCAGCTATAAAATAGCCTAAGCCCGGAACCACCTTATTGGCAATGTCTTGTCCCCTCATGCCTGAAACCCCAATAATCCGCCATATATTCAGCTGTGTTCCAAAGGTTAAAATAATTGCAATTAAAATAACAAAGCCGAAATTCGCCCCATATCTTTCTGTAAAGGTAGCAGTTTGTGTTAAAAAGCCTGGACCGATAGCGGAGGTTGCCATTAGGAAGGCTGCTCCCAGCAACACGCCAAAGTTTTTACTTTTCCCTTGATTCTTTATCATTGCTTCTC
Source organism: Natronincolaceae bacterium (assembly GCA_048264125.1). Taxonomy (GTDB): domain Bacteria; phylum Bacillota; class Clostridia; order Peptostreptococcales; family Natronincolaceae; genus M1-B18. Next base: position 22,271 of record JBLXDM010000017.1, read on the forward strand.
CCCCTTCTCCCTTTTATTTGATAAAGCTTGCCATAGAAACCACTTGTACTTTTTCACCTTCTAATGCTTTTCTTATTTCATTTACAAAGGCCACCGCCTTGGGGTTATCCCCGTGGACACAAATCGTATCCGCTTGAATCGCTACGTCTTCTCCGTTCACAGCTTCTACTTTACCTTCCTTTACCATACGGATCACCCTTGCTATAGCCTGATGGGTATCATGGATGACGGCTCCCTCCTGCTTTCTAGAGACCAGTGTCCCGTCAGGGTTATAAGCTCTATCGGCAAACACCTCATTAGCAACCTTTAGACCCTTTGCTGCCCCTGCCTTGGTTAATTGGCTATTTGCAAGCCCTACCAAAATCATGCCTGCATCCACCTCATAAATGGCTTCTGCAATGGCCCTTGCCAGCACTTCATTCTTGGCTGCCATATTATACAGCGCACCATGGGGCTTCACATGCTGTATTCTTACTCCTTTGCTTTTTGCAAATGCCCATAAAGCACCTATTTGGTATTTCATATAGGCCTTTGCTTCTTCCCCCGTTATCACCATCTCTCTTCTTCCAAAGCCCATCAGGTCCAAAAATCCCGGGTGAGCCCCTATAGCTACCCCTTTTTTCGCCGCCACTTCAACGATTTTCTCCATGACTACAGGATCACCGGCATGCCATCCACAGGCAATGTTAGCGGAGGAGATGTGCTGAAGCACCTCTTCATCTAAACCCAGCTTGTAATCGCCAAAGCTCTCGCCTATATCGCTGTTTAAATCCACTTGAAACATCCCTTGCACCTCCTTAGTTTTTGTTTCTATAATTAATAGCAAGATTAATGCCAACTTTTAAAACGTTGAATATTGTGTATTTTCTAAAAATTAATAGTTTTTATACTTCGTCCTTCGTGCGAAATTTCACATAAATTGATATTATAAACCTGTGACAAGCTGAAAATAGCCGCAACACAAAAAAGAGCGATTCCGCACATATATTGTGGAATCGCTCAAAATTATTGGAGTGAATACTTTTCTATTTTTCTTTTTAAAGCAAACCTGCTTATTCCCAGGATATCTGATGCCTTCGAGTAATTATTATTACAAAGGGTCAGTGCCTTTTTTATGTAGCGCAGCTCGATTTCCTGGACCTCCTTCTCCAGCGAGAAGCCCGGATATAAGGCTTTATCAGCTTCCTCTTCATACTTATCCCTTGATATGCTGCCAGACCCTTCATCAATACCATTGGAGATTTCAAGGGGTAAATCCTTTATGTCTATAAGCTCTCCTTCCTTTAGAATCACAATTCTTTCTATGACGTTTTTCAATTCCCGTACATTGCCCCTCCATGGATAAATCAAAAGTACATTTTCAATCTCCCTAGAGAAGCCAGTTATGCGCTTATGAAACTTTTTGTTGTATTCCTGCAAATAATAATCCGCCAGCAGAAGAATGTCCCTACCCCTTTCTCTTAAAGGAGGCAACTGAATAGGCACTACATTTAAACGGTAATATAAATCCTCTCTAAATTCCTTTCTTCTGATAGCTTCCTCTAAATTTTTATTGGTTGCAGCAATCACTCTAATATCTACTTCAATGTCCTCTAAGCCGCCAACTCTTTTAAATTTCCTTTCCTCAATAAACCTCAATAGCTTTGTCTGAACGCTTAAGGAAATTTCTCCTATTTCATCTAAAAAAACCGTTCCGCCATCGGCAATTTCTATTAAGCCTTTTTTTCTGGCGGTGGCCCCTGTAAAGGCATTTTTTTCAAAGCCAAAAAGCTCACTTTCTATTAGCTGCTGCGGGATCGCGCCACAATTGATTTTTAGCATGGGTCCGTCTTTTCTGGTACTTTTTTCATGGATAGCAGCTGCTACCAGCTCTTTGCCGGTTCCTGTTTCCCCTCTTATCAGTACCGTCACTGCATCATTGCTAGACAAGATATCAATTTTTGCCAGAACATCCTTCATGCTGACATCCTCCCCCAGCATATATTCATTTTGGGATTTCTTTTCCTTCTCCAATAAAAAAATTTTCTTTTGCAGCTTTAAATTTTTTATAACCCTTTCTATGATAATATCTATTTCTGCCAAATCAAAGGGCTTGTTGATGTAGTCATAGGCCCCTTCCTTGATGGCCTTAACAGCCGTTTGTATGTCGCCATAGGCTGTCATAATCACGACTTCTGCGTCCTTATCTATTTCCTTTATCCGAGGAATAAGCGCCAATCCATTTTCCTTTGCTAGCCTCATATCTAAAAAAACCACCTGTGGTTTAAAGCTTTTTATCTCTTCCAGGGCTGCAGCACCATTGCCGGCAGTAGCTACTCCATATCCCATATCCATTAAACCTTCCTTCAGGGACAATCGTATGGTCTCTTCATCATCTACAATCAATATTCTTTTATTCATTGCTGTCACCTCCGTACATAGGAAACCTTATCCTAAATTTAGTGCCTACACCTACAACACTATGGACTTCGATTTCTCCTTGATTCCCCTTCACCAGCTCATACACCACCGATAAACCTAGCCCAGTTCCTTCAGGGCTTGTGGTGAAAAAGGGGTTGAATATTTTTTCAAGATTTTCCGGTTCAATTCCCTCACCATTATCCTGGAACTCCAGGGAAACAAAAGCGCCTTTTTCTTCAAGGTGGGTATTGATGATAATGTTTAGCTCCCCTTTTTGGCGAATTGCTTTCAAGGCATTCTTGATAATATTTAGAAAGACCTGCTCTATCTGAGCTTTATCCACAAAGATTAAGGGATTGGTACTGTGTTTAACAACATTGATTGCGATATCATTTTCTATAGCAGTCTTCTTCACCAAATCCAATGCTCGATTTAATACTGCCAATAAATCCGTTCTTTCATATTTTGGTGCTCTTGGCTTAGCAAAATTCAATATGTCAGTGATTAAATGATTGATTCTGTCGATTTCATATAATACGCCATTAAACAATTTCTCATTGGAAGCCCCATCTTCTTTACATAATCTATTTTTCAGGACCTGAATACTGGTTTTCATGCCTGCCAAAGGATTACGGATTTCATGGGCAATCCCCGCCGCCAGCTGACCAATAGAGGTCAATCGATCTAAAGTCTCCATATTGCTTTCAATCTTCTTTCTTTCACTAATATCGTTGAAATTGCAAATAGCACCACTAACCGCCCCTTTATCGGTTTTCAATAAAGAAGTGGTGGCATCCAAGTAAATTTTGTTGCCCGCCTGAATATTATCAAAGGCATAGAAATTGTTAATACTCTTACCAGTATTCAAGGTTTCTCTAAGCTGGTGAAAAAGCTTTTCTTTAATATCCTTGCTGATATTTTTTTCAGTACTTCCCTCCCATAAATCCTTTGCTGCTTGATTAATGGATAACACCTGGCCCTGCTGATCTGTAGTAATAATCCCGGTTGAAATATTTCTGAGGATATCCTCATTTAACTGTGTCATCTTAATGAGCTTTGTTGTATTTTCCTGGAGCTGATACAGCATATTATTAAAGGCATTCGCCAGCATACCGATCTCATCTTTTCTCTTTATATTAATCTTATCCTGGAAGCTTCCCTGAGCAATTTTATCGCATATATCCGCCAACATTTTTATTGGCTTGGAGATGTTATGGGAAATAAAAATAGCTGCCTGCATGGAAAAAATCAGAGAAATAATCGCCAGTAATAGCATATACTTTTGGTTTTCCAGTACGTCATAGAAAAAAATTCCCTTACTCAGGCGATAACCCAATATCCAGTCCCATTGGTCATAGGTCTTGTAGATAAAAAGATAGTTCTCTACAGATAAAGGCTGTTGTTGGTCAAACAAATTTTCCTCCCTTAATCTATGAAACCAAGCTTCCTCTCCTTTATAGCTGTTTAGCAGAAATCCTTCACCTTCAAAAATAATTAAGCCTTCCTTTTCCAGTCTTCCGTAGTAGTCAACAACATATGCTTTTCCTTCCTCTTCTGTAAAAACACCATCCTTCACCTGTTGTTGGATACTTTCAATGAAAAATACCTTTTCCTCCAGAATCCTCGTTAAATTCTTTACTTCATTCTCTAAAAGGGATTGATATCCATTCCAGTAGGATACCGCCCCTAAGGTAAAAATTGATAGGATTAATAAAATCATAAAGGGAATCAGAATTTTGTTTTCAATATCAAGCCGCACCGTTATCCCTTCCTTTACCATCGTAGTATTTGCTGACAAAATAGAATGTTAGGGCAGAGACAATCACACCTGGTAAGGCAGGATGGACTACAGCATTTCTCTCTACAATAACATAATTTCTTAACATAAAGGCGCTCATGGTTAAAAGACCTGCAATGAAGGATGCAGCTGCCCCCTCCTTTGTTGCCTTTTCCCAAAACAACCCGCCATATAAGGGTAAGAGGAAGGTCACTGAGAAAAAGCCCCAGATATACCCGCCATAAATCAATAGACTGCCAGGTGGATTAATAGCCAAAAGCAGAGAAACAGTTCCGACTGCAAAGATAAATATTCTGTTGAGGTTTAGAAATTTGTCCTCCTGTATGCCAGGATTAAAAAGATTTTTATATATGTCATAGGTAAAGCCGCTGGCAGCTATAAGCAGCTGTGAATTTGCCGTAGAGATAGCTGCCGCCGTAATGCTTATGAGGATTAATCCGCTAAAGGCAGAATAAATGACATTGTTGATCATATAAGGAAATACCTCATCCACAGAGTGAATAGATTGAATGGTGGGCTGCAGCACTCTGCCGCCGATTCCGATGATCATCATGCCTAAATAAATAAATGCTAAGAAAAATACGGAATAGCAGATCATTTTTATTGCTGTTTTGGTATTTTTAGCAGAGATGATACGAACAGCATACTGAGGATTTGCCGCTAAGCCCAAGCCCCATCCGAAAAATGAGGTAAAGGTCAAAAGCGGCGGCAATTCTCCCTTTGCAAAGGGGTCTAACAATGCGCCTTTTTCTGTTACATGGGGAAAGCTGGGAAACGGTCTGGTATTCACTAAGGCGGCCCCTTCGTGCATTAGGGTAATTCCCCCGATATCCCTTAAAACAATCACCGTTGCCAAAAGGGTTCCTATAAGAATTAATATAAAATTCAAACCATCGGTTTTGGTTACTGATAACAGCCCCCCAAAGGTTGTATAAATGACAAATAAATATACCAATACAATGGCGAATATATAGTTGATATCCAACAGCTCCGAGATAACAATGCCAAAGCCCCTTACTTGAATAATCATGTAGAGAATGTAGGTAACCACAATCATAATCCCTGCCATTGCCTGCAGCCACTTGCTATCGTATCTTATATAAAAATATTCAGGCACCGTTAAGATATTATGCTCCTTTAGCCTGGATGCCAGCACAACTAAAAAAGCGGCCCCTATAAACCATGGCACAATGGCATACAATACAGTATTATATCCATAGGCATATAGAGAGCCTGAGACCCCTTGCATGGAAGCGGCACTAAACCAGGTGGCACTAAAGGTAAATACGCTTGCCGCTAATCCCAGGCTGTTTCCGGCTACAAAAAAATCTCTGGCGTTTTTTGTTTGTTTAAATCCACTCTTACCAAAAAACAATAAAAGGATAGTATAGAAGGTGAAGTACAGCAGATATACAATGGTTTTATTCACTCTCTCCACCCCTTCCTGTGCTTTATAATAAGGGCTGTAATAGAAGGAGCCAAGGTGGAGGCAACAAATAATCCCCCCACAATCACCAGGGTTTTCAAAGGCAATCCGAAAATAGATGTCATTTTTTGCTTTCTCCCTCCGCAAAGTATTTATTTGCTAAATATTCAATAAATTTTCGTGATTTCCTTTATTGGATTATTGGATTTACGTGTTCATTTTGGAAACTTTTGAAGCTTTATTCCTCAATTATAGTAACCAGCCTTAAAACTAATTTCCCATAGCTCTCCTCAATGATAACCTTCTTCCCAGCTTTAAAACCCAGTTTTTCCAGCCAAATGCCTTGAATTCGTATTTGTGGCACCTGCTTATCATTTGCGGTTATGCGTGATATTGTAGATATTCTTACTTTCATAGTTTAATGTCCCCCTGTTATTTATGAAAGATATTAAGTAAGCTATCAGATAGCATTACCTTAGAATATTTTAATGCATGTGTTGGAGGATTATTGATATTTATACAATTTTCGCATAAATATTTTTACACAAAGGCAAATTGCAGAGCTCTTGAATGTATCTCAGGCAACCTATTCTCGTTATGAAAGTGGCGAGCTTGATATGCCAAGCTTAGCTCTGATTAAGTTGTCCAAATTTTATAATGTTAGTATTGATTATTTATTGGGGCAAAAAGATAATCCACGTCCATGATGGATGTGGATTTAATTAGTAGAATCTATGTTTATACTCAATTGGATTGTACTTCTGCAATTGCAACCTACGTCAGTTATTAATCCTCAACAAATCTAGCTACTTTTCCTCCGCACTTTTTGCAGATACCTTTTAGATGGATATCCTCATTACTTTTTCCTATTTACCCATACTTTTCTTATTGTATATGGATGCATAGATTTTTCCTCCAAAATTAAATACAAGAACACCAAGAATAATAATCGTACCGCCAAGCACTGTCGCCCGACCCGGAACCTCATCAGCAATTAGGAAGCCTAAAATACTTGTTAAAAAAGGAGTAACAAACATGTAGTTGCTGACCAATGATGTTTGTTTTGCCTTCGCGAAGGCTTTTGACCATGCAACATAGGCGATTGCACTTGAAAATACACCCAATACAGCAATATAGATCAATTGAATACCCGGAGCATATGATACCTCTTTGACAGAAGCGGGAAGAAATACAGCAAGTAATATCGTGCCAAAGAAAATGCTAAACGCAGATGTCTGCAATGCAGTATACGTTTTTGTGAGTTTGCGTTGTAAAAGGTTATACATACTCAATGATAATGCTGCAAGGAGTAACCAGAGTAGTCCTCTATTGATGGAAAACACTCCATCCATCAAGGTTAAGACCAACACACCTATGAATTCAATTGCAATAGCTACCCATTGAAAACCGTATAATTTTTCTTTATACACAAACCGGGCCAACAGAGAGGTCATAACTGGAACTGTGGTAATAACAACACTGCTGGTGGAGGCTGTCACAGTTTCTGCACCCTTATTGAAAGCAATCATGTAAAAGAAGAATCCAACTGCGCCAGCTGCCAAAAACCATGGAAGATCAGCTTTTTGGGGAAGCTTCATCTTAGTTAGGACTGCAACGACCACTAGGGTACAGGATGCGGCAAAATATCTTAGGAAGCCTAGTGAAAAGGCAGAAAAATACTGTAATGCCAGCCTAGTCAGCACATAGGCCAATGACCAAAAAACAATTGTAGTTATTGCGTAAGGATGGAAGCTATCTCTCCATTTCATATTCTTACCTCACTTTATATCGGTTTTCATTGCAAAATCCGATTGAACTACTTATAATTAAAGCATAAAAAATCGGTATACAAAAGTTCCAATTATACAGAAAATTAAATGAGCCAGTTAAAGGAGATGATATGATGCTGTACTTAGAGCTTGACCGAAAACGCCAGCGTTCTTTTTCAAAGCAGATTTACACTCAGATACGGGAGCAAATACTATCCGGTGAATTAAGCGCTTGCAGCGCCCTCCCATCAACCCGATACCTTTCAAAAGAACTGTGTGTCGCACGCAATACAGTCTTGACTGCTTATGATATGTTAGTGTCAGAAGGCTTTGCTTACAGTTCACTCGGCTCCGGATTCTATGTCAGTCCAGGCACTACAAACCAACAGCCGCAAACACTGATCAGTGATTTTAGTGTTGCTTCACTAACAGATTTTTTAATTCCACAAAGCATGATTAATTTTGACAGCGGGCTACCAGCAGTTGATCTGTTTCCCCGAAGTAAGTGGAATCAAGCCGTTACGAAGGCATTTAAAGAGGCCCCAATCTCTGCGTTCGGCTATGATGATCCCCAAGGACGACCAGAGCTAAGAAATGTATTATGCGCTTATTTAAAAAGAGCAAGGGGCATTCGATGCCATCCCGACCAAATCGTTATTACCTCCGGTGTAAAACAGGGATTATCATTAGTTGCAAAATGTCTGTTGGATGCCAAAAGCGAGGTTTGGATAGAAAACCCTTCCAATGAAAATGTGAAACAGATATTCTCTTACCACACAGATAAAATTATGCCATTTGAGGTAGACAAGGAGGGTATACAGCCAAGTCTATTTCCGCTAGGCAAAAGACCTACTTTGATTTTTGTTACCCCATCACATCAATTTCCAATGGGCGGAATCTTGCCTATTCAACGGCGCATTGAGCTCATACAGGTTGCTAGAGAAGCCAACTGCTATCTACTCGAAGATGATTATGACAGCGAATTTAATTATGACGGGCTTCCATCTAACTCACTGTTGGAGCTGGATATGGAGCATGTTATTTATGCAGGAACCTGCAGCAAAGTCATGTTTCCATCGCTACGTCTGGGATACCTTGTCGCACCATGGTCCCTTATTCCCAAAATTCGTGAATGGAAACGCCTCGCAGACCATCATTCGAATTCTATTAATCAACTTGCACTCATGTACTTCATTGAAAGCAGAGCCTTGGAGCGCCATATCCGAAATATGAAAAAGGAGTATCGTAAACGTCGTGATGACTTATTGGAGTTGCTCCGTAGCAAATTTGCGGAGAAGGTAAAGATATATGGCTATCAAGCCGGTATGCACGTTGTAGCGGAATTCGAAAATATAGCCTTCACCCCGGAAAGGATTCAACAACTGTATGAATCAGGAATTTACGTAGTTCCGGTGGAAAAACATTCCTTTGTGAAAGGAATACATCAAAATCAAATTATTCTAGGATATGCTCAACTCACCAAAGAAGAAATGGAGAAGGGGTTGGAAATTCTCAAGACTGAATTAAATCTTTGACGAGCTTCAGTCTAACTATGATCCAAAAGTGAAAATTTCATAATATCAAGGGGATGCTTTGTTTGACTTATAAAATAGCCAAACAAGCGTCCCCTTGATGTATTCAATAATTTATGAGGCGGCCATTATCATTCCAAGCGCCATACATCTTACCATTCTTTGTATTTTCTATAAGCTTGGTCAGTCTTTTTTCGAATAATTCAGGTTGATTTTTGACTTGATTAATTGTGTCTATTCGTATCCGTCTGTATAGCTCAGGAAATTTCATGAAATTTTCATAAACAAGGTCAGATTCTTTTAGCCTTTTCTCTATTATCTCATCCATTTCAAGAACATTACCCTCAATATTCGGCAATACTTTTCTACCCTCAGCAGTCATAAATCCAATCTTTTCAAGCCTACGTACACGCTCTTTATTTAATTCTGTCCATGAGCTTTTTTTTGCTCTTGGAGATAGTCTCTGAACAAGTTGATTTTCCGTGTTTTTTTTCTTAACACCATCTATCCATCCAAAACACAATGCCTCTTCTACTGCATCTAGATATAATAATGTATTGGGCCTCGGGGTTATACTTACAATAACCCAGCAGCATTTTTCGGTGGTGCAATTCGATTGAAGCCAACTTCTCAATGCTTCTCTTGTTGTTACATTAAGTAAATTTTCCATATATAATTTGAATCCTCGCTCCATATATTTTTACTTTTCTACAGCATAGTATTATACATATTTTACCACACAGAGTGTGCTATAACAACAACCTAATAGCCTTTGCTTTCATCGCCTCTTACTGGCACAATACTTATAAAAACTTTCTACCTGTTAATTAGGCTTACACCAACCATGCATAAAATTACTCCTATAGCATTCGTAAATGAAACCGCTTCATTGTATAGGTGTATTCCAATAGGTATTAGTAAAACAACAATTATTGAGCTCGAAAACAAATTAGCCCTACTAATATTCCATCCGGATCTATATGCATAAAGGAAGCCAATTTCAATTCCCAGCACTGCTAATCCTAATGCAAAAACTGCCCAATTAGCCTTCCTTAATTCGTGAATGAAACTACTGCCTTGTTTAATAAAAGGATAAGCTGCAATACATATTAACAATGCTGACAAATATGTTATGATCATTGACATAATAGGATTTATATCTGATGGTATGGATTTCTGCGCCACGTGATAAAGCAATGTTGAAACTATAATCATAATAATTGATCCGTAATATAGGTTTATGTTTAATCCCATAATAATCAGCCTGCTCTTGTGCCGTTAGGCACAGGTTTTTCTGGTTGTGCCAATACAGGTGTTATTCCATCAGCATATCCAATATCAAATAGCATACCCTCAGATACCTCACCAAACATCTTTTTCGGTGCTAGATTTATTACAAATAATGCTTGCTTCCCTTCAATTTCTTTTGGGTTATCCCGTTCCTTCTTCATCCCTACTAATATACATCGTTCAAAGTCTCCGAAATTCACAATCAGCTTTACCATTTTATCTGACTTTTCGATATTCTCAACGGTTTTTATTGTCCCTACCCTAATATCAATCTTATCTAGTTCATTAAAACTAATTACAGGCTTTACACTACTGTTCATTTTAATCCTCCTCAGTCTTTGTTTAGGCTTGTATGGCCTGCCAGAATAGAGACCATATGGAATTAAATCTCCTATTAAATTCCTCCTCTGAGTAATAACAGGATTCAACAAATAGTCCATCTACAGTGCAGTAGAAAAATGAGAGAATGTCATAAACTGATATGTCTCTAATTACACCGCTTGCTAATCCCTCTTGAATTACTCTGATTAAAACAGAGCTAAACATAGCTTCATTATCCTTAAAAATCAGTTGCAGTTTTTCTTTTAAAAACTTAGGTGGAAAAATCATAGTTCTATTTAAGAACATCATTTTAGTTCGATTATGCTCTTCTTGATAAACGCTGCAATAATGCTTAAAAATTAAGTATATCTTTTCCTTTACATCAACATGTGTATTATCCTCTAACAATTCATTAAAGTAATTCTTATCCCACTCTAGCACATCCTCAAGCAAAGATATGAAGAGCTCCTCTTTACTTTTTATATGTGAGTATATTGATGCCTTTTTAATCCCAACTGCAGCTGCTATATTTTCAATAGAAGTTCCCTCATAACCTTTATATGCAAATAAGTTTAGCGCATTGTATTTAATTTCATCTGCTGTTGACATAGAGAATTCTCCTTTCGTAGACTATATATTACGACCGTTCGGTAGTTAAATTATAGCTTACTGAAACTACACTGTCAATAGTAGTAATACTCTTATTCAGAATTAATACTACAAGAAGAGATTATAGTATTTTCGTTATTCCTTTATATTAAACTCTTCTCATTTACCTATTAGGTTAATATCGTCATATCACCGTTTACCTAAAAGGTCTATAGGCAAAATTCAATCCTAAGTTAGCGTTATTTCAAGGGTTTGCTAAACGGCAAGCAGGGCATGTGGTACAGCGCATACAAGAATCCAGTTCTTCAATATTTGTAAAATTATCTGGAAAATCATTCTTTAGAGTTGTCAAATATGTTCGCAATAAAGGCTTTGGTCAAATTGGCACTTATTAAGTGACATTGAAAAGGGCTGTCGAACTAGCGATATAAATATCACTGGTAGACAGCCCCATAATTTTACCTTATTTGCAAGCAATTCACTTAATGCAAGTTAGGCTACATTTTTTTATATATCCTCATTGCAAAGATATAAGCTACAGCTATTATTACCATGCACCAAGCAAGGGCAACCCAGATATTATTTCCTACTGGTTGGTTTGCTAATAAATTACGAATGGCTTCTACGATAGGCGTTACAGGTTGATTTTCTGCAAAAGCACGTACTACAGTAGGCATCGTAGCTGTTGGTACAAAGGCAGAACTGATAAATGGCAAGAAGATGATTGGGTAAGAGAATGCCCCTGCACCATCTGGTGTTTTAGCAGCAAGTCCCGCTATAACAGCAATCCAAGTCAAAGCAAGTGTAAATATGCCAAGAATTCCAAACACCGCTAACCATTCTAAGATTCCTGCTGAAGAACGGAAGCCCATTAATAATGCCGCAAGTATAATCACTACTACAGAAATGCCATTTGAAATTAATGAGGTTAATACGTGCCCCCATAATACGGTAGAACGCGGGATTGGCATAGAGTGAAAACGCTCAAAGATACCCCTTTGTTTATCCAGAAACAAACGGTATGCTACATATGCAATCCCACTACCAATAGCCATTAACATGATACCTGGTAATAGGTAATTAACATAATTTTCTGTACCTGTTTCGATTGCACCACCAAATACATAAACGAATAATAACATCATCGCAATTGGTGTGATACAAACTGTAATAATTGTGTCCATGCTTCTAAAAATATGACGCATAGAACGCTCAAACATAACACTCAAATCTTTGAAAAAATATTTATTTGTTGATTCCATTTATTGCTCCCCCTTTTTCCCAATGATTGTTAGAAATATCTCTTCTAACGTAGGTTGTTTTTCAACATATTCAACTTTTGCAGGTGGAAATAATTTTTTCAATCCTTCTAGTGTATCTAGTGCAATGATTTTTCCACCATGAAGAATAGCGATTTTATCTGCAAGCTGTTCTGCTTCTTCTAAATGTTGAGTCGTTAAGAATACGGTAGTTCCTGAAGCTGATAATTCTTTTACTATCTTCCAAACTTCTAGACGTGCTTCTGGGTCAAGACCTGTCGTTGGCTCATCTAGAAAAATAATCTTGGGATTACCCACAAGACTCATTGAGATATCAATTCTCCTTTTCATACCACCAGAGTAGGTCCCCACTCTGCGGTCTGCTGCCTCTGACATGCCAAAACGATTAATTAGCTCACTTACTACTTGATTTGGATTTTTAAGATGTCTAAGCTTTGCTATCATTTGTAGATTTTCTCGACCAGTCAAAATTTCATCAATAGCAGCAAATTGACCAGTAAGGCTGATAGAATTTCTAATCTCCACTGGATTTTTTTCAATATCAAAACCATTGATCACAACACTACCAGCATCTGCTTTAAGTAAGGTGGTCATGATTCTTATCATAGTTGTTTTTCCTGCGCCATTAGATCCAAGTAATGCAACGATGCTGCCTTGTTCTACCTTAATATCTACACCTTTGAGAACTTCTACATTTTTATATGATTTTTTTAAATCTTTAACCTCTATAATATTTTTCTTCATTTTCTTTTCCTCCTCTACATATTTGATTTTAGAGAACCGCGTTCTCTAGGTACTCCCTTAACAACTCCCCCATTGTATAAGAATTCTTAGATAAAAATGGGACCTCCTATACAATAAAAAAGAGCCGACAACTGTGGATTTCACTCACGTTTATCGGCTCTGCGGCTTAGCGTCTGGCTCTTTAATAACTGATATATTTAGTTGTTTTACATTGATTATCGTTTCCTGCTTACACTTGGGGCAAAATAGCGGGAAGTTTTCAAGTACCGTATCAACACCTATCTTGACCCGTGTCTTGTTGCCACAAACCGGGCATAATATCCACTGGTATTCACACACTCTACCATCTCCTTATTTGATGTTTTTGTTGACTATTGTCATTTTAATGCCTGAATACATTAAGCTCATGGGAGATGTCTTTATTTTGAATCCCTCCCCTTTCCGACTTTTTTCAGTATGTCGCGGTTTAACGCCTCGCGCCAGTTTTCCGTATATGTGCTGGCATTTCGCAGAAGCTCGTCGCAGAATGCTGCCACGTCATCACCGGTAATATCTAAAACATGCTTGCCGTCCGCCGCACCAGTCTCGAACAATTCTATCAGATCATAATGAATCTTCATCATGTCATAGCCGGATCCCGCCGCGAACATCCACATGTGTCCCTGTATTTTCTTAAAGACGTATTGATAATCTGCCGGCAGAGCCTCTACCCTGGACATTTGTTGCTTGTACTCACGCTTGCTCTTAATTATTTTTTTGATATTTAAATAATTGTCAAAAAATTCATTCATTTGATTATTCCTCCTTTAATTGATATATTTTTGACGCGACAAACTCCCATCTTTCCCAGAACCTCCTCAGCTCCTCACGTCCAGCTTCGTTGAGGGTGAAAAACTTTCGCGGTGGGCCCATATCCGATGGCTTCTTCGTAATTTCCACCAGCTTGTTTTTCTCAAGCCTCACCAAGATGGTATAAACTGTACCGTCTACAACATCCGTAAATCCGAGGGCATTCAATCGCCTAGTAATCTCATAACCATATATTTCCTCATGGCTGATAATTTCAAGAACACAGCCCTCCAGTACACCTTTTAGCATTTCTGTAATATTTTCCAAATGAATCACCTCTTCACTATCTAGTAATACCGATATTCAGTATTACTTAGTACTACTATATAGTAACACGTAGTAGCACTTGTGTCAATATATGATATTAATTATAAAACACAATATGCCTCTCAACAATTTCTACTCTATATATCCCAGTTTGTTTATAAGCACATTTGAATGAGGATAACTATGTGATATATTCCACTTTTACTTATTTTATGGCGCTTCTTGGAAATTTAATCACCTCAAAAAAAACTATATCAAAAAATCGATAAAGGACAAGATACCTGTCCCCTTGTCCTTCAATCAACGCTGCTTCCGGCTTCATCGACAATTCTCATTATTCTTTCGAATACATTTTGTCCTGAATCTTCCAGAGTTTTTGCTTTTTATTAATCTCAGCAGGAGCTGTCTTAACGAAGCAGTGGCATACTCCCTGTCAGCTTATTTACTTTCTTTTTAACGCCACAGATTGCAATCCCCAAGTACTGCAGTTCGTTTTCCTGGACACCCGTCATTTTTTCGATAAATTCCTCATAAGTCTTGCAGCCCTGCGCCAAATCAGAAAAATCAACAACGGTCAAATCCCCATAATCCGGTTGATACAATTTTTCTCGGATATTTTTTATCAGTTCCCTGTTGCCTTTAAGAATAGGAACCGGAAATTCAATAATCCCCGGATGTAATTTACCGCTCCCATCTATAACGTCATCCCCAACCACTTCCGGCATTCTCATTCCCATAGTAATGCCAAGAATAGCTGCAGTATTGACAATAATGCCTAGCGGTAAATTTTCATCTATTACCATAACACATTTTTCATTCCGTAAATCCATTTCTGTTTTCCTCCTTTTTGTAGCAATTAGATGAATATTTTTCATCATGCCCCACCCCGCCATCTGTATTAATTTCCTTTTTCAAGAAAATATCCCGGTAAATGCCCGGTGCAAGTCCAATAAATCGGTTAAAGAAATTTGTGAAGTGGCTCTGGTCAGAAAAACCGGTCTGTAAAGCCGCCTCGACAGGCAGCATGCCCTGCTCCAACAGTTTTTTCGCCTCATTAATGCGGATTGCTTCCAGGTAGCGGTAAGGAGTTACACCTTTTGATTTTACAAATGCCCGCAGCAAAGTAGATTTGCTCAAATGTGCATGCCTGCACAGCTCATCCAAATAAATTTTCTCAGGATAATTTTCCTGCAGGAACGAGCATACATTTTCAATTTCTTCCCTGCACTCTGGAATACAGCATTCAAAAGGCTGACCATACTTCTGAAATAATAAGGAAAGCATCAACAGCAGATGTTCTTCCTTTTCAAACTCATTGGAGCCGCTCATAATTAACTGGTGAAGTGGCTGCAAATAACAGGTTAATTCTTCATCAAATATTACATTCCGCGAAAACCCCGGTAATTCACCCCTACCTGTCAATTCCTTTACCAAATCCAACATAACATTCTGAGATATATTAAACCCGCGATAATCAAAGGTCCCTTCATCACTTTGTACACAAGCGTGGTTATCCCCCGGATTAAACAGGACTATATTTCCCCTCTGAATGTCATACTCCCTGTTTCTGCAGGACAGAATCCTTTGCCCGCCCTCGATAAATCCTACCACATAATATTCATGGAAATGGTTGGGGAAAGGCTGCACAATTCCTTCAAAATGATATGCTTCTATATGAAGTTCTTCATCATAGCATATCGTACGCACTTCCTTTTTCATGGCGGCATCCCTCCTAATCAATTGTTTTTCCCATTTTACCATGCATAAGGGAGAAAGGCTTGCATAATATCTTCATTTTTTTAGAACTTATAAGCATTTTCTAAAATTGATAAGTTAAGATTTTTATCTCTGGCAGCATAAGCCTTGGCTGTTTCGTATCCAATTCCTCCGCCATTTCAAACCTTAGGCCAGTTTCCAAAAAGCTATAAAACGAAAAAAATCCGGGAGCCGAAACTGCCCACTGGCAAGTCTCAACTCCCGAAAACCACTAGTTTCCAACACTTTTATGTGCCCTTATTTCTCAACTCTTGACATCAATACTACTGTCTCGTCGGTATTACAATTTGAAAACATATCCCCACAAACTATCATCAAGAAATTTTAGGAAAAATTAGAAGTTATAGCTTATCTTAAACCACTAAAAGAATTTCACTGTATAATAGAATGGCTGTGAATATAAAATTCTTCCTGACTTGGCTGGAATTTCTTCTCCATTTTTTCCAGACTCTCATCAAAGCGCTCGGCTTCTTGTTCGTCTATCTTCATCACAGGGCTGTCATAATAAACCCATTTCCTTCCGTCCAA
>JBLXDM010000018.1:0-38266 GCA_048264125.1 Natronincolaceae bacterium
GCTGCTGTAGCGGAAGGTGCCGTTTCCCTGAATGCCTATATTGCCGTCGCCGTGGATATATACGGCTCTTCTATTGTCACGCCCGGACGACCGAAGCCACCACCACCATACATACCCATCGAATGACGATCTTCGCTTGTTGTTGTTTTTGTCTTTCCTTTGAAACCAGTATCGTTGTTTGGCGCTGCGGTTTTCAAGGTTTTTACTGCTGTCACCGAAATATTTGCACACTACTTCTTCAATGCTTAGAAGAAATATGTAATCCCGAGTATCTTCTCCGCCGCTTGAACCGTACCACTGATTGTCGTGGTTTTTGTTCAATGCCGGAATGATTCTTGACTGTTCGACTGCGGTGAATTTGTTATAAAACTCACAGTTAAGATATTTTCTTAGCCAGCAGTCAGCCCATGTCACATCACCAGCACAATTATTATAGGGTTGTTGTTCGATAATGTATTCAGTTATAATCAAGGCCGCATTGTCTTGAATATCAAGAATGCGCCACTCGTATCTGCCAAATACTATTTTATCTCCTACCTGCATATCTACCTTCCTTTACTATTCAAAATATAAATAATGTGAAACATGCAATATACTACTACCTTATTTAATTTTCCCTTCTTCAGTCTCCACTTTATTCACAAAGTCCATATTATAACGAACAGCACCGTGATCTTTAATTACCGTGGCTCTTGTAATGCGGATTGCCAAAATAATGCAGTTTTCATTCTTTTCATTATTTGCGATGTCGTACCAATCGGCAAATACTTTACGAAGTTTAGATCTTAACTCAGCATTTTGGGGATCTAAAACCCACCCGAGATTTTCGCCGATTCCGTTTCCAGAAAACTCCTGCAAGCAAACCGAAAATGCTACTTCTTGGTTTTGAGCTATCTGCTGCATTTTAGTTGATTTTCCCCAAGTAGTAACATAAAAAACACCATCTTCATAATACGCATCCACATCACGGACATAAGGTCGGGGGTTACCATCAGCGTTTGGTTCTATTGCGATAGTCGAGAGAGAGATGATATTATCTTTTCCGTTGCCACACCTTTCCTCAATTATTTTTAATCCTTCCTCATACCTGCTCATTTCTAATTCCTCCTCATAATGTTAATGAAATCTGGAATCCTTTGGTGTCAGTCTATTCTTTGCTAGCATCACAAAGGACTCAACATTTTTGAAGCTCCATATCCATATCTCAACCTCATTTCTTTCCTTATTTATATTATAAAGTGCGACACGGTGTCAGAGTCAAATGGTTTATGCAAATATCCGTATTATTTTTCGAATACTCTGACATCTCATTGCCAGTACTTAACCAAATCGTACAGTCTTTTATTTTGATAAATCCGCTCCTTACCTATTTTTTCAGAAGTAAGAAAGCCCTCTTTTTCAAGAGATGATAGGTAATTAACCGCAGTTTTTCTTGTTACAGATAAGCCGTTTTCTATATAGACGGTTTTTGTATAAAACTCATAAACAGCAAATTAATTAATTCTTTTTAATATATTTTCGGTAGCTTTTCCTTAATCTCAGCACTCATTGTTTCAACCTCAGCATTAATTCTTTAAATTTCCTCCATTCCTTTTGATGTGAGACCCTAAAAAGGGTATAAAAAAGCGAGGTATCTTCGTTAGAAAATACTCCGCTAATTTTCAGGAAGTAAGTGAATTCTTCCATCAGAATGTTTTTTATCTTAACTATAAAAAATTGATAATTGACTATTCAGTCATATGGATGTTACCTACAATATCTTCTGGAATGTTATAGCCAACGCTCCACATTTCAGGAAACAATACAATGTCCCCTCGTCCCTTGACATTACTGGCATATACTTCTCATCAGCCTTTTTTAACACTATCACTTTTTAATTAACTGCTGTACCCGATACATAATTAATCTGATATTTGCCATTTTATTACCCTATACGAAAATTAGTATATCAAATTGGCGTAAGGTATTCCGAATACTGCAGCGGCAAGTAAAAATGCGACCAACCCAACACCTCCATAAGTAATAATATCTTTGGGTTTAATCCAATCTACGTTGGAGTTGAGTATAGCACCTGCAGTGCTGGAGGAAGGAAGAAGGTAGCCAGTAGCGGCGGAAAAAATCACCATCAAGGCTGCTGGAATAGGACTTACTCCCATAGAAGCTGCAAATGCGTACGAAAGCGGCAGCATGAGGGCTAAAGTAACCGCATTGCTTATTATGTTTGTCAGAACACAAGCTGCAACACAAGCCACCAGAGCGAGGAAATATGGACCACGGCCGACGAACATTACACCCAAGATTTTATTAAACAAATCTATGAAACCTACGCTTTTATCGGAGAGAGCAGAGCCCATAGTAGCTGCAACCGTTACCATCACAATTAAGTTCCAGACATTTGCAGCTTTACAAAGATCACCGAAGTTGTATAAATCCCGACCTTGTTTGTTACGGGGAAATAATACAACGGCAAGAACCAGAGAAGCCACACCGACAAGCGTTAAATTAGCGAACCGCTGTGCGATATACCATTCTGCGGGTAATATGGCGGGAGCAATAGCCAGAAAAACATATAAGCAAACAACAAATAACGCAAATTTCTGTTCTGAAGTATAGGGCTCAATTTTAACGCTAAGATCAACGCCTTTTAGTTTACTCATATCCGGACGTAATAAAATCCTACACAACATGAAATAGACTGCCATAATCACCAGGCCGAAAACCATGGCGAACCCAGTATATAACATGGCGTTAAATGTGTATTTGTTCTCTGAAAGACTTGAAAGAAAACCGAATCCTGCTAGAGCGGAGATAGAGAAAGGAAGTGTGACCATGCCGATAGTGGTCGCAAAAGGAATACCGCATATCATCATTTTGGTCCACCTGTCATCCTTAGTATAGCCGGTCTGGTGGCAGATTGTATAAACGAACTCCCAGCAGATATATATTGCTATATATGGGGATTTAAGCATTGCGCAGACGTAAGCTATCATAATTAGGGCGATGGACAGGGCCCACGGACGCCCCTTTATTAGTTTGGATGATATAACCCGGTTTGCAATCTGATCAGCAACCTTAGTGATAGAAAGAAGCGAGAATATGCTCAATGACAGTACTAACATCTGCATGCTGGTGTTAGTAACAGAAGCAGTCATTGCTTTTGTAAACGATCCTCCATAGAAACTACCCATTCCCAGAAATGTGAGGCCAAGAATACTGGGCCAGGTAATGCTGTTAGTCGCAATCCAACAATAAAGTGTACCGATAAATATACCCAAAACCTCCATTCCGACTTTTGTAAAGGTTGCAAATGTCGGAATAAAGCGGAATAAAATCATGCATGCTATTCCAATTAAACTATGAATATAGTACATTTTGCTTTTTATATCCATATTTGTAGACATAAATGATGTCCTCCCTTAATTTTACTTTCTGTCCTTTAAAATCACATATATATTATAACAGAATTAATCCATCCTCTTCCCACCGCAAACATTAATTGCAATGCCCGTTATGTGCACTGAAAGTTCAGAACAAAGGAACAATACTGCGTTACCTATATCCTCAGGTGTTTGAGGTATACCCATTGGTGATCTGTCTATGTGCATCTTGATTGCTTCTTCAACAGAAATGTTCTTCTCCCTTGCCAAACCCTCTCCGACAATCTGAATCATTGGCGACATTACCGTTCCTGGGCAGACGGCATTGACATTAATACCGTTTTTTACCACGGACCCAGCTACCGCTTGTGTCAAACCAAGCACGCCGAACTTAGATGCGGAATAATGGGCGGCTGAAGGAGCGCCGGAGCGACCGGCAACAGAGGATATGTTAACTATTCTTCCATATTGCTTCTTAAACATATGAACCAGAGCGGCGCGGCTGCAGTTGTCCATGCCCACCAGATTTACATTCAACGTTTTTATAAAATCATCGCTGGTCAACTCCATATATGGTTTAGAAACCATTATTCCCGCAGCATTGCACAATATATCAATGCTTTTTTCCTTTTGGAAAATTGAATCAAATGCTTTTTCAACCATAACGCTATCGGTAATATCGAGTACAACTGCCTCTGCGCTAATAGAAGTAGCTCTAAGTTCTGAAACAGCTTTGGTAACGGCAGCTTCGTTTATGTCAGTCATATATATCTTTGCGCCAGCGAGACCAAGGCAGCGAGCAATCCCCTGAGATATTACCCCTCCGCCCCCAGTAATAATTGCGGTTCTCCCTGATAAATCAATATTTACCATACAATCTCCTTCTTTCATTTAAAATTTAAAAAGAGACACTCCTCGATAATTTTTGGGGCTCCATGTCAATAGTTTAGGTAACCCCAAAATGGAAATAGCAAGGAGTAGCGTTATGCTGCTCCTTGTTAAGTGTAATTGAACTTGTGCAGAAAACGATTACAAAAATTACGGGAATCTACCGATAAGTGAATATGCCCACAAAACTACTAAGCATTCTGTTCTGCATCCATATCTTCTTTCAGTTTTGCAAGAAGCTTGGAAGTCAATGGAACAAAGAATACAAAAAGGAAACCAAGGGCTGCAAAGACTGCGGGTCCGAATGAAACCAATACACGAAGTCCTTGAATTGCACTGGGCACTATATTCGTTGCATCAAAACCTATTATCATCAGGCCAAATCCAACCGCGCTCGTGGCGACAAGTGTTCCTATTTTATTGGACAACCCAGCGAACTGTTGCACAAACTTGCTGACGTCTTTTCCTGTCTTCAGCTTTGAATAGTCAGATACCGCCGTATACAACGGGGTTTCGGCTGTAGTATATATTTGCAGTCCAATGTTGCCAAGGCTGAGCAGGATAGTAAAGAGAAGCGCATTGGATCCCGCTGCGTAAGCCATAAACATACAGCCGCTGTAGAATGCCAGGCCAAAGGCTGCAATTGATTTTAACTCCCATTTATAAGCGACATAGTTACAGAATTGTGCGCCTACCAATGTCAGAACCGCCGCCATAGTAAGATAGATTGCTAGCATGCTTTTGTCGCCTATGACAAACAGGTAATAAAAGGCGACTAAGTTGCCGATCAACTGGGCGGCAATGGATTTTCCTATACCTGAGCACAATACCATGCCCATAGGAACATTTATTATGGAACGCAGCATTACCCAGAACCCTACGTCATCTTCATCTTTGACTTTTATACCAGTGGATTCCTCGAATTTCTTTATATCCTTAGTAGATGGATCCAAAGGCGCCAGGAATTTAGCATAAACACATGTGGCAATAAAGAACCCTGTTGACAGTAAAATGGCAAGAGCGGTGTAACCGAGGGATTCGGAACCTGTGACATTGTTTATCATAAGGATAAAAGCGAGGCCGAAAGCGCTGTAGAGAAATTTCCCGACAGAAGCGACCGATGCCGTTGCTGAAAATGATGCTGTACGATCACTCAGACTAGGGGCATACAGAGGCAGTGTCACCCGGACGGCCGTAACGTGCAGCGACATGATAAAATTGACCATCAGATAAGGGATAATTGCGATCAAATATTTTGCCATTCCGTCTGGTAAGCCAAAATCAATGAACTCGAGGACAATAAATAATGAATATAATCCTCCGGCTACGTACAGCCATGAGCGGTGTTTGCCCCAAGGCAGCTTTATTTTTTGCATAATTACAGCACCTATAGGTATACCGATAATATTAAGAATTCCTACTATAGTATTCATAATGCCAATATACATAGGTGGGATCCCAAGTATAACGGTACGGAATAAATTACTATAGTTGGGTTGGATTCCTGTTGCCATGTTATTGCTGAAGAACGATGACATTCCTAAACTAATTGAGAATTTGTTATATGCTTTTTTTCTTTTGCCAGGTATTTTGACTTCAGTTTGAGAGACTTCTGATTTAATCAAAAAAATACTCCTTTCAAAATACAAATTTTTTTATTTTAGCTATCAAACAATCGCCTGAAATTATATTCCAAGAAGCTTAGACGGTGTTTTTTTAGTCATTAAGTTTATCTGTTCCTCTGTGATATGTAACTCATCTGTTATTAAATTCAGGAATCTATACATCCCTTCAACAGCTGAAACGGGGCCAGCTTTTGTCATCGCTCCCAAATCGCTGTCTATTACCAGTTGCTCAATTGGAATGTTGTCAAAATATTCTCTGAGTATTGTAACCGGAAATTTCTCACTTCCCAAAACGCCCTTGAAACACACTGCGGTCAGTTCAATATAAGCACCCAGATCAGCCCAAACCTTTACATCTTCAAAACTTGCTTTAATATTATTGTAAGGATGGTTAATAAGTATCTTATCGATCCCCATTGATACGGCTTTTTTAACCAAAGCAGTGCTTTCCGCCACGCTACAGTGTCCTGTGGCCAGAACCATATCCTTGTGTTCGGACATATATTGCAGAAGTTTAAGAGCCTCCTCATTTAGTTCGCCATTTTCGGTGAGGTAATAAATAGGTGCTTCAGATATGCTAGAATTGCCAGCGCCGGCAAATTTGCCAACACGTGTTGTAATGTCCCAATGAGCTGAAACAGTGGGCATCCAAACAATTCTAGCGCCCATGTTGTAGCACACGTCAATCATGTTCAGATTAAGCCCACCAATGGAGTTGTTAAGAACCACCCCTCCCAATACGCGTGTGCCATTACCAAAGTGTTTGTCAAGCAGGGCTGTTCCCATAACTGACGGGATATAATGGTCTTTGACAACAAAAGCCTTATAACCGGCGGATTGAGCCTCATTAAGCATTTCATATGCGTCAAATGACCGTTTCGTTGTAGAAGGTCCGGCATGCACATGCATATCAACTAACCCTTCCAGTATTCCTCTGTCTAACATTCTTTTCAACTCCTTATTATTTGTTCTTATTATGGAGGCACGCATGAAAATCATCACGAACCTTCACGGTTTCGGAAAGGCTGGACAAAGCTTCTCCGATTGTGTTTGTTACATACAATGTACGTTGTTTATATGCTTCCTCAAATGTCATATCTTTAGAGAGTACAATTCCTGAAACAACCCCGTATTTTTGTGTCGCGGCTTTAAATTTATTCTCCATTTCTAGCATTGCCGGGTTGAACATCTCCCCTGGGAAACCAATGCTTGCAGATAAATCCATCTTTCCCAGGAAAGCGACATCAATTCCAGGCGTGGCAAGTATCTCTTCAATATTGTCTATCGCCTGTTGCGTTTCAATCTGGATGACTATCAATACGTTTTCATTAGCTCTACTTATATAGGCTGCACCTTTTTCGCGAGATAAGCGCGCGTTCCGGGTGGAAAAACCTACCCCGCGTTCTCCCTCAGTGGGGAATTTCGCACGATTGACTACTGCTTCCGCATCCATACGGGTATTCACCTTTGGGACCTGTATGCCTTCGGCGCCTGTGTCCAGCGCCTTCTGTATGCTCGAATTGTCATAGTCAACTCTTACAATTGTCGCCATATTAACCACATCTGCGGCACAAATCATGCATTCAATTTCGTGGGGTGTGAAGTTGCCGTGTTCGTTATCAAGAACAAAAAAATCATAACCGGCCATGCCCATTGTTTCTACTAGAGATGGGGCATAAAAGTTAAGGAAACAACCTAACACCATATTCCCAGATTTAATTTTTTCTTTTAATTTATAATTCATTTTAACCTCAATTCTCGATTTTAGAAATTGTTCTAAAGTTCGTCATAATTAGTAGATTCGGCAAATTCTTCTCTTTTAGGACTGAAAAAATCCAACATTGTACAGGCATGTGAACCACCGCCATGGGGAGTGTTAGCAGGAATAACAATAATATCTCCCGGGGACACATTGATAACCTTATCTCCAACAACGAAATCGGTTGTACCACTGATAATATACGAAATTTGTTCATGGGGATGGGAATGTAACCTGCTAGTCCTTTCACCCAGATCATTAACAGCAGCCGAACATGTTTCCCCATGCACAGCTCTGCGTCTTGCCCATGATGTTACCTGTTCCCAAGTTGCCTTTGAGTTATTAAAATATTTTGGTTTCATATTTACCCCTTTCCGCTTGTAAAAATTGAAAAGCGCTAATAATATAATTTTTTAATTTAATCTTTCTTCTCGCTGACTTTGGCAGATTCCGCAAAATTGTTTGCTGGTGTAAAAACTAGGAAGTTTTTAATTCCGTTGGGACTTGTAATGCGCTGATAGTGTTTTGCATTAGACGGTATTACCAGCATATCGCCAGCTTCCATCTTGTAGAGCACGTCATCCACATAAAAATCGCTTGCCCCGTTAAGAAGCAGAACGATTTGTTGCTCAGGGTGCTGATCGACCTTCGGTTCATCCAGAGAATTGGAAATTTCCTGAAACGAGAAAGTGGCATCAGGTGTTTGAACCACCTTTCTTTTTGCCCTGGCTCCTCCTATCCACTCCAGTTCATCCCATTTGATTAACAAATTTTCCATAATAATACCTCCAAATTATAATATTTTTTGTGCTATTTGCATTATATCTTTTCCTCTTAATGTGAAGCAATTCTATTTTCTTACGCGCTATTCCAATATCGAATAACATAGTTAACTCATTAAAATGTATTGAAATATCCTGTGAATTTCCCGGTTCTCGTTATTGATGAGTCCCTCGATTAACCATATAATCTTTTTTTCACGACTCTTTAATTTTATAGGTAGAATCAAAAAGTGCGTTCCCATGTCTAGGAAACGCACTTTTTCAGTATTCATTTGGAGGGGGCAGCCTGTACCGATGTTGAGTTTTTTGCCGATTAATCTAGTCGCTCATTTCCCTTAAGCAGGATACCAAACTTTCTACAAGCTTTGTATTATTGCCTTTCAAGGCAGCGACCACTGTTTTGGCCTCCCATGAGAGACCTTTTAGTGGAATTAATCTAATTCCATTCATAATCTTCGGCATTTTTACATTTATTATCATAACGCCGACATTCTTGGCCACGAGATCTAGATTGACTTCTGACTGCAATCCGTTAGGGTCAATGTCCGGAAGTATCTTGGGTTTAAATCCTTCATTTATACAAGATTTCAAAAATAGATCATAGCGGATGACGCCATTAGAATCGGATGACATTGGTCGCTGTAATAGAAAATTTTCATCTTTAAGGTCCTTTAATGTCAAAGATTTATGGTTCGCAAGATAATGTTTGTCACTCGTTGCAACCAATGTAGGATTATCGCAAATCTCAAAAATATCTATACGAGCATCATACAGCCATAAATCCGGAGGAAGCACTACTCCGTGGTCTAAAAGCGGCCTGAAAATAGCCGCACTAATCTCCTTGTTTAAAAGCGCTGTTAAAATGTCTTTTTGGTGTTTTTGTACGAAAATTAAAGATATATTAGGATTTTTAAAGAAATATGTTGAAAGGATTGATGAACGCCTAAATACACCTGGCATTGGGATTGTGTTAACAATCATTGAAATTTTTTGATCAGCCGATGAATCCTTTATCTCTTTGTACATTTTCAGATAAGCATCCATGATTTCCTGCGCATATTTTATAAAAATTTTACCATCGTTTGTTAATGTAACTGACTTACTTATATTAGATCTTTTAAAAATGGCTATATCCAACTCTTTTTCTATGCTCAAAACATGTTTTGTGACAGAAGATTGAGAGAGAGAGATATCATTGGCTGCTTCGGAAAAACTATTTGTCTGAGCAACGGCCAATACACTTTTAATCTTATTAATATCCATGACCATCATCCTTGTAAGGTAACGTATATAGTTTAAACAAATCACTGCACATACGGGTGCTGGTAATTTCGTTATCTGAATTTTTTAACATACGTTTTATCTCCTTCGTAATAGCATTTATACATATACTTTATATTATAATAAACACAAAAAATCAGAAAAGCTGCACGTTTTACAACAAACTTCCACCTTAGAAAATATGTGCCAGGAAAACCTACTGATTTGGAGAAAAATAGATTCACTCAATTCAAATGTAGTTTTCAACATATCCTCACATCCCCATTAGTATATACGAAGAAACGAATAAAATCAATGAATTAGTAAAATATTCTGTAAATACGTTCTTACTGAAAGAGTGGTTTTTTATGTTACTTTCTGTTCAATTTGATTCAGCGGATCTTTGACACTTGTAAAATATAAACCCTATTCAAAAGATATTACTATATCCTTAGATGAATTTATTTCCATTATTTTAATAAAACTCTCTATAAAGAAAAGAGAACATCAGATAAAAAACCGATATTCTCATCATTGGCCAGTCTCAAATTCACTTCACACTGCGTAATATAGATATGTCTAAACACTCTAATCTACACAAGCATTAAACATGTAATGCCGCCTAAAGCTGTTGGTGCCTTAGCGGGAATATGCAGGTATCGCAAGGGGTAACTTTCAAAGTTACTTTTCGTTAATCATCTCTTTAAGTGTTATGTCTGGGTGATGATAACGGCCACGGTCTTGTGTTTTATTCTTATAGTTTATGGCTTGCTTAGGACACCACTGAACACAGGCCATACACTGCTCGCAGTGATGCAAAAACATTGGCTTGCCATCTTGCATTTTTATATTTCCGACAGGACACACCTTGCCGCAGGTTGTACAGCCGTTACAAGCTTCACTTACATTAAACCCTTTGTCCTTTTTTACCAGTGACTTTATAAAAGGCCCACGAATTAGTGCCAGTGGACTGTTTTTCAAGGGTGGCTTTACAGCGAGAATTTGAATGTCCTTAATAACCTGCTTTGTAGCCTGTGTTTGTGCCTTTGCTTTATTATCAGCATCGCCTCCCATGGCGTACAAACCAACATAATTAGAAAAGCACCTAATGCATTCACCGTAGCTTAATTTGCCAACCTTTCTACCAATGATTTTGCTGATATTCGTCAAGCCGCCGGCACTCCCGCTTCCGCTTGTACAAACAGCAAAAATAAAACTACTATTATTTGCTGAAAGGTCAAGTGCTTTTACAAACCTCTCAACCACGCCCGGCATACCGCCAACGTAAACAGGATACACAAAGCCAATTCGCTCGTATGTACCGCTTAACTTGTACGATTTCCCCATTGAAATTAGCTCACAGTCTTCAATAGCGGTGGCGATATCTTTTGCCACCTTTAGACTGTTACCCGTACCGGAAAAATAGAATATGATATTCTTTGACATTTTACATTCTCCTAAAGTATTTATTATTTTTCAAATCTCACTTTGCAATTACATTATATGCTGTCAATATATGAACATAATCACTATCATCAAGATACGAGTTACAATTATCATTATATGTAACTTGTAATTATAAGTTTACCATATCCCACGACAAATTACAATACATTAAACATGTAACATATCGCTAATTTTATCATATATTTTCTGAGATTAAGAAAAGCCCTCACAATTCCTGTTTGGAACGTCAAGGGCTTTAGTATTACTTCATTTATTAGGGTTTTTAAGGCCTCTTATCAGAAGGTTTACAACAGCTTCTATGTTTTGTTTTCGATGGTGATCTTCGAATGAATTTGGATGGATAAAAGCGCTGGTTGCAAGATAGACAGTTCTTGCTGATTGAGAAGGAGATTCTGTAAAAAATATGCCTTCCGTAATTCCCTGTACTATAATCTCCTGAATACCTTGAATCCCTTCTTCTATACTTTTTTTAATTACTTCCATAGAGCTTTGGGCGAGTTTAAGGTAATTTGCAAACATTTCAGGATCATTTACGGCACTGCGGCATTTAGCTTCCGCAAAGTACTCCAGTAAATGAAAAAGTTTAATATCAGCAGGACTATCTTCTTTTAAAATATCTTTTGAAGGCGCATGCAGTTTTGTAAGCCAGCGTTCTGTAACGGCGTTCCAAAGGGCAGTTTTTCCATTAAAATATCTATAAATGGCAGCGTGGCTAACTTGTAATGACTTTGCTATATCAGTTATATTCGCTTTTTCCGGTCCGAAACGACGAATAACTTCTTCTGTTGCATTGAGGATCATTTCTTTATCAAGTGATACCTTATTCAAATCCATCACCGCTCTTTTTCATAATATTGACTTGAGTATATCACTTTTGCTGTTAAGTTTCAAGTTACAATGATTGTAATTGAGCTATATTGGGAGGTAATCTTCAAAACTTCCGAATGTCATCTTTAAATGAGCCAAAAACCGGGTCGGAGAAATCCACTTTTTCGGCCCGGTTTTGCTCATTTTTCACTTCAGAACCACTCATATAGTGGTTGACTCGCTTTATTTGCCCTCAGAACCACATTTCATCATCAGAACTATCGCTTCAACACGCCTTGAGGAGATAAAAAAGATGCCGCCTAAAGCTAGTATCCCCTTGTTTAAAGCAATCTTGATTTTTTCGGCTTGTAGTCAATCCATAAACCATTAACCTAAGTTAAGGTCAATAGATTTTTTGAAATTAGGCAAAAATGTACAAAAACCTATATATAAAAAAAGCGGGTCAGTCTAAACCATGTAATGACTCAATTGAGGGAGATGGAGGGAGAATGGCAAAAAGTATTGATGTACCCTTGTGCATTTCGTCTCCACCGATTCAAAAATGAAGCAAGGGACTCGAACCCTCGTGGTTTTAGTCCTTTTGCTTCTATCATTCTTAATTGTTAAAGAAATGGATCGACACCGCTCATAGCACCATCTATAAAAATAGCGGTATTAAAAAGGTTAACAATATATAAAACATTCCTGCCATTGCTACAAACAAAACTAACGGGATTTTTCTGCCTGCAAAACTATTAGTTAATGCCCCTTTCTTTGGACATACAACAATGCATTTTTGGCAGTTAAAACATTCAGCCGATATTACCTTCTTCATTTTATGCACCTCTAGATTTGAGGGACATTTCTTTGTACATAACGTGCAATTGATGCACTTATCTTCGCATCGGACGATACCACTGGGGCTAAACCGACCTGCAACTCCGGCGACAGCACCCTGTATGCAGATATATTTGCAAAAGAAATTATCAATAAAGAATGAGCCAATAATTGTTACAAGCATCAACATAATACTTATCCAGGCTAATCCAGGCAATATTATGCTATATTGCTCAAACACATCATCAACACTGACTTGTAGCAGAAACTTGCCGCCTGCAATGGATAATGCTACAAAACCTGTAAGTATGATGTATTTCACTGCTCTAAGATATTTATCGAGTGTTGCAGGAACTGTGACCCTTTTTTTTAAAAGCTTGAATCCTATATATCCAACAACCCTTTGAAGCGCCCCCACCAAACACAAAAAACCACAAAAGCTTCTTTTGAAGATAATGGCAAACAAAATAAATATTATTGGAGCTGCTATAATGCTATGTTGAACTGCATTTTCGAAAGTCGCCTCAATAAGGGAACTAAAAACAAACGGGAATATTATTAGAAAAAAAGGAATGGCCGTTTTTGCTAATTTCTTAGTATTAATATTCATCACATGACCTCCGTATATTTGGTTTGGTTTACATCTACCGATTTCAGTATAGTTGTTGCAAATTAATATTAAATAATAAAATGATTAGAATCTCAAAAGAGTGGTAATCTTTCTCTAAGCTTTTAATAATAAAAAGACTGCAGGTTCTTTGCCGCCGCACATTTCAGACCCTCAACCCCAGCTTGGTGGAACTCGTCGAGAACATTCAGCTGAATCTGTGCCATTTCCCAATCATAAGCATCGACGACCTCCTTGAACAAATCCACCGGACCGTGGTAGGAGAACGCCTTGTGCTGGATTTTGCCCTTCTGGACCATTTTGTCTAAGAAAGCAAGGTCGTCATACTTTATAACTTTTTCCCAGTTTTCAAACCCAAGGTTATGAAGCAGATACACATTGATATAATCGCTCTTCAGATTTATTGCAGGATAATACCAATCTGTTGTAATTAAAATCTTCACAAAAATACCTCCTGTTTATTTATGTGATAATAATATCAGATCACATTAAACAAACAGGAGGTAAAAATTAAACAAATCCTAAACTCTTTCTTTTTCAATTTAATTAATAATTATAATTTGCTACTCTAACAAGCATTTCGAGCTTTTACTGCTATCTTCCTTATTTTTTTCCAAGAGGATATTTATCGAAGCCTCTATCTTCCATTGAATAACCTGATAACCATATAATTTTATCTTATCTATTCAACCGGTATCCCGCACCCCATACTGTCTCTAAGATTTTTGGGGTTTTACTGTCATCCTCAATTTTTTCACGAATACGATTAATATGCACCATAACCGTCGCGCTATCCCCAACATAATCATATCCCCATATTTTTTCAAACAATTGCTCCTTCGAGAAAACAATATTAGGATTTTCGGCCATAAATTTTAATAATTCAAATTCTCGGTTAGGAAAACGAATTTCTTGCTCATCCTTATAGACCTTCCATCCATGTAGGAGAATCCGAATATTACCTATTTGTATCTCATCGCCCTTCTCATCCAACTCTATCTGATTGGCTTCTGTTAATCGACTATACTGTCTTATATTTGCATTTACTCTTGCTACAAGCTCAGCGGGATCAAAAGGTTTAGCAATATAATCATCTGCACCAAGTCCCAGACCACGAATTTTATCAACAGATTCCGTCCTTGCCGTTACCATGAGAATTGGAATATTAAGTTCACCTCTTATCTCTTTGCATATCTCATAACCATTCTTCCCGGGAAGCATAAGATCCAGTAGTATTAAGTCAAAATTTTCCACATGCAGAAGTGGAAGCACTTTATCCCCATCACTTACAATGAATGTTTCAAACCCACTAGCTTCCAGATAAGCCTGTTCTATCATACTGATATCATCATCGTCTTCGACAATTAAAATTCTATATTTTGCATTCATCTAAATCACCTCATTCATCCAAAAGTGGTAGTCTTATTCGAATAGTAAGACCGTTGCTGTTTTCTGCATCTACTGAGCCTCCCATAGCATCCACTAGATATTTTACAATATAAAGACCTAGACCATTACCTTCTTTTATATTCCTTGACTCATCACCTCGAAAAAACTGTTCAAAAATATGGGGAATCTTATCTTCTGAAACTCCACAGCCATTATCAGAGATCTCGAGTACTACATATGCATGTTCTTCAAAAATATTAATGGTAATTTCAAGCTTATCTGTTTCTGCATATTTTTTACTGTTTTCCAGTATATTATCAAGTATTCGTTTCATTTGTTCTCGGTCAACATTTGAATACAAACCTTTTTTTACATCTTTTATTTTAATTTTTATAGATTCATTCTCTATCAATAATTCGTATCTTTTCACATAGGCTTCCAGATACTCACTCCACTCTGTCTTTTCAAAAAACAGTGGCATATTACCTGTTTCAAGTTTTGAGAAATAAAATAACCTTTCCAAAAGCCAATCCATTTCTATCGTTCGTCTATAAGCTGTATCAAGAAATTTTTCTCTTGATTCAGGTGTTGTAGCAACCCCATCCTTGAGACCTTTTATTGTTCCTCTAATTGCCGTTAATGGAGTCCTTAAGTCATGAGAAATTCCCGCCACCATTTCAATTCTCACCTTTTCATAAGACTCCTTTTCCGCATTAGCTTCCGTTATATGTTCCTGCATTTCATTAAATGCGTCACAGACATATTCAAATTCAATATCTCCCTTGTATTTAACAGGTTCAGAAAAATTTCCTTCTTTCATTCTTTTTGCTCCTTCTGACAATGCATCTAAAGGTCTTGTAATATGTTCTACAAGTCTCTTAGTAAAAATCTGACTAATTATGAGTAAGGCACCTATGCAAAATATACCACCAATCAGCAATAGTATAAGTATAGTAGTCAAACTATTTTTTTGAGACCAGAATTCATGATATTCTCCTGCAATTGCAAACACTCTCATTTTCTCATTCATATCATATTGTGTTAGCACAGTCATATAGTCTTGTACATAAATATGCACCTTTCCATCTGTTTCCAAAGAATCTCTAATTTCATCTATAAGCTCACTCACAGGAAAATCAGTATTTGAGTAAATCACTTCACTATCTATTTCAACGCAAATAGAAAATCCATACCTATTCAGTTTTGTTGCAAGATTGCTTATCGCCTCTTCTTTTGGTGATGGATTCCAATCTGTCAGGATATTTCTTATTTGTTCGGTATTATCTGCTAACTCAGACGAACCATTCATGCTGTTTTTATATGTGCTCTCATATAAATTTATTGCAAACATATTAACAAAAAGAAATAGACTTAAAGTTACAAGTACCATTCTGGTATTAGAAATAAAAATTCTGCGTTTCACCGTCTGCTTTTCCTTATTCATCGTCCTCCTCCTCGTAATAGGTGTCATAGAGAAAATCGTCAATGTTTCTTCTCTGTGACACACACTCTTTTAACTTTCCTCTTTTCGTCCATCATAGAATTTCCACATTACTACAGGAAAAGAATCTTTTACTGTTGAAAACCTGTTATTAAAATTATTATACAACAAGATTCCTGATATAACATTAAAATAAATCCCGTTATCAAAACTCCACAGACAGTTACTCTTTCTACATACCCTTCTAAATACTCATCATATGCTTCTGAAGCGTATTCTTCCAAGCAATCATTACAAACGCTATCAAAATCGAAACGAACATAATTATATAAAATATCATCAACTCCGGTAATATCTACTAGCCAATTCAAATTCATGGAATTACATAATTGAACAATACGTTCCATGCTGCCATTATATTACTTAGTCAATAACTAATCATTCCGTACCTACTATTTTAGCATGATTTCTAAAGTTGTAAAATGACATTACTTTCAAGCCATTCTTATGGCTAATAAATCTTCCTCCGTTGAAACTAATACCATTTTCATCTCTCCTAGTATTGGATTACCCAATGTCATCTATAAAATGCCCTAAAAAAAGAGGTCAAAATTTGCACTTTTTGACCTCTTTTTTTGCTCATTTTTCACTCCAAAACCACTATATGTTGTGGTTGAAGTGCCTTATTTTCTCTTGTCACAACAATACGTCATCATTATTATCACCTCAACGTGCGTTGAGTAGACAATAATGATGTCGTGAAGACCTAGTGGCGCCTTGGCGTAGTGTAAATTTGGCAAAAACCTTTTTTAATGCAACTTCTATTAAAGATAGTTAGTATCATAACTGTCTACGACTACGATTATCCTAGCCAATTACCTATACTAAGAATACTTTCATTTACAAGATTTCTACACTCCAACGCTTTCTCAATACGCAGGTACTTGATATGAGCAGGTGGCTTTCAACAACCTGAATCCCATCCTAAATAATTCTAGTGATTTCTGAGAAGTATAAAGTGTGGTAATCTTCATTGCTATAAATATTATTAAGGATATCACTTCTTAAATTTGAAAATGTAACAATCTGCTTATATACGTTATTACATTCTAGCACCGTTTTACATCCAGTGATGTATATTGCACCAGAATCTGTTGAAGCTGTTTTGAAATTGCATTTCTCAAATTTGTTTACTTTACGACCACTTGCTTTACCACATATTTCCAACTCCCTTAGCATTTCAAATTTCTTTGGGATGTTTATAGTAAAAACATCTGAACTCTCAAGCAATTCTGTCGTATGCCGTGTGCCTCTGACAAGTACCATTACCATAGGCATTTGCCACATGTATCCAATCAGTGCCTCCCGGACCATTTAAATGCCAAGATTTCGGCTACTTCTTACTTTGTATTCTTACTACACACTCCATATGCCTTAAAAATACAAAAATCCTTAAATATACAAAAATAATGCCATTCGAGGCTGGTGAAAGGTAGTTAATTTACGTAAAATATGAGAATTATTTAATTCAAAACTATCAATAGATAACTATATATCACCGTTCAAATATGGCTTCGATTTCCGAAATATATATTTCTTCTGAACTACTATGACCATAATCTTCGTAATCAGAATCTCCTGGTTCAAGATAAGAATCAATGACACTTTCAATACCATCTGTATTGACACTCTGAGATATTGACGTATTTTTGTAAGTATAAATATTTTCATCTAGTTCGGATAATTTTTCGAATATTTCATTTTCAATATCTTCTGTTACCCATTTCTTTAATGTTTGAGTTACTGCATCCTTATCTAATTCTACTTCTTCATCGTCTCTATAGTACCAAATTTTTGTATTTTGGTTAATTAGGTCATTAATATTATTTTTTAAGGTTATCCAAGTGTTGAATGAATTCTGATGTTATTAAACCAATTAACATAATCAGAGAGCATTAATTCTAGTTCATCTAGGTTTTGGAAATTATAGTTTTTCGTAAACTCTGTCTTAAATATTTTAAATGTAGCTTCAGCTACAGCATTGTCATAGGCACATCCCTTCATACTAAGGGAACGTTTGATTTTAAAGGTTTCTAGGACTTCATCGATTATCCTATTCTTGAATTCATTGCCTCTAACTGTATGGAATAGTGTAATTGAATCCAGCCTTGTCTTAACACTGGCAAAAGCCCTATAAACAAGGTTTGCGTCCTTGTGGTGACCTGAACTATAGCCGATTATTTCTCTGTTAAAGAGGTCAACTAAAATACATACATAATTCCATTTGTTTTTAACTCTTACGTATGTTAGATCGCTTACAATAGCTTCAAAAGGAGCCTCCGTATTAAATTCTCTATTTAATTCATTAGCTACCTTTGAATCGTTGCATCTATCTTTATAGGGTTTGTATTGGGCTACTCAATCAATTCCAGCTTTCCCACAATACGCTGCGACACTATTTCCTGCATTCCCGCTGCTGTCTTGAACAACCGAATCAACACCGATAGTTTTACAGTGAGCGATAAGCATAGCTGCTCCTCTGTCTTTGAAAGAAAGAGTCGGCATAAAATAGTCCATTTTCAGCATAACATCTTTATCGAGGGAATTAATGGGTGTCATACCTTCCCCCATGGTAATATCCTTCCACACTTCACTGTCAACAGGCATAAAAGCCCTATATCGGAATAATCCCCACATACCCTTATCGATTAAATCGAGATCAAAAAGCGGTGGAGTAAACTCCAATTTCCACAACCCGCCGCATTCACATTTTGCTTGACGTGTCTTTACATCCACTTTTTTCATACATTTTGAACATACATATTTCATCTTATTCCCCCCAAAATAATAGCTTCTGCATCAGCATGCTGCAATTACTTCGATTTCCACTTTAAACCCATAATGCAGTTCTTTTACTGCAACAACAGATCTCGCCGGTGTGTGGTCGCCAAAAAAATCAGCATATGTTTTATCCACGTCTGGCCATAAGTTCAGATCACAAATATAAATAACCGCTTTTAAAACCTTGCTTCTATCCGAATCAACTTGTTTTAAAATCAACTCAATATTATTAAGTGTCTGCTCTACTTCTTCCTCTATACTACCATATTTTTTTTGGCCGTTTTGCGGGTTTATAGAAAACTGCCCCGACACGTATACCCGGTTATCTTCACATGCTGCTAAGGCGTAGTGCCCGTTTGCCTTTAAGCCTTCAACTTGTTTTATGGTTTTCAATTAACACTCCTCCCTTCCTTATTAGTCAGCCTTTCTGTCTCTTTTAACTATTGCACATCTACTATTTATCGCAGATGTGCAATAGTTTTTGAGTTTCAGCTATATACGTCCCTGCTTCTTCAGTTCCTTCAACCTTTCATACACGCCTACCTCATCCATACTCTGTGATAAATCCTGGCTGGTGATATGCATGGTTTGATCATCGGTAAGTGCTTGCTTCCAAGGACGTTGGAGAACTGTATGTGTCAGATATCTGGTTCCACGCGGTCGATCCATTATATGCTCCGCCAATTCCCACGCACGGGGAAGCAGCTGTTCACGAGGCAAACACTCATTAGCCAGCCCAAACTCGACTGCTGCTTTGCCGTCAATCTTTTTACCGGTATAGGCATAGTAAGCCGCCCGCTTAATGCCCATAAGCCTTTGGAGCATAAGCGCCATACCATCTCCCGGAACTGTCCCGCCAAGAAAATGCGGATCCCAAAAGTCTACGTCTTCTGCAACAAGTGTAATATCGCATAACATAGAAAATTCAATATGCACTCCCGGACCATTAACCGCTGCAATAATCGGAACATCAATACCCCAAACAATGTTTTCCAACAATTTCTGAGAATCCATCCGCATTTTTAGCTTGGCATCTCCGGGCCACTGGGCAAAGGGGATTTTCCACGAGTCAGGATCGCCAACCAACCACTTGTCTCCTGAGCCAGTTAGAATAATCACCTGATTCTCATGGTCTGAACCAATATCCTTCCATGCTTGACCCCATGATTCGTGAACATCCCAAACATATTGTAACGGTCCTCCATCAGTGTGCATCTTCACTTCAATAATTCCGTTTTTGCGGGTCATCTTCATAATGTGTTCGTACTTCTTCGAGTATTCATCAAATTGCGATTTGTTGAATCTTTGGAAAAATTCCGGTAAATTTTCTGCCATTTAAATGAATCCTTTCAAATTTAATATTTTTCACTTCATGTAAAGATCTTATTGGTTATAAACTAATAATTTTTTGTATCATAAGGATTTCTCACCTTAAGGGTGACGGTTTAACATCAGGCGGAATCGGGCATATGTAAGTCTCCCCACCTAATCTTTCTGCAAATTCTTTTTTAGCCTTTACTACCAGTTCAGGATTTTCCAGCAGCTCAGCACCTGCAAGTGCCATAACTTTACCTGCATGCATCATGCCTTTGTGGCAAAGGTCCGATTTCCCTTGTGCAACCTGCTGCCATGAATGGGGAGCTGTATCTTTCGCATAGGTAACTGCTTGGAATGACACTGTTGGAACATTCCAGCTTACATCCGCCAAATCGCTGGAACCCATCGCTACAATATCAGCAGGTTCATACGGATAGATAATATCTATTATCTCCTTGCCGGATATCTGCTTGCCAACCTCCTTGCCTACTTCTCCGAACAAACTGATTGCAAGGCTTTCATCGAATTGCTTCTCCTTTGCGCTCATAGTTTCCCTGATCTTCCTGGCATATGCTATGTCTTTATCATTTATAGGCACTGGGCCTACTTCCATAAACTTTTCATACAGCAAGGCCCCCAGTACATTGTTAGGAATCATATTAGAGCTTGCCTTGTCAAAAATAACCTCCACTTTGGTATCGGTCATCAATGCCGCACCTTTTGCTATGTTCAGAACTCTCTCATAGACATCCCTTACCTGCGAAAGCTTGGGTGCCCGCAGCTGATACAGGACTGCAGCCTCCGGCTGTACGACATTTGGAGAACACCCTCCTGCATCGGTGATAGCATAGTGCATGCGCGTTTCCTGTTCAACATGCTCTCTCAGAAAATTCACTCCGACATTCATTAATTCAACTGCGTCGAGGGCACTTCTTCCAAGGTGAGGCGACCCGGAAGCATGTGAGCTTATGCCATGGAATTTAAAATATGTACTGATAGTCGCAAGTACATTGAAGGTCATTATATTGCTTGAAGTAAACGGATGCCATGTAATGGCTGCATCAACATCGTTGAAATAGCCAGCTCTTGCTAAATATACCTTCCCGCAACCGCCTTCCTCAGCCGGACAACCGAAATACTTCACTGTTCCCTTAACATTGTTTTCTTTCATGTATTCCTTGAGGGCAAGCGCAGCTGCCAGTGCACCGACGCCAAGAGCATGGTGGCCGCATCCGTGGCCTTTACCCCCTTCTTCCAAAGGCTTTTTTTCCGCAATCCCCGCTTCCTGGCTTATTCCGTATAGAGCATCATATTCTCCCAAAAAACCGATTGCCGGTTTCCCGCTGCCATAGCTGGCTACAAAAGCTGTTTCCATGTCTGCTATACCCTTTGTTACGGTAAAACCTTCTTCTGCTAAAACCTTGTACAATAGTTCAGAAGATTTGTACTCTTCGTATCTGGTCTCTGCATACTCCCATATACTGTCACTGATCTTGAGCAGCATTTCCCTTTTTGCTTCAAAATACGGCAATACCTTTTCCTTAATCACCATGTAGATACCTCCAATCGTATTTTAATTAATGCACGACCTTGACATTTTGGCGCCGGACTTTATTTACCTTAATTGTGACGGTTTAACCTCAGGGGGAATTGGACATATATACTTCTCCCCAGCTCGTCTTTTGTCAAACTCTTCTTTGGCTTTTACTACCAGTTCAGGATTTTCCAGCAATTCTGCACCTGCAAGTGCCATAACTTTGCCTGCATGCAGCAGCCCTTTGTGGCAAAGGTCCGATTTCCCTTGTGCAACCTGCTGCCATGAATGGGGAGCTGTATCTTTAGCATAGGTAACTACTTGGAATGACACTGTCGGCACATTCCAGCTTACATCCCCCACATCACTGGAACCCATTGCTAGAATATCAACAGGGTCATACCGATAGATAAAGTCGATTATTTCCTTACCGTTAATCTGCTTAACAACCTCTTTTCCCACTTCTCCAAACATATTATTTGCAATGAATTCATCAAAATGCTTTTCTTTCTCACTCAGAGTTTCCCTGATTTTTCTTGCACATTCTATGTCTTTATCATTTATAGGCACTTGTCCTAATTCCATATATTTTTCATGCACCAAAGCCCCCAGCACACGGTTATGAAGCACATTAGAACTTGCGCTGTTAAAAACAACCTCCAGCTTGGTACCGGTCATCAATGCTGCGCCTTTTGCTATGTTTACAACTCTCTCATACATATTCCGCACCTGAGAAAGCTTGGGTGCACGAAGCTGATACAAGACTGCAGCCTTAGGCTGTACGACATTTGGAGAACAACCGCCTGTATCGGTTATTGCATAGTGCATACGTGTATCCTGTTCAACATGTTCTCTTAGAAAATTCACTCCGACATTCATCAACTCAACTGCGTCAAGGGCACTTCTTCCAAGGTGAGGTGACCCTGAGGCATGTGAACTTATTCCGTAAAATCTGAAATATACGCTAATATTCGCAAGGTAATTGAAGGTCATTATATTGCTGGAAGTAAACGGATGCCATGTAATGGCTGCATCAACATCGTTGAAATAGCCGGCTCTTGCCATATATACCTTCCCACCACCGTTTTCTGCGGCTGGGCAACCGAAGTACTTCACTGTTCCCTTAAGGTTGTTTTCTTTTATATATTCCTTGAGGGCAATTGCAGCTGCCAATGCACCGGTGCCGATAGCATGATGGCCGCATCCGTGGCCATTGGCTCCTTCTACCAGAGGCATTTTCTCCGCAAGCCCCGCGACCTGGCTTAGTCCATTCTGAGCGTCATATTCTCCCAAAAACCCGATTACCGGTTTCCCGCTGCCGTAGCTAGCCACAAAAGCTGTTTTTTCATCTGCTATACCCTTTGTTACAGCAAAACCTTCTTCTGCTAAAACCTTGCACAAAAGCTCAGATGATTTGTGCTCTTCGAATCTGGTCTCGGCATACTCCCATATACTGTCACTGATCTTGAGCAGCATCTCCTGCTTTGCTTCAATATAAGATAATACCTTTTCCTTAACCACTATATAGATACCCCCCACAGTATACATATTAAATTAAACTATTGCACATCCGCAATTATCGCAGATGTGCAATAGTTTTGTGTTTAAGCTATATGCGACCCTGTTTCTTCAATTCCTGCAGCCTTGCTAACTGGCCTTCCTCATCCATGCACAGTCCCAAGGTTATGGAGGCACCATGCATTGCCTGATCTTCGACAAGCGCTTGTTTCCAAGGACGCATCAGAACACTATGTGTCAAGTATCTAGTTGCACGTGGCCTATCCATTATCATCTCCGCCAGTTCCCAGGCACGGTCAAGAATCTTCTCCCGAGACAAACACTCATTAGCCAACCCAAGCTCGACTGCCGTTTTGCCGTCAAGCTTTTTACCGGTATAAGCGTAATAGGAAGCCCGTTTGATGCCTATAGTCCTTTGAAGCACCATCCCCATACCATCTCCCGGAACTACCCCTGCAAGAAAATGCGGGTCCCAAAAGTCTACATCTTCTGTAACAAGTGTAATATCAGCTAATGCCCCAAATTCAACATGCACCCCAGGGCCGTTGATCGCTGCAATAACCGGAACATCAATACCGAAAACCAGGTTTTCCATCAGCTTTTGAGACTCCATACGCATTTTTAGCTTGGCGTCTGCGGACCACTGGATTAATGGGATTTTCCATGCGCCAGGGTCTCCAACCAACCACTTGTCTCCTGATCCTGTTAGAATAACCACCTGATTCTCATGGTCTGAACCTATTTCCTTCCATGCTTTACCCCATGCTTCGTGAACTTTCCAAACGTACTTTAACGGGCCGCCATCTGTATGCATTTTCACTTCAAGAATTCCGTTCCGGCGGGTCATCTTCATAATGTCCTTGTATTTCTCCGAGTATACCTCAAATTGTGATTCCTCGAATCTTTGGAAATAATCCGGTAAATTCTCCTTTACATTTTGCACGCCCATTTTCATACATCCTCCCTAATTTTATATTTTTAGCTCCATGTGAACGATCTAATAACTAGTAGCTATTGTTCTTTAATGTCCTGCCGCTTCATTGTTTTGTTTTTTGGCTTCTTTTCCTTTACCGCTTTTTTTATACAGATGATATTTCCATGCTACGGCAATTGCAAGAAAGATAGGCATTATCAGCGGTTCAATCCCTTCAATCAAGGAATACCCAAACACAAGCGTAACGATTGCCACAGCAACACACGGTACGATTGCTGTTTTGAAGTCTTTTTTAATCATTGGAAATATCAATGCCCCTAATAATGCAGGCATAAAATTATCAAATGCAGGTTGAAGTATAGGAGCTTGAAGCACAGGTAAAATGGCACTGATGAAGATCATCCCAAGAAACGTTATTACCATCGTGGTTACAGCGGATACGCAAATAGCAACCATGGAAACAATATTGGCTTCTTTTGATAAAGCTTCATAACCGGTTAATTTTAAGCAACTTACAGCCGCCGGCATTTTTATGTTGAGTGTATTCCCAGTGTTAAAGGAGATATAGGTTCCTCCGGGGCCCAAAATAGGAGCAATTGTCAGGCACTCAACTGTTCCTACTACTAAAAACATGGCAAGCGGACTCATAAGCGCTATGGCTGTTGTTTTAATATCAATTCCAACACCCCAGATAAGGTTCATCGATAACGGTACGCAAATTAATGAAATTAAAAAAATGATTGTAGACTTTTTGCCCCATCTGTGAAGTCTTGAATCATAATCGTTTAAAGTTAAATTACTCATTGCACACCTCCATTAAATACGACTGCAATAACTGCGGCAGCCATGCCAAGAACCATGCTTATAGGAAAAGAAAATTGTCCCAGTATCTTGCTTCCCGATTTTTTGGAATAGAAATCGAGGAAAAGGATGCATCCACCTGCAACTAATCCGCTTAAAATGCCAGTCGGATGTTTAAAATTAACAAGTTCCGGAATAAACAGGACGGACAGCATCCCGATTAGTAAAGCACTTCCTGCAGTCGATAAAAACCCACCTTTTTCCCTGAATGATTGCAGCTTCTTATCATATTTCTTTAAAAATAAAATATTGAACATTGGAGAAACCATAATTGCTATGGTCATAACCCAAACTGCACTTACAAATATCGAAGGTGTTAACACTCCTTTACCCAGACCACCTAACCCAAAGGCTTTTACTGTCAAGTCTGCCGCAAAACTTTCGTAGGCCATTGAACCCATTACTGAAAGACGCAACCATGGGATGTATTTCCCCAAAACCGCCATTAATAACGCAAGTGTAATAACAACGGGCAGCGAAGGAACAATTGTAACTAAAGCACTATTAATGGCAACCTTCTTAAAAGTTCCTTTCGGTAAATTCAGTTCTTTCGCTTCGGTTATTCCCAATTTTATGAATCCGGCTGCTTGTATCAATGCAAACAAAATGGGTATTAAGCAGATAATAAAGAGAATAGGTGAATTCGCAATTTCTGAAAACTGATGCTCCATAATTTTTCCCCTCCTATTTAGTTAAACGGATTAGAGTTCATTTTTCGTTCCCACAGCTTAATTATTTTTTTCAGTTTTCAATCTTCACCTCCCATTCTCATTTTTTTTATTTTTCATCCATGTAAACAAACTGATCATTATTAGCAAGTATGCTTAAATATCCTGTACTTCATGTTTTGTTATTTGGTTGCCTTTTCTATATTGCTTTTTTTATACTGTATATATTTCCATCCTAATGCGACCAACAGCATTACCGGTATTGCAAATATTTCGTATTTTGTGATCATAGAATATCCTAATACAAGGGTTAGAATCGCTACAAGAATACATGGCACAATTGCTGTTTTGATGTCTTTCCTAAAAATAGGCACTGACAATGCACCTAATAATGCCGGCATAACATTTTCAAATGCAGGGGCTAGGGCTGGAGACTGGATTACTGGTAAAAGGGAGCTTATGAATAGCATTGAAATAAACACAATTACCATCGTTACAATGGCAGAAACGGCTACTGCAATCATTGCAACAATATCAGCTTGTTTTGTTCCAGGCTCAAATTGGCTTACTTTGATACTACTTATGGCAGCTGGAACCTTCATATTTAATGTATTTCCTGTTATAAAACCAAGGTATGACGCACCTACCCCCAAAACAGGAACAATTGAAAAGAAATCCACCACTCCTACAATTATAAACAAGGGCGCCACACCCATTATGATTGTTAATGTCTTTACAATATTAACTTGAACATCGAATATAATACCTAGTAATACGGGTACACTGGCTAGCAACAATATTAATATGCTAGTGCTAATTCTACCAAGTCTATGCAAATTCGAATCATAAACACTCATATCCTCAATTTTGTTCATATTTTTACCCCCTCGTTTAAAGCATATTTACAATTAATGCAGCACTCATTCCAAGAACCATGCTTAGCGGAAATGCAAAATCACTAAACAGCTTTTTCCCTGTTCTTTTTCTAATATAATCAAATAGAAGACCACTTGCGCCGGCAACAATTGCAGCTACAATACCATTAGGGTTTTCAAAATCAAGGAGTTCCGGTACAAATAGGACTGACAGCATGCCGATAAACATTGCCCCGGTTCCAATTGCTAAAAACCCACTTGATTTCTTCATTGATTTTAATTTATTATCATATCGTTTTAAAAAAACAACGCATAATACTGGACTAGCCAACAGTACAGTCCAGCTCATAACATACACGGCACTGACAAATATCTCAGGAGTTAAGCTTGCTTCACCTAAGCCGCTTAAACCAAAACCTTTAATTGTTAAGTCTGCTGCAAAACCCTCGTAAGCTGCTGAACCAATTACAGATAAACGCAACCATGGGACATATTTCCCCAAAACACCCATCAATACTGCTAGGGTAATGATGATAGGCAGTGATGTGATAATCGAAAAAATAGCACTGTTAGCAACTACTTTTTTAACAGTTCCTTGTGGAAACTCCATATTTTTTGCTTCTTTACAGCCCAGTCTTATGAACAAACTTGATTGAATAATTGCGAATACGATTGGTATTAAACATAAGATGAATAAAGCTGGGGAATTAGCGATGTCTAAATAATTAAACTCCATATTTTTCCTCCCTTACTAATAGTATCTTTTCAACCCTGTAATCTTAATACCTTCCTTACTGACATCTTCTCTTATTAGAACCACTGATCTGACCTTTCTTCTATTTCAAGTCTTCGATTGGTCTTATCTGTTTTCTGTCCATATCCCCTCCCTTTCCTCAAAGGTTTATATTCATTAAGTTTCTGCAAGATAAGGCGGTCACCTTGACACTAACTCAACCTATATGCAGTCACAAGCTCACCACCTAGTCCACGCCTAAATAATTGTTAATCCGTTATTTTCAATAATTCTCTTAACTGTATTGAAGGCTGAAACAGGAGTATAAGCGCCTGTAACTAATCCCTTGGGTTCACTGCAAATCTCCAATTTAAAATTAACCCCTTCAGCCTTAATTTCTATTAAATGCGTATTTCCTTCTATATTGGGATCAGCAATTATCTTAGAGTGCGTTTTATCAAAGCCCAAACCGGCAATTGCAACTCCTGCATGGACATTGACATTCCTGGGATACTTTTGACATGCCATACGTGTACTGCCTTCAAAAAGTGTCGTCCTCTCATTACTATCGCATCCAAGATTATAGGGTTTCTTTATTGTTGTAATCATTACACTCTCAAGTTTTTCCCTTCCGTCTCTGATGCCGTCTAAGCCCAATATTGCTCCATGGGGTATATACACTTTACGATTATGCTTTTTGCATAATTCTTCAATCATTTCCATGAAAGCTTGATCGGCAAAGGCAGTTGTGGAGAATATTAGTATATCTGAGTATTTCAGAATAATTGGTGCTAAAGCTTTTACTGCCTGATATGTAGCCATTTCACAAACCAGATCTA
Organism: Natronincolaceae bacterium; assembly: GCA_048264125.1. Lineage (GTDB taxonomy): Bacteria > Bacillota > Clostridia > Peptostreptococcales > Natronincolaceae > M1-B18. Next base: position 28,381 of record JBLXDM010000018.1, read on the forward strand.
TATGGTTTTTTTGCAAATAAGCTTCCAAATTCTCTGCTGAATCATACACTAGTTCTTTTGGCAAATTGGCTGTTGCTTCTATATTTAAATCGTATACAAAACCAACTTCAGCTTCCTTTTCTTTGCTTAAGCCTTCAAAGATATACTTGCCAATGATTCCATATCCGATTAACCCGATATTTTTTTTCATTAAACGCACCTCGTAATCTTAAGATTTTTGAATCCATTTATTGTTGAGAGCCTAAAAAGCTATCCATTTCATCCAATTTACATGTATAATGTTTCAGCTCATGATGTTCAAAGGCTGCGGTATATTTTAATCCGCTTCCCGTTAAAACACAAAGAACTTTTTCATCACCACGGAAATGCTTTTCTTTATTTAATTTTTTAACAGCGGCTAAGGACGCGGCAGACTCAGGCTGAAGGAACAAGCCTGTCGTGGCAAGTGTTGCCTGGGCTTCAATAATCTCTTCATCAGTAACCGATACACTAAGCCCGTTGTTCCATTTTAGCATTCTTAAAACTTGGTTTCCGCTGGGCGGCAATGCGTTTTCAATGCCATGAGCTAATGTCTTTGGTTTCTCAACTCTTTCGACTTTATCCCTACCAGCAATAAAAGCATTATAAACCGGTGAACATCCGGCAGCCTGTACACATACCATTTTGGGAACCTTTTTAATCAGACCGCATTCTTTAAATTCCCTGAAGCCTTTTTCAATACCACGGATATGCCCACCTGAGCTGTTAGGCACCATTACGTAATCCGGTACGTCAAAATTGGTCTGTTCACACACTTCGAAAGCCAGGGATTTATATCCTTCAACACGAAAAGGTACGTCTGAATTAATCATATAAATCTCATATTTCTTACTTAATCTAAAGCCTTCCTTTTGAATTAAATCATATCTTCCCTCAACTGTAACTACTGTAGGATTGTATATAGCAATTGGATTTATTTTTTCCATGGGCATTTGACTGCTGACAAAGACGTAAGTTTTCAAACCTGATTTAGCTCCATATGCAGCTACAGAAGCAGCCATATTTCCTGAGGAGACAGTACTTATCTTTTTATACCCTATCTTAATTGCATGCAAAACGCCTGTTACTGTCCCTCTGTCTTTAAATGACCATGTTGGGTTTTGGCTCTCATTTTTGAAATATAATTTTCCAAGACCTATTTCATCAGCAAGCTTTTCTGACTCCAGCATAGGAGTAAAGCCTTCACCCAAAGAGACATCATTTATTTTATCAAAATATGGAAAAAAGTCTGCATATCTTTCTAAAACAGTCTGCTTCAAGAGGTTACCTTCTTGAATTTTCCCTCTTTTAACCATTTCTACTTCCAAGGGTTCATTACAATCATCACAACAATATTGGAGAATATCAGCTGTATATGATTTACCACATTTAGTACAGATTACTTTTGTATTTTTCATTTAAAGCTCCTCCATTTTATAATCATCAATAAACCAACCTATTTTCTTTCAATTATTTCCTGAAGCTCTACACTGGAATGATGAATATTTTGAATTAATTCATAAATACTTTCTATACTTGCGTTCTGTTCTTCTGTCGTTGCTAACATTTGCTCCGTTGCTGCCGAATGCTCTTCCGAAATACTTGCTATGCTCTCTGCCTGTTCACGTATTTGACTGAAAATCGAATTTGCATTTTCTAACATCTTCAGCTCATTTGATATGTAAGCATCAATACTCTTGAAGGATAGTTCAATTTTTTCAAAACTATTATTTATCTGTCTTGTAACCCCTTCACCGGACTTGGTTGCTGTCCTACCGTTCTGCACTTTTTCCATAACTAGCTTGGTCTTACTTTTTATTTCTCCTATGATCTGATCAATTTACTTAACTGTATTTGCACTTTGTTCTGCAAGCTTTCGTACTTCTTCTGCAACAACAGCAAAGCCTTTACCGGATTCTCCTGTTCTTGCAGCTTCAATTGCTGCATTTAATGCCAGCAAATTAGTCTGTTCAGCTATTTGATTTATTCCTGAAAGGAAGCTGTTGATATCATCCATACTGCTGTCCAGCTCTTGTACGGTTGTTAGCGAGTCGGAAACAGCCGTATTTATAATAGCAATTTGTTTTTCCATATGATTTATTTTTTCAGTGCCCTCAAAAACAATTTGACTTGCATTTAGTGAAGTGTCCGCCAGATGTATAGCGAAACTATTGATTTCTGAAAACCTTTTCAGCAGCATTGCTCATCATTTCACTTATATGAGTGATGCTTTCCACCTGACCTGTAACCCCTTTTGCTATTTCCTGCACGGTAATAGTCGTGGAATTGCTGATTATTCAAAAGTTCATTTGAATGTGCTTCATTTTGAATCACATTCTCTATTAAATCCTCGCCCCATTTGCATATAAAAAATAAAATCATAAAAATAAAATTGAGTGTAATCATCAGGCTGAAAAAATCTTCCCCTTGATAATAATTAAAAATCAAGCCCGCTGAAATCATACTCTACCCTCCGACTGTGATTCTCTGTGATTTCCGACATGTCTTACTGGTCTTGTCTATCAGGTCAGCATCTCCTTCATCATGACTCCAACACCTATACCCAATTCGGTATGCTTACCCGATTTGTATAATGCTCTTTCTATTGCAGCAATAACTGATACAAGATCATGCATATCTATGTTGCCCATGTGTCCCAATCTGAACATTTTTCCTGCATATGATGCCAAGCCGCCTGCCACCATAATGCCTTCCTCTGCCAGAATGCTTCTGAAAGCGACATCGTCAATCCCTTCCGGATAGATCAGATTGGATAGGGTTACTGCCCTGCATTCTTTTTCAGCCAGGATTTTAAACCCAAGAGCTTCCAATGCTCTTTGCATTGCTTGTGCTACTTTCCTGTGTCTTGAATATCTGGCCTCAATCCCTTCTTCTTTGATTATCCTTACGGATTCCTTCAAAGCCCATACAAGGTTTATAGCCGGTGTTGCGAAGTATTTTGCCGGGTTTTCCATGACTGGGAGCCACTTATCAAAGTCAACGTAGAACTCAGGGATAACCCCAAGACTCTTTCTTCTTTCAAGGGCTCTTTTTCCTGCCCATAGCATTGCCAATCCTGGGCTTACACCGAAGGCTTTCTGTGAACCTGTAAACAAAATATCAATTCCCATTTCATCAACATATTCAGGTTCTGCTGCTGTTGCGCATACTCCATCAACAATCAGCAGGGTATCCGGGAAATTCTTTACAATCTTTCCTATTTCGGCAATAGGTGCACATACACCTGTTGCTGTGTCAACATGGGTTACCGTGATAGCTGCATAGTTCTTTTCCTTCAGCTTGTTTTCTATTTCGGCAGGAGGTACGATTTTACCCCATTCGCTTGATATCACATTAACATTGAGCCCTTTTCTCTGACACAAGTCGATAAACCTATCTCCAAAAAAGCCATGAGATATAAGCAGTATATTGTCCCCTCGTTTTGTTGAATTTGCTATTGCCATTTCCATTGCCATGGTTCCGGTGCCTGCTACTACAAAAACCTCCCCATCAGTCTTGACCAAGCTTTTCAAATCTTCTATAAGCCCTTTAAAATCTTTCACAAATTCCGGATCACCAAAGGCCACTGTTTCACGGCCCATCTGATCTTGTATGGGTCTGACCACTGGACTTGGTCCCGGTATCATTACAAGCTTTCTATTTTTCATTTTTACCACCCTTACATATAATTTTTTTATTGGCTCAAAGCCCCTTGTTTTATCAAAAGTTCCCTTATGATTTTTTTGTTTTCTTCCGAAAGCGGAACAAGAGGTCCTCTCGGTTCACCGCCTTTATATCCAAGCAAATCCAAAGCATATTTTAAAGCCGGTATGCCAAACCTTCCCGTAACCGCAAAATTAATCTCTAGCATTTTCAACTGCAGTTCTCTGGCTTCATCCATCTTTCCTTCCCTGAACAAGGATACCAGCTTGCAGCATTCCTCCGGCATAATGTTGGCCAGAGCCAGGGTAGCTCCTCTTGCACCTACAGCCAAAGCAGGCAATAAATATCCTGCATTACCTGCAAACACTGCAAAATCCTCATCTGTATCCCTTACAATTTCAGAAAGCTGAACAATATTACCGGAAGTATCCTTGATCCCCGCTATATTGGGGTGCTTTGCCAGTTTTGCAGTCAATCCGGATGAAAGGTTAATACCCGTGTTGCCCGGCATATTGTACAGCATGACGGGTACAGGCACAGCATCTGCCACATCGGTAAAATACTTGTATAATACATCCTCCTTCATGGCACCCTTGAAATAATTGGGAGGCAAAAGCAATACAGCATCCGCTCCAAGAGAGGCAATCTCTTTCGAAAGCTCTACAGTTTCCTTTGTTGATTCACAGGCGGTACCAACAATAATTTTCTTATTTGAATTGAAATTCTCTTTAACGAATTTCACCAGCTGAAGCTTTTCTTCTTTATTCAGATAAACAAATTCACCGTTTGATCCAAGAACTACTATACCATCCAGGTCTGTTTTTCCCCAGCTGTCCAGATTATGCTTCATATAATCATAGTTAATCTGTTCATCGGCATCAAAAGGAGTCACTATAGGGGTATAAATTCCTTTAAATATCTCACTCACTCCATTCAAATTTTATCGTATTTTACTGTCGCTTTAATATATCCTCCTGCAGACTATCGACGGCTTCCTTGAGGCGCCGACACCCTTCCACAATGTTTTCGTAGCTATTGGCAAAAGACATGCGGAGATATCCTTTGCCCCCGGCACCGAATACATCTCCGGGTACGCAGGCTATTTTTGCGGTGGTCAGCAAATATTCCGCAAATTCAGCAGAAGTCATAGGCAGCTGCTTTATATTAATGAAGATATAAAACGCTCCTTTGGGGCATACACAGCTTAGTCCGTCAATCTCATTGATTGCCTTTACCGCGTAATCACGACGCCGCTGGTATTCCTTTACCATATCTTCGACTTCCGTGGTTTCGTTCCGCAGTGCTATAACCGACGCTTTTTGCACAAAAGAGGGGGCACAGGTCGTGTTATGCTGGTGAATCTTATTGAGGGCAACAATAATTTCTTTGGGTGCCGCGACATAACCGATCCGCCAGCCTGTCATGGAATATGCTTTTGAAAAGCCGTTCATTGTGAAGGTGCGCTCCTTCATCCCTGGAAAAGCGGCGATGCTGATATGCTTCTCTCCATCATAAATCAGCCTTTCGTAGATTTCATCCGAAATCACCCAAATGTCGTTGCTGATTGCTATATCAGCTATCCCTCGCAGGGTTTGTTCGGACAAAACTCCGCCTGTAGGGTTGTTGGGGGTCACAATTACCAGGGCTTTCGTTTTCGCCGTAACCTTTCTGCGGATTTCCTCCAAATCAACCTGAAAGCCATTTTCCTCTGTCAAAGAGTATGATATCGGCACAGCTCCCAACAGCTTGGGGACATTGAGGTAGTTCATCCACACGGGATCTGGAATCAGTATTTCGTCTCCCTCATTCAAAATAGAGCATAAAACATCAAACACCGCCTCGGAAAGGCCCACCGTTACAAGAACCTCCGACGGGTCGTAGGGGATATTATTTTCCCTCTGTAGCTTTTCCGCTATCGCTTCCCTCAGTTCGTTGGAACCAAAGTTGGAGGTGTAAAACACATCACCCTCCCGGACACTTTCGAAAACTGCATTTTTTATGTATCCAGGGGTATCAAAATCAGGTCTGCCAATCTCAAAATGCAAGACTGTTTCTCCTGCCCGTTCCATTGCAAGCGCTTTTTCGTTGACCTTGCGTATCCCCGAAGGAACCAGCTTATCCATTCGTTCAGCAATAATTTCTTTCAATAACTATCCCCTCCTAAAGTGTTCCGAAATAAGAAATGAGTAGGCTCATGCAAATATTTTATTCTATCTTGACATTATAGTAAAACCTACTTATAATCAAATATAAATTATAATAAAATAAGTATTTATAAATATAAATAACGAGGTGATTATGCCATGTTTCGTGCACTTCACTATCTCAACGAGGTCTATAAGGCGCAAAGTTTTTCCCGCGCTGCCCAGAAGCTTTACCTTTCGCAGCCTTCACTAAGCCTGACAATAAAAAAGTTTGAACAGGAAATCGGAATACAGATATTTGATCGCAGCACTGCTCCTATCCAGCTAACGGAAGCGGGCAAGATTTATATGGAAGGGGTACAGCGAATTCTGACCATAGAAAACGATCTTGAAGCATATCTGGATGATTACAAGGAATTGAAAACAGGTAGTCTTACCCTGGGTGCACCCCATATGTTTTCAAGCTATTTACTGCCAGCCGTAATTGCACAATTTCTGAAACAATTTCCAATGGTAGAAATACGCTTGGTAGAAGCAGACTTCCTGACCCTGCATGATATGACGCTGAACGGTGAAATTGATTTACTTATAGAAAGCCACCAATTCGATGAAACACTATTTCAGAGCTATCCGCTATTCCGAGAACATATATTGCTGGCAGTCCCCTTCAGCGACCCGGTAAATAAACAGTTAAAAAACTATTGCCTAAGTATGGAGGATATATGCTCTGATTTACATTTGGACCCAGACCATCCAAGTATATCTCTTCGTAATTTTCAAAACCATCGCTTCCTGATGCTGCAGAAAGGATTTGATATGCATTCACGGGCAATGCGCTTATTTCGCAGCAGCGGATTTGAACCTCAGGTGTTTATGTTTTTGAACCAGTTGATGACTGTCTACAATATGGTCAATCAACAGTTGGGTGTATCTTTTGTATCGGATACGGTTGTCAAATTAAGCCATTCAGGGAAAAACATTGTTTTTTATAAAATAGATGATGAGCAGACTACACGCTATATCACCCTTGCACATAAGCTTAACCGTTATGTCTCAAGACCTATGCGCGAGTTTATACGTATGATGGAAGCTATAAGTGTTGACGATGTTAATGCAGTCACTTCCCATCAGCAATAGGAGTAGCTTTTTATCTAAGGGCTAAAAGTTGAGGTTCAGTTGATTTTAGAAAGGTAAAGTAAAATATAATGATTCAAAAGTATTATAATGAGCCTAACTAGGAGGTGAATTTATGTTTAATATTTTGGTGGTCGAAGATGACGCAAGCATACAAAAACTGATCTGATCTGCGCTGTCCTAAAGCGGGGAGGTTACAATGCTTTTGCGGCAAAAGACGGTCTCGACGCTTTAAGTATGATGGAAAGACAGTATTTTGATTTGATTATCTTGGATTTGATGATGCCGAGGATGGACGGCTATCAGCTTTGTAAAGAATTACGTGATGTAGGAGAAAATATTCCTATATTGATGATTACGGCACAACAGGAAATTAATGATAAGCATAGAGGCTTCCTTGCAGGGACAGATGATTACATGACAAAGCCCTTTGACGAGCAGGAAATGCTGTTACGTATAAAGGCATTGCTGCGTCGAGCACAAATTGTAAATGAGCACAAATTAGCAATTGGCGGCACCATTCTGGATTATACCACTCTTACAGTCACTCATGGGGAAGATACAATTGCGCTTCCCCAAAAAGAATTTTATTTACTTTTTAAGTTGGCGAGTTATCCAAATATGATTTTTACCCGCATACAACTGATGGATGAAATATGGGGCCCTGATACCAGAAACGGATGAACATACCCTAAATGTCCATATGGGAAGGCTGCGGGAAAAGTTTAAAGATAACCCCGATTTTGAGATGTCTTTTTCTCATCTGTGTCAAATCGTTCTTCCGTCCTTGACCCCGATATACGCTCATTCTCTTTGCCGTTGAAGAATTTGCTCGATTTACCCTCACGGTACTGCACCGGAGTTCCTCTATCAATGTATAATCCCCACGACACACCACTTTCTTCGTTATCGATTCGCTCTCCGTCATAATCACCGTTGGTGAGATTGCTTAGAATGTCTTTCAGACTCATGCTGCAACACCTCCCTTCATATATGTGTCTATCAATGTTTGTCCCGGCTGAAGGATAATTCCCATGGCCTCTGCTTCAGTGATCTTCTTTGCAGAAGCACGCCATCCTTCATGCAGGTTTCTGATATGATCGCTGACTTCAAAGGGATTTTGAAAAGTCCTTGTCGTATTTATAACCGATATTTCGGTAGGGTTGATGACATCTGTAACAGCGACAGATGACTGTGCAATCTTTTTGATAGTCGTCTGTGATACTTCCGGTACCTTGGCAGGAGACTTTTCTATTGCCCTACTCAGTGATTTCCAGAGGGCCTCAATTGAATCACGATTCTTTATACAAAGAATAATCCCAATCAATGCGGTTACACTGATACCTGCGATTATAAGTTCCTTCTTATGCGCCTTTATCCAGGCTAAGATACCTTTCTTCTGCTCTTCCATAAGTGAAATCCTCCCTTCGCTTCTGTAACTTTATTATATCTGTTATAAGCGAAGTCGAGGTTTGCAATTCGCGAACAAAAAAAGAACGCCTTCTATTCATGCACAAATAGAAAGCGCTCCACCTATGTTGATAATGATGTCTTTAAAAAGTTTAATGCGTGCGGATTGCCAATTTTAGCAAAGGTCAGCATCATCTGCATACCAACAGCCGAGTTCATTTCAGGAGAAAGCTCCGAATCAACCATCGTAAATACATATTTTAAAGCAATATAATAATCTGCCAGATCAGACCATTTAGAATCAGATTTTAATTTTTTAAGTATTTCAGTGATAATTTCATCAAAATCCGAAACGAACCCATGCTTTTTTTCTTTTAAATCATCGCTTTCGTTCTCCTTTATTATCAAGTAGTCCTTAATGTCTAACTTGTTGGACAAAAATTTGGACTGTAATGACATCATTTGCTTTACATCAAATATCTGCGTCCACCAAACAAAAATTGTCCACATCAAATTGGCGGCTGCTTCTGGGCACTCAAGTTCATCAAACGCCTCAATAAAAGCCTGAAATGCATCTGTTATCATTGTCCCTCTTAGCGTTTCACCCTTTGAAAAGCCATCCATAATTTGATGGCAGAACTTATATCCATTTCTAAATCTAGAGTTTCTCATTGCATCTTCAGAAGTATACAAGGGTAAAATTTTCTGGAACAAAACCAGTATATCCTTAATGGAATCCACTTCCATTTTCATCGCAATGAGTTCGGTCAAATCCGTATATAATAACTCATCAACTGTCTTGCCGTAATGTTTAGCTATTTTATCGAGAGTATGAGGGTCTGGTTTTCTACTACCATTTTCGTAGCCTTTTACAGTCGATCTTGCAAAATGAATAACTTCTCCTAACTCATCTAATGTCTCTCCATACAGCTCTCTTAGGTACTGGATATTTTTCCCGAGTTGGTTATCATCATTCGCCATATAAGACCTCCTCCTCTCTACTATCTAATCCATTTACTTTCCAATATCCAGCCTGCCCACACAACCTCGGCAATATCAAAAAACATCTAGATCGACCACACACAAACCTCTAACATCTAACCTGACCACTCGCCAAGCACCAACATATAAATCGTTCTGTCACATCCAAAATCATGCCTTTGGACTTGTTTCCACGAACCGAAATTTTCACGATTTAACACATCAGATTTTTGCCCTCAAATCCCAAAAAGCCTTTATTTCAAGCCTTTTGTACACACTTACTCTTTTACCCTTGACATCAATACGACCGTCTCGTCGGTTATACTATTCGAAATCATATCCCCACAAACTATCATCAATAAATTTTATTAAAGTAGATTGATAGCTTTATGGAAAAATTAGAAGTTACAGCTTATCTTTAAACCACTAAAGGAATTTCACTGTATAATAGAATGGCTATGAATATAAAATTCTTCCTGACTTGGCTGGAATTTCTTCTCCATTTTTTCCAGACTCTCATCAAAGCGCTCGGCTTC
>JBLXDM010000019.1:0-37569 GCA_048264125.1 Natronincolaceae bacterium
CGCCAACCATATTTAATGATTGACGTCATAAGAACTATTAGTTATTTCCACTGTCTACTTGACAGGGAGCAGTTCAATATTGTGGGGCAGTCCTTTTTACTATTTTTAAAAAAAAGCGACAGTCACAAGGACTGTCAAAAAAATAAAAGCATAGGGAGAAATATATATTAAACGAATAAAAGTAATTATCTAAGCAATTTTTTCGGCAAGGTTTGCCATGATCTTCAGCAATATTTCTGAGGAGGCTACGATACATACCTCTAGGCTGAAGTATATGTCCTTTGTCATATCGGCAGGTAGATTTAAGTACTCAATATGCCTTTTATTTATATAGTCTACCAGATTAGATTTATATTCTGCTGGAGACTTTTTTATACTACTGATTATTGATGAAGTAATCTCTTTAATATTACTGTTTGCAAATTTCCTTGCCAGCTCCAGCTCGTAAAGAAGATGGCTTGGTAGGGAGCTTTTTTTGTCTTCATTGTGGACGCTGCAAAAGTAATCTGCTAGAAAGTGATTTATAACCCCCAGCTCCAAAGAGTAATACTTTAGGGCCTTTGGGTTTAAAGGTATGCTTTTATTTTGTAAGGCATGTATTCTCTTGTATATAATATCTGAAGATGTTTCCTTATAATGAGGCAGAAGCATTAAGTGAGGATAAAAATCCGGCTTTATGGAGCCATATTGAAATGCATCCTTGTTAAGGCTAAAATTAAGCCTCTCCTGAATAACTGAAGCTACAGCTTGACTTATAAGGCTATGGGTTTGCATGAACAATTTTATTCACTTCCTTATCATTAATATCAGCGGCATCCTTTAGTACATATTAACCTGCAAATGATAAAACGACATGAAATCCATGTTAAATGCAGGTTATTTTACGTTTTTGAAGAGAGAAAAGAAGAGAATAGGAATTACTACTATTGTTAAAGAACCTCGAAGGCAGTTTAGGAATGTTTGTTAAATAAATGTTTCAATAGTTGATATTTTTACATTTATAGTGTAAAATTACACTATAAATATTTATAAGGAGGTTCGGTATGATCGCTGACATTCTAAGAAGGCTTCTTTTGAATAAGAAGGAGCCCTTTCTATTTAAAGGTTACAAGCAAAATACCTTATCGCTTAATACCCATGAAACAGGGCTGTATTTGCATGTTCCCTTTTGTAAAAGTCTATGCCCCTATTGCCCCTATAATAAGGTGAAATACCAGAAGGCGCTTTTAAAACCCTACAAAAATGCACTTATTAAGGAGCTACAAATGTATAAGGCGTTAAATCCTAATTTTCGTTCTACCTCATTGTACATAGGTGGAGGAACCCCCTCGCTGTTTCTAGAGGAGCTGGCGGAAATAATTTCATATCTACGACAGGAATGCCACTTTAAGGGAGATATAGGAATAGAGCTACATCCCTCCACAGTAAATGAAGAGAGCATAAGGGCTATAAAGGACAGTGGCATCAATATGGTAAGCATTGGAATTCAAAGCTTCCATAGGCAACACCTAAGCTTTTTAGGCAGGGGCTATGATGCAGAGTATCTGGATAAAATTCTGAGACTGATTTCCAGCTATAAATTTGATTGTGTAGATATAGATATAATGACTAGCCTGCCGGAGGAAACAATAGAGGAAATAGAGGCGGATATCAGGAAGGCATTTTCCTATAATATAGACCAGCTCTCCATATATCCCTTGATAGTATTTCCAATGACAACACTGTATAAGGAAATCAAAGATCGCGGGATGAGGCGTTTAAACGAGCTGCAGGAGTATAAGGTGCTTCAGCTTATTGACAGTATTGCTTCAGAAATGGGCTATGAAAAAACCTCCGTATGGACCTATGGTAAAAAGGATAGAAAAAGGTATACCTCCGTCACCCGAGAGGATTTCATAGGCATAGGTGCAGGGGCCTCCTCCAGGGTCGATCAATATTTTTATACAAATACCTTTGACATAAAGGAATATATTGCTTCGGTTAACAACGATAAATTACCCATCAATCTAGTGAATGCTATGGGAGATAAGGAGCAAATGATATTTTGGATATTCTGGCGCTGCTATGATGGGAAAATAGACTCCGGCAGATTTCGGCAGATTTTTGGTAAGGACATGGAGGAGGAATTCCGGCTTTTGTTCAGCCTTATGAAGCTAATGGGGATTGCCCGCAAGGCCGATGACAGCTATTATCTGACAAAATGGGGGGGCTACCTCTATCATCTTGTGGAAAAAAGATATTCCATTAGCTACTTAAATAAGCTGTGGAGGGAAAGCATGGAGAGGCCATGGATAGAGGAGCTGACCCTTTAAAAAAGGAGGTGCAGAAATGAAGCTTAATCATTTTTTATATCTATCAGCCTTTGGGCTGAGGACAATACTTTTTAAGCAAAGAAAGCCCATCCTAGGGACCATTATATTAACGGATCATTGCAACTTAACCTGCAAGCATTGTGCTGTTCATAACATAAATAATGAAATATATCACTACACCGCTATACTGGTGGAAATGCAGCAGCTGTATAGGGAGGGTATAAGAATCCTCTTCTTCTGTGGCGGTGAAACCCTCCTGTGGAAGGATGATGACAAGGACATAAGATTTCTGATAAAAAAGGCTAAGGAATTAGGCTTCTTCATAGTAAATATCGTAACAAACGGAACCATAAATCTGAATATACCAGAGGCTGATACGATACTATTAAGCCTAGACGGAGGCAGAGAAACCCATAACCTGATAAGGGGCGATGCCTTTGATACCATAATGCAGCAGTTAGAGTTAGCAGAGGCGGGCAATATATGTATCTATATGGCAATTAACAGGCTGAATTATAGGGAGCTGGAGGAGGTCTCAGGGATTGCAAGGGATAATAAAAATATCAAGGCCATTTCCTTTAATTTTCATACCCCATATCCCGGGACAGAGGCTCTAAGCCTTGTGGAGGAAGAAAGGCAGAAGGCTGTAAGTGATATAAAGGGCCTAATTGACAAAAAATACCCTATTTTTAACCTCAAGGCCGGACTGGATGCTTTTTTAAAAAATGACTGGCAGAGTCCCTGCTGGCAATGTGTGGTTATTGAAAATGGAAAGAAAAGCATCTGTGGCCGTTGTGTGGAGGTGGAGGGTCTATGCGAGAAATGTGGGTATCTATTCGCCATAGAATTTTCCCTGCTATTCTCAGGTAACATCAGAGTGATATTTGAGATGCTTAGGACATATCTGAGATATGTATAAATATCTCCCTCCCTCAGGCTTTACTTATGTTAAAATATATAGATAAACTATAATCAAACAGCATAAGGGGTGTTTACAATTATTACAATAACTAATGCAATCATACATATACTCAGTCAGGAAATGGATGAGCCTGTTTTAAATGATTTTGAGCTGGACATAAGCGGGGAGGTGGAAGCCTTCCTAGAAAAGCATATAGCTAATTCCTTGAACTCCGATAATATAAAGAGGGCTGTTTTCACTGAGGGAATGAATTTAATTAAGGATGTTTGTCATAGAATGCTGGAGGAGGATGATTTTTTTATCCTTGGCAGTAAGGAGATTGCTAGACAGCTTTACAGAACTGTGAAGTCCAATGGAAGCATATCCTCTGGAGATCTGATTGTATGCCAATATCAGCTGGAAAGCATACCGTATATAGCAATTCTAAAGATGGACTACAAGGATGCATATACCCATGAGGTGGATATCGTAGAGGAAAAATACAGAATATCCCTGAAGAGCAATCATAACTGTCTGCCGGGAATAAACCAGCGTATTCAAAAATGCGCCTTTGTTAATTCTAATTCGCAGCTGGAGCATGACCTGCTAATACTTGACAATCAGATATCCAATATTGAGGATAGAGAAAATATTGCCCATTTTTTTCTAGTTAATTTCTTAAATGCTCAGATAATGGTGGATTCAAAGATTTCCACCAAGGTATTTAAGAAGGAGACAGAGAAGTTCCTAAAGGGTCAAAATGTAAGCATTCACGATATTAGTGAGGTCAATAAGCAGATCAATGCAGAGCTAAACCAAAAACAGGATATTGACATTAATGAATTTTCCGACAGAGTTTTTAAGGATAATGCCCTGAAGGAAAAATACCTGAATAATATCAAGCGAAAGGGAATAGAGGAGCAATTTAATGTAGATAAGGAATGGGTGGAAAAAAAGGTCAGCAGGATTAAGCTGGTGACGGGGGATGAAATCGAAATCACCTTGAATTTTGACACCTATCAAAATGAAAGCCGCTTTGAGGTGGCATTAAACCCCGATGGTACAAGAACGATAATAATCAAAAATATAAATGTGCTCTATGAAAAATAGCGTGAGGTCCAGATATAAGTTAATGTAGTAAGATGTTATTTTAGAAAAAATGAGACAAAAGGAGCCGTCCGACTGTCTCGTACTAAAGGAGAGTAAGTATGAAGGATTTTAAATTAGCCGACAGCGATACGTATGTTGTTTTATGCCTCTCCATTCTTTTTATTGCAGGTAGTATATTTTTGGAGCTATCGTTGATATATGGATTCCTGGCAGGAATATTACTGACATCAGGCCTTCTCCTTAAAAGGGGCTTCAAGGCTAGCGGGTTGGGTAAAATTCTTATGGAAGGCATTAAACAATGCAGGCTTTTGTGTATACTTATACTTTTAATTGGGGCCACCGTTTCGGTATGGCTTTCCTCGGGGGCAGTACCTATGATGATGTATTATGGGCTTTCCTACATGCAGGGAGCTAACTTCCTCATGGCTGCATTTCTTATAGCCTCAATTATGTCAATTTTTATGGGGACTGCCATTGGAACCATAAGCACTATTGGCATTGCTCTGTTGGGGATAGGAAGGGGCTTTGGCATACCGTCTTATATATTGCTGGGAGCAATAATATCAGGCGCCTTTATTGCAGATAAGCTGTCGCCTATTTCTGGGCTTTTGAATCTAACTCTGTCAACAACCGATGTCAGCTACAGAACAGCATTGAAGTCTATGCTGAAAACTCTGCTGCCGGTATTTTTTATAACTGCTATCAGCTATTATGTTATTGGCAGCACCTATGGGTCTGCTGTAGATGCGGTCTCCATAAATGAATACCAAACAGCCATAGCAGGAAGCTTCAATCTCTCACTGTGGTTGATGCTATTGCCGGCGGCTGTGCTGTTTTTATCAATCATTGGAGTAAATACATTGAAAACAATAGCTATAGGCTTGTTGGGCGGAATAGCTGCTAGTGTATATTTTCAGCAGGAGGGCATTATTTCAGTAGTTAATTGGATGCTATTGGGCTACAAAGGGGCAACTGCATCTGAAATGCTGAATGGTATTTTAATCAGCGGTGGAGTAGTCTCCATGCTGGAGGTGGTGCTTATAGTAGCTGGGGCGGTACTGCTCAGCGGACTACTGGAAAGATCAGGCCTGTTAAGGCCTATACTGGGTAGGGCGACGGAAGGAATAGCCTCCAAGGGAGAGCTTATATTAAAAACAGGTCTTATCAGCACTATTTTAACGATAGTTACCTGTGATCAGGTGGTTGCTATTATTTTGCCAGGAAGCTTGCTGCGGGACAAATTTATAGAGCTGGGGGTGGATACCAGCCTATTGGCTAGAACTATATCCGACACCGGTACAATAATAGCTCCGCTATTTCCATGGAATGTTAATGCCTTGATCATAGTAAGCCTTACAGGAATATCCGCCAGGTACTATTGGCCCTATGCTGTCCTTTGCTATATCTTTCCGTTGGTTACCTTTCTTTATGCCACAAAGGACAAAATCAGTTCTAGTCATTTGAAAACTAAGGCTACTAAGGTCAGCAGTTAAGAGCTATGCCTCGGCAGCCTAAGGTCCTTACTATTCTTTATTGTGTTTGGCAATAGCCTTTGCATTTTCCTTAATGCTGAAGGTATTATTCTGTATATCCTTAATGGACTTCTCAAGGTATTCAGCTACTGTAGCCAAGGCCCCTCTTTCATTTGATTCAATCTGCGCTACACTTATTTTAATATTAATAAGGGACATTTTGATTTTTTCCAGCTCCTCAAAAACACTGGTGACATCTGTCCAAATATCCAGTGTCAGCTTATCGATATTCTTATTCATATGTATTCTCCTTATGTAGATGATATTTAATTTCAATATAATCTATATTTCTACAAATAGTGCTAATATCCTATGTAAAATTTCATTAATTTTGTGTAAAATTATAATTTTAATTTTAAAGCAATAATATGTGTATGAATATTTAGCATTTGGAGGTAGGAAACGTAATATTTACCTAAATTTGAATATTTATTAAAGTAAATGGAAAGCTACATAAGAAAAACAAGGGTTTTAATAGAAGGCGCAGAAATAGATAAGGAATACATATTTGAAAAAAATATCCAGGAGGCGATACAATGGAGAATTTTTTAGGCTTAATCATCACACCCCACCCCCCTTTAATTTTGCCTGAAATAGGAAGGGGCAAGGAAAGGGAGGCCCAAAGGACCATTGAAGGGATACAAAGGATAGCTAAGCTGGTGAAGGAGAGTAAGCCGGAGGTAATAATTTGTATTACTCCCCATGGAAATGTTTTTCAGGACGGGGTATGTGTTTTGGACGAGGCGAAGATAGCAGGTGATCTAAGGGATTTTGGACATCCAAGGTTAA
Source organism: Natronincolaceae bacterium (assembly GCA_048264125.1). GTDB lineage: Bacteria > Bacillota > Clostridia > Peptostreptococcales > Natronincolaceae > M1-B18. Next base: position 6,645 of record JBLXDM010000019.1, read on the forward strand.
GGATTAAAAAGGATATAGATATTGAATTTAACGATAAACTAATAGATGAATTTGCAGAGCATGAGATACCCAGTGTATTTTTGAATGAAAATATTGCAAAGGAATACAATGCCAGATTGGCCTTGGACCATGGCTGTATTGTGCCTTTGTATTACATAGATAAGCTGTATAAGGATTATAAAATTGTGCATATAACCATAGGACTACTAAGCCTTCATGAGCTGTATCTTATAGGAAAAATGCTTAGGCGGATAATAGATAAAGGCGACACAAGGGCTATGCTTTTAGCCAGTGCTGATTTATCCCATTGCCTTAAGGCGGAGGGGCCATATCCCTACAATCCTTCAGGCGAGGTCTTTGATAAGCGTCTGGTGGAGGCCATAAGCAGTGGAGCCTTCAATGAAATAATTAATATGCCGTCAGAGCTGTATGAGTCCGCCTGTGAATGCGGTCTTAGGCCTATTGCAATGGGTCTAGGAGCCTTCGATGGCTTTAAAACCAAATCCACCATATATTCATATGAGGGCCCCTATGGTGTTGGTTACATGAATGCGTATATAGAGGGACTGACGGAGGAGACAGACAGTAATTTAGACTTATACCTGAAGAATAGGTACGAGGGCTATGAGGGTAGAAAAAGAAATGAAAGCATATATGTCTCTTTGGCGAGGGCTGCTGTTGAGGAATGTGTTAAGCATGGCAAGCATTTGGACTGGGAGGCCTTCAAAAACCTTGTTTTAACGGGAGATATAGTAGAGGAGCTGGAGAATACCAACGGCGGGGTCTTTGTTTCTATACATAAGGACAATATTCTGAGGGGCTGTATAGGTACGATTGCACCATCTAGAGAAAATCTCGCTGAGGAGATCATATATAATGCCATCGAAGCTGCTACGGAGGATGAAAGATTTTACCCGATTAGAAAAAGTGAGTTGGCGGACTTAGTGCTAAAGGTGGATGTAATGCATGAACTAGAGGCTATAAGGAGCTTAGAGGAGCTGGATGTAAAAAAATATGGGGTAGTAGTGATGGCTGGGAATAAAAAAGGCTTATTATTACCTGATATAGAGGGTATAGATAGTGTTGAAAAGCAAATAAGCATTGCAAAGAAGAAGGCAGGGATTAAGCGCAATACAGCTGTAAAGCTCTATAGATTTGCAGTTACCAGATATTATTAAAGGGCAGTGGCTTAAAGGAGGACAAAATGCTGAACTACACTCAGGAGGAAATAAGGAGAATTGCTGCAGAGCTGCTGCAGGAGGAAAATGTAACAATCACTCCCATAGGAAACCATCAGTTGAATAGGAATCTGGTGTATAAAGTGGACAATAATAAGGGCCCTGCAACGGCATTGAAGCTTTATTATAAGAAAAATCGCTGGAATCGAGAGGTGGCCACCCTAAGTCGGCTTAAGGACAGCCAGGTGCTGTCGCCGGGGCTTTTGGGCCATGGTATTTTGAAGGATGGAATAGAATGGTGTCTTATGGCGTATTTTGAAGGCATACCATTGATAGAGGTCTTTGATGATATCAGTGAAGAGGATAGGAAGGCGCTTATGAGGCTGCTGGCAAGACAAATGGGAGCACTTCACGCCTTAAGCTTTCCTTATTTCGGAAACTGGGATGAAAATGGCGTATCTCTGGATAAAGGGGTAAAGTACTCGGATATTTTAATTGAAAAGATAGAATGTAATATGATTACTTTGCTGCAGCAGCAGCTGCCTCAGCAACAGCTGCATAAAAGGGCGCTAGAGAGGCTTAGGGGCTACTACGACGTATTTGACGAGGTGGATACCGCTAGCCTATGCCATAACGATATTGATGCAAGAAATATACTGGTGAGAAAAGAAGAAGGCGAATGGTCCCTGGCGATAATCGATTTTGAGCAAAGCTATCCGTGGGACAGGGAGCATGATCTAAAGAATCTTTATCATACGATATTTTTGGATAATAAGCCTATGGAGGAGGAATTCTTAAATATTTATAGCCAATACCACAGCTTAAGCAAGAGCTTTAAAACAAAAATGCAGGCTTATCTGCTGTATCTGGGGTTGAACATTTGCAGCTGGAGCTATTTTCAGGCACCGGAGTACTATAGGCAGGGTATTGAGCTTTTGGAGAGACTAGAGAAAAATAGTGATTAGTGAATAACAAATAATTTACATTATAACACTTTACCGAAGAAAAAGGGGGAATTAGAATGGAGTTTAAAGAGGTTATAGAGAAAAGAAGGGCCCTACGTTCGCTTGAGAGGGTGGATATTACAGAGGATATGCTTGAGGAATTAGCTGCAGCCGCTTCCCTTGCCCCATCCTGCTTTAACAATCAGCCATGGAGATTTGTATTTGCTACGGATAATGAAAAGCTAGCTGAAGTACATGGAAGTCTGTCGAAGGGCAATGAATGGATGCAGGCAGCTTCTGCAATAGTTGCTATCTTTACTAAGAAGGAGATGGACTGTGTTATAAAGGGCAGGGAATATTATCTGTTTGATACCGGTATGGCAACAGCCTTTATGATGCTGGCAGCCACTGATATGGGGCTGGTTTTTCATCCTATAGCAGGCTATCATGAGGATAAGCTTAAGGCTGTCTTGAATATTCCGGAGGATATGACTCTTATTGCTGCTGCCGCCATAGGAAAGGCAGCAGAGGGAATAAACCATCTGCTGACGGAAAAGCAGGCTTTATCTGAAGTCCACCGACCTGAGAGGCTGCCATTGAGAGATATATATGATATTAATGCATATAATCTGAAGAATAAATAAAAATAATTTAAAATAAATAAAAAGATGTATTGACTAAATATTCATAATTTAGTAGAATTATAAGTTATATAATACATGAGAGTGGGGGATGAGGGTCTTGAAATTCAATATAAAGGACGTAGCTAAACGCGCAGGGGTGTCGATTTCAACTGTATCTAGAGTAATCAATGACAGTAAGGTTGTGAGGCCGGAGACCCATGTGAAGGTAATGAAGGCGATAGAGGAGCTGGGCTATAAGCCAAATGCCATTGCAAGAAGTTTGAAGGTAAAAAACACCAAGACAATAGGAATATTGATTCCTGATATATCCTACAACTTTTACCCAGAGGTTGTTCGGGGGGTTGAGGATATAGCCAATATGTATAGCTACAATATTTTCCTTTGCAACACCGACATGGAGGAAGATAAGGTTATACAATACTTCGAGGTAATGGCTGAGAAACAGGTAGATGGGATAGTTTTCATGGGAAATATGGTCTCAGAGGAATTAGCGGCGAAAATAAAGCTTTATGATATCCCAACCATATTAATAGGAGCCGATTATGGACAATTGCCCTCTATAACAATTGACCATGTGGCAGCCAGCAAAACTTTAGTAAGCTACCTCATTAAAAAGGGCCATGAAAAGATAGCGCTTATCACCGGAAAGATGGTGGACCCAATAGTGGGTACGGCTCGTTTGGCAGGCTATAAAAAGGCTATGATGGAGGCTCAACTGCCAATAAGAGATGAATACATCGTTGAGGGTGGTCATCGTTACAAAAGCGGATATACATGTGCACAGCAGCTTTTGAGCCTTGAAGACAGACCCACTGCAATATTTGCTGCCAGTGATGAGATGGCCTTCGGAGTGATAAGGGTGGCCATGGAAAACGGCATAAGTATACCGGGTGAGCTGGCAGTAGTAGGCTTTAACAACATTGATATGTCCGGTAAAATATTCCCTGCCCTAACAACAATAGCTCAACCGATGTACGAAATGGGAGCGATAGCGATGCGGGTTCTGACTAAAATACTAAATGAGGATGGACCTGAGCAGAGTAAAATAGTTCTAGACTTCAGCTTGGTAGAGAGGGAAACTACCTAAAGGTAGTAGGTGACAAGGGGACGGTTCTACTGACACCAATGAGGTGTCAGTAGAACCGTCCCCTTGTCACCTGTATATAGCATAACAAATATTCTGATAATAGAATAAGGCAAAAATATTTATGCATGAGCAAAAGCAATGCTTGAGATGCTTTGTATATTGTATTATAATTAAAATTGCGCAGTTAAATAGATAAGGAGGTGAAAAGAATGCATGTATTATTTATAATCTTAAACAAAACGGAGTTTTTGGATGATATTTTAACTAAATTTGTAAAGATAGGCATTAAGGGTGCAACGATTTTAGATAGTCAGGGAATGGGTAGTGCCCTTGTAAATAACGAAAATATACCTATCTTTGGAGCACTGCGTAATTTTCTCGACAGCTCTCGCCCTTATAATAAAACCATTTTTACCGTTTTAAATGATGAGGAGTTGGTGGAGAAAGCGATGCAGGCGGTTGTAGATATTGTAGGGGATTTCCGCACCCCAGGAGTAGGTCTGATGTTTACATTGCCTATAGGAAAAATATACGGACTACCAAAATCTAATATAGAATTATAGGAGGCGCTTCTCGTTGGATATACTTTTAAAAATTAGTATCGTATTGTTAATGGGTATCCTAGGTGGAAGACTGGCTAAGATTTTAAATTTACCCAATGTTACCGGATACCTTGTAGGTGGATTGATTATTGGTCCCTCATTTATGAGGGTTATATCTGATACGGATTTATCGAATTTTTCAGCAATAAACGAAATCGCATTGGCTACAATTGCCTTTAGCATAGGCAGTGAGTTTCACTTTAAGGAGCTTAAGAAGGTAGGAAGTAAAATATTTATTATCACCTTGATTCAGGCCTTTGCAACAATAATTGCAGTATTCGTAACCAGCTATTTTTTATTGAATCAAAGCTTCAATTTAAGTATTTTATTAGGGGCAATAGCTGCCGCAACTGCTCCAGCGGCAACCACGATGGTAATTAAGCAATATAAGGCCAGTGGACCTTTAACAAAGACCATTTTGCCGGTTGTTGCTATAGATGATGCTGTGTGTGTAATGAGCTTTGGTCTCGCTATGGCTGTAGTAAAAATGTCCATGGGCAAGGTTCAGATGGGATTATTTGAAATGCTGTCTCATCCCCTTATCGAAATCTTCGGCTCTATAGGTCTTGGAATAGTAGTTGGTGCCATTTTAGTATTCTTAGCTAATAAGGCAAAGAGTCAGGAGGAAATGCTGATTATAGTACTTGCCTTTACCATAGCGGGAGGTGGGCTGGCTAACGCGCTGCATCTTTCCCCAATCCTACTATGCATGGCTTTAGGGGCTACTATCACAAATCTAATGCAAAATTCAAGAAGGGCCTTCGATAGCTTAAATTATTTTACACCGCCATTATATCTGTTCTTCTTCACGCTAGCAGGTGCAGGACTACATCTTAATGTGTTGACAAGTCTGGGTATGATAGGCGTAGGCTATGTTGTAGCTAGAGCCTTTGGTAAAATTGCAGGGGCGGCTGCAGGAGCAAAGGTGGTTGGTTACCCGGAGGTAATTGTTAAGTATTTAGGTCTTGGGCTGTTGCCTCAGGCAGGTGTTGCCATCGGACTTGCTATGATCGTAAAACAGCAAATTCCCGAGGTTGGAAATCCACTAAGCACGATTGTGCTTGGAGGTGTATTTGTATATGAGATAATAGGCCCTGTAGCTGCAAAGCTAGCATTGGAGAGGGCAGGAGAAATTAAGACCAAGGAACCCAAAACAAAGGTCGTATCTGAAAGCGTATAGAAAGAGCAGAAAAATCCTCGAATGAGGATTTTTTTATTTGCGAAAAAAGAATTAAAAATTTCACAAAGTGAAAAAACTTGACCCAAAATGCATAAAATTATTCATTTTTTTGAAAATTCTTGTAATATATAGTATAATAGCTATATGCTCACCTCTCATAAAAAAATATGTGAGCTAATTTTTTGAGGAGGTAAAACAATGGAGCTTTTAGTTATTGTATTAAACAAAACGGAGGCCTTACGGGAAATATTGGATGGATTTATTGAAGTAGGAATTAAGGGGGCAACGGTGATCGACAGTGCTGGTATGGGACATCTGATGGCAGACTATATACCCTTTTTCGCACAATTTGCTGAGCTTGAAGCAACGGATAAAAATCATAGCAAAACTATCTTTACCGTAGTAAATACATGTGATGAAAGGGACAAAGCTATTGGAGTAGTGGAGGAATGCGTGGGGGATTTGACAGAGCCCGACAGTGCATTTTTGTTCAGCGTTCCAGTGAATTTGATAAAGGGTCTAACCATCAATAAGTGTGGTGAGGATAGATGAATTATTCCTTCTATGTCGCAATCGTTATGCTGGTGGGACTTCTGGGTGGAAAGCTGGCATCTAAGGCAAAGCTGCCATCAGTAACCGGGTATATAATATTTGGAATGCTTTTAGGTCCTTCCTTTTCAAATATCATCACAAAGGATATGATAAAATCTCTTCAGTTTATCAATAGTCTGGCCTTAGGTATATTGGCAATTTCGATTGGTGCAGAGCTTCATAGAGCAGTCTTTAAAAGATTCGGAAAAACGCTTTTCCTTATGTCTCTTTTAGATGGCATCATAACCGCCGGATCTGTAGCACTAATGACTTATTTACTAGGTATACCAATTGAATTTGCGATTATACTAGGTATATTGTCCATGACGGTATCACCCTCTGGTGTTCTATCCATTATTAAAGAATATCAGGCAAAGGGCAACTTAAGCAAAACCTTACTGGCATTGGTGGCTATTGAAAATCTGAATTGCATAATTTTATTTGGAGTGGCCTCTGCCGTTTTGGCAGGCATAAGCAATACAGATATGGTTGGTGGTCAGCTGGTTATGCTGCTGGCAAAGGAGGTTTTTCTGGCGGTATTTATAGGTGCAATCGTAGGTGCTGTTACCGCATATATTTTTAAGCAAAAGCCCAACAACAGCAAGCTTTTGGTTTTCCTGCTGGCGGTGATACTATTGAACACAGGAATTGCTGAGGAGCTAAATCTCTCGGCTCTGCTGGTGAATATGACCACAGGGGCAGTTCTTACAAATTTAATTAATAGAAAAATGATACTATCAACCACGCTTGAAAGGGTAGAGCTGCCTATTTTTGTTGTATTTCTTACATTGGCAGGAGCTAAGCTTGACATATCCGTATTGTCTACAGTCGGAATGGTGGGAATTGTATATATAGCCGGTCGTTTATTGGGAAAAATCGGTGGGAGCTATATTTCATCAGGCTTTTCCGGCCTGGAGGATAAGGTAAGGAAAAATATAGGTATGGCCCTAACACCACAGGCAGGAGTTGCAATTGGCTTAAGCATAGTTGCAGAGCAGAAGCTGCCGCATTCAAATGGTCTAATTACTGGAATTGTATTGAGCGGTGTTATATTTTTCGAGGTTGTGGGTCCGCTGCTGCTGAAAAAGGCCTTAAAAAATGCAGGGGACATAGGTTAGGAAATTTATAATATCATTACAAATTAAAGAAACCATTATATTGACAATATCGTTTAAATTAGATAGTATTATTATGATAAGTTAATATCTATGTTTAAAGACATCCAATCATATATGGATGTTTTTTTCTAATGCCGATCTTACTTCGTGATTTTGTATGGCATATACTATACATATGGTAGAGGACCAAATATAAAGGTGCGTTTGACAGGTTTAAAAATTTTATGAATGTAAATCATTATATATAGATATTCTGCTAAAAACCAGCATTTAAAGCAGAAAGCTAATATGATTACATGCATAGCATATTATTTAATAAATATTTTTGTTATTTCTTATTATTAAATGGTAAAATTATATATGAGGAGGATCATAAATGAGTTCAGAAGTAATTAAGCGTGAGGATAATAGGATTACATTAAAAATCGTAGTAGGCGCTGAGCAATTCGAAGAGGCGGTAGCTAAAGCATATAATAAGCTTAAGGGGAAATTCAATGTTCCAGGCTTTAGAAAAGGCAAGGCTCCTAGAAAGGTAATTGAGACAAAATATGGCGAGGGAGTTTTTTATGAAGAGGCTATAAACTTCTGCTTTCCCGTAGCATATGAGGCGGCTTTAGATACCTTTAAAATTAACCCGGTTGACAGACCAGAGATTGATATAGATCAAATGGAAAAGGGTAAAGAGGTTGTATTTACTGCTATTGTGGAGGTTATGCCTGAATTCACAGTGGAGAACTATAAAGGTATAGAAGTAGACAAAATAGAGTATAATGTACAAGAAGAGGATATCCAAAAGGAACTTGAAGCTATGCAGCAAAAAAACGCAAGAATGATTTCCGTAGAAGACAGACCTGTAAAAGAAAAGGATATGGTTATAATTGACTATAAAGGCTCTGTTGATGGATTTTATTTCGAGGGTGGAAGCGCTGAAAGACAATCCTTGGAGATAGGCTCAGGGCAATTTATTCCAGGCTTTGAGGAGCAGCTGATTGGTGTAGGCATAGGAGCAGAGGTTAAGGTAAATGTTACCTTCCCTGAGGAATATCATGCTGAGGACCTTGCAGGTAAGTCTGCTGTTTTCGAGGTTAAGCTGCATGAAATTAAGGAAAAGGAAATGCCTGCTCTTGATGATGAGTTTGCCAAGGATGTTTCTGAGTTCGACTCCTTAGAGGAGCTGAAGGCTGACATAAAGACTAAGCTGGAGGAAAGTGCTAAAAGCAAAGCTACTCAGGACCTGCGCAATGCTGTTGTAGATAAAGTGGTTGCCTCTGTAGAGCTTCAATTGCCTAACGCAGTGGTTGAAAAGCAAATCGATAACATGTTAAGGGATTTTGATTATCAATTAAGATACCAAGGTCTTAATTTAGAGTATTATTACCAAATGTCAGGAGCCAAGGAAGAGGATTTAAGAGAGCAAATGAGAGCAGATGCTGCTCAAAGAGTTAAGTCTCAGGTGGTTTTAGACAAGATAGCAGAGCTTGAAAAGCTAGAAGCTGCTGAAGAGGAAATGAATGCAGAAATAGAAAAAATGGCTGCTCAGTACAAGCAAGAGGTAGATAAATTTAAATCAACCATAAAAGAGCAGGAGCTAAACTACGTTAAGGATAATATAATAATTAGAAAGACTATTGATTTATTAGTTGAGAGTGCTACAATTATTTAATAGAAAAAGATTAGTTGTTATGGGAGGGGATAAAAATGGCATTAGTACCTGTAGTTGTTGAACAAACCAATCGTGGGGAAAGATCCTACGACATTTTTTCAAGACTTCTTAAGGACAGAATCATCTTTATAAGTGATGAAATTAATGATGTTACAGCAAGTCTTGTTGTAGCTCAGCTGATATTTTTAGAGGCTGAAGATCCAGATAAGGACATTCAAATATATTTAAACAGCCCAGGGGGATCAATAACAGCCGGAATGGCAATATTTGACACAATGAATTACATTAAGCCGGATGTTTCAACATTATGTATAGGTATGGCTGCCAGCATGGGTGCCTTCCTATTGGCGGCAGGTAAAAAGGGTAAGCGCTTTGCATTACCTAATGCAGAAATTATGATTCATCAGCCGTTGGGTGGAACAAGAGGTCAGGCAGAGGATATTCGTATCCATACCGAAAGAATACTTAAAATGAGAGACACAATTAATCAAATTTTAAGTGAACGAACCGGTCAGCCTTTAGATCGTGTAAAACGTGATACCGACCGTGATTTCTTTATGGAGCCTAATGAAGCGAAGGAATATGGTATTATTGACGAAGTGTTAACCTTTAGGAAATAACTGTTTGAGTGAGGTGTTAAAATGTCTAGATTTGAGGATAAGAAGCAATTGAAGTGCTCTTTTTGCGGTAAATCGCAAGACCAAGTAAGGCGATTGATTGCGGGTCCTAATGTATATATCTGTGATGAGTGTATTGAGCTCTGCCAAGAAATTATACAAGAAGAGTTTGATGAAAATATCGATATCGATCTAATGAATCTACCAAAGCCTAAGGAGATTAGGGACATATTAGACCAATATGTTATAGGTCAGGATATGGCTAAAAAGGCCTTAGCAGTTGCAGTGTATAATCATTACAAGAGAATAAACATGGATATTAAAAGTGAAGATGTAGAGCTTCAAAAAAGTAATATCGTTATGTTAGGACCAACTGGTTCTGGTAAAACACTTCTAGCTCAAACTCTTGCAAAAATACTAAATGTTCCCTTTGCTATAGCAGACGCAACATCACTTACTGAAGCAGGCTATGTAGGTGAGGATGTTGAGAACATTCTGCTTAAGCTTATTCAAGCTGCAGACTATGATATAGAGAAGGCAGAAAAGGGTATTATTTATATTGATGAGGTGGATAAGATTGCCAGAAAATCTGAAAACCCATCAATTACAAGAGACGTAAGCGGCGAAGGAGTTCAGCAGGCTTTACTGAAAATACTTGAGGGCACTGTTGCCAGCGTACCTCCCCAAGGAGGACGTAAGCATCCTCACCAGGAGTTCATTCAAATAGATACAACCAATATTCTATTTATTTGTGGTGGAGCCTTTGATGGTGTAGAGAAAATTATTCAAAAACGTATCGGCAAAACCTCTATGGGCTTTGGTGCAGATATAAAGAGCAAGGAAATTAAGGATTTAGGTGCTTTGTTAAAGCAAATTCAGCCGGAGGACCTGTTGAAATTCGGATTGATTCCTGAATTTGTAGGTCGTTTACCAGTGGTGGTTACTCTGGATCAATTGGATGAGTCAGCACTGATTCAAATCCTGACAGAGCCTAAGAATGCTCTGGTTAAGCAATACAACAAGCTGTTTGAAATTGACGGCGTGCTACTGGAATTTGAACCTCTTGCCCTTGAGCATATAGCCAAAAGAGCAATAGAGCGAAAAACCGGAGCGAGAGGTCTTAGAGGAATTATTGAGGGTCTGATGACGGAAATTATGTACGAAATACCGTCAAGAGACAATATCGAAAAGGTTGTGATCACCAACGAGGTAGTTATCAGTGGTGCTGAGCCGACAATAATACTGAAAAAGACAAAGACTACTAAAAAGAAAAATGAAGAAACTACAGCTTCATAAATGTAAATAAAGCGGCAGAGGTGAAACCTCTGCCGCTTTTGCTATGTTTAGTTATAATATATACGAATAGTCTCCTTCGATTAGAAGGTGCTTTCGGCATATAGAAGAAACCTTCACTGCTTAGTATTCACCGACTTTTGAATAATATCTAAAATGTTAAAAGTCGGTTCATAATGCGCGACTCAGGTTTCTTCTATCTGCCTTGGATATGTGGTTTTTCAAATCCAATACTATAATGAGTACAGAGCAATTCCCATGACACCTGAAATAAATATGAGGGCTATGGGATGGAGCTTGGTACGCTGCAGCATAAAAAGTATGATGAGGCCTATGATCAGGCCTTTGAGGTCCACTATTGAGGAGCGAAATAAGGAGATACAGGCAGCTGCTATAAGGCCGATAACCCCTGGTCTGATGCCAGCAAAGATACCGGTAACCACAAAGGACTTGTAATGCTTGGTGATAACCGTAGCCAAAATGGTAACAAGGAAAAAGGAGCAGCAAACAACTCCGAAGGTTGCCACTATAGCGCCCATAACACCTAAATGCTTAAAGCCTACAAAGGTGGCGGCATTAACAGCTATCGGACCTGGCGTCATTTGAGAAATCGCAATGATATCAACGAATTCACTTTGCGTCAGCCATTGATTTACATATACGATTTCCTGTTCAATTAGTGGGAGCATTGCATAGCCGCCACCAAAGCTAAAGGCTCCTATCTTTAGGAAGGTTAGAAATAATTTAAGATACGCCGCCATCTTTTTCCCCCTCCCTTCTAGTGTAGAATAAGCCGGATGCAGCACATAGAATTACGACAATTATAGGATGGAATCCAAGGAAAACGATTGAAACAAAGGCTGTCACCATCATAAAATAGTTGAATTTTGTCCTGTTGATGGCCTTTCCCAGCTTTATAGCTGACATAAGTATCAGTGCAACGATTGCAGGACGCACGCCTTGAAAGAACAGTTGAATTGTTTTAATATCCTTTATTCTATCATAGAAAATAGCCAGCAAGACAATAGTCAGCAGGGAAGGCAGGACGGTGCCGATAAGGCCGGAAATAGCACCTAGTATGCCGTATAGCTTAAAGCCGGTAAATATGGTGGCGTTTACGGCAATGGGTCCTGGAAGGCTCTGAGAAACGGCGATTATGTCTATAAATTCCTTGGTTTCAATCAGGTTTTCATTTTCTACAATTTCCTTTTGAATTATTGGCACCATAGCGTAGCCGCCTCCAAAGGTAAAGGCTCCTACTCTAAAAAAAATCCAAAACAATTTAAAATATTTCTTCAAAAAAACATACCCCCTCGCAAATATCAAATTATAGCTATTATAATATACCATTTATCAAAGCATATGCCACTGACAGTAAATATTTAAAGAAGAAAGGGTTAATTAAACCTATATTTTGATAAAAGCCATATGCCAATAACTATTTATTATTATAGCATAACAGTTGGCTAAAATAATGCTGGATTCCTAATACCTGCTTAAAATGGTAGGTTTTTTTCCATAGGATAAAATGAAATGCAGGGCAAATAATACTATTACAGATGAAAGAAGGGAGGTAAAATTTTTGCCTAGCATATTATTTTTAGTCCAGTTTTTCTTTGCTATAGTAATTGGGCTATATTTTTTGAGCCTCTTAAAAAGTCAACAGGGAAGCAAGCTTGCAATAGAAAGGGAATCGAAAAAGGAAATGGAAAGAATAAGGAAAATGCGGGAGCGATCCTTAACAACTCCCCTTTCAGAATACACAAGACCCTCCTCCTTTAATGATATTATCGGGCAGGAGGATGGACTGAAGGCTTTAAAGGCAGCCCTTTGCAGTCCAAATCCACAGCACGTACTGATATATGGCCCACCGGGGGTGGGAAAGACAGCCGCCGCTAGGGTTGTACTAGATGAGGCTAAAAAAAGCACCTTGTCTCCCTTTAATCAGCATTCATGCTTTATAGAAATGGATGCTACCACCTTGAGGTTTGACGACAGAGGAATTGCCGATCCATTGATGGGCTCAGTGCATGACCCTATATACCAGGGAGCGGGACCACTGGGACAGGCGGGCATACCACAACCAAAGCCCGGGGCAGTCACCAAGGCCCATGGAGGGCTTCTGTTTTTAGATGAAATAGGAGAGCTTCATCCGATACAAATGAATAAGCTGCTGAAGGTATTGGAGGACAGAAGGGTTTATTTGGAGAGCGCATATTACCATGCTGAGGATAGCAACATACCGGGACATATTCACGATATATTTAAAAATGGTCTGCCTGCCGACTTCAGACTTGTTGGTGCAACAACTAAAAACGCCAATGATATACCGGCGGCCTTAAGATCCAGATGTGTGGAGGTGTATTTTAGGCCCTTATTTCAGGAGGAAATAGGTATGATAGCTAAAAATGCCTGCATTAAGAGCAAGATAGATATTCAAGAGGAGGCATTAAGTGAAATAAAAAAGTATGCCACCAATGGCAGGGAAGCAGTTAATATCATTCAGATATCCGGTGGGCTAGCATTAACACAGGACAGGAGGAAAATAACACTTGAGGATATACAATGGGTAATCCAAAGCGGACATTATAATCCAAGACCCGAAAAGAAAATTGAAAGCAGTCCAAGCGTTGGCTATGTCAATGGTTTGGGGGTATATGGGCCGAATATAGGCATGGTGATTGAAATTGAAGCCACTGCTATGAAGGCCCCTGAAAAGGGAAAGGGCAGGATTATTACAACCGGAATCGTTGATGTTGAAGAAACCAACACACCGGGAAGAACCCTTAAGCGTAAGAGCACTGCCTCAGATTCAGTTGATAACGTGTTGACGGTTATAAGAAAGTTCTTTGATATAGATACGAGAGATTATGACATACATTTGAACTTTCCCGGTGGAATACCTATAGATGGTCCTTCTGCAGGGATTACAATGGTCACTGCCATATATTCAGCAATAACAGGGCTTCCGATAGACCATAAGGTAGCCATGACGGGAGAGGTATCCATCCGTGGTAAGGTAAAGCCTATAGGCGGAGTAGCAGCAAAGCTGGAGGCAGCAAAGCTGGCAGGCTGTACTAAAGTAATTATTCCAAAGGAAAATTATCAGGAGAGATTTTTAGAGTCTGGACTTGAGGTTATTGCTGTAGAAAATATAGAGGATGTTATAAAGCACTCGGTGTATGAGGAAAAAAATCAGATTAATTTGCCTCAGGAAGCTATACCCTATGTGGCAGCACTAGGTAATCAATTGCAAAAATAGAGGGAATGTAGTCAAAATGGCTACATTTCTCTTTTTATTTCTTGGTCTATATCAAAAATATCCTTCTTGAGCTATAATAAATTTGATATAATATTAAAAATTCGGGTAAAATATTGAAAAAAGATGGTGTAATAGTTATAATTATATACATCATCTGCCATTTTAGCGGCATTTTTATTTTTATTGCTTTACTTTTGAGGTTTATAGGCTATTTGAATAGATTAAGGAAACGATAAAGTATAAGAGGATTGACTTTGCATAGCTAGATGCTATCAGTAAAGTAAAGAAGGAGTGATTTTCATGGAGGATACAAAGCAAAGACAAGAAACAGAGGATTATAATATTAAAACAAGAGAGCTTCCCCTAATACCATTGCGTGGACTTACGGTTTTCCCATACATGGTTCTACATTTTGACGTAGGAAGGGAAAGGTCTATAAATGCCCTTGAAGAGGCTATGGTCAATGATCAGCTGGTTTTCTTGGCCTCGCAAAAGGAGGCTGAGGTAAACCTGCCTACACCGGAGGATTTTTATCTTGTGGGGACGGTTTCTAAAATAAAGCAGATGCTGAAGCTGCCTGGAGATACCATCAGGGTGCTGGTGGAGGGGATCAACAGAGCCCGAATAAAGAATATTGTCAGGGAAGAGCCTTATTTTATGGTGGAGGTTGAGGAGGAGCATTACGAGGCGGAAATAGTCAATGACAAGAACTCTGAAGCCTTGATGAGAAGTGTAATGGAGGGATTTGAGCAATACATAGAGGTCAGCAATAAGATATCACCTGAGGTGCTGATAAGCATATCTGAAATCGAAATGCCCGGCAGAATGGCAGATACAATAGCAGCAAATCTGGCACTAAAGCCAGCGCAAAAACAAGAAATTCTGGAGGCCTTTGAGCCCCACCAGCGACTGGAGACCCTTTATAGGATATTGCTGCAGGAGATAGAAATTTTAGAAATAGAAAAGCGCATTAACACCAGAGTGAAGAAGCAAATCAATAAGGTGCAAAAGGAATACTATCTGAGGGAGCAATTAAAGGCAATACAAAAAGAGCTGGGGGAGGACGAGGGCATTGTAGAAGAGGTAGATGCCTTTAGACAGCAGCTAAAAAAGCTAAAGCTTCCGAAGGATATACATGAAAAGGTGGAAAGAGAAATAGACAGGCTATTAAAGCTCTCACCTGCATCAGCTGAAACCGGCGTAATTAGAAATTACATAGACTGGATATTAAATCTGCCTTGGACGAAGGAAACAAAGGACAGGCTGGATCTTAAGCTGTCGGCGGAGATTTTGGACGAGGACCACTATGGACTGGAGAAGGTAAAGGAAAGAATTCTTGAGTATTTAGCCATCAGACAGCTGGCTAAGGCCATGAAGGGTCCGATATTATGCCTTGTTGGCCCTCCGGGGGTCGGCAAGACCTCTATAGCAAAGTCTATTGCCAGAGCTCTAAATAGAAAGTTTGTCAGAATGTCCTTGGGTGGCGTACGGGATGAGGCGGAAATTAGAGGACATAGAAGAACCTATGTAGGGGCAATACCGGGAAGAATTATTTCTGCAATCCGTCAGGTGGGCTCTAAGAACCCGATTTTCCTTTTGGATGAGATAGACAAGCTTGCCAGCGACTTTAGAGGAGATCCTGCAGCTGCATTGCTGGAGGTTCTAGATCCCGAGCAAAACAATGACTTTACGGATCATTTCCTGGAGGCACCCTTCAATCTATCTAAGGTTATGTTTGTGACCACTGCCAATTCATTGGATACTATACCAAGACCATTGCTGGATAGGATGGAGGTAATAAGGATAGCAGGCTATACTGAGGAGGAAAAGCTCAATATAGCTATAAAATATCTACTGCCGAAGCAAATTAAGGAGCATGGACTAAAGGAGGAGAATCTCCAGATATCCGAAAAAACCTTAAGGGGCGTAATAAACTATTATACCAGAGAGTCAGGAGTAAGGAGCCTGGAGAGGCAGATCGCCAACCTTTGCAGAAAGGCAACTAAGAAAATAATTGAGGATAAGGCTAAGACAATTAGAATTACGCCAAACAATCTGGACAAATACCTTGGAAAGCCAATTTTCAGATATGAGATGGCAAATCTAAAGGATGAGGTGGGTATTGTTAGAGGTCTTGCTTGGACTCCGGTTGGTGGAGATACATTATCCATTGAGGTTACGCCTATGAAGGGCAGCGGTAAGCTGGTGCTTACGGGGCAGCTGGGGGATGTAATGAAGGAATCGGCAAAGGCAGGCATTAGCTACATTCGTTCCAAAGCCGAGGAGCTTAAGATAGATCCGGAGTTTCATAATAATCTTGATATACATCTTCATATACCTGAGGGAGCAATACCCAAGGACGGACCTTCTGCCGGTATAGCTATGGCAAC
This sequence comes from Natronincolaceae bacterium, assembly GCA_048264125.1. GTDB lineage: Bacteria > Bacillota > Clostridia > Peptostreptococcales > Natronincolaceae > M1-B18. The sequence continues at coordinate 23,214 of JBLXDM010000019.1, forward strand.
GGCAGTAATATCTGCTCTTATCAAAACCCCGATATATAAAGACTTAGCAATGACGGGGGAAATTACTCTTAGAGGACGAGTGCTTCCTGTTGGAGGAATCAAGGAAAAGGTACTGGCTGCCAGACGGGCGGGAATCAAAAAAGTGTTATTGCCGATTGAAAACCAAAGGGATATGGAGGACATTCCAGAGAATGTCAGAAGAAAAATGGAGTTTGTCTTTGTGTCCCATATGGATGAGGTGCTGGCGCATGCACTAAGAAGGGGAGACAAAAATGAAGATTAAATCTGCTGAAATCATAATTAGTGCAGTTTCACCAAAGCAATACCCACAGGACAGCCTGCAGGAGTTCGCGATGGTGGGGAGATCAAATGTGGGTAAATCCTCCACCATAAATACTTTGCTCAACAGAAAAAGCCTTGCAAGGGTAAGTCAAAGCCCCGGAAAGACAAGGACGATAAACTTCTATCTGATAAATAAAGAATTTTATCTCGTGGATCTGCCGGGCTATGGCTATGCCAAGGTATCTAAGGATGATAGGGCAGCATGGGGTAAGATCATTGAAACCTATCTGACCTCAAGGCCAAACCTTAGGGAGGTTATATTGCTGGTGGATGTTCGTCACGAGCCTACCGCCGATGATGTTCTGATGTACGGCTGGATTAAGCATTTTGGCCTTGGCAAAATAGTGATTGCCACTAAACTAGATAAGATAAATCGGTCTCAATATCAAAAACATTTTAAGATGATTAGAGAAAAGCTACAAATGGGACCTGAGGATGAGCTTTTGCCAATTTCCTCCCTAAAAAAGCTGGGTATGGAGGCTATTTGGGATAGAATGTCGGATATTATGCAGGGAAAAGGAGTTGTAGGGACACGACCTCAAGTAGATGAAGAAAATGCTTTAACTGAAGGCGAATAAATATAAAGCTGCAGGACTAATTGCTCTGCAGCTTTTTCTTGCTTTTTTTGAATAAGGTCTTCCAATCCAGCTCGGATATCAGCATTCCTGACAATATCAGTATGCTCCCCAGAATTCCCTGGGGTGGTAGGGTTTCCCCCAGCATTAAATAGGCAAATAGAGCTGCAAAAACCGGCTCGCCGGAATAAATAAGAGCCGTGTGGGTAGGGGATGTGAATTTTTGCATTGTGTTCTGCACAATAAAGGCTCCTGAGGTAGCCAGGGCTGCCAGGATAAAGATAGAGGCCCATACCTCTACACCCTTTGGTATCACGAATGTCTCTCCGATAATAAGACTGCTGAAGCCGCTGAGGATTCCAACTGCAGCTATCTGGATCACAGCCATGGCTATTGAGTCAACCCTTTGGGTGTATTTGCCTACTGTTATAATATGCATAGCAAACATAAGTGCCCCTATCAAGGTATAAAAATCCCCAATATTAAAGCTGAGGCTGCTATTTAGGGTTAAAAAGCCCAGTCCTACTATGGCAAAGCAAACCCCTATAATGGCCTCCCTATGCGGCCTTTGCTTTAGAAGAAGGGCAGAGGCTATAGGGACAATGACAACAGAAAAGCCGGTGATAAAGCCGGATTTTGATGCGGTTGTATAGTTAATTCCCACCGTCTGAAAGGCATAGCCTAAAAATAGGATGACACCTATTAAAGCGCCATACTTAAGCGTAGCTTTATCAATTGTCCTCATGTTTTTAAAGAATATAATTGCAGAAAGAATCGCTGCCATCAAAAAGCGGACAGCAAGAAAGCTGTAGGTAGGCAGGTATTCCAGAGCATTTTTAGTTAGCACGAAGGAGGAGCCCCAGATAATAGTTACAATTAAAAGCGCGATATCGGCCTTTTGCTGTTTAGTCATAGACATGTTAATCCGTCCTTTATTTGTATTTGCTACTATATTGTATTATATTTTTATATGTATATAAAGCTTATTTTAAAACAAAAACAAGGGATGGAAAAAATCCATCCCTTGCAAATATGTACCGATATTATTCTTCAGGCTCAAACATATCCTTGCTTACGCCACATACGGGACATACCCAATCCTCAGGAATATCCTCAAAGGCTGTACCAGGAGCAATGCCCCCGTCTGGGTCACCTGCCTCCGGATCATAAACATAACCACATGGTATACATACATATTTCATATAAAACTACCCCTCTCTGTACATTTTTTTAACAAGCACATCTTCATTATACCCCCTCGAAATATATATTAAACATCAAAACCTCCGCTCTTTAAGTTATATGTAAAAAGGGTTATAATTATATTATAAATGCTTCGCAGGTCTAATCATCAGAAGGAAGGTAATGGGATGGAAAAGGAGCTTAAGGATAGATGGCGCAGCTTTGCAGCAAAGCTACCCACTCTGTTTATGGGATTTATTTTATGTGCTACAGGATTATTAATAATGAGAGATGCCGGATTAGGTATGAATCCATGGGGAGTATTTCACGTTGGACTAACCATGCATACACCCCTGACCTTTGGTCAGGCTACACAGCTGGTGGGGCTGGTAATATTGACTATGTCTGTGTTTTTAGGTATGATTCCCGGACTGGGAAGTATTCTAAATATGATATTTGTAGGCTATTTTGTCGATCTCATTGATGGGCTGGGGATTATATCCACACCCAATAGCTTTATAGGTAAGCTGGGGCTGCTGCTCTTAGGCGTATTGGTTTTAGGGTGGGGTACATTTTTCTACCTCAGGGCACAGCTGGGGGCAGGCCCTAGGGATGGCTTGATGGAGGGACTGGTAAAGAAGCTTAAAAAACCGGTCTCAATAATTAGGGGAAGCATAGAATTTATGGCCCTCATAGTCGGATATATATTAGGTGGGCCTGTGGGCATCGGAACCCTAATATCCGCCACCACTATAGGCCTTGCGCTGCAAATGGCTTTTAGGTTCGGTAATTATAATGCTAGGGAGAGCCGTCACATGGATTGTCGGGAATTCTATCAGCTGGTGAGGGCAACCTTTTATAAGAGTAAGACCGTAGCAAATACTAAGGGCGATTAATAGCATATGTAATAGAAGACATATTAGCTCTAGCGGCTTGGTTAGCAAAGCAATTTATTGGTTATGCTTTATATATGCTATCTTTACATCAAACAAAGGTATAATCAGTATTATGTAGAATATTGTAAACATTATTGAAAAGAGGTGTATGCTATGAATATAAGATCGTTGGAGGGCCTATATGACTTCTGGGTCACAAAGGCAGATATGTCGGATTTTATGTCATATAGTGAGGAAGTTAATCTTACACCCATACCCAGCATTGAATTTAGAGACAAAATTCGGGGAGCCTTAGTAGGTTTGGCCATTGGCGATGCCTTTGGCAGTCATCTAGAGGGCAATCATCAATACGAGATAGAGTACATAAATGACTTTCTTAAGGGAGAAAAACGCTCGGTGTCATTAAATATAACAGATGATACTGAAATGACTATGCTTTTCTGTGAGTCTTTAATTATTAATCAAGGCTTTAAGCCAGAGGATATAGCAAATCGCTTTAGTCGATATAATATCAATGGCATCGGGGATACCGTTAAGGAATTTATATTTAACTATAGAGACAGAAGAATGGAATGGTATAGGAGCGGCGTTGAGTCTGCCGGAAATGGTGCTGCCATGAGATGCTGCCCCAGTGCCTTGGTGAATTATGGAGACTATAGAAGCCTTAAGCTGATGGCAGGGATGCAGGCAGCAATAACCCATATTGACCAGATGGCCATTGCCTCCAGTATACTTCATAGCACTGGTATTGCCTACCTGATCAATACGCCTCCCTTTGCATTGAGGGAAAAGCAGGAGATATTAAAGCTGTTGGATTCCTGCAGCAGAAGCATAAAGGGGATAGAGACAAAGGTTTATAGAACTAGGGAAACCAATGAAATAGCAAACCTCTATACTAGAGTAGGAAGGGAGCTTAAGGAGGCCATAGAAAAAAATCATCATCTGGAGGCTCTGCATCGATTCTTCGGCAGCGGTGCCTATGTGTTAGAGTCCTTACCCTTTGCCTATTACGTATTTCTCAAAAATCCAAATGATTTTGAGGCTGTATTGAAGGATTGTCTTGGGGCTAAGGACACCGACACTGTTGCCAGCATGGCCTTAACCTTATCAGGCGCCTATTTAGGATATAATAACATCCCTAAGGGGTATACCCAGAAGCTTAAAAATCTAGAGGAGCTTTTGATTTTGGGAGACAGGCTATTTGAGCTTTCTTTGAAGAACAAAAATAATAATCCCTACAGAAGAATGCGGGAGGCCATAATCGATGAAAGATCACAGGAGGAGGCTCACCAGCTACTGTGGACGGCAATAAAGCACAATAAGGATGAAAGCTATGACGAGGCTGTAAAATATTTTGAGGACCTTATTGGCAGGAGCCCCGACCTTAAGAAGAATGAAAAAATAAAGGTGCATATTTTAGAGGCCTATGAGGGCCTTGGAGCAAAATACTTACAGGAAGAGGCCTATGAAGAGGCTCTAAGATGCTTTAAAAAGGCCCTGGCCTTTGATTTAAATAATCCCGTGGTTTTGTGTAATTTGGCAGTGGGATATTTAAATCTCGATGACCTAGAGAAGGCTGAAAAATACGCCAGACGAGCTGTTGAGATATCACCTGAATATCCGGTGGGGCGAGAGGTTTTAGATGCGATTATAAGTATAAGGAAGAAAAGTATTTAATGCTTTTCTTTTTTTGTCGAGTGAAATTTTCAGAAAATAATTCATTTAGGGTCAGTTGTCCTTTTAAATGGCTTCAGAAGGAATATAATGAAGATAGACACCAGCACGGTATAGCCACCATAGATCAGCCAGGGAGTAATAGAGGCCGCTATATGATATCTTTCTAATATCCATCCGCTGGAGAGGGCACCGGCTGCAGCCCCTATTCCAGAGGCGAGATTTGCAACTGCGAAATATGCGCCTATTAGCTGGCGGCTGGCTAAGCTGCTGTTATAGCTATCGATGGAGGGCATCATAAACATTTCACCCCCGATAAAAATAAGACTGCAGAATATCAAAAATATAAAGCTACTGCTCCAGCCCAGAAGGGTTATTCCGAAGCCTACCAATAATGTGCCTATAAATATAGACAGGGACAGGGGATGCTTTTCAAGAAAGCTCCTAGAAATAAGCGATTGAGTTAAAATAACCGTAATGCTGGTGGTGGTCCAAATAAGACCGATTCTTCCTGTATTGATATTAATAGCCTCAGCCCTAAGGGGCAGCAGGAAGGAAAGCTGAGTATGGAGCCCCCATATTAAGGCTGAAATTCCTGTAAACACCATAAAGGGTCTATCGGAAAGGATTGCGATATAGCTTTTAAGGGGAAGGGCTGGACATGGCTGATCTCCACAATTATTAGGTAAAAATATCCAGGAAAGCATAAGTAAAAGCACATATATGCCTGCCGCTATATAAAAATTGATGGTTGAGGCCGTCAGCAGCAGTAAAATACCTGAAATACATATTCCTATATGGGAGGATACAGAGCGTAGAGAAAAAACAGTGGTGCGTTGATTTTCAGATGCAATATAGGTTAAGGCAGCCTTTGTACTGGGGATGTACATGCCGGTACCAACACCGTTTAATGCAGAGAAGAATATCAGTGCAAAATAGCCCTTACTAAAGCCCATGCCGATTAATCCCATGGCTTGACATAAATTGCTTAATAGCATGGTGTATTTGTTTCCGACCCTGTCCGACAAAAGGCCGGCAATAATACTGCCCAGTTGTATAAATAAGGAGCCAGCCCCTATTACGATACCTATTTCTGTAGCCTTTAGATCCTTGAGGTTCTTTAATAAAAGCGGCAGGATTGGTACAATCAAATATGCGGCATTGTGCACCAATAGAATAGATATTAAGAAATACCATACTTCCTTTTTAAATTTAGACCCCTTTGGAATGCCAAACATCCGATTTCTCCTTCAAAATTAATTATTGCGTAGTACTATTATGCCAAGAAAAATAATTTTAATAATGAATAGAAAGAATATTTTATAAACATTGAAGGAGTTTTGAATGTAGTGTAAAATTATCTATTATACCGAAGTGTATTTCTATTGTCCATAGTCTTAAATACCCATAAAAGTAGTTATTCTTATTTGCCTCTAAAAATCTTGCTTGAGGGATAGGTGGGGTACCAATGATAAAGAGCTTTAAACAGTGTAACACCACAACAGAGCTATTTGCTAAAATATCGGACTTAATGTCTATATTAACAGTAATAAGCCCGCTTAAAATAAACATCTATATCCTAGGCAATGACAATAGCTATAGGCTGGTGCAGGCAGAGAATGCCATTCCGGAGGTAATAGCCTTTGAGGATATAGATATGCTGGAGGCCTCCTACCAGCTAAGAAGGGTCTATTTTCAGGAGGCCCTAGTTGCTGTTATCATATATGGGTATTCTACTGATGGGGCTTCATGGGATGGAATGACAATAAAAAAGCAAGTTGAAAAAATAGAGACCTTCATTTTAAACGCCTCTGAGGACATATATCATAAATTACAGAGCGAAATTCAGCTGACGCTAATCCATCTTTTAAGGGGATTAAATAGTCAGTCTAATAAGGAAAAGTCTATAGATCTGTTGCTTAGATTCATTAAAGGGCAATTGGGCCTTGAGGCTGTCTATCTGGAGGTTAATGAAGAAAAGAGAATTTTTATTCCCCAATATGCCACCGAGATTAAAAAGCTCAGCAGCGCAGGCGCTACAGTACCAGCCCAGAGGCCAGTACAATTTTATAAGCAAATGAAATACATATGCGATGCGAAAATAATAAAGGAGCATTTCCCGCGCTTTGAAAAGATACTGGAGATCAAGGTGCTTATCTCTCTGCCCATATATAAGCAGGGGAGGCTCACAGGCCTTCTAGTGGTGTATGACAAGGAGAACTGTAAAATAGACAAGGGCATACTGAAGATTGTTAAAGAAATAGCTTGTGAGCTGACGGTGCTTTTCTCTAGAATTGATAGACAAAATTTAAATTTGGAAATGATGCTTAGCCTCACAGCCCTTGAAACCCTCCTTTTAAGCCCTGTGGAGGAAAATGTGAATATTGATGAGTTTCTGCAAAAGCTGCTGACTGTACTACCTACAGTTACCGGTATGAAGAATTGCACTATAGCACCGCTGGACGATAAATCATCGAAACTGTTAATAAAATATACCACCAATCAAAATAATAAGCTGGTGGGCATAATGCAAATAGCCTTAACTCAGGATAAAATATCAGAGCTTGCAATAGAAAGCGAGAAGCCCGTAATCGTCTATGATGCTTTGACGGACCCAAGGTGCAACTATTCAATAATGTCAAAGCTGGGGGTTTACTCCTATATCGCTTTGCCGATATCCAATATTCACGGCAAGGTCTTGGGGCTTCTATTTCTGGATAATGGTGAATATCATACCTTTACAAAGGATCAGGTGCGGTTTTTTGAGGTGATAGCAAGGCATATAGGCCTGATGATCTCCAACGCCGTATATATAGAGGAGCTTTTTATAAAATCAAGATATGACGGCTTAACAGGGCTTTATAACAGAGAAACCTTTGAGCTGCTGTATACAAAGCTTTATGATAATTATCGCTTTGAGGATAAGCGGTTTTCTGTTCTAATGCTGGATATTGATGATTTTAAGGAGGTAAATGATCAATATGGTCATCAGGTGGGGGATGAAATTCTTAAAAAGGTGGCGGACAGCATTTTAAAATCCGTCAGGAAAGGGGATATTGTCGGCAGATATGGTGGGGAGGAAATGATCATACTACTGAAGGATAGCGACTCTGAGGGTGCAAAGGTTATTGCAGAGAGAATCAGAAGCTCAGTAGAGCAGATCGTTGTAGAGGGGGTAAGAGTTACTGTGTCTATAGGCATTTCCACCTTTAGAACCGACAGCCACGACAAGGTTAAGCTGATAAGCATTGCCGATGCCTGTTTATATGAAGCCAAGAAGGCCGGAAAGAATTTTGTCAAAGCCCTGCATGAATAATGGCTATAAGGAAATCTAATAATATAAAGATATGGAGAATTTGATCCATATCTTTTTTTATGTTTGTGCCTGCTCTAATCTAAAGGAGGTGAAGGGTTGATTGGAATTTTAAAGCTTGTAACCATCGTACTATTGATATTGGTTGTATCCTTCCACATATTCAATCAGATTTCTAATGCCATTATTATAGGAATTTACCCATATATGCTTGCTTTGGCTGTAATATTTTCATTGCTTTTTCTGGCAGGAAAGCTTATAGGCGAAGAAATATTTTTAAGGATTATTAAAATTGTCTTTGTTGTCTTAAGTGCCTTTGCAGTATTTACCTTATTTCAGATTTGGAGAAATGCCAAGCTGCTTAATGGCTATCAGCAGAATCGCAGCAGCTACATGGACCAGCTCCATAATATAACAGAGGCTGAAGGTAGGCCTACTCTTGATACAAGCTTTCAAAAAGGGATAGCCACTTTAATAGAGGGAAGCACAGGCCTGCCGGTTACTGGGGGGAATGCTATATCGCTTATGAGCAATGGCGTGACTCTAATTGACGAGATGATAGAGGAAATAAGCAGAGCAAAGCATCATGTTCATATTGAGTTTTTTATCATAAGAGACGATGAAATTGGTCGTAAATTCAGTGATACTCTCATTAAAAAGGCCAAGGAGGGTGTCTCCGTCAGGCTTCTTTATGACGGTCTGGGCAGCAGAGAGCTTAATAAAACCATTTTAAAGGAATTGAGGGAGGGTGGAGTTAAGGTAGGAATATATGACAATGTGAAGCAATCAATACTTAAGGGCAAGCTGAATCACAGAAATCATAGAAAAATTCTACTTTTAGATGGTGAAATTGCATATATTGGTGGCTTTAACATAGGCAATGAATATTTAGGGAGAGATAAGAGCATTGGACCCTGGAATGACCTTCAAATGAAGGCAAGTGGGGAGCTGGTCCAATGGGTACAGAAGATTTTTTTAGGGGATTGGTACTATGTAACCGGAGAAAGGCTGGTGGACAAAGGCTTCTTTCCACCCATAAAGGGCGGTGCTGATATTGCTGCTCAGATGATTACCAGCGGTTATGATACCCATTGGAACGAAATAAGCCAGTTGTATTTTTCTCTGGTTGCAGGAGCAAGGGATAAAATTTACATAGCCACGCCCTATCTGATTTTGAATGAAAGCATGGTAAAGGCACTACAGACTGCAGCTCTCAGGGGTGTAGATGTTAGGATAGTATTGCCGGAAAAGCCCGACGTATTTATTGTGGGCTGGGCCAATTCCTCATTTTTCAGAGATTTGCTTAAGGCGGGAGTTAAGATTTATCTGTTCCGGGAGGGCTTCCTTCATTCGAAGGCCTTTTGTGCCGATGGGGAAATAGCCTCTGTGGGCTCAGCGAACTTCAACACCAGAAGCATGTTTCTGGATTATGAGGTGAATTCTGTAATATATGACTATAGAGTTGCTGAGGATATGGAGGAAATCTTCAATGGATACTTTAATAAGAGCCAGCTGCTTTCAGAAGATAACTACAAAAAAAATCCAGCCTCATACAATAAACTTAAGCATATCATCGCGCGATTAATGCTTCCTTTTACCTAGCTCCTGGTAATTAGTATAGTAGCTGCCTTTTTTGACGATAATAAACAGATGCTGAAAGGAGAGATTTACAAGTGAAAATTGGAATACCTAGAGGGTTGTGGTTCTATGATTATTACCCCCTTTGGAAGGCCTTCTATGAAGCGCTGGGGGCTGAGGTAATCCTATCCGGCCCTACAAACAAGCATATACTGGATCGAGGTGTTAAAAATACCGTCGACGAGGCATGTCTACCGGTAAAAATCCTTCACGGGCATATCATGGACCTGCGGGATAAGGTAGATTATATTTTTGTGCCTAGAATGATGAGTGTATATAAAGGAGAGTATATATGTCCTAAATTTTGCGGCTTGCCTGAGATGGTGAAATATTCAATAAAGGATGTGCCTCCTATGATAGACTCAGTAATAAACTTCAACAAATCGCAGAAAAGTCTCATGCAGACAATATATGAGTTTGGTGGATATGTAACTAAGGATAAGAAAAAAATAGACAGGGCATATGCAGAGGCACTAAAGGAATATAAAAAATACAAGCAGGAGATAGCGGAGGGAAAACTTCCAATTAACGGCGAGCTGATGAAGGAAAGCTGCTTTAATGGTAAAAGAGGCAGAAAGACAATCGCTTTAATGGGCCATAGCTATCTTATATATGATAATTTTGGTTCTATGGAGATAATAAATAAGCTGAAGGAGCTAAATATTGATATTTTGGTTCCAGAAATGCTGGACAACGAATTGTTGAAGGGCTATGCAGGTACTCTGGAAAAGAAGATGTTCTGGAGCTTTGGAAGAAGGCTACTGGGAACCGCCATGTATTTAGCGGAGAACAAAAATGTTGATGGTGTGATATATGTTTCATCCTTTGGCTGCGGTATAGACTCCATCGTTGAGGAGCTGTTTGAAAGAAGGATGAGGAAGGACAGTGACATCCCCTTCCTTCTGATAACCTTGGATGAGCATACAGGTGAGGCAGGAGTCAACACGCGGCTTGAGGCCTTTATGGATATGATCGATTGGAGGAGGAAGAATGAAGGTAACCTTTCCCCATATGGGAAATCAATATGTAGCAACTAAGGTTCTGCTGGAGGAGCTGGGGGTAGATATCGTTATACCACCAGAATGCAGCAAGGAGACCCTGGATATAGGAACGAAGCATTCACCAGAATCCATATGCCTGCCCTTGAAAATTAATATAGGGAATTACATAGAAAGCATCAGACAGGGGGCAGATACTATTGTGATCACAGGAAGCTGCGGTCCTTGTCGTTTTGGGTACTATTCTGTGCTTCAAAAGGAAATATTAAATTCTATGGGTCATCAATTAGATTTCATTCTATTGGACCCACCTCAGGGAGACTATGATAAATTTTTTAAAAGCGTTACAAAGCTAGCCAATACTAAAAACCCCTACAGTATTCTAAAGGCATTGGGAAAGGCCACAAAGGCCCTATATGGTGTCGACGAAATTGACGATGCCGCTTATTATAAAAGGCCCAGAGAGAGGGTTATAGGCAGCACCGATAAGCTCTATGACAGCTTTCACAGGGAAGTAAGAAAGGTGAAGGGCTATAGGGCGGTGATGGATCTAGTCCAGGAGACAAAGAAAAAGATATATAGCCTAGAAGAGGATCCTGATAGGGATGTTGTGAAAATAGGCCTCATCGGAGAAATATACACAATTATCGAGCCCTTCGTAAATCTTAATATTGAAAAGAAGCTGGGGGCCTTGGGCGTGGAGCTCAATAAATCCTTGAAAATCAGCCGATGGCTGACGGAGCATCTTTATCTTCATCCACTTAAGCTTTCTAGTGAAAAGCATATATGGAAGGCAGCTGAGCCTTATTTGGGGTCCATGATAGGCGGGCATGCTAGGGAGACGATAGGCTATGCTGTTAAATATGCTAGGGAGGGCTATGATGGGTTAATTCAGGTATATCCCTTTACCTGCATGCCAGAGATAGTTGCCCAAAGCATATTGCCTACGGTTGAGAAGGACTTCAATATACCCTATCTATGTCTCATAGTGGATGAAATGACGGGAGAGGCTGGCTTTAATACGAGAATAGAGGCCTTTGTGGACCTGCTTAGAAGACGAAAGGAGCTAAGGAGCAATGAAAAATTGTTATCTGGGTATTGATGTAGGCTCCGTCAGTACAAATGTGGTACTGATGGATGAAAATAAGGGCATAATGGCTAAGGTTTACACTCAAACACAGGGTAAGCCAATTGAGGCTGTCCAAAGAGGCCTCAAGGAGGTCAGGAGTCAGGTGTCTGAGGAACTAAGAGTTCGAGGTGTAGGCACCACCGGAAGCGGAAGGCACCTGGCGGCCATGATGGTGGGGGCCGATGTTATAAAAAATGAAATAACTGCCCATGGCATTGCAGCCATCAATTTCGTTGATGGGGTTAAGACTATTTTAGAAATAGGGGGACAGGATTCTAAGATTATCCTATTAAGAGACGGTATAATCAGTGACTTTGCTATGAACACCGTATGCGCTGCAGGCACCGGCTCGTTTCTGGATAGACAGGCAGCAAGGCTTGGAATTGCCATTCAGGACTTCGGTGAGATGGCTCAAAAATCCCAGGCCTCCGTTAGAATAGCCGGTAGATGTGCAGTTTTTGCAGAATCCGATATGATTCATAAGCAGCAGCTGGGCCACAATCAAGAGGATATAATTAAAGGCTTATGTGATGCCCTCGTCAGGAATTTCTTAAACAATCTGGGTAAGGGTAAGGAAATATTAGGGCCCATAGTGTTTCAAGGTGGAGTTGCTGCCAATATAGGCATCAAAAAGTCCTTTGAGGAGGCCCTTGGGACTGAAATTCTGGTTCCTCCCCATCATGACGTAATGGGGGCGATAGGCTGCTGTCTGATGGCTCAGGAGCACGATGTAAAGAAGAACAGGACAAGCTTCAAGGGTTTTGACATTGTTCACTCCGGCTATCAGGTCAAGGGCTTCGAATGCAATGATTGCTCCAACGGCTGTGAGGTTATAGAGATATTAAGAGACGGTCAAATTTCTGCCCGTTGGGGTGATAAATGCGGTAAATGGAATGGAGAGCTGAAAAACGAGGTTGAGAAGCTGGCATAAACGAAAATCCCTGAATTCAGGGATTTTCGTCATTATAAAAGAAAAATAAGGCGTTAGCCTTGGTATTGAAGTATAAAATACAAGGAAAGAATTCATGGATTATGCGTAGCATTGGTCGTGTTAAATTATAACTTATAAAGAATGTAAATAATGTAAAGATTGCAAGGAATTAAAAACGTAAGAGAAGGGGGCATAAAAAAATTTTTTCCAATAGCCTCCTACAGCTAGAAGTATAGTCATTGACCTTTGCATAAAATCAGCTACCTGGAAAAATCGGCCTCCTGCCTTAGTTTCCAGCTCTCTGCATCCTTGCAGAGAATTACGATGATTTTATGGTCGTCAATGAATACTTCTATAGCTTCAGTCAGATATTTACTAAATTTTCTTTAAGCCCCCTATCTATGGAGTCTTTTTTAGAACATCACAGTATCGGTAGTAAGAAAGTGAAGGCGGTTGTGTAATCGTAAGTTTTTGAAATCGTCTGGAGAGTGCACGACCGTCTTCACTTTCCCTCCTAGCTGAGGTGCTGATTTCTTAAGAAATATTGGAGAAATTTTCTTTAGGCCTCCTTCTATCATAGTACTTTCGTACTTTCCTACACAAAAAACCGAATCATCCCATAGCTAAATGCAATCAAGGTTGCAAACACTAGGCTGCAGGTGACGAAGGCCCTTAGGCCTGCGCTTTTTAAGGCTCGTATGTCGGTTTGCAGTCCCATGGCTATCATAGATGCCATAAGAAGCCAGCTGCTGGCGGTTTTAGCCAGCTTTAAAACATCCAGCTCTATGGGCGTGGTGAAGCTTAAGGGAATCAGCTGAAAATAGTCGTTTATGGAGGCAAAGAGCCCCAGCAGCAGGAAATATATAACATATTCCGGAAACTTAACCCTTTTATAGGCCTTATTTTCTCTGTGTATGAATTTTTCAGAGACAAATTTAAGGATAATAGCTAAGGGAGCCAAAAGCGTAACCCTTCCCATCTTTACTATCGCAGCAATATCCACCGCCTCCTCGCCCCTTGGAAGGGCGGCTGCAAGGGCATGGGCCACATTTTGCAAGGAGGAACCCGTCCAAATGCCAAAGGAGGAATCCGATAGACTTACAAATGATGAAAAAAAGCTAAAGAGCAGAACGCCAATGGTGCCTAGAAGGCTGATGATGGCCACTGCCAGTGTGATATCCTCCTCCTCAGCCTCTATTATCGGTCCCATGGCAACTATGGCAGAGGAGCCGCATATGGAGGAGCCTACCCCTAATAGAAGGGACAAAAGGGTGTTGAGCTTAAATAATCTGCCTATAATCAATGCAGCGATATGTCCGATAATTACCACCAGGACAATTAGTATTATTACCCTGTATCCCAGCCCTGATAGGGTGACGAGATTTAACCTCAAGCCCAAAAGAACCACACCCCATTTCAGCAGCTCCTTTGCAGAAAAGCCTATGCCCGGCAGCAAAGCTGTATTAATGCCTATGGTATTTCTAATAATAATAGCCAGCAGTATGCCTATGGTGATTGCTTCCACAGAGGGAAGCAGATACAGATTCATATAGTTAGCCACAAAAGCTAAAAGCCCCACCAATAAAAGTCCCCAAATATTCTTTTTCAAATAAATCCCTCCAGTAAATAATATAAGTTCGCTAGTACTTGAGGAAATTGCATAATAAAGATGATGGAG
>JBLXDM010000020.1:0-20894 GCA_048264125.1 Natronincolaceae bacterium
CGCCAACCATATTTAATGATTGACGTCATAAGAACTATTAGTTATTTCCACTGTCTACTTGACAGGGAGCAGTTCATAGGCTATAGGCTTTGTTTATTATTCTATTATTGATCTACGATCTTAGCACTAGTCTAGGGATCTTAGAATTCTCTCGGAAACGTCCTTTAATCTTAGCTCCCCCACTATCTCATCAACTGCTACAAATATCGCTTTGATTTCGTTGTTGCCTTCGTCATAATGGTATGCATATCCATAGCATAAAAAATCCTCAGGGATATAGTCCTCTACTTCAGCAACTCTTTCATCTGCTAGAATTAATAGCTCGCTTACCAGCTCCTCCTCATCCATATCCGTGGTATCCAGCTCCTCCAGCATCCTGACCCTTAATTCCTCTGCATCTAAAAGCAGCTGATATATAAGCGTATCCTCTCTTTTAGAACCTGCCGATATATCCTTAATATTCTTAAAGCTGATATCTGCCTTAATATTCTCTAGGATTTCATTGCTATCGTATATTTTTTCTCCTGCGACAACATAGCTCATGCTTTTTTGCCTCCTTGTAATCTTTAGTTTTCCTCCTGCAGCTTAATTATACTGCCTTGTCCAATGATCAAGCTGCAGGATTTATGTATTAAGCTGATATTATATATCATCATGTATAGGAAATTGAAAAGCATAATATTCTATACATTAAAAAGAGACAAAAGGAAACGTCCCCTTTGTCTCAGTTTGCTTCTTATTCCATTGTGTATGGTAGTAACGCCATATGTCTTGCACGCTTTATAGCTTGAGTAATATCTCTTTGGTGAATTGAACAGTTACCAGAAATTCTTCTAGGTAAGATTTTTCCACGCTCAGTGATATACTTCTTAAGCTTTTGAACTTCCTTGTAATCCATATATGTCACTTTATCAGCACAGAAGGTACAAACCTTCTTTTTGCTTTTACGTTTTCTCTTATTATTAATCACACTTATCCCTCCTTCTACCTGCTAGAATGGAATATCTTCATCGTCTATAGATTCAAAATCATTTAAGTCAATATCCTGTGAATTGAAATCGCTCTGCTTACCAGCTGATGGCGTTGATGGGCTTGATGGGCTTGTCTTATTACCCCACTCTAAAAACTCCACCTGATCCGCTACAATCTCTGTAATGTATTTTTTTTCTCCATTTTGTTCATAGGAGCGACTTTGCAGTCTTCCTTGAAGTCCAACGAGTCTACCCTTTGCTAGGTAATTTGCGCAGTTTTCAGCAGGCTTTCCCCATACAACGATATTAAAAAAATCAGCTTCCTTTTCTTTAGAAAATACTCTATTTACTGCAACACTGAAGGTGGCCACAGCTTTTCCGCTGGCAGTAAAACGCAGCTCCGGATCCCTTGCGAGACGCCCGATCAATACAACACTGTTCATGTATACACCACCCCTTGTTTATTAAGCTTCTAATCTTAAAATTAAATGACGAATAACTTCATCAGCAATCTTTAGATTTCTATCTAATTCCTTAGGAACATCTGCAGCAGCATTAAAATGTATTAATACATAGTGGCCTTCGTTTAACTTATTGATTTCATAGGCTAATCTTCTGTTACCCCACTCATCAACATTATCTACCTGACCGTCTGCTTCGATAATTCCCTTGAATTTGTCTAAAAGCTGTGTTTTCTTCTCTTCTGTTACGTCACTTTTGATAACGTACATTAATTCGTACTTATTCATTGTTTCACCTCCCTTTGGACTTAGCGGCCCTGCTCTAAAACAGGACAGAGAAATGTTTTTTCCCACGTTATAATATTTTATCACTTTATTGGCTCTAATGCAAACTTTTATTTAAAATATTAAAAGCTCCTTATTGAAGGTTTTTTTAAATTCCTTGGCATTCTGCATTGCAGCTACTATTTCCAGCTCCAGTGGCTCATCCGAAATCACTCTAATGGCAACACTATCCTCAAGGATTTGACAGTTTATTTCTCTTACAGCACTATTTTGACTTCTATCTAGCTTTTCAGCTATCCGAAGAAAAATTCTAAGCTTTAAAATCGTTTCATAGTCCTGCTTATCAATTAGCATTTTATAGTCTTTCCAATTTTCTTTAAATTCAACCTCTCTATGCATTGCAACAATGAAGGCACACATAACCAGCTCTCTATTTCTCAAGCCATTGATGCGAGAATTTAATGCTAAATAAAAGCCGTGCTTGTGGTGATTATAATAATCTACGTAATTTCCAATATCATGCAGCTGTGATGCCGCCTCAAGCAGTCTTCCCTCTGCGGAGGTTAACCCATGCAGCCCAATCATTTGCTCAAACAAAGCCATTGATAGCTTCTTTACCTGCTGGCTATGTTTTTGATTTGTGCCGTAAATCTTAAGCATATTATCAATACTATGCTGCATTACGTCTCCGACGATCATGCCACCCTCGGCGCCCTTCATATAATTTTCATAAAATATACCTTCTCTTACACCATTACCGCTTATAACCAGCTTTTCGATCTTCAGTAATTCAATAAGGGTTTTTATAGGCGCTAGACCACCTACAATAATATCGGCTCTATCCTTTGTTATACCGGCAACCTTTTTTCGTTCTTGAGGGTCTTTATTTACTACCTGGTTGTAGGCATCCAGCACCTCAGCTCTATCCATCGTATAATTGTGCAGACTAGTTAGAGGAAATCCGATTTTTTTTCTATCTACTTTCGCTAGGGTTCGTATTGTTCCCCCTAAGCCTACTAAGGGTAAGCCCTTTGACTTTTGCAGCCATTTTAATTCCTTTAGCTTATCCTTTAAGTATTTTTCCAGCTTCTTTAATTGCTCATTTGACCCTTCCTTTTCACTGGCTAAAAAGGCCTCGGTTAAGGAGACCGCGCCAAAGGGCAGGCTTACCGCTTCCTTTAAGCTGCGATTCTCAACCAATATAATTTCAGTGCTTGCTCCCCCAATATCAATTATTAGACAGTTTTCTATATTAATCGTATTGATTACTCCTAAATAAGCGTAGAATGCCTCTTCTTCCCCTGTTATAACTCTAAAGCTTAGTCCCGTTTCCCTTTTTACTCTTAGAAGAAACTCCTGCTGATTCTTTGCAAGCCTTACAGCCGCTGTTGCTACCAAAAACGTATGATCTGCCTTATGGACCTCCATCAGCTTATTAAACATGCTGAGGGCATCAATTGTCCTCTTCATAGCAGCTTCCTTTAGCACCCTCTCAGCACCCATGCCTTGGCTCAATCTCACCATTGCCTTTACCTGATCTATCATTCTGTAGGAGCCTTCAGCGTCCACCTGTATAATAATCATTCTTACTGAGTTTGAGCCTAAATCAACTATCGCATACTTACCCTTCATAGTTACACCCTCTAACGTTTTAGATTTAGGTCCCTTCCGATTCTAAGCTTAGGCTTTCCTGTTGGTTGTGCTTAATACTTTCCTCTGCTAAGTTTCGAAAATACAGCTGACAATTAATAAGCCGCTTCCCACGCCGGTCAATTCGCTTATAGGTCCCTGCCGATGTAAGAATTCTAGCTTTAATCGTATCAACTAATTCGATGTTCAGCAGATTAATTATTCTTTCCTTTACCCTTAGGCTTTCTATAGGAATAAACAATTCAATCCTTCTGTCTAGATTTCTTGACATTAAATCTGCACTGGATATAAACAGGTCCTCTTTCCCATTATTATAGAAATAGTAGATTCTACTATGCTCTAAAAATCTCCCCACGATGCTTCTGACTTTTATGTTTTCACTAATGCCCGGTATTCCCGGTCTGAGGCAGCAAACGCCCCTTACAATTAGGTCAATCCTCACTCCTGCTATAGAGGCTCTGTAAAGGGCAGCAATTATTTCAGAATCAGATAAAGAATTCACCTTTATAATTATCCTTGCATCATTCCCTAGCGTAGCATTATTCATTTCTTTATCTATATAATACAACAGCTGGCTTCTCAGGTTTAGTGGAGCCAGCGACAATTTATGTAGCTCTGGTGGCTCAGAATATCCTGTTAGCATATTAAAAACCGCTGAAGCATCTGCTCCATAATGCTCATTGCTGGTAAATATGCCCATATCAGTATATACCTTAGCAGTGACGTCATTATAATTACCGGTTGCTAAATGTACATATCGCTTAATTCCCTTTTCTTCCTTGCGGACAACCAAAATCACCTTAGCATGTGTCTTTAAGCCAACAAGACCATATATAACATGACAGCCTGCTTCCTCAAGGCGTTTAGCCCACCATATGTTATTCGCCTCATCAAATCTTGCCTTTAGCTCTACTAGTACCGTCACCTGCTTGCCAGCCTCAGCCGCCGCCTCTAGGGCTTTAACTATTTCTGAGTTGCCGCTAACCCTATATAGTGTTTGCTTTATAGCCAGCACCTGAGGGTCTCTGGAGGCCTCTCTAATAAAGTCCTCAACGGCATCAAAGCTCTCATAAGGGGTATGGATCAATATATCCTCCTTGGCTACGGCCTCCCAAATATCCTCAGTCTTCAATAGATCACGAGGTGTCTTAGGGATATATTCATCATACTTAAAGCTCTCATAGCCCTGCAGCTCATACACCTTCCATAAAAAGGTCAAATCTATAGGTCCGTTAATGCTGTAGCAATCACCTTTATGAATTTCTAACGAATCCTTCAGTATTTTAATAATTCTTTCATCCATATTAACCTGATGCTCCAGCCTAATTGCTCTACCTCTTTTTCTTTTCTTCAGGGACTTCTCCATCATCCTTAGGAGATCCTCTGCTTCCTCCTCCTCAAGGCTCAAATCTGCATTTCTTGTAATACGATATTGTCCTACAGCAATTACCTCTCTGCCAACAAATAATTGATTTATATGTATCGCTATAACCTCTTCCAATAATATATAGCATTCCTCATTTGTGGTATTCGGAAGCTTAATTAGGCGAGGCAAGACGGTTGGAACCTGAACTGTTGCAAATATTATAGTTTCGTTGTCCCTATCCTTTATTAATACGGCAATATTCAGGGTCCTACTATAAATCAATGGAAATGGCCTGCTTGAGTCCACAGCCATTGGCGTTAATACAGGATATATGCTATTTATAAAATAATCGTCTATATACTTTTTTTGATGACTGCTTAATTCGTCTCCCTCTAAAATTCTAAAAGCGATTCGCTTAAGGCTAGGTAGCATTCGTCGATTAAATATATTGTATTGATCCTGCACCATTTTATGTGCTCTTTCTGAAATGCTTTTCAACTGGTCTTTAGGATTTAATCCGGCTGCATCGGTTTTATTAATGCCAGCACTAACAAGATCCTTCAAGGCAGCTACCCTTACCATGAAGAACTCGTCTAAATTTGAAGCCACTATCGCTAAAAATTTAATTCTTTCAAAAAGTGGATTGTCCCTATCCTTAGTCTCCTGTAGGACCCGCTCATTAAATTCCAGCCAGCTCAATTCTCTATTTATAAAATGCTCACTTTTATATAGGTTAATCTCCTGTTTCATACTTTACCTCTTTATCCTTAGATTTAGCTTTATTCCAAAAACCTCGACAAAATATTGTGATTTTTCCTCAAAGGACCATTCCTCAAGCAGCGTGTCCTCGATTGCCTCTCCACGAAGCATCACTTCACCCTCTTCAATTGACACCCTGATGTTCTTTATTTTTTGAGTATGACTACTATCTAACGCATCTGCTATCCGGAGAATAGCTACCAACTTAAATACGATGCTGCGATTCCGTTTTCTCATTCCATAAAAATCCTCCTGGTATTGAGACGGCAATATGTCGCTATGGTATTTTGCAATATAAGCTACAATTTGCAGCTCCTCCTGCGAGAGGCCTAAGAGCTCCGATGCCATTATTAGCTCATAGGAATATATATAATGAAGGTTTATATTAATAAACTTGCCGATATCATGTAATCGGGAGGCTAATTGCAGCAAAAATCTTTGTCGAGGGCCAAGACCATGCAGCCTTTGTAGGGAGTCAAAAATAGCTAAGGCCTTTTCCTCTACATCTATTGCATGGTCATAATCATATTGATATTTCTCTCCAATATGACTGGCAAGGGATAATATATCTTCAATAAAATCGGAGGCTCTTTGTGTCTTGAGCTTCTCATCCAGCATATCCTCAATTATACCATCCTTCAAGGATACCTTGGGGGTATATATCTTATCGGTCTTTGTTAGCTGCATAAAAGCCTTAAGTATTATCACGGTTGGTTGTAGTATCTCTACCGACTCACGATTTATGCCATAATCCCTCTCTATGCTAACGGGGGAGCTGGACATAATCTTATCATAAAGCCCTAAAAAATTCTCTACCTTAACAAGCTTAATATTTCCATTATTTGTCCCATTGCAAAGCTTATGCAATAATTCAACCTCTGGTCCAATAGCAATATAATTTTTAATTCCTACAGCTGGTATCAAGCTAATTATCTCCTTTAGGCTGCTATGAATATACTCCTCCAATATCGCGGGAAAATTCAAGCTTCTACCCTCCAAACCACTTAGCAGCTCTCTTAATCTTAGCGGGCCTGATTTTATACTTTGACTGTAGCTAAGCTGATTGTCTTTATAAATAGACACAGTAACATTTCCAGTACCAATATCAACTAGTATTAGCCCTTCTGCTCTAATTATCTCATGATTAGGGATATTTCTTCTAATCGCCTTGTAGGTTATGAACTTCTCCTGTGCCTGTGTAAGCACATCAATCTCAAAGCCCGTTCTCACCTTTATTTGATCCAATATGAACTCCCTATTAATGGCCTCTCTTAACCCGCTGGTTGCAACTATCCTACTGGCGGTTACCCCATAGTCCTTCATTAGGTTTTTGAAGCCCTTCAATCCTTCACATATCTTTTCTGTTGTTTCAAAGCTCACCTTGCCTGTAGCGAAGGTATCCTTTCCCAAGGCTATCGGGTATCTCAGCTGATCAAGAACCTTAATTTTTCCCGCTTCATCGATTTCTGTCAGCATAAGATTTAGCGCATGTGAGCCTACATCAATACCAGCAATTACCTCTTTCCCCTTTAGATTCTTCATAATGTACCACCCGTTCTATTTATTCTTAATAATAGCTTATACCCAAAATAATAGCTTATTAGACATTTGGGGATAATATTATCTTACATTAATCTAATCTATTATTTATTCCTGCTGGTATAAAGCGATTTATGTTAAATTTAGATTATTTTTTTAAAAAAGATGGTATATACAGAAGCCCTGCTGGCAATGCTATAGATAGCCCCCACAATACAACATTTATTCATCCCAATCTCCCCCTTACAATGAAGAAGAGTGGCTTCACAGCCACTCTTCTTACTTTTTTGCACTATTTATCTATCATCTCAGCTAGGAGTCCACCTAATCTGATAATACCTTCTTTTATCTTTTCCTCTGACATGTTGGAATAGTTCAGCCTGAAGGTGTTTTCATTGCCTCCGTTGGGATAGAAGGAGCCCCCAGGAACAAAGGCAACATTCTTTTCTATTGCCTTTACAAACACCTCTCTAGCATTTAGATGCACCGGCAGCTCCACCCAAGTAAATAAACCGCCTGTAGGATAGGTGTATTTTACCCCTGCAGGGAAGCATTCCTTCATGGTGCTCAGCATGATATCTCTGCGGCGTCTATAAACATCCTTTATTTTTTCAACATGGGCATCTAAATCGTATAGCTCTAAAAATTTGTTTATTTCTCTTTGAACCATAGTATTGCTCTGCAGGTCAGCACCCTGCTTAACTAAAATGTACTTTTGGACAAGGTCGTTTTCTGCATATACCCAACCAACCCTTAAGCCTGGACAGAAGGTTTTGGAGAAGGTTCCAAGGAATACTACTCTTCCCTCAGTATCGAAGGACTTAATAGAGGGCATCCTCTCTCCCTCAAATATTAATTCACCATAAGGATTATCCTCAATTATTGGCAAATCATATTTATTGGCCAGCTCAACGAGTTTTTTTCTCCTGTCTATCGACCAGGTTCTTCCTGATGGGTTTTGGAAGTCCGGTATAACATAAATCATTTTAACATTTTCAGTGCTGGATAAAACCCCCTCCAACTCCTCCATATCCATACCGTTATCATCTGTGGTTATCTCTACAAATTTAGGTGAATATGCCTTAAATGCATTTATTGCACCTAGATAGCTTGGACTCTCGCAAATAACAACATCGCCGGGATTAATGAAGATCTTACCTGAAAAGTCAAGGCCCTGCTGAGATCCATTGGTTATGAGAACGTTTTCAGCATTACCTACAATCCCTATTGGTTCCATTCTTTTAACAATCTTTTCCCTTAACGGCGCATAGCCCTCTGTCGCACTGTATTGTAGCGCTTGCTGACCGCCTTCCTCCAGCACCTCTATAGCCACCCGCTTCATCTCTTCAACAGGGAACAGCTCAGGAGCCGGAAGTCCGCCTGCAAAGGAGATAATCTCAGGTCTTTCTGTAAGCTTTAGAAGCTCGCGAATTTCTGAGGCCTTAAGATTATCCATTCTTTCTGCAAATTTAATAGCCATTAATACAACACCTCTTTAATATAATGTAGGATTTCTAAAAGTATTATATCATTTTTGCAAAATAATTGCTCATTATTTATTGGTTTTATTTAAGTGTTAAAATTTTTTAGTAATATTTTAAATTTTGTGGGGCACTATGTCTCTTTCGTTATAACCCGCTTAACGCTTTTTTCCAGCACACTTCTTGCAATCCACATTTGCTTTTCACACTTCATGCACTTTATTACAAAGTCTGCACCGGTTCTTAAAATCTGAAATTCTTTATTTCCACAGGGATGCTGTTTTTTTAATTCTAATCTGTCGCCTATCTCTAATTTCATTGCCATAAAAGCTTACCCAATTAAATGAGCACTTAATTGGGTATACACCTGCCTTTCCTTATATTATTTCGTGTTTTTATCTACTATTACCCTTCTTGGATAAGGGATTTCAATGCCTTCTCTGTCGAAGGCCTCCTTAAAGGTCTTTCGCATCAATCTTTCTATTGCCCATTGCTCCATTGGTACTGTTTTAGCAATAATGGTGATTACAACCTCGGAAGCCCCTAATGCTGATACCCCCAGCACAGTCGGCCCCTCAACAATCCGTTGCTCTTTTTCCTTGAGGGCCTCTGCCTCTATGGTCAATACCCTTATGGCATTGTCTATATCTTCCTCGTAGGCAATGGAGATTTCCACCAGCGCCCTCATCTTCCCTGTACTCTTATTTGTTACCTTCTTTATCTCTCCGTTAGGCACTATATATAGATCTCCGTTGAAGCCCCTAATTTTTGTCACCCTTAGGGCCATCTCCTCAACGGTTCCTTCGACGCCATCTATTTCCACATAGCTGCCGACATTGAATTGATCCTCAAACAATATGAAAAAGCCTGTGATAACGTCTCTGACTAGATTTTGGGCGCCAAAGCCGAAGGCTAGGCCTCCGATACCTGCTGCCGTTATCAGAGCGGTTACATCTGTACCAAAGGATTTGATAATAGACGTGAAGGCAATAAAGTATATGGTGTATTTTACAATGCTTTTAACCAGACCCTTCATGGTTTCTAGCCGGGGTATATCCACCTTCATTTTTAGATTCCTTTGGCTGTCGAAAAATTTATTGATTATCGAATAGAGAACGCTTATACTTAGTCTTGCTATAAATAATATAAGAATTATGTTGATAATCCTTCCAAAATACAATGAAAGCTGCTGTGGATTTTTTATAAACTGAATTGTCTCAGTAAATGCTTCTCTAAGTGAGTCAATCATTCTAAATTCCCCTTTTTATACAATTTGATTAACAATCCTTTGATTATCAATCCTTATCATCTGATATATACCCTTTATAAGTATATTTCCATCCTTTAATATCCCCTTAATTTCCTCCATCAGCCCCTCATTAAATTTTATCGACAGGCCGCAGCTGGAGGTAATCTCCCTGGGGGTAGGTATTATTTCTACTGGAAGCTTTAGCTCCTTAAACAGCTTTTCTGCTGCAATTGCATAATGCGTTGATTCAAAAACCACTACATAGATAGAATTATTCAAGGCTTAAACCCTCTTTACTATAGTATAATTGTATTTCTTGCTCCATTAAGCTTTTCAACAATTGTGTACATATTACTTATGCCCCCTACCACCAGCTTATCCTTTATCTTGTAATAATCTAGGCAGGTTCCGCAGGAGAGCACCTCCACTCCATTTGCCTCCAAAGCTCTAAGATGCTCTATTGACTCTGCACCCTCCACCACAAGATTGACACCGCTGTTTAAAAACATTAACGCCTTAGGATATGGCTGCACCTCCGTAAGGGCATAAATATAGCTCTTCATAAGTATCTTTCCAAGCTGTATTTCGCCCTCTCCAAAGTAGTCCTTGGTCACTAATATAACCAAATCCTTCTTTGGGGAGCTGTCACAGCTGATATCATCTGCCATCATTCCTTCCATCTGATCTATAGAATGATCCTTAATTATGTTGATATAATAGCTTCCCTGCTTCTCCTCCACGTCCACCTTCAAAGTCAGGCTCTTGGCTAGCTTTGAAATATTTTCCTTTGCAGCTGCATTGTCGACGATTGTGGTAACAATACCTTCTTCAATTGACTCCAGCGCTTTTTTCGTATGGATTACCGGCAAAGGACAGCTCATTCCTCTGGCATCTATCTGTTTATTCATATCAAAATCCCTCCGACTGTTTTTTAGACATGTATTACCTTTAAGTATATCAATTACCTGATTATACTTCAATCTATTGTACCCAATATTATATATTCTCTATCTTTCCGCTTATGGGTATAAAAGAAAATAAAAAAAGCATGAGATATTTCCCATGCTTTTATCATTTTGAATTATGTAATGCTGTGCACCTCACTTCGACATGTTGTCATAGGCGTTACCCAAGCAGTTAACTCGAGTTAGGCTACCCTGCGGCACACGAAAGGATTCACTTACCGTTGCTTCCTTCCGGACCTGGCGGGGTTCGCAAGCTTCCGTTGCGCAGGACCCAACTTTCATTGTCACTTACTTAAGCCAGCCCTACAATCGACTTGCCTCGGTGAGGAGTTCAACCCTGCTATAGCGGGTTGCAGGTTACAGGGCACCGCTACCTCCCCATCTAGCACAGCAAACTTTAAAATTTTAATGGCGGAGAGAGCGGGACTCGAACCCGCGGGACCTTGCGGTCTTACACGCTTTCCAGGCGTGCCCCTTAGCCAACTCGGACATCTCTCCATCTTTGTATTTACTTTTTTCTTAGCTGAGAAAAAAATTCCTGCATAATCCTCCTGCAATCCGCCTCCAGCACACCTGTCTTTATTTCACACTGGTGATTAAAGGACGAATTATTCAGTAGGTTCACAATAGAGCCGCAGGCACCTGCCTTTGCATCCATCGCTCCTATTACAACTCTCTCTATCCTGCTTTGGAGAATGGCTCCAGCGCACATAGGACAGGGTTCTATTGTAACATATAACGTGCTGCTTGTCAACCTCCAACCCCTGAGGAAATCGCAGGCCCTTTGTATTGCCAGTATTTCGGCATGGGCAGTGGCATTTTTTGAAAGCTCACGTAAATTGTGGGCCCTGGCTATTACATTACCCTCTCGAACAATGACAGCTCCTATCGGTACCTCCCCTTTTAGAAAGGCAGCCTCAGCCTCTTTAAGGGCTAGGCCCATATAATACTCATCCGTCATAGTAAAGGCCTCCATAGGCTTAACCTCAGCAGAATACTTGCTCCTGCATAATAGCATAGCAAAGCCACTTGTATAGTATAGCTTATCTACCTTGATTTGTCCATACCTCATAGAATTTTCTTCGCTATTAAAGTATTCCATTTTTGTCTGATATTAATACAAAACCTGCAGGACTTTTTACCTGCAGGGTCATGTGTTAGAAATGGTGTTCCCGGCGGGAATCGAACCCACGGCCTTTCGCTTAGGAGGCGAACGCTCTATCCTACTGAGCTACGGAAACAAAATTTTATAGCAAAAATCGTTGATCGGCTGTTGACAAACCTTAGCAGCAGCCGGTCAACAATAATGGTACAAAGTGGTTTATAGTGCACTCAATTTTTACTACAAAAGTTAGTTTAACATAAATGCCGTATAAAAGCAATTGGTTTATTGTTTAAAGTTTAGACACGTTATACATTATATCCAATTATTGCATAAGGTATAAGCCACCTACTGCCACTATTTAAAAGGCTTCGTTTATTTATCTAGCAGCCACTGCTGAAAGAAGCCCTGATTATCCTTATCTGATGCCTCATTTACCATATCAATAAAGTCATTACTTGTAGCTATTTTAAACATGTATTTTTCATAATAGTTTCTTAGGGCTTCATATACCTTGCTTCTTCCAATTATCTCCTCCAGCTCCACCAACATCATAGCACCTCTGCTATATACCAAAGTGCCATAGTCTCCCCAGCCTTTGAACTCCTCTAGCCCCTTCAGGACTCGAGTATCCTCTATGCTGGCTCTCCTGGCCTCCCAGGCATTTATATTCCTCTGTTTGTGTATTTCCGATGCTACGGCCTCCCCCCTTGCCTCCCTATAATATACCAGCTCCGAATAGGTGGTAAGGCTTTCATCCAGCCATGCCTCCTTTATCTGATTGTTTCCCACTGCCCCATACCACCATTGATGTGCCACCTCATGAACTATAACCAGCTCAAGGGCCTGCAGCTGTGCTTTATTGTAATACTCCTGACTGATGTAGATCAAGGTAGGGTACTCCATGCCGCTGGGGAAATAGGTTTCCACAACAGAAAGCTGTCCATAGGGGTATTTACCAAAATGCTTTTCAAAGACCCTCAGGGCCTCCTTCGAATATTCCAAAGCCTCTTCCCTTATGGCCCTATCCTCCGTCAGATAGTACATTTTTATACTGGTATCCTTCACCCTCTCCTCTACCACTGTAAAGTCTCTGCTTGCCACCCATGCAAAGTCCCTCACCAGACTTGCCTCTATCCTCCATCTGCCAAATTCGCCCTCCTTGCTATGCTCAACAATATTGCCGGTGGATGCGATTACTATGTCCTTAGGGGCCTTTATATTTACAATATAATTGGAGGCTTCACTATAAAAAGGATCTCCTACAGCATAGTATGGGTCTAAGCTCCAGCCCTCTTCATCATACACCGCCAATATAGGATACCAGTTCCCCATATTATATACGCCATTATGGTAGCCGAAGCGATCAGGTAGATTTGGCAGCTGTATCAAGTAGCTCATTTGAATCTCTATTTCCTCACCAGGCTCCAAGGAATCCGGCAGGGGTATTTTTAACAGTGTCTCTCCTATACCCGATATTTCATAGTTGGTCTTTTCTTCATTGAGCATAATGCCGCTTATTCTGATATAGCCGGGGCTATAATCGTCTATGCCGGAGCCTCCGTTGGAAAATAGCGCCGGGGCTGTGCTTTTGTCCTTAAAGGCATTTGGATATATGTTAAAATATATTTCCTGAAGCTCTTCCCCTGTTTTATTGGTATAGGTAACCCTTTGACTGCCGGATACCTGATTTTTATCCTCCAGCAGCTGAAGATCTATTTCATATTTTGATACAGTCCTTTCATCAATTCCATAATCCGAAGGATTTACAAGCAGGGTCTCTCCACCACCCTGAAGAGCCTTAAAAAATGGCCTTTCTATTACCCTGCAGCCTACAATAGCAATCACAATTAATAATGCTAAGGCCAGCAATCTTCTTTTATTTCTCAACGCTATACCACATCCTCCCCAAAATTATATCAGCTATAATACAAAGGGCCTACCTAAGCACCTTCACCACCTTAATTCTTAGTTTAACAACGGTAAAATTTCTCCAGGGCTACATTGTGGTCAGTCGCAATATAGCTCTATATTGCTTCCTTCTCCGCCTTGTCCTGAAAAAATTTTCCTCGCTGCTATTCCTAATTTTTAAAGTGGTCAAGTTACTAGTAGACCCCTTAAATATTATATTCACCAATTGGAGGAATATTATTTATTTGTTTTACGGCTTTTAGACCCTTTCTTTTACCTTCTGATGGCCTCTGTTTTCATAAATCCTCTTAAGGCCTCCGGAATAGTCACTGAACCATCGGCGTTTTGGAAGTTTTCCAGGATAGCTGCAAGGGTTCTCCCTACAGCTAGGCCAGAGCCGTTTAAGGTATGAAGAAATTCAACCTTACCTTTATCCTCAGGACGGTATCTGACATTGGCTCTTCTGGCCTGGAAGTCTTCAAAATTACTGCAGGAGGATATTTCAACATATTTATTGTAGCTAGGCATCCATACCTCAATATCATATTTAAAGGCTGCGGTAAAGCCAAGGTCTCCGCTGCAAATCTTTACAACCCTATAGGGTATTTCCAATAGCTGCAGTACCTTTTCCGCATTATTGGTCAGCTCCTCCAGCTCCCTGTAGGAGTTCTCTGGTTTCGTAAATCGAACAAGCTCAACCTTATTAAATTGATGCTGTCGTATAAGTCCCCTTGTGTCTCTTCCTGCTGAACCCGCCTCTGAACGGAAGCAGGGGGTATAGGCAACATATTTAATCGGCAGCTGCCCTTCTTCTATTATTTCGTCACGATGGATATTTGTTACTGGTACTTCGGCAGTCGGCACCAGAAAGAAATCCTTTTGAGGAATTCTAAAGGTATCCTCCTCAAATTTCGGCAGCTGGCCGGTTCCCGTCATGCTGTCCCTGTTGACCATAAAAGGCGGCAGTATTTCCGTGTAGCCATGCTCCTCTGTGTGGAGCTCCAGCATAAAGTTGATTAATGACCTTTCCAGCTTTGCCCCTAAGCCCTTATATACAGTAAATCTTGAGCCTGTTATCTTAGCAGCAGTCTCAAAATCCAGTATTCCTAAGTCCATGCCGATATCCCAATGGGCTTTCAGTTCAAAATCAAAGCTCCTTGGCTCTCCCCATTTTCTGATTTCAATATTATCATCATCTGTCACTCCCTGCGGCACGTCGGGATGCGGAACGTTAGGAATTCGAAGCATAAGCTCCTTTAGCTTATCCTCAACCTCCTTAACCTCTACATCTATTTCCTTTATCCTGCCGGATAGCTCCTTCATTCTTTCCATTACCTCTGCTACGTCCTTACCCTCTTTTTTCAGCTTGGGAATTTCCTTGGACGCAGCATTTTGCTCGCTTTTCATCTGCTCTACTTCCTGCAGCAGCCTTCTTCTGTCCTCATCAAGGGCTAAGGCTTCATCTAGGCTGAAGTCCTGCTCCCCCCTCTTTGCCATTGCTGTCTTGATTTCCTCTAAATTCATTCGAATTCTTTTAATATCCAGCATCTCTACAACCTCCTTTTGTATATAAAAACAAAAAACCCCCATCCCTAATAAAGGGACGGAGGTATAGCTTCCGCGTTGCCACCCTAGTTGATTAAATAATAATCCACTCGACTGCAGGATAACGGCTGCAAACCGATAATGCTTAATGAACTCCGCATATGACTCCAAGATGGATTCAAAGGCCTCCAATATCGGTTTTCACCAACCACCGACTCTCTATAAAGGGACGACATTTTACTACTTCTTTTCATAGTCTCTAAATAATTTATTTGTAAACTATATGTTATCATAGTTGATTATGTGAAGCAAGATTTATTTGAATTTTTATTAAATAGCCTTGATCATTTATAGGATTTACTAAATCTTCGTCGGTTATACAATATTTTGAATAAATTGCTCCCCTAAGGTAATAATCTAAATAGTAATATATAAAAAGGGAGGAGCCATAATGAAGGATTTGGATGTTTTTTCTCAGCTGGGGAAGCTAAAGGATACAGACTACAGGAATACATTGGCTATAGCCACATTAATAGAGCTGCTAATTGAAAAGGGCATTATAACCAAGCAGGAATTTTCTGTAAAATCCTATCAGCTTGACAATATGTCGCTTGAGGATTTAAGGAAAAGAAAGAGAAAAATATGATAATAAAGGGTCTGCCGAGGATGTTACTCCTCAGCAGACCTTTTTTTAATTTTCAGCTACTCCCTCGCTTTGTAGCTGCTTTAAGATGGTTTCCAGCTCATCAATGAATACACCGTATTCAGCCCAGTTTCCTGCCTGTGATGCTGCGTTGGCATTGTCATAGGCCTTTACAGCGGCATCAATCAGCTCCTTCGTTGTCTGCTGCAGCTCAGAAGGGATTTCCTCCACCGGCTCCTCGATTGGTGTATCAATATCAGTATAGCTGCCAAACAATTTTTCCAATGCCTGCTGTAGGGTTTCCTCCATAACTACCTTGTCGCTGTATGCAACAATAACCCTCTTCACAAGGGGTAGACTTTGCCCTGAATTTGATGAACCTCTGATGTACAATGGCTCTACATAAAGAATAGAGCTTTCTATCGGAATCACCAATACATTTCCTCTAATAACCGATGATCCTCCCTCACCCCATAGGGATAGGTCCTTTGATATAATGGTGTCAGAATCTATTTTTGCCTCGATTTGCATAGGTCCATCTATGTTTCTATCCTTCGGCATTCTATATATATTTAATTCCCCATAATTATCGATATCGTTTCTTACCATCAGCAATGCGGTCAGATTTTGAAGCCCCTTTGGCGTATAAGAAACAGATAAAATCAATTCCTCCTTAGCCTCATCAGGAAGCTTCATTATCATATATTGAGATTCTACATCCTGTTGGTTATCCCCATACTTTTCCTTTGCCAAAAACCAAACATCCTCCTGATTGTAGAAGACTGAGGGGTTGGTCATGTGATAAATGGAATATACCTGAGTCTGCAAATCAAATAAATCCTGAGGATATCTAACATGTGCCTTTAGGCCTGTCGGCATCTCCTCTAATGGCTTAAAGAGACCCGGAAATATATTTTTATAGGTTAGAATAACAGGATCACTTTCATCTGCTATATAATAATCTACGTCGCCATTGTAGGCGTCTATTACCACCTTAACTGAGTTTCTAATATAATTTAGGCTCTCTCCCGCCATGCTGGTGGGGGTAGAGTAGGGATACTGACCCGAAACAGTGTATCCGTCAATCATCCAATAGAGTTTACCCTCATCTATTACGATATATGGGTCTTCATCGTATTTGATAAAGGGGGCTATCTTATTGACCCTATCTAAAATATTTCTATGCAATACGATTCTGCTTTCACTTGTTATGCTACCGGACAATAATAGCTTTAGCGTTTTGGTATGATAGCTGTACAGCATTCTATTAAGCCCGTTTAATTGAATACCAGCATTCCCCTCATAGGTAGCTTCGGCATTATCGTTGCCTGTAGGATAGTCAAATTCCTTTTCCTTTGTTTTTACAATTATATGGTGATTCGTAAGCTCTCCAAAGTATATTTCAGGTCTGTCGATGCTTATGTCTATATTGCTGACCGGCGGAATATTTTTTATCGCCAGCTCCGGCTGCCCTTCTGAAGTAACTGCATTTACCGGCGACAGCACCACACCGTATCCGTGGGTATATTTTAAATGCTGGTTAATCCAAGTCTTTGCAGTATCGCTCAGTAAATTGATGTCTATTTCACGTGGTGCAAGGAAAACCTGAGTGTACTTACCATTTATGTAGTATCTGTCTATATCTACATCCAGGAATCGATAATAGGACCTTATTGCCTGCACCTGATTATAGGTTTCTATAGCAGGTCTATAATCATTAATCCTAATATTATCTATGATATCCTTATTGTTCTGTAAATCCTCCAGCGTGAGGTCATTTTTCACTTCAAATTCATCAATTACTACCTTATCAAGGCCATAGGCTCTTTGTGTATATGCTATATTATGCTCTATATATTGCCTTTCCCTAGATAGCTCATTTGGAGCCACAACAAAATTTTGTATTGCAAGGGCTGCCATATTTCCCACAATTGAAACCACCACCAACAAAATAGGAGCTGCAAGCATGCTCTTCATCTTTGACCTTCTATAACCAATGATCAGAAGAATTGCTGCTATAATTGCAGTGACGGCCTGTACCCTGTAAGTATTTAAGATAACCATTATGTCAGAATATCCCGCACCAAAAACGACTCCCCTTTCATTGCCGCCTGACAATAAAAGATTATAGACGCTTAGGTAGAAGCTGAATGCTAAAGTCACTAGAAAAATAGCGCCAATAATGATCAGCTGCTTTTTAGTAACCTGTCCAATTGTATTAAATAGAGCTGTCCCTCTACCTCCGCCTTCCTCCACCTGATAAAGCGTCGGCCTTCTTAGGGAAAACATTATGGCATTGAAAAGTACTGTTAAAATTACAAATACGAACAAAAGTCCTAAAACAGTATTCAGTATTCCTCTAAATAGAGGTAGCTGAAAAAAGTAAAAGCCGATGTCCCTGTTAAATATAGGATCTGCTATATTGAAGCTCACGGCATTGATAAATTGAAGTATATCAAACCAGAGACTCCCTACAGCTGTTGTTGTAGTCAGAAAGCTGAAAAAAATCGAGGGTATAAGCAGAATTCTATTCAGGCTTCCCTCTGTGATGCCTGTATGATGTGACACGATATGCTTATAATAGCTTCTTTTAAGCAGCAGCAAATAAGAGTATAGAAATACTGTCAGAATTAAGAAGAAGGGCACCCCTATTAATAGCTGCATCTTCATTTTAGTTAAAAAGACCTCTCTATAGCCCACCTCACCGAACCATTGGTAGTTGACTAAAAAGCTCATTATTTCGTTGAAGGAAATCAGGACTATAAATAAGGCAGCTACTAGTCCACCAACCAAGTACTTGCTTTTTTTAATTTTCATTTTACTCACTCCTCAAGATAAGTCTTTATCAAATATGTGTTTTTTATTAAAAATAATCATAGGCCGTTATTCGTAGCGCTAATTGACCCTCCTTATTTTAATTAAGAAGGGATATGCCTTATAAAACCCCCTCTATTTGTATCAGAATGACCTTCTTACAAAAACAAAGAAGCCCTGATAGTTAAATTATACTATGCAGGGCTCAATATTACAATTTAGTGTTGTAGCTTCATGTCACCGGATTTAATCCAGCCTTTCTTTCTCATATACTCAGATATTATTAAAGAAGCGATGGCAGGCAGTATAAAGTGTAATAGTACAACCTTAAATAAAACTGCAGAGGATGCCTGTCCCTTTTCCGAAACCATCACAGCGAAGGTCCCAAATTGTCCCACCAGTCCACTGGTGCCCATACCAGCACCGATGCTATTGCTTTCCATTTTAAATATCGTCGTTGCCAGAGGTCCTAATAATCCACTGGCCAGTGTAGGTGGAACCCATATGAGGGGATTACGTATTATATTCGGCACCTGCAGCATGCTGGTACCCAGACCTT
The DNA here is from genome assembly GCA_048264125.1 of Natronincolaceae bacterium. GTDB lineage: Bacteria > Bacillota > Clostridia > Peptostreptococcales > Natronincolaceae > M1-B18. The sequence goes on from JBLXDM010000020.1 coordinate 19,301, forward strand.
GTGCTAAAAATCCACCAAAGCCGTTTTCCCTATAGCTGGCTACCGCAAAGCCTATCATCTGGGCGGCACATCCAACTACGGAGGCCCCTGCAGCTAAACCACTCAGACCCAAGGTTATCGCTAGAGCCGCACTGCTGATCGGCAAGGTCAAAACCATTCCCATAACAATGGCAACTATAATACCCATCGGAATCGGCTGAAGCTCTGTTGCTGTATTTATAATATGCCCTAGACCCGTCATAAGGCTGGCTACCCTGGGACCTATAAAATTACCTGCTAGTCCACCGGTGATTATTGTAACAGCCGGAATTATAACAATATCTACCTTTGTCTTCCCTGCTATTCTTCTGGCTATTTCCGCCCCTACTATAGCTGCTACGAAGGCAGATGCAGGCTCTCCTGTCTTTATGCTAAACAAACCTGCCTCCTTAAGAAAAACAGTGTTGGCACCTATTGCTCCTGTTACTAAGGAAGCAAAGATAACCAAGGAAGGCGCACCGATAGCATGCGCAACTCCTGCTCCTATGGCGGGACCCATTAGAAATTGAGCTGTCTGCCCTACCGTTATTAAAAAGGGTATGTTCAGCTGCTCACCTATTTGCTTTAATATTAGTCCAATTATTAATGAAGAAAAAAGTCCCAAAGCCATACCATTTAATGCCTTAGTAAAATAGTCCCTTAATGAAAATTTTTTGTCACCTATCATATATGAAGGCTCCTCTCCGGAAAATAATATTGCGGTAACATACATACACTTTAACCCACTTTATGATTTATTATACTAATGTATATCAGCATATCCAAAGTGTAATTACAGGTGTCTTGTCACCAATAATAAAAATATACCACAATATTAGCCTTCTATCAAGTACCCTTTCTTAGATAATGCTTCCTTTAATTGCAAAAACACCGCCTCATTAGGCACCTCTAGGGTATGAATATGTACTCCCTCAGTCAATGAGGCCAAAGGCTCCGCATTTTCAGTGCGTATTTTTTGCATGAATTCCTCCAGCTCCTTTTTGAAGCCGATATTCAGAGGACTTCTAATTTCTCCGTACAATGGATGATCCACTATGACATCTATTACCTTAACGCCAAAATCTATCATAGTCTGTAATTCATCCTCTATTTCTTCATAGCCATCATGCTTCACTACAAGCTTTTTTAATAATCTCTCCTTATTCTCCAAGAGAACTAAATAGCCCTGGGGTGTCGCCATAATTTCCTCACCCTCAGCCCTTAGCAGTGCAATATCCTGAACAATTACCTGTCTGGATACATCAAACCTGGCTGCTAGCTCCGTCCCTTTGACGGGTCGCTTTTCTTCCTTTAGCTGCTGCAGTATGTGCTTTCTTCTTTCCTGATTTTGCATTTAATCTCACCCTCTTTTATATAGTACCTTGCGTCACTTAAATATTGGAGGCAAGATATTAGGTTTCATAGCTATTTTACCACAAATACCGAAATGAAAAACAATGAAATTAAAAAACAAAAACGCAAAAAATAAAAAAATCATGCCGCAACGTCCTACTCTCCCAGGAGGCAACCCTCCAAGTACCATCAGCGCAGAAGAGCTTAACTACTGTGTTCGGGA
>JBLXDM010000021.1:0-19625 GCA_048264125.1 Natronincolaceae bacterium
GCAGCATAACCGAAGCAATATTCCAAAACCAAGATTTTAGGAGTAAATATAAGCAATCTTATCAAATTCTAAGCTACGCTCACGAAACGGTGTCCGAAAAACAAAGAATGGCTCAATCTGTAGATATCATAAATTACGGACAGGTGAATGCTGACTATTTAGATTGTCTAAATCACTTTATGCATCCAAATAATTCTTCTTCGTTATTTAATTCAATTACACTGACTGCATGGAAAGATTTTCTTTCATAAAATGGATTAGAAGAAATAACAAACCCACTAGAATCCATTATTATTGATACTTTTCAGAAATACCAAACATTTACACCATTAAACAATTATAACAAAGAAACCTATAAACAATGCATACTAACAGCTCTACCAAAAAAAAGATATCTTTCTCACCTAGAAAATTTGATGAATGCATATGTGTTAATTCATGTATTTCTAATACAAGGTTTAACTCACTTGGACTTTCTGACAAAAATCTCGAAAGCTATAATCTATTCATTCAATATATTGTTGATTACAGTTTTAAAATTCTTACTACTAAAGTATTACTAGATATCCAGAAAGAAAGTCTTGGAAAAGCATTGTTCGCATGTTTGAAAAATACATATCCGAGGAATAAAAAGTGGAAAGTAAAGCTGTTTATCAAAAAGGCGATTAACTTTTCATCGTTAATCGCCTTCACTATATTTACTATTTTTTTATAACGGATTTTGTAGCACTAATTTTGTTATCACTGTATGTCACAACATCTTTAATAACTAATTTTTGAATAGCAGAAATCAGTGTATCCATGTAATAAAAATTAATTTCATTGTTTTTAACTGGAACTTTCAAATATTTGCCTTTAACAACATTCCATCCACCAAGTTTATTCTTATAGGAGTATATCTTCAAATCCGTTACCTTGTTTATACACGAAACAAAGAACAAATATTGGCGAGATGTAATATTGGTGTTATCATAATTCCAATGAATTGCATAAGCATCTGATAAAACAGTAAATTTTCTTGATTGATAATACGCTCTGTAAACATCGCTATTTGAAGGAATAGAAATTACATCCTTTAAGATTGTTGCTCCTTCTTCTGGCACAAAATAGTTCAAACCTTGATTATTAAAGCTTGAAGTTAAGCACGGCAATAAATATTCACCTGAGGCTTCCTTTGGTAAATCATTTGCTTTATATTGCAACTTTTGTGTTTTTACGCTTTCAAATAAAGCACCAATTCTATATGAGTCCCATTGAATTTTGTCAAAATCGATAAGAGCCTGTTCCTCTTCAAGAGAAAGGTGCGTATCTTTTAGTCCTGTAACTGAAAGATATGCTTCTAGCTCAGCTATACGTTGAGCTTCTAGCTCAGCTATGAAACTTTCCATAAAATCAAAGTCTATAGAATTATCTTTTATAGGCAACATTATTTTATCATTTTCCACCTTATTATCCCAAGTAGCTAAATAATCTCTTGAATATTTATAATACAATGCTTTTTCAAGCAAAGCAGCTAAAAATACATTTTGATTATGACTTGCTTCATAGTTTCTAGTTTTAATAAAATAACTTTCCGCTAAAATACCAGTTTTTTCTTTTTGTGCATATACCTTTCCTGCTGCAATAACTCCATTATAAACCACCGAGATAACATTTTCATAAGTAGCGAACTCACCCTTGCGTCCCCAGTACATTATTCCATTATCTCCAAATTTGCAGTACACAACAGGAATACAAAATTCCTCGTCTTTATATTTTCTAACATTTTCAGCCGTAGCTTTCTTTACAGGTAACTTAATAAAGACATCACCAATTCTACGTTCGCCCCACTCAATTGTTTTTAACTTTTCATTGAGTGAGGCATTTATTTTCCCAGACTTTCATCCTCCATGTTTGGTTTCCTAAGAAGATTAGACACTTCCCAAGCTAAGTAATCACTAACTGTTTTCTTAAAGTCATAAAGCGTTGGTTTTGTATCAATTGGTGCTGTCTGATTCCAGTCTGCACCGTTTTCTATGTCAATCGTTCCTTCGTAATACTCTTTTTCTGTAAATATGTTTAGTTTAGATTTTCCAAATCGAACTAAATCAACAACCTCTTGGTAACGCTCTTTTGCATGGTCGGTATCCTTAAGATTATTACTTACTTTTTTACGACTGGAACGAGTATAGCCATCATTAGAAAAGTCTATAAATTTTACTATATCATCTTTTTGATGTGCTTCTCCTACTCTAAACACATATACATTTGTCTGAACACTAGATTTCCCAATAAACAAATCTAACGGCATCTTAATGCTTGCAAGCAATGTGCTATGTTTTAATATTTTCTTATTGTATTCTGTTGCTTGCCCTGAACCTGCTGAATTTTTAATAATAATTGCGCCATACCCCTTATTCATCATAGATAAAGCTTTCTCAACAAAGTCCATTCCATTTCCTGGTCCAGAATATGGGGGATTTAATACAAAAGCATCTGCTGGGAATTTATCATTTGTTTTTCCAAATCCATAATTTCCGTTGAAGTCTGTTAAGGCGTCTTTGTTAAGGATATTAGAACTACCGTCACCCATCAGAATCATATTTAAAATAGCAAGCATATAAACGCTTGAAAGTAACTCGATACCAAGCAACTGTGTAGCTTTAATCTCCACAGTTTTTTTCAAGTACTCATCTGGTGATTTTATTTTTTCTTTTGCATCATTAAGCATCTCATTCATTGCAGCAACAAGAAGACCAGCAGAACCTGTTGCAAAATCCCATACATATGAATCTTTATTAACTCTCGCAAGTTTTACAAGGAGATTTGCAACATAAGATGGCGTAAGAACAACATCATTCAATTTGTCCTGTGTGAATCCAAGCCAACTATACATTTCATTGAATAACTTTCCTGTAAAATCAGTTGTTAAACCAATTTTATAATAAATCCCCAAGTCATCAACAATTTTTGTGAATACTCGTTTTAGCTGGCTTTCCCCATTCTCAACTTTGTTTATATTATCAGTTGTCAGTGTATTCTGAAGCGTTCTTACAATAAGTTCTTTCTTTTCATTAGGTAATTTTTTCTCATTGAGGAATGCTCTAATTTTTCTAACAATAATATCACCATCTGTATTTCCTTCTTCGTTTGAAGACCTCAAATCACTTTTTTCAAGTGGCGCAACCTTTCCTGGAATACCAAGTGTTGCAATAATAGAAGCTGCTACCAAGTAGACTCTATCATTTTCACCTAAGCCTTTTTCATTTTGATAGATATCATTATTTAGCTTGACAAGGCTTGCATTAATTTCTTGTTCACGCTTTTCTTTTAACTTATCAAGTTCATCAGGACTAAGTTTCAAATTCTTTACTTTTTGAATAAAGGCATCAAAATTTTCATTCTTTAAGAAAGACAAGTCTGTGTATTCATCAACCTTCTGCCCAGATCCTAAGTTTTCCTTAGAAACATAATATACACCGATAGAATGCTCTAATTTGCCATTATCGTTCATATATCCCGTTACACCAATAGCAATAATATCTGTGTAGCTAGTATGATGCAAAAGAGCATTTGCATAATGAATAGCACCATTTACAGCATAAGAATTAATATTTCTAAAGTTAGCCTCATTTTTTGAGTTTTTGTTCTCAACTTGACCATCAGCATCAAGTTTCACCAGTTTATCTTTGTATCCCTTATATTCGATAAGAATAGGGTAAAAATCAAGATTCTTATCTTGTAAAAGAAGTTTTGCATCAGGTCTATTTCCACCTGTACCACCATTCTTTGAATAATAATCTTCTAGAGCCTTATCAATTTCTGTATTTAATGATTGTTGTTCTAATTTATAATCCAATCCATATATTTTAAGCCAGCCATTGCAAAGGTCTGCAACATTAGGCTCTACAGATTGAATTGATTTACTTTTAGCCATCGTACATTATCTCCTTTTCCTATTGCACTTTCCCTTTTCATACGTAAAAAGCAGTCGGATAACCGACCGCTTTCCACTTATCGTTATTTTAGTATTTATAATTTTAGCATGTTCTCTTTATTTAGTCGTAAATCGGTCGTAAATTTTTTCACTACCTTCCCGAAACCACCGAAAATAATATGCTTTCTTACTCAATTGGCTTCATTGTCGGAAAGAATATTATATCCCTTATGGAGGGCGAATTGGTCAACAGCATAATCATCCTATCTATACCTATTCCTAAACCACCTGTTGGTGGAAGACCTACCTCTAAAGCATTAATAAAGTCTAGGTCCATCGGATGCGCCTCTTCGTCGCCTGCCTCCTTCTGAGCTAATTGGGCTTCAAAACGTCCCTTTTGATCTATTGGATCATTCAGCTCTGAGAAAGCATTTGCAATTTCCCATGTATTTGCAAAGGCCTCAAATCTATTTGTTATCATAGGATTATCAGGATTCCTCTTTGCCAATGGAGAAATCTCCACCGGATGATGTAGTACAAAGGTAGGTTGCATTAAATCCTTTTCGCAAAACTCTTCAAAGGCAAGGGAAACCAGATGTCCCTTTGTCATTCGGGTTTCTACATCTAAATGAAGCCTTTCCTTAGCTGTCTTTCTTGCTTCCTCATCGGTTTCAAAATCATAGAAATTGATACCTGTCTTTTGTTGAACCAGCTCATGCATTGAAACCCTTTTCCATGGGGGCTTGAAATCTATGTCCACCCCTTGGAAATTAATAACCGTTGAGCCGCTCACCTTTTCTGCGCAATATGCCACCAGATTCTCTGTAATCTCCATCATGTCCTTATAGTCCTGATATGCAGCGTACAGCTCTATGCTGGTATACTCAGGATTATGCTTTATGGAAATACCTTCATTTCTGAACATCTTACCCATTTCATAGACCTTGTCGAAGCCTCCGACAATCAATCGTTTCAGATACAATTCATTAGCAATTCTAAGCTGCATGTCGATATCTAAGGTGTTATGATGAGTTAAGAAGGGTTTGGCGGCAGCCCCTCCAGCAATAGTAGTCAATATGGGGGTCTCCACCTCTAGATAGCCTTTATCATCTAAAAACTCTCTTACCGCCTTAATTATCTTGCTTCTTTTAATAAAGGTTTCTTTAACCTCAGGGTTTACTATTAAATCAACATAGCGTTGACGATATCTTGTGTCTGTATCCTTGAGACCATGCCACTTCTCTGGCAAGATCTGTAGGGACTTTGATAAAAGCACAACCTTAGCTGCTTTTACGGATATTTCACCCTTATTTGTTCTAAATATTTCTCCCTGTACCTCTAAAATATCCCCGATGTCGTAGGTTACAAAGAGCTCATACGCCTCATTACCTATCATATCCTCTCTGACATAGACCTGAATTTGTCCATCCTTGTCCTGCAGGTTTATAAAGGTAGCCTTGCCGTGACCTCTTTTGGTCATAAGCCTTCCTGCAATAGTTGCAATCTGGCCTTCAAGAGCATCGAAATCTGCTTTTATGCCTTCACTGTAATGGGTAACATAAACCTTTTCTACTTTGAATGGGTCCTTACCTATCTCCTGTAAATGCTTAAGCTTTTCTCTTCTTATTTTTAAGAGTTCATTTATATTTAACTCTTCACTCATTTGTTATTCCCCCAAACTATCTCTTGATGGATATAATTTTATATTGTGTCGCTCCGTCCGGAATCTGAACCTCCACTGATTCTCCTACCTTTTTACCTAACAGGCTTCTGCCTACAGGAGATTCGTTTGAAATTTTTAAATCGTAGGGGTCTGCCTCAGCAGAGCCTACTATTGTATATTCTACCTCTTCCTGGAACTCCATATCTAAAACCGTCACCGTTGATCCTATACTTACAACATCTATGGATATATCGTCCTCATCAATAACTCTAGCCTTCTTTAGCATGCCCTCAAGCTTGAGGATTCTTTCCTCCATCTGAGCCTGTTCATTTTTCGCTTCATCATATTCGGAGTTTTCACTTATATCTCCAAAGGCAATAGCCTGTTTAATTCTCTCGGCTACTTCTTTACGTCTTACTGTTTTTAGCATCTCTAGCTCATCTTCAATTTTCTTTAAACCATTAACAGTTAATACAACCTCTTTTTCTACCATAATCCCTCTCCTTTACCCGATATAATATAATGTATATTACACATCCCTACTGCCTATATACTAAAGCTATTTGATATGTATGTTGTTAGATAATATATGTTCATACATTAAAATTATTCCCTAAGCGCAATGGGAATTTTATCCTTATACAGTATAAGAAGCACTGATTTAACAGTGCTTGCAACCCATTATATTGTAGATATTATAAGCCAGCCACCAGAAATTGTCAAGTTAAATGAGAAAATATTCTAAAATTTAACCCCTTTGTCTTAGTACCTTGACAGCTTTAAAAAATTAGGAACAGCAATGAGGAAATTTTTTTCAGGACAAGGCGGAGGAGGAAGCAATATCGGGCTATATTGCGACTGACGACAACGCAGCCCTGGCGAAATTTAGCCATTACTGCACTAAGAATTAAGGTTGTCAAGGTACTAGGCTAATCTATAGCCCTGAGTCCCTCAGCTATTATAGGCTGGTTAAGATACTCAACCCTTGGCTTAAAATTCAGCTCCTCCAATATTCTCATATAGTTTTCCTCGGATTCAGGCTGCTTATTTCCTCTAAGTATTGCCACCAGCATCGCTTCGATAACATTTGTCCCGAAGGATCTTCCCTCCAGCTCAGGAGTTGTTGTCACCAACAGCGCCACCCCTCTAGCCCTAAGCTCCTCTACATCCTCCCTTGTGACAGTATTCGTTATTATCGTCTTGTTCTTCATGTCTTCAGGCATAAATCTCCTGATATAATGATAGTCGCCGGCGATAATATCTGACTGCTGATAATGCCGAATTAGCCTTGTAGCATTGTTTTCCTTTTGCTTATCTCCTGTAGGATATAACAGGGTAAAGGGCAGCCTGCATGCGATTGGCGCTACAGCTCTGGCTACATACCGAAGAGTCCTTAGGGAGTACATCGGTATATTCAGTCCTAAGGCAAACATTAAATCTCCTATTACTAGCTCAGAATTGTAAGCCGCCAGCGACTCAGCCATCCCAAATCTATCCATTGCAGAGGTTATAAGCACCCTCTTACCTTCAAAATCTATAATTTTATTTTTCGCCAGATAATCTATTACACTTCTCTCTAGAGTATTCTTCAGTCCCGAACCATCCAGCATTGGGGTTTTAACCGCAGCCGCCTTGATTTTTTTTGCATCATTTATTACATACCGCCTTTTACCTGCCCACAGATATAAATCTATGCCCCCCATGCCAAAGGCATCTATTCTGCCATCTAGAGACCTTATTAATTCTAATGCCCTTTCGAGACTGGCATCTGTACCTATTCTTTCAATCTCAAACTCCTCACCATGAAAGCTTATAGAAACCCTGTGGTCTCTGACGGAGCTCCCAAGACTAACACTTACAACCCTCTTCATGTGTGTCCCTCCGTAAATTAAAATATCATTTACTATTATTGCCATAATGCGGGGCTTATACATGCGAATGCTTACTTTAGCTATTGTTTGCTGAATATTCCTCTAGCATTTCTTTAAGTGTGCTATAGCTCTCAACCCTATTAATCTGATTCCTCAATTGCGCAGAGTTTTTAGAACCCTTCATATACCACGCTATATGCTTTCTCATTTCTCTTATTGCCACATATTCTCCCTTAGCCTCCATCACCAGGTCCATATGCTTCATAGCCACAGCTACCCTTTCCCCTATAGAAGGCTCCTGCATATGCTGGCCTGTTTCAACAAAATGCTTAATTTGTTTAAATATCCAGGGATTACCCTGTGCACCTCTACCTACCATAATACCATCACAGTGGGTTTGCTTTAGCAACTCCTCCGCATCTAAAGCTGAAAATACATCGCCGTTACCGATAACAGGAATGCCTACTGCCCCCTTAACCTCAGTAATAATCGACCAATCCGCTTTGCCGGAATAGAATTCCTCTCTGGTTCTCCCATGAAGGGTTACTGCACTGCCTCCGCTGTCTTCAATAATCTTGGCCATTTCAACTGCATTGATGCTGTTGTCGTCCCAGCCCTTTCTTATCTTTACGGTTACAGGCTTAACCGACTCCTTGACAACTGCTTTAATTACCTCCCCAGCCAGTCTAGGGTTTTTCATTAGGGCGCTACCATCACCATTTCTCACAATTTTAGGGGTGGGGCAGCCCATATTTATGTCTAGTATTATGTTTTCCCTATCATTCAAGGTATATGCCGCCCTACCCATAATATCAGGATCAGAGCCGAAAATTTGTATTGCCACCGGCTTTTCTCTCTCATCAATTGCCAGCAGCTCCTCTGTTTTGTAGTCACCATAATATAGACCCTTTGCGCTGACCATTTCCGTATATACCATGCCACAGCCCATTTTCTTGCACATAAGCCTGAAGGGCAGGTCCGTCACTCCCGCCATAGGAGCCAAGAAAACATTGCCGGATATTGTTTGATTGCCTATTTTCATAAGATTTCACCTCATAACTAAAGCTCAAGCTAATTTATATAATTCCCCTTTTAGTGTCATTTATTATAGCACTAAATCGGGAGGTTTTTCTCATTAAAGTATTCGACCTTCAAGCAGGGGTTCCTCCTTTGTACCTAGAGAATATAGAGGAAGCCAGAGTCGCGCATTATGAACTGACTTTTTACATTTAATATAATACTAAAAGTCAGTGAATACTAGCGCCTTGCATCATCTAAAAAATAGTATACGGTCTGAGGAAAATTTTCATAGAACAAGGCGGAGGAGGAAGGAATATCGAGCTATATTGCGACCGACGACAACGCAGTGCTATAGAAATTTAACCAGAGCTAATCTATATTTTTAGGTGATGCAAGGTGCTGGGCAGGGAAGTTTTCTTCTATATCCTCCTCCTCTACTCCACATATAAAAATCAAGCCTTCCGAGGGGCTTGATTTTTAGTATTACTATTTTTTATTGCTTCTTTCCTCTTGATTTCTACTGTATATTATTCTCAGGCCATCTAAGGTCAATAGCTTGTCCACAACATGAATATACTCTGTTTCACTGGCTATCAGAGAGGATAAGCCACCAGTAGCTATTACCTTTATACTTTCACTCTTCAATTCCTGCATCATTTTTTTAATAATATATTCCACCAAACCAACATAACCGTAGATGACCCCTGATTGAATACTATTTACGGTGTTTTTACAGATAACCTTGCCAGGCTTAACCAGCTCCACCCTTGGCAGCTTAGCTGCTCTTTGAAATAGAGCCTCACTTGCTATTTTTATCCCAGGTGCTATAGTGCCTCCTAAATAGTCGCCGGAAGCCGCAATAGCACAGAAGGTAGTTGCAGTTCCAAAATCTACAATTATAAGTGGGCCTCCATATTTTTCAAAGGCCGCTACAGCATTCACGATTCTATCGGCTCCCACCTGCTTTGGATTATCATACTTAATGTTCATTCCCGTTTTAATACCAGGACCAACCACAAGGGGCTCTACATTAAAAAATTTTCTAACAGCATGCTCCAAAGAATACATTATATTAGGTACAACCGATGATATAATAACATCCTTTATAACGTTGGGATCCCACTTACCATATAGGAATAGCTGGTTAATCAGCATACCGTATTCATCGGAGGTCTTTTCCTTGTCTGTAGCAATACGCCAGGAATCCACTAATTGGTCTTCATCATAGATACCCAGTACAATATTTGTATTACCGACATCAAATACCAAAAGCATTTCTTCACCTTCTTCTGTCGTTTTGTTACCTCTTCTTAGTATAGGAATTTTTTTGATGCTTTAATAACAGCATACACAATTATAGATGAAATTGCAACCTCTGCAAGACCATTTGTTGATGCAATCCCCAGTACTGCCGCCTTGGGTAAATAACCCCTAAGGTATATCATTCCCAAGACACCGCCGGTATTTGTTGCGGTCCCCACAATAGCTGCTGCCACTGAGTTTTTTGTATACTTATAGGTATAGTAGCTTGTAATCCCTATTAAAAGTCTAGGTGCTACAGACACCAAAGGGTCTAAGAAAAAGGGGCTTGTGGCCCTCATAAAGCTGCTGACACCAAAAATCAGTCCAACGAAAAAGCCAACTACAGGACCACCTAAGATCCCACCTACAATAGCCGGTATATGCATAGTGGTAGCATTTACACCTGGAAAAAAGGGCAGAGGAATGTACCCTATAGGCGTCATGCTTATGACCACCGAGAAGGCTCCTAGGATTCCTGCGAGGGTCATCATTTTTACGGACAATCTTTTTTTCATACATGCACCTCCGTTCCGGTTCCAAAATAGATACCGGACTCCTTTAATTTTACTCGCCTTGTTGTGTCTGGCTCATTCGATACCAGCAGAGCAGGACTATTTACTTAATTGCTCAGCCTCTTCACGAAGCCTTTCTATAAGGTTATATAGATTTTGAGTAACCTCTTTTATTTCATATATTGATCCCGCCTGTTGCTGAGAGGCCTTTTCTATTTTGTAAACCTCCTCAGACATGTTGCCGCTGGTCATCTGAAGTCCTCCAACGATGGCTTCAATTTTTTCCATAGATTCCTTAGTAGATATCGCCAGCTTTCTTATTTCCTCCGCCACCACATTAAAGCCCTTCCCCAGCTCTCCAAGACGAGCAGCCTCTATAGAAGCGTTTAATCCCAAAAGGTTGGTTTGATTAGAGATTTTCTTTACAATGTTGGTTATATCCTGACTTTTTTGAGTCTGATCTAATACCAGCTTTGTCAATTGGCTAAGGTCAACACCTACTGAGGTCAGGCTTTCTGAGGCAGCTGCTATCTCCTGTGTGGAGGCGTTTAGATGGGTTATTTCTTGAAATATAGATTCCGCCATAGTAAATAGCCTGTCCTGCTTTTCGATGGACTGAAGGAAGCATACACCGCCAACAACGGTTCCGTTTTCATATACCGGAATTGCTACCGCTATATAAGGGAAGCCAAAAACCTCACTGTCCATCTGTCTTATGAGCCTTTTCTTATCCTTCATTGCCTCTGCTACGGCAGTGCCGCCTTTGACAGGATCCCCCGGCTTAACTGGAAAAACAATATCCTTTCCGGGAATATAGCATACATATTCTTCTAGGCTTGTTATTGCAATAGAGAGGTCCTCAACATGCAGCTCCCGAAGCAGGGGAGCAACCTTGGTAAAAGCCTCCAGAATACTAGGTATAGTAGACATATAATCAGCTCCTTCATTTAATATATGTTAATTATATTCACTCCACAGCATTTACTCAACAGTACAATTGGTCTAATTCGAGTAAAATTGACATAATTCACTTTATTTTTTTACTGCGGAAATATAAATAACTAAAAAATGACTCTAATTGTATCGGCTACATACAATTAGAGTCTAAAAACATGTTTAAGGGCTTTATTCAAAAGCTAATATTAGCTTTTAAATCAAATCTTATAGTACTACACCGCCATCTACGCTTAAAACTGTACCAGTTACAAATTTTGCTTCATCTGATGCTAAATATAAGAATGCATTTGCAATATCAGATGTATCTCCCAGTAATCCTAATGGAGACTTACCCTTCATTGTATCAAGAACTTTTTCAGGCATCTTAGCAGTCATTTCAGTCATAATAAATCCAGGTGCAACTGCATTAACTCTAATACCCTTTCGTCCCAATTCCTTAGACCAAGTCTTAGTCATACCAATAACACCAAATTTAGTTGCAGCGTAGTTAGTTTGACCAAAGTTACCATATACCCCTACTACTGAGGATACATTGATGATAACACCTTTATTTTGCTCTGCCATGATTTTAGCAGCAGCTTGACCACAATTGTAAACGCCCTTAAGGTTTACTGCGATTACATTGTCAAATTGTGTTTCAGTCATTTTTAGTAATTGAGCGTCTGCTGTGATTCCTGCGTTATTTACTAATACATCTATTGAACCGAAGTGCTCCTTTACTTTATCCATAGCTTCGTTAACAGCAGCTGCGTCAACTACATCGGCTACTATGCCAAGTACCTCGGTACCCTTAGCCTTTAATTCAGCTACAACAGCATCAACCTCTTCATTTGATCTGCCCCAAACAACTACCTTTGCACCTTCTTCAGCAAATCTCATTATTGAAGCCTTACCTATACCTGAAGTAGAACCCGTAACAATAGCTACTTTATCTTTTAATCTCATTTTACTACGCCTCCAATATATTATTGATTATATTAAACCAATACTAGCTAATATAATACCTGCCACAACCGCTAATGTAGGAATAGCTGTTGCCACCATAAAGATATCCTTATAAGAATCCTTATGTGTCATAGCAGTTACTGCTAGTAATGTTAATACCGCACCGTTGTGAGGTAATGTATCAAGACCACCTGAGGATAATGAAGCAATTCTATGGAAGGCAGCCGGTGGAATACCAGTTGATGCTGCTAATTCCATATACTTTTCGCCAAGAGCTGCAAGGGCAATACCCATACCGCCTGAAGCTGAGCCTGTTGCACCCGCAAGAATATTAACTGCAACTGCCTCAGAGATCAATGGATTTCCTTTGATGCCTAATACTAAATCAGTTAATTGAGCAAAGCCAGGTACCGCTCTAACTACTGCACCGAAACCAACTGCAGCACTTGTATTTATGATTGCAAGAACAGAGCTTGCTGCACCTGAGTTAACTGTAGCTACCAGCTTTGGTAAACGCTTGAAGTTTAATATAATACTTACTGCAATACCTGCTACTAAGGATTCTATGATATGGAATTCTAATACATTTAATAAAACGATAACAGTTACCAGCGGTAGTAATGATAAATAAGGATTTGGTAATGCTGCTGCATCAATTTCTTCAACCTTTTCATTTAATTCAATGAAAAATTCACCTGCTGCAGTTCTCTTCTTCTCACTATAGCTCATCCAAAGAAGACCTACCCCCAGCATGATTGCTGTACCAACAAGACCCATAATAGGCGCTGCGGTTGGAGTTGTACCGAAGTAATCTATCGGTATAAGGTTTTGAATCTGTGGTGATCCAGGAAGTGCAGTCATTGTAAAGGTAAAGGAACCTAAAGCAATTGCACCTGGAATTAATTTTCTTGAAATATTTGCTTCTCTAAATAAAGCGATTGCTAATGGATACATTGCGAAAACAACAACGAATAATGAAATACCGCCATAGGTTAATACTGCGCAACCCATTACAACTGCTAATATTGCTCTCTTTTTTCCGATTAAGCCAACAACCCAATGGGCAACTGACTTAGCAGCACCGGATTCGTCCATAATCTTACCAAATACTGCTCCAAGCATAAATACCGGGAACCAAGATTTAGTAAAGCCAACAAAGCCAGTCATGTAGGATTCTGTATAAGCCGGAATAAGTTCAAGACCGCCGAAAACAGCTACTACCAAAGCGCACACAGGTGCAACCCAAATAATTGACATTCCTCTGTAGGCTAGATACATTAGTAATGCAAGACCAATTATAATACCTAACATTTTGTTTCCTCCCTTTTCGTTTTAGATTTTTAATCCCATTTTTTCATCCTTAAATATTCTCACATCCATGATCTTTAGGTCAGGACTAATTGATGGCTCAAATTCCATTTGCTCAAGTACATCCTTCTTTAGGTCAACCCCAGGTGCGATTTCAGTAAGCACTAATCCAGTATCGTTTAATTCAAATACTGCTCTTTCAGTTATATATAGTACAGTTTGCTCCACCTCTAAGGCATATTTTCCACTGAAGGTTATTTGCTCAACATTCTTTAAGAACTTTTTAACCTTACCCTCTTGCTTAATATTAAGAACGCCGTCCTTAACCTCAACTTCCAAGCCTCCGGCAGTAAAGGTACCACAGAATATCACCTTCTTAGCATTTTGGGTGATATTAATAAATCCACCTGCTCCGGCAATCTTAGGACCAAATTTACTTACGTTTATATTTCCAACAGTATCACATTGAGCTAAGCCAAGGAATGCAACATCCAATCCGCCACCGTCGTAGAAGTCGAACTGGTATGGCTGGTCAATTATCGCCTCTGCATTTATTGCAGCACCAAAGCTAAGTCCTCCTGCAGGGATACCACCAATTGGTCCCGGCTCAACGGTTAGGATCATTTCATTACCTACGCCCTCTTCATTGGCGACTACTGCAACACCCTCTGGCATACCAATACCTAGGTTTACTATTGCGCTTGGTACAAGCTCCATTGCAGCCCTTCTTGAGATTACCTTTCGCTCATCCAGTTCCATAGGCTTTACTGAGTTAACAGGTACTCTTATTGCTCCTGTATAGCTTGCATTATATTGCTCTGCAAAGGTTTGCATGTGATTCTTCATATCCTTAACCTCTACAATTGTGTCTACATATATTCCCGGCACCTTTACCAGCTTAGGATCAAGAGTACCATTCTTAACAATTTTTTCTACTTGAACAATTACCTTGCCGCCTGAGTTCTTGCATGCCTGTGCAATTGAAAGAACCTCCAGTGATCCGGCTTCCTTCTCCATTGTAACGTTACCATTTTCATCGGCATAGGTGCCTCTGATAAAGGCGAAATCTATTGGAAATGCCTTGTAAAGTAAATATTCCTTGCCTGAAACCTCTATAACCTCAACAATATCCTCTTTCGTCACATCGTTTAATTTTCCGCCCTCTACTCTTGGGTCCACGAAGGTCTTTAAGCCAACCTTAGTAATGGTTCCGGGCTTATGAGCAGCAATATCTCTAAATAAATGTGATATGGCTCCCTGTGGAAGATTATAGGCCTCAACCTTGTTTTCAAAGGCTAATTTTTGAATTTTAGGTACAAGTCCCCAGTGGCCTCCTATTACCCTTTTAAGAAGTCCTTCATGACCTAGGTGGTTCAAGCCTCTGTCCTTGCCATCACCTTGTCCTGCTGCATATACTAACGTTAAGTTTCGAGGCTCTCCCCCTTCAAGAAAACGTTTCTCAAGTGCAATTTCTAATTCCTCCGGAACCGCATTACCAACAAAGCCGGCTGTCGCCAGTGTGCTGTCTGATTTTATTAGCTTTACTGCTTCATCGGCATTCATAAATTTTGGTGCCAAATTAAAAACCTCCTTCCATGATATTACTAAATTATTATTGCAATATTTGTGCCAAGTTATTATAGTTTTTTACAAGAAGCTTTAAATTTTGCATAAGAGGTTTTTTATGTCGTCATATTGCATTATTCTAAGAAATTTAATTTGACATTAATAAAAAAATAATTATTATAATATAAAATTTATTATTAGAAAAATATGAATTTTTTTCACTAAGCCGAAAGTGATATTTCTTTATCAGCTTTATTTTGTACATTTATTGGACATATATTAGACATATACCTGTGTTATTTTCAGAATTTTCTATATATTAAGCCCATCATTCTTGGAATGATGGGCTTTGACAAGCATATTTGATATTGAAATAATTTGTGTTCATATTTATTACACTGTTCACTTTGTTAACATTTCAAGCTCATATTTTTTAATCTTCTCGTATAAATTGGTTCTGCTAATACCCAATAGCCTAGCAGTCTGAAATTTATTTCCATTTGTCTCCTTCAAATATTGCTCTATTGCCTTTTTTTCAATATCTTCAAAGATATCCTTAAGTGAGCCGTTTAGTTTATTTTTTGACACAAGGCCAACTGCCTCCTCCGACTGAACCTCTTTTCTTATATGATAGGGCAAATGCTCCAGCATAACCGTCGCTTCCTTTTCAATAAGATTGATTGCCCGCTCCAGCACATTTGATAGCTCCCTGATGTTTCCCGGCCAGCTATATTTACACAGCGCTTCTAGGGCTGCATTAGATATCTCTGCAACATGCAGGTTAAGCTCGCTGGAAAGCTTCTTTATCAGATGATGCGTCAGCAGAGGTACATCTCCTACCCTCTCCCGCAATGGAGGGATCCTTATATTGATCACATTAAGCCTGTAGTATAAGTCCTCTCTGAATTCCTTTTTTTCAACCATTTCCTCTAGGTTTTTGTTTGTTGCGGCTATAATTCTGACATCCACCTTCTGGCTCTTCACCGCTCCTATACGTTCTATTTCCCGTTCCTGTATTACCCTCAGTATTTTAACCTGCATATTGAAGGGCAGATCCCCTATTTCATCAAGAAAAATAGTGCTTTTATTAGCCAGCTCAAATTTGCCGGGCTTACCACCCTTTTTAGCTCCTGTAAAAGCACCCTCCTCATATCCAAAAAGCTCGGATTCCAACAGCTCAGAGGGTATTGCCCCACAGTTGATTTTTATTAAGGGATATTCCGATCTGGGGCTTTCGTTGTGGACAGCATGGGCAAAAAGCTCTTTACCCGTACCGCTTTCCCCCAAAAGAAGTATATTAGACTTTGTTCCCGCAACCTTTTTGGCCATGGCCTTTGCTTCCATCAGCTTTTGACTGGTCCCGATTATATTTTCAAAGGTATATTCGTTACCCCATGCTTTTTTTAATTCCTTTTTGTAAAACTCCAGCTGCTTTTCCATTTTAAGTATGTTCTTTACATATACGTCGAATTCAACCAGGTTCTTGAAGATAACAGTACCGACAGCCCCAATTATTTCACCATCCTGGTAGATGGGAATTCGATCTGCAATCATTTGATTACCCTTAATGTCCTGGACATCTCCAATTTCCTTTTGTCCTGTCTTTACTACAATATGCATCCTTGTGTTTTCGATAATCTCTGCTACATACTTCCCTATTGCATCCTCCTGCTTAACACCCAAGAATTGGCAGTAGTTCTTATTTATCATGATGATATAGCCGTCCTTGTCTACAACCACCATCCAATTATAGATTTTATCAAATATAAAGCGATACATCTTCAGCAGGTAATTCTTGGCTTCATTTGAATCTGTATATGTCTCGGGGTCCTCACCAATAGCATTTAATGCTAGATATTCTGCTTTTTTAGATTTTGTAATCATAAACACACCCCCTATGAGCCGAAAAAAATATATTAAGCTTATTATATATAAACTGATTTACTTTTGGAAGTTTTTTTTGTTGAAAAGTAAAACAGCAAAAAACCATTAGATGATTTTTTGCTGTGATTTTCTGCTATCTTTTTACTATTACTGCTGTTCCCATGCCGCCGCCAATACACAAGGTAGCTAAGCCATATTTTGAGTCTCTTTTTTGCATTTCGTGCAGCAGTGTTACAAGAATCCTAGCCCCGCTGGCACCTACCGGATGGCCCAAGGCAATTGCCCCACCGTTAACGTTTACTTTTTCTATATCAAATGCTAAGTCCTTACCTACAGATAATGCCTGAGCTGCGAAGGCTTCATTTGCTTCAATTAAATCCATATCTGCAACTGTTAATCCAGCCTTTGATAAAGCCTTTTTAACAGCAGGCACAGGACCTATACCCATTATTGAAGGCTCAACGCCACCATTAGCATAGGCTACCAAAGTTGCTAAAGGCTTAATTCCAAGCTCATCTGCCTTTTCCTTTGACATGATTACCAGAGCTGCAGCGCCATCGTTAATTCCAGATGCATTTCCTGCTGTTACTGAACCATCTTTTTTGAAGGCAGGCTTCATGGCACCTAGCTTTTCAACTGTCATGCCTTTTTTGAAGAATTCGTCAGTGTCAAATACGATTGGATCACCCTTACGTTGTGGTATTACTACAGGTACGATCTCATCCTTGAATTTACCCTCTGCCCACGCCTTTTCCGCTTTGTTTTGGCTGCTGGTGGCAAATACGTCCTGCTCTTCTCTTGTTATATTGTATTGTGCTGCAAGATTTTCAGCTGTTATTCCCATATGGTATTGGTTAAATGCATCAGTTAGTGCATCGTGGATCATTGAGTCGATAATTTGATCATGACCCATTCTCACACCCCATCTTGCCTTTGGTAATAAGTAAGGAGCCTGGCTCATATTTTCGCATCCACCTACGACAACGATATCATTGTCACCGGCAATAATTGTCTGAGCTCCCATTGATACAGTTCTTAAGCCTGAACCGCATAGCATGTTGATTGTTGTTGCAGGTACCTCTACCGGCAAACCAGCTTTTACAGATGCTTGCCTTGCTACGCCTTGACCTAAGCCTGCCTGTAGAATACAACCCATGTAAACCTCATCAACCTGCTCTGGCTTAACTCCTGCTCTGCTTAGGGCCTCCTTGATTGCGATGGCACCTAAATCCACAGCTGAAACATTGGTTAGAGCGCCTCCATAGCTACCAATAGCTGTCCTTACTGCACTGGCTATAACGATTTCCTTCATTATAACTTCCTCCTTATATATAATTTTATTGTTAAAGGTATTTAATATAATATACCTGCAAGAACTATACCAAATTTAAGTAATTGAATTTTGATGTGCTCTAAATGTAATCTCCTTCTCCCCTTATGGAAACCTCGCCGGAGATAATAGTTGCTTCTTCGCCATTGCCCCCTCTTATTTTAAGGAGACCTTCATCCGTAATGTCTAAGGCCAGCACCTGCTCTCTTTCTTCTCCCTTAACTAAGTATATTGTCTTCCCAATCACTGCAGAATATACTCTGCATATATCCAGACTTACATCAAAATTCTTCTCTGTTATGTATGCCGAATATAGGGCTGCAAATTCGTTTATAATTGAAGCGGTTAAATCATTTCTGTCTACTCGTTCCTTTTTCTCCAGCAATAATGAGGTTGCCTTGAGCCTTAGCTCCTCAGGGAAGTAGCTTATATTAACGTTTATTCCAATGCCGACGATAATGTAGCTCACTTCATTTAGCTCCCCCGCCATCTCCGTCAATATACCACAGACCTTTTTGCCGTTAACCACTATATCATTGGGCCATTTGATCAAGGCAGGAAGCCCAGTTGTCCGTCGTATAGCCCTGCATACTGCTGCCGCCGCCACCTGAGTCAGCATCGACGCCTCTGTTGGCGGTATCATTGGCTTTAGTACTATAGACATCCAAATTCCTTCACCCCTTGGCGAACTCCAATCCTTTCCCATTCTGCCCCGTCCAGCCAGCTGCTCCTCACTTATTACGATTGTACCCTCCTGTACCTCGTACGCTATTTTCTTAGCGTGATTGTTGGTGGAATCTATGCTGTCAAAGTGAAGTATGCTGGCCCCAATATTGTGCTCCTCTAGTCTGGCCTTTATATCCATCGGTAATAATTTTTCATTTGTCTCAAGTATTCTATACCCCTTTTTCGTTGCCTCAACATTGTAGCCCTCAAGCTTGATCTGATTTATATTCTTCCAGATGGCGGTCCTGGAAACCCCCAATAGGCTTGCCAGCTCCTCGCCGGATATATAATCACCTTTTTTTTCGTATAGAGCTTCTAATATTTTTTCCTTCAAAGGACAAACCTCCTAACTATATCTATAACTTAAGTTTAAGTTTAATATTTCCATGTGTAAAGAAAAAAAATGCAAGGCGAATTTTTAGTGATTAGTGAATATAAAAAAGACGCACACCCTTCGCAAAGTGTACGCCCCTTTTTTTCTTTTCTAGTTAAACAGCGACAGCAGAACCCCCGCCGCTACAGCAGAGCCAATAACTCCTGCCACATTGGGTCCCATTGCATGCATCAACAGGAAGTTGCTTGGATTTTCCTTTTGTCCTACCACCTGTGATACTCTGGCTGCCAT
>JBLXDM010000022.1:0-15561 GCA_048264125.1 Natronincolaceae bacterium
AGAAGGCATAAGATTCTCTATCCGTGAGGGTGGAAGAACAGTAGGCGCTGGTGTTGTTGCTACTATTATTGAATAATCTTTAACGTAATTTTGCAAGGGACTAGGTAAGGCCTAGTCCCTTCAAAATGATTTTAAATTGTATCGATTCAGGGGCATGCTATTAGCTATGTCGGGGTCGGTAGAAACTTCTGTAATATTTTTCAAGAAATGAGTTATACTAGTGCCAGCAATATCTTCCTTAGGGCTTACAACAGCTTATGGGCACTATAAATATTTATTGACACACAAAATAAAATGTGATAGATTTTATTAGGTAACGATTATATAATACGTGCTACCTATGTGTTGCAGTAATATAGAAATTGTAAAAGGCGGCTTATTTAGGAGGTGTAACAGTTGCGAGTTAAAATTACATTAGCATGCACAGATTGCAAGCAAAGAAATTACAATACAACCAAGAACAAAAAAAGCAACCCGGATCGTATAGAGCTTAAGAAGTATTGCAAGTTCTGTAAAAGTCATACGAGTCATAAAGAAACAAAATAATTTGTCATTGAAGGATGTGAATTAGGGATGAATGCCCCAGCAAATACTAATAGTGGCAAAACACAAGGCGTTGGCAAGTTTTTAAAGGGTGTAAGGTCAGAACTGAAAAAAGTTAACTGGCCATCAAGAAAGGATTTAGGCAACAACACAACCGTTGTAATCATTTCTTGTATTTTCGCTACAGCATTATTGTGGATTTTAGACACAACATTTGGTTATGGCTTAAATTTATTCCTTAAGTAATCGACAAGGGAGGGGAGAGTAATCTATTCAAGAATAGATGCTCCTTTAAATGACTCAGGATGCAAAGTGGTACGTAGTCCATACATATTCTGGACACGAAAACAAAGTGAAGGTCAACATTGAAAAAATGGTTGACAACAGAGGTATGCAGGACATAATTTTGGAAGTTAAGGTTCCGACCGAGGAAAAGGTTGAAATCAAAAACGGAAAAAAGAAAATCAAAGAGGTAAAGCTATTCCCGGGATATGTTATAGTTAAAATGAAAATGACTGACGAATCCTGGTATTTGGTTCGTAACACAAGAGGCGTAACGGGATTTGTAGGACCAAGCTCCAAGCCAATACCCTTAACTGACAGAGAGGTACTAGATATGGGTGTTGAGGAGCTGCGTCATGATATCGACGTGAAGGTCGGAGATTCTGTGAGGGTCATAACCGGTCCCTTCGAAAGCTTTATTGGATCTGTCGAAAATATCAACATGGAAAAGCATACCTTTAAGGTGCTTATTTCGATGTTTGGTAGGGAGACGCCGGTTGAGTTGGAATTCCATCAAGTAGTTAAGCTGTAATGTATAAGCAAATGCATTGGACCCCAAGGGTCTAAAATGAACCATATCAATTAATATAATTTATATTATTTGAGTATACATTATGCCATTGAACAATTTTAAGGAGGTGTAAATGACATGGCAAAAAAAATAGTAGGTCAAATTAAATTACAAATTCCTGCAGGTAAAGCTACTCCAGCACCACCGGTTGGACCTGCATTAGGTCAGCATGGTGTTAACATAATGGGTTTCGTTAAAGAATTTAATGCGAAAACTGCAGATCAAGTTGGACTAATCATACCAGTAGTAATTTCTGTTTACCAAGATAGATCTTACACATTTATCACTAAGACTCCGCCAGCTGCTGTATTAATAAAGAAGGCTATCGGTATTGAAAGTGGATCTGGAGAGCCTAACAAGAAGAAAATTGCTAAAATTTCAAAGGCTAAAATCAGAGAAATTGCTGAATTGAAGATGCCGGATTTAAATGCTGCATCAGTTGAATCAGCTATGAGCATGATTGCTGGTACTGCTAGAAGCATGGGTGTTGTTGTAGAGGACTAATTCCTCTCGGCACAAATAAGTGGGAGGTTCTCACAAAACAAACCGTTAATACCACAAGGAGGTTATTTAAATGAAAAGAGGAAAGAAGTATCTGGAGCTTAGAAAGCTTGTAGATGGTACTAAGCTTTATGATGTTAAAGAAGCGGTAGATTTGGCTAAGAAGACAGCTACTGCAAAATTTGATGAAACTGTAGAGGCCCACATTAAGCTGGGTGTTGACTCAAGACATGCTGACCAACAGGTTAGAGGTGCGATAGTACTACCACATGGTACTGGTAAAACTGCTAGAGTATTGGTTTTTGCTAAGGGTGAAAAGGCCACTGAAGCAGAAAAGGCTGGAGCAGATTTCGTAGGTGCTGATGATTTAGTTGCTAAGATTCAAAATGAGAACTGGTTTGATTTTGACGTTGTAGTTGCAACACCTGATATGATGGGAGTTGTAGGTAGATTGGGTAGAGTATTAGGTCCTAAGGGATTAATGCCAAACCCTAAGTCTGGTACAGTTACCTTTGATGTAGAGAGGGCTATCAACGAGATCAAAGCTGGTAAGGTAGAATACAGACTTGATAAGACAAATATTATTCACGTGGCAATTGGTAAAGCTTCCTTTGAAGAAGACAAATTAGCTGAGAACTTTAGAACCTTGTTAGATGCTATTGTGAAGGCTAAACCAGCCGCAGCTAAGGGTCAATATTTAAAGAGCATTACCATTACTAGTACAATGGGACCTGGTATCAAGGTTAACCCAACTAGAGTATCAGAATAATTTTTAATACAGCCAGTAATTGGCCGTTGACAAAATTGAAATAAATTGATAGAATTACATGAGTTAAAAGTCGAATATTTTGCTGTAGACAGTAGGTGCCCATAGGCTTAAATATCCTACCGAGGCTTGTATATATGTTATTACAAGGGTCTCGTTATGTCTATGAACATGACTGAGACCTTTTCTTATGTACGGCAAAATAGGCTTGTTACCAACAAAAAGGAGGTGGCTCCACTATGAAGGCAATTGATATTAAAAAAGAAGTCGTAGCAGAAATCACAGATAAGCTTCAAAGATCAGCTTCAGCCATAGTAGTAGATTATCGTGGTCTAAAGGTTGAAGAAGTAACTGAGCTTAGAAGATTATTTAGAGAAGCAGGTATTGAGTATAAGGTATACAAAAATACTTTGACAAGATTAGCTGCTCAAAACGCAGGAATGGAAGAACTGGTTAAGGAATTAGTAGGTCCTAACGCAATTGCGTTTGGTTACGATGACCCCGTTGCTCCAGCTAGAATCGCTGATAAATTTGCTAAAGAGCATAAGAATTTAGAGGTTAGAGTTGGTGTTGTTGAGGGTGCATTCTACAATGCAGAGAAGATCAAAGAGCTTGCAGAAATTCCATCAAGAGAAGTTCTTATCGCAAGATTACTTGGCAGCTTTAAAGCTCCAGTATCCAACTTCGCTTACTTAATTAAAGCTTTAGCTGAAAAGAAAGAAGCGGAAGGTGCTTAATAACAAATATTTATTGAAAAATTCACGGAGGTGCTTAAAATGACAATTGAACAAATTTTAGAAGCTATTGAGAATATGAAGGTTTTAGAATTAAATGAGCTAGTAAAGGCAGCAGAAGAGAAGTTTGGTGTATCTGCATCTGCTCCAGTAGTAGTTGGTGCTGCAGCAGGTCCAGCGGCTGTTGAAGAGCAAACAGAGTTTGAAGTAATTCTTGACAACGCAGGTGCTTCAAAAATCAACGTTATCAAGATTGTTAGAGAGCTTACTGGCTTAGGCTTAAAAGAAGCTAAGGAATTAGTTGACAGTGCTCCTAAGACCTTGAAGGATGGTATAGCTAAAGAAGAAGCTGATGCAATCAAAGCTAAATTAGAAGAAGCTGGTGCAGCAGTAACTGTTAAGTAGTTATAGGATAATGTATAAAAGGGACTCCAGGCATCTGGAGTACCTTTTTATGTATTTTTTGAAAACAAAAAACCCCAGAGCTATGCTGGGGCTGAAAATTAAAAATATTCAATATGACAAATCTATTATACAACAATTTATGATGGATTACTAGGCTAACTTTTAACCTATAAATATATAAAATTTTAAAAAATATCTAATTATGTTAAATGTTGACACTGCTAGTGGACTAGTGATATAATTATATATTGCATTAGTCTGTTTGTTTTTTCGAAATTTACACATGAGTATTGATATAAAATCTATACAAATTCAGCATTTCTGTTGAAAATCACATTGGTCGTTAGGGGATTTTACTACATATTTCGGTAGACTGCTTATGTATAATTCATATTATACATGTCAATAGTATATATTACAGTGGTTTGTAGCAAAATATTCCTTTCGGGATATTTAATGGGATTTTATATCTATTATATCAGGGCTTTAAAGTGACAGCAACTATATACTGTAGGGCTAATGTTATGCAATCATAGAGGAGTATTTAGTTTTCTGTATTTCTCTATGTTTAAAATATAAAACGTTTTAATATTACCTTTAAGTCAAGGAGTGAATTTAAAATGCCACATCCTGTTCAAGTTGGTAAGAAAGTAAGAATGAGCTATTCCCAAATTGATGAAGTGCAAGATATACCTAATCTTATTGAGCTTCAAAAAGAATCCTATGATTGGTTTCTGGATGAAGGATTAAGAGAGGTATTTGCTGACATTTCGCCAATTGAGGACTACACTGGAAATCTGATCTTAGAATTCGTAGACTTTTATTTGGAAGAGACGCCGAAATATGATGTAGAAGAATCTAAGGATCGTGATGTTACCTATGCAGCGCCATTAAAGGCAAAGGTAAGATTAATCAATAAGGAAACTGGTGAGGTTAAGGAGCAAGAGGTTTTCATGGGAGATTTCCCATTGATGACGGATACCGGTACATTTATTATAAATGGGGCGGAGAGAGTAATTGTTAGCCAGCTGGTAAGATCCCCTGGCGTATACTATGGAAAAGAAATGGATAAAACAGGAAAACCACTATTTTCCGCTACGGTTATACCAAACAGAGGTGCATGGTTGGAATATGAGACGGATTCCAATGATGTCGTATCAGTGAGAATCGATCGTACCCGTAAACAGCCGGTAACAGTATTGTTAAGGGCTTTAGGCTATGGCACCGATCAACAGATTAAGGAGCTGCTGGGAGAGGATGAAAGACTACTGGCTTCTCTGGAAAAGGATAATACAAAGAGTACTGAGGAAGGACTATTGGAAATTTACAAGCGATTGAGACCCGGCGAGCCGCCGACTGTTGAAAATGCAAAGTCCTTACTTAATACACTATTTTTTGATGCAAAAAGATATGATTTAGCCAAGGTTGGGCGCTACAAATTCAATAAGAAGCTGTCGGTGGCCAACAGAGTAATGAATAAAAAGGCCGCAGAAAACATAATTGATCAAACTACCGGGGAGATTATAGTAGAAGAGGGTCAGAAAATTGATCGCAAAATGTCCCTAGCAATTCAAAACTCAGGTAATAATGAAGTGCTGGTATATTCTGAGGACAATAAGGTGACGAAGGTTATCGGTAATCATTTTGTTGATATCAGAACCCATATTAACTTTAACTTAGACGATTTAAAGATAAAAGAGAGGGTATATTACCCAGTTCTCCAGGAAATCTTAAATTCCTGCCAAAACGAAGCGGAAATTAAGGAAGCCATTAAGGAGAGAATAAGGGAATTAATCCCGAAGCATATCATTATTTCGGACATCATCGCTTCAATCAATTATGTATTTAACCTACCTCACGAAATAGGAAATGTAGATGACATTGACCATCTAGGAAACCGTCGTTTACGTTCTGTTGGTGAGCTATTGCAAAATCAATTCAGAATTGGTCTCTCTAGAATGGAGAGGGTTGTTAAGGAAAGAATGACGATTCAGGACGTTGACCTTGTGACTCCGCAGGCCCTGATAAACATTCGTCCGGTTGCAGCTGCTATTAAGGAATTCTTCGGCAGCTCACAGCTTTCTCAATTTATGGATCAAACCAATCCTTTGGCAGAATTAACCCATAAGAGAAGATTATCTGCCCTTGGACCAGGAGGTCTTTCGAGAGAACGTGCGGGCTTCGAGGTTCGTGACGTGCATCAATCCCACTATGGACGTATGTGTCCGATAGAGACCCCTGAAGGCCCGAACATTGGTCTTATCAACTCTCTAAGTACCTATGCAAAGGTTAATGAGTATGGCTTCATTGAAGCACCATATCGAGTAGTCGATAAGAAAAGACAGGTTGTTACCAGCGAGATAGAGTACTTAACGGCTGATGAAGAGGATCTATTCATCATTGCACAGGCCAATGAGCCTTTAGATGAAGAGGGTAGATTTGTCAATAAGAGGGTAACCTCTAGGACAAGATTTGGTGGTATAGATGTTGTTCCTTATGAAGAGGTTGACTATATGGATGTATCGCCTAAACAGGTGGTATCAGTGGCAACTGCAATGATTCCCTTCCTAGAGAACGACGATGCAAACCGTGCCCTAATGGGTTCAAACATGCAACGTCAGGCAGTACCATTGCTTATAACCGATGCGCCTATTATAGGAACAGGTATGGAGCATAGGGCTGCTAAGGACTCCGGAGTAGTTGTATTGGCTAAAAATAGCGGCGTTATTGATAAGGTAACTGCTAATGAAATTGTAATCAAAAGAGATGACAATGGACAAAAGGACCGATATAAATTATTAAAGTTTAAACGTTCAAATCAGGGAACCTGCATTAATCAAAAACCTATAATTAGTAAAGGTGAAGTAGTTAAGGCTGGGGATGTAATAGCAGATGGACCTTCAACCGATTATGGTGAAATAGCCCTTGGTCGAAATTGTCTTATTGGGTTTATGACATGGGAAGGCTATAACTATGAGGATGCTATTCTTATAAACGAAAAACTTGTAATGGAGGACGCTCTAACTACACTTCATATAGAAGAATATGAGGCTGAGGCTAGAGATACTAAGCTAGGACCTGAAGAAATTACAAGAGATATCCCTAACGTTGGCGAAGATTCATTAAAGGATTTAGATGACAGGGGAATTATTAGAATAGGTGCAGAGGTTATATCAGGAGATATATTAGTAGGGAAGGTAACTCCTAAGGGAGAAACTGAGCTTACTGCAGAAGAAAGGCTGTTAAGAGCTATTTTCGGTGAAAAGGCCAGAGAGGTTAGAGATACCTCCCTAAAGGTGCCTCATGGTGAGTCTGGTATCATAGTAGATATTAAGGTCTTCACTAGAGAAAAGGGCGATGAGCTTCCACCGGGCGTCAACGAAATGGTTCGTGTGTATATAGCTAAAAAAAGAAAAATCAATGTTGGTGACAAGATGGCTGGACGTCATGGAAATAAAGGGGTTATCTCAAGGGTATTACCTGAAGAGGATATGCCATTTTTAGAGGATGGCACACCACTTGAGATCGTGCTTAATCCGCTTGGGGTTCCATCCCGTATGAATATCGGCCAGGTTCTGGAGGTTCACTTGGGTATGGCTGCGAAGGCCTTGGGCTGGAAGGTAGCCACCTCAGTATTTGACGGTGCCAATGAACGTGATATTCGTGTTGCTTTAAAAGAAGCAGGGTATCCTACCTCAGGTAAATTTAAGCTTCATGACGGTAGAACCGGTGAGCCCTTCGATAATCCGGTTACTGTTGGATACATGTATATGCTGAAGCTGCATCACTTGGTTGACGATAAGATTCATGCCAGAAGTACAGGCCCATACTCTCTTGTAACTCAGCAGCCATTGGGCGGTAAAGCTCAATTTGGTGGTCAGAGATTTGGAGAGATGGAGGTTTGGGCTCTGGAGGCCTATGGAGCAGCCCATACATTACAGGAGCTGTTAACCGTTAAGTCCGATGACGTCGTTGGTCGTGTGAAGACCTACGAATGCATTGTTAAGGGCGAAAACATTCCTGAGCCAGGCGTGCCGGAATCCTTTAAGGTATTGATTAAAGAGCTTCAAAGCTTATGCTTAGACGTTAAGGTGCTGACTGAAGAGGATACTGAGATAGAAATCAAGGAATCCATCGAGGACGATACAAGTGAGCTGAGCATGGAGCACGGAGACTTCGGAAGCGCCAGCGTAGTAACGGAGGCTGACGTTGAAACCGACGGGGATGAGGAAGAGGACATAGAAGCTGAAATCGAGTTTATTACTGAGGAAGACTTCGAAATCACTGAATTCAAGGAAGAGTATTTAGAGGATGATATGGATGACTACGACGATTTCAATTCATAGTTACTTAAGCTTAACGGGGAGCTTATTAAACTATATGGAAGGGAGAGAGACTCCTTGTACGAATTAAACAATTTTGAGTCGATACAAATCTCTTTAGCTTCTCCTGAAAAAATCAGACAATGGTCAAAGGGAGAGGTAAAGAAGCCAGAAACAATAAACTATCGTACCCTAAAGCCTGAAAAAGAAGGTCTCTTCTGTGAAAAGATATTTGGGCCTACTAAGGACTGGGAATGTCATTGCGGTAAATATAAAAGAGTTAGATATAAGGGTGTAATCTGCGATCGTTGCGGCGTAGAAGTAACAAAATCAAAGGTTAGAAGAGAGAGAATGGGGCATATAGAATTAGCTGCCCCGGTATCTCATATTTGGTACTTCAAGGGAATTCCAAGTAGAATGGGTCTTTTGTTAGATATGTCACCGAGATCCCTTGAGAAGGTGCTATACTTTGCTGCCTATATCGTAACCGATACTGGAGAAACGCCTTTATCAGAAAAGCAGATACTGACAGAGAAGGAATACAGCGAGGCGATAGAAAAGTATGGTTATCGCTTCAAGGCCAGCATGGGTGCAGAGGCTG
Source organism: Natronincolaceae bacterium (assembly GCA_048264125.1). Lineage (GTDB taxonomy): Bacteria > Bacillota > Clostridia > Peptostreptococcales > Natronincolaceae > M1-B18. The sequence continues at coordinate 8,726 of JBLXDM010000022.1, forward strand.
TTAAGGAGCTATTACAGAAAATAGATCTAGAATCCCTGGCTAAGGATTTAAAGTATAAGCTAAAGGAAAGCACCGGTCAAAAAAGAGTTAGAACCATTAGAAGACTGGAGGTTGTTGAAGCCTTCAGATTATCCGGTAATATGCCGGAGTGGATGATTCTTGATGTTGTTCCGGTGATACCTCCTGAGCTAAGACCAATGGTTCAATTGGATGGTGGTAGGTTTGCTACCTCAGATTTAAATGACCTTTATAGAAGGGTTATCAATAGAAATAACCGTCTGAAGAGATTACTTGATTTAGGAGCTCCTGATATCATCGTAAGAAATGAAAAAAGGATGCTGCAGGAGGCGGTAGATGCTTTAATTGATAATGGTAGAAGAGGAAAGCCCGTAACTGGACCCGGTAACAGACCATTAAAATCATTATCCGATATGCTAAAGGGTAAGCAGGGACGTTTCCGTCAAAACCTTCTTGGTAAGCGTGTTGACTATTCTGGACGTTCGGTTATTGTTGTTGGGCCTGAGCTAAAGTTCTATCAGTGTGGTCTTCCTAAGAGAATGGCTCTGGAGCTATTTAAGCCCTTTGTAATGAAGAAGCTTGTAGAGGAAAACTATGCACATAATATAAAGAGTGCCAAGAGAATGGTTGAAAAGGTACGAAATGAAGTATGGGATGTCCTGGAGGAAGTCATCAGTGAGCATCCGGTTCTTCTTAATCGTGCTCCTACTTTGCATAGATTAGGTATTCAGGCCTTTGAGCCGATATTGGTTGAAGGTAAGGCTATTAAGCTGCATCCGTTAGTATGTACAGCCTACAACGCTGACTTTGACGGTGACCAGATGGCGGTTCACGTGCCTCTATCCGTTGAGGCGCAGGCTGAAGCCAGATTCCTAATGCTATCACCAAACAACATTCTTGCACCAAAGGATGGTCAGCCTATTACTACGCCAACTCAGGATATGGTTCTTGGTAGCTATTATCTAACCATTGAAGATGATGGTGTTAAGGGCGAGGGCATGGTATTTAAGGATATGCAGGAGCTGGAGATGGCCTATGCCACCGGTGCCGCTAGTCTTCATGCCAGAGTAAGGCTACGAACAAAATTAACACCAGATGACCCAGGAAAGCTTGTGGAAAGTACAGTTGGACGTTTTATTTTCAACGAGAAAATTCCTCAGGATCTTGGCTTTGTTGACAGGAGTAAGGATAAGTATAGCCTTGAGGTAGATTTCCTATGCGACAAGAAAAATCTTGGTAAGGTTATAGACAAATGCTTTAGAAAGCATGGTAACACACAAACATCTATAATGCTGGACTATATAAAATCCAAGGGCTTCCAATTCTCCACAAAGGGTGCTATTACCATAGCCGTTACAGATATGGAAATACCTAAGGAGAAGGCAGAGTTAATCTCTCAAGCAGAAGAAAAAATAGATAAGTATGAAAAGGCGTTTAGAAGAGGGCTTATTTCCGAGGAAGAAAGATACGAAAAGGTTATTGAGACCTGGACAGCAACAACTGAACAGGTAACTGATGCCCTAATGGCAGGTCTGGATAAATTAAACAATGTATTTATCATGGCGCATTCAGGTGCGAGGGGTAGTAAAAACCAAATTCGTCAGTTGGGCGGTATGAGGGGTCTGATGGCAAATGCAACCGGTAGAACGGTGGAAATGCCTATCAAGTCTAACTTCCGTGAGGGTCTGACGGTACTAGAGTACTTTATTTCAACCCATGGTGCCCGTAAAGGTCTTGCCGATACAGCCTTACGTACTGCTGACTCCGGTTACTTAACCAGACGTCTGGTTGACGTAAGTCAGGATGTCATCATCAGAGAAATAGATTGCGGTACTGATAACGGTATATATGCAGTAGATTTCAAGGATGGCAATGAGGTAATAGAGGAGCTTTATGATAGAATAGTTGGTAGACATTGCCTTGAGGATATAAAACACCCTGAAACCGGTGAACTGATACTAGCTAAGGGTGAGATGATTCTTGAGAATGATGCTGATAGAATTATAAGCGCTGGCGTTAAAAGGGTTAAGATGAGATCCATGCTAACCTGTGCTACAAGACAAGGCGTATGTGGAACCTGCTATGGTAGAAACCTTGCAACCGGCGAGCCTGTCAAGGTAGGGGAGGCAGTTGGTATTATTGCAGCTCAATCCATTGGTGAGCCTGGTACACAGTTAACAATGCGTACCTTCCATACTGGTGGAGTTGCTGGAGCCGATATCACTCAAGGTCTCCCAAGGGTTGAGGAGCTTTTCGAGGCTCGTAAGCCAAAGGGTCTTGCCATCATCAGTGAAATTGGTGGCACTGTAGAGCTTAGTGAAAATCGTAAGAAGCGTGAGGTTACAGTTGCATCACCAGATGGTGAGTCTGCAACCTACCTGATTCCTTACAGCTCAAGAATTAAGGTAAAGCAAGGTCAGGTCATTGAGCCAGGCGATGAGATAACCCAAGGTTCTGTAAATCCACATGACATTCTTAGAATTAAGGGCGTTGAAGGGGTTCAAACCTATATAACTAAAGAAGTACAAAGGGTTTATCGTCTTCAAGGGGTTGACATCAATGACAAGCATATAGAAGTCATTGTGCGTCAGATGTTAAACAGAGTTAAGGTAGAGGAGTCAGGTGATACTGAATTATTGCCGGGTGCATTAGAAAGCATCTTCTCTGTGGAAGCCGCAAATGCGAAGCTACCTCCAGATGCTGAGCCTGCAACCTATAAACGAACACTGTTGGGTATTACGAAGGCATCGTTGGCTACAGAATCCTTCTTGTCAGCTGCGTCCTTCCAGGAAACCACTAGGGTATTAACTGAGGCTGCAATTAAAGGTAAGACAGATTATCTAGTTGGTCTTAAAGAAAATGTTATTATAGGTAAGCTGATACCTGCAGGTACAGGAATGAAACGCTATAAGAGCATAGCCATATCCACAGATGACAAGGAAGAGGCATTAGACATCACTGAGGAGCTGGTTTAATTAACAAATAAACAGTTGACACTGATTTTAACAAGTGTTAGAATATTATAGTGTGTAAAGAGGAAAGTTGACTTTTTTATCATCTGGGAGATTGCAAGGTCTCCCAGATATTTAAAAAGGGAGGAAACTTTAATGTTAGAAATTCTGCAGCACGAAAAAAAAGCAGTCGGAATTAAGCAGACGACAAAGGCTTTGAAGCAGGACATTGCCAGAGCTCTATATGTAGCAGAGGATGCAGACGCCTATTTAATCGATCAGCTGATTGAGCTTGCTCGATCAAAGCAGGTCGAGGTTATCAAAATAGAATCCATGAAAAAGCTTGGTAAGGCCTGTGGCATTGATGTAGGGGCTGCAGCAGCAGCCGTACTAAAATAACTTAACGAGTGCATCAGGGAAAAGACAATTTATCTTTATGGAGATAAATGTTTTTCTATGTTTATAGCTTTATTATTGGAAGGAGGTGCAATAGATGCCAACTATAAGCCAGCTAGTACGTAAAGGTAGAAAAGAAGTATTAGAAAAATCAACAGCTCCTGCTTTACAAAAAGGTCTTAACACTTTAAGAAGAAAGACCACTGATCTTAGCGCACCACAAAAAAGAGGAGTTTGTACTTCTGTAAAAACCGTTACTCCTAAAAAGCCTAACTCAGCTTTGAGAAAGGTTGCAAGGGTAAGACTAACAAATGGTATTGAGGTTACGGCCTATATCCCTGGAATTGGACACAATCTTCAGGAGCATAGCGTTGTTTTAATCAGAGGCGGTAGAGTTAAAGACTTACCGGGAGTTAGATACCATATCGTTAGAGGAACACTTGATACTGCAGGAGTAGCCAACAGAAAGCAATCAAGATCTAAATACGGAGCTAAGAGACCAAAGGCTGCTAAAAAGTAAAACATATCGGAGCGTTAATGCATATAAATAGCTACCCCCTAAGTTCGGGGGTTTGGGTAAGTACAGCATTATTTGCGCACAACGGCAATCCATAGTGGTTGACGAGTACCGATGAACAACTTATTGATTTTTATGAGGAGGGAAGCGAAGTGCCAAGAAAAGGTAATGTACCAAAAAGAGAAGTATTGGCAGATCCTATTTACGGAAGCCAGGTTGTTGCTAAGTTAATCAATAATCTTATGGTGGATGGAAAAAAGGGTACTGCACAAACAGTAGTATATGAAGCATTCGAGCTTATAAAGGAAAGAACTGGAAATGATCCGTTGGAAGTGTTTGAAAAAGCAATGAACAATATCATGCCAGTTTTAGAGGTTAAAGCTAGACGTGTTGGTGGTGCTAACTATCAAGTGCCAATAGAAGTAAGAACTGACAGAAGACAAACTCTAGGATTAAGATGGTTAATCGGATATACTAGAAAACGTGGCGAAAAGGGCATGGTGGAAAAGCTTGCTAAGGAAATCATGGATGCCGCCAATAATTTAGGAGCTTCTGTGAAGAAGAGAGAAGATACACATAAAATGGCAGAAGCAAACAAAGCATTCGCACACTATAGATGGTAATTTGATGTTTAGAATAGCATTAAATGGATATCCTATCTAAGTATAAGGAAAGCAGATTGTGTAGTTCTGTATGGAAGGAGGATTTACGTGCCTAGGCAGTTTCCACTAGAGAAAACCAGAAACATTGGTATAATGGCGCACATAGACGCCGGTAAAACAACAACCACCGAAAGAATCCTATTTTACGCAGGTAAAATTAGAAAATTAGGTGAGGTTCATGAAGGCGCAGCCGTAATGGACTGGATGGAGCAAGAGAAGGAGAGAGGTATCACTATTACTTCTGCTGCCACAACTTGCACATGGAAAGATCATAGAGTAAACATCATAGACACACCAGGTCACGTGGACTTCACTGTTGAGGTTGAGAGATCCCTAAGAGTACTAGACGGCTCTGTAGCCGTTTTCTGTGCTAAGGGTGGGGTTGAGCCTCAATCAGAGACAGTTTGGAGACAAGCGGACAAATATAGAGTTCCTAGAATGGCCTTTGTTAATAAAATGGACATCATGGGTGCAGACTTCTATAATGCAGTAGGAATGATGAGATCAAGATTAGGTGCTAACGCAGTTCCTGTTTTCCTACCTATCGGTAGCGAAGAAAATTTCAAGGGGATTGTTAATCTAGTTAAGATGAAGGCATACATGTTTTTGGATGACTTAGGGCAAGAGGTACAAGAAGCTGAAATTCCTGAAGATATGATGGATTTAGCTGCCAAGTACCGTGAAGAGCTTCTTGAAGCAGTTGCTGAAACTGACGAAGAGCTGATGATGAAATATCTTGAGGGCGGAGAAGTAACAGAGCAAGAAGTAGTAGATGGTATCAGAAGAGGTACCATAAACGTTACAATGACTCCGGTATTCTGCGGTTCCGCATATAAGAATAAGGGTGTTCCTATGCTGCTGGATGCAATAGTAGCTTACATGCCTTCTCCACTGGATATTCCAGCTATAAAGGGTGTTGATCCTGATACTGATGAAGAGATGGAAAGACATTCTGATGATAAAGAGCCCTTCTCAGCTCTTGCATTTAAAATTATGACTGACCCATATGTAGGAAAGCTGGCTTTCTTCAGAGTTTACTCTGGAGTGATCGAGTCTGGATCCTATGTTTTGAATTCAACTAAAAACAAGAGGGAAAGAATCGGACGTATTCTGCAAATGCATGCAAATACGAGAGAGGAAATCACTCATGTTTATGCAGGTGATATTGCAGCTGCAGTAGGTCTTAAGGACACTACGACAGGAGATACACTTTGTGACCCAGATAATGCTGTTATACTTGAGTCTATGGAATTCCCAGAGCCCGTTATAAACGTAGCTATAGAGCCAAAGACTAAGGCTGGACAGGAAAAAATGGGTATTGCTTTACAAAAGCTTGCTGAAGAGGATCCAACCTTCAGAACCTACACTGATCAAGAAACTGGTCAAACGATTATTGCCGGCATGGGTGAGCTTCACCTAGAGATCATTGTAGACAGAATGCTTCGTGAGTTTAAGGTTGAAGCGAATGTTGGTAAGCCAATGGTTGCCTACAGAGAGACCGTTACTCAAATGGCAGATGTTGAAGGCAAGTACGCTCGTCAGTCCGGTGGACGTGGGCAGTATGGTCATGTTAAAATCAGACTTATCCCTCAAGAGCCAGGACAAGGCTATAGCTTTGTTAACCAGGTTGTTGGTGGTGCTATTCCAAGAGAGTACATCCCAGCTATTGACAATGGTATACAAGAAGCCCTTGAAAATGGTGTTGTTGCCGGATATGAGGTAGTTGACGTTAAGATTGAGCTATATGATGGCTCCTATCACGAGGTTGACTCTTCAGAAATGGCATTTAAAATTGCTGGATCTATGGCATTCAAGGATGCTATGAAGAAAGCAAAGCCGGTTTTACTTGAGCCTTACATGAAGGTTGAAGTAACAACACCTGAAGAATATATGGGAGATGTAATCGGTGACTTAAACTCCAGACGTGGTAGAATCGAAGGTATGGAGCCAAGAATGGGTGGAGTACAGGTAATTAAATCCTTCGTTCCACTTTCAGAGATGTTTGGCTATGCAACAGACCTGCGTTCTAAGACTCAAGGAAGAGCAGTTTACTCAATGCATTTCGATCATTATGCTCAGGTGCCTGCAAGCATTGCAGAAAAAATAATAGCTGGTAAGTAATGTGGTTGATAGAATGGCAGGCTAGCCCTGCTCTTCTATTTACATATTTCACAGCTGAGCTTTATAATATAAAAACCTTAATTATATTAGATTTGAGGAGGAGAAAAAAATGGCAAAAGCTAAATTTGAAAGAAATAAGCCCCACGTTAACGTAGGAACAATTGGACACGT
>JBLXDM010000023.1:0-9221 GCA_048264125.1 Natronincolaceae bacterium
GCGCTGATGGTACTTGGAGGGTTGCCTCCTGGGAGAGTAGGACGTTGCGGTATGATTTTTTTATTTTTTGCGTTTTTGGGAAAAGTCGTGACAATAGCTACTTTTGCGCTGATGGCCAAGGAGGCCTGTCTCCAGAGAGTAGGATGTTACGACATTTTTTTTGATTTTTGGAAAAATATGAAGTTATATTATTAATAACTATTGCAGGATTTTCATAAATAAAGTAGAAATTATAAATATAGATTATATAGCAAATACTGATGTAAACAAAGGGGGTTGTGTAGTTGGGAGAGCTACACAAAGGACCTGAAATCAATGTAAATGTCGGTTAGTTAGATTGGGAGATAGAAGGAAGTGATTTCTTGTTTAATAAGATAATAGATATAAACGAATACAAAAAACGAATGAAGTCTGGAAGCAAGGATAGGAGAAAAAGAAGCTTTGATTGTATCTATCCAGATCCTGATGAAGAAGAACGGAAGAAGACACTAAATTTATTTATTAAGGTAATAGAGACTATGAAAAATGAATCATACAAATAAAAAACCACAGATGTGGTTTTTTATTTGTATATAACAGACTACAGACTTTTTACTTCTATTCCCCCAGCTATTGCTCTGCAGTAAATATATAGCTTTTTATTTGAAATAGAATTACCGACTTGAGAGGCTTTTGTAGAGGAGATAATACCACCGGTTGATTTATCCAACAGCTCAAGACCTCCTAATATCGCTGTACCAGAACAATGAATTTCTACATCCTTTGGTACTGTAATATCGATCCCACCGAATATGGCGCTTAAATCAAGGGTAATGGTATCATCAACAAACTCTGCAATGGTTAAATCAAGCTCAATACCTCCCATGAAGGCAATAAAAGAGCTATTCTCAAGCTGCCAGGGGGATTTGTTTTTTTCAATGCCGCCCAAAATAGCCATTTGAGACTTTCCGCTGCCTTTTCGGTTAGTTAAAAAAGAAAAGCCGATAACAATTAATATAGAAGGCCAAAGAATTTTCCATAGAAGGGAAATATCAATATAAAAAAGACCTGTGTTTCGGCCTAGAAAAGAAAGGCCTAAAAAGGATAATATTAAACCAGTTATTAGCTCACCGGTACCCTCTCTGTTTAAAATCATCTTTAGACCAAAAACAATTAGGATCAACGGCCAATAAATTTCTATCAGCATACCTATGTCAAGGTTTGTAATCCCAAAATTGTTTAGCAGCAGCGCAATACCGACGAAAATAATGAAAAGACCTATTAGAAATCTGCCTTTCAAAAATGACAAAAATAACACCTCCTTTAAATCAGTATCTAAATTATATATACCATTTTTTTAGTCAAAAACAAAGAAAAATTTAAAAAAAGAGAAGGAGATATTAATTAAGTAAAAACAAAAAGGCACGTATAAACGCACCTTCTAAGTATAACCTATATTATGTCAGTCGCCATCATAAGAGCAAACGAAACAAAATCTATTGAACTGTCTTATAATACACCAAATCCGTAAGAATTTGGTCGTTGTACTCCTCGTATCTAACACCTGCCAGGCTATAATCTTGTTTTTTCCTAAAGGATAGAGAAGCAAAATTGGGAACAGGGTTAATAATTGTCTCAGCAAATATATTGTGTATACCATTGATCTTTATATCATGTATGAGACTAACATAGAGCTTACTGCCAATTCCCTTGCCGGTTAAGCTTGAATGTATAGCTGTTTTATCCACAACAATAAAGTCATCGGTTTTTTCGGTATCAAATTGCGGATGCCAATGTATATCCTCCAGCCAGCTGGGATTATACTTTAACCACTGATCCCTTGTGTAGGCGATTAAAAAGCCCACCATTCTCCCTCCAATCTCAGCCACATAAAAGTAATCCAATTCAAAAATATTTTGTAATAGCTTAGATTGAAAATGTTTGGGATTAGAGGTGTAATCATCCACCAAAAACCCATGCTCTGCAACCTTTTTATTTTTACCAACCGTAGCGGCAATTTGATATACTTCAAGACAATCCTTTGGTATAGCTTTTCTGACATCAACCTTACCACTAAAAAGTCCTAAATCCTTGCCTAAATTGCCAGTTGTTTTTAATATATCCATAACAATACCTCCTTTATCTAATAGGAATAAAGTGAACAGGGGCTTATTAAGAAACCAAAAAACAAAAAAAGCTATAGACGACCATAGCTCATAGACAATTTACGCATCACAAAAATGATACATGCTACCATCCTCCTCTTTCAACGCTTACGAGGTTAGCTGACGGATTCGGATCGAAAGAGAATGACCCTACTCATTAAAAAATGAGACTCACCCCAAAATATTGGTTCCCCCGCTTCAAAAGAATTCAGCGCGATACAATTATTAAATTTTACCCTAAAAATATGGTTAATATATTATACACCACATCCTAAAATATGTCAATGCGTGTTTTGAAAATTTATACGCAAGTTAAAAGCTGGTTATAAGCTGATCATTAACAAATATTACCCTAAACATGAATAAAGCAATATCAAATTGCTTATTATATTTTTATAATGCTGGCAATAGCTACTAATAAGTGAAGGGGTCTGATTATGGAGATAAACAATATAAGTCCAGGGATAAAGGATGTAAAGGAACACTTAAATAATGGATATAGCTGTATTTACTATGGGGCTGACGACAATGATAACATGTTTACAGTATATCTAAAGAACTTCAATACAGAAAAAGTGAAGGTGTTAAAGTTTGATAATAGCGATGCTGATGAACTTAAGCTCTTTATAGATCAGCTGTCTTAGCTCTTTTAATATCATTTAAATAATTTAAGTAAGGAGGAATACTATTGCAAAAGGCTACGCTCCCGGTAAAGAATAAATTTGGTTTCTTTGAATTACGATTAGAAAGCATAGGAGGATTAGGAGCCAATGTAGCAGGTAAGATTTTGGCAGAGGCAGGTGTTATGGGAATGGGGTACAATGGCTCAAACTTTGCCAGCTATGGTTCAGAAAAAAAAGGCACTCCGGTTAGCTCCTTTGTAAGATTTTGCGAGGCCGATAAGGCGGTCAGGATTAACAGTCCGGTAACAGATCCCCACGTTTTAGGTGTATTCCATGAGAACTTGGTTGCTAGGCTACCTATAACAGCTGGCGTTGGGCCGAATTCTACTGTGGTAATAAATACCGATAAGAACCCCCTTAGTGCGAGAGATTATTTAAGACTTTGCGGAGGCAGGGTAATAACGGTGGATGCAATAAAAATAGCATACGAGGAAAAGGTAAGGATGAATGCCATAATGATGGGCGCAATAACTCGTGCAATGGATTTTATGGACAAGGAGGCTGTTAAAGAGGCAATCAGAGAAACCTTAGGGAAAAAATATGAGAATCAGCTAAAGGCAAATCTTAGAGGCTTTGATGCTGGCTATGGGCAGGTTCAGATTGACAGCTTTGAAGAGGATGGCAAATTTCCCTTCATACCCTTCAAGGAATCCAAGGGAGAATGGGGATATGCAAATGCCCCCATTGGGGGAATCGTTGTTGAGGCAGGCAGCATGATCCTTAAAAACAATCAATCCAGCAGGCAGGGAAAGATACCATTATTTCATCTCGGCAGGTGTATTCACTGCGGATTATGTGAGACCACCTGTCCGGATTATTGCTTTAGCTTTGAGCCCGGAAAGGATGAAAAAACCGGTAAAAAACAAATGTACAATAAAGGCCTGGACTATCAGTACTGCAAGGGATGTCTAAGATGCGTTGATGTTTGTCCTGTTGAAGCTCTAACGGAGGAGCTTGAAGCAGAGCATGAAGTAGATAAGCTTACAGTAAAATTATAGAAGGGAGTGAGGATATGAGAGAGCAGCAAATTGTTTTTAAAAATGGCAATGAAATGGCAGCGCTTGCAGCAACACACATGGATTTTCATGTAATGGGCTATTTTCCAATAACTCCTTCAACAGGAATTCCTGAGGAGCTAAGTGCATATAAAGCTGATGGACTGCATGAAATTGTGTTGATACCTGCTGACGGAGAGCATGGAGCAGCGGGTATATGCTATGGTGCTGCAACTGCAGGGGGCAGAGTTATAAATGCAACCTCTGCAAATGGACTGTTGTATGCACTAGAGCAACTTCCGGTACAATCCGGTACAAGGGTGCCAATGATATTAAATGTTGTCGCCAGAACAGTTTCAGGGCCCTTAGATATAAAGGGAGATCATAGCGATATCATGTTTACCTTAAATACAGGGTGGCTGATATTTATGGCTAAGGACCCTCAAAGAGTTTATGATTTAAACATTATTGCAACAAGGGTAGCTGAAAATTCAGAAGTAATGCTGCCGGCAATAGTAACCAGTGACGGCTTTTTTACAAGCCATCAAAAAAGAAGAAATTATATATTTGAAAACAAAAGCCATGTAAAGGAATTTATAGGTGAATATAAACCCAAGTACACTACAATAGATCCTGAGAATCCTGTTACCTTCGGCCCTTATATGAACGAGCCGGATTTGATAAATAACAAGGTTCAGCTCAGCTATGCCATGGATAAGGCATATGAAGTAATACCTAAAGTAATGGAGGAATATGGTAAGCTCACGGGAAGATACTATAGTGTTTTAGAAACCTACAGGATGGAGGATGCTGAGGCATGTCTATTCTTATTGAATTCATCCTTTGACACAGCAACAGAGGCTGTAGATATTTTAAGACAACAGGGCAAGAAGGTAGGTATTGTGTCGGCAAATGTAATCAGACCTTGGCCATATAAAGAGATTCAAAGGACATTTAAAAACGTCAAGGCCCTCTGTGTAGCAGACAGACAGGAAAGCTATGGTGCACAAGCCGGTAATATGAGTATAGAAATAAGAGCAACCCTAAAGGATGACCCAGAAAACAAGACTTTGGTATTCAGTAGAATCTATGGATTAGGAGGAAAGGAATTCTATGTGGATGATGCTCTCCAATTGCTGGAGGAGGCCCTGGAGGTTGCAGATAATAATAAAATAGGCAAAGCCTTCGATTATATAGGTGCCTATGAAGGCAACAAGCATTACGAGCCTAAAAAATACGTAGAAAATGTAATCAGCGACTACTTTGAAAATGGATTGACAGTAGAAAAGGATGAGAAAAATAACGGCTTGATTGTAAAGGGAGTACAAACCAGAGAATTGACAACGGTTCCTAAGCGAATTGCCCCTGGGCATCAAGCCTGCCCTGGCTGCGGAATATTCCCTAACCTTAACCTCTTAACTAAGGGGTTAAAGGGCTACGTTGTATTTCTATTCCATACTGGCTGTGGAATGGTGGTAACGACAGGATATCCATATACAGCCTTCAGATCAACATACATACATAATTTATTTCAAAATGGCGCAGCGACCCTGAGCGGTGTCGTGGAAATGTTCCATGAGAGGAAAAGAAGAGGGGAAATTCCTAAGGATTTAGATATAACCTTCGTAATGGTTAGCGGAGATGGTGGTATGGATATAGGGATGGGACCAGCCATAGGCACAGCCCTTAGAAATCACAATATGATAATCTTTGAGTATGACAATGGTGGATATATGAACACAGGGTATCAGCTATCATATACAACTCCGCATCTAGCAGAAAGCAAAACCTCAATTGTAGGTCCTGAATTCCCGGGCAAAAGCACCTTCCAGAAGCATGGTGGCAGAAGCACCTTTCACAAGGATACACCTATGATTATGGCGGGTACTAACATTCCTTATATAGCAACCGTTGCAGAGAGTCATCCGGTAGACTATGTTAAGAAGGCAGCCAAGGCTCAGTATGTTGCCAAGAAGGAGGGCTTGGCATACGTAAAGGCAATATCGGCATGTCCTTTAAATTGGAAGAGTCCACCGGAGGAGCAGCGAAGTGTAATAAACACGGCAGTAGAAAGCTGTTATTTCCCACTATTTGAAATATATCATGGTATTACAACCATCACTTATGACCCTGAAAGAGCTAAGAAAAAAATGCCTATTTCAAAGTACTTTAGTAGAATGGGAGTTACAAAGCATCTGCTGGAGGATAAAAACAGAGAAGATTTAGAAAGAATTCAAAACGAAGTAGACAGAAGATGGGAGAGATTAAAGGCCAGAAACGATAATCCTTTATTGTAAATGGAGATCCCATTCTTAGACTAAGTGACAAGTGACAAAAAATTAGAAGATTAAAAAAGTAAAGGCACAGAAGCATACGCTTATGTGCCTTTATTAAATTTGTGTCTACCAGTCTATAGGGTCGGGATCTCCGCCACCGTTGCCGCCTAGCGGTACTAAGATTTCGTTCGGATTAGTTGGTTCATTTAAAATGTGAGCTGATGCAAATGCAATATTACTAAGTAATAAAACAGCAGCCATTACAAAGACGATAAGCTTCTTTTGTATTTTCATTTTAAAACCTCCTTTCCCTTAGTTCCTTTTATAAATAATGTAAACGTATTTATAAAAGCTTAATTACATAATAGCACATAATAACAGTATTGTAAATTAATACCACGGAACTATTTTTTAAAAATATAAACTGATATCTCTGATCTTATCTATATAAAACTTGCATAACACACTGTTTTCTATATCTAAATAATACTCAGATAATAAAGCATATACCGTAGCATATTTTGAATAAATTTCATTATCCTCTACAAAATCCTTTAGTATTATAAGTTGACTTTCGGCTTCTTCAAAATCCTTACAATCTAAGCATATTTCACAAAGGATGACCATAGCATCAATCATAACCTCGTGATATTTATACTTGACTGATGTATTTATAGCATTTCTAAGCATAACAATAGCTTCATCAATTTTATTCAAATCCCGATGGCATTCAGCAGATGTAAGTAAAAAATTAGAAGCATATTTTTCACTCATATCATCCTTCAATGCAAACGCTAATGAATTATAATGTAGAGCAGTTTTAATGTCTCCGATACTTCTATATAATACAGCCGTATTGTTGTATATTAATCCAAGTATATTTGGCTTTAATGTTGACTCCTTTCTCAAAAGACCTTGATAATGTTTTAAGGATTTTTCGTAATTGTTCATTAAACAATATATACTAGCTTCAAGCAACGTTATTTGATCCATTAAGTCCTCTTCTATGTTTTTAAGCTTCATTAAAGAGCGTATATGCTGAAGCGCCATATCATACTTTTTCATTTTTTTATAGCACAGGGCAATATTAAAGAGAGAATATTTTCTGGCATTATCAATTGAGGAGATGTTCTTTTCAAGCGCAGTGGTATAGGCCCTGTTGTAATATAGTAGAGCTTGTTCGACATGAAACTGCTTTAAATAGCAGCTGCCAATTAGACCATAAAGCCTAGCAATTTTCTCGTGGTCCTTTACGGATATATAATACTCAAGGGCATTATAATAATCCAATAGAGACTCGTTATATTTAAAATATCTTTGATTTAGATTTCCCCTGACTATTAAAATCTCTGAGCATTCATCCGGTAGTTCCCAATCCATAGCTAAGGCCATTAACGAAGAAAAAGCATCCTCAATGTACTTCGGGTCATAGTTAAGGTAATTATTAACCATAGAAGATAAGTGCTCTAGCTGCCGCAGGATATATTTAGAAGCCTGCTGTGTTTCCGTTTCTAATAAATATTCGGGTGAAATATGTCGTCCTAAATTCTTGTAATAGTGATTAAGCTTTTTTGCAATTATAATTGCAGAATCATCACTAAGGCTTCTCTTTCCATTCTCAATCATACTTATTAAGCTTCTTGTAATCTGATTGTCCGTCAATTCATCCTGCTTCAAACCAATCTCCTGCCGAAGTTTTTTGATTTTTTCCCCTGAACTAAGTATCTCCATATGTACCCCCCTAGTTTATAAATAATATTATTATTAGATAAAGAATACTGTTATTATATTTTTATAAATATCCTTTACCTTAATTTCTGTGTTATTTCAATATATAATGGGCTTTTTTTATGATATTATTGATATGTATTTATTATATAATATTATATAACAAATTGGTAAATATTTCTGTAAATAACGCCAAAAAGATTAAAAATTTTTATTTTTTTGTCGTAGAAAGAATTTATTGCAATGAACAGATATAAGGATAGGAAAGAGACCACAGTAGATTTTATAAGCATAACTTTAAAACGCAGAAAAAAACAATATAATTAAGGAGGCGCTTTTATGATTACAAACAAGGATTTTCTAGTAATCCAATCAGTACAAGGGAAAATAAGCAGTCCCAGGTCTATTTTTCCATATAGAATTAACAGAGAGGGAATGGGTAACATTTTGCCGGCTACAGGAGGCATTACTTATAATGTAAAGGTCGGCGATGATTGTATGAATTGGATAGGTGATCATGTAGAGCCGGGGGTAAGTATTAAAAGCGAAAGCAAGGAGGAAAATTCGGCATTAAATATGCTGGCCTGTATCGGTAATAAGGCAAGGGTCATCACAGGGGATGCCAAGGGAGCAGAGGGATATGTTACGGGAAAGCATGGAGGAATAGATCATGTTCTGGTTTACTTTAAGGAAGAGGATTTAGAAAAAATGGCAATAGGAGATAGTATTCTCGTAAAGGCTTGGGGGCAGGGGCTATCTATCACAGAGGCAGAGGATATAAAATGTATGAATATTGATCCATTGCTTTTTAGTAGGCTACAAATAAAAGCAGTGGAATCAGGTGAAATAGAGGTTCCGGTTGTTACGGAGATACCAGCTTTTTTAATGGGCTCAGGAATAGGTGAGGCCACGGCCTACACAGGTGACTATGATATAATGACGGGTGATGCTGAAGCAAATAAAAGCTATGGTATTGATAGTTTAAGATTTGGAGATGTGGTGCTACTCAAGGATTGCGATAATACCTATGGAAGGCAATATCTAAAGGAAGCGGTTTCTATTGGCATTGTAGTTCACAGCAATTGTATTAAGGCTGGACATGGACCTGGTGTCACCGTAATAATGAGTAGTAAAAATAAAAGGATAAAGGGCGTTATAGATAAGAAGGCAAACATTGCATGTTATTTGGGTATAATTTAAAGCCTTTATTTCTCTTGACATAATGAAGGTCCGATGGTATAGTTGGAAAAGTTGTTTCATAAGAAAAGAGCATCAGAAAAAAAGAAATAAAAAAACAGTTGACATAATGTCGAGGACATGATATAGTATTTAAGTTGCCTCTTGAGGCAGACACAAATAAATAGGCCACAAATTGGAAATAAAAACATGGTTGAC
>JBLXDM010000024.1:0-7584 GCA_048264125.1 Natronincolaceae bacterium
GGGACAACCTTAAAAAGCTAAGATACTGGTGGATATTTACAATTAACAGAAGCGAGAAGCCCCCACCGCTTCGGCGGTGGGGGCTTTCGCATCACTTGCGGTTACGATTGTCGACGTATGTCGCAACGCTTACCGCAAGCGTCAGCAGAGCGATGATGAGCATACTAAGTTCGATCATACTCCGGTCCCCCGTTGTTACGGGGCGTCTCAGCATCCACTACTGGTCTCATGGGGCTGACAGCTACTAACCTGGCGCAAAGCGCAACGATCCCCTGGTTTGGTCCAGCACCCCACTAGCCAGTCCGGGTACCAACCGGAGGGGGAGAGTTCAAAGGGACTGCTACAGGATATTAGGTTTCCTGCGAGGGATAAAGGAAGAGGTGCCAGTAATTTTTGGCTTGTGGATAACTTCTATTTTTTTGAGCCAGGCGTTAAGCCATTTATCAATCGAGCATTTTAGTAAAATAAAAGAACTCTTCACTTGAAAGGGATCATTTTTGAACGTATCTTACTAATTAGCTACTAACCTGGCTGCAAAGCCAAACACTGTTGGCCACCAACTGACAGTGACGCATAACCGCCCTCACCAAGGCGGTTTTTGTGTTTCTGGAACATAGAAAAGCCCGACCCTTTCGGGTCGGGCAGAATTCTTACATCGCTTCCTAGCGAACTCTGTTGAGCGTCCTGCTCATACGTCCATGAGATCATCAAGCGTTCCGTGCTCGGTCGTCCTTACGCAAAGCGTCCATTGCTTAACGTACCTACACCCTAGTTAAGGAGATCGGGCTATGCAAATTTCGGCCTATAAGTGTGAATTTTTCACACTTATAGGCCGAAATTCAAGATTATCCGCATTATCTTGAATTTGACGTACATGCATAAAAAGAGAAAAGGGCATGAGGCGCAGAGTGATTGAGAAGATCACAACCAGTAACCATCGGGTTCTACGATTAGGTACGAACTCTGCAATGCTTCTAAAAAACGTGTGAAGAAGCTATATAATGTGTCCTAAGGACACATTATATAGCTTTATTAACCTTTTGTCAAAAATATCTTCTCATGACGTCATTTTTCTTGACATATGCGCTCTCCAGGTATATACGTCCTAAGGACGTATATACCTGGAGAGAGAACATGCCGATTTCAATGGAGGATGCTTTATCCCATTGGGTCATCAACGACTACGGAAAAGGCGCTATTAGTAAAAAAAGACTGTATGAAGAAATATTCTACTTGTATAAAAAGAGAGAATATAAAGGGGAGAAAATAACTAAGATAGTGATTCGTACGCCTAGAATTGAACAATTCCGCCGATATGTATCACGCCTTGAAATTGCTGGAATAATAGCCGCAGAAAAAGAAAACTCGTTTTTCCATCAGGATTCAAAATTTTATAGGGTACTTACTGAAAAGAGTTCATCTATAGAAAGTAATTTATGCTCAGTTTATCCATACGGATATATATCACATCTAAGTGCAATGCATTGGTATGGAATTACTGACCGAATCCCCAAAGTTATATACTTCACTTCTTGCAGTAAAAACGAGTGGAAAAATATTGCTAAAGCAGAGATTACCGAAAGGATAGGATCACCCACTCAGGCTGAAGATTTCATACCGACATTCCCTGTTTCAGAAAACCACTTTGGAAAAATGGTTTTTGTCTCCATTAAAAAAGACCCCAAAAGACCTAAAGAAGGGGATAATGGTATTACTATACAAGATATAGGGGAGTTATTTATTGATATGCTGAGATACCCAGAAAGCTGTGGTGGCCATCAACACGTTATTGACACTTATATAGAGTATGGAGCTACTTTTAAAAGAAAAATAATAAGTTATACAAACAATTTTGGAAAAGCAATTGACAAAGCTCGTATAGGGTTTATTTTTAACTCTGTGCTTGGTATCGACTCCCAGGAAATAGAAAATTGGAAACAAGAGAAATCAAACCAAAGAGGTGGGTCAAGAGTGCTTTTTCCTGGCAAGGAGTATGCTGAAACCTATAGCCAAGAATGGAATTTATCAATAAATTACAATGAGTTAGAGAAATATGGAACAAGGAATTGAAAACTGGGTAAACTCCTCGCCAGAGGGGCAAGAGAATTTTAGAAAGGCCGTACACATCATTTTAATGGCTATATCATTACATGATGAACTTTCTGAAAGCATGGTCATGAAAGGTGGTATTTTACTTGGTATACGCTATGGGAGTAATAGATACACAACAGATATAGATTTTTCCACTTCAAAAAAAATGACAAACCTTAACGAGGAAGAGCTAAAAGAGCAAATTAACCTAAAACTGATTGAAGCAGAAGCAGAGCTTTTTTATGGTATTTTTTGTGCTATTCAAAAGCTTAAAAAGATGCCAAAAAAAGCAGATGCTACATTTCCTTCATTAAAAATAACAATCGGCTACTCCCAGAAAAATAATCCTGCAACTATGCGACGTATGTTGCGAGGAGAATCTTCCCAAGTTGTTTCTATTGATTATAGTTTTAATGAGTTCACAGGTGGAACACAAGAAATTGGAATCACTGGCGAAGACTCCATAAAAGCTTATGATTTAGTGTCTTTAACCGCTGAAAAATTCAGGTCAGTTTTACAGCAAGTTGTAAGAAACAGAGGCAGAAGGCAAGACATATATGACATATCTTATTTAATAGATAATTTCTTAACATGTACCAATGAAGAGAAGTCAATGGTTTTGGAAATGCTATTAGAGAAATCGAAAGATAAACATATTGACGATTTTTTACATAAATACGCACTAAATGATAAGCGCATAATTGAAAAATCTTCAGAAGGTTTTCAAGACATGGAAGACGAAATAGAAGGAGACTTGCCCGATTTCAATATCATTTATAAAAAAGTAAACGATTATTTCACATCAATGCCTTGGGATATTGTTTAATGATCGTTAAAATAACAGAGCACCAAGGGGAAAGAGATTTAAACTTAGACATCGCAAACTGTTTTTCTACCTATGATGCTACGTTTTTTATAATAGCTGATGGTTACGAAGAATCCAGTGAAAAACAAATATTTAATTGTATCCAAGAACTGTCAACAGAAATTTTAAATGCAGATAAAGAGGCAATCTTTCCGTCAAGCTTGTATAGATGCGTTAAAGAAAATATTAAATTTTCTTTAACTTGTTGCATGGTGAAAAACTCTTCAGCCACACTTTTCCATTCTGGTGATTGCCGGTTATACATAAATGGGGAGCTGTTTACTAAAGATGAAACAGTAGCATGGAGAGCCGTTTCTAAACGTAAATCTTTTGGTGATACTGCCTCAACTGTCATCAACCATCCAATGAGACACGTTTTAACAAATTATATTTCAAAAGATAATATAGAAGATATAAACATATCAGAAGTTCAAGTTTCTAAAGGCGATAAGATCATATTATGCACCGATGGAGTATGGTCTTTATTTCACGAACATATACTAACAAACAGTTTTGATGCGGAAAAAATTATTGGTAACTTAATGGATAATGGAACAGTTATTGAGATCATTTTATAGATGATTTTTTAGTTATGCCCTTTGTAGCCTTTTCTGTAGCCTCTAAATCGCCCATTCCATGGGCATTTCACTGCTATTTGTAGCCACTGAAGGCTACAAGCTTTTATAGCAGAATTTGAAAAAATTCAGCAACCATGCTGCTTACAACGCACCTCTAAGGTGCGTATGGTGTGTAGCCCATTTAAGGGTTGCTTTTGGCCCTTAGAGCGTCGAAAACTGACCTGTCAGCGGTAGCTGACAGCAAAAACACGTAAGGGTACAAAAAAGGTACAAGCAGGGTACGATTCAGGTACAAAACAGGGTACATAAGCCTATATTCACCATCCAACTCGCTGATAGTCACCACTAAGCAATGTTTGCAGACAATAGGCAGACTCTAAGCAGACAATAAGCAGATATTTGAGCCTGAATAGGCACTTTGCAGACATTAGGCAGACAATAAGCAGACCGGGGTAAAAACCTGGAAAAAATATAGGCACGTTACGGATGTATACACTGCGCTTCGCTACGTTGTATAATCCGTCGTGCCAAAGGGTGCCCCTTTGAATCCCAGAAACTAACGTTTCTCCTTCGAGCATTTCACGGCGATCGTTAACGCTATTCCCATCAAAACAGGGATGAAAAGCAGCCCATACCTACCGAGCATTTCCCAATCCATAGTCTATCCTCTTAGTTCCGCTACTAAGATAATAAGTCAGTATTACATGGTACTTTTTCTATTCAACAAACTTTTCAATAACACTATCAGCCCCAATTAGTGGGATCAGTCGTACCAGAACTTCATCCATGACACCGCGCTCTGCACGGACAATAAATTTCACCTTCCGATCTTGCCACGCGAGCGTTTGAATAAGGCTTGCCGCAACAACACTAGGCTGTTCCAGGTTATTAACTAGAACCTCTGTTACACCGCCCCGTATACTGGTGCTAATTGGGCAGCAGATCATCAAACCGCTCTGCTTGTTATATTCCTCAGAAGATAAAACTAGAGCGGGTCGATATTTGCCTATTTCTTTACCCTTCGTTGGATCAAAATCAAGCCACACAATATCGTTTCGCTTAGGGACATACTTACTCATGAATGCCCCATTTCGGTAGATGAAGGCGTTGCTAGTTCGTCAGCATGGGCGCTTTCTGGCGTTAACCCTCGCAGCAACTCAGCTTCAGAGTAAGGCAGTTTTAGCGTTTTCCGCTTCTTAACAAGCGGTTCAATTACAATTTTACCTGCGCGTACGTTAATGCTAATGGGCGCAGATACGTCAAGGTTGGCTTGCGCAAGCACCTTGCTTGATAAACGAACCGCTGCACTATTGCCCCACCGTTTAATTTCGCTATTCATTCTAATACTCCGATGTAGCTACTTATGTAGCTACTTTAGATTTTGGGATGTTACGTGTCAACATAAGTATCTACAAAGCTAACGCCTTCCCTCGTCCCTCGGTCAGTTGTTGGCCACTGCCCTTCACGGACAGACTCGGCCTCGTTTCTCGAGCCTCCCTAGATCCGTTTCAGTGCGGTGGCTGATAAGGGATTAGTGGCACGGCATGCCAGCCCCTTCTTCTGCATAACCGGGCCGAAGGCCCAAAACGTACCAGCAGGTTTGGTGGGGATCGGCCCACAGCTGTGTGGACCTTTAGATGCCAGGTCGAGCCGACAGGTGGGGCCAGCCGCGAAGCGGCTCGACAGCCCCACCTATCTCGACTTGTCGAGGCATTATCAGGCACGCCGTAGGCGTGGGCGGAGCGAATCGGAGGGTAGGCGAGCGCTATGCGCTCTTTTATGTACTTTTCCCTTTTTACTTTTAGGCGCTATAAACCGTTGATTTAAAATGGATATTGGGCTTAAAAAGGGACAAATTGATGGTTAAAAAAGGACAAATTGATGGTTAAAAGGGGACAAATTGATGGTTGTAAGGGGGACAAATTGATGGTTTTATGTGACAACTAATGGAAGTGTCACATAAAGGAATAAGCATGCAGTCTCCGCAGGTCTACAAAGCCAACGCCCTGGTTGAAGCATCCTACCGCCTTAGCCTCTACGAACAGCGTATTGTACTGGCCTGTATCGCCCAGGTGCGTAGAGATGAGTCGTTGACTGACCAGCAACTCTACACAGTCAGTGCCCAGCAGATCGCCGAAATGACGGGAACCAAACTGGGCACGGCTTACCAGAACCTCAAGGCTGCTTCAGAGCGCCTTTTCGAGCGGCGCGTGACTCTGCATGAACCTCCAAACGGTAAGAGCGGGGGCAAGGTACGGCTTACACGCTGGGTGCAAGAAGTTGTTTATCAAGAGGATCAGGGCACCGTATCACTTCGTTTCAGCCAACCGATGGTGCCTTACCTGTCTCAGCTCTCAGCGCAGTTCACACGCTACGCTCTAACCGATGTGGCCAAGATGACCAGTACCCACGCCATCCGCCTCTATGAGTTGCTGTGCCAGTGGCGCGATGCCGGAAAGCGTGAAGTAGAGCTGGCTTGGTTCCGTGAAACACTCCAGCTGGAGGATCGCTACGGCAACATACGCGACCTCAAACGCCGCGTGATCGAACCTGCCGTCGAACAGATCAACGAGCATTCGCCAATGTGGGTGAAGTGGTCACAGCGCAAAACTGGGCGGAGGGTGACTCATCTGACTTTCACTTTTGGCGAAAAGGCCAAAGCAACGCACCAGAGAGCCAGAAAAGAAAAAGCCAAAGGAAACCCTGGGACTCCTATTAAAAACACCGTAGGGGCGCTCTACGGGATTCCTCGTGCAGTCATTGAGAGTAAGGCACGTCCTGGCGAGGGCTATGAAGACACCGCGTTGAGGTTACTGAGCGAAGCTAAGCAAATAGCTAAAAGCTAGCTCTGTACTGAAAACTGAGCATTATCTATTGCGTCCGTAGTTAACGATCACTTGCCGATTAGAGTTAACATGAAACCAGGAGACGCAACCGATTAGGCAGACATGCAACTAACTATTCCTCAAGTCGCTAAGCTCTATGGAAAGCACCGCAGTACTATCCATCGTCACATAGAGGCAGGACGCTTATCATGCGGGTTTAGAGGAGACGGAACTCGTGTAGTAGACATGGCTGAACTGGTACGTTGTTACGGTGAGCCAAAGCAAGTTCCACCTGAAATGCAACCAGCTACAACCGCCAAAAAAGAAGACTTGCAACCAGCAATGTTGCAAGCGTTGCAGGCTATGCACAAAGAGCTAATTTCTTTAAGAGAAGAAGTCGCTCAGCTACGACAGTTACCACCGCCTCCTACCTCGACTAAACCGTCAGAGCTTCCACAGAAGACCTCAACCAATGACGATCCTCATGGATTGAGGTCATTAGCTCGCTCTATGTTTGAAAATCAAACAAACAACAAGGATAGATAGCGCTAATACGTATCTATTGGCTGCGACGCTTCCTAACTCGCGCCTGAAGCCTCCTCCAATCCTCCGGTGACACATACTTCTCTACCCAGGCCAGCAACAGGTCGGCCAGCCGGCCATCGGGTATATCGTCAGGGTATGCGGTGGCATCATGGGCCACCCCCAACAAATCCAATCGTGCAACGCGCTGGGCAGGCGTAGAGCCAAACGCATACGTAAGCAACACCTCTAGCCACAAATGCGCCTCAGCGGCTTGCATGGCTCTTTTACGAGGCATTACAGATAGTCCTCGTTGAGGAGATCAAATACCTTGCGTTTCGCGTTAGCCAGGTCGTTTTTCGCTAACACGTACCACTCGTACTGCTCGCTGCCAGGCGTTATTTCCTGTCCGACCGCGGCCCGATCTCGCTCATAACGATAGCGCGCCCCCAGGGGTACGGGCTGCCACTCAGTGACACGCTCACTGCTAAACACGGGTTTGAGGTCGCTCAATTTTCGGATGGCCATGAAGGGCGCCCTAATTGATGTAAGTTTCCTCATTCTAATCCATAAGTGTGAATAAATCACGCTTATATTCCGACATTAGAGATGATCAGATCTACTTTGGGACAACCTTAAAAAGCTAAGATACTGGTGGATATTTACAATTAACAGAAGCGAGAAGCCCCCACCGCTTCGGCGG
>JBLXDM010000025.1:0-6573 GCA_048264125.1 Natronincolaceae bacterium
ATCATTATCTGCTAGCTTTTAGGCTAAATAGATTTTGATAGTTGCAGGTTGTTGAATAAACGTAAGCGGAGTCGGTTATTGCGATGAGACACCTTGCTAGAAGTCCGTTTTCGACCCAAAGCGGTCATTCTTGGAAATGCAGCAGTCGCGCGAATTTTGGCTATACAGTCTGATGATCATTAATAGCTTAAAGGATCATAGACTTGGGAGAATCTGGCAGGCTGCATTTGCCGGAAAAAAGTGCCAGCGTGTTCATTCAATCATAAGATAGGCAGCCTAATATCTGTTATACGGCAGCAAAAACGACTGTGCATTCCCCGAAAAATCACAACTGAGGCGAATATGGAATTTTGGTTATTAGTAGGAGGCGCAGTAATTTTGTACTTCGTCATCAAAGCAATGATGGCAACGTCCTCAAAACAACAAGCTCAGAAGAATAATAGACCAAGTTCCAAAAATGAATTCGGTGTAACCATGACTACAAACAATCGGGTTGCGGCGAACAGTAAAGGTGATGATGACGATGATCTAGCTACTTTCAGTATTTCATATGGCTATGATGAAGAAAAAAGTAAAAATAAGACTCCGGGAAAATGGATAAAATCCGGCGAATCGATCACCATAAAGGGACAACAAACTTTTACTGGGGGGAATTTTTATTATGGTGGCAAGCTCAGTTCATTAGACGGGTATGGAACTGAAGCCTCATTAGTTGATGATTCGCTAAAAATTGAAAACAAACCTTCCTCATTTGAAGATGAAAATTTAGGCTATTGGCCTAAATTTATATCGCTCTCACCTAAAGGGCGTGGAGCTTTCCTTAGTTGGCTATCCGGTAATAGAAATGATCCAGACACACCCTTGGGTTATGTTTTTATTTATTTCTATGGCCTTGAAAGGCGTGTTACCGTTGATTCAATTAAACAGTCAGTGGATGATGCTGAGTTCAAGTCATTATTTGACGAAGTACTTCGATTAAAAGACATTTACGGAGGCAGTCGCTCTTTTTCAAATTATTCAACGCGTCTATTGGAAATCATGTGTCTACTACGCCCTCACGCAGTATCACATCCAAAATTGGAAAAAACACCTCAAAGAGATTCGCTATTATTTAAACATCGACTTGCCACTACGGTAAATGATGAAAAGCCCATTCCCGCCGAACTGGCATTGGCTTGGATTCGGTTTTATCCAGATTATAATCTAAAGAAACCGGCACGGCGTTGTGGTTATGAGTTCAGCCAGATGTTTACACTCCTCTATAGTAAAAAACATGGTGACGGCATTGTTGTTAAACCCAATAAAACACGGCTAAGGATTGAGTATCATCCCGCTAGCTCCTCTCTACGTGGTATATCCTTGCCTCAACAGGATCTTCCCGATCCAAGTAATTTAAAAGGTCCTGTAAATAAGCTGATTGAAATTGCAGATAAATGTACAGCAGAACTAGATGCTTATAGCAGGTATCTCGCCAAACCGGATGCTTCACGGACAGACATTGAAGCCATATTGTTATTGCCTGACGAACTCAGTGATTTAGGAGCTACGCCAGGATTAGGTGAATTTAAGAAATGGGCAGATGATGCTATTTCAACAAAAAAAGGGCTGGTTAATGTTGAGGAATTCTGGGCATATACCAAATCACCTTTGCCTTCCAAGATCAATAAAAAAGAAGCTTATTTAATTCAGAACCTTGCTCAAAAAGCGGGTTATGGCATAGCTCCTGATACTCGTTACCATCACACTAAGACGAGCGCAGATGGAAAGTTAGTTCTATTTCCTGAAGGACACGGCAAATACTTTGAGCCATCCAGGGCTTATAGTGAAATGGGCATGGCACTCCGTCTAGGGGCAATGGTTGCCACAATTGATTCTCATGTCGATCAGGCAGAATTAAATTTATTAACTCAGCTCATTGACCACGATACCAACCTATCACCTACCGAAAAACAATCACTACACGCCTACTTGGTTTGGAGACTTAATACACCTTCAAATATCACAGGCTTGAAAGCTAGACTGGAAACATTAGGTAAAACAGAAAAAGCAGCGGTTAGCCGCATACTTGTCGGTGTGGCGATGGCCGATGGAAAAATTGAACCAGAAGAAATCAAACAACTTGAAAAACTCTATACCTTACTAGGTCTTGATAAAACCCTTGTTACTGGAGACATTCATGGAATGTCATCAAATAAAGCTGGTTTACGACCTTCAAGCTCACAAACAGAAACCGCTTCTTCAGCTCCTACTTCGTCCCAGTTGAATGAAAGTCTCCTAGCGATTCATGAATCAGAAACTAAAGATGTACAAAGCATGTTGGGCGCAATATTTGTGGAGGACGAACCTATAAATGAATCCGGTGACTCAACTACGGACAGTGCAAATACAGAGGAAAAAATCGGAATTGATAAACAGCATTATAGTTTGTTTGAAAGCCTGCTACGAAAAGATAGATGGAGTCGTGAAGAAGTGGAAGTGCTGTGCCGTGATTTAGGGCTGATGGTTAGCGGAGCATTGGAAACTATTAATGACTGGTCGTTTGATAAAGTGGATGCGGCGGTACTTGAAGAGGATGGTGACGCAATTTATATCGATCAGGAAATCGTAGAAGAAATAGAAGGTTAAACTTATGGAAAAACGTATCCGGTTAAAAGAGCGTGACGCAATCATTCAATCACTGAAATCAGGCGTGACTCCTAAGATTGGGATTCAGCATATTCAGGTAGGTAGAAGTAATGAAGTCAAAGCTTTATTTAAGGACATTGAAAGAATCTCTGAAGGTGGTGCAGCATTCAGACTAATCATTGGTGATTATGGCTCAGGGAAAACATTCTTCCTGAGCGTAGTACGTTCTATTGCCCTTGAAAAGAAACTGGTTACGGTCAATGCGGACCTTTCACCTGATCGACGTATACATGCTTCATCAGGTCAGGCGCGAAATCTTTATTCCGAGCTTATGAGAAATCTGGCAACTCGAAATAAGCCGGATGGAAATGCGTTAGCCAGTGTTGTAGAACGGTTTGTAACTCAAGCTCGTAAAGAAGCAGATGAAAAGAACACCGATGTTTCAACAGTAATACATCAAAAATTAGCATCTTTATCTGAACTGGTTGGTGGGTATGATTTTGCAAAAGTCATTGATGCTTACTGGAACGGTCATGAGCAGGATAATGAAGAGCTAAAATCAAATGCTATTCGTTGGTTACGTGCTGAATACACTACGAAGACTGATGCCCGAAGGGATCTTGATGTCAGAACGATTATTTCAGACAACTCGTTTTATGATGCGCTAAAACTTATGAGTCTATTTGTACGCCAGGCCGGCTATGAAGGCTTACTAGTTAATCTGGATGAGATGGTCAATCTTTATAAATTAAGCAGCACACAAGCACGTACATCTAACTATGAGCAGATTCTACGAATTTTAAATGACTGCCTTCAGGGTTCGGCAGAATATCTTGGATTTCTACTGAGTGGAACACCTGAGTTTTTACTAGATCCCCGCAGAGGGTTATATAGCTATGAAGCGCTGCAATCCCGTTTAGCTGAAAACAGCTTTGCACAGCGAGCAGGTGTGATTGATTACTCCTCTCCAGCACTTCATCTAGCGAACTTAACACCAGAAGAACTCTATATTCTTCTGAAGAATTTACGCCATGTATTTGCCGAGGGTGATACTTCTAAATATCTCGTTCCAGATGATGCATTGAAATCATTTCTACATCATTGCAGCCAGACTATCGGAGATGCCTATTTCCGTACACCGAGAAACACCATCAAGGCATTTTTAGATATGCTGGCGGTACTAGATCAAAACCCATCTATGCAATGGTCACAGTTAGTTCAATCTATTGCGATTGAAGAAGATCGACCAAGTGATACAGATGAAATTATTGTGGACAAAGAGGCTGACAAAATTATGAATTCTTATGGATTAGCTGACTTCAAATTATGATAGAGGAATATCAGCGCCTTGATAAGCGTGTACAAAAATGGTTGTTTAATCAGGGCTGGCTTGATTTAAGAGAAATACAAAAACGGGCAATCGCACCGATTCTAGCTGGTGACAGAGATGTACTGATTAGCGCATCAACAGCGGCAGGTAAAACAGAAGCTTTTTTTCTACCAGCATGTAGTGCAATAACCGAAGAGGAAAACGGCTTTGACATTCTGTATATCAGTCCTTTAAAAGCACTGATTAACGATCAGTACCGCAGACTCGAAAGCTTAAGTGATATGCTCGATATGCAGGTTACGCCGTGGCACGGTGATAGCCTTCAATCAAAAAAGAAGAAAGCCAGAAATAATCCTTCCGGCATTCTCCTGATTACCCCTGAATCATTAGAGTCCCTCTTAGTCAGAGAACCGGGGTGGATAAGACAATCCTTCACTTCACTCAAATATATCGCCATTGATGAATTTCATGCGTTTATCGGAACAGAACGAGGTCAGCAATTACTCTCTTTACTTGCTCGTCTTGAACATATTACAGGCCGAATTACCAACCCCATTCCACGGGTTGCGCTAAGTGCGACTCTTGGAGAGCTTGATAAAGTTCCTCTTTCTCTCAGGCCGAATAATAGTCTGCCTTGTGAAATCATTACCAGCAGTCAATACCAAAGCACTATTAAGGTTCAAGTGAAGGGATATTTAGAACCGGTAGATATTATGGCTGATGAAACACGCACCTCTGCCGAACAACAGATTTGTCAGGAAATTTTCAAACTCTGTAGAGGTGACTCTCATCTGGTTTTTGCGAATAGTCGTAGCCGGACAGAAAGTATTGCTGCGCAGCTAAGCGATTTATGCGAACAGCAAGTCGTACCGAATGAATTTTTCCCACATCACGGTTCTTTAGCCAAAGAGCTGCGAGAAGATTTAGAATCCAGATTACAAAAAGAAACCCTACCTACTACTGCCATTTGTACCATGACCTTAGAGTTGGGTATCGACATCGGCAAAGTAAGTTCTGTTATTCAGGTTACAGCTCCATACTCAGTATCAAGTTTACGTCAGCGGTTAGGTCGATCCGGTAGAAGAAATTCACCCTCTATTTTACGAGCGCTCATCGCTGAAAATGAACTGAGTGATAAATCAAATATTGTAGATGGTCTTAGATTAGAGCTGGTTCAGTCATTAGCAATGATACGGTTGCTTATCGTAGAGAATTGGTTTGAGCCAGCAGATACAGAGCAAATGCACCTCTCAACATTTTTACACCAAATTCTTGCCGTAATAGCACAGTGGGGAAGTGTTAGAGTAGACCAGTTGTACTCTCTGTTATGTGAGCAAGGATCATTCAAAGAAATATCTATTCAGCACTTCAAACAACTATTGTCCCATATGGGGACAGTTCAGCTGATACAGCAGCTAAATAGCGGTGAACTAGTCTTAGGAAGTGAAGGCGAACGTATAACCAATTCCTATACCTTCTATGCTGTATTTAAAACACCAGAGGAGTTCCGTGTTGTTGCCGGAAGTAAAAATCTCGGAACGCTACCCGTTGATTCGCTAATTCTTAAAGATCAGCACTTAATATTTGGTGGCCGTAGGTGGAAGGTCACGGATATTGATGATGAAAAGAAAGTCATTTATGTGACTGCTACAAAAGGCGGTAAACCTCCGAAATTTAACGGTAGCGGCATGTCGATTCATGACAGGGTTCGACAAGAGATGTTAAGTATCTATTGCACCGGTGACTATCGAATTGAGGTTGGCAATCAGAAAATAGATTTTGTGGATAATCTTGGAAGGCAGCTGTTTCAAGAGGGAGCGAGCCTTTTTAAAGAAGCCAACCTTGAAGACCAGCCCGTCTATCAAAGCGGTAAGCACTGTTATATTTTTTCATGGATGGGCGATAAAGTGGTTAACACCCTTACAGTTTTACTCATTAGAAGCGGATTTATATGCAGTAATTTTGCTGGTGTTATTGAAGTGCAAAACTCTAGTGCGGATGACATAAAGACTTGCTTATTAAATATAGCAAATGATGTGCTACCGGATGAAACCGAACTGGCTAGAACACTTTCTATTCAGCAAAAAATGATTGAAAAGTATGATGAGTATCTGCCTGAAGATTTGTTAACCGAAGGATACGGGAGGAAAGCTTTTAATTCTAAAGCTGCTAAACAGTGGATGTTAGGAAACCTTGCTTGAGATGTCGATCCTAATGCCGTATAACAAGTTGCTGCACGCGGATAAATTACTCGCTGCGCTCCTAATTTACCGGTGAGCGAAGCGTTATATCAGCTTCGTCTGAATGACAGCTCTTGGCCGTAAGCAGCCCATATATGCCACAAACAGAATTAGCAGTGATTGATATTATCCAATGATAAGCTTTTCTTTTAGCGGGTTGCGCATAGGGGCACTTGTATACGCAACGGTATACTTTTCGAGTTTGCATATAAAATCTTTTAGATTTATATGTTTGCTTATAGTTTTGGACTTGCCAGGAGCCCAACCCTACCCAAAAAAACGCTCAAGAAACCCCAAAAACCGATGATCATTGGCATAGGCAATATGCATACGCATAGACGATGCATCCGGCCCATTAGGGCGTAGTGAAAAGATACT
>JBLXDM010000026.1:0-5614 GCA_048264125.1 Natronincolaceae bacterium
CCTCCAGCTTTATTATCTTTGTCATTTTTTCATCTCCTCCGCTGAATGACAATAGATGCATTACTAAATGCACCTATCGTCATAAAATCTGTATTTTCTTTTTAAAAACAGCATCATATCAAGATACAGCCGAGACACAAAAGAACCGTCCCTCTGTGATCTCGACATGACACAGGAGAACCGTCCCCTTGTGTTTGTGTGTTTGTGTTGTTGTTAGAATACCTTTCTGGTTAGGCCGTAAATTTGACGCGCCTCGTCTGGGGTTGCCGCTTCTAGATCAGCTTCCTCCAGCAGGCGCTTAGCACGAGCTACGAATTGTGCATTGCTGTCTGCTAGAACACCTTTTTTATAAAAGACATTGTCTTCCATTCCAACACGTAAATGACCACCCATAGCTATTGTAGCCAACATAATTGGCATATGCCCCTGACCGATTCCGCAGGCGGACCAGGTGCTGCCTTCAGGAATTAATCCTCGCAGGAATACCAAATTCTCTATGGTGCTGGTCATGCCCCCTGGGCAGCCTAACACGAATTGATAATGACATGGTGCCTTTAGTACGCCTTTTTTTTCATAGTACATGGCATTGTAAATCATTCCTGCATCAAAAATTTCGATTTCTGGTTTAACATTGCTTTCCTGAAGAGCATAACCCAATTTTTCTAGAAATGCAGGGGGATTCATAAATACTGTTTTGTGCATCCAATTGAGGGTTCCCGCATCGTAGGAAGCCATTTCCGGCAGCAGTTGCTGCAAAGGATAGATACGTTCGTCATCACCAAAGCCTACACTGCCGGAGCTAGTGATGTTCAGTGCAATATCACAGTCCTTATAGGCACGGATACGCTCGATGGTCTCTTTATACTTATTAAAATCAGTGGATGGAGATCCATCATCATTACGGACATGAATATGGGCTATTGCAGCACCTGCTTTCCAGCATTCATAGACATCCGCAGCAATTTCTTTAGGCGTGAAGGGAACATTTGGATTATCATCGTGGGTTGGCCATGAGCCCGTAACAGCAACCGAGATGACACGTTTTTTCTTTAAATCAGACATTTTAATTACCTCCTATATATAAAGAATGGGGAAAAAGCCCTAAGGGGAATACATTTCCCTTGTCTTTATTTATAGCAAGAATTATGCCAAGCTTTTTTGTACATTTCCTAGGGATTTTTTCTTTAAATAAGTCAAAAACGGTTTTGAAAACGATATCAGTTTAAACGGAACCGTTTTTGACTTATATTCTATGACTTAAAGGTCATATTTCATTTTTCTTCTCATAATGGAGGTCTGGCTAGTTCCCAGGGCATCCGCTGTCTTGTATGATGTTCTATAACGCTTCAAGGCATGCGCTAAGTAGGCCTTTTCACATTTGTCTAAATAGTCCTTCAT
The DNA here is from genome assembly GCA_048264125.1 of Natronincolaceae bacterium. Lineage (GTDB taxonomy): Bacteria > Bacillota > Clostridia > Peptostreptococcales > Natronincolaceae > M1-B18. The sequence continues at coordinate 1,399 of JBLXDM010000026.1, forward strand.
AGAAACCCCTTCATCCAGCATTTCTTCACAGGAAAGCTCTGTTGAGGAGGATTGCTTGGTGATCGGCAAGGAATCAAGAACATCCGTCTGAAAGCGTTGACGTTGCCCGCCTGCAATATCCTCTATGTTTTTAAGCTCAATGATGTCCCCTATACTGACAACCACGGCACGTTCTACAAAATTCTTAAGCTCACGCACGTTTCCAGGCCATTCATAGTGCATAATATTGTCAATGGTCTGGGGAGAAAACATTTTCTTTCTATTGTATTCATAGCAAAAATGCTCTAAAAAGTATTCCACCAATGGCATAATATCCTCTTTTCGTTCCCTAAGGGGCGGAATGCAGATGGGAACCACATTAAGCCTGTAATACAGGTCCAGACGAAATTGTTTTATTTCAACGAGCTCTAGTAGATCCTCATTCGTAGCTGCTAACAAACGAAAATCAATGTGCTTTAAGCGTGTAGAGCCAACCCTGTTAATGGTTTTTGTTTCAATTGCCCGAAGCAGCTTTCCCTGCAGACTAATAGGAAGAGAGTTGATTTCATCTAGGAATAGCACCCCCCCATCAGCCTCTTCAAAAAATCCTTTTTTCCCTCCTGGAGAAGCTCCGGTGAAGGCACCCTTTTCATAGCCAAATAGCTCTGCTTCCAATAGATTTTCAGGTAGAGATGCACAATTGACCACCACAAATGGCTTGCTGCTTCTCTTTCCGGTTTGATGAATATATTTGGCAATTACCTCTTTTCCAGTGCCGGATTCACCTGATATTAAAACCGTAGAATCCACATCTGCAATCGTCTGTATCATTTTAAGAAGCCGCAGCATAGTGGGGCTCTTGGCTATAAAGGAGTTATTATCCCATGTAGCTTCAGGAGAAGGCCAGGAGGCTAAGGAGGATACGACATTAAATTGGCTGGCTTCATAGTAAAGAGAATTCAGCATTTCAAGGGGGTACACCACAGCCAAAATATTTTCTATCTCTCCATGCTCATTAAAAAGCGGAGTAGAAACCACCAGCTGACGTATTTGCTTACGCCCATAGTTTTGTGTATCGAAAACGTCCTGAAACATAACAATACGCCGTTTTTGCTGGTACACAAGATCGGAGATGCAGAGATCAATCTGCTTCGTTTGCACAAAGTCGTGAACATTATAATGTAATAGGACATTTTTCGGCATATTTAGCATTCGAATATAAGCGCTGTTGACAAAGACATAGTTCCCTGAATTATCAAGAACGTAGATGCCATGTGGTACACTGTCCAGAAGTGTTTCGTAAAACTTGGATATTTCCATATACGTAAACTCCTCTCTCTGATATAAATCAATTTATTATATAAAGAATATATCAGATAAATCTATATATAGCATCTGTAAATTTGCAAAATAAAATATGCCCATTATAATATTTGTGAAAATTACGACAATTTTCTCACTTGGCACAGAAGTTGCATTAATGATAGATACAATATTTAAGGGGGGTTTTATTAATGAAAATTGCAATTTTAGGCTGCGGTGCCATGGGAACAGTCATGGGTGCCTATTTTACCAAAAAGGGTTGCACAGTTGAGCTTGTGGACAGCTATCAAGCACATGTTGATGCACTAAATCAGTCTGGTGCTCATATTGTAGGCACAGTAGATTTCACGGTGCCGGTAAAAGCCGTCACACCAGATCAGATGGAGGGTATCTATGACATTGTTTTCCTCCTCACCAAGCAGACCAGTAATGCAGACGTGCTTCCTAATCTACTTCCGTATCTGGGACCAAATAGTACGGTTTGCACCTTGCAAAATGGCGTACCGGAGCCCTTCGTTGCCAGCTATGTGGGCAAAGAGCGTACTGTGGGCGGTGCAGTTCTTTGGGGAGCCACCTTTATGGAGCCGGGTGTTTCTGAGTTGACACAAGATCTCTCACGAAACGACTATCTTTTTGAGATTGGAGAAATAGACGGTTCTATTACCCCAAGAATTAAAGCTGTAGCTGAGGTCCTTAATTTTATGGGTCCTGCTAAAATCTCCGATAGCTTAATGACTTCCCGTTGGGGAAAGCTAATCAATAATGCTTGCATGAGCGGAATGTCGGCTGCTTGTGGCACTACATTCGGGGGCGTTTTAGACAACGACATAGCCCGTGCTTGCCTTAGCTATCTAGGCAGAGAGGTTAAGCTTTGCTGTGAGGCTGACGGTTATCAGCTACCAATGCTGCTGCATGAACAATCTCCAGAGACATTAGCTCTGAAGGATCAAGCGATGTTCGATAGTAATCAGGAGATGTTCCTCACTATGTATTCCGATATGCGTACAGCCAAAGCAAGTATGCTTCAGGATTTAGAAAAGAAAAAGATAACGGAAGTAAAGATGATCAATGGTTACGTTTGCCAGGTCGGAAAAAAATACGGAATCGCTACACCCTTCAATGATAAGGTTGTGGAAATCGTTTCTAAAATTGAAAGTGGCGAGCTTCCTCTTTCTATTGATAACGTAAAGCTCTTCGATGCTTCACTTTTTACCTATGATCTCTATAATGCCTAAGTCTTTTAAGGTAAAATCAAATTAAGGAGGAATCAATGCTATGATTGGTATTATCGGTCTTATTCTTGCTATTGCGGTTTTGGTTTATGGTGCGTATAAGGGTCTAGGTGCACTTCCGTTGACGATTTTGGCATCTCTAGTTGCTATTATTGCCAATGCAATGCCTATCTGGGACTCTTATTCTGTTCATTATATGAAGGGTTATACCAGCGCCTATTTAAGTTATTTCTTACTATTTGCCAGCTCGGCGCTTTATGCTAAGCTAATGGACGAATCCGGTAGCGCTACAGCAATCGGTTATAAGTTTATTGATTGGTTTGGTAAAAAAAGCATCATGCTGGTTACGATTTTGATCGTTTCTGTGCTGACCTATGGCGGTGTAAGCCTCTTCGTAGTTGTGTATGCTGTTGCACCGATTATGTTTTTATTATTTAAGGAAGCTAATTTACCTCGTCACTTAACCATGGCTTGCCTTATTGTGGGCTCTGCCACCTATACTATGACTACCCTACCAGGTTCACCACAGCTTACCAATGTGGTTCCTACTGAGTACCTGGGTACAAGTATGACGGCTGCCCCTGTGCTTAGTATTCTTAGTGCTTTAGGAATATTTTCCCTCTGCTTGGCTTATTGTGTATGGGCTCAGAAAAAGGCAGTAGCACGTAATGAAGTTTGGACTTATCCTGATAATGTGGACCCAGCCCTTTTTGAAATAAAGGATCGTAATTTGCTCCCCGCTTCTTGGAAGGCCTTTACTCCTATTATTGTTCTTTTGCTTATGATTATTATCGGGGGAAAATTTGTAACTAACTCAAATATGTTGGCTACGTCTGCAATGCTGGTTGGTGCATTACTAACCTTTTTGCTAAATTTCTCCAAGCTTAAGGACAAGGATTTGAAGTCCCTGGTAACGAATGGATTGGGAGGCGGTATTTCAGGTATCGGTGGATTAGCTGCTGTGCTGGCATTTGGTACTGTGGTTCAAAACTCCGGCGCTTTTGCAGATATCGTGAAATGGGTATTAACCTTGGATATGCATCCATATGTAAGGGGTATTTTTGCCACCAGCGTATTCTCCGGAATTACAGGCTCCTCCTCCGGTGGCTTACGCTTAATGTATCAATCCTTAGCAGATAACTTTATTAACTCCGGGTATAATCTAAATGTATTGCATCGACTTACGGCGATTGCTGCCGGTGGACTGGATACATTACCTCATTCTCCCGGTCTGTTTTTAATGTTTAGTGTATTGGGTCTGAACCATAAAAGCGCCTATAAGCATGTATTTGTGTGCAGCGTTTGTATTCCAGTAATCATATGCGCTATTGCTACAACTGTTTGCATTATGTTAGGGATTTAATATCTGAGTTTATATCGTTTAACTATAGCTTCATGATATTAGCATTGAAAAAAGAACGTTTCCTGTTGCCCCATAGCAGCTGGAAACGTTCTTTTTTATTTTATTAAAGCCTCCTGCATCAAACTACCGTTTTACTAAAGCTCCATATCAATCAAATCATCCGAAATAATAAGCTCTGCCTCTGTTTGAGCCTGCACCTCTTCTACTGTAAATTCCGGATTAATCTCTCGTAATACTAAACTTTGATTTACGACCTCCATAACGCCCATTTCTGTCACTATTAGATTTACCTGTGCCTTTGCTGTCAGAGGCAGTGTAC